>NZ_JBIRHJ010000002.1:457916-1063522 GCF_044328435.1 Streptomyces sp. NPDC017940 | reverse complement strand
CCCACCGGCCTCTACCACTTCAAGGCCCGCTACTACGACCCGCACATGACCCGCTTCACTCAGCCCGACCCCTCCGGCCAGGAGAAGAACCCCTATCTCTACGCCGAAGGCGACCCCGTCAACCGCATCGACCCGAGTGGACTGTTCAGCTTCTCCGACGTCCTCGACATCGGGGAGAAGGTAGTAACCGGAGTCTCAGGCTGCTTGGCCGGCATCGGGGCAGCAGGTGAGTCCGGCGTTCTCACAGCGGCGACCGGATTCTTTGGCACGCCCGGCACGGTAGCCGCTGGAACCTTGTCCTGTGCCGTAGGCGCAGGAGCGGCCTACATGAACGCGGACATAATGTCCTACGGGTGACATACAAGGAACCATATCGAACGCAATCTTACTGAGAGCAGACAATGGCCTTCCGGGCAGCATGCATCGGACGCTTCCCGGAAGGCCACCGCAAGGAGGGGCGATGCCAACCAAGCCTGAAACCAAATTCACCATAATCGTAGCTTTGGGGATGGCTTTTGGGGCTTTGTGTGTGATCTTAGGGGTGCGAGGCAGCAACTACGCGCTGTTGGGAGCCGGGATTCTGGCGCTCGTCAGCGGCGCAGTACTGCTTTCCATGATGCTTCACCGCTGGTCTTCGAAGACCAAACGCTGACGCTTGGCGTGCACCTGGGTCTGGACGGTCAGTGGGGTAAAGCAGCAGGGATTGCCTTTGGAGGGGCAGTCGGGGCGGCCGTTGAAGCCACTTGCATCAGTGTGTTGCGAAGGGTGTGCGGCAAATGGATGGCTATCGGCGACTGTGCGGACGTATAGAAGGCTTACAGGACTGCTGCCGCCCTGGCTGCTCATGGGCCTCAGAGCTTCGCGTCTCCCGGGGGCCGGGTTGTTCGGGACGAGCGGTGTTCGGGACGCGTCCCCCTATGACCGAAACGACTCCTCTCACATGTCATGTGCCGCATTGACCGCTCAGCGCCGCTGCGGTTGCATGCTGGAGGCCCTCCGGCGGGGAGCCGGGGGTGAGATCTCTTCCTGACTGGGGGGAAACACCGACCGGAACACCAGACGCGTGCGAGGTGTACTGGGGGCGGCGTTCGTGGTGTGCGCGGTCACCACGGCGCTGCCCGGAGTAGCCTCGGCCGATCCTGCGGGCGTTGCGCGTACAGCCGGAGCCGGAGCCGGAGCCGGAACCGAAGTCGGAGTCGAGAGGATCAGTGTCGCGGCCGACGGCACTCAGTCCGACGGCCATTCCACCGGTGGCGCGATCACGACCGACGGACGCCGTATCGTCTTCTCGTCCTCGGCGACGAACATCGCGCCCGGCAACGCTGCCGGAAGCGAGAGAGTGTATCTGCGCGACGAGCCGTCGGGACAGCTCAAGTCCGTGGGCAGCCACCCGATCGCCTCTCCGATGATCAGCGGTGACGGGGAGTACGCCGCCTACTGGGTGCTGCTGTTCAGGGACACCAAGGTCAAGCTGGCTCAGTGGACCGCGGGCAGTTCGATCGGGCTCAACTGCGACGCCCTCAACTGTAGTCAGCCGTCGCTCAGCGGCGACGGCCGCTACGTCGCCAATGTCGCCACCATCGGCAGGCCCTCCACCAGCCAGCGCATCGACGTATGGGACTGGCACGCCAACACCAAGCAGGAACTCGCCTGGTTCGACCACACCGCGCCGTCCCGGCCGTCCATCAGCGGTGACGGCCGCTTCGTCGCGTACCAGAACGGCAAGACCAAGGACGTCTTCCTGTGGGACCGGGACCACGGCTCCACCTCCGGCCCGATCGAGGGAGCGGCGAAGGAGGCGACGATCGTCCAGATCAGCGAGGACGGCAGCAAGGTCGTCTACCTCTCGGGCACCGACACCTACGTCCACGACGTGAGCACGGGAACGGCCCGACTGGTGCCGAACGTCAAGGGCCTGGCCATCGACCCCACCGGCAACCATCTGCTGTACGCCCCGAACGACACGGCCGGGCCGTCGCTCAAGCTGCGTGACCTGACGGCGGGCACCGACGAGATCGTCTCGTACCAGCCGGCCTCGGCCGGAGTCGACGCCGTCAGCGCCGGCGGGCGTGACGTGGTCTTCCAGTCCACGGCCGACGACATCGTGCCCGGCGACACCAACGGCAAGTCGGACGTGTTCGTACGCCGCTTCTCCTGATCCCTGTCGCTGCCGCGCTCTGCGGACGCCACGCGGAGGCCATGCCGCACCGCTTCCACATTCATGTCGGGGGCGGTGCGGCGGTCCCATGCGCGATTACCTCGTCGCGCATGTGTGGGCCCGGGATCACGGGACACTCGGTGCTGCGGAGGCGTGCGTACACATAGTTCGATCACCGAGAGTGACGACATGGGGGCGTCTCCGGCAGGTGCGGCGCGAGCTGCAACCCGTACAGCCGAGGAACGGACACTACTGATGGGCGACGTCCCGCAGGACCCCACGACCAAACATCCGCAGCCGGAGTTCGCCCAGCAGGACCAGGAGCCGCCCGGTTGGACCGGGCCGATGGACCCGCCGCCCGACCACGGTGAGGACTCCTATCGGGGGAGGGGACTGCTGGAGAACCGGGTGGCGGTCGTGACCGGCGGTGACTCCGGTATCGGCAGGGCCGTCGCGCTCGCCTACGCACGCGAGGGTGCCGACGTCCTGTTCACCCATTTGCCCGTCGAGGCCGAGGACGCCCGGGAGACGGTCGGCCTGATCGAGGAAGCGGGGCGCCGAGGGCTCGCCGTGCCGTGCGACATCCGGGAAGAGGAGCAGTGCCGGCGCCTCGTCGAGCGGGCCGTGGCGGAGTTCGGGCGCATCGACGTGCTGGTGAACAACGCGGCCTATCAGATGTCGCAGCCCGAGGGCATCGGGGACATCACCACGGAGCAGTTCGACCGGGTGGTGCGCACGAACCTGTACGGCATGTTCTGGCTGTGCAAGATGGCGGTGCCGCACATCCCGGCGGGCGGCTCCATCATCAACACCACCTCGGTACAGGCCTACAAGCCGAGCCCGCATCTGCTCGACTACGCCATGACCAAGGGCGCCATCGTGACCTTCACCCAGGGCCTCGCGCAGATGCTGGTCGAGAACGGCATCCGCGTCAACGCTGTCGCTCCGGGACCGGTGTGGACGCCGTTGATCCCGGCGACCCTGCCGGACACCGCGGAGTTCGGCAAACAGGCGCCGATGGGCCGTCCTGCCCAGCCCGCCGAGATGGCGCCCGCGTATGTGTTCCTGGCCTCGGAGCACGCGAGCTTCATCACCGCGGAGATCATGAACGCCACCGGGGGCACGCCGCTCCCTTGATCCGGCTGATCCGGCTGATCCGGCTGATCCGGCTGATCCGGCAGGTCTGGCAGGTCTGGCAGCTCCGGTAGGTCTGGCAGCTCCGGCCAGTGCTCGGTGACGCCGAAGCCGGTCCCCGTGGTGAAGGCAGCCGGGGCTGAGACAGCCGTCGGGCGGGCGCTGTCCGACGGCCGCCGATCGTGGCACTTGGACGTACTGAAGTGACTCACGATCCGCTACGGGGGTACTGATGAACGGGGGTGGTACAGATAACAAGTCCTGAAGCGTCAGCTGAGCCCAGGTCTTCCCGGATGCCTGGTTCCGCACCCGAAGGAACCCGAAGAAGCCCGAAGGAGCCCGACGGAGCCCGAAGGAGAGAGCACGATGGCGACGCATGAAGACGATGCCCAGCAGGCCGTGTCGGCCTCGCCGCCGGGGACACTCCCCGACGGTGACCGGGCCACGCGCCGTCGCCCGCTGCGCGAGCGGCACGTCGAGGAGACGGTCGAGGTCGCGGTGCCGGTGCGGACGGCGTACAACCAGTGGACGCAGTTCAAGTCCTTCCCGCGCTTCTCGTCCGTGGTGCGCGAGGTCGAACAGGTCAGGCCCACCGTGACCGCCTGGACCATCGGCTACGGGCCCCTGCGCCACCGCTTCGCGGTCGAGATCCTTGAGCAGGACCCCGACGCCTACCTGGCCTGGCGCGATCTGCGGCAGCACCCCTCCCACCAGGGCGAGGTCGAGTTCGCGTCGACGCGGTCCGGCGGCACAGCGATCACCGTCCGGATGCTCCTGGAGCCACGGGGGACGGCACAGGTCCTTACCCGCTCGCGCCGGGCGACCCGGCTGACCGCCCGCCTCGTGCGCGCCGAGCTGGTGAACTTCAAGCGGTTCATCGAGGGCCTCGGCCAGGAAGGTGGGGCCTGGCGCAGCACCATCCGCAACGGCCGCGTGCAACACGAGCACCCGGAACCGCCCCGGAGCCGCGTGGCCCAGTGGCCCGTCGGCTGAGCGACATCGCGTACCAGGAAGGAAAAGGGCGAACCGATGCAGAACCCGTCCGGCGAGGAGCCGGAGACCACCCTGTCCGTGACCCCGCCGAAGAAATGGGCTGCCGGGGTCCCCGCGGTCGTGCACGCGCTGGAGTACTCCCTGGAGCAGACCTCCCCGAAGAAGGCCGGGGTGGACCTGCTGACCATGAACCAGGTGGGCGGGATCGACTGCCCCGGGTGCGCGTGGGCCGACCCGGCCCCGGGCCGGCGTCACCGCAACGAGTACTGTGAGAACGGCGCCAAGCACATCAACGACGAGGCCACCACGCGCCGCGTCACCGCCGACTTCTTCCGCGAGCACAGCGTCTCCGACCTCGCCGCCCGCTCCGACATGTGGCTCAACCAGCAGGGGCGGCTCACCGAGCCGATGATCAAACGGCCCGGGTCCGAGCACTACGAGCCGATCACCTGGAACGACGCCCTGGGCGTCCTCGCGGGTGAGCTGAAGACGCTGGCCTCCCCCGACGAGGCGGTCTTCTACACCTCCGGCCGCGCCAGCAACGAGGCCGCCTTCGTCCTCCAGCTCTTCGCCCGCGCCTTCGGCACCAACAATCTGCCCGATTGCAGCAACATGTGCCACGAGTCCAGCGGCTTCGCGCTGAGCGAGACCCTGGGCACCGGCAAGGGCACCGTCAGTCTCGACGATCTCCACCACGCCGACCTGATCTTCCTGGTCGGGCAGAACCCGGGCACCAACCACCCGCGCCAGCTCTCCGCCCTGGAGGAGGCCAAACGCAACGGCGGCCGCATCGTGGCGGTCAATCCGCTGCCGGAAGCCGGGCTGCGGCGCTTCAAGAACCCGCAGAAGCCGAGCGGGATCGTCGGGCGCGGTACGCAGATCGCCGACCGTTTCCTGCACATCAAGCCCGGCGGCGACCTCGCCCTGTTCCAGGCACTCAACCACCTGCTGCTGGAAGCCGAGGACGCCCGGCCCGGCACCGTCCTCGACCACGGCTTCATCGACGCCCACACCTCCGGCTTCGAGGAGTTCGCCGCGCACGCCCGCGACCTCGACTGGGACGACGTGCACACCGCGACCGGACTGACCCGCGAGGAGATCGAGAAGGTACGCGACGAGGTCCTGGGCAGCGAGCGCGTCGTCGTCTGCTGGGCGATGGGTATCACCCAGCACAAGCACGGCGTGCCCACCATCCGGGAGATCGTCAACTTCCTGATGCTGCGCGGCAACCTGGGGCGCGCCGGTACCGGCGCCTGCCCGGTGCGCGGCCACAGCAACGTCCAGGGCGACCGCACCATGGGCATCTGGGAGCAGATGCCGGACACCTTCCTCGACGCCCTCCAGCACGAGTTCGGCTTCGACCCGCCGCGCCCGCACGGCCTGGACTCGGTGAACGCGATCAAGGCGATGCGCGACGGCCAGGTCAAGGTCTTCCTGGCCCTGGCCGGCAACTTCGTGCGGGCCGCTCCCGACAGCGAGGTGACCGAGGAGGCGATGCGCTCGTGCCGGCTGACCGCCCACATCTCCACCAAGCTCAATCGCTCGCACACCGTGTGCGGCGACACCGCGCTGATTCTGCCCACCCTGGGCCGCACCGAGCGTGACGTCCAGGCCGACGGCGAGCAGTTCGTCACCGTCGAGAACTCCATGAGCGAGGTGCACACGTCCCAGGGCCGCCTGGAGCCGGCTTCCCCGCTGCTGCTCAGCGAGGTCGCCATCCTGTGCCGACTCGCGCGCCGCACCCTGGACAGCAGGACGGACATCCCCTGGGAGACCTTCGAGGGGGACTACGGCACCATCCGCGACCGCATCTCCCGCGTCGTGCCGGGCTTCCACGACTACAACGCACGGGTGTCCCGCCCCGGGGGCTTCCAACTGCCCAACCCGGTCAACGAGGGCGTGTTCCCCAACGAGGTCGGCAAGGGCCTGTTCACCCGCAACGAGCGCGTCGTCCCCCGGGCGCCGAAGGGCCACCTGCTGCTACAGACACTGCGCTCGCACGACCAGTGGAACACCGTCCCCTACACCAACAACGACCGCTACCGCGGCATCCACGGCAGCCGCCATGTCGTGTTCGTCAACCCGGCGGACCTGACCGAACTCGGCCTGACCCAGGGCGAACGCGTCGACCTGGTGAGCGTCTGGGGGGACGGCATCGAGCGCCGCGCCGAGAACTTCGAGATCGTGTCCTATCCCGCCGCCAAGGGTTCGGCCGCCGCCTACTACCCGGAGACGAACGTCCTGGTGCCGCTGGACAGCGTCGCCGACATCAGCAACCAGCCCACGTCGAAGGGCCTCGTCGTCCGCCTCGAACCTTCTCGTGCGGGGCGGTGAGGCCGGCCCTGCTTCCGCGTTCGCTCGCCCTGAGGCGGTCCCGGCCGTAGGGGCGATGTGCGTCCGGATCGGCGTACCGGATGGTGCACCACGGAGGTGGCCGTCTAGGGCTGTGCGCAGCTCGGCGTGCCCGACCACATTCTCGCCCGGTGGGCCGACCATGCGAACGTCAGTACGATGAAGAAGTGGTAGGTGAAGCCGGGAGTGGACGATCTGCGTCCGGCTGCGGAAACCTGGGGTGGTCCGGTGGAGACTCCCACCCCCCGTCCGTGAGATTTTGTGAGATGTGCGAGCGTGAACAGGTGAGCGAGACGACGACTGCAACCCTGCAATACCGCTTTGACGGGCCAGAGGACGCCCCGGTGTTGGTGCGCAGGCCCGCCGTCTGATCTCACGTATGGAAGCGCTGCGCGCGCTGGCCGATCGGCTCGACTCCGGACATGACCTGGAGGCGTACTGCGACGTTCTCGCATTTGGCATGCACGCCCCGGGAGGCAGCGACTCCAAGGACGCCCACCGTCTGCTGCGCAAGCCGCTCCTGGCACTGGACGCCGCCCGGGAGCGGTTGGCGGAACGCCATGTTGGCGCGTACCGAGACGGGGAGTCCAGGGAGGAACTACTGCTGATCGGAACGGCCGCGCTCCTCGACTCCGACTTCCGTCGCCGTCGGCCTGGGAAGTTCCGGCTCCCCTGGCAGGAGATGTGGGAGGAGATCTGCGAGGAAGCCCTGGCCGCACAAGAGCTGAAGGACACCTCATCGGGCCCGGCCCGCTATGACTACCAGTACGGATTCGACCGATGGTGTGAGGGGTGGCTCCGGGCCCTCATGCGTCTCGCCCCTGCCGAGCAGCATGACCACACTTCGCCTGTCGCGGCGCGATGGGCCCGCGCTCGCGATGCCTTGGCGTGTGCAATCAAGCGCGACTTTCGCGATGAGTCGTGGGTGACCAGACTGGTCGATAAACTGCACGACACGGGGCGAGGAATGGTGACCGGCATTGCCGTTTCCATGGCCGAGCCGGTGGTCGTGGCCTACGACGGGCGCGAGGTGATCGATCTGCCCTGGCCGGCCCAGTACCTCCTCTGGGCCCAATACCCGGGCGGTGTCCGCCAAGCCAGCCACAGCCGACATCGCCTGACCGCCCTCCCTAAGCTCTTCACCATCCTTGATGGTCTCTCGACTCGCTCTTTACGGGTGATCGCCGACACTGAGTGGCACGACTCACCCACCGTCTACCAAGAGGCCATCGACAACGTCCCCAAGACCGCGTTCTCTCCCGAGGCCCGCTGCTGGTGGACCACCAACGCAGCCGGTCGGCTCGCCCACCTCCTGTCCATGGCCCGGGCAGACGCCCTCTCCGAACAGCGACAGGCCCAGCGCGCCCAGACTCCGTGGCGGTAGGTCACCGCTAGCGAGGGCTCCTTCGGGTCGTCAAGTCAGCCCTGTCGTCGTCGCCCGGCAAGGGAGGCGGTGCTGGGGGGTGGACACGCACCGGGATGTCCATGTGGCTGCGGTGCTCTCCGTGATGGGGACGGTGCTGGCCACTGCGGAGTTCCCGGCCACCGCGGCGGGGTACCGCGCTCTGCTGAAGTGGGCCAGGAAGTCAGGAACCGTGCGGCGGGGCCGGGGTGGAGGGCACTGGCTCCTACGGGGCGTCCCTGACCCGCTATCTGCTGGCCCAGGGAATCGACGTGTATGACGTGAACTGGATGGACCGGGCGGATCGCCGTCGACGCGGCAAGTCGGATCCGCTCGACGCCCAGAATGCGGCGCGAGCCGTATTGAGCGGACGGGCCTGTGCTCGGGCCAGATCGGGCCACGGGCCGGTGCAGGTCGCCAGGATGTACAAGCTCACGAAGGTGTCGGCCGTCAAAGCCCGTACCCAGGCCATCAGGCCGTCCTCGTCACGGCTGACCCTGCCTTGCGGGAAGCACTGGCCGGACTAGGTAATGCCGAACTCCTGCGTACCTGGGGGCGGTTCGCCGACGCGAGCAGTCGCGAGAACACGGGAGGGGAGTTGGTGCTACAGGCCACTCGGATCACACTGGGCAGGGTTGGCCGCGTACACCGGCACCGATTCGGCTGATAAATCGGGTGGTTCCGCCGGTATATCAGGGGAGATGGCGGCCTCCCGCGTCGAGATGGCGGCCTCCCGCGTCGAGATGGCGGCAACGGCCTGGGCGGCCTGCAGTGCGGGTTCGGTAGCAGGTGCGGGGCCTTGGGCGGACAGCGTCGCCGTAGAGGTGCTCAAACTCCGCGATTGCCTCGCTGGGGGTGCCGTAGGAGCCGGAGACGACCCGCAGTGGTCCTCGCCGTGAAGGTGGATGCTCTCGTCGTCCCGGTAGGTGCCGCCCGCGACGGCGGTGTGGCCGTCCTGTGCGTGCAGATGGAAGTCCGGCGGATCAGGCCCCAGTGCCAGGGGCCCGGCTGATCGCCCGCGCCCACGTAGTCGGCTACGGGCCGCCTGGCCCGCCTCACCTCGATCTTGTGCGCCGAACGGGTCGCGGATCAGGTACAGCGATGGCTACGCTTCACGTAGCAGCAGGGAATCGGCGTGGCCCGCACCTGACCAACAGGGGGATACATGGCTGAAGTTCGGGTCGAGACCGTGGCTCTGGATGCCACCGGCAGCCGCCAGATCTCCAGCCGCATCCGCACCAGTTCCGCGCTCGGCGACCGCGCCGAGGAGTTGGAAGAGGCGATCGTGCAGGCGTCGTCCATCGCCCAGCAATCACTCGCACAAGTACCACGCAAGAACGGCTGGGAAGTCTCCAGCATGGAGGTCACCTTCGGCCTGACGCTGGCGGCCGAGGCAGGGGTCATCCTGTCCAAAGCGTCAGCCGAAGCGTCGTTCGAGGTCACTCTCACTGTGGAGCGGACCGCGGAGGCGCCGTGACCACCGCGGGCTACTGGGTCGAGCTCTTCCACTCCGAGCAGCGCCTCGGCGGCGGCTTCCTGCTCACGCGCCGCTACGTGATGACCGCGCTCCACTGCCTGCGGGGCCTCGCCGCCTTGGACGATTCCGTGGACGTGGTCCTGACGGACGGCGGCCGCCTCAAGGGCCAGGTCTGCCGCCGTGATAAGGACGCGGACCTGGCCCTGATCGCGATCTCCGCCGCGTACGAGATACACCTGCCGATACCCCGGGCCGGTGTCGCCCGCGGCGGGGACCAGTGGCACGCCCCCTACCGCCCGCACGAGTCCGACGTACACCTGGGAGGGCGGGTGGACCACGGCACGGCGGACTATCTGTGCGAGGGGGGTGCGGTGATCAAGGCTTTGCAGCTGACACCGAACCAGCACCTCGGGGACTACTCGGGCTACTCGGGCGGCCCGGTGGTCAAAGGGATCGCAGAGAAGCACGACCCCGAGATCGTCGGCATTCTGCTGGAGCAGGTCCCGGATCGGGCAGCCACGGGCCGCGCCGCCAACGTCCTGTTCGCCGCCACGATCAGCGAGGCCGTAGACCGCTTCGATCAGTTCGACGTGGGGCATCTGCTGGATGTCCTGCACCCGGCCGGCGCGTCGTCCCAATCGCCGGAACAGGCCCGGGAGGTCAACGACGAACCAGCCGCCGCCATGGTGGAGGTTTGGTTCGACCGCATCGAGAAGTGGGCGCAGAGAGGGACCCTCGACCCCGCGCAGGTCGCCGAACTCAATTTCCTGGCGGTGCAGACGGTCATGAAGCGCCAGCTGGGCGGTGATGGGACATGACCGATGTCTGGCAGCGGGCGATCACCGACGCCGAACGCGCTCTCCGCGGCGACGCCACTGCCCGTCGGTACGTATCGGCGTCCGTGACGGCGCTGCGCAACGACCCTGATCCGTTCCGGCGCCCAGGTCTCGGCAAAGATCTCCCCTACCTTATGTCGTTGCTCGAAGCACTCGGTCTGGAGGACGAAGCCCGCGCTCTCCTGGAGCACGTGGTCTCCCGCTTGCAATGGGCCCCCAGCTCTTTGACGCTGCCGGGAGAGGTCCGCAACGAGCTGGCCGTCATGCTCGCGGACCGCGGCCTCATCCCTGCCGCGGTCGCCGTTCTGTCGCCCGCCTTCACCTTGGCGGCAGGGAGCGCCCGAAGCGAGGCCACCGCCCCGAGTCTGGCCAACCTGGCGGCGATCCGACTGCGTCTGGGGGACCTCGCCGGAGCCGCTCAGGCGGCGCGAGAGGCGCTGCGCGGCGACGCGCGCGGGGGTTCTCTCCACGAGCAGCTGGAAGTAGAGCTGCTGGCCACGTCGGTGCTGGCAGAAGGCGCCCGCCAGCAGGAACGCCACGAGGAAGCAGACGAACTCACCCACACCATTGCCCACGTGGCCCGCCGATTGGTGCGACTGCTCGGCAGTGACCATCCGCAGTCCCTCTCCGCGTTGATCACTGTGGCCTGGTCCGAGTTCCGGTCGGCCATGGCCGCCGGAGACCGTGAGCGGTGGGAGCGGGCAGCCGACGTCCTCGCGGTCGCCGCCCAGAAGTCATCGGCGACGCTCGGCCCTCGCCATCCCCTGTCCCGGTCCTCGCTGATGAGCCTCGCCACGGCGGAGTTCGAAGCGGCTCAGGCTCTGAGCGACGAGCACCGCATGGAGGGAGCGCGGGCCATTGTGGAAGCCGCCACGGGGCGTTCCGGCAGCACGCGACGGCGCTCGGCGCCCCGCCCCGTACTACGGAGTCCCACTGCCGCGGCAGCTGGGAGCAGGAGTCGGGTCGCACCGCCAGCAGCGGGGGCGCCAAGGGCTCCGGTCCCGCTGGCGCCCACGGACGACACCGCACCCTTCCGCTTCAGCGTCCTCGGCCCGGTACGCGCCTGGCGCGGTGAGGAGCAGCTCAGCGCCGGTTCTCCTCAGCAGCGTGCTGTGCTCGCGGCCTTGCTGTTGCGCAACGGTCGCACGGCGACGGCGGCCGAGCTGATCGACGCTCTGTGGGGCGACGAGCCCCCGTCCCAGGCCCTGGCGGCGATCCGCACCTACGCCGTTCGTCTGCGTAGGGTCCTGGGACCAGGCGTCCTCGTCTCGGAGGCAGGCGGCTACGCCGTATGCGGCCTTGCCGAAGATGCGCTGGACCTGGCGGTGGCTGAGGACCTGTGGGCGGAGGCAGAGCGGGCGAGGGCGAGCGGCGATCTGGCCGCTGCTCGGCATGCGCTCAACAAGGCGCTGGACCTGTGGGACGGAGAGCCGCTGGCGAACGTACCGGGTCCGTACGCGGAAGCCCAGCGCACCCGGCTGGAGGAGTGGCGTCTCGAGCTTCTCGAATCCCGCCTGGACATGGAATTGAAGCAGGGTTGCCACGCGGAGGTGGTCTCTGAGATCACCGCCCTCACAGCGGCCCACCCACTGCGCGAGCGGCTGCGCGAGTTGCTGATGCTGGCGCTCTACCGCAGCGGCCGCCAGGCCGAGGCGCTGGCCGTCTACGCCGACACCCGCCGGCTGCTGGCGGACGAGCTGGGCGTGGCCCCCCGCCCGTCGCTGGTGGAACTTCAGGAAGGCATTCTGCGCGCGGACCCCACCTTGGGCGAGCTGGCCGACCCGGTGGGCGAACCCGAAGCCGTGCAGGTGCGCCCGGCGCAACTGCCGGCAACCGTCCCCGACTTCACGGGCCGGGCGTCATTCGTGGATGAGCTCTGCACCGTCCTGGCCTCGGCCGAGGGCCGGTCGATGCCCGTGTTGGCGCTGGCGGGCATCGCTGGCGTTGGCAAGACGACGCTGGCGGTGGAGGCAGCCCATCGGGCTCGGGCCTCTTTCCCGGACGGCCAGTTGTACGTGGACCTCCAGGGCGCGGGCCCACGGCCTGCCGAGCCGGAGGCGGTCCTTGGGGCGTTCCTGCGCGCGTTGGGCATGCCCGATGCGGTGATCCCGGATTCGGTGGGTGAACGGGCGGCCCTTTACCGCTCGATCCTGGATGGCCGTCGGGTCCTCGTGCTCTTGGACAATGCGCGGGACGCTGCCCAGGTGCGCCCGCTGTTGGTCGGCGCGGAGGGCTGCGGGGTCCTGGTGACATCGCGGGTGCGCATGGTGGACCTGGAGGGAGCTCACTTGGTCGACCTGGACGTCATGTCGCCCGCGGAGGCCCTGCTGCTTTTCTCGAAGGTCGTGGGCGAGGAGCGGGTGGCGAGCGAACGCGAGGCGGCGTTGGACGTGGTGGCTGCGTGCGGCTTCCTGCCGTTGGGGATGCGCATCGCGGCATCTCGCCTGGCGGCGCGGCGCACATGGACGGTCTCCACCTTGGCGGCGAAGCTCGCCGACGAGCGACGCCGGCTCGACGAGCTCCAGGCCGGCGATCTGGCGGTGAAGGCGACGTTCGAGCTGGGGTACAGCACCTTGGCCCCCGCCGCGGCCCGTGCGTTCCGGTTGCTCGGCCTGGCCGACGGTTGGGACCTGTCGGTGGCGGCAGCAGCGGCCATGCTGGATCTGCCGGTGGTGGAGACCGAGGATCTGCTGGAGATGTTGGTGGACACGTCGATGCTGGAGTCGGCGGCTCCCGGGCGCTATCGCTACTACGACCTCGCACGCCTCTTTGCCCGCGCCTGCGCGGAGCGGGACGAGCAGCCGCCGAGCGAGCGGGACGCAGCCCTGTCCCGGCTTCTCGACTTCTACCTGGCCACCGCGGCAGGCGTGTACGCGATCGAACGGCCTGGGGACCGACTGGTGGACGATTTGACGGCCACCGACAGCCCGGGACTGCGATTCACCAGCGAGAACACCGCCCTGGACTGGCTGTTTTCCGAGGCATCCTGCCTCCTGGCCTGCGTGCAGCAGGCCGCGGGCACGAGCAGGATGCAGCGGGCGATCGACCTGTTGTGGGCAGCCAAGGACCTCACCGAGTCGGGCGCCTACTCCCGCCAGTACGAAGTGACCACCAGAGCCATGTGCGCAGCGGCTCAGGCCGCCGGGGACGTGCGCGCCGAGGGCCGGGCCCGCACGGCGCTGGTCGATGTCCTCCTCGACTCCGGCCACATCGAGTTGGCGGAGACGCAAGCACAGCTCGCCGCGGAACTTGTCGGCTCGACGCACGATGCCACCGCCATCAGCTGGGTGGCGAACAACCGGGGCCTCATCTGCCTGCAGCGCGGTCGGTACGCGGAGGCACAGTCGTGCTTCGAGCACGCGATCGAGGGTTTCCGCGCTCTCGACAACCGCCCTTTCGAAGCGACCAGCCTGGGCAACCTCGCCCGGGCCCACCTGAGCGTGGGTGACACTGCTGCGGCGGTCGAGATCGCGCATCGATGCCTCGTGGTCCAGGCTGAGTTCGGTCGGACGGTACGCCTCGCCAACGGCCACTACGCCGTGGGGATCGCGCTCACCGGGGCGGGTCGCCATCCTGAGGCTCTGACGCACTTCGACGAGGCCTTGGCCATCTTCCGTGACCACCGGCAACGCCTCTGGGAGGGTATGACCTATTTCCGGATCGCAGAGGCCCATCTGGCTGCTGGCCGCCCCGCACAAGCGGCCCAGCACGCCGAACAGGCACTCGCCATCGGCCTTGTCGGTGGCGAACCAATGCGCGGAACCGTGCTGACGGTTCTGGGAAAGGCGCTCGCCGCCCTGGGCCAGGCGGGTCGGGCCACGGCGTGCTGGCATGAGGCGCTCAGCATTTTTGAGCGGGCTGGGACAGCGGACGCCGCCCCACTGCGATCCTTCATGGAATCAAGAGTCCGCACGGGCTGAGCGGACATCTCCTGACCGGTCATTTCGGGCGCTAGTCCACCGCACCCGTCCCGGGCATCCTTCCAGGTTGGCGGTTACTCGCGCGTAGTCGCCGAGCCATGCCGAGATCTCCGGCGGGCTGGAGTCGAGTTCGTCGAGCAGCCGCCACGGGTTCTGCGAGAAGCCCGTGCTATTAGGGGTCTTGATGAAGTCCACCAAGTTCGGGGGAAAGGAGATGGAGAGGTGGAAAGCCTGGCTGTCCCCGGCTCCGGCGAGGCCCGGATCGAGGTGGAGTTGATGTTGACGTTCCAGTCGATGTCACCGGCTGTGTCGGCGACCGCATGGACGTGATGCAGCAGTCGCTCCCAGGTGCCGTCGGCCGACCACAGGGCAGGACGCTTGTGAATGGTCTGCCACGGGCCGAAACGCTCCGGCAGCGTTCGCCACTGGCAACCGGTGCTCAGCCGGTGAGCGATCCCGCTGATCACCTGCCGGTGATCCCGCCACCGGCCGCACCGGTTGCTAATCCTGGGCAGTAGCGGCTCCAGCACCGCTCACTCGCCGTCCGTGAGATCTCCCCTGCTGAGCATGATCAGGAGAATGAGTCACAGATCGAAGAGGCACCCCTAGCCCCTCACGTCGGCCCAGACCAGTGTTCCTGGGAAATCGGTGTCCATATCGATGGCTCGCCACTCATCGCCGTCGCCCATGACTGCGATCCATGGGGGTGGGGAGGCCAGGGCGTTTCCCGTGACTTCGAGCGCAGTCGAAAGGGATGCCCAGCCCGGGCCTTCGTACCAGCGGTAGCCGGTCTCCTCGATGTCCCATGACCCGAGGTGCCCTGTCTGGGTGTCGACGACGAGTTGCATCTGACCGAGCGCGCCGATCGGCACGATCAAGCGGCTGTCGTCCGATCCGTAGTGATCGTTCTCCAGCTTGTACTCGAGCGTTCCAAGATGATCGTCAGCGATTTGTCTGACGCTGTAGAGCGCGTACGTGCGCGGGATGACATCGGTGAGCCCCGACCCGTTGTGCCGTAGCAGCGACTGTTCAACGTCCTCGGGCAGCCGCACGCCGAGCACGCTGTAGAGGTTGTCCAACTCGGAGCGGGTGCACGGTCCCGGCAGCGGCCGTTCTTGCGGTGCGTACCGATCCAGCCAGCGTTCGATCTCCTCCCACGACTCATCCACCGACACGCGGTTCCTCTGCTCGCAGATAGACCAACGGGTGGTGCTGGTCCCGCCATAGCGGGCGGGACCTGCACCACCCAGGAAATCATCAGACGCGTGCTACGGGCACGGGTTGGTCAGCACTTGCCATGGGGCGCTGTTGTTCTCGGCACGGTGTACGCGTCTGCTTGAGTTGTGTCTCGTACGTGACCTTGCTCCTGGCTTCTCTGAGGCTCGTGGCTGCCTGGGCGGCGTCCGCGACGCCTGGGCAGAAGAGACACACAACTCCGTGCAGGAGAGGCAACGGGCCCAGGGGCGCCTCGCCCATGCCGACAGCCTGCGAGATGACGTCCGCACCGTGCGCCTGTTGGTCAGCACCCCGGAGCAGGCCGCAGCCCGAGCCGGCGAGCACGCCGTCCCCCTGCCCGCCCTCAGCCGCCGGATGGGCCCCGACGCACAACTGACCCTCTCGCCATCGAAGCGAAGCGTGGTCTGGGCCGTCCAAGAGAGCACCACACGCTGGGCCGTCACCGAGATCGCTCCCATTCTGGTCCTCGCACGACTTCCCTGGACCAACCTTGATGATCAGGAACGGACCGAGCTGAAGTCTGTCACCCGCATGGGCCTGCCGGACGACCTCGAGGGCGCACTCGCAGAGATCGACAACTACCTCAGCGAGTCGGACGAGCACATACGCCTGTTCAGCGAACTCCGCGCCGAGATCACCGCCCCATACGCGTCGACCGGCAGCGTTCAGGAAGCTCCTGGCGCCCGAGGCGCACACGCCCCGCATCAGTCGGCACCTCATGGCCGCAACTGAACAGAAAGCCAGCCCGCACGTGCACTCGTTTACCTACTCCTGCCCGCTGCGCTGGGCTGACGCCGACGCCTACGGACACGTCAACAACGCGCTGTACCTGCGCTACATGGAAGAGGCGCGCACGCGCATGTTCCAACAGGTGCTTCTCACCGACGCCGCGGAGCGCCGTCGTCATTCATTCGTCGTCAGTCGAGCCACCGTTGAGTGCCGCGTCCCTCTGCTATACCGCGAGGAACCTGTCGAGGTGTGCGTGAGGGTTGCACAACGCCGCGGCGTGCAGTTTGACCTGGCCTATGAGATCCGCCACCTTGCGAGGACCAGCCCGACACATCCGTGTGACGACTGGCTGTCCCCTTCTCCTGTAAATCGACTTCAGGGCGCTTGATACTTTGCGTTGGGGAAACACTGGCAGGCGCAGGAGATCCTCCGTCACACAGCCGTGAGGCTCACGGACCGGCCCAAGTCCCGGGCCATCGCTTCGGGGAATCTCGCCCTGGCCTACCTGGGCGAACGCGAAGTGGACGGAGCCGTGCAGGCTTTGAACGCGGCACTCAGCGATCTGGAGCGGGCACCCGGGGGAGGGGATATCACGATCGTCCTTTCCAGGCGACACGGTGGTTCGGCCCCGATCTGCCGTGCTGGCGGTATTCGCCGTCCTCGCACGTAGTCCTCGACGGGGACGGGCTCCCGTTGGGAGACTTGGGGTGCGGCGGGCGCGCGATAACGGAGTTGGCCACGTCCGAGACATGGGCGGTGGAGAGTGCGCGTGTCAGCGCAGTATCGTTGGAGTTGCCTTAACGGTGGTTGGCGGACACCAACGTGGACAATCCGCAGCGGCAGCGCCAGCACGTGCGGGTGCGGGGCCCCTGGGAAGAGCCCCGCACTGTGCGATGTGACCGTGGAGTCAACCGCCGGCCCAAAAGACGCGGCGGCCCGGGTGCTGGTTCTGGCGCCGTTGTGGGGCGCGGTCCGTGCTCGCCATCCGTCCGGTGCTCGACGGCTTCGCCGGATGGCCTTCCCGGTCAGCCGGGCGGGTGTGGGCACCGGGCCATGCGGTTAGCCCCTGGTCAACTGGGTCTTGACCCAGTCACCCATCTCGTTGGTGAGCCGCCCCCACGCGCCGTAGCTCGTACAGCCGGTCTTCACCCACGAGGCGACACCGACCACGACGCCGTCCACGACCAGCGGGCCGCCGCTGTCACCCTGGCAGATGCCGTCGTGGCCGTTCGCGTACCCGGCGCAGATCATGGTCGCGTCCTTGAAGTTACCGAAGGCGCCACAGGTGTTGCGCCCGTCCACGATCGGCAGGCTGGCCTTCTTCACTCGTGCGTACTGGTTCTCACCGAGGCGTACGCGGCCGTAGCCGATCGCGGTGCCGGTCTTGCCCGGCTTGGACAGGCTGCTGTCGGCCGACGTGGCGAACCTGGCGTACTGGCCGCCCTTGACCGGGATCGTCTGCCTGGTCTTGACGACGGCCACGTCGTAGCCGGTCGGCCGGCCGTCCGGTGACGAGTACTTGGGGTGCTGGGTGTAGGACTCGACGTCGATCTTCACTCCTCCTTCCGGTTTGGTGAGGTCGTCGGCTCCGTAGAAGAAGGACTTGGCACCGTCGCCGTTCTTGCAGTGCGCGGCGATCAGGATCGTCTTCGGACCAATCACCGATCCCGTACATGTCTGTCCCATCGGGCGCTGCCCACCCTCGCGGAGCGCGGCGATGACGTAGGGGTACTCGGTGACCGTGGTGGGCTGACCCCCGACGATCCTGGTGTGCGCCCCGTCGGGCGCGGGCGCTGTGTCCGTCGGGTTGACCGCCTGTGTGCGGTGGGTGGTGTCGCCGGTCGCCGCCTGAGCACCGCCGGACAACAGTGGCGCGACGGCAAGGGCTGCGACCGTGAGGCTGGCCACCTGGGTCAGCCGCTTGGTTCCGCTCATGCTTTTCCTCTCTCCGTGGATGCCCGCCAGGGGGCGGGCGGCCCCTACCGGCTGACAGCACTCGTTGACCCCGTCCTCACGGCCACGCCGCGCTGGTGTGGCGTAGAGCCGCGTTGTTCGTCGCGTGCTGGAGGCGCTGTCGGGGTCTGGTTCCCGTCGCGGTTCGGACTCTGGCGTCTGGTCCCGGCCTCAGGACGCCTGGGCCCGCCTCGCTAGGGGGGACGTTGTCGGGTACATGCCGTGGTGGGGGGATGAAGGGACCGTAGAGGCGGCACGCGAGGGGGACAATCCGTGTTTTCATCCGTAGCTGGACGCGCCAGGCGCGCTGCCTGACATGGGCGTTGACAGCGCCCCCGACGAGCGCCACGGACACACCCGGGAGTTCGCGCCGAAGCTCGGGCAGGCGCACCTGTGAGACAGCCGCGTCCCACGCCGTGCACGGGTCACGAGTTCGGCCGTACCGAATAGCGGCGGAGTTTCCCCCCTCTTGCTCCGGCGGCCCGTGGAAAGTAGCTTCGCGTTACCGCGGTGGCCGGCTGGCTACGGGCGAGCCGGAAGAGAAAGCCGATGGGTGACGACCGGGACACCGGTGCGGTCTCCACAGACTCAAGGCCACGACCGAGATGGCCGATCCTGGTGCGTCGCTGCCCGCCTGCCACCGTGAGCCACAGCCTCGGCCTTCCCTCGGGCACGGAGTCCCCATGACCAGTCCACTTCTTCGCCGTTCGGGAGCCCCGGAACTCGTCGGTCGCACCGGCGAACTGCGCGCGCTGCTCGACGTCATCAACCACTCTCCCGCGGTCGCCTTCGTCGAAGGAGAGGCCGGAATCGGCAAAACCCGGCTGATCCGGGAGGCGTTGGGGCACCCGTCCGTACGGGGCCGCCGCGTTCTGCTCGGCACCTGCCAACCGCTGCGCGAGCCCTTTCCCTACGGACCGTTCTTCGACCTGCTACGGCAACTCGAAGGCCAGTTGCCACGCGGTCTCAACCCCGTGTGCGGCACGCTGCGGCCCTATCTGCCGGAGTTGGCCGACGTGTTGCCGCCCACGCCGGAGACACTGCACGACCACCAGTCCCGCCGGCACCGACTCTTCCGCGCAGTGCGCGCGCTCCTCGCCTCGCTGGGTCAGGCCGTCGTGGTCGTGGAGGACCTGCACTGGGCGGACGACGGCACCCGCGACCTGGTCGGCTTCCTCGTCGAAGACCCGCCCACCGAACTGGCGATGGTGCTCAGCTATCGCCGAGAGGACCTCGCGAACGTCGGGTTGCAGTTGGGCCGCGCCTATCGGCACCCGCCCGGTACCACCTCCGCCCTGATCCCGCTCGGGCCCCTGAACGTGTCGGCCGTCCGCAGTCTCGCCACTGCCATCACCGACGGCGAGACCGTACCCGCCGACCTCGCCGCCGAACTGCACGAACGCACCGCCGGCATCCCGTTCGTCCTGGAGGAGGTTGTCCGCGCGCTCATCGTCAGCGGTCTACCGGCGGGCTGGGGCGCACAGCGGAAGACACTCGATGCCATGGAGGTGCCCAGGCTGCTGCGCGAGGCGATGGTGGACCAGATGGCGGGGTTCTCGGCGCAGGCCATGGCCGTAGTGCGTGCGGCGGCCGTGTTACGCGTCCCCGCCGCCGAGGACCTGATCGCCGCCGTCGCGAGCGCTGAGCCCGCTTTCGCCGAAGCCGATGACCCCCGGTCCTTCGCGAGCGCCGGCCGAGCGGGTAGGCGCGGAAACGCGCCGGGCGCGCTGCCCGGGCACGGGGCTGGCGGCGGTGCGTACCCCCGGGCACCCCGGCCCCCGAGCGGCGTCGATGCGGACAGCGGGATCAGGGAGGCGCTGCTGGCGGGCGTACTTCACGACTTCGGCGGTGACCGCTACGGATTTCGGCACTCCCTCGCCCAGCAGGCGGCCTACGACTCACTGCCGAGCCTGGACCGGCGCCGACTGCACCGCCGTGTGATGGCCGTGCTCGTCGACACCGATCCACCGCCGCTGGTGCAACTCGCCTACCACGCACGGCAGGTCGGCGACCTCGATGCCTGGTTGCGGTACAGCGAGGCGGCGGTGGACGCCGCCCGTGAGCTCGGCGACACCGCCGTCGCGGCGGAGATACTGGAGGGGCTGCTATCCGACCCGCGACTGCGCGGCGGAGACCGGGCCAGGTTCGCCGTCCAGCTCAGCCGCGTCGCGGTGTTGGGCCTCGCCTACCGCAGGGCCGTCGCCCTGTTGCGGGGCATCGTGCGCGACGGCGATCTCCCCGACGTCGTACGCGGCGAGGTCCGGCTCAACCTCGGGCTGCTGCTCAGAAACCAGGCCGGACAGTACGAGCAGGGGTGGTTGGACACCGAGATCGCGGTCCGGGAGCTGCGCGACTCCCCGGAACTCGCCGCTCGGGCCATGGCCGCGCTGGCCATGGCGAGTTCCGGCGAGCATCCGTACGGGGCGCACCAGCAGTGGATCGTCCGCGCCGAGGGGCTCCTCACGGACCAGTCGGATCCGGCCCTGCGGCTGGCCGTACGGGGCAATCACGTGGTCCTGCGCATGATGGCGGGCGATCCCACGGTCTGGGCCGAGGCTGAGGAGATGATGGGCACCGGGCGGACCCCCGAAGAGTGCCTACAGCTCGCCCGGCTGTCCGGCAATCTGGCCGAGGCCACCACCTGGCTCGGCCATTACGCGGCGGCGCAGCGGTTCCGGCGCGTAGGAGAACGGCTCGCCGCCGAGTGTGGATCACCCTGGCTCCAGGGGATCATCGACGGCACCTCGCTGCGACTGGAATGGGGCCTCGGCAACTGGCATGACCTGGCCACGCGTGCGCGCCAGGTGCTCGACATGGTGCAGGGCGTGTCCGGCACCGCGGCCGACGCCTACCTGGTCCTCGGGCTGCTCGCCATCGCACGCGGTGAGTGGGACGAGGCCACCGACGCACTCGAAGCCGCCGCCCTCCGTGACCCGGCCAACGCCCGGGCCCCCATCCTGGCTGCCGCCGCGGGGGCGATGATCCGGGTGTGGATGGCCCGCGGCGCGTCGGGGGCGGCCCGGGCGGAGGCGGAACGGGCCGTTGCCAGAGTCCGACGCAAGGGGATGTGGGTCTGGGGCGCGGACCTCATGCCGACGGCGGTCGCCGTGCACGTGCGTCACGGACGAGTATCGGAGGCGGACGCCCTGGTCGCGGAGTACGCCGCGGGCATCGCCGACTGCGACGCGCCGCTGGCCGCCGCCGCACTGGAGGCATGCCGGGGGGCGGTGTTGTACGCACAAGGCCGCCTGGTCGCGGCCATCGCCGCCTACGAGACGGCCAGCGCTCGATACGGGGCGCTGCCCAGACCGTATTCGGCGGCCCGCACCGCTGAAGCCGCCCTGCGCTGCCGTCTCGCTACGGGTGGCCTTGGCGGTAAGACCGGCCTGGTCGGTACGGCTGGGCGCGGTGGTGCCAATCGCGCGGCAGAAAAGTCAGGGGCGCAGGTCGCGAGGGAGCTGACCGAACTCGCCGAGCGCTTTGCCGCACTGGGCGCTACGCGGGACGCGGCCCGCTGCCGTCGGGTGCTACGTGATAACGGTGTCAGTATCTCTGCGCGACGCGGTCGGCGTGGCTACGGCGACGAACTCACGCCGCGCGAACGGGAGGTGGCCCGCCTCGTGGCCACGGGGCGCACGAACCGGGAGATCGCCGACGTGCTCTTCCTGTCGCCGCGGACGGTCGAGCAGCACGTGGCGAGGGTGCTGCACAAACTCAACCTCACCTCCCGGAGCGAGGTCCCCACAGACGCCTGCTAAGCGGTCTGACCCTCCCGGTTTGTGCGGCGTGGTCGTGGGGTGGTGGGCTTCTCAGTCCGCTGGCTCGTCGTCGGGGCCTGTGGGGGGTGGGTGCGCGGGGGAGTGGGAGTGGTCGGTCCTCGCGCGCCGGCTTGCCGAGCTGTGGCAACCCGGTCCGGGCCGTGCCCACCGCGGTGCGCACGTGTACCCGCGACCCGGGGACCGCGAGAGGCGGCGCGGACGTGCGGCGGGATGCCAGGGACGTCGACCGGAACGCCGCGGGCCGCGTACGCCGCGACGAGTCGGTGCGGGGCCCCTGGGGGCCCCGCACGCTGTGGGTGGTCTCCCTCGGAGGGCGGGCGTGGCACGCCCGGCCTCCGAACCGACGGGCGGTAGCCGCCGATGTCGGGAGGTTCGGCGGCCGGTGTGGGAAGGCAGTCAGCCGCGGTGGGTAGGAGGGGCGGATAGCCTGTTGAGCGGCGGTAGGGTCAGTTACCGGAGCAGACGGTCTGGCTGCCGTAGTCGCGGCACTGGATCTGCTTGGTCGCGGTGCCGGCGTTGCTTGCCCGGTCGGTGACCGTGAGTTCCGCCGTGTAGGTCTTCTGACCTGCGGGGTAGGTGTTTTTGGCGGTCCTGCCCTCGCCGGCCTTGCCGTCGCCGAACTTCCAGGCGTACGAGGCGATGTCACCGTCCTTGTCGGTGGAGCGGGAGGCGTCGAAGGTGCACGCGTCGTTCCAGCAGGAGACGGTGAACCGGGCCACCGGCGGCTCGCCCGCCGGCTTGCCGACGGTCACCTTCCTGGTGACGGTTCCGGTCTTGCCGCTGTTGTCGGTCACCGTCAGCTTGACCTCGTACGCACCGGCCTTGTCGTAGGTGTGCGACGGCTTGGCACCCTCGCCGGCCGTGCCGTCACCGAACTCCCACGCATAGGAGGAGATCGAGCCGTCCGAGTCCTTTGACGCGGACGCGTCGAAGGCGCACGTCGTGTTGGCCTCCGAGCAGGTCGATGTGAACTCCGCGGTCGGCTTGCCCGGGTCCGCCGGGGCACCGAGCCCGGTCACGTTGAGGAACTTGTTGGGCGAGCCCGTGCCCGGGTTGGTGACCACGCCGTCCCGTGCGGCGGCGATCACCGCGTCGGTGGCCTGCGTGCTGCTCGCCCTCGGGTTGTTCTCCAGGTAGAGGGCCAGCGCGCCGGCGGCGTGCGGGGCGGCCATGGAGGTGCCGCCCATGGTGGTCTTGCCTGTGTCGGAGCTGTTACTGGCAGAGGTGATGTTGCCGCCGGGGGCGAACAGGTCGATACAGCGGCCGTAGTTGGAGAAGCTGGACCGCGCGTTGTTGCTGTCGGTGGAGCCGAGCGACAGCGCCTCGGGCGTGTCACCGGGCGAGGTGCCGCACGCGTCCTGGTTGGCGTTGCCCGCCGAGATCGCGGTCGGGAATCCCGCCTGCACAGCTCGCTTGGTCGCGTCCCGCATGCCCTGCGGGTCGGCGTTCGGGCCGCCGGAGCCGAGACTCATGTTGATGACGCCGGGCTTCTTGCCGTTCTTGACGACCCAGTCGATGCCCTCGATGGTGTCCGCGTCGGGACCACTGCCCCGGCAATCGAGCACCCGTACGGCGACGATCTTGGCCTTCTTGGCGACGCCGTACTCCTTGCCGGCGATGGTGCCGGCCACGTGCGTGCCGTGGCCGAAGCAGTCGGCGGCATCGGTGTCGTTGTCCAGGAAGTCGTAGCCGGACGAGGCCCGGCCCTCGAAGGTCTGGTGCGAGAACCGGGCGCCCGAGTCGATGACGTACGCGGTGACACCCGCGCCCGTGCCCGGGTAGTTGTACGCCTTGTCCTGCTTGCCGTCCACGGCGTCCAAGCCCCAGGATGGCGGGTTGGGTTGGCTGCCGCCTTCGGTCGCGTGCACCATCAAGGACTGCTGCACGTAGGCCACGTCGGGGTCCGCCGCCAGCCGCTTGGCCTGGACGGGTGTCATCCTGGCAGAGAAGCCGCGCAGAGCCGCGGTGTAGATCCGATCGGCGTCGCCGCCGTAGCGGTCGGTGAGTCGGTCGGCCTGCTCGGTGACGGCGGTCTCGGCGGCCGCGGAGGCCGAGGTGGAGCCCTTGAGTGAGACGATGTACAGGCCGTCGATGGCACCGGGGGCCCCGGCGTTGATGACCCTTCCTTCGGCGGCCGGGCCGCCGCTGTCCTCAGTGGCCTGGGCGGGAGCGCCAGCCATGGCCAGCGCGGCGGTGACGGCGAGCCCGGTACAACATGCCGTCAACCAACGGTAGGTCCTGTTCGCGGTTCTCATCCTGGGTGTGTCTGCCTTTCCGTCTCGGTGGAGCGCGGGGTACTTCGGTGGGACGCCGGCCGTGCACGGCGCACAGTCGGCGACAACGGACGGACAGCCGAGGACGGGCGGAAGATGCCGAAGCCCGCTCGTGCCGCTCGCCGCGAGGGTCTGCGAGAGGGACGCGTCCGCGAAGGAGACGGGCGCGCCCCGGCCCCGATCGGCTGCCGGGAGCAGACGGCCAGCCGCCGTGGTGAGGTGCTCGAGCGCTCGCACGGTGCGAGCGGGCCCGGTGGGAAGAGAAGGCGGTGCGTAGCGCGTCTGCCTGTCCCGCGCCGAGGCTCATGGCCTGGGCGAGGTCGCCGACGGCGGCGCTCGCCATCACGGTGCCGACCGTCGCGGACACTGTCGCGGCGGCAGCGACCCGGCACAGCGTCGCCCGCTGCCTGTTCCGTGCTGTTGTCCATCGCCTCCGGTCTGAGGCGCCGCTCGGCCCGATGTGTGGTCGGGCCGAACGAGGAGTCCGCCACCAACGCCGTCGAGTGATGTGGGAGGTACGACGACGCCGGCTGACGGGCCTACCTTGACGGTGTGTGGGGGCCACTAGCAATCCGTGTCGCGCTCCGTATCGCGGGGAGTCAGAACGTCGCCGGTCTGGCAGCCGGCGTGCCCGGTGCCTCGCACGGCTCCCTCGTCGGATCCGCGCACAGGGTGACGAGGGCGGCAAGTGAGGTAACGGCGTGCGGCGTCCGGCAGATGAATCCTGCGGATCGCGGGCGTATTCTCGGCCAGACAGCGGACCCTGGAGTCACCACGTGTCATTCCCGGCGGATACCGAAGGCGCCAGGGACCTCCAGCGTTCCCATCGCGCCTCCATTACGAACTGACCGGCCTGAACGGCTTGGTGGAGGGAGAACCCACGGGCCAGAGGGGGTGGTTCGGCGTGTGTCAGAGGCGCCTACGACGACGTCCTCATCCAACACCTGCACCCGGGGCGGCCCGTCCGGCCGTACAGCAGGTCGGGAGAGGGCAAGCACCGGGTCCACCAGTTCGGCTCGGCCGCCAACGACCCCGGCCGCTTCCCACACCTGACCCAGGACGGTGCGCCGATCCCGGACTGGCACGGACACGAGAGCGTGGACCACGGCGGCGACAGGGGCGCCCACAGCTCCCGTACCGCCCCGGGTGCCTCACTCTTCCTCCAGTCCCCTACTAGGCGGTTTCGTTTGGATCAGCGGGCGGACCAGGGGAAGATGCCTGCTACGTGAAGTCCGGCGAGGTAGATGGTCGCGGTCTTCTCGTAGCGAGTGGCGATGCCGCGCCACTGTTTGAGGCGGTTGATGCACCGGTCGACGGTGTCGCGCTGCTTGTATGCCTGGCGGTCGAAGGCTGGCGGGTCCTGTTCTACCTGATGCCGCCGTTGGGATGGCCGGCCCTCAGCGTCCTCGTGGCCGTCGCAGGGCTGTGGATGACCGCGTTGACAGCGAGCAGGCTCACCGCGGCTGTGTTCCCTCCGGGCTTCCGCACGCCGCGCTCGCCGAACTCTATGGCACCGCCCGCTCAATGCGGCGCAACTGGGATGCACGGCCTCGACTTCGACCACTACGTCCCGCTCGCCGGAAGCTGGGACTCCAAGTAGGCGGAGTTGGGCTGGACGCATCAGCCAGCAGGTCCCGCTGGCAGGCGCAGGGCTGGTGGGAGACGGGGTGGCACCCGGTCCGGTGACGTTGGGGGCTATCTGGCCACAGGCGGGGCATCCAACGCCACGACGTTGCATCTGATGCAACCGCTTGGGGTGTGGGATGAACGGGGCGAAGCTACCGGGTGCGATCTGGCTGGTGCGGGCGGACAACGTGCGCGCGCTGGATCCGGCCCCGGCGCTGCGCGGCTGGGAACAGCAGCAGCAAAGCAGGCTGCTGACACGGAAGACGATCAGTGACCGGCTGAGTCTGGTGCGGCGGTTCGCCGCGTTCACGGGCACCTACCCGTGGGACTGGACGCCGGAGGATGTCGAGGCGTACTTCTCCGGCCCGCTCTCGTGCGGGGAGGTGGTGTGGTCCACGGTCCGCGGGCAGCAAGGCGACCTGGAGATGTTCCGCGCCTTCATCACCGATCCGCGCTACGGGTGGGCGGCGGCGTGCCTGGAGGAGTTCGGCCGGTTTCCGGTCCAGGTGTGTCACGACTGGCGGGGCCCGCCATGAGTACGAGAACAGGTAGCGCCCTCACACCCTGAACAAGATCGTTCGCACGATAACCGCTGTTCCCCGAGGCCGGAATACCGCAGGTTTTGAATACCGCCGCCCGCCAGCTAGGGCGAGCAGCTGGTCTGCGAAGGAACGCGAGGCCTACGCCAACGACCTCGAACGCGACCCGGCTACACCAACGGTTGCAACGCCACGGCCGCATCGGAATCGAAGAGCGGCCTTATGACGCTGCTAGCAGGCCCCGAGGCTGTGCGCGGCCCCGGGGCCTGTCCCGTGCTACACGTGTTACAGGTCCAGGACGGCGCGCAGGGTAGGCTGGGTGGGAACCGCGCGCCCTGGCGAGTCGTCCTGGCAGACGTGGACCCCATGAGCACAGTCGCTATTGGCGCGAGCAAGGCAGCGGGCACGGCAGCCGGAAAAGCCTTGTCTTCCAGGTCAGGCCGGGTTCAGTTCGCGGGGCGCGAGGAGCGCCGTCAGGTGTACTACAACTACAGCCGCTCCGCGATGCGGCTTTTCACTGAGGTTGACATCCTCCGGTCCTACGGTCCGGCACGGTTGTGGGCGCTGCGCCAAACGCAGCGCGGCCGTTTCACGCCGCTCCTCGCCGACCTGTTCAACGCCCGCAACGAGTTGATCACCGTATGCAATCCGCAGCCCGGTTGGGCGTGCATCCAGTTGGAGTGGCACCTGGAGGTGGCCGTTGGTCGATTCTGGCTTGACGGCTACTACGACCGGGACATCTGGCGTGAGACGAACGACATGTTGGCCCTATACCTCATGACCGTTCGCCATGACCTCGTGAACGTGCCGCGACTTTGGCAGATATGGCGACCGGAGTGGTGGAAGCTGCGCGCTCAATCCAGACGCACTGAGAAGAAGCAACGTAAGAAGGTGGAGGAGCGCATGCGAGTTGAGAAGGAGCGCAAAGAAGAGACCCACCGCAGACGCGAAGCGGAAAGCAACGCCTGAGGGGCTACCCCCCGATGAGGAGCTAAGAGGTCGTTTTCTCCTGTTGTTTCATCCCGTGATGGCCGTGATGGGGATTTGATCCGGTGGTGTCGGGTCACACCAGGAGACGGTGATCTCGCCGGTGCGGCGACGGGCCATGAAGTCGGTCATGGCGAGGTGGATCATCGCTTTCGAGCGGACCGGGAGGGCTTCGTGGTCGCGGGCCAGGCGGCGGTGGAGCATCAGCCAACCGTAGGTCCGCTCGACTGCCCAACGTTTCGGAATTGGGGTGCGGCCCCTGGTCCCGGGAGCGCGGGCGGTGATCTCCCTGTTGATGCCCAGGGAGGCGGCATGCTCGATGAAATGCTTGCGGTAGCCGCCGTCGACCCAGACCATTCGCAGGCCGGGCTGGTCGATGGGTCCTAGCTGAGCACCTGGGCACCGGCCGCGGTGACCAGCACCGCCAGCAACAGCCCAAGCGCGTCGGTCACGATGCTCCGTTAACGGCCCACGATCTAATGGGCGGTAGTTGGGCTGTTGAGGGCCCCTTCCCTCCGTCGGCTGCTGGCGTCAGCACAACGTCCGCGCACGATCGGGGCCTTGAGTCCTCAAAGAAGACTGACGTGTGCTGACGCTCGCAGTCGGCGATACGGTCACGAGTGCACGCTGGAGAGCACATACCTGGGCTCATCGAGGGGTTCCGGCGGTGCCGGACCTGCCGTAGCGAGCGGGACAAGGCCCGCGAGGTCCACCCCGGCGATGTGACTTTTCGTGACTGATGAGAGGGTCGGGCGGGTGAGTGAGACGCCGAAGAACACCTTGCAATACCGCTTTGACGGGCCAGAAGACGCCCCAGTCCTGATCTTGGGTCCCTCACTGGGTACCACATGGCACATGTGGGACCGGCAGGTGCCCGAGCTGAGCAAGCACTGGCGGGTGTTCCGCTTCGACATGCCGGGGCACGGCGGTGCCCCCGCCCACTCCGTGGACTCCGTCGGGGAGCTGGCCGCCCGGCTGCTCGGCACCCTCGACCAGCTGGGGGTGCAGCGCTTCGGGTACGCGGGCTGCGCGCTCGGCGGCGCGATCGGCGCGGAGCTGGCGCTGCGGTACCCGCACCGCGTCGCCTCGCTGGCGCTGATCGCCACGTCGCCGCGGTTCGGCACCGCCGACGAGTTCCGGCAGCGCGGCGTCATCGTCCGCACCAACGGCCTCGACCCCATCGCCCGCAGCTCGCCCGAGCGCTGGTTCACGCCCGGCTTCGCCGCCGCGCAGCCCGCCATCACCGACTGGGCCGTGCAGATGGTGCGCACGACCGACCCCGGCTGCTACATCGCCGCCTGCGAGGCGCTCGCCGCCTTCGACATCCGTCCCGAGCTCGCCAGCATAGGAGTGCCGACGCTCGTCCTGGTCGGCTCCGAGGACCAGGTGACGGGGCAGGCCGAGGCCCGCACCCTGGTCGCGGGCATCCCCGACGCCCGCCTCGCCGTGGTGCCCGGCGCCTCCCACCTGGCCCCCGTGGAACAGCCCGTCGCGGTCACCGACCTCCTCGTACGCCACTTCACCAGCGCCTGGCAGGCCGCCCCCGACGCGCTCGCCACCGGGCAGCACGCCATCGTGGCGCCGCCCGTCAAGCCGGTGCTCGCACCGCCGCCCGCCGCACCCCTCGCCGAGGTGGCGTCGGCCGAGCAGCCCGAGGCCACGGACAGCCGCTCCGACCTGTACGCGGCGGGCATGAAGGTACGCCGTGAGGTACTCGGCGACGCCCACGTCGACCGGGCGTTCGCCACCGCCGACGAGTTCTCGCAGGACTTCCAGGACCTGGTCACCCGCTACGCGTGGGGCGAGGTCTGGAACCGCCAGGGCCTCGACCGCCGCACCCGCAGCTGCGTCACGCTCACGGCCCTCGTCGCCGGCGGCCACCAGGAGGAGCTGGCCTTCCACACCCGGGCCGCGCTCCGCAACGGCCTCACCCCCGCAGAGATCAAGGAAGTGCTCCTGCACACCGCGGTGTACTGCGGCGTCCCCGCCGCCAACAGCGCCTTCCGCGTCGCCCAGCAGGTGATCCGCGAGGAGACCACCCCCCAGGAGTAGCCCCGCGGCACCCTCGGGGCCGCACCCGGCGGCCCCGAGGAGCAGGATGGGAGGCATGACGACGTCTCGTATCGAGCTCACGAAGAAGTCCCACGCCTGTGTGCGCCTGGAGAAGGACGGCCGGAGCCTCGTCATCGACCCCGGCGGCTTCAGCGAGCAGGACGCGGCGGTGGGCGCCGAAGCGATCCTTGTCACCCACGAGCACCCCGACCACTACGACGAGGGCCGGCTGCGCGCCGCCCTCGAAGCCGATCCGGCCACCGAGATCTGGACCCTCGCCTCCGTCGCCGACCGGATCTCCACCGCCTTCCCCGGCCGCGTGCGCACCGTCGGCCACGGCGACACGTTCACGGCCGCCGGGTTCGACGTCCAGGTCCACGGCGAACTGCACGCCGTGATCCACCCCGACCTGCCGCGCGTCACCAACGTCGGCTACCTCCTGGACGGCACCGTCTTCCACCCCGGCGACGCCTTCACGGTGCCCGAGCACCCCGTGGAGACGCTGTTCGTTCCCGTCATGGCGCCCTGGAACAAGATCGCCGAGGTGATCGAGTACATCCGCGCGGTCGGGCCGCAGCGCGCCTACGACATCCACGACGCCCTCCTCACGGACCTGGCACGCCCCGTCTACGACGCGCACGTGGGCCGCCTCGGCGGAGCCGACCACGTGCGGCTCGCGCCGGGGGAGTCCGCCGGGCTGTGAGGGGCGGGGCAGGCGGCGGACCGGGGGCTGTCAGTGGTGCCGGGTAGGTTGGGGACCATGCGGATTGCCACCTGGAACGTGAACTCGATCACCGCCCGTCTGCCCCGGCTCCTGGCCTGGCTGGAGAAGAGCGGCACGGACGTGCTGTGCGTCCAGGAGACCAAGTGCACCCTGGAGCAGTTCCCCACCGATGCCCTGCGCGAGCTGGGGTACGAGTCGGCGGTCAACGCCACCGGCCGGTGGAACGGCGTGGCGGTGATCTCCCGCGTCGGCCTCGACGACGTCACGCCCGGCCTGCCCGAAGGACCCGGCTACGACGGCGCGCAGGAGCCCCGCGCCATCGCCGCGACCTGCGGCCCGGCCCGCGTCTGGTCGGTGTACGTGCCGAACGGACGCGAGGTCGACCACGCGCACTACGCCTACAAGCTCGCCTGGTTCGAGGCCCTGAAGACCGCCGTCACGGACGACGCCGCGGGCCCCCGCCCCTTCGCCGTCCTCGGTGACTACAACGTCGCGCCGACGGACGACGACGTCTGGGACCCCTCCCTCTTCGAGGGCGCCACCCACGTCACCCCCGCGGAGCGCGCCGCCCTCGCCGCCCTCCGCGAGACCGGCCTCCACGACGTCGTCCCCCGCCCCCTGAAGTACGACCACCCCTTCACGTACTGGGACTACCGCGGGCTCGGCTTCCCCAAGAACAAGGGCATGCGCATCGACCTCGTCTACGGGAACGGGGCGTTCTCCAAGGCCGTGACCGACGCGTACGTGGACCGCGAGGAGCGCAAGGGGAAGGGGGCTTCCGACCATGCGCCCGTGGTGGTGGACCTGGACGTCTGAGGCGCCGCCGCGCGGGGTGGACGTCGATCGCGCTGCGTGCTCGTCCGCAAACGCCGGACGGGCCGCACCCACCCGCGCCCGGGGCTGAGCCCACCCTCCCCGCGTCCGGTGTTCGACGACAGCGTGTGCGAAAAGTGAAGCACCGTCAGGTGGCCGTCGGTGAGAGCGGCTTGGACCCGGGCCCGGTCGCGTGCACGACGGGCCCCGCGTCGGCCACCCGCACACCAGTGCCAGGATGGCGTCATGCATCTCTACGATGAGTGCCTGACCGTCCACTGAACTGCCGCGAGATACATTCCCTGGTACGCGGATCCGCCGTCCGGCCGCCCGGCGCTCCCGGGGCCGCCGGGCACCCCACGGAGAGGCACTGGTCATGAACATTCCGTTCCTGGACAAGTGGCGCAAGCGGCGCCCGAGCGAGCCGGACGTGCGGCTCGCCACGGCCTTCGAGGACGATCCGGGCGGGGTGGCCGACCTCCTTTCCGAGTGTGAGCTGCTGCGCTCGCAGGCGACCGCCGCCGGTCTGGAACTGGACGACTCACCGGGTTCGCTCACGGCCCTCGACCAGCTGCCGCCGCACTGGCGCGACGACGCGGAGTCGCTGCCGGGGTTCGGCAACGACGCGGGCCTCTATCTGGGCACCGTGCTCGTGCGGACCGTGCCTGGCGCGGTCTGGCACGTGCCGCCCGGCGGCACCCCCGTGGTGCGCCTCGCCTCGGGCCGGGAGATCCAGGTGGTCGCGGCGGGCCTCGACTGGGCGGTGCAGGGAACACCCGAGTTGTCACAGGTCTACGCCGAGGCGTCGGAGACATAGCCGACGCCGAGGTGTCGAACACATGGCCAGGAGGCGACAGAGCCTCAAATACGGTTAATGCCCCTAAGTGCGTGTCGTCCCATAAGTCCCGTTTTCGCGTGGATAGTTTGCGCTGACCGACACAGCTGAGCATGGGCAGGTCCGGGCATGACCGTCGATCCGTTGATCGAGCTGCGTGACGTGAACAAGTACTACGGGGAGCTCCATGTCCTCCAGGACATCGACCTCACCGTCGCCAAGGGAGAGGTGGTCGTGGTCATCGGCCCCTCGGGGTCGGGAAAGTCGACGCTCTGCCGGACCATCAACCGCCTGGAGACCATCCAGTCGGGACAGATCCGGCTCGACGGACAGCCACTGCCCGAGGAGGGCAAGGCCCTCGCCCGGCTCCGCGCCGAAGTGGGCATGGTCTTCCAGTCGTTCAACCTCTTCGCGCACAAGACCGTGCTCCAGAACGTCTCCATGGGGCAGGTCAAGGTCAGGGGCCGCAAGAAGGACGAGGCGGACCTGCGCTCCCGGGAGCTCCTGGAGCGCGTCGGCCTGCTCGCGCACGCGGCGAAGTACCCCGCGCAGCTCTCCGGCGGCCAGCAGCAGCGCGTGGCCATCGCCCGCGCGCTCGCCATGGACCCCAAGGTCATGCTCTTCGACGAGCCGACGTCGGCCCTCGACCCGGAAATGATCAACGAGGTCCTCGAAGTCATGCGGCAGCTCGCGCGTGAGGGCATGACGATGGTCGTCGTCACCCACGAGATGGGCTTCGCCCGTTCGGCGGCCAACCGCGTCGTCTTCATGGCCGACGGCCGCGTCGTGGAGGACCGGGCGCCCGAGGACTTCTTCACCCGGCCGGAGAGCGAACGCGCCAGGGACTTCCTCTCCAAGATCCTCAAGCACTGACGGGGGCCGGCATGCTCCGTACGACACGTCTGTTCACCGCGCTCGTCCTCACCGCCCTGGCCACCGCCGCCTGCGGCAAGGAGGGCAGCCCCCCGACCAAGGGCCCCGCCGCGGGGAAGCTGCCCACGTACCGGGTGGCGAAGGACTTCCGCCTGCCGCAGTCCGGCACCTGGCGCAGGGCCGAGAGCCGCGGCCGGTTCGTGGTCGGCGCCAAGGAGGACCAGCCCTACCTCGGCGAGAAGGACCCGGCGAGCGGCCGCTACTCCGGCTTCGACATCGAGATCGCCAAGATGATCTCGGCCTCCCTCGGTCTCGACCCGGACCGGATCTCGTTCAGGACGATCGCCTCCGCCAACCGCGAGACCGCGTTGCAGAACGGGCAGATCGACTTCTACGTCGGCACCTACACCATCAACGACAACCGCAAGAAGCTCGTCGGCTTCGGGGGCCCCTACTACATGGCGGGGCAGGGCCTGCTCGTGCGGCACGACGAGGACGACATCAAGGGCCCGCGGGACCTCGCGGGCAAGAAGGTGTGCTCCGCCGCGGGCTCCACGCCCTACCAGCGCATCCAGAAGGACTACCCGAAGGCGACGCTCGTCGCGTACGACACGTACTCCGTGTGTGTCGACAATCTGCTGACCTATCAGGTCGACGCCGTCACCACCGACGACGCGATCCTCATCGGGTACGCCGCCAAGGTGCCCGACGAGCTGAAGCTGGTCGGCAAGCCCTTCTCCGAGGAGCCGTACGGCATCGGCGTACCCCGTGGCGACAACGCGCTCAGGCTCGCCGTCGACGACGCCCTCGCCGCCCGCGAGAAGAACGGCGACTGGAAGAAGGCCTACGACGCGACCCTCGGCCTCTCCGGCGTCCCGGCGCCAAAACCCCCGCCCATCGACCGCTATCCGGCGAGCTGAGGAGGCGTCATGGACGTACTGACCGACAACTTCTCCACCTTCGGCGACGGCTTCGTCGGCACCCTCGAACTGACCGTGTACGCCTCGCTGCTCGCGCTCGCCCTCGGCTTCCTCATGGCCTCCTTCCGGGTGGCGCCCGTCGGCTCCTTCCGGCTGTTCGGCGCCGTGTGGGTGGCGGTCCTGCGGAACACCCCGCTGACGCTGCTCTTCTTCGCCGTGCTCCTCGGCCTGCCGCGGTTCGGGCTCGTGCTGCCCTTCAAGGTGTTCGCGGTGCTCGCCCTCGGCTGCTACACCTCGGCGTTCATCTGCGAGGCGCTGCGCTCGGGCATCAACACGGTGCCGCGGGGGCAGGGCGAGGCCGCCCGCAGCCTCGGCATGACCTTCGGTCAGACGCTGTCCGCCGTGGTCCTGCCGCAGGCCTTCAGATCGGTGATCGCACCGGTCGGCTCCACGCTCATCGCGCTCGCCAAGAACTCCGCCATCGCGGGCGCCTTCAGCGTCACCGAACTCCTCGGCACGTACAAGACGCTGAACGAACTCGGCTACAGCATCATCTGGACCTTCGTCTGGATCGCCCTCGGCTACCTCATCATCACCCTGGCCATCAGCGCCGTCTTCCACATCCTCGAAAAGCGCTGGGGAGTCGCCCGATGACCGCCACCGCCGCCGCTCCGGCCCCCGCCCCCGAGGCCACCGCCCTCTACGACATCCCCGGCCCGAGGACCCGCCGCAGGCATCTGCTCTACGGCGTCCTGTCGACCGTCCTGATCGTCGCTCTCGTCTGCTGGGCCGTGTACCTGCTGTTCGACACGGACCAGTTCACCCGTACCAAGTGGTCGCCCTTCGAGTACCGGGGCATCCAGGAACTGCTCCTGCGGGGGCTCGGCAACACCCTGAAGGCGTTCGCGATCTCCGCGGTGCTCGCGCTCGCCCTCGGTGCGCTCCTGGCCACCGGGCGCCTCTCGGAGCACCGGCCGGTCCGCTGGGCAGCCACCGTCGTCGTGGAGTTCTTCCGCGCGATGCCCGTGCTCGTGATGATCTTCTTCGTCTTCGTGGCGCTGAAGGTCCAGCTGCTGCCGGCCCTTGTCGCCGGGCTCACGCTCTACAACGGTTCCGTGCTCGCCGAGGTGTTCCGCTCCGGCATCAACTCGGTGGAGCGCGGGCAGAGGGAGGCCGCCTACGCGCTGGGCATGAGAAAGACGCAGGTCATGTCGTACGTCCTGGTGCCGCAGGCGGTGCGGGCCATGTTGCCCGCCATCATCAGCCAGTTGGTCGTGGCCCTGAAGGACACCTCGCTCGGCTATCTGATCACCTATGAGGAGTTCCTCCACGCCGGGAAGCTCATCGCGTCGAATCTCGACTACGATCTGCCTTTCATCCCCGTGGTCATGGTGATCTCACCGATCTACATCGGGATGTGCATGTTGCTTTCGTGGTTCGCCCACCGGGTGTCCAAGCGTCAGCAGCGCAGTCCCAAGACAGAGGCCGTGGATGTCGCCCCGGCCGAACCAGGGACGCTGCTGCCGGGCGGGGGCCCTCCCAGGGCCCCAGGCCCCTGACGGGAGCAGCAGCTGGAGGGCCAGGCCCGCCCGGCAGCAGCCGGAGATCACTGCTCGCGCAGGGGGATCGACACGTACGACGGGTCGGTCTCCGGCGAGGAGAAGGTCAGCTGCGCGCCGGACGGGTTGTGCTCGGCGTAGAGCGGGTCGACCGTGTCGACGACCAGGGCGAGCCTGTGCCCCGCGGGGACGTCGTAGGCCGTGGAGAACAGCTCCAGGTCGACGGTGAACGGCTTGCCGGGAGTCCTGCCGTGGAAGGTGTACGGCGCGTTGCTGACCAGCTTGCCGAGGCCGAGCGGGCCCACGTCGTAGAGGTGGGCGATGAGGGTTCCGCTCTCCTTGGTGCTGGTGAGCGTGGTGTGCAGCTTCGCCGTGCCCCGCACCCGCTCCTCCCGCGCGGCCCGCTCGGACTGCCACACGGCCGCGTAGCGGCGCGGCAGCAGCGGGATCGACGCCACCGGCGGCAGCTTCAGGAACTGGTCGAGGGCGTTGGAGAGCAGCACGAGGCCGCCGTTGGCGCCGGAGTCGACGTTCGTGTCCACGGTCGCGCCGTCCGCGAGGTCGAGCTTCCTGCTGGTCGCGCCGACCGACTTCCAGTCCGGGTAGCCCTCGTAGCCGCCCGTGGAACGCGACTTGAGCTGGACCGGCTGCTCCTGGTCGATGCCGTTGCGCTGGCCCTTGAGGTAGCGGTCGAACCAGCGCCGCGTGTTCGTCCAGGTGTCGTTGGGCAGGCCGAGCAGTCCGGTCGCCTCCGACGTGGCGTGGTCGCCGGGGCGGAACTCCAGGCGCTTCGGGCCCGTCAGCTTCTCGTAGAGGCCCGCGTACTGGTTGGGCGGGAAGACGGTGTCGCCCCAGGCGTTGGCGAGCAGGATCGCGGCGCCGTTCTTGTTGAGGCGGTCGAGATAGGTCGCGGGGGAGCGTTTGGCGCCCCACGCGAGCATGTCGGGCTCCTTGTCGAGGTTGGAGGCGAGGAAGTCCTTGAGGATGGTGCGGAGCTCGGCGCTGGGGCGGCCGGTGAGCTGCCCGGCGCCACCGAGCAGCGCGGCCGCCTGGAGGTGCTGGGTGCGTCCGCTGTAGATGGAGCCGACGAGGTCGCCCCAGCCGCTGAGGGCGCCCACGGCCTTGACCCGCTTGTCGTGCGCGGCGGCCAGGAGGCTGATGCCCGCGCCGTAGCTGACGCCCGCCATGCCGACCTTGTCGGGGTCCGCTGGGGTGTTCTCCAGGGCCCAGTCGATGACCTTGGAGGCGTCGGCGATGTCCTCGGGGCCGCCGACCTCGATCTCGCCGCCGGACTGCCAGAAGCCGCGGGAGTTGTAGCTGACCACGACGTAGCCGGTCGCCGCGAGCTTCTTGGCCTGCGCGAGGTACTCGATCTGCGGCACCGCCCAGCTGGTGGGCAGCACGATGACCGGGTGTCTCGCGCCGCTCCCCGCGTCCGCGGGGGCGACGACGTTGGCGGCCAGCCTCGTGCCGCCGTCCCCGGCTATGTCGACGAAACGGACGCTCGTGGCGGCGGCCGCCGGCGCCGCCTGCGCGGTGGGGGTGAGGCCGAACGCGGCGCCGGCGACAAGCGTCGCCGACGCCGCGCCCACAGCAGTCGTACGCAGACCTCTGCGCTCTGTTCCCACGGGTCACTCCTCACTCGTGCCAGTGCAAAGTGACCCGACGGTAACCGCGCGGACTTACCTCCGGTAACCCGTCGGTAAGTTACGTACGGGTAACGATAGGTGCGTGCTTAAGTCCCCTGCCCGGGTACGGGGCCTCAGCGCACCGCGCTCCTGCCCTGCCAGTCCGCCCACGACAGGTTCCACTCGCCGTAGCCGTTGCCCGGGTCCGGCACGCCCTTGGAGCCGGAGCCCGAGACCTCGAACGGGTCGCCGACCTGGACCTGGCCGTACAGCCAAGAGGCGTTGGAGGTGCTCATGCCGACGCAGCCGGAGCTGTGGTTGGTGTTGCCGAAGAAGGCGGCGTTCCAGGGCGCCGCGTGGGCGTACATGCCCGACCAGGTCAGCCGCATCGAGTAGTCGACCATCTTGTTGTAGCTGTCTCCGAGGCCGACGGTCTCGGAGCGCATGTTGATCGTGCCCTCCTTGGACATCAGGACCGACGTGCCGCCCCAGGAGGCCTTCTCGCCGCCCGGCGTGCCCGCGGACATCGGCACCGTCCTGACCGCCCTGCCGTCCCGCGTCAGCGTCGCCGTCTTGCGGTCCAGGTCGACCTTGACGACCTGGTCGCGGCCCACGGTGACGGCGGTGTCGTAGTCGCGTACGAACCAGCCGCCCCGCTCGCCCGAGTCGATGCCGTTCAGCTGGGCGTCGAGGCGCACCTTCGTACCGGACTTCCAGTACTTCTCGGGGCGCCAGTCGACGCGGTCCTTGCCGTCGTAGTTCTTGATCCAGCCCCAGGAGCCCGTGGTGTTGTTCGACGTGCTGACCTCGAGGTGCTTCTCCACCTCGGCCTTGTTCGTGACCGGGTGGTCGAAGACGATCGAGAGCGGCTGGCCGACGCCGACGGTCTTGAGATTGCTGCCCGGCGTGATGGTGACCTTGTTGACCTGCTCGGGCGCGGCCGTCCTGAAGGACCGCTTCGCCTCGCCGCCCTTGTCGGTGACGGCCCGCACGCTGTAGCTCGTGCCCGGGGCCGCCCTGCGCGCGGAGGTCCAGGTGCGGCCGTCGGCGGCGACCTCGCCGGCCAGCTTCGTCCCCTCGGCGTCGGCGACCGCGACGTCCTTCAGGCGGGTGTCCCCGGTGGTGAGCCGCACGGTGACGGGGACGCCCGCCCTGGCCTTGTCACCGGTGAGGTTCACGGAGACCTTGGGCTTCTCGGCCGCCTTGGAGTCACCGCCGGAACCGCCGTCGGAGCAGGCGGACAGGGTCGCAGCGAGGACCGCGACGCCCGCGACGGCGACGTGGCGGGGGCGTGCGGAGCGGTGGCTCGAAGAGCTCGGTGACCTGCGGGACCTCAAGGAAACGTACCTCCGTGCGAATGTTCACTGCCTGCCCGGAGAGAGAGTGCGGACGGTCCGTAGGGGTTGCCCGGTGCCCGGAAATTGCCGACTACGTCACATTAGCGGCATTGGTGGTATACGTGACGTCGGTGCGTGGTCACTTGGCGCGGTGCGAGGTGCGCTGTTGCGGCGGTGCCGGGATCGGCTCCTGGGCGGCACGGGTCACGTCGTCGACCAGCTCGACCACGTCGGGCCCGTACGCCTGCGAGTTCACGACCTTCAGGAGCAGCACGAAGGAGCCGCCGCCGTGCTTGCGGGCGAGCCGCTCGTGGTGCCGGGCCAGATAGCGGGTCGCCGCCTGGTTGGTGATCGCGCGCTGACCGCAGCTCTTCAGTCATGAGGGCGCATGCTAGCGGCCATTCGGAGCCACGTTCGATGTGCCCGTGGCGGGGCAGAGTGCACGAAGTTACCCTGCGCAGACGGCTGTTGACTGGAGGTACGAATGCGTCGCGGTGTCGTACGCAATCTCACACTATGGGCGGTCGGAGGGGTGTTGGTGTCGGTCGGTGCCGCCGCGCCCTCTTCGCCTTCGCGCACAGCGCAATCGGGCGCCGACCCCGGGCGGGCCGCGGCGAGGGCGGCGAGCCCGGAGAAGACGCCGGTGGCCACGGGCTCCGGCGGGGCGGTGGCGAGCGTCGACCCGGACGCGTCCGCCGCCGGCATCGAGGTCCTGAGGAAGGGCGGCAACGCCGTGGACGCGGCGGTCGCCACCGCGGCGGCGCTCGGGGTGACCGAGCCGTACTCGGCGGGGGTCGGCGGCGGCGGGTACTTCGTGTACTACGACGCCGAGTCCCGCAGCGTGCGCACCCTCGACGGCCGTGAGACCGCGCCGCGCACCGCGGACTCCGAGCTGTTCCTGGAGGACGGCAAGCCCATCCCGTTCGCGCAAGCGGTGACGAGCGGCCTGGGCGTCGGCACCCCCGGCACGCCCGCCACCTGGCAGGAGGCGCTCGACTCCTGGGGGAGCAAGCGCCTCGGCACGCTCCTGGAACCCGCCGAACGGCTCGCGCGGAACGGCTTCACGGTCGATGAGACGTTCCGCGACCAGACGAGGACCAACCGCGCGCGGTTCGCGGACTTCCCCGCCACCGCCCGCCTGTTCCTGCCCGGCGGGAAGCTGCCCGTGGTCGGCTCGACGTTCAAGAACCCCGACCTCGCGCGCACGTACGAGGAGCTGGGGGACGAGGGCGTCGACGCGCTCTACCGCGGCGCACTCGGGCGCGACGTGGTCCGCACCGTGAACAGGCCGCCCGTGGACCCGGACTCCGGGCGCACCGCCCGCCCCGGTGATCTGTCCATGAAGGACCTGCGCGACTACCGGGTCGAGCGCCGCACCCCGACGCGGACGTCCTACCGCGGGCTCGGCGTCTACTCCATGGCGCCGTCGTCGTCCGGCGGCACCACCGTCGGTGAGGCGCTGAACATCCTGGAGCGCACCGACCTCTCCAAGGCGTCGAAGGCCCGCTATCTGCACCGCTTCATCGAGGCGAGCCGGATCGCGTTCGCCGACCGGGGGCGCTGGGTGGGCGACCCCGCCTTCGAGGACGTGCCGAGGAAGGGACTCCTGTCGCAGCGGTTCGCGAACGCGCGGGAGTGCCTGATCAAGGACGACAAGGTGCTCAAGAGCCCGCTCGCGCCCGGCGACCCGCGCAGGCCCGCGCCGTGCGCCGACGGCGGCAGGGCGGCCCCGACGACGTACGAGGGGGAGAACACCACGCATCTGACGGTGGCCGACAAGTGGGGCAACGTCGTCGCGTACACCCTCACCATCGAGCAGACGGGCGGCAGCGGCATCACCGTCCCGCGGCGCGGCTTCCTGCTCAACAACGAGCTGACCGACTTCTCCTTCGCGCCGGCCAACCCGGCCGTGCACGACCCGAACCTGCCGGGCCCCGGGAAGCGGCCGCGTTCGTCGCTCGCGCCGACCATCGTGCTCGACAAGAACGACCGGCCGGTCGTCGCGGTGGGCTCACCCGGCGGCGCGACCATCATCACCACCGTCTTGCAGACCCTGACCGGCTATCTGGACCGGGACCTGTCACTGGTCGACGCGATCGCGGAGCCGCGCGCCAGCCAGCGCAACGCCGCGCAGACGGAGCTCGAACCGGGCCTGTGGGACAGCGGTGAGCGGCGCCGTCTCGAGGCGATCGGCCACTCCTTCAAGCAGAACCCGGAGATCGGGGCTGCGACCGGTGTGGAGCGGCTGCCGGGAGGCCGGTGGCGGGCCGCCGCCGAGAAGGAACGCAGGGGCGGCGGTTCGGCGATGGTGGTGAAGCCGCAGCCGTAGCCTTCCGCGGCGGAGGGGGAGGTCCGCGCCGTCCCGGAGTGGGACGCCGCGGGCCTCCCGGGCCGGGGGGCGAGGTCCGGCCGCGGTCCGTCCCGACGGCGGTGCGGGCGGTGTCACCGCCGCTCGGAAAGTGGCTCGGACACGCTCCGTGAGAGCGGTGTCACTTATGAGATCGTATGCGGATGGACTCGCTCGAACTGCTCCTGCATCCCCTGCGGTTACGCATCATGCATGCCATGTCCGGCGGCCGGACGCTGACCACCTCGCAGCTGTGCGCGTTGCTGCCCGACGCGTCGAAGGCCACTCTCTACCGCCATGTGAGCCTGCTCGCCGACCACGGACTGCTGGAGATCGAGGAGGAGCGGCGGGTGCGGGGCGCCGTGGAGCGCCGTTTCCGCATGAGCGAGGCCCCGATCGAGGAGGGTACGGCCGCCGCGGCCGCCGTGCCGCCCGAGGGACACCGGCAGCTGTTCGCCGTGACCATGGCCACCCTGATCGCCGAGTTCAACGCCTACCTCGACCGCCCGGGCGCGGAGCCGGCCGAGGACGCGGTGGGCTACCGCCAGCGCACCATGTGGCTGAGCCCCGAGGAGGTCGCGGACCTGATCCGCGAGATGACCGCCGTGGTCGCCCCGCGGATCGCCAACGAGCCCTCGCCCGAGCGCAACCGCTACCTGCTCAGCACGATCCTCTTTCCCGCTGAGGACTCCGAGAAGACCAAGGCGCAGGGCTAGCTCGAGCCGCGCGGTCGGTGCGTCCCGCGCGTTCGGCGGGTCCCGTCCGTTCCGTGGGGCCTGTGCGTCCCGTCCGTTCCGTGCGGCCTGTGCGTCCCGCGCATTTCGTGCGTCGCGCCCGTTCCGCGCGTCCCGCGCATCCCGCCCGTCTCACGCGTCACAGCGCCGTGAGGACGCGCGGGCCCGCGTCGGTGATCGCCACCGTGTGCTCCGCGTGGGCGGCGCGGCTGCCGTCGTCCGTGCGCAGCGTCCAGCCGTCCGGTGCGACGTGCCAGGTGTCCTCGCCGCCCCCGAGCAGCATCGGCTCGATGGCGATCGCCATGCCGTGCCGCAGCGGCATGCCGCGGCCGGGGCGCCCTTCGTTCGGCACTCCCGGGTCCTCGTGCATCCGGCGGCCGATGCCGTGCCCGCCGAAGCCCTCCAGGATGCCGTACCCCGCCTCCCGGCAGACCGTGCCGATCGCGTGCGCGATGTCCCCGATGCGGTTGCCCACGACCGCTGCGGCGATGCCCGCCTCCAGGGCGCGCTCGGCGGTCTCGATGAGCCGGAGGTCCTCGGGGCGTGCGGTGCCGACGGTGAAGCTGATCGCCGAGTCGCCCACCCAGCCGCCGAGGCTCGCGCCGAAGTCCGCGGAGAGCAGGTCGCCGTCGCGCAGGCGGTAGTCGTCCGGGACGCCGTGCACGATCGCGTCGTTCACCGACGTGCAGAGCGTGGCGGGGAAGGGCACCGGCGCGAAGTCCGGGTGGTAGTGCAGGAACGGTGAGGTGGCGCCCGCGTCCTTGAGCACCTGGTGCGCGACCTCGTCCAGGTCCCGCAGGGTGACGCCGACCGCCGCGGCCCCGCGCACCGCGTCCAGGGCGCGTGCCACGACCCGGCCCGCCTCCCGCATCGCCTCGATGGACGCATCTGTCTTGAGTTCAACCATGCCAATTACTATACCGGTATTTGAATGGTGGTCGGGGTAGCATGGACCCATGGTGCGCACCCCCCTTACCCCTGAAGAGCACGAACGCGGCGAGCGGCTAGGCCGGCTGCTGCGGACCGCGCGCGGCGAGCGCAGCATGGTGGAGGTCGCCGCGACCGCCGGGATCTCGGCGGAGACGCTGCGCAAGATCGAGACGGGCCGGGCCCCCACCCCCGCCTTCTTCACCGTCGCCGCGCTCGCGGACGCCCTCGGCCTCTCGATGGACGAGGTGGCCCGGCGGTGCACGCCGGTTCCTGTTCCCGTGTGACGGTTTCCCGGGTGACGGTTTCCCGGGTGACGGTTTCCCGGGTCGCGGCGTGCGGCCGCCGGGCCTGAGTCTCAGGTGGCCGGGGAGGTCTCCTTCCTGCCGTCGGCGCTGCCGCGTCGGCGTCCGGTCACCCACGCCGTGCCCGCCGTGGCCAGCGCCAGGGTCACCAGCAGGGCGCCGACCCACAGCGGCGAGCGGTGGCCGAGGCCCCCGGCGATCGCCCGGCCGCCCGCCCAGGGCCCGAGGGCCGCGCCGAGGTTGAAGGCGGCGGTGGCGAAACCGCCCGCGAGCGTCGGTGCCTGCGCGGCCGCGTACATCGCCTGGGAGATCAGGGTGGAGCCGACGGCGAACGACAGCGCGCCCTGGACGAAGACGCACACCACCACCGCCACCGGGTTCCCCGCCGTGAGGGCGAACACCACCCACCCGGCGAGGAGCGCGACCGTGCCGCCCGCCAGGAGCGGCACCGGACGGCTGTCGGCGAGGCGCCCGCCGAGCGCCACCCCGACCGAGGAGCCGAGCCCGAACAGGGCGAGCAGCGCGGGGATCCACGCGTCATCGATGCCGGTGACACGCGTCGCCAGGGGTTCCAGGTAGGTGAAGGCGCAGAAGGTCGCCCCGTTGACCAGGGCCCCGAGCAGCAGGGTGACCAGGAGCCCGGGCGCACGCAGGGCCCGCAGTTCCGTACGGGCCCGCAGGCGCGCGGGGGCGAGGGATCCCGTGGGTACGTCCCTGGCGGCGGGGGTGTCCGACGGTACGTTCCCGGCGGCGGGGGTGTCCGCCGGTACGGCGCGGGCGACGGCGACGAGTGCGGGCAGCGTGATCAGCGCCACCGCCCAGAACGCGGTGCGCCATCCCCACAGTTGGCCGAGCAGCGCACCACCCGGTACGCCCGCGACGCAGGCGAGGGTGGTGCCGCCGAGCAGGACCGAGGTGGCCCGGCCCTTGGCGTCCGGCGGTACCAGGGCGGTCGCCGTGGTGAGGGCGACGGCCAGGAAACCGGCGTTGGCGAGGGCGCCGACGACGCGGGTGGCGAGCAGCACCCCGAAGCTGGTCGTCAGGGCGCCCACCACATGGGCGAGCAGGAACGCGGCCAGAAAGCCGAGGAGGGCCCGGCGGCGCGGCATGCGCAGGCCCAGGGCCGCGAGCAGGGGTGCCCCGACGATCATTCCGACGGCGAAGGCCGAGGTCAGTGCCCCGGCGGCCGGGACCGACACCTCCATGTCGGCGGCGATGTCCGACAGCAGGCCGGACAGCATGAACTCGGACGTGCCCTGGGCGAACACGGCGAGAGCGAGCAGATACAGGACGGATGGCACAGCAAGACTCCGCAACCACATCGTGGATCGCCCCACCCACGGACGGCACCGGACGACGCCGGACCGCACTGGACCGCACCGGACGGCGCTGGGCAGCACGGCGTGACACCGGGCGGCGCGGGTCGTACGGCGGTGGCCGCGCGCGGGTGAGGACTGAAGAAAGGGGAGAAAGGGGAGAAAGGGGAGAAGCAGGGAGAAACGAGGGAAGGAGGCAGTCCGTGACTACGGCACTGTGGCGGTCCGGTGGCGCGGGGGCCGACAGGGGCAGGTGCGCACAGCGCGGCCCCATGGCGGCGTCAGGTGGCGGCCACCGGCGTGCCGGTGGCTAGCGTCTGCTCGCCTCGGGACTGGACATGTGCGCAGACTAGGCACGCTTCTCGCCGCACGTCCAAGTAATTAACAGAGACTTTGGAAAACCGCGGGTAGCCGTCCCGTAACGCGTCTGGTGTTATCTTCCGGACCGGCAGACTTCCAGTCTCCCAGGGGGCGGTGCCCGACGATGGCAGAGGGACAACTCCCGGACCAGGTCCGGGAGTTCGCGAAGTACCTGAGTCAGCTCCTGGCGCGGCTCGATCAGGGCGACGGGTGGTGCGGGGTGTTCTGGTCCCGTGACCCGGACGGCATGCGGGCCTGCCTGGAGGGTGCCGAGGTGCCGCCCTGGGACGTCGTGCAGGCGCTCCTCCACGACCTCGCGGCCGCTGTCGGCGTGGGCGCGGTGCAGTCGGAGACGGTGCGGGCGCGCACGCTGCACGCGGCGTCGGTCACCGCGTACGACCGCGGGCCCGGCGGCAGGGAACTCCTCAGCGACCGGCTCGACCTGATGCTCCAGGAACAGCGGTTCGCCCAGGAGCGCCAGCAGGAGCTCGCCCGTGCCCTCGCCGTCGCCGCCACGGACGACGAGGTGGACCGCATCCACCTGGACCTGGCATGGGTACGCGACGACCACGAGCGCGCCGTGGCCCGCTGCGCCGAACTCCAGGCCCGCATGGAGCGCCTCGACCGGGTGCGGGCGCCCCAGTGGGTGGACTTCGGGCAGCCCGGGCCCGACGCGGGTGCCGGGGCCCGGGGCGGTCCGGGCCGCGCCCCGGCCGGTGGGCACGCCGCCGCACATGACTTGAACGACAGGCACGGGGCGTATGAGGCGTACGGGGCGTACGGGGCGTACGGTGCGCGGGATTCGTACGGGACGTACGGGGAATATGGGGTGTACGGTGCGCCGGACGCCCCCGGCCTCCACAGCACGTACGGCACGCCCGATGTCCCAGGCGGGAGCAGCGCGTACGACACGCCGGAAGCCCCAGCCGGGAACGGCACCCCGGGCGCCACCCCTGGCACCCCAGCCCTCCCCGCCGGGCACGACAGCCGTACGCACGGCACGCCCGACCCCCCGGGGGCCCAGGACGGGTACGACGCCGAGAGGCCCGCCCTGGGTGCCCGTCGCGCGCCGGAGCTGTACGGGGCCGCCGCCGCGACGCCCGCCGGAACGCCCACGGCCGGTTCCGGCTCCGATCCCTCCCCGGGCACCACGCCCGCGGTCCCCGCGCCCTCGCGAACCCCCCGCGTCCCACGTCAACCCGGCTCCCGCCGCCGCCCCCGCGGAGATCGCGGCGCCCGCGGCGACCGAGGTGCCCGGGGTGCACGCTTCGCGGGGCTCGTCGTCGCGGCCGACGACGAGGCCGGACCGGCCGTGCCCGTACCGGAGGGCGAGCAGCCGGTGCCCGCCCGCACGTCCAGGGGCGTGCGCTACGCGCGGCCCACCGGCGCGGCCCCCGACGACGCCCGGCGCCCGGCGCCGCAGGACCGGCCCGCAGGCACCGGCGAAGGGGTCACCTGGGATGACGGCACCGGCGATGGTGCCACCGGCGATGGCGGTACGGGCGAAGGCGTCACCGACGAACGAGCCACCGCCGAAGCGGTCGCGGCACTGATCCGGCTGCGCGGCGAGGGGCGCAGCGGGGAGGCGCACGGGGTCCTCGTGGAGGCGGCGGGGTGGCCCGCGGCGCGGCTGCCGCTGTTCGCCGACGAGCTGCACCGCGCGGGACTGGGCGCCGACTGGTCGACCCTGCTGTGGGAGGCCGCCTCGCTGCCGCCCGACCGGCTCGTCGCCGTCGCCGACGCGCTCGCGGGGGCGGGCCGCGCCGAGGACTGCCGCAAGCTGCTGCGCCAGGGCGTGGCCAGACCCGCCCCGGAGATCGCCGAGTCCCTGCTCGCGCTCGGTGACGCGGGCCGGGACCGCGAGGCCAGGGCGCTGCTCGACGCGTACGTACGCGTGCGCACCGCCGAGGACGTCGCGGCCTGCGCCCACACCGACCCGCCCCGGCTCATCCCGCTGCTCCTCGCGGGCGCCAAGGGAGCCTCGGACGAACACCATTGGGACCTGGTGCACGCCCTGCGCGTCGCGGGGTACACCACCTGAAGGGAAAGCCCAGGAGCGCTCCCGGGGGCGGGCCCTCACCCGCTCGGGTGCGAAACGTGATCGACTGCGCCGTGAGGCGACGATGGTCTTGGCAAGGCCGTCGATGGGGCTTACGTTCGTCTGTCTACGCACGAAGTCTACGGGCGTAGAGGCTCTCTGACGTCCCGTCGAAGGAGCAGCTCATGGCCAACGTCGTACGTGCCGCACTGGTCCAGGCGACCTGGACCGGCGACACCGAATCCATGATCGCCAAGCATGAGGAGCACGCCCGCGAAGCCGCGCGGCAGGGCGCGAAGGTCATCGGTTTCCAAGAGGTCTTCAACGCCCCCTACTTCTGCCAGGTCCAGGACGACGAGCACTACCGCTGGGCGGAGCCGGTGCCGGACGGACCCACCGTACGCCGGATGCGGGACCTCGCCCGGGAGACCGGCATGGTGATCGTCGTGCCCGTCTTCGAGATCGAGCAGTCCGGCTTCCACTACAACACCGCGGCCGTCATCGACGCCGACGGCAGCTACCTGGGGAAGTACCGCAAGCACCACATCCCCCAAGTCAAGGGCTTCTGGGAGAAGTTCTACTTCCGCCCGGGCAACGCGGGCTGGCCGGTCTTCGACACCGCCGTCGGCCGCGTCGGGGTCTACATCTGCTACGACCGGCACTTCCCCGAGGGCTGGCGCCAGCTGGGCCTGAACGGCGCCCAGCTCGTCTACAACCCCTCCGCGACCTCGCGCGGCCTCTCCGCCCACCTGTGGCAGCTGGAGCAGCCCGCGGCGGCCGTCGCCAACGAGTACTTCGTGGCGGCGATCAACCGCGTCGGCCAGGAGGAGTACGGCGACAACGACTTCTACGGCACGAGTTACTTCGTGGACCCGCGCGGGCAGTTCGTCGGCGAACCGGCGAGCGACAAGGCGGAGGAACTCGTCGTGCGCGACCTCGACCTCGGCCTGGTCGACGAGGTCCGCACCCAGTGGGCGTTCTACCGGGACCGCCGCCCGGACGCGTACGAAGGGCTGGTCACACCGTGAAGGACCTGCACAGCCGACACCGCGCCGTCCTGCCGGACTGGCTCGCGCTGTACTACGACACCCCGCTCGAACTCACCCACGGCGAGGGCAGGCACGTCTGGGACGCGGAGGGCCGCCGCTATCTGGACTTCTTCGGCGGCATCCTCACCACCATGACGGCCCACGCGCTGCCCGAGGTCACCAAGGCCGTCGCGGACCAGGCGGGGCGGATCATCCACAGCTCGACGCTCTATCTGAACCGCCCCATGGTCGAACTCGCCGAGCGCGTCGCCACGCTCTCCGGCATCCCGGACCCGCGCGTGTTCTTCACGACGTCGGGCACCGAGGCGAACGACACGGCCCTGCTGCTCGCGACCGCGCACCGCCGCTCCAACCAGATCCTGGCGATGCGCAACAGCTACCACGGCCGCTCCTTCACCGCGGTCGGCATCACCGGCAACCAGACGTGGTCGCCCACGAGCCTGTCGCCGTTGCAGACGCTGTACGTCCACGGCGGCGTCCGCACCCGTGGCCCCTACGCGGCCCTGAGCGACGCCGAGTTCATCGAGGCGTGCGTCGCCGATCTGCGGGACATGCTCGGGCAGGCGCGCGGCGTCGCCGCGCTGATCGCCGAGCCGGTGCAGGGCGTCGGCGGCTTCACCTCGCCCCCCGACGGTCTGTACGCCGCGTTCCGCGACGTCCTCGCCGAGCACGGCATCCTGTGGATCGCCGACGAGGTGCAGACCGGCTGGGGCCGCACCGGCGACCACTTCTGGGGCTGGCAGGCACACGGCGCCTCGGGACCCCCTGACCTGCTCACCTTCGCCAAGGGCATCGGCAACGGCATGTCGATCGGCGGTGTCGTCGGCCGCGCGGAGATCATGAACAGCCTGGACGCCAGCTCCATCTCCACGTTCGGCGGCTCACCGGTGACCATGGCCGCGGGCCTCGCCAACCTCACGTACCTCCTGGAACACGACCTCCAGGGCAACGCCCGGCGCGTCGGCGGCCTGCTCATCGAGCGGCTGCGAGCGATCTGCGCGCAGCTGCCCCTCGTCCACGAGGTGCGCGGCCGCGGTCTGATGATCGGTGTCGAACTCGTCAGGCCCGGCACGGACGAGGCGAACCCGCAGGCGGCCGCCGCCGTGCTCGAAGCGGCCCGCGAGGGCGGCCTGCTCATCGGGAAGGGCGGCGGCCACAGCACCAGCGTGCTGCGCATCGCACCGCCGCTCTCGCTGACGGTCGCCGAGGCCGAGGAGGGCGCCGCGATCCTCGGACAGGCCCTGCGGGACGCCTAGGGCCTGGCGCCCATCCGCGTACGTACGTCTCACCTAGGGAGCGCATCACCATGAGTACCCGCACCCTGATCCGCGGCGGGCTCGTCGTCACCGCCGCCGAGGAACTGCACGCCGACGTGCTGATCGAGGACGGCAGGATCGCGGCGCTCGCCGCCCGCGGCACCGAGGCAGCGGCGGCCTGGACCGCGGACCGCGTCATCGACGCGAGCGAGAGGTACGTCGTCCCCGGCGGTGTCGACGCCCACACGCACATGGAGCTCCCGTTCGGCGGCACCTTCGCGTCGGACTCCTTCGAGACCGGCACGCGGGCCGCCGCCTGGGGCGGCACCACCACCGTCGTCGACTTCGCCGTGCAGACCGTGGGCCGGTCCCTGCGCTCGGGCCTGGACGCCTGGTACGCCAAGGCCGACGGCAAGTGCGCGATCGACTACGCCTTCCACATGATCCTCTCCGACGTCAACGACCGGACGCTGAAGGAGATGGACCTGCTCGTGGAGGAGGGCATCACCTCCTTCAAGCTGTTCATGGCCTACCCGGGCGTCTTCTACAGCGACGACGGGCAGATCCTGCGGGCCATGCAGCGCTCCGCCGACAACGGCGGCCTGATCATGATGCACGCCGAGAACGGCATCGCGATCGACGTCCTGGTCGAGCAGGCACTTCAGCGCGGCGAGACCGACCCCCGCCACCACGGCGAGGTCAGGAAGGTCCTCCTGGAGGCCGAGGCCACGCACCGGGCGATCCAGCTCGCCCGGGTCGCGGGCGCCCCGCTGTACGTCGTGCACGTCTCCGCGGAGGAGGCCGTCGCGGAGCTCGCGGCCGCGCGGGACAAGGGGCTCCCCGTCTTCGGCGAGACCTGCCCGCAGTATCTGTTCCTGTCCACCGACAACCTCGCCGAGCCGGACTTCGAGGGCGCCAAGTACGTGTGCTCGACGCCGCTGCGGCCCCGCGAGCACCAGGCGGCGCTGTGGCGTGGCCTGCGCACCAACGACCTCCAGGTCGTCTCCACCGACCACTGCCCGTTCTGCTTCACGGGCCAGAAGGAGCTGGGCCGCGGCGACTTCTCCAAGATCCCTAACGGTCTGCCCGGCGTCGAGAACCGCATGGACCTGCTGCACCAGGCCGTCGTCGACGGGCACATCAGCCGCCGCCGCTGGATCGAGATCGCCTGCGCGACGCCGGCCCGCATGTTCGGCCTCTATCCGAAGAAGGGCACGATCGCGCCGGGCGCGGACGCCGACGTCGTCGTCTACGACCCGGCGGCGACCCAGGTGATCTCCGCCGAGACCCACCACATGAACGTCGACTACTCGGCGTACGAGGGCAGACAGGTCACCGGCCGCGTCGAGACCGTCCTCTCGCGCGGTGAACCCGTCGTCGAGGGGCGGGAGTTCACCGGACGTGCCGGACACGGCGTCTACACCCCGCGCGCCACCTGCCAGTACCTGGGCTAGGCCCCACATCTGGTTCAGGTCCCGTACCCGGGTCAGGTCCCGCACCCGGGCCGGGCCCCGCACCCGGGCCAAGCCCTCACCGCCATCGATCTAGGAGGTCCCCTCGTGGATTTCGGACTCGTCCTCCAGACCGATCCGCCCGCCTCCGAGGTGGTCGGTCTGATGCGGCGCGCGGAGCGCAGCGGCTTCCGCTACGGCTGGACGTTCGACTCGGCGGTCCTGTGGCAGGAGCCGTTCGTCATCCACAGCCGGATCCTGGAGCACACCGACCACCTCACGGTCGGACCCATGGTGACCAACCCGGGCACAAGGACCTGGGAGGTCACCGCCTCCACCTTCGCCACGCTCAACGACATGTACGGCAACCGCACCGTGTGCGGCATCGGCCGCGGCGACTCCGCGATGCGCGTCGCGGGCCGCCCCCCGAATACCCTGGCGCGCCTCGGCGCGTGCATAGACGCCGTCCGCGACCTCGCCGAGGGCCGGGAGGCCGACGTCGAAGGGCAGCGCCTGCGCATCCCCTGGGTGCGGGACGGCAGACTGCCGGTGTGGGTGGCCGCGTACGGCCCGAAGGCCCTCGCCCTCGCCGGGCAGAAGGCCGACGGGTTCATCCTCCAGCTCGCCGACCCCTGTCTGACGGAGTGGATGGTCAAGGCGGTGCGCGCTGCCGCCGCCGACGCGGGACGCGACCCGTCGGCCGTCACCGTCTGCGTGGCGGCGCCCGCCTACGTCGGCGCCGACCTGGACCACGCCCGCGAGCAGTGCCGGTGGTTCGGCGGGATGGTCGGCAACCACGTCGCCGACCTCGTCTCCAGGTACGGCGAGCGCTCCGCGATGGTGCCGGAGGCGCTCACCGCGTACATCAAGCAGCGTGGGGGCTACGACTACCGCCACCACGGGCGCGCCGGGAACCCCGACACCGCCTTCGTGCCCGACGAGATCGTGGACCGCTTCTGCCTGCTCGGGCCCGCCGCCGCACACATCGACAAGCTGCGCACCCTCAAGGACCTCGGCGTGGACCAGTTCGCCCTGTACGCCATGCACGACGCGCGGGAGGCCGTCATCGACGCCTACGGCGCGGAGATCATCCCGGCGCTCGCCTGACCGGGCGGGCCGTCCGCTCCGGACGTGCCGCCCAGAGTGCGAACGGATGTGCGGGCGCGCGTGGCATGATCCCGGCGTGACTCCTCTCACGCCGCGCCACGCCGTCGCCCTCTGCGCCCTCGTCCTGCTCACCGCCGGGTGCGGGTCGGGCGAATCCGGCGGGGACGACGCCGGCGGCCCCGCGACGCGGGTGGCGGGGCAGGGCGGCCCGCCACCGTCCGCCGGGCCGACGACCCCCTCCTTCTCCTTCGCGGTCACGCCGGACAGGCTCGAACCGGACGCCCTGGACACCGGTGCGCCCCGGTACGGCGTCCCGTCGGCCGCCGCCGAGATCCCCGACCGTCCGGCCGAGGCGTCCCGCGACTGCTCCGGCAGGTCCGGCCTCCTGGTCGAGCCCGGCCCCGTCCACGCGGCCATGGGCCTGCGCGCGACGACGGTGACGGCGACACACTGCGGCACCGGCACCTACCGCCTCCACGGGTACCCGGACCTGCGGGCACTCGACGAGGACCACGAACCACTCGGCGTACGCACCCTGAAGGGGACGGAACAGATCACCACCGGCGTGCCCGACCCCGGCCCGCACTCGGTCACGCTCGGGCGCGGCGAGTCCGCGACGGTCGCCGTGGTGTGGCGCAACACCTACACCGACACGACGAGTCCCGCGGTCCACGCCCCCCGGCTGCGGGTCGTCGCCGCGCCCGGCGCTCCCGCGAGGACCATCTCCCCGCACGGGGGCCTGGACGTCGGGAGCACCGGGCGCATCGCGACGACCGCGTGGCAGAAGTACACGCGGGGCCGCTAGCCGACTGCGTCACGCCGGGGCGCCCCAAGCCACTTCGGGGCACGTCCGGGGCACGTCCGCGTCACGTGAGAGTGCTCCGGTCGATCCTGCGGAGCTCGGGGCGGCTGCTGACGGACGCGTTCCGCACGGTGCGTGCCAGCTCGGCGATGGTCCTTGCCTCGAAGACCGCCCGGACGGTCACGGTGACCCCGAACTCCTTGCCGATCCTGCCGACGAGTCCGGTGGCCGCCCGGGAGTCACCGCCCAGCGCGAGGAAGCCGTCGGCCGTGCCGACCCGTTCGACGCCGAGCACGCGCGCGACCAGGGCGCACAGCCGCTGCTCCGGGGGAGTGGCGGGAGGGACTCGGTGCCGCTTCGCCGCGAGCGGGGCGGCCGTGTCGGAGGTCGGGACGCCCAGGTCCGCGACGCGGGCGTGCGGTTCCTCGGCGACGCGGCTCAGGACGTGCGCGAAGCGGGCGGCGAGACGGTCGGCCGTCGCCCGGTCGAGGACGCGCCGCTGGTAGTGGATCGCCAGCCGGGCCTGGGGGGCACCGGGGTCGACGGACAGCGTCACTGGCCAGTGGCTCGCGGGGGAGGAGCGGATGCTGGTGACGGTGAAGCCGGGGGCGTTACCGGCCTGGGCTCCGACCTCGTTACCGGCTTGGGCGCCGACCTCGGCACTGGCTTGGGCACCGGCCCCGGCTTTGGCGCCCGCCCCGGTGATGGCCTCGCGGGTGACGGGGAACGACTCGAAGTCGACCGCCGTGTCGCAGAGGGCCCTGAGCCCCGCGTCACCGCGGATGTCGGCGAGACCGTGGTGCTGACGGTCCGGGAGCCCGGCCCTCCGGGAGTGGAGATCCGCGAGCACCTCACCGACCGTGGCTCCGGGAGCACATCGCACGCGGACGGGAAGCGTGTGGAGGAACATGCCGACCGCGGCGTCCCGACCGGTGGGTGCGGACGGGCGTCCCGACGACACGGCGGCCATGAGGACGTCCTGACGCCCGGTGAGACAGCTCAGGAGGATGCCCCAGGCACCCTGGACCAGGGTGGTGAGGGTGACGCCGTGCTCGGCGGCGCGGAGTGGCAGGTCGCGGGCGAGGGCCGCGGGCAGGGGCACGTCGGACAGGCCGGTGCCGGTGTCGGTGCCGTCGGCCCTGGTGTCCGTGCCGGTGCCGGTCACCATGGCGGCCCTGGTGTCGGTGCCCATGGCGGTGTCGGTGCCGTCGGTGCCGTCGGTGCCGTCGGTGTCGGTGTCCGCGTCGGCGAAGAGCAGGGTGGGCTCCCGCACGCCGTCGAGTTCGCGCCACCGGGCCCGCGCCGAGGCGGCGCGGCTCTGCCGGGCCTGCCGCGTCTGCTGGGCCTGCCGGGCCAGGTAGTCGCGGTAACTGGGGGCCGCAGGCAGGGCCGAGGGGTCGCCGTCGGTGGCGTACAGGTGCAGCAGGTCCTGGACGAGCGGCGGCAGGGACCGGCTGTCGCACACGGCGCGGTGGACGGTGAGGACGAGTTCGTGGCGGTCGGGTGCCAGGGTGAGCAGGGCCATCCGCAGCATGGGCGGCCGTGCCGGGTCGAAGCGCGCGCCCAGGTCGTCGGCCAGGAACTTCTCCAGGGCCGCCTCCCGTACCGACGCGTCGAGGCGGCTCAGGTCGCTTTCCAGCCAGAGCAGGTCAAGGGTGCTGCCGGCGACGAGCTGGACGAGTTCGCCGCCCGGGCCGGGTACGAAGGCGGCGCGCAGGGCGTCGTGCCGGGCGAGGACCGCTTGCGCGGCCCTGCGCAGGCGGGCGGGGTCGACGTCACCGGACAGGCGAAGGACGTACTGGCACAGGCAGGCATCCGAGGCCGCGCCGGACTCCTCGGCCGTCACAGCCGTCACAGCCGTCACGGAGCGCAGGAGCAGGCCCTTCTGCTGCGGTGACACGGGCCAGATGTCCTCGAGGCCGGGGCAGCGCCGCTGCCACGCGTCGATGTCGGTCTGGGCGACGTGGACCAGGGGCACGTCGGAGGGGGTCGGGCCGCCCGCGCCGGGCTGCTCGGCGTGCCGGGCGAGGCCGCGCAGGGCCGCGCACCACAGGGCGGCGAGTTCTGCCACCTCCGCCCGGGTCAGCACGCCTTCGGGGGCGGTGAAGAGGGCGCCGAGGCGGGGGCCTTCGGGGGTGTCGGTGACGTACGCGTCGATGGCGAGTTCGGCGTGCGCGGGCATCCGCGGGTCGTGCCCGGCGCCCAGCTCGGCCAGTTCGGCGACGCCCGCGTCCTGGGTGAAGCCGAGGCCGCGCGGGCCCGCGGGCAGGTCGGCGGCGGCGGACCGGCCCCGGTAGGTGAAGGAGATCTGTCCGCTGCCGTGCCGCTCCAGGACGGCGGCGGTCTCGGGGTTGAGGTGGCGCAGCAGGCCGTAGCCGATGCCCTTGTCGGGCAGGGCGAGGAGCTGCTCCTTGACGGTCTTGACGACCGTGCCCGCCGCCCTGCCACCGGCGAAGGCCTCCTCCAGGTCGATGCCCGTGACGTCCAGGCGGACGGGGAAGACGCTGGTGAGGCAGCCCACCGTGCGGGACAGATCGGCGCCGGGGACGGCCGCTTCCTCGCGGCCGAGGCCCTCCACGCGGATGAGCGAGGACGCCTCGTCGACGCCGCGCGCGGCCCGCCACTTGGTGAGGGCCATCGCGAGCCCGGCGAGGAGCCAGCTGTCCGCGTCACAGCGGAACGCGTCGGGCAGCGTGGAGAGCAGCGTCCCGGTGACATCCGCGGGCAACCGCACTCGGGTCTCGGACAGGGTGGCGACCACGTCCACGGCCGGGTCCAGGCGGCGCGCGCCGAGCACCGGGTCCGGGCCTTCGACGACCGCACGCCACAGATCCAGCTCCGCGGTGCGCCCGGGACGGCCGGACTCCTCCACCAAGGCGTACGACCACCGGCGCACGGACGTGCTGGCGGGAGCGAGTTCGGGGCTCCGCCCCTCACGGACGTGGCGCCAGGCGGTGGCCAGGTCGGACACGAGGACGCGCCAGGACACCTCGTCGACGACGATGCGGTGCAGGGCGACGAGCAGGCGCCCGGCCCGCTCGGGGCCCGGGTCGAACCACACGAACTGCGCGACCACACCCGCCGCCGGATCCAACGTGGCGGCGGCCAGGCCGAGTTCGGCGAGGAGCGGGGTGCGCCCGGCCCCCGCCCCCGCACCCTCCCCGCTCCACGAACCGCAGTGCGCCGACCGGTGCAACAGTGCCGCGGCGTCCACCGAGCCCGGCGCGCCGACGACGAGCCCGCCGCCGTCCGCTTCGGTGAGTCGGGCCCGCAGGAGGTCGTGCCGGTCGATCACGGCCGTGAGGGTGGCGACGAGGCCGTCCGCGTCGATGCCCTCGGGCAGCCTCAGGAGCATGGCCTCCAGCAAGCGGTCGAAGCCTGGGCCGCGCTCCATCAGGAAGCGGGTGACGGGCAGATGCGGTACGAGACCGACACCCCGGCCCCGTAACTCCGCGAGCGCCCCCACGACCCGGCCCCCGAAGGGATCGGCGCCGACCGGGTCCGTGGCGGCGGCGGCCGACCGGCCCGCCACCGGCGCCGACGCGTCCACCGTCGGCAACTGCTCAGGACCCACCCCACGGCCGATCAGTCGATGCGCGACACGATGCGTACGCTCATTCGACTCGTCGTAGGGCTTTTGAAGATCGGTCACGAAAAACTCCAGACGGTCATGGCGCAAACAGATCTCAAGAGGGCCGAAGCGGTTGGTCCGGTGCGGGGTCACGGTGCCGGACCCCGTCGGGGCGCTGGTCGCGGAAATCAGGGAGAACCGCTCGGCGAGAGTTCCGCGTCGTCCTCAGTGCGGACCTCGTTGACCTGGGGCGTCGCTTCTTTCCCTCGGGTCCTGACCGTAACCCCCCACCTATTTGGGGGAGAAGGGAAGCCGACTTCCGGGACTCGCGTATTCCTTTCTCGTAAGACACGTACGGCGTGCCGAAACGGAGGTGGGACCTGCGTACACGAAGGGAATGTCCTTTCTCAGGTGTCCGCCGGTTTCCCGCCATTTTTCTTTACCGTGTCCCGTTAACGAGACCGGCCTTGCCGCTGCCGTCACTTCCGGCGCCGCAGCGTGCGGAATGGGGCACAGGTTGGCTGAAAAACGACTACCCGAGCGCATGGTTCCGGCCTCGGGGTGGGCTCGTTCGGAGGAGATGTGGACGGTCTACGCGCGCCACGTGCTCGGCCGTGACGGGGTGCGGGCCGCCTGGCCTGGGGTGTCGGGCTCCGCCCCGGGAGCGCTCCGAATACCACGCACCGGGGTATGAACAGGCCCTTTCACGACGAACCTTCCGGCGGGAGCCCCCCGGCGCTGAATGCTCGCTTCCACTGTGCGATCTTGTGGCTAGCATGACCACCACAAGTGCCGTCGGAAGACAGCGCCACACGGCGGACTTCCCTCGCGACGGCACTCAGTCGTGGGCGGGCCGACGGCCCGTCCACCCGTGCCGACACCGAGGGACCACGGAATGACACAGCCCGCCGATCGTCGTCCGGACCGCACCTCGAACATCCGGCGAACGGCATACACGCTGCCCGTGTGTCTCCTGGCGGTGGCCGCCGTGGCGGGTGCCGCCGTCACCGCGCTCGCGCCGGTGGACGCCCGCGGCTGGACCGGTGCCGCCGCGGCCGGCGGCTGGGTGCTGCTCACCGTCGCCGTCTGCGTCGGCATCGCGAAGGCGAACCGGCTACGGGCCCGAGCCGCCGACGCGGAGGACGAACTGCTGCGCGTACGCGCCCAGTTGGACTCCCGCACCGCGGAGGACATGGGCCTGGCACAGGTCACCCTGCCCGCGGTGGCACGCCTCGCCCGCGAGGGCATCGCCCCCGACGAGATACTGCGGCAGACCCGGCCGCCCGCCCTGCCGTCCCAGCGCGAACTGCTGCGCGTCTGTGTGACCGCACTCGCCGAAGCCGAGCAGCGCGCGACCGCCGCGGCCGCCGCGGGGCGCAGCGCAGCCGACGACGTGGCGCGCATGTCCGACGACGTACGGCGCCTCGCCACCGAGACCGTCCCGGCCGTCGTCGACAAGCTGCGCGGCGGCGCCTCCGTGGACCGGGTCCTCGCGGGCGTGCGGTGGCCGCAGGACCCCGTGCTGCGCGACCTGACCGAGGCCGCCGTACGGGAACTCGCCCTGAGCGAGCGGCGCGCCGCAGCCGCGCAGGCCGCGAGCGCCAAGGCCCTCAGCCGCGTCCAGGCCAAGTCCGTGAGCATGCTCGCCGACCTGCGCGCCATGCAGGACCGGCACGGCGAGGAGGTCTTCGGCGACCTGCTCGCCATCGACCACAGCACCTCCCAGCTCGGCCTCATGACCGACCGGCTCGCGCTCCTCATGGGCGGCCGTTCCAGCCGCGCCTGGAACAAGCCCATCGTGATGGAGTCCATCCTGCGCGGCGCCGTCGGCCGCATCGCCGCCTACCAGCGGGTGCGGCTGCACTGCTCGACCCGGGTCGCCGTCGTCGGCTTCGCCGCCGAGGGCGTGATGCACCTGCTCGCCGAACTCACCGACAACGCCGCGAACTTCTCGCCGCCCACCGACGAAGTGCACGTGTACGTGGAGGAGTCCCGCACCGGCGTCGTCATCACCATCGAGGACAGCGGCCTGCGGATGTCCGAGGCGGCGCTGCGCCGCGCCGAGGAGTCGGTGTCCGGGCAGATGACCGACCTCGCACTGCTCCAGGGCACCCGCCTCGGGCTCGCCGTGGTCGGCAGGCTCGCCGTCAAGTACGGCATGAACGTCAGCTTCCGCCCCTCGGCCCGTGGCGGCACCGGCGTCGTCGTCCTGCTGCCCCCGCAGCTGATCGCCCAGCAGGCACAGGCCGAGCGCGTTCCCGTCACCACGCCCGCCGCCGCGGGAGCGTCCGCATCCTCCGCCGCAGCGCCCGCCCTGTCCGGCGCCGACGCCGTGCCCGCGCCCCGCGGCGCAGGGGACTCCCGCACCGCGGCCGCCGCGCACACCGCACCCACCGAAGGCACCGGCACCCCCCGCCACGCCGCGCCCGACGAGCACAGCCCCGCGCGGGAGCGCACCGCCGACGGACCCGACGAGCACGGGCAGGTCGCCGGGCACGCCCGCCACGGCGGCACCCACAGCACCCCGGGCACTCCGGGTACCCAGAGCACCCCGGGCACCCCGGGCACCCCCAGCCACTTGGGCACCCCGGCCACCCCGAGCCCCGCCGACGGCGGCACCGACGGCAGGGGCGCCACCTTCGGCGGCCTCCCGGTGCGCAGGCCGGGCCGCACCATGGCCGCCGCGCACGCCGAGCTCCAGCAGCGGCAGGCCGCCCACGCCCGCGCCCGCGAGGACGCCCCGCGCACCTCGGGCACCCAGGGCACCCCCGGCCCCACCCCTGGCGGCCCCGGCGCCACCGGCGGCACGGGTGGCACGGACGGCCCCGGCAGCACCGCCCCGGGCGCGCAGCGTCCGCCGCGTGACATCGGCGCCAGCTTCGGCGCCTTCCACCGCGCCCGCCGCGCCGCCGACGGGAGCGAACCGCCGCCGCGGGCCGAGTGACCGGCTCCCCTACGTCCCGGGGCGCCGGTTCCGCCCGGACCGCGCCCCGGCAGCCTTGACCCCTCGCCCCATGACCGAAAGGGAGGCAAGGGCGTTCGCACCCCCGGTGACCGCCCCGAACCCACTATGCAGACCACCGACAACAGCCTGAACTGGCTCCTGGACACCCTGCTCGACGGCACCCCCGGCACCCGGCACGCCCTGGTCCTGTCCCGCGACGGCCTGAAGCTGTGCTGGAGCCCCGGCCTCAGCCTCGACCAGGCCGACCAGCTCTCCGCGATCTGCTCCGGCATCCAGGCACTCGCCCAGGGCGCGTCCATGGAGTTCGGCGACGGCTCCGGCGGCGTACGGCACTCCATGACCGAGTTCCACGGCGGCCTGCTCTTCGTCGTCGAGGCGGGCCAGGGCGCGCACCTGGCCGTCATCGCCGACGAGGACGCCGACCCCGGCGTCGTGGGCCACCAGATGAGCCAGCTCGTGTCCCAGATCGGCGAGCACCTGCGGGCCGAGCCCCGGGCCCAGGCACACGGCACCCCGCGGCAGCCCGGCGGCAGCGGCTCGTGATGCGGCGGCCCGTCGACGTCGGCGACCCCGACCGCCTCTACACGGTCACGGGGGGCCGCAGCCGCTCCGACGGCGGCTCGTTCGACCTCGTGACGCTGATCGTCGCCGAGTGCGAGCCCGCCGTCGGCCAGCAGTCCGAGCACGCGCGCATCCTGGAGCTGTGCCGGCACCCCACCGCCGTCGTCGAGATCGCCGCCGAGCTCTCGCTGCCCATCACCGTCGTCCGCATCCTCCTGGAGGACCTACAGGCGACCGGCCGCATCACCCCCCGACATCCCCGCGTGGCGGCCTCCGCCACGCTCCCCGATTCCGCTCTTCTCACGGAGGTGCTCCATGGGCTCCGCAACCTCTGAGCTGCCGTCGTCCCGGACACCGCTGCGCGACACGGCCGAAAACGGCCTGAAGATCGTCGTGGTGGGCGGCTTCGGCGTCGGCAAGACCACCCTGGTCCGCTCGGTCAGCGAGATCCGGCCGCTGAACACCGAGGAGGTGATGACGCAGGCCGGCGCCGGGGTCGACGAGATGCCCGAGTCGACCGGCAAGACCACCACCACGGTCGCCTTCGACTTCGGCCGCATCAGCCTCAACGACCGCCTGGTGCTCTATCTGTTCGGCGCGCCCGGACAGAAGCGCTTCTGGTTCCTGTGGGACCGCCTCTTCGCGGGCACCCTCGGCGCGGTGGTCCTCGTGGACACCCGCAGGATGGACGAGTCCTGGTACGCGATCGACCGGCTCGAACACCACGGCACGCCCTTCGTCGTCGCCGTGAACCGCTTCGACGACGACGCGGCGCGCCACTCCCTGGAGGAGATACGCACCGCGCTCGCGCTGCCCGCCCACGTCCCCCTCATCGAGTGCGACGCCCGGGTCCGCTCGTCCGGCAAGGACGTGCTGATCACCCTGGTCGACCACCTCCACCACCTGGCACGGGAACGGGAACTGACAGCATGACCGAAGCGACCGGACCCGCAACCGCGCCGGCCACCCCGCCGCCCGGCTGCCCCGCCCACGCCGCCCACCCCGACGCGGTGCCCCTCAGCGGTCTCGAGTACCAGCAGACGCCCTTCGACCTTTACCGCAGCCTGCGCAGCAGGCACGGTTCGGTCGCGCCCGTCCTCCTCGACGGCGGGGTGCCCGCCTGGCTCGTCCTCGGCTACTCCGAGGTCACCTTTGTGACCGCGCACGACGAGCTGTTCGCCCGCGACTCGCGGCGCTGGAACCAGTGGGACAACATCCCCGCCGACTGGCCCCTGATGCCGTTCGTGGGACACCAGCCGTCCGTCCTGTTCACCGAGGGCGCCGAGCACCGCAGGCGCGCGGGCGTCATCACCGAAGCCCTGGAGGGCGTCGACCAATTCGAGCTCGGCCGCGAGTGCGCGTACATCGCCGACCAGCTCATCGCGGACTTCTCCGGGCGCGGCAGCGCCGAGCTGATGAGCGTCTACACCCACCCCCTGGCGATGCGTGCCGCCGTGCACATGGTCGGCATGCCGCCCGGCACCGCCGACACCGAGGCCCTCGTGGAGGACCTGCGGATGTCGTTGGACGCCGCCGAGGGCGACGATCCGGTGGCCGCGTACGTGCGCGTCGGCGAGCGCGTGCACCACCTCGTCGAGGAGCGGCGGCGCAACCCGGGTGCCGATGTCACCTCGCGCATGCTGGCGCACCCCGCGGGCCTGTCCGACGAGGAGATCGTCCAGGACCTGATCTCGGTGATCGCCGCCGCCCAGCAGCCCACCGCCAACTGGATCTGCAACACGCTGCGGCTGCTCCTGACCGACGAGCGGTTCGCCCTGAACGTCTCCGGCGGCCGCCTCAGCGTCAGCCAGGCGCTCAACGAGGTCCTGTGGCTCGACACGCCGACGCAGAACTTCATCGGCCGCTGGGCGGTGCGCGACACCCAGCTCGGCGGGCGCCGCATCCGGGCGGGGGACTGCCTGGTGCTCGGCCTCGCCGCGGCCAACGCCGACCCGCAGATCTGGCCGGGGGCGCAGATCGGCTCCGAGAACTCGGCGCACCTGTCCTTCAGCAACGGCGAGCACCGCTGCCCCTACCCGGCGCCGCTGCTCGCCGACGTCATCGCGCGCACCGCGGTCGAGACGCTCCTCGAGCGGCTGCCCGACCTGGTGCTCTCCGTCGACCCCGGCGAGCTCGCCTGGCGTCCCTCCATCTGGATGCGGGGCCTGACGGCACTGCCCGTGCAGTTCACGCCCGTGGCGCAGTGACGGCGGCGCGGTGACGGCGGCGGCGCGGAGGCGATCCGCGCCGCACGCGGTAAAGGGTGGGGCTCAGCTCGGGGTGAATATCACCGGCAGGGTCTGCGGGCCCCGGGTGAACACGCCGTGCTCCGAGGGCGCGAAGCCTTCCGGGAGCCGCAGGTCCGGCAGGGCGTCGAGGAGCTGGTTGACGCCCGTCTCGACCTCGGCGCGGGCGAGCAGCGCGCCCACGCAGAAGTGCCTGCCGAGCGCGAACGCGAGGTGGTCGGCCGCCGCGGAGAACGCCGTGGTGGTCGTCAGGTCGTCGCGGAAGATGTCGAAGCGGTCCGGCTCGCGGTAGCGCTCGCCGTCCCGGTTCGCCGAGCCGATGAGGCAGGTCACGGTGGCGCCCGCGGGCACGGTGCCACCGGCCAGCTCCACCTCGACCGCGGTCTGCCGCATGATCATGTGGACCGGCGGGGTGTACCGCAGCGTCTCGGCGAAGGCCCGGTCGACGAGGGAGCGGTCCGCGCGCACGGCGGCGAGCTGGTCGGGGTGCGTGAGCAGATTGGCGAAGATCCCCGCGATGGCCTTGTCGGTGGTCTCGCCGCCCGCGGCGAGGAGCAGGCTACAGAACGCCTTGATGTCCTCGTCGCTCATCCGCACCCCGTCGACCTCGGCGGCGCACAGCGTGGACAGCAGGTCCTCGCCGGGGTGCTCCCGGCGCCGGGCGATGATCGGGAACATGTACGCGGCGAACTCCGCCCGGGACCGCTCGCCCGCCGCCGCCACCTCGGGGTCGCCCGCCAGGTTGCCGAGGAACGCGATGACGCTCGTGTACCAGCCGTGGAACCGCTCGTGATCGGCCTTGTCGAGCCCCAGCATGTCGGCGATCACGTTCACCGGGAAGCGGGTGGCGTAGTCCGCGACGAGGTCCGCGGAGCCGCGGTCGCGGAAGGCGGCGATCAGCTCCTCGGAGTTGCGGCGGATCACCGGCAGGAAGGTGTTCTGGAGTTCGCTGCCGCGGAAGGCCGGGGCCACGAGCGCCCGGCGCACCGCGTGCTCGCGCCCGCTGAGCTGGAGGATCGTCCGGCCGTGCACGGGCTCGATCTGCCAGTCGTAGTTGTCCGTGGTGAACTGCGCCGCCTTGTCCTTGAAGACGCGGGACACGTCCTCGTAGCGCGAGACGACATAGCTCCTGGTGGCTTCGTGCCACAGCAGGGGCGTGTGTTCCCGCATGGCGCGGTAGACGGGGTAGGGGTCGGCCGCGAACTCGGGCGAGAGAATGTCCGGTATGGGCTGAGCAGTGGACACGGGACTCCTTCGGAGGGCGTCTGCCTGGCCGCCCCAGCTTAATGATCAAGGAAAAGAAGCAACAGGGTGCGTACCCCACCTATGTCGTACGGACCGTCCCTCCGCCGCATTTCCCGCGCCGCGCGGGGCATACGGGGTTCACCACCCCCCGAACCACTGGAGGAACGCCGTGGAGGCCGAGGTCAGAGCGATGGTGCCGATGGAGCTCGAGACCGGCGCCGGCGGCGGGCGTGCCCCGCTGTCCGCCGAACTCTCGTACACGGCCGAGGACCCGTTCGCCGCCACGATGACGTTCTACTGCGACGGCAACGAGGCGACCCGCTGGCGTCTCGACCGGCAGCAGCTCGCCGAGGGCTGCCGTCGTCCGGTCGGCGAGGGGGACGTGCGGATCGCCCCGTCGCCGGGCGCCGCCCGCGGCACGCGCGTACGCATCGAACTGTTCGGCACCCCGGGTCCCGCGGGTCGTGACCGCGCCGTCCTGCATGCCGCGGCGGCCGACATCACCGCGTTCCTGGCCTCGGCCCACGCGGTGGTGCCCCCCGGCGAGGAGCGCGTCTGCCTCGACGATCTGCTGCGGTACCTGGTGCAGGACGACGGACGCACCACCCCGTATCCGATCTGAGTTTCCTATTTAGGGACCATTTGCCGTGTTAAACGGCTTTGGTACGGGGAACGCGTTCATCGGCAGGTTGACGGATGAGACAGCTGAGGAGCACACCATGGCCAGCACTTCTACGCCCCGCTACACCGTTCCGGGCATCAGCGTCGAGGACGGCGGGAAGCTGATCGCGGCGCTGAGTGTCCGGTTGCACGCGCTGAACGATCTGCACCTCACGCTGAAGCACGTGCACTGGAACGTCGTCGGCCCGCACTTCATCGCCGTGCACGAGATGCTCGACCCGCAGGTCGACCGGGTGCGCGACATGGCGGACGACGTGGCCGAGCGGATCTCCGCACTCGGCGGGGTCCCGAAGGGCACCCCGGGCGCCCTGGTCGCCGAGCGCACCTGGGACGACTACAGCATCGGCCGGGCCGACGCCATCGCCCATCTGGGCGCACTCGACCTGGTCTACACCGGTGTGATCGAGAGCTACCGCACGGTGATCCAGGAGGTCGGAGAGCTCGACCCGGCGACGGAGGACCTCCTCATCGAGCAGGTCAGGGACCTGGACCAGTTCCAGTGGTTCGTCCGCGCCCACCTGGAGAGCGCCCAGGGCACCCTCTCCACCGGCAACGCCTCCACGGAGACTGACGCGGCCCGCGCCGCCGCCGAGTGACGGCCGAGGCCGCCTCTGACACGTCACGCGCCGGGGTCCTGACCCCCGGCGCGTGACGTACGCCTGCCGGACGGCCGCCTCCGGGGGCCCCGGCGCCGCCGGTGACGATGTCGAGTTTGTGTTCGCCGTCCTGCTGCGTGTGGTTGGCGGTCGGGCGGCCGTTTCAGCGAGCCCGTTCCAAACTGTCCGGTGCGGCTGCCGACGTCCGTGATTCCGGAACCAGGTACTGGGACAAGAACTCTCGTTGCTCGTTGTTGAGAAGGCGGGGTCGGTTCCTTGCCGTATCCCAACAAGTGGACAAGATGCGAGCTTCGGCCACTGGGTGACCCTCGCTCGCGAGACGGACACACAGCTCAGTAGCAGCAGGCCGGATGAGTAGTACACGCAGGTCGAGTTCCAGTGGTTGCTCCTGCCACCGGACAGGCATCAGGTAGTCGATGCGCTGGCGCACGGTCAGGTAGGCGAAATAGTCGGCGGACTCTCGGACCGTAGTGGCGGTCACGACTTTTCTGATCAGCGCGGCGCGTGTCTCTTCCACGTAGGAGGCGATTGCCGTGTCGCTGGCGACACCGTAAGCGTTCACGTCGGACCAGCGCATGGTCACCTGGTGAGTGAAGACTGCCATGACCGTTTTCCTCAATGGGGCGGCAGAGTTGTCGACCTACCCGTCGCGAATGACTTACATGGGTACGTCCGCCAGGAGGATACGGGACAGCAGGAAATGGTGAGCCCTTCCGCTTGGCGGCAGAGGAATGCGCACAACTCCTCGGCACGCGGGTGGACGATCCCGACTTGTCGCTGGCGGTGCGGAAGCGGGGAAGCCGGACGCGGGGAAGAAGGGGCGCAGGGCGATCGATAGCCTGCTGGGGGAGCGGGCGGAGGAGAGTTCCGGTCCGAACTCCCCAGATTCTCCCCAGATTCTCCCCAGGCCCGATCCCGAGTGCGGACTCGACCGTCCGACGCGCGTCAACAACGAGGTGAGAGCCCGTATGTTCACCACCCGCCCCACGCTCCAGGGCACCTTCGGCATGGTGTCGTCCACCCACTGGCTCGCCTCACAGACCGCGATGGCGGTCCTGGAGGACGGCGGGAACGCCTACGACGCCGCCGTCGCGGCGGGGTTCGTCCTGCACGTCGTCGAGCCGCACCTGAACGGGCCCGCCGGCGAGGTGCCGATCATCCTCGCGCCGGCGGGCGGTGACGTGCGCGTCCTGTGCGGGCAGGGCGTCGCACCCGCGGGCGCGACCGTCGCCCACTACCGCGACACCCTCGGACTCGCCCTGGTCCCCGGCACGGGACCGCTCGCCGCCGCCGTGCCCGGAGCCTTCGACGCCTGGATGCTGCTGCTCCGCGACCACGGCACCAAGACGCTCGCCGAGGTCCTGAAGTACGCCGTCGGATACGCGGAGGACGGCCATCCGCCCGTCGAACGGGTCACGGGGACCGTCGAGACGGTACGGGAACTCTTCGAGACGGAGTGGACCACGTCGGCGGAGGTCTACCTCCCCGGCGGCAGGCCACCGACCCCCGGGGAACTGTTCCGCAACCCCCGCCTGGCCGCGACCTGGCGGCGCCTGGTCGCCGAGGCCGAGGCGGCGGGCGGAGCCGACAGGGCCGCGCAGATCGAGGCCGCCCGCACCGTGTGGCGCACCGGCTTCATCGCCGACGCCCTGGTGCGCCAGGCCGCAAGGCCCACCCTGGACACCAGCGGCGAGCACCACACCGGCACCCTCACCGCCGCCGACCTCGCGTCCTGGTCCGCGGGCTACGAGGACCCCGCCACCTACGACTGGAACGGCTGGACCCTGTGCAAGGCGGGCCCCTGGAGCCAGGGCCCCGCCCTCCTCCAGCAACTGGCCCTGCTGCCCGGTGAACTGCCGCCACCCGGCTCCGCCGCGTACGTGCACCTCCTCGTCGAGGGCTGCAAGCTCGCCATGGCCGACCGCGAGGCCTGGTACGGGGACGCCGCTTCCGTACCGCTCGCCGAGCTGCTGTCCGAGGACTACAACGCCGGCCGCCGGGCCCTGATCGGCGAACAGGCCTCCCACGAGCTGCGCCCCGGCCGCCCCGGCGGACGTGCGCCCCTGCTCTCCGCCCATGTGCGGGCACTCGCCGCGGGCGGTGCGCCCGACCTCCGCGCGCCGAACGACACGGCGGCCGCGGGCGCCGGGGAGCCGACCGTCGCCCACGACGGCGGCACCCGGGGCGACACGTGCCACCTGGACATCGTCGACCGCTGGGGGAACATGGTCGCCGCGACCCCGTCCGGCGGCTGGCTCCAGTCCAATCCCGTCGTACCGGAACTCGGGTTCCCGCTCGGCACCCGGCTCCAGATGGCCTGGCTGGAGGAGGGCCTCCCGGACTCGCTCACCCCGGGCCGCCGCCCCCGCACCACCCTCTCGCCGTCCCTCGCGCTCAAGGACGGCGTGCCCGTCATGGCCTTCGGCACGCCCGGCGGGGACCAGCAGGACCAGTGGCAGACCCACTTCTTCCTGGCCGTGGCGCTGCGCCCGGCGATACGCGGCGGGCTCGACCTGCAAGGCGCCGTCGACGCCCCGAACTGGCACACCGAGTCCTTCCCCGAGTCCTTCTACCCGCGCGGGATGCGCCCCGGCAGCCTCGTCGTGGAGTCCCGCACGGACGCCGGGGTCGTGGCGGAACTGCGGCGGCGCGGACACCACGTGACGGTGGGCGGCCCCTGGTCGGAGGGGCGGCTCTGCGCGGTGGCGCGGGACCCGCGGACCGGCGTCCTGTCGGCGGCCGCCAACCCGCGGGGCATGCAGGGGTACGCGGTCGGGCGCTGAGGCCGGGCCGAGGGGGAGAGGGAACGCCCAGTGACGGACCGGTTGCGTGAGGTGACGGGTGGGTTACGCGCGGTGGCGGGCGGAGAGAGGATTTCGTCCGCATTCCACCCGTTGTTCACCCCGGGAGTCCGCGATGTCAGTGGCACGTGCTCTCATGGAGGCATGATCGAGACACAGGTAATCAAGGAAAGCATCGACGACTTTCTCGCACGACAGACCGCCGACGTGGAACGCGTGATCCGCAAGGCGGCCGCAGAAGAGATCACCCCGCGGTTCCGGCAGCTCACCGAGGACGACGTCGTCCAGAAGAGCGCCCCGCACGACCTCGTGACCACCGCCGACCGCCGCGCCGAGGAGTTCCTGACCCGCGAGCTGACGGCCCTCCTGCCCGGCTCCGTCGTCGTCGGCGAGGAAGCGGTGCACGCCGACCCCGACTCGTACGGCGCGATAGCGGGCACCGCGCCCGTGTGGATCGTCGATCCCGTCGACGGGACACGGCAGTACGTGCACGGGGACCCCGGCTTCTGCACGCTCGTCGCCCTCGCCCTCGACGGCGTGGTGCTCGCCTCGTGGACGTACGCCCCCGCGCTCGACGAGTGCGCGGTCGCGGTCCGCGGCAAGGGCGCCACCCTGAACGGCGAGCCCCTGCACGCGGGCACCCCCGAGCCCGGCCGCCCCCTGACCGTCGCCACGTCCCACCCGGACTTCACCACCGACGAGCAGAAGCGCTCCCTCCTCGGCCTGCTCGCCGAGGGCTTCACGCCACGGCCCTGCGGCTCCGCGGGCCTGGAGTATCTCGCCGTCGCCCGCGGCACCCTCGACGCCGTCGCGTTCACCTGGGAGCTCGCCTGGGACCACGCGGCGGGCCTGCTCCTGGTCGAGGAGGCGGGCGGCGCGCACACCACCCGCGACGGCGTGCCGTTCAGCATCACCGGCGGCAACGCCCTGCCCTTCACCGCGGCACGGGACGAGGCCACGGCACACCGGGTGGCCGAGGTGCTCGCGCACGCGATCTGATCGTCCCGGCGCTGTCGTGGGCGGCCGCGGCCCCGGCACCGCCGGTGCGGCGGCATATCCTGTGCGGCACTGGCCACCGGCTGACGAAGGAGTCCGAAGGTGCCGTCGATGCTCGATGCCGTCGTCGTGGGGGCGGGACCGAACGGTCTGACCGCTGCCGTGGAGCTGGCCCGCCGCGGCTTCTCCGTGGCCGTGTTCGAAGCCAAGGGCACCGTCGGCGGCGGCGCCCGCACCGAGGAGCTGACCCTCCCCGGCTTCCGGCACGACCCCTGCTCGGCGGCGCACCCGCTGGGCATCAACTCACCCGCCTTCCGCGCCCTGCCCCTCGAGCGGTACGGCCTTGAGTGGCTCCAGCCGCAGCTGCCGATGGCCCACCCCTTCCCCGGCGGCGGCGCCGCCGTCCTCGCCCGCTCCGTCGCCGAGACGGCGGCCTCCTTCGGGCCGCGGGACGCGGGCACCTACCGCAGGCTCGTGGCACCCTTCACGGCGCACTGGGACACCCTGGTACGGGACTTCATGGCGCTGCCCCTGACCGCGCTGCCCCGCGACCCGGTGCTGCTCGCCCGGTTCGGGCTCGTGGGCCTTCCGCCGTCGACGTGGCTGACGCGGCGCTTCCGCGACGAGCGGGCGCGCACGCTGTTCGCCGGGCTCGTCGCCCACGTCATGGCGCCCCTCGGCGGCTTCGCGACGGGCGCCGTCGGCCTGGTGTTCGCGCTCGCCGCGCACGCCCGCGGCTGGCCCGTGGCGCGCGGCGGCTCACAGTCGATCTCCGACGCCCTCACCGCGTACCTCATCGACCTCGGCGGCATCGTCCACACCGACTACGAGGTCAAGCGGCTCGACGACCTGCCGCCCGCCCGCGCGTACGTCTTCGACACCTCCCCCACCGCGCTGGCCAGGATCGCCGGTCTCGGACACTCCTACGACGGCTACCGGTACGGACCCGGCGTCTTCAAGGTCGACTACGCGCTCGACGGCCCCGTGCCGTGGACGGCGCCCGAGGCGCGCGTCGCGGGAACCGTCCAGATCGGCGCGGACAGCGCCGAGATCGGCACGGCGCTGCGGGCCGCGTCCCGCGAGGGCCTCGCTCCGGAGCGGCCCTTCCTCATCACCGTGCAGCCGAGCGTCGTCGACCCGTCCCGCGCACCCGAGGGCAAGCAGGTCTTCTGGGCGTACGGCCATGTGCCCCACGGCTGGGACGGCGACCTCACCGACGCCGTCGAACGGCAGCTCGAGCGCTTCGCGCCCGGCTTCCGCGACCGCGTCCTCGCCCGCGCGACCGCCGGGCCGCCGCAGCTCGCCGCCCGCAACGCCAACTACGTGGGCGGCGACATCGCCTGCGGTGCGGTGAGCGGACTCCAGCTCCTGCTGCGCCCCCGCCTCACCGCCTTCCCGTACCGCACCCGGCACCCCGCCGTCTTCCTCTGCTCCTCCGCCACACCGCCGGGCCCCGGTGTGCACGGCATGTCGGGACACAACGCGGCGAAGGCGGTCTGGAAGCACCTGCGGAGGACGACGTGAGGGCCACCCGGCCCGCCACGGGACGGGCCGCCCGGGACGCCGTTTCGCCTCCGGCGCGGGAGGCCGCTTCGCCTCCGGCGCGGGAGGCCGTCTCGGCCCCGGCGCGGGACGCCGCTCCGTCCCCGGCACGGGAGGCCGCTCCGCCTCCGGCGCGGGAGGCCGCCTCGGCCCCGGCACGGGAAGCCGCCCCGGCCCCGGCACGGGAAGCCGCCCCGCCCCCAACCCGGGACGCCGCCCCGCCCCCAGCCCGGCAAGCCCCGCCCCCGGCTCAGGAGGCCCCGTGACCGCCCGCATCACCCTCGTCCAGGGCGACCTCACCCGGCAGCGCGCCGACGCCCTCGTGAACGCCGCGAACTCCTCGCTGCTCGGCGGCGGGGGAGTGGACGGGGCCATCCACCGGCGCGGCGGCCCCGACATCCTCGCCGCCTGCCGCGAGCTGCGTGCCGCGCGGTACGGCAAGGGGCTGCCGACCGGGCAGGCGGTGGCGACGACCGCGGGGCGGCTCGCGGCGGACCACGTCATCCACACGGTGGGGCCCGTGTGGTCGCCGGCCGAGGACCGCTCGGCGCTCCTCGTCTCCTGCCACCGGGAGTCGCTGCGGGTCGCCGCCGGGCTCGGCTGCCGCACGGTCGCCTTCCCCGCCATCTCCACGGGGGTGTACCGCTGGCCCCTGGACGACGCCGCACGCATCGCCGTGGGCACGGTGCGGGATGCCGTGGCCGCGGCACCGGAGTACTTCGACGAGGTGCGGTTCGTACTCTTCGACGAGGCCGCGTACGAGGCGTTCGCGCGGGCCCTCGCCGCGCGAGGCTGATGTCGGATTTCCGCCAGCCCGGCGCGGCGCCGTCCCCGATCCTTGACCCATGACGACCGCACCGCACACCACCGCACGCGAGACAGCAGCGCCCGCAGGGATGTACGGGGACTTCGACCGGTGCGTGCGAGCCGTGCGGTCCAAGGACGCGCGGTTCGACGGGTGGTTCTTCACCGCCGTCCTGACGACCGGGATCTACTGCCGCCCCAGCTGTCCCGTCGTACCGCCGAAACCGGCGAACATGACCTTCCACCCGAGTGCGGCCGCCTGCCAGCAGGCCGGGTTCCGGGCCTGCAAGCGCTGCCGCCCCGACAGCAGCCCCGGCTCCCCCGAGTGGAACCAGCGCGCCGACCTGGTGGCCCGCGCGATGCGGCTGATCGGTGACGGCGTCGTCGACCGCGAAGGGGTCCCGGGCCTGGCCGAGCGCCTCGGCTACAGCACCCGCCAGGTCGAACGCCAGCTCCTCGCCGAACTCGGAGCGGGACCCCTCGCCCTGGCCCGCGCCCAGCGCGCCCAGACCGCGCGGCTGCTCATCGAGACCACCGATCTGCCGATGGCCCGGATCGCCTTCGGCGCCGGTTTCTCCTCGATCCGGACGTTCAACGACACGGTCCGCGAGGTCTTCGCCCTCGCCCCCGGTGAACTCCGGCAGCGCGCCGCCAAGCGCACCGCGGACAGCGCCCGCCGCGGCGGCGAAGCCGCCGTGCGCCTCGCGGACGGGGCTTCCCCGGTGCGGGCGGAGCGCCGCACGGCCGGGGCCTCGCAGGCGGGGGCCGACAGCCGCGCCGAGGCACCCGGTACGGCCGGAGCCCTAGGCACCATCTCGCTGCGGCTGCCCTTCCGCGCCCCCCTGAACCCCGACAACCTCTTCGGGCACCTCGCCGCCACGGCCGTGCCGGGTGTGGAGGAATGGCGCGGCGGTGCCTATCGGCGCACCCTGCGACTGCCCTACGGTCATGGCATCGTGGCCCTCACCCCGCACCCCGACCACATCGGCTGCCGGCTCACCCTCACCGATCCGCGCGACCTGACCATCGCGATCAGCCGCTGCCGCCGCCTGCTCGACCTGGACGCCGACCCCGTCGCCGTCGACGGCCAGCTCGCGGACGACCCGCTGCTCGCCCCGCTCGTCGCCAAGGCCCCGGGACGGCGGGTGCCCCGCACCGTCGACGAGGCCGAGTTCGCCGTGCGCGCCGTCCTCGGACAGCAGGTCTCCACGGCCGCCGCCCGCACCCACGCCGCCCGTCTGGTCACCGCGCACGGCGAGCCCGTCGACGACCCGGAGGGCGGCCTCACCCACCTCTTCCCCGCGCCGGAGGCCCTCGCCGCCCTCGACCCGGAATCCCTCGCCCTGCCCCGGAGCCGCCGTACGACCCTGACGACCCTGGTGCGCCACCTCGCCGACGGCACCCTGCGACTCGGTGTCGAGAACGACTGGGAGCGCGCCCGCGCCCAGCTCGCCGCGCTGCCCGGCTTCGGGCCCTGGACCACGGAGGTCATCGCGATGCGGGCACTCGGCGACCCGGACGCCTTCCTGCCGTCCGACCTCGGCATCCGGCGCGCCGCCCAGGCACTTGGCCTGCCACACACCCCCGCGGCGCTCACGGCACGCGCGACCGCCTGGCGCCCCTGGCGGGCGTACGCCGTGCAGTACCTGTGGGCCACCGACGACCACGCCATCAACCACCTCCCCGCATGAGGGCGTTCACCGCCCCGGGGCACTCACCGCACAAGGCGTCCACCATGCACCGTCAGCACACCGTCATCGACAGCCCCTACGGGGCGCTCACCCTCGTCGCCACCGACGGCACCCTGAGCGGTCTCTACATGACCGACCAGCGCCACCGGCCCGCCGACGAGACCTTCGGAGACCGCGACCCGGCCCCCTTCACCCCGACCGTCGCCCAGCTGGAGGCCTACTTCGCGGGCGACCTCTACGAGTTCGACCTCCCGCTGCGCCTCGACGGCACCCCGTTCCAGCGCTCCGTGTGGCAGCAGCTCCTGGAGATCCCGTACGGGCAGACCCGTACGTACGGAGAACTGGCCGCCGCCCTCGGCAGGCCCTCGGCCTCCCGCGCGGTCGGGCTCGCCAACGGCAAGAACCCCATCAGCGTCATCGTGCCCTGCCACCGCGTGATCGGTGCGAACGGCGGTCTGACGGGATACGGCGGCGGGCTCGACCGCAAGCAGCGGCTCCTCGCGTTCGAGAACGGCGTCCCCGACAGCGGCACCACGCTGTTCTAGCCGCCCGGCTCCGCGGGAGCCCCGCACGGACGCCGGGTCAGCGGGCCCGGCGTCCGTTCTCCAGCTCCACCGCGCCGGTGCCCGCGTCCAGCGCGTCGAGCGCGGCGAGCACCCGGTCCGCGAGGGGCGCCGGAAGGTAGGCTGGCAGTTCCTCGCGGGCGACGAGGCGCCAGGACAGCAGTTCCTCCTCCTGGAGCCTGATCGCCTCGAAGCGGTCGTCGGGCAGCACCCCGCCGTCGTACAGGAACGCCACCAGCGGCGGTCGCTCCGCCGTACCCGCCACCCAGTCCACGGCGAGCAGCCCGCCCGGCTCGACGTCCAGGCCGATCTCCTCCGCGGTCTCGCGGAACGCGCCCTGGCGCGGGCTCTCGCCGTCGTCCGACTCGACGGTGCCGCCGGGAAGCGCCCAGCCCTCCCGGTAGTTGGGCTCGACGAGCAGGACGCGCCCGGCGCGGTCCCGGATGACGCTGGCGGCTCCGGCGAGGATGCGGGGGAGGCCCGCGATGTACGTGGCGTAGTCGAGAGTGGTCACGGAGCGAAGCGTAGTCCGCGGTCCCGGAGCGGCGGCACGAGGTGATCGATCATTTCAGCGGAGATCCGGAGGGACACCTACCGCAACCGGGTGGACATTCACGGCAATGAGACGAAATGAGCCACCGAACCGGCGGAGGTGACAGCCGTCGACCATGGGCAGCGGGCCCCTCCTGCGGTTATGGTCGCAGCGGCGCGACTGCCTTGACGCGAGCAAGGCCCGAAAGCAAGGGGAATGCAAGGTGGCGGACGCTGCAACGACGGCGGGAGTCGGCGCGGGACACGGCGCCGGAGGCACGGGCCGCGGCCATGTGCTGATCGCCGCGGACAAGTTCAAGGGCTCCCTCACCGGCGTCCAGGTGGCGCAGCGCGTGACGGCGGGGCTGCTCGGTGTGGTCCCGGACCTGTCGGTGCGGGCCCTGCCCGTGGCGGACGGCGGTGACGGCACGGTCGACGCGGCCGTGGCCGCGGGGTTCGAACGCCGTCAGGCGCGGGTCACCGGGCCGCTCGGCGACGAGGTGGTGGCGGCGTACGCGCTGCGGGACGGCACCGCCGTCGTGGAGATGGCCGAGGCGTCGGGGTTGCAGCTGCTGCCCGAGGGCACGTTCGCGCCGCTGACCGCGACGACGTACGGCAGCGGGGAGCTGCTTCGCGCCGCGCTCGACGCGGGCGCGCGCACGATCGTGTTCGGCGTCGGCGGCAGCGCCACGACCGACGGCGGCGCGGGCATGCTGGCGGCGCTCGGCGCGCGGTTCCTGGACGCCGAAGGGCAGCCCGTCGCCCCCGGCGGCGGCCCGCTGCGGGACCTCGCGTCCGCCGACCTGTCCGGCCTCGACCCGCGCCTGACCGACGTCGACGTGGTGCTCGCGAGCGACGTCGACAACCCGTTGACGGGGCCCAAGGGCGCGCCCGCGGTGTACGGGCCGCAGAAGGGCGCCGCACCCGAGGACGTGGCGGCGCTAGACGCCGCCCTCGCCCACTTCGCGCGGGTCCTTGCCCGGGACGTCGGACCGGAGGCCCTGGAGCACGCGGACGCGCCGGGGGCCGGCGCGGCGGGCGGGATCGGGTACGGGGCGCTCGTGGGCCTCGGGGCGTCGTTCAGGCCCGGCATCGAGGTGATGCTCGACGTGCTCGGCTTCGCGCCCGCGCTCGCCGGGGCGGCGCTCGTCATCACGGGGGAGGGGTCCCTCGACGAGCAGACCCTGCACGGAAAGGCGCCCGCCGGGGTGGCGGCCGCCGCCCGGGCCGCGGGGATCGAGGTCGTCGCCGTCTGCGGGCGCCTCGCGCTGCCCCCCTCGGCCCTCGGCACCGCCGGTATCCGGAGGGCCTACGCCCTCACCGACATCGAACCCGACGTCGCCCGCTGCGTGGCCGAGGCGGGCCCCCTCCTTGAGCGCCTGGCGGCCGGCATCGCCACCGACTTCCTGACCTGATCCGGCGCCGTACCCGCCTGCCGGGGCCGGGGCCCCGGCAGGCGGGCCGAGGCCTCGCTGCCGGGCACGGGGAACGGCAGGCGCCCACTCACGCCGAAGGGGCCCGAACCACACGGTTCGGGCCCCTTCGGGCGGCATACAGGCAGTACGGGTGCCGCTACGGCAGCTGCGCGGCCCGCGCCTCACGCCGGTTGTCCCGGAAGTTGTTCACCCGGCGGGCCGTGGCGAACAGCGGGATCACCGCGCCGAGCACGGCCTGGAGGGCGCACCCGGTCTGGAGCAGCAGCTGCCCCCCCGGCGCGTCGAAGGCCCAGGCGGCGAGAAGCCCCATGGCCGCCACGATCCAGGCGAGCATGGCCACCGCGAGGGGACCGCGCGGCTTCGGGTACTCGACCCTGCTGACCATCAGCCAGGCGGTGCCGATGATGGCGAGGAGCGTGGCCACGAAGGGCAGCTCGAGCAGCACGATCGAGACCACCGTGAGCGCACCGAACGGGGACGGCATGCCCTGGAACACCCCGTCGCGCAGGGTGACGCAGGAGAATCTCGCAAGCCGCAGCACCACCGCCAGGAGCACCACGATCGCGCCCACCGCCGCCACCCGCTGGTGGGCGTCGTCGGCGACCATGCCGTACACGAGCACGAAGTAGGCCGGGGCGAGGCCGAAGCTGATCAGGTCCGAGAGGTTGTCCAGCTCGGCGCCCATCGGGGAGGACCGCAGCTTGCGGGCCACGAGGCCGTCGAACAGGTCGAAGACCGCCGCGCACAGCATCAGGATCACGGCCGTCGCCGCGCTGTGACGGGCCATGCCCGACTCGTCACTGCCCGTGAGGTGCGGGATGAGGATGCCGGTGGTGGTGAAGTACACCGCCATGAAGCCGCAGGTGGCGTTGCCGAGGGTCAGCGTGTCCGCTATCGACAGGCGCAGCGAGAGCGGCATGTCCTCCTCGACGTCGTCCATGCCGTTCACGCCGTTCTCGGCGGACTCGGGCACCCAGCCCGCCGGTGTCTCGGGATCAGTCACGGTCAATGCGAGTCACCCCAGCCACGGTCTTCTGCCCCACCTCTACGTCCACCTCGACGCCCTCGGGGAGGTAGATGTCGACGCGCGAGCCGAAGCGGATCAGGCCGATGCGCTCGCCCTGCTCCAGCTTCGTGCCCTGCGGCACGTACGGCACGATGCGCCGGGCGACGGCGCCCGCGATCTGGATCATCTCGATGTCGCCGAGCTCGGTGTCGAAGTGCCAGACAACACGCTCGTTGTTCTCGCTCTCCTTGTTGAACGCCGGGACGAAACCGCCCGGGATGTGCTCGACGGACGTCACGGTGCCGGCCAGCGGCGCACGGTTGACGTGGACGTTCAGCGGGCTCATGAAGATCGCGACGCGGGTGCGCCCGTCCTTCCAGGGCATGATGCTCTGGACGACGCCGTCGGCCGGTGAGATGACCCGGCCGGGGGTGATCTCGCGCTCGGGGTCGCGGAAGAACCACAGCATGCCCGCCGCGAGCGCGGTCGTGGGCACGGCGATCGCGGCCGCGCCCTTGGAGCGGCGCGACCCGGCCAGGCTGAGTGCCGCGGTGGCGACGGTCGGCAGGAGCCACGGCGATGCTCCGCGCGCGAGGCGTCCACCGAGGAAGCTGACGCGAGGTGCAGAGGTTTGGCTGTGGGGCATGGATGACCTTCGTAGCGGATGATGCCGCACTGCATACGGGGGGACGGCGGCTTTCCCGGGATCGTATCGGTTGCGAGCCACAACTGGGCAAGCTAGGAAGCCGAGTCGGCCGCCGGAGCGTGCTGACTGGGTGTGATCTTCTTCTCGATTTACTTTCGAAGAAATCGGCCCAAGTCGGACATTCAGCCCTGGAATCGATACTCTTCGAGGAGTCGACGGCCAATGATCATTTTCTGGATCTCGGCGGTACCCTCACCGATCAGAAGCATGGGCGCCTCCCGGTAGAGACGCTCGATCTCATACTCCTTCGAGAAGCCGTAGCCGCCGTGGATCCTGAATGCGTCCTCCACCACTTCTTTGCAGTACTCGGACGCCAGATACTTGGCCATCCCCGCTTCGAGGTCGTTACGCTCGCCGGAGTCCTTTTTGCGTGCTGCGTTCACCATCATGGCATGGGCGGCCTCGACCTTGGTAGCCATCTCGGCGAGCTTGAACTGAATCGCCTGGTGCTGGGCGATGGGTTTGCCGAACGTGTGCCGCTGCTGTGCGTAGGAGACGCCCAGCTCGAAGGCACGCTGCGCCACGCCGCAGCCACGCGCCGCGACATTGACGCGGCCGACTTCGACGCCGTCCATCATCTGGTAGAACCCCCGTCCGGTCGTGCCGCCGAGGACGCGATTGGCCGGAATGCGCAGGCCATCCATGATCAGCTCGGTGGTGTCGACACCCTTGTAGCCCATCTTGTCGATCTTCCCGGGGATGGTGAGCCCCGGCCGCACCTCGCCGAAGCCCGCCTCCTTCTCCACGAGGAACGTCGTCATCGACTTGTGGGGGGCCGTCCCCTCGGGGTGTCCTTCGTCACTTTTGACGAGAACGGCCACGAGCGTCGACGAACCACCGTTCGTCAGCCACATCTTCTGACCGTTCAGGACATAGTCGTCCCCGTCCCTGACCGCCTTCGACGTGATCGCCGACACGTCGGAGCCGAGCGCGGGCTCCGACATCGAGAACGCGCCCCGCACCTCGCCCGTCGCCATGCGCGGCAGGAAGTGGTCCTTCTGCTCCTGCGTGCCGTGCTGCTTGAGCATGTAGGCCACGATGAAGTGGGTGTTGACGATGCCGGACACCGACATCCAGCCGCGCGCTATCTCCTCCACGCACAGCGCGTACGTCAGCAGCGACTCGCCGAGACCCCCGTACTCCTCGGGGATCATCAGGCCGAACAGGCCCAACTCCTTGAGCCCGTCGACGATCGCCTGCGGATACTCGTCGCGGTGCTCGAGTCCCGTCGCCACCGGAATGATCTCTTTGTCGACGAAATCCCTGACGGTGGACAGGATTTCCTGCTGGATGTCGGTCAGACCGGCGGTCTGGGCGAGACGCGGCATGGCTACTTCTCCGTCTTCTTCTCCGCGGGCACGGGCTTCTGCGCGGGGGCGGGCTTCTTCTCCGCGGGCGCGGAAGGCTCGGGGCGGCCGGGCTGTTCGCCGCCGCGCTCCTCGATGTACGCCCCGGTCGGCACCATCACCTTGCGGCGGAACACGCACACCAGCGTGCCGTCCTGCTTGTACCCCCTGGTCTCCACCTGGACGATCCCGCGGTCGGACTTGGACTTCGACGGCGTCTTGTCCAGGACCGTGCTCTCGCCGTAGAGCGTGTCGCCGTGGAACGTCGGCGCCACGTGCCGCAGCGACTCGATCTCCAGGTTCGCGATCGCCTTGCCCGAGACGTCCGGCACCGACATGCCGAGGAGCAGCGAGTAGATGTAGTTGCCGACGACGACGTTCCTGCCGAAGTCCGTCGTCCTCTCCGCGTAGTTGCTGTCCATGTGCAGCGGATGATGATTCATGGTGAGCAGGCAGAAGAGGTGGTCGTCGTACTCCGTGACCGTCTTTCCCGGCCAGTGCTTGTACACGGCGCCGACTTCGAACTCTTCGTAGGTGCGGCCGAATTGCATGATCCCTACGCCTCCGGGGCCTCGAACTTGCCGGTGCGACGCAGGCCGGCCGCACGGCCCTTGCCGGAGACGACCAGGGCCATCTTCCGGCTGGCCTCGTCGATCATCTCGTCGCCGAGCATCGCCGAGCCCTTCTTGCCGCCCGCCTCGGACGTGTAGTACTCGTACGCGTCCAGGATCAGCTCGGCGTGGTCGTAGTCCTCCTGGGACGGCGAGAACACCTCGTTGGCTGCCTCCACCTGGCCCGGGTGCAGCACCCACTTGCCGTCGAAGCCGAGCGCGGCCGCACGGCCCGCCACCTCGCGGTAGCCGTCGACGTTCTTGATCTGGAGGTAGGGGCCGTCGATCGCCTGGAGGTCGTGGGCGCGGGCCGCCATCAGGATGCGCATCAGGATGTAGTGATAGGCGTCCGCGGGATAGCCGGGCGGCTGCTCGCCCACGACGAGGGTCTTCATGTTGATCGATGCCATGAAGTCGGCGGGGCCGAAGATGATCGTCTCAAGACGTGACGAGGCCGCCGCGATCTCGTCAACATTGACCAGACCCTTCGCGTTCTCGATCTGCGCCTCAATGCCGATCCGCCCGACCTCGAAGCCCATCGTCTTCTCGATCTGCGTCAACAGCAGGTCGAGCGCCACGATCTGCTGGGCGTCCTGCACCTTCGGCAGCATGATGCAGTCAAGGTGGGGGCCCGCGCCCTCCACCACGGTCACGACGTCGCGGTACGTCCACTCGGTCGTCCAGTCGTTGACACGCACGACGCGGGTCTTGCCCGTCCAGTCGCCCTCGTTCAGGAACTTGACGATGGTGTGCCGCGCCTCCGGCTTGGCGAGCGGCGCGCAGGCGTCCTCCAGGTCGAGGAAGACCTGGTCGGCGGGCAGGCCCTGGGCCTTCTCCAGGAAGCGCGGGTTCGAGCCCGGCACGGCCAGGCAGGAGCGACGCGGGCGGAGCCGGTTCACGGCGCCGGGCCGCGTAGGGGACGGGGTCATGCGGGGACCTCCAGGGGGTCGAGGTGGTTCGCTTTGCGGATCTCGTCGACGATACGGCCGATGATCTCCGTGATGCCGAAGTCCTTGGGGGTGAAGACGGCCGCCACGCCCGCCGCCTTCAGGTCCTCGGCGTCGCTGCCGGGAATGATGCCGCCCGCGATCACAGGGATGTCGTGCGCGCCCGCGCCGCGCAGGCGCGTCAGGACGTCCGGCACGAGCTGCGCGTGGGAGCCCGAGAGGATCGACAGGCCCACCGCGTGCACGTCCTCCGCCAGGGCCGCGTCCACGATCTGCTCGGGGGTGAGCCGGATGCCTTGGTAGACGACCTCGAACCCGGCGTCACGCGCGCGCACCGCGATCTGCTCGGCGCCGTTGGAGTGCCCGTCGAGGCCCGGTTTGCCGACGAGGAAGCGCAGCTTGCCGGTGCCGAGGTCGGCGGCGGTCTTCTCGACCTTCTCGCGGACCAGGGCGAGCGGCGTGCCCGCCTCCGCGGCGACGGCCACCGGCGCCCCCGAGACGCCCGTGGGCGCCCGGAACTCACCGAAGACCTCCCGCAGGGCACCCGCCCACTCGCCGGTCGTCACACCGGCGCGCGCGCACTCCAGGGTGGCCTCCATCAGGTTGCCGGTGCCCGCCGCGACCTCCTTGAGCCGGTCGAGTGCCTGGCCGACGGTGGGGAAGTGGAACGGGTCCCCGAGGCCCTGCCGGTCCGAGGACTCCTGGCGGGTGGTGCGCCAGGTGCCGATGGCGTCCACGACCCGGGCCTCCACCCGCGGGTCGACCGTCATGATGGCCGTGTCCAGGTCCGCGGTGAGCGGGCTCGGCTCGGTGGCCTCGAAGGCGTTCACGCCGATGATCTTGTCGTCGCCCGCCTCGATCCGCGCCCTGCGCTCCGCGTGCGAGGACACCAGCTGCGCCTTCAGATAGCCGGACTCGACCGCGGCCATCGCGCCGCCCATCTGCTCGATCCGGTCCATCTCCGTCAGGGACTCCTCGACGAGGGCGTCGACCTTGGCCTCGACGACGTGCGAGCCCGCGAAGATGTCCTCGTACTCCAGGAGGTCGCTCTCGTGCGCGAGGACCTGCTGGATGCGCAGCGACCACTGCTGGTCCCAGGGGCGGGGCAGTCCGAGCGCCTCGTTCCAGGCGGGCAGCTGCACGGCACGCGCGCGTGCGTCCTTGGACAGCGTGACCGCGAGCATCTCCAGGACGATGCGCTGCACGTTGTTCTCCGGCTGCGCCTCGGTCAGGCCGAGCGAGTTGACCTGCACGCCGTAGCGGAACCGCCGCTGCCTGGGGTCGGTGATGCCGTACCGCTGCCGCGCCACCTGGTCCCAGATGCGCCCGAAGGCCCGCATCTTGCACATCTCCTCGATGAACCGCACACCGGCGTTCACGAAGAACGAGATCCGCGCGACGACGTCGCCGAACTTCTCCTCGGGCACCTGCCCGGAGTCGCGCACCGCGTCGAGCACCGCGACCGCCGTGCTCATCGCGTACGCGATCTCCTGCACCGGCGTGGCCCCGGCCTCCTGGAGGTGGTAGCTGCAAATGTTGATCGGGTTCCACTTGGGGATGTGCGCCACCGTGTACGTGATCATGTCGGTGGTCAGGCGCAGGCTCGGGCCCGGCGGGAAGACGTGGGTGCCGCGCGACAGGTACTCCTTGACGATGTCGTTCTGCGTCGTCCCCTGGAGACGTGCGATGTCGGCGCCCTGCTCCTCGGCGACGACCTGGTACAGCGCGAGCAGCCACATGGCGGTCGCGTTGATCGTCATGGAGGTGTTCATCTGCTCCAGGGGGATGTCCTGGAACAGCCGCCGCATGTCACCGAGGTGGGACACCGGGACGCCGACCCGGCCCACCTCTCCGCGGGCGAGGATGTGGTCCGGGTCGTACCCGGTCTGCGTCGGCAGGTCGAAGGCGACCGACAGGCCGGTCTGCCCCTTGGCCAGGTTGCGCCGGTAGAGCTCATTGGACGCCTCGGCCGTGGAGTGACCTGCGTAGGTGCGCATCAGCCACGGCCGGTCCTTCTGACGCTCGGTCATAGGTGGGTCCCCGCCCCTCAGATGTCGCGGAACCGGTTGATGGCGTCGACGTGGAGGGCGCGCTTGTCGTGGTCGCGCACCCCGAGGCCCTCCTCGGGCGCGAGCGCGAGCACGCCGACCTTGCCCTGGTGCAGATTGCGGTGCACGTCGTAGGCGGCCTGCCCGGTGTCCTCCAGGGAGTACACCTTGGAGAGCGTGGGGTGGATCTTGCCCTTGGCGATGAGGCGGTTGGCCTCCCAGGCCTCGCGGTAGTTGGCGAAGTGGGAGCCGATGATGCGCTTCAGGGACATCCACAGGTAGCGGTTGTCGTACTCGTGCAGATAGCCCGAGGTCGAGGCGCAGGTGGTGATGGTGCCGCCCTTGCGTGTGACGTACACGGAGGCGCCGAAGGTCTCGCGGCCGGGGTGTTCGAAGACGATGTCGATGTCCTCGCCGCCGGTGAGTTCGCGGATGCGCTTGCCGAAGCGCTTCCACTCCTTGGGGTCCTGGGTGCGCTCGTCCTTCCAGAACGTGTAGCCCTCGGCGTTGCGGTCGATGATGGCGTCGGCGCCCATGGCCCGGCAGATGTCGGCCTTCTGCGGCGAGGAGACGACACAGATGGGGTTGGCGCCGCCCGCGAGCGCGAACTGCGTGGCGTACGAGCCGAGTCCGCCGCTCGCGCCCCAGATGAGCACGTTGTCGCCCTGCTTCATGCCGGCGCCGTTGCGGGAGACGAGCTGCCGGTAGGCCGTGGAGTTCACCAGGCCGGGAGCCGCCGCCTCCTCCCAGCTCAGGTGGTCCGGCTTCGGCATCAGCTGGTTGGACTTCACCAGGGCGATCTCCGCGAGCCCGCCGAAGTTGGTCTCGAAGCCCCAGATGCGCTGCTCGGGGTCGAGCATCGTGTCGTTGTGGCCGTCGGAGGACTCCATCTCCACCGAGAGGCAGTGCGCGACGACCTCGTCACCGGGGCGCCAGGCGTTCACGCCGGGTCCGGTGCGCAGCACGACGCCCGCGAGGTCGGAGCCGATGATGTGGTACGGCAGGTCGTGGCGCTTGCTGAGGTCGCTGAGCTTGCCGTAGCGCTCGAGGAAGCCGAAGGTCGACATCGGCTCGAAGATCGACGTCCACACCGAGTTGTAGTTCACGGAGGACGCCATCACGGCCACCAGTGCCTCGCCCGGGCCCAGTTCGGGCACCGGGACGTCGTCCAGGTGCAGCGACTTGCGCGGGTCCTTGTCGCGCGTGGGGAGCCCGGCGAACAGCTCCGTCTCGTCCTTGTGCACGGTCACCGCGCGGTAGGACTCGGGCAGCGGCAGTGCGGCGAAGTCGGCGGCCGAGGTGTCCGGCGACTGGATCGCGTCCAGGATTTCCTGCATGGGGTGCCTCCGGCGAAGGGCGCTTTCGGGGAGCGCTCTGGGGGGTACGTCGGGGTGGTCCTTGAAGAGGGGTGTGCCGTCGGTTCGGCGGAGGTGGTGCTGTGCGGCGGCGCCGTGGTGGGGCGCGGGGGGTGCCTGTGACGCAGGCGTCCGGGCGCGCTTGCCTGAGGCTTGCGGGGACAGCCGGTGGGGGGAGGTTCTCCTCCCGTCGGCCGCTCGGACGACATCAACGTATGACACCGCGTGCCAGTCGGCAAGACACTCAGTGCCAAGAGTTTGTCTCAGTTGACGGCGGGGAGCTTCATCTGAGCGATGATCGATCATTGCAGGTCAGGTGGGGTGCGGGTGCTGTCCCTCGCGGGGCGCCCCAGTCCCGCCCCTTTCCCGTAACCGGGGGCTGCGCCCCCTGGACCCCCCTTGACGGCGCTGCGCGCCTCGTCCTCAAACGCCGGACGGGCTGAAGAACCACGCGCCGGGCCCACGTCTGGGGGTCTCAGCCCGTCCGGCGTTTGAGGACGAGCCGCGGAGCGGCGATAGGGGGGAAAGGGGCGCAGCCCCAGACGGAGCGGGGCGGGGGGCGGGGGAGGAGAAGTCAGGCGCGGGTGCGGAGGGCCTTTTCGATGGTGCGCATGACCTCGTCGAGGGGCGCGTCGGTGCGGGCCACGGCCACGAGGACCTCACCCCCGTCGGAGACGGCGGCCGCCCCCGGGGAGGACGCCGTGTCCCGCCCGGCGGGAATGCCGGTGCCGAAGGTCCGCCGGACGATGCCGAAGGCATGGTCCAGGTGGGCCTCCACGTCCCCCTGGCCGCCGGCGCGCAGCCACCGCCGCAGGACGTGGTTGTGCGCCGTCACCACGGCGGACGCCGCCACCTCGGCGAGCAGCGGATCGTCGTTGCCGTGGTGGTGCGCCTGCTCGTCGAAGTGGCCGAGGAGATAGCGGGTGAAGAGGCGTTCGTAGCGCGCCACGGAGGCGATCTCGCGCTCGCGCAGCGTCGGGACCTCCCGCGTCAGGCGGTACCGCTCCACGGAGACGGCGGGCGAGGCCGCGTACATCTTCATGACTTCCTTGATGCCGCGGCACACGGTGTCGAGCGGGTGCTCGTGCGCGGGTGCCGCGTTCAGGACCGCCTCCGCGCGGATCAAGGTGTCGTCGTGGTCGGGGAAGATGGCCTCTTCCTTGGAGCGGAAGTGGCGGAAGAAGGTCCGCCGGGCCACCCCGGCCGCGGCGGCGATCTCGTCGACCGTCGTCGCCTCGTAGCCCTTGGAGGCGAAGAGCTCCATGGCGGCGGCCGCCAGCTCGCGGCGCATCTTGAGCCGTTGGGCTGCGGCGCGGCTGCCCGCGGCGCTCTCCGGAGCGTCGGGCGTAGCTGTCGTACGAGGGGTCTTGGCGGCCTTGGGCATGCCCTGAACGTACTGCATGTGCGCAGGCAGGTGCGGATGCGGGACGGGGCCGCCCGGGGGTTCGAGCAGCCCGCCCCAGTCCGCGCGCTCGGCGCGCACCGCCCGCTGTGCTCCGGGCCCGGGGTCCGCGCGCCGGTCAGCGCCTGGCATGTTCGCGGAAGCCACGGCCCGTCTTGCGGCCGAGGCAGCCCGCGGCCACCAGGTGTTCGAGCAGCGGCGCGGGCGCGAGGCCCGGCTCGCGGAACTCGCGGTGCAGCACCTTCTCGATGGCCAGGGAGACATCCAGGCCCACGACGTCGAGGAGCTCGAAGGGGCCCATGGGGTAGCCGCCGCCCAGCTTCATCGCGGCGTCGATGTCGTCGAGGGAGGCGTAGTGCTCCTCGACCATCTTGATCGCGTTGTTCAGGTACGGGAAGAGCAGCGCGTTCACGATGAAGCCGGCCCGGTCGCCGCAGTCCACCGGGTGCTTCTTGATGGACGCGCACACCTCGCGGGCCGTGGCGTGCACGTCGTCCTCGGTCAGGACCGTGCGCACGACCTCGACGAGCTTCATCGCCGGGGCCGGGTTGAAGAAGTGCAGGCCGATCACGTCACCGGGGCGCGAGGTGGCGCGGGCGCAGGCGACGACCGGCAGCGAGGACGTGGTGGTGGCGAGGACGGCGCCGGGCTTGCAGACCTTGTCGAGCGTCGTGAACAGCTGCCGCTTGACCTCCAGGTCCTCCGCGACCGCCTCCAGGGCGAGGTCGACGTCGGCGAACGCCTCGTACGACCCGCTCGGCGAGACCCGGTCCAACGTCTTGGCCGCGGCCTCCGACGTCATGCGCCCCTTGGCGACCGAGCGCGAGAGGGACCCCGCGATCCGGGCCTTGGCCGCCGCGGCCTTCTCCTCGGTGCGGGCGACGAGCACCACGTCGTACCCGGCCTTGGCGAAGACCTCCGCGATGCCGGACGCCATGGTGCCGGACCCGGCGACACCGACGGAGCGGACCTCGCGCCCGCGCGCCTGCCGCGTGCCCTCCAGGGGGGTCGCGGAGTCCCGCACCACCTCGCCACCGCCCGGTTCCGCGTACGTGTAGAAGCCGCGGCCCGCCTTGCGCCCCGTCAGGCCCGCCTCGCTGAGCTGCTTGAGGATCGGGGCGGGCGCGTGCAGCCGGTCCCGCGACTCGGCGTACATCGCGTCGAGGACCGTGCGGGCGGTGTCGACGCCGATCAGGTCGAGCAGCGCGAGTGGGCCCATCGGCAGGCCGCAGCCGAGCCGCATCGCCGCGTCGATGTCCTCCCGGCTCGCGTACTTCGACTCGTACATCGCCGCCGCCTGGTTGAGGTAGCCGAAGAGCAGCCCGTCGGCGACGAAGCCGGGGCGGTCGCCGACGGCCACGGGCTCCTTGCCGAGCGCGTGCGCCAGATCCGTGACGGCGGCGACGGCGGCCGGCGCGGTGAGCACGGACGAGACGATCTCGACGAGCCTCATCGCCGGGGCCGGGTTGAAGAAGTGCATGCCGAGCACCCGCTCGGGGTGGGCGGATTCGGCGGCGAGGCGGGTCACCGAGAGCGCGTTGGTGCCGGTCGCGAGGATGGTGTCGGTCCTGACCAGGCCGTCGAGCTCACGGAAGATCCGCTGCTTGATCTCGTACGACTCCGGGACGACCTCCACGACCAGGTCGGCGTCGGCCGCGGCGCGCAGATCGGTGGAGGTGCGCAAGCGCGCGAGCGCGTCGTCGCGCTCGCGCTCGGTGAGCCGCTCCCGGCGCACGGCGCGCGCCGTGGAGGCCTCCAAGGAGGCGACGGCGTGGGCGGCGGCCCGCTCGCTGATGTCGATGCCGACGACCTCGCGGCCCGCGCGGACCAGGACTTCGGCGATACCCGTGCCCATCGTGCCCAGACCGACGACGGCGACCGTGTTGATGGGGTTGAGGGGAGCGTCCATGGGTGGACTCCAGGAAGTGAGTGACGACTGAGGGGCGCACGCGCACGGCGCGTGGCGAGCAGCACGCCGGGCACGGGACGCACGCGCGGGCGTGGCAAGCACGCAAGCGGGCGTGAAGTGACATACGGCGTGCGGAAGATGTGCGGAATGCGCACGAAGGAAGAACCGGCGGGCCCTGTCCCGGAGCCACACCGTCCTGCGGTACATGCGTACCGAACCGACAACACTCGCGACGGCTGCGTCACCAGGCCGTCATGAGTCGAGATGCTGAGAGCGAACTGCGTACGGGGAGTGTGCCCCGCTCACATGAGATTAACCCGTGAGTAACGAGCGCGCCAGCCCCCGGTGTCTGTGACCTCCGTCGCGACTAGGCTCACCGCATGGATGCGGAGTTGCGGACGGTGACGGATCGCTTACGACGCGAGGCAGCGGCGTCGGGAGCGCTGGATCTGTACGGGAGACTGCTGGCCGCCGGTGAGCCGGACGCGCTCGCGGAGGTCCTGCACGCTCCCGGACAGCCGCTGTGGGCGCGGGAGTTGGCCGCGGTCAGACTGGGGCTGCTGGGGGACCGCAGGGCCTTCGAGTCCCTCGTGCTGCTGCTCAACCACCGGGATCCGCCGCGCTGCGCCGCCGCCGCGTACGCCCTGGCGCGCCTCGGCGACCCGCGCACCGCGCGCGCGGCGGCCGCCCTCGCGACGAACGAGCTGCGGGTCGCCTACGCCCTGCACCCGGTGCGGCTGCTCACGGAGCTGCGGGCCCCGGAGTCGGCGCCCGCGCTGATCGTCACCCTCCAGCGCCGCCTCACGCCCAACGACCCCTACGGCAAGGTCGCCCTCGCGTGCGTGGAAGGACTCGGGGCGCTCGGGGACGCGCGGGCCATACCGGTGCTCACGGCCGCGTCCGCCAACCCGCGGCTCGCGGCGGCGGCCGCGGCGGCGCTGGCACGGGTGACGGTGCGGGCGCAGGGGTCCTGAGCGGTTGCGCGCGTGGTGCGGGTGTCGGGTGCGGGGTGGGGTTGCGCACGCGGGTGGGTGCCGGGTGCGGTGCGGGGTTCCGCACGTGGTGCAGGTGCCGGACGTGGTTCCCGGGGGGCCGGGAGCGGTGCGGGTGCCGGGTGTGGTCCCGGGTGTGCCGGGTGCGGTGCGAACCCCCCGCGGTGGTGCGGGTTCCGTGTGCGGCGGCGGGGCGAGGTGCCGACCGGGGCCGGTCCCTCGGGTGCTACTCGGGCACCACCGCCAACGCCTCTATCTCCATCAGGAATTCGGGCGCCACCAGGGCCGCGACCTGGACGGCCGAGGCGGCGGGCAGGCGGTCGGGGTCGAGGAAGGCGTCCCGCGCGGCCCGGACCGCCGGCATGTACGCCGTGTCCGTGACGAAGTACGTCAGCTTGATCACGTCGTCGAAACCGGCACCCGCGGCGGCCAGACAGCGCCGCAGGTTCTCGAACACCTGGCGTGCCTGCGCCGCCGGGTCGCCCGCGCCGACCAGCTCGCCCCGCTCGTCGACGGCCACCTGCCCGGAGACGGCGACGAGGCGGCCCGAGCCCGTCACGACATGGGTGTACGCCGTCGCGGGCGCGACTCCGGTGGGGGCGTGGATGTGCGTCAGTCGGCTCATGATCCCCATGGTGGACCATGGCACCGACAACGCCCCCGACGGACCCCGCGGCCAGGGCCGGGACCGGCCAGGACCGGGGCGGGCTGTGCGCCGCGCCCGGGCCCTGACCGCGTACGCGCGGTGTCAGCCGCGGAACCCCACCAGGCCGTGCAGCTCCGTACCCGAGCCGTGCAGCTCCGTACCCGGGCCGGCGGCCCGCGCACCCCGTGCCGTGCCCTTCGGCCCGGGCTCGGGCAGCCGCTCGCACACCGCGTCGGCCTCGCCGGTCCCACCGTTGCGGCGCGGCACCTCACCGGACGTCAGATACCTCGCCAGATGCCGGTCGAGGCAGGCGTTCCCGCGCAGGGTGACGCCGTGGTTGCCCCCGCCCTGCTCCACGACCAGGCTCGATCCGCGCAGCTTCCGGTGCATCGTGACCGCACCGCCGTAAGGGGTCGCCGCGTCGTCGGTGGCCTGGAGCAGCAGCACCGGAGGCAGGGAGCGGTTCGTCACGTCCACCGGGTCGAGCGAGGGCACCCGCCAGAACGCGCACGGAGCGTTGTACCAGGCGTTGTTCCAAGTCATGAAGGGCGACTTCGCGTGCGCCTGCCAGTGGTCACCGCTCCACTGCGCCCAGTCGCGCGGCCAGCCCGCGTCCCGGCAGCCCATCGCGGTGTAGACGGAGTAGCTGTTCTCGCCCGCCGCGCCCTGCGCCCCGGCCTTCTCGTACGCCCGCACGAGCGGAGCCGTCTTCCCGCCGTAGGCGTACGCGGAGAACACTTCGGCCAGGACCGGCCAGTAGCCGTCGAAGTAGGCGCCCGGCATGAAGGTGTCCTCCAGCTCGGCCGCGCCGACCTTCCCGCCGGCCGGCTTCTCGGCGAGGGCGGCGCGCATGGCGTGCCACCGCGACTCCACCCGCGCCGGGTCCGAGCCGAGCCGGTACTTCGCGTGGTGCTTGGCGGTCCAGGCCAGGAAGGCCTGGTGGCGGGCCTCGAAGGCGTGGTCCTGGGTGAGGTTGGCGTCGTACCAGACCTTGTGCGGGTCGACCACGGAGTCCAGAGCCATGCGACGGACCCGCTCGGGGAACAGCTTGGCGTACACGGCGCCCAGGTAGGTGCCGTACGAGTACCCGAGATAGCTGATCCGCCGGTCGCCGAGGCGGGCGCGGATCACGTCCAGGTCCCTGGCCGCGCTGACCGTGTCGATGAACGGCAGCACGTCCGCGTACTTGGAGGCGCAGGCCCGCGCGAACGTCCGCGCGCGGTCGATGTTGGCCAGCTCCAGGGAGTGCGTGTACGGCACCGAGGAGGGCCGGACCGGGGTGAAGTGGCCGGGGCGGCAGTTCAGGGCGGGTTTGCTCCGGCCGACGCCGCGCGGGTCGAAGCCGATGACGTCGTATCCGGCGGCCACCTTCTCGGGCAGCGCCTTGGCGACGGAGCCGGCCATGCTCAGACCGCTGCCGCCGGGGCCGCCGGGGTTCACGAGGAGCGGGCCCCGGTAGTGCTTCGCGGTGTGCGGGATCCGCGAGAGGGCCAGGGCGATCTTCTTGCCGTGCGGCCGGTCGTGATCGAGCGGTACCCGCACGGACGCGCACTGGAGCTCGGGGTGGTTCTTCGTCGGGCACTTCTTCCACGCCAGGTGGTGCGGGGTGTGCGGGGCGCGGGGGGTGGTGCCCGCGGCGGACGGGACCGCCGCGACCAGACCGGTCACCAGGACGGCGGCGCCGCACAACGAGACGGCGGTTGCTCTCATCGAGCCTCCCAGGGCGGAGGGTTCGGGGCCGCGAGGCCCACGACCCCCGCGGCATCGTCGCGGAAAGCCCGCCCCGAAGACGCCGATCCAGGAGGCGATTACCTGAAAGGAGCACGGTGACCCCCGCGATGGCCCAGTGCCGGTGCCCCCTGTCGGCACCGGCACGTCACAACAGGGTGAGCTGCGTGCCCTCCGGGGCGGGCGGTACCCGCTCGGGCTCGGGTATGCGGCGGGCCCCGCCCGCGCGGGCGGGGCCGATGCCGAACTCTTGGGCCAGGTCGTGCACGTACCGGGTGATCCGGCGCTGGTACCACTTCGGGGCGTAGGCACCGCCGGCGTACAGGCGCTCGTACCGCCGCACCAGGTGCGGGTGCTCCCGGGCGAGCCAGGCCATGAACCACTCGCGGGCGCCGGGCCGCAGGTGCAGCGCGAGCGGTGTCACGGAGGTCGCCCCGGCCTCGGCGATCGCCCGCACCGTGGCGCGCAGCTGGTCCGGGTGGTCGCCGAGGAACGGGATCACCGGTGCCATCAGGACTCCGCAGCCGATGCCGTGCTCGCTCAGGGTGCGCACGACCTCCAGGCGGCGGCCCGGCGCGGGGGTGCCCGGCTCGACCGTGCGCCACAGCTGCTCGTCCACGAAGCCCACGGACACCGAGACGCCCACGTCCGTGACGGCGGCGGCCTGCCGCAGGAGATCGAGGTCGCGCAGGATCAGCGTGCCCTTGGTGAGGATCGAGAACGGGTTGGCGTGGTCGCGCAGCGCCTCGATGATGCCCGGCATCAGCGCGTACCTGCCCTCCGCGCGCTGGTAGCAGTCGACGTTGGTGCCCATCGCGATGTGCTCGCCGTGCCAGCGGGGCGAGGCGAGCCGGTGGCGCAGCAGCTCGGGGGCGTTGACCTTCACCACGATCTGGCTGTCGAAGCCCAGGCCGGTGTCGAGGTCCAGATAGCTGTGCGTCTTGCGGGCGAAGCAGTACACGCACGCGTGCGTGCAGCCGCGGTAGGGGTTGACCGTCCACTCGAAGGGCATCCGCGACGCCCCCGGCACCCGGTTCACGATCGACTTCGCCCGGATCTCGTGGAAGGTGATCCCGCGGAACCCGGGGGTGTCGGTCCGCGTGGTCACCGCGTCGGCGCCGAACAGCGCGGCGTCCGCGGCGGCCGCTCGCGGGCCGTCGGACAGATTCTCCCAGCGCATGGCGCCTCCTCCGTGACAGTGACGAGCACCCCCGACCACAGAATAGAACACATGTTCCCTTGATCGTGCGAACGTGGCACGGACCCCGATTTGGGGCGCCGGTGTGCGGGGTGGTTGGCTGACCGTCCCACCCGCGAGACACCTACAACTGCTGGAGGAAACGCAATGGCGCAGGTCGAGGCGGTCACTGAGCGCATCATCGCGGCACGGCCGGAGGACGTCTTCGATGCGCTGGCCGACTACAGCGGCACCCGCGCGAAGATCCTTCCGGAGCACTTCAGCGAGTACGAGGTGCGCGAGGGCGGCGACGGCGAGGGCACCCTCGTCCACTGGAAGCTCCAGGCCACCAGCAAGCGGATCCGTGACTGCCTGCTCGAGGTGAGCGAGCCCACCGACGGCGAGCTCGTCGAGAAGGACCGCAACTCGTCCATGGTCACCACCTGGCGGGTGACCCCGGCCGGCGAGGGCGCCGCACGCGTCGTCGTCACCACGGTGTGGAACGGCGCGGGCGGCATCGGCGGCTTCTTCGAGAAGACGTTCGCGCCCAAGGGCCTCGCCCGGATCTACGACGCGGTGCTCGACAGGCTCGCCGCCGAAGTCGAGAAGTAGCCCCGCGCGGCGGGCCGGACGCCCCCGGCCCGCCAACTCCCGCACCCGCTCGGGGTTGTTGTCACGCTCACCGGTTCGAGTGGTTCTCACAACGGCCCAGTCGTCCGCCACAGGGCTCTCACCGGCGCGAACGCGCGCCGGTGCGCGCCCGGTGCGACTCGTCCCGCTTGCGCGCTTACTTCTATGTTGGCGCGTGATGCGAGGGATGGGCGGCGCGGGCGCGACGAGGGGAGCACCAGGTGGGCGGGACGACGCTGGCGACGGGCGCCGGACACGGTGAACGGGCGGCCGCTCAACCCCCGGCGGGGGCACCGGGGCAGGACCTGTCCCGGCAGCCGCCGCCACCGGGCGCCGCGCACCCGGCCCCGCAGGGGCTCGGCCCCGCCCGGGTCCGCACGGTCTTCCTCGCGCTGATGCTCGCCCTGCTGCTCGCCGCGCTCGAGCAGATGATCGTCGCCACCGCGCTGCCGAAGATCGTCGGCGAGCTGCACGGCCTGGACAGGATGTCCTGGGCGATCACCGCCTACCTGCTGACCTCCACCGTCGGCCTGCCCATCTACGGCAAGCTCGGCGACCTCTACGGCCGCAAGGGCGTCTTCCAGTTCGCCATCGTCGTCTTCGTCGTCGGCTCCGCGCTCGCGGGCTGGTCCCGCACCATGGACCAGCTCATCGCCTTCCGGGCCCTCCAGGGCATCGGCGCGGGCGGCCTCATGATCGGCGTCCAGGCGATCATCGCCGACATCGTGCCGCCGCGTGCGCGAGGCCGCTACATGGGCATGATCGGCGCCTCCTTCGGCCTGGCCTCCGTCGCCGGACCGCTCCTCGGCGGCTTCTTCACCGACCATGTCTCCTGGCGCTGGTGCTTCTACTTCAACGTGCCCTTCGGCCTGGTCACGCTCCTGGTCGTCACCCTCGTCCTGAAGCTCCCGAAGCCCGCGGCCCGGGGCAGGTTCGACGTCCTCGGCGCGCTGCTCCTCGCCGCCGCCTCCACCTGCCTGGTCCTGCTGACCAGTTGGGGCGGCACCGAGTACGCCTGGGGCTCGCGCGTCGTCCTCGGACTCGCCGCGGGCGCCGTCGTCTCCTGCCTGCTCTTCCTCCTCGTCGAACGCTTCGCGGCAGAACCGATCATCCCGTTGCGCCTGTTCCGTGATTCGGTCTTCAACATCACGGGTCTAGTAGGCCTCGTCGTGGGCGTCGCGCTCTTCGGAGCCGCCAGTTACCTGCCGACCTACCTACAGATGGTCGACGGGGCGAGCGCCACGGAGTCCGGCCTCCTGATGCTGCCGATGATGGGCGGAGTCGTCGGCGCGTCGATCGTCGCGGGCCAACTCATCAGCCACACCGGGCGCTACCGGATCTACCCGGTCCTCGGCAGCGCCCTCTCCGTGGTCGGCATGTACCTCCTGTCCCGGCTCGAGGCGGACACGCCACAGGTGCAGTACAGCATCTGGATGGCACTCCTCGGCGCCGGTGTCGGCCTGGTCATGCCGGTGCTCGTCCTCGCCGTGCAGAACGCCGTGCCGCCCGCCGACCTCGGCACCGCCACCAGCGCCAACAACTACTTCCGGCAGGTCGGCGGGAGCGTCGGCGCCGCGGTCTTCGGCACCCTCTTCGCCGACCGCCTCACCGACGCCCTCGACGGACGGCTGCCCGCGGGCGCCGACCTGCCCGACGCCGAATCGATCACCCCGCACCTCGTCCACGCGCTGCCCGCCCCGCTGCGCGACGGCTACATCCAGGCGTACGCGGACGCGATGCCGCGGATCTTCCTCTACCTGGTCCCGGTCCTCGTCCTCGGCCTGCTGCTCGCCTGCTTCCTCAAGGAGACCCCCCTCGTGTCCAGCGCCGTGTCGTCCACGATCCCGCAGCCGCCCTCCCCGCACGCCCCGGGCCCCGTGCACGCGCCCGTCACGGAGGCCGCCGTCCCGCCCGCGCGCACCGCGTACGCGGCGGGACTGCCCGTCTGCGGCACCGTGCAGCACCCGGACGGCACCGTCGTACCGCGCGCGGCCCTGACGCTCATCGACGTCACCGGCCGCCAGATCGGACGCGGTGCGAGCGGCGACGACGGGCGGTACGCCCTCTCGACGCCGGGGGCCGGGTCGTTCGTCCTGATCGCCGCGGCGGGCGGCCACCAGCCGCAGGCCGTCACGGTCACCGTCGGCGAGCGCCCGGTGGGGCTCGACGTGGTCCTCGGCGGCGCGGGGCGGCTCGCGGGCAGCGTCCGCACCGCCGACGGCACGCCCGTACGGGACGCCGCCGTGACCCTCACCGACGTACGCGGCGAGGTCGTCGCCGCCACCCGCAGCGGGCGCGAGGGCGGCTATGTGATCACGGACCTGGTGGCGGGCGAGTACACCCTGGCCGGCAGCGCGCCCGCCTTCCGCCCGGCCGCGCTGCCCGTCAGCGTGCAGGCCTCACGGGAGACCCGCCAGGACATCGAACTCGCCGGGGGAGCGGTGCTGCGCGGCACCGTGCGCGCCGGGGGCGGACGGCCCGTCGAGGACGCGCGCGTGACGCTCCTGGACGCCGCGGGCAACGTCGTGGACACCCTCACCACCGGCCCCGAAGGCACCTTCCGCTTCATCGACCTGTCGTCGGGCGAGTACACCGTGATCGCGGCCGGATACCCGCCGGTCGCCACGGTCCTCCAGGTGGCGGGCGGCGGCAGGACGGAACGGGACCTGCAACTGGGGCACGAGGACTGAGATCCGCGAGCGCGGGGGCTCTCGCTCCCGAGCCGGGACGCGGAGTCTCGCTCCGGCGGCGCCCCGCCGCGGGAATTTCCCGGATAGCGCCGCACGGCGGACCGCGACCGCCGTACGGTGGTCGGGGACGGACGGTGGCTCGGGACGACGCAGGTCTTGCTTGCCGCGCCGCGGGAAGGAGCCGAAGCCATGGAGCGTGGGAGCCCGGACGGCGGACCGGCCGCGCACAGCGGTGTGTCCGGCCGCGTCCCCCTGGCCGTGGTCGTCATCGACGGCGAAGGCCTGGTGTCCCACTGGAGCACCGGCGCGCGCCGCCTGTTCGGGTACGCCAAGGAGGAAGCCGTGGGCCGCCCCGCAGGCGACCTGCTGCCCGTCTCCGGAGCACTCCCGCAGGACGACACCGCCTACGGGGACCACGACGTGCTCGGCCCCGACGGCCCCGACCTCGGCAGCACCCTGGACGGCCGCACGTCCTACCCCGCCGCGGGCCGCGCCCGGCTGACCCCCGCACCGCACGGGCACGGCCGCATCGACGTCCTGTGGTGGGCCTACCCCCTCGTGGGGCCCGGGCCCGAGCGGCTGCTCGTCCTCGCCGCCGACGCCGCCCGGCTGACCGCGGCGGGCGGGGCCGAAGGCGCCCCCGCCGACCGCATGGAGCGCATAGCGCCCGGCTTCGCCCTGCACACCGACTTCCCCGGCGCCGACGAACTCGCCCATCGCCTCCCGGACATCCTGCCGAGCATGAGCGTCGGAGAGAGCGCCCGCATCGTCGCGCAGGTCCTGGAACTCGGCTATCCCGTCCTGGAGTTCAGCCAGCACGACCGCGTACCCGTCACCCCCGACTGGGGTGTGCCGCGGCGCGCCGAGCGCCGGGCCCGCAGGCGGCGCGCCGAAGCCGCGGCCGCCGCCGGCCTCGCCCCCGCCCCGGAGGCCCGCGGCGCGGACGACGAGGCCGAGGACCTCGAGTACGCGGCGGTTCGCGAGCACCTGGAGTTCCTCAACGAGGTGAGCGGGCGCATCGGTTCCTCGCTCGACCTGGCCCGCACCATCCAGGAGGTCAGCAAGGCCGTCGTACCGCGGTTCACGGACGTCGCGGGCACCTATCTGCGCGAGCAGGTCGTCGCGGGCGAGGGCTTCCCGGACGGGGTGCCCGACGAGACCACGATGTGGCACCGCGTCGCCGTCGAGCACACCGACGAGCCGGGCCGCTGGGACGACGTGGTGCCGGTCGGCGAGTCCATGCCGTTCCCCGCCCACACCCCGTTCTTCCAGTGCATGACCTCCGGCGACCCCGTCCTCGTACCGCGCATCACGGAGGAGATGGGCAACGCCATCGCCTCCCAGTTCGAGAAGCGCGACATCCGGCCGCTGATCAACCACCGGTCGATGCTGGTCGTACCCCTGAAGGCACGCAACGTCGTCCTCGGCTTCATGATCCTGCTGCGCCACCGGGAGCGGCCCGTCTTCACCGACATGGACCGCGTCACCGGCGCCGAACTGGCCGCCCGCGCGGGCCTCGTCCTGGACAACGCCCGCATGTACACCTACCAGGAGTCGGTCGCCGACACCCTCCAGGACAGCATGCTGCCGCACATCGAACCCCGCATGTCGGGATGCGACATCGCCACCCGCTACCTCCCGGGCACCCTGCTCGGCCGGGTCGGCGGCGACTGGTTCGACTCGGTGAAACTGCCGGGGGCGCGCACCGCCCTCGTCGTCGGCGACGTCATGGGGCACGGCCTCAACTCCGCGGCGATGATGGGACAGTTGCGCACGGCCGTACAGACCATGGCGGCCCTCGACCTGCCGCCCGCCCAACTCCTGCGCAACCTCGACGACCTGGCGCAGCGGCTCGGCGAGCACTATCTGGCGACCTGCCTGTACGCGGTGTACGACCCGATCACCGGCGAACTGCACCTGGCCAACGCGGGCCACATCCCGCCCGTCCTGGTACGCGCCGTCGACGGCCGCAGCGAACTGCTCGACCTGCCCACCGGCGCGCCCATCGGCGTCGGCGGCGTGCCGTTCGAGTCCGTACGGGTCCGGGTCGCCGCCGGTGACCGGCTCCTGATGTGCACCGACGGCCTGGTCGAGGTGCGCGGCGAGGACATCGGTGTCGGCCTCGCCACCCTCGTCGAGTCGGCCGCCCACCCGGCGGCGTCCATGGACGCCGCCTGCGACACCATCATCCGGTCCCTCGCCGCGACCTTCTCCGAAGCGGGCAGCGGCGGCCGCAAGGACGACGTGGCCCTCCTGATGGCCAGGCTCAACGGCGTAGCCTCCACGGACGTCGGGCACTGGCGGCTCGCCCCCGACCCCAGTGAGGTCAGCAGGGCCCGCGACCTGGTCCGCGCCCGACTGCGGGACTGGGGCCTCGACGCCCTCGCCGACACCGCCGTGCTGCTCGCCGGCGAACTCGTCACCAACGCCGTACGGCACACGCACGGCGGTCGCATCGGGCTGCGTCTGGTGCGCTCCGGACGACTCCTGTGCGAGGTCGAGGACGACGACGCGACGCTCCCCACACTGCTCAGCGCGGGGCCCGGCGACGAGTTCGGGCGCGGCCTGCGCATCGTCACCAGCCTCGCCAAGGAGTGGGGCACCAGCAGGACCAGCGGCGGCAAGACCGTGTGGTTCGAACTGGCGCTGTCAGGGCGTTAGTTCCGCCCGCCGCAGTCCCGCACGCCGTCATTTCCCCACGGAACCGGTCCGCACGCGACGGGCCCCGGGCCCGCGCCCCGGGCGAACGCGGGTCGAAAGCGCAGAGAAGGTGTGCGCCGGTGACTTGTCGGGCGCCCCCGCGCGCGGTAGACCGATCTTGTCGCCGGCTTCGGCGACGCCAGTCGCATCTCCGGGGAGTTGGGCATGGGCGTCACCAGTCGGTACCAGCAGGCGTGGGAGGGGTTCTGGGGCGAGGCGCCCCCGGAGGCGGGCGCCGTCCTCTGGGACTCCGAGCCCGCCCTCACCGCGGGCCGCCACCTGGCCCTGTTCGAGCCGTATCTGACCGCTCCGGGACTGCCCCTGGTGGACCTCGGCTGCGGCAACGGCACCCAGACCCGCTTCCTCGCCGACCGCTTCCCGCGGGTGCTCGGCGTGGACCTGTCGGCGGCCGCCGTGGCCCGCGCCAGGGCGGGGGACCCGGCGGGTCAGGCCGAGTTCCGCCAGCTCGACGCCGCCGAGCGGAGCGAGCTCGAGCAGCTGCACGCCGAACTGGGCGACGTGAACGTGTACATGCGCGGGGTCCTGCACCAGTGCGAGCCCGCCGACCGGCAGCCGCTCCTGCACGGCATCGCGGCGCTCGTCGGCGAACGCGGCCGGGCCTTCGCCGTCGAACTCGCCGAGGCCGCGGGCCCCGTCCTGCGCGGCCTGGCCGAGGGCGCCGGGGGGCCGCCGCCCAAGCTGGCCCCCGTCTTCGCCCACGGCATCGCGCCGGGCGAGGTGGCCGACGCGGACGTCGCCGCATTCGTCCGCGAGGCGGGGCTCACGGTGTTCGCGAACGGTGAGCTGCCGCTCCTGACGACCGAGCGCGCGGCGGACGGCAGCCGCATCGAACTGCCCTCGCGATGGCTGGTCGCGGGGCGGTCGTAGGGCGCCCCGAGTGACGGCACTGGTCTGGGCCGGTGAGAGTTATCCACAGGCCTGGCACGGGGTCGGTGGGACCCCGTACGGTTTCGAGGCATGAAGATCCTGATCAGCGCCGACATGGAGGGCGCCACCGGTGTGACCTGGCCGGCCGACGTGCTGCCCGGCACACCGCAGTGGGAGCGGTGCCGCTCGCTGTTCACCTCCGACGTGAACGCCGCCGTGCTCGGCTTCTTCGACGGGGGCGCCGACGAGGTGCTCGTCAACGAGGCGCACTGGACCATGCGCAACCTGCTCCTGGAGCAGCTCGACGTGCGGGCCGAGATGCTCACCGGACGGCACAAGTCGCTGTCCATGGTCGAGGGCGTGCAGCACGCGGACGTCGACGGCATCGCCTTCGTCGGCTACCACGCGGGCGCAGGCGCGGAGGGCGTCCTCGCGCACACCTATCTGGCCAACCAGATCACCGGCGTGTGGGTCGACGGCGTCCGGGCCAGTGAGGGGCTCCTGAACTCCCATGTCGTCGCGGAGTACGGCGTACCGGTCGTCCTGGTCACCGGCGACGACCTGGCCTGCGAGGACGCCCTCGGCTACGCGCCCGGCGCCCTGAAGGTCGCCGTCAAGGACCACGTGTCGCGGTACGCGGCGATCTGCCGCACCCCGGCCCGCACGGCGGCCGACATCCGGGCCGCCGCCAAGGACGCGGTGCCCCTCGCCGTGCGGCACGAGCCGGTGGCCGGCGGGCCCTTCACGGTGGAGGTCGAGTTCGACGCGGAGCACCTGTCGATGGCGGTGACGGTCGTTCCGGGCGTGCGGCGCGTGGCGGAGCGGAAGGTCGCGTACACGAGCGACACCATGTACGAAGGCATTCGCACGTTCAAGGCGGTCACCACGATCGCCTCCGCCGCCGTCGAGGAGCAGTATGGCTGACCCGATCGACCAGCGCGCACTGGACGAAGTCGTCCGGTTCACCTCCGAGCTCATCCGCATCGACACCACCAACCACGGCGACGGCACCTGCCGCGAACGCCCCGCCGCCGAGTACGCCGCGCGGCGCCTCGCCGAGGCCGGTCTCGAACCGAAGCTCCTGGAACGCACCCCGGGCCGCACCAACGTCGTCGCCCGGATAGCGGGCGCCGACCCGGGCGCCGACGCGCTCCTGGTCCACGGCCACCTCGACGTCGTCCCCGCCGAGGCCGCCGACTGGAGCGTGCACCCCCTGTCCGGGGAGATCCGCGACGGCGTCGTGTGGGGGCGCGGCGCCATCGACATGAAGAACATGGACGCGATGATCCTCGCCGTCGTCCGGAGCTGGGCGCGGGCCGGGGCGCGGCCCCGCAGGGACATCGTGATCGCGTTCACCGCCGACGAGGAGGCCAGCGCGCTCGACGGCTCCGGCTTCCTCGCCGACCGGCACGCCGAGCTGTTCGAGGGCTGCACGGAAGGCGTCAGCGAGTCCGGCGCGTTCACCTTCCACGACGGCCGCGGCAACCAGCTCTACCCGATCGCCGCGGGCGAGCGCGGCACCGGCTGGCTCAAGCTCACCGCCCGCGGCACCGCGGGGCACGGCTCGAAGGTGAACCGCGCCAACGCGGTCAGCAGGATCGCCGCCGCCGTCGCCCGCATCGGTGAACACCGCTGGCCGGTGCGGCTCACCCCGACGGTGCGGGCGGCCCTGATCGCACTCGCCGAGCTGTACGGCCTCGAGGCGGACCCGGAGGCGCCCGGCTTCGACGTCGACGCCTTCATGGAGAAGCTCGGCCCCACCGCCGCGCTCGTCGAGCCCACGGTCCGCAACAGCGCCAACCCGACCATGCTGACGTCCGGCTACAAGGTCAACGTGGTCCCGGGGGAGGCCACCGCCTATGTGGACGGCCGATTCCTGCCCGGTGGCGAGGAAGAGTTCCGCACCACCCTTGACCGGCTCACGGGGCCGGACGTCGACTGGGAGTTCCATCACCGGGAGGTGGCCCTCCAGGCGCCGGTGGACACGCCCACGTTCGCCGGGATGCGGGCGGCCGTCCAGGAGTTCGCGCCGGAGGGCCACGTCCTTCCGTACTGCATGTCGGGAGGCACCGACGCCAAGCAGTTCTCGCGGCTCGGCATCCGCGGCTACGGCTTCTCGCCGCTGCGGACACCCGAGGGCTTCGACTACCAGGCGCTCTTCCACGGCGTCGACGAGCGGGTGCCGGTCGAGGCGCTGCACTTCGGCACCCGCGTACTCGACCGTTTTCTGCGCACGGCCTGACCGCTTCCCGCGCACGGCCCGACCGACCCCTGGGGGAGATGAACGACATGGCTCAGACCAAGCCCTACGGCTCGTGGCTGTCCCCGATCGACGCCGCGCTCGCGGCGGCCCACGACGGCAGTCCCGCATTCGTCGGTTTCGTCGGGGACGAGGCGTGGTGGACGGAGCCGCGCCCCACCGAGGGCGGCAGGCGCGCCCTGGTGCGGCGACGGCCGGACGGCCGCGAGGAGCCGGTGCTCCCCGCCCCCTGGGACGTCCGCAGCCGTGTCATCGAGTACGGCGGCCTGCCCTGGGCGGCGGACGCCCGCACGGGCGATTCGCGCGGACCGCTGCTCGTCTTCGCCGACCACGCCGACCAGCGCCTCTACGCGTACGAACCGGACGTGCCCGGGACCGAACCCAGACCCCTGACGCCGCTGTCCGCCGTCGGTGGCGGGCTGCGCTTCGCCGATCTGCGCCTGTGCCGGGACCGCGGCGAAGTGTGGTGCGTCCTGGAGGAGTTCACCGGCCCGGAGCCGACGGACGTCCGCCGGGTGGTGGCCGCCGTGCCCCTCGACGGCTCGGCCGCCGAGGACCGGTCCGCCGTGCGGGAGCTGTCCGACGGCCGGCACCGCTTCGTGACGGGCCCGCGGCTCGCACCGGACGGGGCCCGGGCCGCCTGGATCGCCTGGGACCACCCCCGGATGCCGTGGGACGGCACGGAGCTCCTGGTCGCCGACGTCCGCGCGGACGGCACCTTCGACACCCCCCTGGTGCTCGCGGGCGGCCCCGAGGAGTCCGTCGTCCAGGCCGAATGGGACCGGCAGGGACGGCTGCTGTTCGTCAGCGACCGCACCGGCTGGTGGAACCTGTACCGCACGGCACCCGAGGACGCGGCACCCGACGACGCGGCACCGGAGGGCACGGCACCCGACAGTGCGGCGCTCGCGCTGTGCCCCCGTGAGGAGGAGTTCGGCGGACCGCTCTGGCAGCTCGGCCTCAGCTGGTTCGCGCCCCTGGACAGCGGTCTGATCGCCGTCGTGCACGGCACCGGCGCCACCGCGCTCGGCATACTCGACCCCGAGACCGGCGAGGTCGTCGACGCGGCCGGGCCCTGGTCGGAGTGGTCGGCCTCGCTCGCCGTCCACGGCACCCGCGTCGCCGGGATCGCCGCGAGCCCCCGCAGCGCCTACGAGGTCGTGGAGCTGGACACCCGCACCGGGCGGGCCCGTGTCATCGGCGCCGCGCACGACGACCCCGTCGACCCCACGTACTACCCCGAACCGCAGATCCGCACCTTCCTCGGCCCCGAGGGGCGCGAGATCCACGCCCACATCTACCCGCCGCACCACCCCGGCCACCTCGCGCCCGACGACGAGCTGCCGCCGTACGTGGTGTGGGCGCACGGCGGCCCCACCAGCCGCGCGCCCCTCGTCCTCGACCTGGCCATCGCGTACTTCACCTCACGCGGCATCGGCGTCGCCGAGGTCAACTACGGCGGCTCCACGGGATACGGCCGCGCCTACCGCAACCGGCTCCGGGAGCAGTGGGGCGCCGTCGACGTCGACGACTGCGCGGCCGTGGCGCTCGCCCTGGCCGACGAGGGCACCGCCGACCGGGCGCGGCTCGCGATCCGCGGGGGCAGCGCGGGCGGCTGGACGACGGCGGCCTCACTGGCGACCACCGACGTGTACGCCTGCGGCACGATCCTCTACCCCGTCCTCGACCTGGAATCCTGGCGCGACGGGGAGACCCACGACTTCGAGTCGCAGTATCCGGAGACGCTCATCGGCCCCTACGCCGAGGTGCCCGGCCGGTACGAGGAGCGGTCGCCCGCCCGCCACGCCGACCGGATCACCGCCCCGTTCCTGCTGCTCCAGGGCCTGGACGACGTGATCTGTCCGCCCGCCCAGTGCGAGCTGCTCCTGGAGCGCATGGAGCGACGCGGCGTGCCGCACGCCTACATCGCCTTCGAGGGGGAGGGGCACGGGTTCCGGCGGGCGGAGACGGTCGTCCGGGTCCTGGAGGCGGAGCTGTCCCTGTACGCGCAGGTGTTCCACCTCGACCCGGCGGGCGGGACGCCGACGCTGGAGCTGGCCAAGTGACCGGCGCCGTCCCCGCGGCCCCCCTGGTCCGGCCCCCGCGACTGCGTCCCGGCGCGCGGGTCGCCGTCGTCGCCCCGAGCGGGCCCGTACCCGAGGACCGGCTTCAGGCGGGGCTCGACATCCTGCGCGGCTGGGACCTGGACCCGGTCGCCGCCCCGCACGCCCTCGACCGGCATCCGGAGCTCGACCACCTCGCGGGCGCCGACGCCGCCCGGGCCCGGGACCTGGAGCGGGCCTGGTGCGACCCGTCGGTGTCGGCGGTGTTCTGCGCGCGCGGCGGGTACGGAGCCGCGCGGATGGCGGACCTCGTGGACTGGAACGCCCTGCGCGCGGCCGGGCCCAAGGTGTTCCTCGGGTTCAGCGACATCACCACGCTGCACGAGGCGTTCGCGCTCCGGCTCGGCCTCGTGACGCTGCACGGGCCGATGGTCGCGGGCGCCGACTTCCTCAAGAACGCGCGGGCCCAGGAACACCTGCGCCGCACGCTGTTCGAACCCGAGGCGGTCCAGGTCGTCGCCGCGCCCGGCCGTGCCCTGGTGGGCGGCAGGGCGCGCGGGGTCACCCTCGGCGGCTGCCTCTCGCTGCTCTCGGCCGACGTGGGGGTGCCCGCGGCGCGGCGGTCCGCGCGGGGCGGGCTGCTGTTCCTGGAGGACACGGGCGAGGAGCCGTACCGGATCGACCGCTGCCTGACGCAGCTCCTGCGCGCCGGATGGCTGACGGGGGTCGCGGGGGTCGCCCTCGGCTCCTGGGAGGAGTGCGGTCCCTACGACGCCGTGCGCGCCGTGCTGCTCGACCGGCTCGGGGACCTGGGCGTACCGCTCGTGGAGGACTTCGGCTTCGGGCACTGCGACGGGTCGCTCACGGTGCCGTTCGGTGTGCCGGGCGAGCTGGACGCGGACGCGGGAGTGCTCCGACTGGACGTGCCCGCGCTCACCCCGTGAGCCCCGAGCCGACACCTACCGGCCGGTAGGCGGTTGTCCTCTGCGTGAAGGTCCTCGCACTCCGTGTATCCCGGTCGCCCCGGGCAGCCCGCGCCCTGCCCGGGGCGGGCCCGCCCCGCCGCCGCAGCCGGCGTGCCCTGCGTCGCGGGCTCACCGCGCTGGCAGGCGCCGCGCTGCTCGCACCGCTCGTGCTCGCCGCGCCCGTCGCCGGGGCGGACGAGGAGCGGGGCGGCGCGCGGGCCGACGGGGAGCGGGGTGGCACACGGGCTGACGGTGAGCGGGGTGGCGTACGGGCTGACGGTGAGCGGGGTGGCGTACGGGCTGACGGGCGGGGCGCCGCACGGGCGGGCACCGGCGGGTACACCGTCACGCCGCTGAAGTTCACCGTCCCCGCCGGCGGCCGGAACTGCACCGTCGACGCCGACCTGTACCGGCCCACGGGCGTCGACCGCGCCCACCCCGCGCCCGCCGTCCTCGCGACCAACGGGTTCGGCGGCAACAAGTCGGACGCGCCCACCGCCGCCCTCGGCAAGGCGGTCGCCGCGCGGGGATACGTCGGGCTCGTCTACTCCGGGCTCGGTTTCGGCGCCTCGGGGTGCCTGATCTCCCTGGACGACCCGGAGATCGACGGCCGCGCGGCGTCCGGGCTGCTCGATTTCCTCGCCGGAGCACGCGCCGCCGACGACGGCACCGTGGCCGACTTCGTCACCCGGGACGGCAGGGACGACCCGCGCGTCGGCATGCTCGGCGCGTCCTACGGCGGAGCCGTCCAGCTGGCGACGGCCGCCGTGGACCACCGCGTCGACGCCCTGGTCCCGCTGATCACCTGGCACGACCTGGCGTACTCGCTCGCGCCCAACAGCGCCGTCGAGCCCCCGGGGGCGCGCCGGGAGGTACCGGGAGCGGCGAAGTGGCAGTGGATCAGAGGCTTCCACCTGACGGGCGAGGGGCAGCCGCTCGTCGCGCCGAGCCTTGACCCGACCCGCCTCAACGGCCCGGAGTGCCTGCACTTCGTCACCCAGGCGTGCACGGCCTTCCGCACCCTCACCTCCGGCCACTATCCCGCGGCCGAGAGCCGGCGCGTGCTCGACTTCGTACGCAGCGTGTCGCCCGTCTCCTACCTGCCGAAGGTCCGGGCGCCCACCCTGCTCGTCCAGGGCCAGGCCGACACGCTCTTCAACCTCAACGAGGCCGCGGCGACGTACCGGACCCTCAAGCGGCAGGGCACCCCCGCCAAGATGATCTGGCAGGCCTGGGGCCACAGCCGCGGCATGGACGCCCCACCCGCGGGGGAACTCGACCTCGGCGACGGCACCCTCGCGACGAGCTACGTCGGCAGGCGCGTCCTCGCCTGGTTCGAGAGGTACCTGCGCCACGACCGGCGGGCCGACACCGGCCCCGACTTCGCCTACCACCGGGACTGGATCGACGACCCGGCCCGCGCCTACGCCACCGCGCCCGCCGTCCCCGCGCCCACCAGGTCCCTGTATCTGTCCGGCGACGGCAGACTCGTCGACCGTCCGGGCGACGTGGTCCCCGGCAGTCGCGCGTACCGCAACCTGTCGACGCCCACCAGCCACTCGGAGAGTTCGCTCGCGGGCCTGATCGGTCTGCCCGACCCGCCGCCGTACGACACCGCCGACACCTACCTGAGCTGGACGACCGCGCCGCTGACCGCACCCCTCGACGTCGTCGGCGCGCCCCGCGCGAGGCTCCGGGTCCGCTCACCGGCGACCGAACGCGTGCAGGGCTCCGGGGACGCCGCCGACCGACTGGTCCTCTTCGCCAAGCTGTACGACGTCGCGCCGAACGGCGTCAGGACGCTGGTGCGGCGCCTCGTCGCCCCCGTGCGGGTGCCCGATGTGCGTGAGGCGTTCACGCTGACGCTGCCGGGGACGGTGCACCGGTACGACACGGGGCACCGGTTGCAGTTCGTGATCGCGGCCAGCGACGCGGCGTACATCGGGAACCGGGGCGTGAAGCCGGTGACGGTGACCAACGGACGCGGCGATCCGGGCGAGCTGCGGCTGCCCGTCGCGCCGTGAACCCGAGCCGTAACCGTCACCCGGACGGCCCACCCCGCCCCGCCTCCGGCGACACCCACCGCGCGGGATGCCGTACGGCTGCCCATGCTGGACCCGGGGGGAGCGGCCGGCGCTTCGACGGAACGGAAGGGTCCACACATGAGCCCCAGGAGCTCCAAGGGCGGTTCGCAGGGGCCGTCCACGGCACGGCAGGGCGGCATCGGCGATCTGATGACGCCCGGCCGGGTGGCCGTCGCGGTGATCGCGGCCCTCACCCTGGTCTTCATCTTCGAGAACACCCGCAGCACCAAGATCCGGCTGCTGATCCCCGAGGTCACCATGCCGCTGTGGATGGCGCTCCTCGGCACCGGCCTGATCGGCGCCCTGTGCGGGGCGTTCTTCCTCAGCCGCCGCCGGTGACGGCGGTCACGCGCGGGCGCCCGGGCTGAGGGCCCGCACCGCCGGGTAGCGTGGCCGGATGCTGCGCATGCACCCCGTCACCTTCGCCGAAGGGCCCCGCGTGGGCATACGCCCCTACACCCGCGCCGACGGCGTCGAGTTCGCACGGCGGGCACGGGAGAGCCGCGGCCTGCACCGGCCCTGGCTGTTCCCGCCGACCACCGTGGAGAAGTACGCCGGCTACGCGGACGGGCTCATCGAGGACCCCGCCAAGGCCGGTTTCCTCGTGTACGAACGGGCGGGCGGCGCCCTCGCGGGCTTCATCAACGTCAACGACATCGTCGAGGGCGGCTTCCGCAGCGGCTCCCTCGGCTACGGCGCCTTCGCGCACGCCGCGGGGCGCGGCTTCATGCGGGAAGGGCTCGGGCTCGTGGTGCGGTACGCGTTCGGGGAGCTGCGGCTGCACCGCCTGGAGATCAACGTGCAGCCCGGCAACGCCGCCTCCATCGCGCTCGCCCGCGGCGCCGGGTTCCGCCTCGAGGGCTTCTCACCCGAGTTCCTCTTCATCGACGGCGCCTGGCGCGACCACCAGCGCTGGGCCCTCACCACCGGGATGCGGGCCCGCGACGCGGCCGGGAAAGGGCGTTGAGCCAGCCGGTGCCCGTCGCGGAGGATGGCGGCATGCGAAACACCGTGCTCATCGACGCCCCCTCCAACCTGGGCCTGCGCCCACCCGCCCCCGGTACCGTCCCCGGCTGCTACAAACTCGCCGGAGCCCTGCGCGAACGGGGCATCCTGCGCCGTCTGGGCGCCGTGGAGGGCGGCGTGGTGGTGCCGCCGCGCTACGACCGCGGCGACTGGAAGGAGGGCGACGGCGTCTTCAACGCGGCCGCCATCGCCGCCTACACACCGCGCCTCGCCGACCGCATCGAAACGCATGTCCGCGCCGGTGACCTGCCCGTCGTCCTCGGCGGCGACTGCTCCATCCAACTCGGCGCGTCCCTGGCGCTGCGGCGCCTGGGACGGTACGGACTCGCCGCGATCGACGCGTCCGCCGACTTCCGCCACCCGGGCAACTCCGACCACGTGGGCGCCGCGGGCGGCGAGGAACTGGCGCTCGCCACCGGCCGCGGCCAGGACGACCTCACCGACATCGAAGGCCTGCGCCCCTATCTGCGCGACGAGGACGTGCGCCTCTTCGGGATGCGCGACGAGGACGAGGACCGGGGCGAGCTCGGCGCCCTGCGGATACCCACGGTCACGGTCGGCGAACTGCGCCAGTGGGGCGCCGCCGACGTGGCCCGCACCGCCCTCAAGGGCCTGGAGCACACCGCGCTCGACGGCTTCTGGGTGCACCTCGACGCCGATGTGCTCGACCCCTCCGTGATGCCGGCCGTCGACAGCCCCGACGCGGACGGCCTGCACCCCGACGAACTGCTCGCGCTGCTGCGCCCGCTGGTGCGCTCCCCGCGCTGTGCCGGGCTCAACGTGACGATCTACGACCCCGACCTCGACCCGGACGGCGCCGCGGGCGACGTGCTCACCGACGTCGTGGTGGCGGCCCTCGCACCGTCCTGACCGGCAGGCGGCCTGGCCGGGGCGGCGCCGAGCGTGTTCCATGGCACCATCCGTGAACCGAGCAGGGCGCGTTGGCGACGACCGTACGGCGTGACGTACTGACCCTGCCGGCAGCCGGATTGGGGGCGGACAACCCGCTGCCGCCGCTCAGGCCGCCCGCCCGGGTGCACCGCGTCGGGGACCGGGACAGGCAGACGCTGCCGCGCGACATGGCGCGGCAACTCGCGTACGAGCCGCTGCGGTCCGTGCTGCCCGCACGGATTCGCGACGGCTACGGCCGCGAGCGCACCCCCACCGACTTCGAGACGATCGTCATCGAGAACGAGCGGCTGCGCGTCACCGTGCTCCCCGGTCTCGGCGGCAGGATCCACTCCCTGCACCACAAGCGGACGGGACGCGAACTGCTCTATCGCAACCCGGTGTTCCAGCCGGCCGCCTTCGCGCTCAACGGCGCCTGGTACTCCGGCGGCGTCGAGTGGAACATCGGCGCCACCGGCCACACCGCGCTGTCCTGCGCACCGCTGCACGCCGCCAGGGTGAGCGCGCCCGACGGCGGCGAGATGGTGCGCCTCTGGGAGTGGGAGCGGCTGCGCGACACCCCCTTCCAGGTCGACCTGTGGCTGCCCGCGGACTCCGACTTCCTGTACGTCGGCGTACGCGTCCGCAATCCGCACGAGAAGCCGGTGCCCGTCTACTGGTGGTCCAACGCCGCCGTGCCCGAGGACCGCAGGGTGCTCGCCCCCGCCGACGAGGCCTGGCACCACGACTGCACGCACGCGCTGCGCAAGGTCCCGGTGCCCGAGCACGACGGCGTGGACCGCACCCACCCCACGCGCGGCGAGTTCTCCGCCGACTACTTCTACGACGTGCCCGAGGGGACGCGCCCCTGGATCGCCGCGGTCGACGCGGACGGACACGGCGTCGTGCAGACGTCCACGCCCCTGTTGCGCGGCCGCAAGCTCTTCGTGTGGGGGAGCGGGCCCGGCGGGCGGCGCTGGCAGGAGTGGCTGACCGAGCCGGGCACCGGCGGGTACGCGGAGATCCAGGCGGGTCTCGCCCGCACCCAGCAGGAGCACGTACGGCTCGACGCGGAGAGCGAGTTCGCGTGGATGGAGGCGTACGGCCCGCTGTCCGTGGCACCGGACACGGCGTACGGCGACGACTGGGCGGCGGCCAGGAACGAGGTGGGCGCACGGCTCGCCGAGGCACTGCCCGAGCGGGCGGTCGCGGCCGCGTACGAGCGGTGGCGGCCGTACGCCGACACCGAACCCGGAGAGGTCCTCGCCACCGGCTCGGGCTGGGGCGCGCTCGAAGTGCTGCGCGCCGGGTACGAGCTGCCCGGCACACCGTTCCCCGAGGCCACGCTCGGGCCCGAGCAGGAGCCGTGGCGCGAACTGCTGCACAGCGGCGCCGTGCCCGAGCCCCGGCGGGTCGCGCCGCCAGGACCTACGCTGGTCGCCCGGCACTGGCGGGACATGCTGGAGACCGCGCCCGCACGGCCGCACGCCGAGTACCACCTGGGGGTGGCGCAGTGGCACGCCGGGGACCTGGCGCAGGCGGTGCGCAGTTGGGAGCGCGGGCTCGCGCTCGCGCCGTCCCGCTGGCCGCTGCTGCGCTGCCTGGCCGTCGCCGACCGGGAGTCCGGGCACGGGGAGCGGGCCGCCGACCGGTACGCGGAGGCCTTCGACGACCTGTGCGCGGAGCGGCGCGACGACGGGGCCGCGTGGGTCGCGGCGACCGCGGCGCTCGGCCGTGAGGCCCTCGACGCGCTCCTCGCCGTGGGGCGCCACGAGGCGGCCCGGGGCGTGTGGGCACGGCTGCACCCCGGCACGCGGGCGACGGGACGCTTCCGCCTGATCGAGGCGCGGCTGCTGCTCGCCGAGGGCGAGGCCGCCGCGGCGCTCGCCGTCTTCACCGACGGCTTCGAGGTCGCGGACCTGCGGGAGGGCGAGGAGAGCATCGGCCAGGTGTGGGCGGCCCTGTCGGACGAACCGCTGCCGGGCAGGTACGACTTCCGCAGGCGCCCGTAGGCCCGCCGGGCCCCGGGCGCGCGCGGCGGCCCGTCCCCGGGCGGGGCGGGCCGACGCGCGGCGGGCGGAAGGTCGCGGAAGGTCAGGGCGTGGGGGCCACCTTGCGGTCGACGTACTCGAAGACGGCGCCGTCGGGGTGCATCGCGATGAGGTTGCGGCCCGCGGGTGTGGGCACGGGCCCGGCGACGATGTGCGCCCCGGACGCGCTGAGCGTGGCGAGCGCCTCGTCGACGTCCTTGACGGCGATCGTCGCGCCGACCTTGCGCAGGACCTCGAGCTCCGCCTCGGGTCCGCTCATGAGCAGGAAGCAGCCGACCGAGGCCACGGACACGCCGCCCCGCTCGAAACGCATCGCTGTGCTGCCCGTCAGCCGTTCGTAGAACGCGACGGACGCCTCCAAGTCCCTGACGCAGACACGCAGCACGGTTCCCAGGATCTCCATGGGGACGAGCCTAGTTGGCGTCGTGGCGCCAGGAGATCCATTCCGCCCACCTCGCGCCCACCGCGACAGCGAGGCGGCCGCCACCCGTTACGCGGCGCGGGCCGGGGGTACCCGGGGGTCCCGACAGCTCCGTACAGGAAGGACGAGAACATGCCGGTCCAGGACCAGAACGTACCGCTGCCGGACAGGACGTTGGGCGACGTGCTGTCGCAGGTCGTCCGCGACGCGGTGCACGAGTCCCTGCGCCAGACGCTGCGTGACGAACTCCGCGACGAACTGCGCGCGGAGCTGTCCCACGCCGCGGCCAAGCAGCGCCGCAAGGCCGCCCTGTACGCCACCTCCGGTGCCCTCACGCTGTACGCGGGTGCCGCGGCCGCGCTCACCGTCGGCCTGGCGCTCGCGCTCGGCCTGCCCGACTGGGCCGCCGCGCTGATCGTGACCGTGCTGCTCGCCGGTGCCGCCGTGCTGACGCGCAACGCGGCCCGGCCGTCCCCGAAGGGCTCCCGGGCGAGCGCACCGCAGGCCCCTGTGGGAGACCGTGCGGCGACCCACGGCACGCCCGCGGCTCCTCCTGTGCCCGCGGCACCCGTGCCCGCCGCGACCGCCGCGACGGCGGCTCCCGCGATGCCCGCGACTCCCGCAACTCCCGCGGCCCCAGTGCCCCCTGCGGCCCCCGCGGCTCCCGCGACGCCTCCCGCCGCCGCCCCCACCGGCGGCATCGCGGGCTTCCCCTCGGTTCCGTCGGACGGTACCCAGCAGCAGCCCGACTCCTCCGGCACGCGCACGCGGTGACGCGGACGCCCCACCCGGCGCCGGTCAGGGCGTGAAGCCCGCCCGCGCGACGACTTCGGCCGCGATGTCACCCACCGGTCTGCCGTCCGTCGGCACCCGGTGGGTGCCTGGCGTCACCGAGGCGTCGAGACGCCGGGCCATGTACGCGCTGCGCCGCAGCTGCTGATCGAGTTCCGATCCCACGTCACGCCCCCGCAGGCGCTGTTCGACGGTGGCGTCGGTGGCGGTGAGGAGCACCCGGACCAGCCGGGGGCGGCCGAGGGCCTCGGTGAACAGCCACTCCTCGGACGGCAGGACGGCGGCGGTGTTGGTGTACACGAGGCGGCGGCAGCCGAGGGCCGCGTAGTTCGCCCACAGCGCGGCGAGGTTGCGGCAGGTGAGCAGGGAACGGTGCGGATCGTCCGGTGGCGCGGGGTGCACGGTGTCGAGCAGATCGCCCTCAATCAGGGCGTGCCCCACGTCGGCGGCTCGCAGCCGTGCCGCGATCTCCCGGCCCACCGACGACTTGCCCACGCCCGAGCGCCCGCCGATCAGGAGGACGTGGGGTGCGTGTCCGTCGTCCGGGACGACTGTGTGCTGCCCGAGTTCGGTGTGCCTGGTGATGTGCCTGGTGTGCTCTGCGTGCTCGGGGCGACTGGCATACTCAGGGTATCTGGCGCGTTCGGGGTGTCTGGCGCGCTCGGCGCCGCGTTCGGCTTCCATGGTGTGCGAGCGTGCCGGGTCCCGGCCCTCTCACGCGACCCGGTATTCCTGCACGTCCGATGTGCGCAGCAGCAGGCCGTGGCCCGTGCCGCCGTCCGGGCGGACGGTGCCGCCGGTGGGGTCGAGGGCGCCGTCGAAGAACATCGACTCTATCCGGACGTGGTCGTGGAACCACTCCACGTGCCGCAGGTTCGGCACGCACGCGGCGGCCGCCACATGCGCGTGCGGGGCGCCACGCGCCGAGATCTCCAGGCCGTGCGCCTCGGCGAGCGCGGCGGCGCGCAGCCAGCCGGTGAGGCCGCCGCAGCGGGTGGCGTCGGCCTGGAGGCAGTCGACGGACGGGACGGTGCGGGCGAAGTACGGCAGGTCGGACCCGCGTCCGCCCGCCACCACGTCACTGACGAGCGCGTCGCGCACCAGGCCGAGCCCGTGCAGGTCGTCCGCCGCCACCGGCTCCTCGAACCAGCCCACGCCGTGCTCGGCGAGCACCCGCCCGATCCGCACGGCCTGCTTGCGCGTGTACGCGCCACCCGCGTCCACGTACAACTCCGCCTGCCTGCCGACGACTTCACGTGCCGTGCGCACGCGGGCCACGTCACGGGCCGCGGCGCGCCCCCAGCTCTCCCCGATCTTGATCTTGACGCGCGGGATGCTCTGCCCGTGCACCCAGCCGTTGAGCTGGGCCGCGAGATGGGTGTCGTGGTACGTGGTGAAGCCGCCGCTGCCGTAGACGGGGACCTCGTCACGGGCCGCGCCGACCAGGCGCACCAGCGGCACTTCGAGCAGCCGGGCCTTGAGGTCCCACAGGGCGATGTCGAGCGCCGATATCGCCCGGCACGCGAGGCCCTGGGGGCCGGTGTCGCGCACCGCCTTGACCAGCGCGTCGTGCGCCGCGGGGATGGCGAAGGCGTCACGGCCGCCGAGCACGGGGGAGAGGACTTCCTTGACCAGGCCGACGGTGGCGGCGGGGGCGTACGTCCAGCCGGTGCCGGTGGCGCCGCCTCCGGTCACCTCCACCACGACGATCGTGGTGGCGTCCCACGCGAACGTGCCGTCGGCCTCCGGGGCGTCCGCCGGGATCGTGTACGCCGACACGGCGGGGGCCTCCACGCGGACGGGTCCGGAGTCGGGCATGGGCGGCCTTTCGCCTGGGTCTGATGTGTCGCCGGCCCGGAACCGCGGGTGCGCGGGGGGCCGGCCGGGTCCCGGCGAGACCTCCGCGGCCTCGCGGGGACGGCCCGTCTCCCGGGTAGCCCGAAGGCGTGGCGGCAAACGGCGCGGTGTTTCGCCGCCGCGACCCAGGGCACGCGGGAAGCTCGCCCCGGAGCACACCTGACGTACCGGACAACGCCGGAGGACCACGTGAGCCGAACTTCCAGTCGCACTACGGGCCGCCCCCACGTCGTGATCGTCGGCGCCGGGTTCGCGGGGTTCCAGGCCGCCCGCACCCTGTCCCGGCTGACCCGGCGCCGCGTCGACATCACCTTGCTCAACCCCACCGACTACTTCCTGTACCTGCCGCTGCTGCCCCAGGTCGCCGCCGGTGTCCTCGAACCGCGCCGGGTCACCGTGTCGCTCACCGGGTCCCTGCGCCACGTACGCCTGGTGCTCGGCGAGGCCGACGGCATCGACCTGGACCGGCGCACCGTGCGCTACACCGGCCCCGAGGGCGACGGCGGTGAGCTGAGCTACGACCGGCTCGTCCTCGCCGTGGGCAGCGTCAACAAGCTCCTGCCGGTGCCGGGTGTCGCCGAGAACGCCCACGGCTTCCGCGGACTGCCCGAGGCGCTGTACCTGCGTGACCACGTGACCCGGCAGATCGAACTCGCCGCGGCCGCCGACGACGCCGAGACCTGCCGGTCGCGCTGCACGTTCGTGGTGGTGGGCGCCGGCTACACCGGCGTCGAGGTCGCCGCGCACGGCCAGTTGTTCACACAGTCCCTGCTGCGCCGCCAGCCCCTGCGGGCGGGCATCCGGCCCCGCTGGGTGCTGCTCGACATCGCCGAGCGCGTGCTGCCCGAACTCGACCGGCGGCTCTCCGACACCGCGGACCGCGTGCTGCGGCGGCGTGGCGTCGACGTTCGTACCGGTACGTCCGTGAAGGAGGCCACGCGCGAGGGCGTCCTGCTCGACGACGGCGACTTCGTGCCCACCCGCACTCTCGTGTGGTGCGTGGGCGTGCGCCCCGACCCGCTGGTCGCGTCGGTCGGCAAGCCGCTCGAGCGGGGCCGCCTCGTCGTCGACCCGTTCCTGAACGTGCCGGAGCACCCGGAGGTGTTCGCGTGCGGTGACGCGGCCGCCGTGCCGGACCTCGCCAAGCCGGGGCAGTACACGGCGATGACCGCCCAGCACGCCTGGCGGCAGGGCAAGGTCGCGGGTACCAACGTCGCCGCCTCGCTCGGCATCGGCGAGCGCCGCTCCTACCGCCACCACGACCTCGGCTTCACCGTCGACCTGGGCGGCGTGAGCGGTGCCGCCAACCCCCTCGGCGTACCGCTGTCCGGGCCGATCGCCGGGGCCGTGACCCGCGGATACCACCTGGCCGCGATGCCGGGCAACCGGGTGCGGGTCGCCGCCGACTGGCTCCTGGACGCGGCCCTGCCCCGCCAGGGCGTGCAGCTGGGCCTCGTGCGGTCCTGGTCGGTACCGCTCGAATCGTCGTCCCCGGAACTCGCCCGGGTACCGGCACCGGACAACGACGGGGCGAAGAGCCAGAGGGACCAGAGGGACCAGAAGGACACGGCGAAGGATCAGAAGGACCAGAAGGATCCGGCGAAGACCCAGAAGGACTCCCAGGACTCCCAGGACCAGAAGGATCCGGCGAAGGACCAGAAGGATCCGGCGAAGGACCAGAAGGATCCGGCGAAGACCCAGAAGGACTCCCAGGACCCGAAGGACCCGAAGGACCCGAAGGACGCGAAGGACCAGAAGGACGCGAAGGACCAGAAGAGCTGAGGGGTGACGACGATGGCGGACAGCTCGACCTACGGCGGGGACACGGAAGGACCCGGCGGCGCGGAGCGTCACGTGACCGCGACCGACCCCTACGAGCAGCTCCACGAGCTGGCACAGCAGCTGCGCGTCGACTCCGTGCGGGCCGCGGCCGCCGCGAACTCCGGGCACCCGACCTCGTCCATGTCGGCGGCCGACGTGATGGCGGTGCTGCTCGCCCGGCACCTCCGGTACGACTTCGCCCGCCCCGACCACCCCGGCAACGACCGCTTCGTCCTGTCCAAGGGGCATGCCTCGCCGCTGCTGTACGCCGCGTACAAGGCGGCGGGCGCGCTCACCGACGAGGAACTGCTCACCTACCGCGCCCAGGGCAGTCGCCTGGAGGGCCACCCCACGCCTCGGCGGCTCCCGTGGGTGGAGGTCGCCACCGGTTCGCTCGGGCAGGGCATCGGGATCGGCGTCGGCATGGCGTTGTCCGGCAAGCGGCTGGACCGGATCCCGTACCGGGTGTGGGTGCTGTGCGGTGACAGCGAGCTGGCGGAGGGCTCGGTGTGGGAGGCCGCCGAGCAGGCCTCGTACGAACGCCTCGACAACCTCACCCTCATCGTCGACGTGAACCGGCTCGGCCAGCGCGGACCCACCCGCCACGAGTGGGACCTCGACGCCTACGAGCGCCGCTTCGCCGCCTTCGGCTGGCACGTCGTCCAGGCCGAGGGACACGACGTCGAGGCCGTCGACGACGCCTGCGACCAGGCCCGCGCCACCACCGGGCGGCCCACCGTGATCCTCGCCCGCACCGTCAAGGGCAAGGGCGTCGAAGCCACCGAGAACCGCGAGGGGCTGCACGGCAAGCCGCTGTCCGACGCGGAGGCCGCGGTGTGCGAACTCGGCGGCGACAGGCGGCTGCGCGTCGACGTCGAGGCGCCCCCGGCCGCCCGGTCCCCGCACGCCGTGCGCAGCGGACACCTGGAGCTGCCCCGCTACGACGTCGGCGACGAGGTCGCGACGCGGGACGCCTTCGGCCAGGCGCTGACCGCGCTCGGCTCGGCGCGCGGCGACGTGGTGGTCCTGGACGGCGAGGTCGGCGACTCCACCCGCGCCGAGTACTTCGCGAAGGAGCACCCGGAGCGGTACGTCGAGTGCTACATCGCCGAGCAGCAGCTGGTCGGCGCCGCCGTCGGGCTCGCGGCCCGCGGCTGGGTGCCGTACGCGTCGTCGTTCGCCGCGTTCCTCACCCGTGCCCACGACTTCGTGCGGATGGCGGCGGTGAGCGGCGCGGGCGTCAACCTCGTCGGCTCCCACGCCGGGGTCGCCATCGGCCAGGACGGGCCCTCCCAGATGGGCCTGGAGGACCTCGCGATGTTCCGCGCCGTGCACGGCTCGACGGTCCTCTACCCGTGCGACGCCCCCCAGACCGCGCGCCTCGTCGCCGCCATGGCGGACCTGGAGGGCGTGCGCTACCTGCGGACCTCGCGCGGCGCCACGCCCGTCCTGTACGGGCCCGACGAGGAGTTCCCGGTCGGCGGGTCCAAGGTCCTGCGGTCCTCCGACGCCGACCGACTCACCGTGGTCGCCGCCGGGACCACCGTGCACGAGGCGCTGAGGGCCGCGGACGCCCTCGCGCGGGCGGACTTCCCCGTCCGCGTCATCGACCTGTACTCCGTCAAACCCGTCGACCGGCGCACCCTGCGCGAGGCCGCCGCGAGCACCGGCTGCCTCCTCACCGTCGAGGACCACCGGCAGGAGGGCGGCATCGGCGACGCCGTACTCGACGCGTTCTGCGACGGCGGCCCGGTGCCCCGCCTCGCGCGGCTCGCCGTGACCACCATGCCCGGCTCGGCCTTGCCCGCCGAGCAGTTGCGTGCCGCGGGCATCGACGCGGAGTCCATCGCCGCTGCGGTGCGGCTCCTCGTCGAGCACGCGGTGCGCTGAGAGCCCGTCAGGAGACGTCATGAGCACCGCGGCACGCAAGGTGCGGGCCGGCCGGCGCACCGTGGAGGTGCACCGGCCGGAGAAGGTACTGTTGCCCCTGGACGGCGGCGAGGAGGCGGGAGTCGGCATCACCAAGGGCGACCTCGTCGACTACTACCGGTCCGTCGCCCCCTTCATGCTGCCCCATCTGCGGGGCAGGCCGCTGATGCTGGAGCGGCACCCCGACGGCGTACCCGGCCCCATGTTCATGCAGAAGGACACCCCCGACCACTACCCGGACTGGATCACCCGCGCCGAGGTCGAGAAGGAGGGCGGGACGGTCACGCACACCGTGTGCGACGACAGCGCCACCCTGGTCCACCTCGTCGACCAGGCCTGCGTGACCCCGCACCGGTGGCTGTCCCGCGCCGACCGTCCCGAGCACCCCGACCGCCTGGTGTTCGACCTGGATCCGCCCAAGGACGGCGATCCCGCGGACGTGTTCGGCACGGTGCGCGAGGCGGCCCGGCAGCTGGGCGACGTCCTCGATCAGGTGGGCCTGCCGTCGGCCCTCATGACGACCGGGTCGCGCGGCCTCCATGTGATCGTGCCGCTCACCCGCCGCGACCACGTCGACGACGTACGCGACTTCGCCAAGGAGGTCTCCGCGCTGCTCGCCGACGCCCACCCCGACCGGCTCACCACGGCCGTGCGCAAGAAGGACCGCGGCGACCGCCTCTACCTCGACGTGCAGCGCAACGCCTACGCGCAGACCGCCGTCGCCCCGTTCTCCGTACGGGCGAAGCCCGGCGGGCCCGTCGCGGTGCCGCTCGGCTGGGACCAGCTGGACGACCCCGGCACGCACGCCGCGCGCTGGACCGTCGCCGACGCCGTTCAGCAGGCCCGCGCCGATCCCTGGGCGGGGCTGCCGCGTTCACCCCGCGCCCTCGGCCCGGCACGCCGCAAGCTACGGGCCCTGCGCGGCGCGTGAAGCACACCCCATGGGTTTGAGCGGCGCATGCGGGGTCACTCGAAGAAGGAGGTGACCATGACGCAGACGCCCAGCAACCAGAGCAAGAAGAAGTCCGAATCCGAGGAACTGCCCGGCCCCGTCGTGGTGCTCCGCGCCGCGCGTGAGCAACTGGCGGAACTCACCGGCATGACCGCCGAGTCCGTGTCGTCCTTCGAACGCACCGAGGACGGCTGGGAACTTGCCGTCGAAGTGCTCGAACTGGAGCGCGTGCCGGACACGATGAGCCTGCTCGCGACCTACGCCGTGACCCTCGATCCGCACGGTGAGCTGACCGGTTACAAGCGCGTGCGGCGCTACGAGCGCGGCCGCGCGGATCCGTCGCGGCCCGGCGGCTGAGCCGCTCCCGACTACCGCGGCCGAGTCGCCCGTACGTCCAGTCCATACATCTGGCCCGTACACGTAGTTCGTACATCTAGCTCGTACATCTATACGCATATAAAGCACATTTCAGAGCAGTACCAGAGCAACACGGTAAGACGATTCATACCCCGAACACCCAAGGCAAGGAGGGCTGGCCGGCATGACCGTCGTCCCAGCACAGCAGTCCGGCGGTGCAGGTGGTACCAGTGGCCTGTACGACGTCATCGAACTCATCCTGGACCGGGGCCTCGTGATCGACGCCTTCGTCCGTGTCTCGCTCGTCGGCATCGAGATCCTGAAGATCGACGTACGAGTCGTCGTGGCGAGCGTCGACACCTATCTGCGGTTCGCCGAGGCCTGCAACCGCCTCGACCTGGAAGCGGGTCCGCACAAGAACCCCGGCCTGCCCGACCTCGTCGGTGAGGTCACCGAGTCCGGCGCGCGCGGCAAGTCCAAGGGCGCGCTCTCGGGCGCGGCCGAGACGATATCCGACGCCTTCAGCCAGGCCCGCGACGAAGGCCGCTCCAAGGAAGAGGCCCGTCCGCGCGCCCGGCGCTCGACGTCGTCCCGCAGCCGGAAGGAGGAGCAGGAGTGACCACGTACATCTACGGCATCGCGGCCGCGACCCACCCGGCGCTGCCGGAGGGCATGGGCGGCATCGGCGAACCGGCACGCAAGGTACGCATCGTGCGGCAGGGCAACCTCGCCGCCATCGTCTCCGACAGCCCCGAGGACCTGCGTCCCAAGCGACGCGACCTGCTCGCCCACCAGAGCGTCCTGGACGAGGCGGGCGCGAGCGGCGCCGTCCTGCCGATGCGCTTCGGCAGCCTCGCGGACGACGACGAAGCCGTCGTCGCGGTGCTCTCCGAACTCGCCGACCACTACGAGGAGCGGCTGCGCGCGCTCGACGGCAGGGCCGAGTACAACGTCAAGGCCGCCCATGACGAGCAGGCCGTGCTGCACCAGGTGCTCGCAGAGAACCCCGAGCTGCGCGCCATGGTCGAGAACAACCGGCGCGCCGGCGGCGGCAACTACGAGCAGAAGTTGCAGCTGGGCGAGCAGGTGACCAACGCCGTGCGCAACCGTGAGGTCAGCGACGGCATCGAGGTGCGCCGCGCCCTTGAACCGTGTGCGGAGGCCGTGAGCGAGGGCCCGGAGGGCTCCGGCTGGCTGGCCAACGTGTCTTTCCTGGTACGGCGCGAGACGGCGGACGGCTTCGTCGCCGCGGTCGAGGAGCTGCGCAAGACCCAGCCCCACCTGGAGCTGCGGGTGCACGGGCCGCTGCCTCCCTACAGCTTCGTCGACGAGGGGCCCGCACAGCACGCCGACGCCGCCAGCAGCACGACCGGGGTGCGCTGAGCGCGGCGGTCGTGCGACGAGCCAAGGAGGTGAGCTCCGCTCATGGGACTCATCGGTGAACTCCTCGCCCTGCCGCTCGCTCCCGCCCGCGGCACCATGTGGGTGCTCCAGCGGGTGGTCGACGAGGCGGAGCGGCAGTACTACGACCCTTCGGCCGTCCGCAAGGAACTCGCCCAGCTCACCGAGCGCCTGGAAGCGGGCGAGATCGACGAGAGTGAATTCGACCGTCGCGAGGACGAACTCCTCGCCCGCCTCGGCCACGGGCCAGTCGGCGACGTGGCCCAGGCGGATGACCCGACAGCCGGCACAGGCAGGACAGTGACGTCATGAACCGAATGGCAGTGGGCCTCGCCGTAGGGGCGGGGTATCTCCTCGGGCGCACCAAGAAGGCGAAGTTCGCCTTCGCGGTGGGCACGATGGTGGCAGGCCGCAAGATGCAGCTGAGCCCCGCGGGGATAGCCCGCGCGGTGTCGCAGCAGATGGAGAAGAACCCGCAGTTCAAGGAGATCGGCGACCAGCTGAAGCAGGATCTGCGGGGTGTCGGCAAGGCGGCGACGGGATCGCTGCTCGACCGGCAGATCGAAGGACTCGCCGACCGGCTGCACGACCGCACCCTGGACGTGCGCGACCGCCTCTCCGGCGCCGTGCCCGACGAGGCCCCGGACGCCGACGAGGCGGCCGACAAGGCGCGCGACGCGGGCGAGTCCACCGGCGAGGCCGCGAAGTCGGGTGCCCGCAAGTCCGGCTCGGCGACGAAGAGGGCCACGTCCGCCGCCCGCGGCGCCACGAAGAAGAGCACCACGTCGCGCCGCCGGAAGCCGGACCCCGAGAGCGCCGACGGCGCCGACGACGCGGACGGCGCCGACGACGAGCCCGAGCAGCAGAGCACGCAGCGCCCCCAGCGCAAGCGCGCTCCGGCGGGCAAGGCGCAGAGCGCGCGCGGTACCCAGAAGCGGGGCACGCAGTCCCGCTCCACGCAGCAGCGCAGCGGCGCGAAGAAGACGGCCCGCGCGAAGGGGGCCAACGATGGCTGACGCACGTCAGGACTCCCGCGAGGACTCCGGCTCGTCGAATCCGCTGAGCGCCGCCGTCAACAGCCCGGCGGCGGACCGCCTGAAGGACGAGGCCAGGGCCTATGTGATGGCGCAGGCCGAACGCGCGCTCGTCGGAGTGGGCCGCAAGCTGGGGCAGACCACCGTCAAGCTCAACGACATCGCGGACGGCAAGAGCCCCGGTTTCGGCAAGCTCGCCCTTGAGGGCGGCCGCAAGCTCGCCGAGGGCAAGGGCCCGCTGCGCAGCGCCGTGGAACTCGGCGGCAGCCGCCTCAAGGACTCCGTCAAGGGCGCCCTGAAGAACGCCACCGGCGGACGCAAGAAGGGCGGCGGCGGTCAGAAGCCCACCGTCATCCTGGAGTACGTCGACGTCGGCGTGCCGGTGCGCGAGGCCTACGACCAGTGGACGCAGCTCCAGGAGTTCTCCACCTTCGCCAAGGGCGTCAAGAGCGCCACCCCGGCGGGTGACACGGACTCCGACTGGCAGCTCAAGGTGTTCTGGTCCAGCAGGAGCTGGAAGGCCCATGTGACCGAGCAGGTCCCGGACCAGCGCATCTCCTGGACGTCGGAGGGCGCGAAGGGCACCACCAAGGGCGTGGTGACCTTCCATCCGCTCGGCGAGCAGCTGACCCGGGTGCTGCTGATCATCGAGTACTACCCGAAGGGCCTGTTCGAGAAGACCGGCAACATCTGGCGCGCCCAGGGCCGCCGGGCCCGCCTGGACCTCAAGCACTACGCCCGGCACATCACGATGCGCGGCGAGGCGAGCGACGGCTGGCGCGCCGAGATCCGCGACGGTGAGGTCGTGCGCAGCCACGACGAGGTGACCGCCGAGGAGGACGCCGAGGACACCGAGAACGCCGAGGGCGGCGACGAGGTGCGTGGCGACGGGGCGGACCGTGAGGGCGACGAGGCGTCGTACGAGGACGAGGTCGAGGCCGACGAGGCGGACGACGACGAGCCCCGTGACGACGTGGAGGCCGACGACGACGAGCCCCGTGACGACGTGGAGGCCGACGACGAGCCCCGGGACGATGTCGAGTCCGACGACGACGAACTGCACGACGACGTCGAGTCCGACGAGGACGAGCCCGCCGACGAAGACGTCGACGAGGACGAGCCGCGCGCCGAGGACGACCCCGATGAGGGCTCCTACGAAGGTGAGGCCGAGGAGGACGCCCCGTACGAGGACGAAGCCGAGGACGAGGCCGAGGACGAGGCCCCGTACGAGGACGACGAGGAGGAGCGCTACGAGAACGAGGGCGCGGAGCCCGAGGGCGACGAGGAGGAGCCGCGCGGCGATTACGCCTCGGCGGGCGGCCGCCGGAGCCGTCGATGACCACCGCGAGCCGCATGCCGTCCTCGTCCCTCCAGGGCGCCCCCCAGGGCGGCGCCAACCTCGCCGACATCCTTGAGCGAGTCCTGGACAAGGGCATCGTCATCGCCGGTGACATCAAGATCAACCTGCTGGACATCGAGCTCCTCACGATCAAGCTCCGGCTCGTCGTCGCCTCGGTCGAGCGCGCCAAGGAGATGGGCATCGACTGGTGGGAGGACGACCCGGCGCTGTCCAGCGGCGCGCGCCGCACGGAGCTCGCGCGCGAGAACGAGGAACTGCGCCGCCGTGTGGAGCAACTGGAACAGGGCACAAGGGTGGACGGCGGCGCTCTTGGCCCCGGAGCGGGGGAGGAGCAGGGTAAGAAGGCCGACGGCCGAGGAGAACGCGAACGTGACCGATGAACTGCGCTATGTGTACGCCGTATGCCGCCCCCTGGACGCGCCGCTGCACGCCGATCTGACCGGCGTCGGCGGCGCGCCGCCGCGACAGCTCGCGCACGAGGGCCTGGTGGCCGTCCTCAGCCCGGTCCCCGAGCGGGACTTCGGGCGTGAGCAGCTGCACGCGCACCTGGAGGACCTGGACTGGCTGGCGGAGACGGCCCGCGCGCACCAGCGGGTCGTGGCCGCGCTGACCACCGTGACCTGCCCGCTGCCGCTGCGGCTCGGCACCGTCTTCCGTGACGACAGCGGCGTGCGCGCCATGCTCCAGGACGAGTCCGAGCGGCTGCGCCGGATCCTGGACCGCATCGACGGCCAGGTGGAGTGGGGTGTGAAGGTGTGGCTCGGCGAGGAGAGCACGGCCGGGGCCGCCGCCCCGCAGCCGTCGGGCGCGCCGGAGTCGGGGCGGGACTATCTGCGGCGGCGCCGGGCCGGCAACGCGGCGCGTGAGGAGTCCGCGGCGCGGGCCGAGGCGTTCGCCCGGCAGCTGCACGAGGACCTCGCCGGGTACGCGTCCGACGCGCGGCTGCACCCCCCGCAGAGCGGGCCGCTCACGGACGCGGGCGCGGGCCGCAACGTCCTCAACTCCGCGTATCTGGTGCCGCGCGCCCGGTCCGAGGAGTTCCTCGAACTGGTCGGCAGGGCGGAGGGCACCCGGCCGGGCCTCCAGGTGGAGGTGACGGGGCCGTGGGCCGCGTACTCCTTCACGGACGACGCCGAACCCGAGGCGCCCCTGAACGGGGCGGCAGGCACAGCGGGTACGGCGGATACAGCGGGTACGGCAGGCACAGCGGGTACGGCGGGCGTGGCGAGCCGGGGTCCCGGCGAGGCGTCATGAGCGGCGTGGGCGACCCGTTCGCCCAACGGGAGATCGCCCTCGTGGACCTGCTCGACCGGCTGCTCGCCGGCGGAGTGGTCCTCGCGGGTGACATCACGCTGCGCATCGCGGACGTCGACCTCGTCCGTATCGACCTGAAGGCGCTGATCAGCTCGGTCAACGAACAGGTGAAGGCACCGTGGCCCGACGTGGGCGAGCAGAACGGCCTTCGCGGGCTGCTCGACGAGAGGGAGGCGTCGTGACGACGGACATGAAGCAGACGGCTCAGGCAGACCGGACGGCTCAGGCAGGCCAGACGGTTCAGGCGGGCCAGGCGGCTCAGGCGGACCAGGCGGCTCAGGCAGGCCGGACGACTCAGGCGGCCGAGTCGGCCCGGACGGCGCAGACCGCCCAGCCGACGCAGACGCCCCTGACGGCGCAGACGCCCCAGGCCGCGCAGACGCCCCAGCCCAAGCAGACCACCAAGCTCGACCTCGAACCCGACACCGTGGAACGGGACCTCGTCGCCCTCGTCCTCACCGTCGTCGAGCTGCTGCGCCAGCTCATGGAGCGGCAGGCGATCCGCCGCTTCGACACCGGTGAGCTGACGGAGGACCAGGAGGAGCGGGTGGGCATGACCCTGATGCTCCTGGAGGACCGGATGAAGCGCCTCCGCGAACGGTACGGGCTGCGGCCCGAGGACCTGAACCTGGACCTCGGACCGCTGGGACCGCTGCTCCCCAGGGGCTGACAGCCGGCGCTCAGGCCCGGCACAGCGCCTCACCGTGCAGGACCACGAACCAGCCGTCCTCCGCGCGCCCCCACTCCCGCCAGGCGGCGGCGATCGCCGCGAGACCCGCCGCGTCCGTGTGCCCCCGGGTCGCGCGCCCGGCGTACGCGGACGCCACCGTCCGGTCCGCCCACAGCTCGCTCCACCAGGCCCGCTCCTCGGGCGTGCTGTAGCACCAGGTGCCCGCGCCCGCCGTGACGTCCGTGAAACCGGCCTGCCGGGCCCAGGCCTTCAGTCGCCGCCCGGCGTCCGGCTCGCCGCCGTTGGCGCGGGCCACGCGGCGGTACAGGGCGAGCCAGTCGTCGAGCCCGGGCACCTGCGGGTACCAGGTCATCGCCGCGTAGTCGCTGTCGCGCACGGCGACGATCCCGCCGGGCCTGCACACCCGGCGCATCTCGCGCAGGGCGTGGACCGGGTCGCCCACGTGCTGGAGCACCTGATGGGCGTGCACGACGTCGAAGGAGTCGTCGGGGTGCGCGAGGGCGTGCACGTCGCCGGTGTCGAACGTGACGTTGCCAAGGGCGCGCGCGGCGGCGGTCGCGCGGGCCTGCTCCAGGACGCCGGGGGCCCGGTCGATGCCCGTGACGTGCCCCTGCGGGACCAGGGCGGCCAGGTCGGCGGTGATGGTGCCGGGCCCGCAGCCGACGTCCAGGATGTGATGGTGCGGCTCCAGGGCGTCCAGGAGGTGGGCCGCCGAGTTGGCGGCGGTGCGCCAGGTGTGCGAGCGAAGGACGGACTCGTGGTGCCCGTGGGTGTAGACGGCGGTCTCGGCGCGGGTCTCGGCGCGGGGCTGCTCTGATGGCGTCATGGCCGCACTGTAGGCAGCTCGTACCGCATCATGAGACCCCCGTCTCACTCTTCGGTCGGGTGGCCGACGGGTCAGGTCGGGTTCAGGACGGTTGCCCCGGCCGGTAGACGGTCAGCGCCTCCGGCAGCTTGTCGAGGACCAGGTCGCCCTCGACGTCGCGGAGTTCGCCGTCGTGCGCGATCTTCGTGCCGGGTGCGAGGCCGGACAGGCGCAGTCGGTTGGGGCGGACCGCCGTCTGGACGGGGGAGCGCTCCACCGGTGAGGTCAGGGCGGCGGCGAGGAGCCGGGCGCCGGGCCTGCGGCCCCCGTGCACGATGCGTACGTCGAGCACCCCGTCGGCGAGGTCGAAGCGCCGTGCGGGCGCCAGGCCGAGGCGGTTGTACTGGCAGTTCCCGGCGAAGAGGAGCCACAGCGGCCGCCGGCTGCCACCGATCTCGGCGTGCAGCGGCTGCTGGTCGGAGCGCAGGACGTGGGCCGCGGCGAGGATACCCGCTGCCCAGCCGCCGACGTGGTGCGACCAGCGCTCGCGTTCGCGCACGAGCTCCGGGTAGACGCCGAGGCTGAACGTGTTGAGGAAGTACCCCTCCCCGGCCGCCGAGCGGAACCGGCCCACATCCACGGCTATCGCCTCCCCTGTCTCCACCGCCCGCGCCAGGTCGGAGGCCTCCTCCACGCCGAGGTCGTACGCGAAGTGGTCGAGCGTGCCGCCGGGCAGCACGGCGAGGGGCACGCCGTGGCGCAGGGCCGCGGCGGCGGCCGCGTTGACGGTGCCGTCGCCGCCGCACACACCGAGGGCGCGGGCGCGGGCCGCGGCCTTCTCCAGCTCGTCGGGCAGGTCGCCGGGCTCGCAGGTCACCACTTCGGCGTGCGGCAGCGCGTCGAGCAGGTCGTGCACCCGACCCGAGGTCCTCGCGCCGTTGACGGTGACCACGACGAGGCCGCGCCCGCCGGGCAGGGCGGGCGCCTCGACGCGCGGGCGGCCCGGCGGGGGCAGCTGCGAGCGGGTGGGCGCGAGCCCGCGGACCGCGAACGCGGCACCGGCGCCGAGCGCGGCACCGACGAGCACGTCACTCGGGAAGTGCACCCCGGTGTAGACGCGGGACAGCGCGACGGCGCCCGCCAGCGGGGCGACGGCCGCACCGAGCCGGGGGGACTCCAGGGCCACACCGGCGGCGAAGGCCGCGGCGGACGCGGCGTGCCCGGAGGGGAACGACGTGGTGATCGGCTGCCGTTTGAGCCTGCGCACCATCGGCACCGTGTCGAGGACGGGACGCGCCCTGCGCACCGTCCGCTTGCCGAGGGTGTTGATGGTCGCGGAGGCGAGGGCCAAAGACGCCACGCCGCGGACGGCGGCCCGCCGGGCCCGCGGGCGCCCGGTCGCGGCGAGCGCCGCCGCCACGCCGAACCACAGCCGCCCGTGGTTCGCGGCCCGGCTGAGCCGCGGCAGCAGCTCGTCGGCGCCCGGCCAGTGCTGGGCGGCCACCGCGTCGAACACCCGGCGGTCGAGCGCCATGAGGCGGTTCCCCGGCCTGTCGGACGGGGACGCGAGGAACGGCGCGGGCACCGAGGACACCGAGGACGTCGACAGGGCCCGGGCGGCCAGCGAGGACAGGGGCGGAGCGGCATCAGAGGTCATACCGGCCGCGTACCCCCGCCCCGCCCCCTGCAACGGCCCAGTGGCACGGCTGACGGCCCGCGGCCGGACCGACGCCCCGCGGCCCGACCGACGCCCCCGGTCCGGCGGCACGGCGCGCGCCCCGCAAACCGTTTGCCCGCCCCGGGCCCGCCCCCGGACAATCACCCGCATGGGACACCTGGAAGCAGCGCACATCGAGTACTACCTGCCGGACGGTCGAGCGCTGCTCGGTGATGTCTCGTTCCGCGTCGGCGAGGGCGCCTCGGTGGCGCTCGTGGGGGCGAACGGCGCGGGGAAGACGACGCTGCTCAAGCTGATCGCGGGGGAGCTGCAACCGCACGGCGGCACGGTCACGGTGTCCGGCGGTCTCGCGGTCATGCCCCAGTTCGTGGGTTCCGTACGGGACGGGACCACCGTCCGCGACCTCCTCGTCTCCGTCGCGCAGCCCCGTATCAGGGAGGCCGCGCGCGCCGTCGACGAGGCGGAGCACGCCATCATGACCGTCGACGACGAGGCGGCCCAGCTCCGCTACGCGCAGGCGCTGTCCGACTGGGCGGAGGCGCGGGGGTACGAGGCGGAGACGCTGTGGGACATCTGCACCACGGCCGCGCTCGGCGTCCCCTACGACAAGGCCCAGTGGCGCGAGGTGCGCACGCTCTCCGGCGGCGAGCAGAAGCGCCTGGTCCTCGAGGCCCTGCTGCGCGGCACCGACGAGGTCCTCCTCCTGGACGAGCCGGACAACTACCTGGACGTGCCGGGGAAGCGCTGGCTGGAGGAGCGCCTGAAGGAGACCCGCAAGACCGTCCTGTTCGTCAGCCACGACAGGGAGCTCCTGGCCCGCGCCGCCGAGAAGATCGTCAGCGTGGAGCCGAGCCCCGGCGGCTCCGAGGTGTGGGTGCACGGCGCGGGATTCGCGACGTACCACGAGGCGCGCCAGGAGCGCTTCGCGCGCTTCGAGGAGCTGCGCCGCCGCTGGGACGAGAAGCACGCCCAGCTCAAGCGCCTGGTCCTGGACATGCAGCAGTACGCCGCGCGCAGCGACGAGATGGCCTCGCGCTACCAGGCCGCCAAGACCCGGCTGCGCAAGTTCGAGGAGGCGGGTCCGCCGCCGGAGCCGCCGCGCAAGCAGGACATCACGATGCGTCTGCACGGCGGGCGCACGGGGGTGCGGGCAATAACCTGCAAGGGCCTGGAGCTGACCGGCCTGATGAAACCCTTCGACCTGGAGGTCTTCTACGGCGAACGCGTCGCCGTGCTCGGCTCGAACGGCTCGGGCAAGTCGCACTTCCTGCGCCTGCTCGCGCACGGCTTCGAGAACGGCGAGAACGCCAGGAACGGTGCGAACGCCGAGAACCCCGTGCGGCACACCGGTGAGTGGAAGCTCGGCGCGCGCGTCGTGCCGGGACACTTCGCGCAGACGCACGACCACCCGGAGCTGTTCGGCCGCACCCTCCTCGACATTCTGTGGCGCGAGCACGCCCAGGCCCGCGGCGCCGCGATGTCCCGGCTGCGCCGCTACGAACTGACAGGCCAGGCCGAGCAGCGCTTCGAGCGGCTCTCGGGCGGACAGCAGGCCCGCTTCCAGATCCTGCTCCTCGAACTGCGGGGCTCCACCGCCCTGCTGCTCGACGAACCCACCGACAACCTCGACCTGGAGTCGGCCGAGGCGCTCCAGGAGGGACTCGAGGCGTACGAGGGCACGGTGCTGGCGGTCACCCACGACCGCTGGTTCGCCCGGTCGTTCGACCGCTATCTGGTCTTCGGTGCCGACGGCCAGGTCCGGGAGACCCCCGAGCCCGTATGGGACGAGAGGCGGGTGGCGCGAGCCAGGTAGCGCGGGCGGTAGCGTGGCGGAACCACGCCGTACGCTGCGCAGTGGGGGAGACCGTGGTGGTGAGGACGTCCTTCGGGACCAGTGACGTGGACGAGGCCCGGGACCTGCTCGGGACCGCGTACTACAGCAACTTCATGGATGTGCTGGCGGGCCCGCGCCCCTTCCTCGCGGACTTCACCATCGGGCAGCTCGGCGCGCTCACCATCGGGGACCTGCACTGCGGCGCGGATGTGCGCATGCGCTTCGGCGAGCTCGGGTCGTACCACGTGAACGTGCCGCTCAGCGGGCACATGGCCTGGCGCCAGGGCCCCCGCCCCGCCGTGCTCCGCACCGGACCGCGGCGCGCCGCCGTCCTGCAACCCCGCGGGGACACCTACCTCGACCGGTGGTCGGGGGACTGCCGGGTGGTCGCCGTCAAGGTCGACCGAGCCGCCCTCGAGGAGAACCTGGAGCGGCTCATCGGCAGGCCCGCCCACGGCCCGGTGCCCTTCGACCCGGAGTTCGACACCACCGCGGGTCACGGCCTCGGCTGGACCCGCCTCGTGCGCACCGTCGCCGACGACCTGCGCGAGGAGTCCGCGACGCTGAGCCACCCGCTGGTGGCCGCACCGCTCCAGGAGGCGCTCCTGAACGGCGTTCTGCTGGCCGCCGGGCACCGCTACCGCGACCAGCTCGAAGGCCCCGCCCCCAAGTTGCGGCCCACCCCCGTCAAGCGCGCCATGGCCGCCGTGCGGGAGCGGCCCGAGCATCCCCACACCACCACGGAGCTCGCCGCCGAGGCCCGGGTCGGCGTGCGCTGGCTCCAGGAGGCCTTCAAGCGGTACGTGGGCATGACGCCGATGGCGTACGTACGCGAGGTGCGCCTGACCCGGGTGCGGGACGAGCTGCGTGCGGCGGGGCCCGGCGAGCGCGGTGTCAGCGAGGTCGCCTTCCGCTGGGGATTCACCCATCTGGGGCGTTTCGCCGAGCAGTACCGGGCGCGTTTCGGGGAGCTGCCCTCGCAGACCCTGCGGGGCTGAGGGGGCTGAGGGAGGTGGGTCGGGGTGGCGAAGGCCTGGCGTCCGGAATCCGGAACCGCTGCGCTATCCGGACAACGGACGCGCTCAGCGGATCGTCGCCCGGCTCGGCCTCCGCCTAGGCTGGCGTCGGCGCCGGACGGACCGGTCGTCGTCGTGGAGGTCTCCTCCGGGACGCCGGCCGCAGACGGAACTCCGGTGCCTCCGGCCCGGCCATGCCCGGCGGACCGGCCATCGGGTCGCGGGCCCGTGATCCCCTTCCGGCAACCCCCGTGCCGGCCGGGCCCGCAACTTCCGGCCGCCGCCCGCGTACGCCCGGCCCGTTCCCGACCTCCCAGCGCTACGGCGCGCGGCCCAGCAGGCACAGCAGCTCCGTCTGCGCGTCGGCCCCCGGCGGGGGCTCGACGGCGGGGGCGAAGAGGCCGCTCCCGCTCAACTCGGCGGCGTACGGCCGCACTTCGTGCAGGGCGGCGGTGACGAGGTCGTCCGGCAGCCGCTCGTCGGCGCCGACCGCCCGCGCCAGGTCCCAGCTGTGCACTACCAGGTCGGTGGTCATCTGCGCGCAGTAGTCGCGTGCCGGGGTGTCGCCGTAGGAGAGGTGCACCGTGCGGTCCAGGGCACCGGGCCCGGCGAACGCGGCGCGGGCCGCGTCCGCCGTGGTGTCCCAGGCGGCGACGGGGTCAGGACCGGTCACGTCGCCCTCGAAGGAGTCGCCGACCTCGTCCACGGTGGCGCCGTCCCGCACGAGCGGCGGCACCCACAGTTGTTCGACGACGAGGTGCTGGACGAGGTCCCGCACCGTCCACTCGGCGCACGGCGTCGGCCCGCCCCACTGGTCCTGCGCCACGCCGTGGACCCGTTCGGTGAACAGGTCCAGTGCCCGACCGTGCCGCAGCAGCAGGGATTGGTCCGTGGTGCCCATTATGGTCCTCCGGGTCGGCGTCTGCCGCACACGGGCGCGCGCGGCGTGACGGCGCACGGCGTGAGGGCGAAGGGGTGGGGCGGCCCCGTGTCCTACCGGTCCGCGGCGCGCGTGAACTCCTTCATGAACGCCTCGCAGAACGCCTTGAGGTCGTCCGGCTTGCGGCTGGTGACCAGGGTGTTGGAGCCGCCGTCGCAGACCTTCACCTGCTCGTCCACCCAGTTGCCGCCGGCGTTGCGGATGTCGGTGCGCAGGCTCGGCCACGACGTCAGCGTGCGGTCCCGTACCACGTCCGCCTCCACCAGCGTCCAGGGCGCGTGGCAGATCGCCGCGACCGGAAGGCCCAGCTCGAAGAACGCGCGGACGAACGCCACCGCGTCCTCGTCCGTGCGCAGCAGGTCCGGATTGGCGACACCGCCGGGAAGGACGAGGCCCGCGAACTCGTCCGCCGAGACCTCGCCGACCACCTGGTCGACGGGGAAGGTGTCGGCCTTGTCGAGGTGGTTGAAGCCCTGCACCGAACCGGACTCCGTGGACACGAGGACGGGCTCGCCGCCGCCGTCCACCACGGCCTGCCAGGGCTCGGTCAGCTCCACTTGTTCGACGCCTTCGGGGGCGACCAGGAATGCGATGCGCATGGGTCGATGTGCCTTTCAGTGGTTCGGGTGGTGTCCTGCCTCGGCCCGGCTGATGTCGGCCAGCGCGGACGAGGGGTCCTGGTGGAGAGCGAGATCGCCGATGCTCACCATGCCGACCGGGGTGCCGCTCTCGACGACGGGCAGCCGCCGCACCGCGTGGGTGCGCATCAGCTGCACGGCCTCCGACACGGTGTCGTCGGGGGCCACCACGACCGGGTTCGGCGTGCACACGGAGTGGACGCTGACCGTCAGCGGATCCGCGCCCTCGGCGACGGCGCGCAGGGTGATGTCCCGGTCGGTCAGGACGCCGATGATCTGACCGCCGCCCGTGACCATGACATCACCGATGTCCTGGGCGCGCATCAGCTGCGCCGCCTCGACCAGCGAGGCGTCGGGGCGGACCGCGACGACCGCCGGTGTCATGACTTCCCGCACGTACTCCGCCATGGTGCCGAGACCTCTCTCTTCCTTCGTGTCCTGGTTGCCCGATCAGTCCCGTTCAACCCTTCTTGCCCCCGAAGAACTCCTGGGCCTTCGCCTTGAACCCCTGCTTCACCATCGCGGTGCGGTCCGCGTCGCCCTTGAGGACGGCGGCCGCGGTCGACTCCAGCTGGTCCCAGGTGGCGTGCGGCGGGATCGGCGGCACCGCGGGATCGGTCAGGAACTCCACGACCGCGGGGCCGTCCGCCGCGAGAGCGGCACGCCAGGCCTCGGCCACGTCGTCGGGGTGCTCCACGCGGATGCCCGTGAGACCGATCGAGCGGGCGAAGTCCGCGTACGGCACGTCCGGCAGGGACTGCGCGGGCAGGAAGGCGGGCGCGCCGCCCATCGACCGCATCTCCCACGTCACCTGGTTCAGGTCCTGGTTGTTCCACACGCCGACGACCAGGCGGGGGTCGTCCCAGCGGTGCCGGTACTTGGCCGCTGTGATCAGCTCCGCCATCCCGTTCATCTGCATCGCGCCGTCCCCGACGAGCGCCACCACGGGCCGGTTGGGATGGGCGAACTTCGCGCCGATCGCGTACGGCACCCCGCAGCCCATGGACGCGAGCGTCCCCGACAGGGAGGCCCGCATGTCGCCCCGCATCGTCAGATGGCGCGCGAACCAGTTGGCGGTCGACCCCGAGTCGCAGGTGACGATCGCGTCGTCGGGGAGCAGCGCGTCGAGCGCACGGGCCACGAACTCGGGGTTGACGGGGTCGGCGGCCAGCTCGGCCCTGCGCTCCAGGACGCCCCGCCAGCGCTCCACGTTCGCGCAGATCTCCGTCTGCCACTCGCGGCCCGTCTCCCTCCGCTCCTCGGAGATCATCGGGATCAGCTGGCGCAGCGTGGCACGGGCGTCGCCGACCAGGTTCACCTCGTAGGGGTAGCGCATCCCGATCATGTGCGGAGCGATGTCGATCTGCACGCCGCGCGCACTGCCGAAGTCCGGCAGGAACTGCGTGTACGGGAAGCTGGAACCGATGGTCAGGAGCGTGTCGCAGTCGCGCATCAGCTCGTACGAGGGGCGGGTGCCGAGCAGTCCGATCGCGCCCGTGACATGCGGCAGCTCGTCGCTCAGGACGTCCTTGCCGAGCAGCGCCTTGGCGACGCCCGCGCCCAGCAGGTCCGCGATCTCCTCGACCTCGGCGCGGGCGCCCGCCGCGCCCTGGCCGACGAGCAGGGCCGCCTTGTCGCCGGAGTTGAGCACGTCGGCGGCGCGCCGCAGGGCGGTCGGCGAGGGCAGCGCGGTCCACGCGCTGCGGTCCAGGCTCGAAGGCACCATCTTGAAGTCGTGCGTGGGCGGGCTGTAGTCGAGCTCCTGCACATCGGCCGGGATGATCACGGCTGTCGGGCAGCGGCGCGCGTACGCGGTGCGGACGGCCCGGTCGATGACGTTGGGGAGCTGCTCGGGAACCGTCACCGTCTCCACGAAGTCACCGGCGACGTCCTTGTACAGCGTGTGCAGATCGACTTCCTGCTGGTACGAGCCGCCCATGGCGCTGCGGTCCGTCTGGCCGACGAGGGCGAGGACCGGTACGTGGTCGAGCTTGGCGTCGTACAGACCGTTGAGGAGGTGGATCGCGCCCGGACCCGACGTGGCCACGCACACCCCGAGGCGATGGCCGAACTTGGCGTAGCCGACCGCCTCGAACGCGGCCGTCTCTTCGTGCCGGGCCTGGATGAAGCGGGGCCGGTCGTCGGCCCTGCCCCAGGCGGCGAGCAGGCCGTTGATGCCGTCCCCCGGATAGCCGAAGACGCAACTGACGTCCCAGGCCCGCAGCCGTTCGAGGATGTGGTCGGCGACCTTCGCGGTCATGTCGGTGTCCTCCGGGTTCACTGGGGTTTCACCGGGCCCTCCGGGGGCGAACGGGCACGCGGTGCTGGGGACCGGGTGTCCAGCGGGCCGGATGGGAAACACCCGGACGCGTCGCGGGTGCGCGGGGGTTTGTTTGCCGTCCCGGGCCGGGGGCAGGCGGGGGAACAGTGCTTCGGACCGGAGGCACGTCCGTGGGAGCGGCTCCGCTCGTCCCCGGGTGTGCCCAGGAACTGGCAGGCGCACGCCCCGCGCTTCATTACGCGCTCCCACGGTGACCGTTCCACTCCGAGCACCGGCACCAAGGGAGTTGCACGCATCATGCGATCTGATGCAGCACGAACTGATGCAGCACGATCCGCGGACACGGCCCGGCACGACGGCACCGCACACCCCGAGCGGTCCGCCCACCCCGAGCAGGCAGGGGCTCCCCTCATCCCCCGGCCGCGCCGCTCCACGCGGCACCCGCACGACGACGCCCCCGACACCGCCGAGGCCTTCCGGCGGATCTGCGCCCTGCCGCACGGCCCCGAGCGGGACGCGCTGCGCGAGGAGATCGTGCGGGCCTGGCTCCCCATGGCCGAGCGCCTCGCGGGACGCTTCCGCGGCCGCGGCGAAGCACTCGACGACCTGCGCCAGGTCGCGGCCCTCGGCCTGGTCAAGGCCGTGGACCGCTACGACCCCGAGCGCGGCAACGCCTTCGAGAGCTACGCCGTACCGACCGTCACCGGCGAGATCAAACGTCACTTCCGCGACCACATGTGGACCCTGCACGTGCCGCGCCGGGTCCAGGACCTGCGCAACCGCGTGCGGTTCGCCTGCCAGGACCTGTCCCAGACGGTGTCGGGGCGCCCGCCGACCGTCGCCGAGATCGCCGAGCGGGCCCGGATGACGGAGGAGGAGGCCGCCACCGGCCTGGAGGCCCTGGACAGCTTCACCGCGCTGTCCCTGGACGCCGAGCTGCCCGGCAGCGACGACGGCTACGCGCTGCGGGACACCCTCGGCGGCCCCGACCCGGCCCTGGACACCGTCGTGGACCGCGAGGCCGTCAAGCCGTGCCTGGCCCGGCTCCCCGAGCGCGAGCGGGACATCCTCTACATGCGGTTCTTCCGCGACATGACGCAGAGCCGCATCGCCGAGCACCTCGGCATCTCCCAGATGCACGTGTCCCGCCTGATCAGCCGCTGCTGCGGACGGATGCGCGAGGAAGTCCTGCGGGAGGCGGCCCGCCACGAACCGGCCGACGGCGCGGGACACGTCGACAGCGCGGGCGGCGCGGGCGACGGGACCCTCGAGTCCGTACGCTTCGGCCGCGGCGCCGGCGCCCCGCGGCCCGCCGAGGTCACGTCGAACGCCGCATAGCCAGCGCCACATGGCGTGACATCACGTCCACGGCGTGCGCCTCCGCCATCGAGAAGGCGAGGCGCGCGCCGGTGCGGAACAGGCTGAGGACGCCTTCCACCGGGCCGTTGGCGCGCGCCGCGAGCGGCACGCACAGCAGGGACGTGACGTTCGCGCGGACCAGGACCGGGGCGCCGTCCGCGTCCCGCCCGAACCCCTCCGGCGGATCGGGCCGCACCTGGAGCGTGGGGGCGCCGCAGCGGGCCGCGTCGCGCACCAGGGGACAGTCGGCCGGGTCCTGCGCGAGGACGTCCGCGACCGGCCCGTCCGGGGGACCGAGCACCCGGCGGCGCCGGGGGCGGGCCGCGCCCTCGTCGGCGATCACCCAGTCCGCGAACCGGCCGTGCAGGACGTCGGCGACCCGGCCGAGCACCGCCGTCGGGTCCCCGGCGGGCGCGGTGAGCAGCGAGATCGTCACGGCGTCCGACAGTTCGAGGAGTTCGGCGTGCCGGGTCGCCTCGGCCAGGTCGGGGGTGCGGCCCCGGACGCCGCGCGGCAGCGGTTCGCGCGGGCCCGGCGGTTGCAGCACGACGAGGACCACGGGGCGGGGCTCGGTGCCGGGGCGCAGCGCCGTCAGGGTCGCCCGTACGGGCAGCTCGGGCCGGTGCTGGAGGCGCACCGTCAGGCTCCGGTCGCCCTCGCCGCGCGCGACCGCGGCGGCCTGCGAACGGAAGGCGGGCCGGTCGGCGGGGGTGAGGAAGACGGTGAGCGGCCGGCCCGTCGCGTACCCGCCGCGCATCCCGGTGAGGTCCGTTGCCGCCGGGTTCATGCGCCGCACCACGGTCTCGCCGTCGACCAGCGTCACGGGGAGCGGGAACCGCTGGAAGACGGCGCGCAGCAGCCCCTGTTCGTCGCGGGTGGCCGACGTTCCGGCGGCGGGGCCGTCGGCGGTCAGCCGCTCCAGGCCCGGCCACAGCCGCTCCACCGCGTGCTCCAGTTCGAACAGGGCCGCGTCGAGGACGGTGCCGAGATCTCCGGAGGGGACAGCGCGGGCCGCCTTCAACTCCGCGACACGGCGCATGAAGTCCGCGAGGTCCTCACCGAAACGATCGGTCTCCGCCATGCGTCGAACGTATCGGCTGCCGCCGTTTTTGGGGGCCGACGCCGGGAAGTCGGACAAGGACGGGGCGCCCGCGGGACACGGAAGGGCCGCGCGGGGCCGCACGAGGCTCACACGGCACGACCCCCGTCCCGTGCGGCAGGAACCGGAAGGAAGGCGCAGCACGATGCCGACACTTCGAGCAACGGACGGTCCGCAGTCCGCCCAGCCGGCCCGCAGGCTCTCGGAACTCGCCGAACAGGCCGTGCGCTGCACCGCCGGATGCTGCGGCGCGGGCACCACCGTCACCGACGGCGGCACGGAACAGCCCGCCGCGGTCACCCACCCCGACCTCGCGCGCCTGGTCGCCGTGCAGCTGCGCACCGGCGACGGGCCGATCCCGGCCGCACGCGAGCGCGGTGCCCCCGTCGACACGGGGGACCTGCTGCGCGACGAGCGCTGGCCCGAGTACCGCGCGCTCGCCCTGGACTCCGGGGTCCGCGCGAGCGTCACCCTGCCCTTCAGGCGGTCCGGGCTCACCCTGACGCTCAGCCTGTTCAGCTTCCGTCCCGGTGCCCTCGGCGAGGCGGGCTGCGGCCCCGCGCAGGCGCTCGGGGACTTCGCGACGGCGGGCCTTGTCCGCGACCGGCACTACCGCGCGGCGCTCACGGAACTCGACCACCTGGGCGAGGCCCTGCGCACCCGCCCCGTCATCGACCAGGCGTGCGGCATCATCATGCACGTCGTGACCTGCGACGCCGACCGCGCCTTCACCCTGCTGCGCCGCATCTCGCAGGAGACCAACCGCAAGCTGGTCGAGGTCGCGGCGGCACTGGTGGAGACCAAGGGGCGGGGCCTCGAGCGGGAGCTGAAGTCGGCGGCGGTGTGAAGCCGCCCGCTGGCGCGGGGCGGACGGCGCCATCGCCCGCGCACGGAGGCGCGGGGCGGACCTCACCGCTCACCCGCCCGGAGGCCACACCGCGCGGATGACGCGGCCCCACGCTCGAATGGCCTCATGCGCCCTTCTGTCCCGCACCTCGCCCTGACCCTCACCACGGCCGCGCTGTGCGCCCTCGCGGCGACCTCGCCCGCGTACGCGGAGAACTCCGCCGCCGCCGAGGTGACGCCCCGGCACGTTTCCCCCGGTCAGCACGTCACCGTCGCGGTCACCTGCCCGGCCGTCGGAGGCAACGCGCCCGCCACCATGGAAGCCCACTCCCAGGCCTTCGAGCGGGGCACCGTCCGCCTCGAGCGCGTCGAGCACCACCAGAACGAGCAGCACCACCAGAACAACCGGAACGGCGAGGGCGACCCGCTCGGCGTCCCCGGCCCCGGAAAGGCCTCCGCGAACGACCTGGACCCCGGCGGCGGGACGACCCCCGGGGACGGGGCAGACACCTCGTACGACACCGGTACGGAGACCTGGACCGAGACGGAGACGGAAACGGGGACCGAGACGGAGACCGGGACCGAGTCGGGGACGGGGACCGAGTCGGGGACGGGGGCCGAGACCCGGACGGAGACCGAGACGGACACCTGGACCGAGACCGGAACCGAGACCGAGACCGAAACCGAGACCGGTACAGGGACCCGGACCGAGACCGGCGCCGGGACGGGAACCGGCAATGCCGGAACCGTCTACCGGGGTACGGCCCGCATCGCCGACGCCCAGGCCTTCGAGGGCGGAGGCCCGAACGCCGTGGGCCCGGAGTCGCAGTGGGCCGTCGACGGCACCTGCCACGGCGACGGCCGCTGGAAGGCGACGTTCACCGTCACCCGTACCGCCCACACCGCCACCCATACGGCCCCCGCCGTCTCCCGCGGTGTCCACGCGGGCCGCACCGGCGGCTTCAACGATTCCAAGCCCGCCCTGGCCGCGGGCGTCCTCCTGGTCGTCGTGGCCCTCGGTGCCGCCGTGCACAGGCTGCGCCGCGACCGCCGGTTCGGCCGCTGACCGGGACGGCACCGGGACGGCCACGGAAACGCGCGGAGGCACCCGTGCGGCGGACGGACCACGAGGGCCGCGGCCCCGTCCGGTACGGCCCGCCCCCACCGGAACTGGGCCTTCCGGTGCTCCCGGAGCTGGCCGCGGTCCTCGCCGCCGCCGCAGGCCGGGTCGAGGCGCAGCCGCCCGGCGGTGACCGCGGCCTCCTGGACGCCGCCTGCGGCTACTGGTCCCGGCGCGGCCTGCCCGCCGACCCCGGGCACGTGGCCGCCGCGCCCGGCGCGGCGCCGCTGCTGCTCGCGCTGGCCGCCGCGGTCGGCGGCGACGTCCTGCTGCCGCGCCCCTGCGCCGCCTGGTGGGAACCCCTGATGCGGCTGCTCGGCAGGTCCGCCTACCACGTGCCGACGCCCGCCGAGTGCGGTGGCGTGCCCGACCCGTACGCCCTGCTGGAAACCGTCCGCCGCGTCCGGGCCGAGGGCGGCGCCCCGCGGCTGCTCGTCCTGTCGGTGGCCGACGATCCGACGGCCACCGTGCCGCCGCCGGAGGTCGTGCACGAGGCCGTCGAGGCCGCGACAGCGGCGGGGCTGCACGTCGTCAGCGACGAGACCTGGCGCGACACGCTGCACCGCCCGCGCGAGACCGTGCTCGTCGGCCCCGCCGAGATGGCCCCCGCACAGGTCACCGTCGTCTGCGACCTGTCCGGCGCGTTCCTGCCGCCCGGCCTGCCCGCCGCGATCGCCCGCTTCCCCGCGACCGGCCACGCCGCGGCGCTGCGCGCCCGCGCCCTGGACGTGCTCGCCGCGCTCGGCGCCACCCCCACCGCGCCGGTCGCCGCCGCGGCCGCGTACGCGCTCGCCGAACCGGACGAGGTCACCGCGCGCCGCACCGCGGCGGTGCGGCTGCACGCGCGGCTCGCCGCCGGGGTGCGGGAACGGGTGACCGCGGCGGGCGGTCTCGTACGGCCGCCGCGAGCGGGCCGCCACCTGTACGCCGACCTGGAGCCGTTGCGGTCCGCTCTCGCCGCGCGCGGCGCCACCGACGCACAGGAACTCGAGGACCACCTCCAGGAGCGCCTCGGCATGCCCGCACCTGGCGGCCACCGCTTCGGCGACGACATCGGCGCGCTGCGCGTACGCCTGTCCACGAGCCCCTTCCTCGGCACGGACCCGCGGCAGCGCACCGCCGCGCTCGACGCCTGCGACCCCCTGGAACTGCCGCACGTGCGTCGGGCTCTGGCCGGGTTCGGCTCGGCGCTGGACGAACTGCGCGCGGAAGGGCACTGAGGTCGTGTCGCGCGCGCCTTCCTCAGACGCCGGACGGGCTCTTCCGCCTCCACAGGTGTCGCCACAGCGTCGGGGCGGCGCTGATGACGACCGTCAGGCCCACCGCCAGGGCCACGCCCTGCCAGGGCTCCGGGAACAGGGCGCCGCCGAGGATGCCGATGAGCTGGTACGTCACCGCCCAGGCGAGGCAGGCGGGGAGGTTGCCGCGGGCGAAGCGGCGCACCGGCATCTGCGCGAGGAGGCAGGCCAGCATGACCGGGATGCGGCCCGCGGGCACGAGGCGGGACAGGACGAGGACGAGCACGCCGTGGTCGTCGAGCTTGTCCTGGGCCTGCCGCAGGCGTTCCTCGGGGGCGCGGTCGCGGATGGCGGCCAGCCAGCGCGAACCGTTCCTGGAGCCCATGCCGCGCCGCCCGAGCCAGTACAGCCCCATGTCGCCGGAGAACGCGGCGAGCGAGGCCACGCCGAACACGATGAGGAGCGCGAACGGCGAGGTGTCGGTCCGGTGCAGGGCCACCACGGCCGCCGAGCTCACCAGGGCGCCGGTCGGCACCACGGGCACGAGCGCGCCGACCACCACGAGCAGGAACAACGACGGATAGGCCACCGCCTGCTGAGTGGAGTCCGGCGTCACCTGCGCCACCGCGGTGTGGATCATCGGGCTGCCTCGGCGCGCACCGACTCGCCGTGCCCGAGCAGATGCACGGCCGTGTCCGGGGCGCGGCGGGCGGCCTGCCGGACGAACTCCTCGCCCGGGCCGTGGAATTCGTGCGGCCGCACCGCGTCCATGCCGATCGGCCAGTACGTCCCGTAGTGCACGGGCACCGCGCCGCGCGGCGCGATCCGGGCGAGGGCCTCGGCGGCGCGGGCCGGGTCGAGGTGGCCGTGCCCGAGGTAGGGCCCCCAGCCGCCGACCGGCAGCAGCGCCACGTCCACGTCCCCGACCTCGGCTGCCATCGAGTCGAAGAGCCCGGTGTCCCCGGCGAAGTACGTACGGGCCCGGCCCTCGACGACGTAGCCGAGGGCGGGGGAGCGGTGCGGGCCCACGGGCAGGCGGCGGCCGTCGTGCAGGGCGGGCACGACGCGTACGACCACACCGCCGGAGCCGTCCCCCACCGGCACCTCGTCGCCGGGCGCGACCTCCGTGAACCGCAGGTGGGACAGCCTGCGCAGGCCCGGCACCGAGCGGGGGGCGCCGCGCGGGAGAAGGACGCGGGTGCCGGGGGCGACGCGGGCGAGGGAGGGCACGTGCAGATGGTCGGCGTGCAGGTGCGAGAGGAGGACGACGTCCGCGACGGCCGCACGCGGCGGCGGGAGCGCGCCCCGGCGGCGGCGCAGGTGCGCGAGCCGGCGTGCGAACAGCGGATCGGTCAGCACACGGATGCCCGAGTCCTCGACCGTGCAGGTGGCGTGGCCCCACCAAGTGACCGTGACGTCGGGCTGCACCCGTTCCTCCTTCGTGTGACTGTCTCCGAGCCTACGGCCAGGAGTAGTGTCGACGGCCGGTACCCGGGGCGGCCGACGCCGGAGGTGAGGGGGACGTCATGGGACATGCGGGCACAGCCACCGCGCGCGCGGTGCGGGTCGCGGCGATCGCCAGCCTGACGCCCCTGGAGGAGCTGGACGCCGACCCCTTCCTCGTGGACTCGCGCAGCCAGCACGCCATGTGCGCGCGGTGGGCCGCCGAGCAGGGGTACGTGGTGACGCGCGAACTCGTCGTGCACGGCCTGCGCAGCGACCACGCCGTCCTGTGGAACGACGTGGACGCCGGGCTCGTCGACCTCTTCGTGGTGCCGTGCCGCCGGGTCCTGGAGCGGGCACTGCGGTCACCGGACGAGTTCACCGCGGAGTGCGCGCGGCGGGGGGTGCGGGTCGAGACCGCGGGCCTGGCCGAGCCGGCGTACGACGCCCCCATGAAGGCGCGCGTGCACCGCCGCCTGTCCATGCCGACCGCCGGGTACGACGGCTGCTGACCCCCGTCACCCCGCGCCGCCCCCGCCTGCCGCCCCCGCGTCCTGCCGCCCCCGGAGGTCGCCCGACCGCGGCGAACCCGCGGCCTGTGGCACGCTGAGGGCCAGGTCGACAGGCGTGAGGCGGTTGGGTGCGGTGCGGGACGGGCGATGGTGGCAGACGGGCCGCACGGCATGGCGGAAGGTGGGCCGCACCGCGTGGCGGGTCGTCGCCGTGTGGGCGGTCAGCACGCTCACGATGCTCGTGCTCGCCGGCATCCTGCCCGACTTCAAGCTCCAGTCGGACGACGGCGACAGCTCCACCCGCATCGCGATCACCGCGGCCCTCGGCGCCGGCGCCTTCGGCCTCCTGTCGGCCCTGGTGTGGCCGCTCCTGGTGCGCGCGCTGCTCCTCGTGCCCGCCCTGGTCCTCGGCCTGCTCACGTTCTTCCTGAACGGCTCCGTGCTGCTGCTCGCCCTGCGCCTCATCCCCGACGGCCGCGGCGACGCCAACGCCGAGACCGCGGTGGTCGTCGCCGCCGTGATGTCGGCCGTGGCGTCCGCGACCGGCGGCGCCCTCGCCGTCCGCGACGACGACGCCTACCGCCGCCGCCTGTACCGCCTCGCCGACCGCAGACGCCGCCGCGCCGAAGGACCGTACGGCCCGAGCACCCCGGGCCTCCTGTTCCTCCAGCTCGACGGCGTCGGACACGAGGTGCTCACCGACGCCGTGCGCGAGGGGCTCATGCCGACCGTCGCCCGCTGGCTCGGGGCGGCGCCGGGGCCAGGCGGTGCGGCGGGTCCCGCGGCCACCCACCGCCTCGTCCCCTGGCGCACCGACTGGTCGAGCCAGACCGGCGCGAGCCAGCTCGCCATCCTGCACGGCAGCAATCACGACGTCCCCGCCTTCCGCTGGTACGAGAAGGACACCGGCGAGGTCATGGTCTCCAACCGGCCCGCGTCCGCCGCCGAACTGCAACGCCGCGCCGTCGCCCGCACCGGTGACCCCGGCCTGCTCGCCGACGGCGGCGCGAGCCGCGGCAACCTCTTCGGCGGGGGCGCCGACCAGCTCGCCCTCGTCCTGTCGGTGGCCGCGAGGCGCGGCCGCAGGAACCGCTCCCGCGCCGGTTACTTCGCCTACTTCTCCGACCCCGCCAACGCCGTCCGCACCGCCCTGTCCTTCGTCGCCGAGGTCGGCCGTGAGCTGGTCGAGTCGACCCGGGCCCGCCTTCGCCGGCGCCGCCCGCGCGTGCGCCGCGGCGGCCTCTACCCCCTCATCCGCGCCTTCGCCACCGTCGTGGAGCGCGACGTCGTGGTCGCCGCCGTCATCGGGGACATGCTCGCCGGGCGCGCCGCCGTCTACGCCGACCTGGTCGCCTACGACGAGGTCGCCCACCACTCGGGGCCCACGAGCGGCGACGCGCAAAAGGTGCTCCGCCGCCTCGACCGGTCCCTCGCCCTGATCGAGCAGGTCGCCGACCACGCCCCCCGGCCCTACCGCATCGTGCTGCTCTCCGACCACGGCCAGAGCCCCGGCGAGACCTTCCGCGCCCGCTACGGCCTCACCCTCGCCGACCTGGTGCGCGCCGGCTCCGGGCTGCCGGTGCCCCGCCGCGCCGGGCGCACCCACAGCGGAGCCGAGGCCCGTTCGGCCGTGCGGGCCGCGCTGCGCAGGCCCGTCGAGGAGGGCGCGGGCGAGCACCATCCGCGGCGGCACGCGGAACCCGTCGTCCTGGCCTCGGGCAACCTCGGCCTGGTGTCCTTCCCCGACGTGCCGCACCGCATGACCCGCGAGGAGATCGACCGCCGGCACCCGGCGCTCCTGACGACCCTCGCCAACCACCCGGGCATCGGCTTCCTGCTCGTACGCAGCGCCGAGCACGGGGCGCTCGTGCTCGGGGCGCGGGGCGCCGAGATCCGCCTGGACGACGACCTCGCGGGCCCCGAGGACCTCGGGCCCCTCGCCGACTTCGGGCCGGGCGCCGCCGACGCCGTGCGGCGCACCGACTCCTTCCCGCACACGGCCGACATCATGGTCAACTCCTGGTACGACCCGCAGGACGGGGAGGTCCTCGCCTTCGAGGAACAGATCGGCTCGCACGGCGGCCTCGGCGGCGCCCAGTCCCTGCCGTTCCTGCTCGCACCGCTCGCGCTGTCCCCGGCCGTCGAGGACGGCGGTGAACTCGTCGGCGCCGAGGCGGTGCACGCCGTGCTGCGCCGCTGGCGCGAGGAGGAGCACGGGCGCACACCCGCTCCCGCCGCGGCTCCCATGACCCCCGCCACCCCCGTGGACATTCGCCGCCCGGACAGCGGCCGCCCGACAGCTTTTACGGTCGCCGACCACGCCGCACCGGACAAAACACACTGATTTTGCGCAGCGTGGGCCGTGCCCGACCATGGCCGTGCGCTCGGCGATCCCGGGCGCGCGTACGGCACGACGAGAGGCGCACCACCCCATGCACGACACCGGAACCGTTTCCCCGTCGGCTCCGGCCCCCCACCAGGAAGAACTCCCGGGCTCCCCCGCGTCCCCGAAGTCCGGTCCGACCCCGCGCGCCGGTAAGGGCGAAGGCGCCGCCGACGACAGCAGGCACGCACGGCGCTTCAAGCTTCCCGTCGCCACCTGCCTCGTGATGGGCAACATCATCGGCGGCGGCATCTTCCTGCTCCCCGCCTCCGTCGCACCCTTCGGCACCATCAGCCTGGTCGCGTTCGCCGTCCTGACGGCGGGCGCCGTCGCGCTCGCCCTCGTCTTCGGGCGGCTCGCGCACCGCGACCCGCGCACCGGCGGACCGTACGTGTACGCGCGCGCCGCGTTCGGCGACTTCGCGGGCTTCCTCGCCGCCTGGTCGTACTGGATCACCACCTGGGTGTCGAACGCGGCCCTCGCCGTCGCCGCCGTGGGCTATCTCGACGTCCTGATACCCGTGGCCGACCACCGGTGGACCGCCTGCCTCGCCGCGCTCACCCTGCAACTCCTGCCCGCCCTCGCCAACCTGGCCGGTACGCGCTACGTCGGCGCCGTCCAACTCGTCGCCACCGTCCTGAAGTTCCTGCCGCTGCTGCTCGTCGCCCTCGGCGGGCTCCTCTTCTTCGACAGCGCCAACTTGGGGCCGTTCCGGGCGAGCGACGACAGCCCCGTCGGGGCCGTGTCCGCGTCCGCCGCCATCCTGCTCTTCTCGTACCTGGGCGTGGAGTCCGCCGCCGTCAGCGCGGGCGAGGTGCACGACCCGCGGCGCAACGTCGGACGCGCCACCGTCCTCGGCACCCTCGGCGCGGCCCTCGTGTATCTGCTCGGCACCCTGGCCGTCTTCGGCACCGTCGCGCACGACGACCTCGTCGACTCCACGGCGCCGTTCTCGGACGCGGTGAACGCGATGTTCGGCGGGTCCTGGGGCGGCACGGCCGTGGCGGTCGCCGCACTCGTCTCCATGGTCGGCGCGCTCAACGGCTGGACGCTGCTGAGCGCCCAGGCCCCGTACGCCGCCGCCCGCGACGGCCTGTTCCCTAGCGCGTTCGCCAAGAAGCGGCGCGGAGTGCCGACCGTCGGTGTCCTGGTCACCGTGGTCCTCGCCTCGCTGCTCACCGTCTACAACTACACGGCGGGCTCCTCGGGCGTCTTCGAAGTCCTCGTCCTGGTGACGACGTTCACGGCCACCGTGCCGTATCTGCTCGCCACCGCCGCGCAGATCTACTTCCTCGCCTCCGGCCGGGGCGAGCGCGTGGACCGGGGCCGCCTCGTGCGCGACGCGGTGCTCGCCGCGCTCGCGTTCGGCTTCTCGATGTGGCTCGTCGCGGGCGCCGGGTACGCGGCGGTCTACCAGGGCGTCCTCTTCCTCTTCGTGGGAGTGCTCCTGTACGCGTGGATGGCGGCCCGCAAGGAGCGGGCCGCCACCCGGTGACCCTTACCGCGCCAGGGGCGCCGTCACCCAGCGCCGCGTCCGGTACCCGCCCTCCTCGGGTCCGATCTCGATGAGCTTGCGGGCGCCCGGAGAAGCCTCGTTGCCCGCTGTCTCGTAGCCCACCCGGAACGTGCCGGGTACGTCCCTGACCTCGGGCAGCCGGTCCTGGGCGAGGACGGCCGGACAGTCCCCGCCGTCCCCGGCGGAGCGCACCGCCGGCTCGGCGAGCAGCCGGTCCTGCGCCGCGGCGAGCGCCTCCCGGGGATCGCGCGACTCCGGCGCCGCGGGGGTGCTCCCGGCGGCGGGCGGCACGACGAGCGCGCTGGGCACACGGGCCGCGTCGAGCACCGCGAGGAGGACACGCTCCAGGACCGTGACGCGCGACCGCCGGTGCCGGGCGGCCGTCCTCGTCCCGTGCCGGGCACGCGCACGGCCCGATCTCGCCGCGCGGCCGCCCGGACCCCGGCGCGAGTCGGTGTCCGGGCGGCCCGCCGGGAGTCCGTGACCGGGTGGCCTCGCACCCGGGTACGCGCGCTGTTTCCCCCCGGAGTGTGATCGGATGTACCCCTAGGTACTTCACCGAAGGGATTTGGCATCGTGGCTACCACGCGCTCCGCACACACGGTCTGGGAAGGCAGCCTGACCGAGGGCTCAGGCACCGTGACCTTCGACTCCTCGGGGATCGGGCAGCAGGCCGTCTCCTGGCCGTCCCGCGCCGAGCAGGCGAACGGGAAGACCAGCCCGGAGGAGCTCATCGCCGCCGCGCACTCCAGCTGCTTCTCCATGGCGCTGTCCCACGGCCTGACCGGCGCGGGCACCCCGCCCACCAAGCTCGTCACCTCCGCCGAGGTGACCTTCAAGCCGGGCACCGGCATCACCGGCATCCACCTCACCGTCGAGGGCGAGGTGCCCGGCGTCGACGAGGCCGCCTTCACCGCGGCCGCCGAGGACGCCAAGGCCAACTGCCCCGTCAGCCAGGCACTGACGGGTACGACGATCACCCTCTCGGCCAAACTGGCCTGACGCCCCGCGCGAAGCCGCCGACCCGCACGAGGGGTCGGCGGCTTCGTCGTGTCCGGGCCCGCCGTGTCCGGGGCCCGCCGTGTCCGGAGCCCGCCGGTTCCGGGACGGCGGGTGCGCTGGCGGCATTGACAACAGGCCGCTCAAGTTTTGTGCTGGAGGATGCAGAAGCGCCGCGTCGGAAGGGGTTGTTGAACATGGCACGTGCGGTCGGTATCGATCTCGGGACGACGAACTCGGTGGTGGCGGTCCTCGAGGGCGGTGAGCCCACCGTCATAGCGAACGCGGAAGGGGCCCGCACCACCCCGTCCGTCGTCGCGTTCGCCAAGAGCGGCGACGTCCTCGTCGGCGAGGTCGCCAAGCGCCAAGCGGTCACGAACGTGGAGCGCACCGCGCGCTCGGTCAAACGCCACATGGGCGACGGCGGTTGGCGCTTCCCCGAGTCCGAGTCCGGGCCCGGAGCGGGCGCCTCCGGCGCCACCGTAGACGGAGCCCGCTACACCGCCCAGGAGCTGTCCGCCCGCGTGTTGCAGAAGCTGAAGCGGGACGCCGAGTCCTATCTGGGCGAGGACGTCACCGACGCGGTCATCACCGTGCCCGCGTACTTCGACGACGCCCAGCGCCAGGCCACCAAGGAGGCCGGGGAGATCGCGGGCCTGAAGGTCCTGCGGATCATCAACGAGCCGACGGCCGCCGCCCTCGCCTACGGCCTCGACAAGGGCGACGACCAGACCGTCCTGGTCTTCGACCTGGGCGGCGGCACCTTCGACGTGTCGCTCCTGGAGATGGGCGACGGCGTCATCGAGGTCAAGGCCACCAACGGCGACACCCGCCTCGGCGGCGACGACTGGGACCAGCGGATCGTCGAGCACCTCGTACGGCAGTTCAAGAACGGGCACGGCATCGACCTCGGCAAGGACAAGATGGCCGTGCAGCGGCTGCGCGAGGGCGCCGAGAAGGCGAAGATCGAGCTGTCCTCGTCCAGCGAGACCGACATCAACCTGCCCTACGTCACCGCGTCCGCGGACGGCCCGCTGCACCTGACGGAGAAGCTCACCCGGGCCCAGTTCCAGGAGTTGACCGCCGACCTCATCGACCGCTGCAAGGGCCCCTTCCACCAGGCGGTCAAGGACGCGGGCGTGCAGCTCTCCGCGATCGACCACGTCATCCTCGTCGGCGGCTCCACGCGCATGCCCGCCGTCGGCGACCTGGTGCGGGAGCTCACCGGCAGGGAACCGCACAAGGGCGTCAACCCCGACGAGGTCGTCGCCCTCGGCGCCACCCTCCAGGCCGGTGTCATCCGCGGCGACGTCAAGGACGTGCTGCTGCTCGACGTGACGCCGCTGTCGCTCGGCATCGAGACCAAGGGCGGCATCATGACCAAGCTCATCGAGCGCAACACCACCATCCCCACGCGCCGTTCGGAGACCTTCTCCACCGCCGAGGACAACCAGCCGTCGGTCGGCATCCAGGTCTTCCAGGGCGAGCGGGAGATCGCCGCGTACAACAAGAAGCTCGGCGTGTTCGACCTGACCGGGCTGCCGCCCGCGCCGCGCGGCGTACCGAAGATCGAGGTCACCTTCGACATCGACGCCAACGGCATCATGCACGTGTCGGCGAAGGACGAGGCCACGGGGCGCGAGCAGCGCATGACCGTCACCGGTGGCTCCGCGCTGCCCAAGGACGACATCGACCGCATGGTCAGGGAGGCGGAGCAGTACGCGGAGGAGGACCGCAAGCACCGCGAGGCCGCCGAGACCCGCAACCAGGCCGAGCAGCTCCTCTACCAGACCGAGCGGTTCCTGCGCGACAACGGCGGGGACGGCGACGGCGACGGTGCCGGGACACCCGCCGGGGGCGGCCGCATTCCCGCCGATCTCAGGGCCGAGGTGGAGGCGGCGGCAGCGGAGTTGAAGCCGCTGCTCGACGGCGGCGACACCGCCGCCGTCCGGGCCGCCGCCGAGAAGCTCGCCGCCGTCAGCCAGCGGATGGGCCAGGCGATGTACGCGTCCGCGGAGGCCGCCCGGGAGAACGGCGCAGCCGGGGACACGCCACCGCGGGACGCGTCGGCGGGTGCGCGGGACGGCGGTGACGACGGTGTCGTGGACGCGGAACTCGTCGACGACGACGCCGAGGTTGCAGGGGCCGCAGGGCCCGCCGGAGCCGCAGGGTCCGCTGGAGCCGCAGGGCCCGCCGGGGACGCTACGGGCACCAGGGGCGCCGAACGGGCGCAGGGCACGCGGGACGGCGGGCAGGGCGGCGTCGGCGGGCAGGGCGGCGTCGGCGGGCAGGGCGGCGCCGGTGAGCAGGGTGGTGGCGGGCAGGGCGCTGGCCGGTAGCCGCGACCGGGTGGAGGCGTGCGGGTCACACCCGTGACTGGAGGTACTTGACCGTCGCCGGGTCCGCCGGGAGCAGGGTCTCGACGGCCAGCTCGGCGACGGTCACGTCCATCGGCGTGTTGAACGTCGAGATCGACGAGACGAAGGAGAGCACCCGGCCCTCGTGCTCGATCCTGCACGGCAGCGCGAAGTGGTGGACCTGCCCGTCCGCGGCCGTGTCCTCGCCGGGTTCCGCCACGGGGTAGGCCGCCACCTCCTCGTACAGCGCCCGCAGGGCGGCCGAGCGGTGCAGCGCGATCTGCCGCTCCATCTGGTGCAGCAGATGTCCGCGCCACTCGCCCAGATTGCGGATCCGCGACGCGAGACCCCGCGGGTGCAGGGTGATCCGCATGGCGTTGAGCGGCGGTTCCAGCACGTCCTCCGGCAGGCCGTCGAGGAGCATCGCGATGCCCCGGTTCGCCGCGACCACCTGGTACGTGGCGTCGACGACGAGTGCCGGATACGGCTCGAAGCCCTGGAGGAGCTGCTGGAGTCCGGCCCGCAGGCCGTCCATCGCCGGGTCGTCGAGCGGGGTCTGCGGGAAGCGGGGTGCGTACCCGGCCGCGAGCAGCAGCGCGTTGCGCTCGCGCACCGGCACGTCGAGGCGCTCGGCCAGCTTGAGCACGAACTCCTCGCTCGGCTTGGAGCGGCCCGTCTCGACGAAGCTGATGTGCCGTGCCGAGGAGTCCGCGCGCAGCGCGAGCTCCAGCTGGCTGACGCGCCGTTCCTCGCGCCAGGCGCGCAGCAGGGCCCCCACCTCGGAGGGAGCCTGCGCGGGGCTGTCTTTGCTGTTCCGGCGGACGGGCGCGACAGTGGTCATGCTCAGAAGGTAGTTCAGAAGGCCGCGCGGAAGGCTGTTCTGAGCGTGTTCGAGGAGGGGTGCATGCCGAACCCGTGGGACGACGCGCCGTCGTGGGAGGCGGCCGTGGCGTACGGGGCCCGGGTGCGTGGCTGTCTGCTCGGCGGGAGTTCGACGACGGGCCCCGGCGCCGCACGCGTCGGCCAGGAGTCGGCTCCCCGGTGAGCGGCCGCTGTGGCACGCTGACAGCTCACCCCCCCCCACAGAGCAGAGAAAGCTCACCCCCACAGAGAAAGCTCACCCCCCACAGAGACAGACAGGAGCGAGGCCATGCCTGGAGAACCGCTGTCGCAGAAGGAGATCGAGGACCGGCTCGCCGAACTCCCCGGCTGGACCCTCACCACGGCCGGCACGGACACCACGGCCGGCACCGGCACCTCGGCGGGCGGTGGCGCCGCCCCGAAGCTGACCCGCACCTACCGCCTGGCCTCGCACTTCGCCGCGACCGCTGTCGTCGTCCACATCGCCCAGGTGCAGGAGGAGCTCCAGCACCACTCCGAGCTGACCCTCGGCTACGACACCGTCACCCTGACCGTGTCCACCCACAGCGCGGGCGGCGCCCTCACCGACCTGGACTTCGCACTGGCCGGTGCCGTCGAGGTCCTCGCGGCGGGGCACGGGGCCCTGTGAGGCACGGCGTGGCCACGGCCCGCCGGGGGCGGGCGGGAGCGGGGGCCTGATGCTCGACTACGACAAGGAGGCCGTCCGCTACGACGCCTCGCGCGGCGGTGAGCCGCGTGCCGTCGCCGCCGCCGACGCGGTGCTCTCGCTGCTGCCCCCGGGCACCGCCGCGCTGCTCGACGTCGCCTGCGGCACCGGCCTCGTCACCCGGCAATTCGCCGCCCGGCGGGGACTGCGGGTGACGGGCGTCGACGCGGCGTACGCCATGGCGCGCATGGCGGCCGCCCGGGTGCCCGGAGCCGTCGTCATCGGGGACGGCAGGCGGCTGCCGTTCCCCGGCGGCGCCTTCGACGCCGTGTCGGCGGTGTGGCTGCTGCACCTGCTGCGGGACCCCGAGGAGGCGTCGGCCGTCGTGGGGGAGTGCGCGCGGGTGCTGCGGCCCGGCGGGGTCCTCGTCACCTCCGTCGACAAGGCCACCTCGCACGACGTGGGCAGCGACATCGACGCGGCGCTCGCGGGCCGCCCGATCCGCGGGGCCGTGGACGCCGCGGCCCGCGTCGGACAGTACGCCGCCGCGCACGGCCTCACCCCCGCGGGCCGCGCCCGCTTCCGCGGTCACGGCCAGGGCCGCAGCCCGCGCAGCACCGTCGCCGACGTGCACCGGGGCTGGTTCACCGGCATCCCGCCCGACAGCGCGTCCGCCGGGCGGTTCGCGGCGCGCCTCGCGGCACTCCCGGACCAGGACGTCCCGCGCCCCGACCCGGAGTTCACGCTGCACGCCTACCGCAAGCCACCGCACGCCTGAGGCGACCTCCCCCGCCCCTTCGCCGCGGCGACCCACCTTTTGCCGAACCGGCAACACGGCTGGCTGAAAACGCGGGCGCGGGGGCACGCTGGCAACGTTCCCAGGTGAGAGTACGAGAGAGGCGGCGACGATGACGGTGACGGGGCACGCGGGCAGCAGCGACAACGGCGGCGGCGACAAGGGCGGCGACGGTGGCGGCGATGCCGCGACGCGCGGGGCGGGTGCCGGGCACCGGCACGGCGCTGCCGGACACGGCCACGGGGGTGACCCGGGGCACGGCCATGAAGGCGGCCACGGCCACGGCGGCCACGGCGGCCACGGGCACGGTGACATCGACTGGGCCGTCATGGCTCCCGTACTGGAGCAGAACGCGGAGGTCACGGCCCCCGTCTACCGCGAGGTGGCGGCCTGGCTGCGCGACGTCCGCACGGTGCACGGCGGCGAGGGCGCCGCGGAGCGGGGCGGCGACCCGTCCCTGATCGTCGACGCGGGCAGCGGCCCCGGCGTGGTGTCCTGTCTGCTCGCCGAGGCGTTCCCCGCCTCCCGGGTGATCGCGGCGGACCCCGAGGAGGCGCTGCTCGCCCGCGCGGCCGCCCGCGCGACCCGCCTCGGCCTCGCGAACCGCGTCGGCACGCACCGCGCGGAACTCCCCGACGGGCTCGGTGAGCTGGCGCCCGCCGACCTCATCTGGGCGGCACGCTCCGTGCACCACGTGGGTGACCAGGTCGCCGCCCTCACGGCGCTCGCGGACCGGCTCGCGCCCGGCGGCGTGCTCGCGATCCTCGAGGGCGGCCTGGCGCCGCGCAGCCTGCCGCGCGACTTCGGTGTCGGCCGCCCCGGACTCCAGGCCCGCCTGGACGCGGCCAACGAGGAGTGGTTCACCCGGATGCGGGCGGAGCTGCCGGGCGCCAAGGAGACGACGGAGCACTGGCCCGCGCTGCTCGCGGCGGCAGGTCTTCGGCACGTGGCGACGCGCAGCTTCCTGCTCGACCTGCCCGCGCCCCTCGACGACGCGGCCCGCGCGCACGTCGTCGCCACGTTCCAGCGCTACCGCGATTTCGCCGCGGCCACCGACAGCACCGCGGTCCTCACCGCCGAGGACCTCGCCACCCTGGACCGCCTCCTGGACCCGCAGGACGAGGAGAGCCTGCACCGCCGGGCCGACCTGTACCTCCTCACGGCCCACACGGTCCACGTGGCGACCACTGCCTGAGACGGCCACCACCCGTCGGCGCTACTCCCGCAGCTCCCCGAGCCGCACCAGAGCGTCCCGCGCCCCGTCCCGCTCCTCCTCCGTGAGCGCGATCCCCGCCGCCCGGTCGAGGAGCCGGGCCGCGAGGGCGTCGTCGCCGAGGCGCTGGGCGATGTCCCCGCGCAGCACGAGCAGCCGCACGTGCTGCGCGGGGGTGGGGTGTTCGTCCTCCAGGCCGAGGGCGCGGTCGATGACCTTCGCGGCGCCCGTCAGGTCCTCCTTGGAGTCCACGAAGGCGTCCGCGATGTGCAGGGCCCGCGCGAAGGTCTCCTTCGGGGCGGCCCTGTGCTCCTGGTCGTCGCTGATGGGCTGCCCGACGCGGATGCTGTTCCCGGCGGGGTCGGTCATCAGGAACTGCCGTACTCCGTACGACATGTCCTTCAGCGGCCCGATGCGCGGCAGCCCCCGGCGCGGGATCTTCCCGTACGCCTCCTTGAGCCCCGCCCGGAAGTCGGCGTACAGCGTCTCCACGTCGTCCGTGAGGACGTAGCAGCCCGAGAAGGACTCGGCGGGGTCGTACTCCTTCATCCCGAAGAACTGTAGTTCCACGGTGCCGCGTTCGACGACGGCGTACGCGTACGGACTCTTCTGGAGGTACGTGGTCTCGAACCCGAGCGCGGTGTAGAAGTCGACGACCGGCTGGACGGTCCGGCAGGGCAGCAGGGGGATGGTTTTCTCAGCCATGCCGTCAGTCTAGTCAAAATTGAATAGCAAGCACTGGGGACGACGGTGATCGCAGGTCGTTGGAGAAAGCGACCGGCCCGCGCGGACCCCCTTGGGGGCCCGTGCGGGCCGGTCGTCGAGCGGGTGGGACTACATGTCCGCCGGGTTGTCGCCGAGGCGCCGGTCCTCGTTCAGCGCGCTGATCGCCGCCATGTCCTCCGGGTCGAGCCCGAAGCCGAAGACGTCGATGTTCTCCTTGATGCGGGACGGGGTCACCGACTTGGGGATGACCACGTTCCCGAGCTGGAGGTGCCAGCGCAGCACGATCTGCGCGGGCGTGCGCCCGTGCTTCCGGGCGATGGCGACGATCGCCGGGACCTCGAGGAGGCCCTTGCCCTGGCCGAGCGGCGACCAGGCCTCCGTGGCGATGCCCTGCTGCGCGTGGTACTCGCGGGAGGCGTGCTGCTGGAGGTGGGGGTGCAGCTCGATCTGGTTCACCGCGGGGATGACGGACGTGGCGTCGATGAGGCGCTCCAGGTGTTCCGGAAGGAAGTTGGAGACACCGATCGACTTGGCGCGACCGTCGGCGAGGATCTTCTCGAAGGCCTTGTACGTGTCGATGTACCTGTCCTGTGACGGCACCGGCCAGTGGATCAGATACAGATCGACGTAGTCCAGGCCCAGCTTGGCGAGCGAGGCGTCGAACGCGCGCAGGGTCGAGTCGTACCCCTGCTCGGTGTTCCAGAGCTTCGTCGTGACGAACAGCTCCTCGCGGGCGACGGCGGAGCCCGCGATGCCCTTGCCGGTGCCCTTCTCGTTCTCGTAGACGGCCGCCGTGTCGATGCTGCGGTACCCGGACTCCAGCGCCGTCGCCACGGCCCGCTCCGCCTCGTCGTCCGGCACCTGCCACACGCCGTAGCCGAGCTGCGGCATCTCGATGCCGTTGTTCAGGATGATCGGGGGGACCTTGCTCACGAGCTCTCGATCCTTATACGTCGTCGGGTGGTACGTCCATGGTCAACGATCAGGGGCCGGGGCGCATTCCTGGCGTGGCGTTCCCGCTGCGGGGCCCCCGGAGAATGGCTGGATATAGCTCCGACCTTATCGGTCCGAACCATTGACCGCGTCCCGGCATGGCGCAACTCTGTTGCACGTCACTGAACACAGGCCACCCATGTGAACAGTTTGCGCACCCAGCGCATGCTGCGCATCCGCGTGGCACTCCGTCCCCAGTGGCTCCTGAACCCCCACTTTTTCAGGAAGGCAGGACACGCACATGAACACTCAGGAGAAGGAGACCCCGGAGGCCGTCCCCGTCGGCTCCGCGGCTCCTGAAGGTGCCTCCGGTACGGGCTGGCAGTCGCCCGGGTACACGGTCGTCGAGACCTCGCTGGAGGTCACCGCCTACCGCCTCGCCGACCGGTAGACCGGCCCCATGCTGCTCCAGGTGCTCGGCACCGCGGCGGGCGGCGGGCTCCCCCAGTGGAACTGCGCGTGTCCCGGCTGTGCCGGGGCACGCGCCCACCCCGGACGCCGCCGCAGGCACGCCTCCCTCGCCCTTCGCGCGGGCCCGGGCCGCTGGTACGTCGTCAACGCCACCCCCGACATCGGCGAGCAGATCGAGGGGTGCCCCGACCTCCTGCCGCCACCCGGATCCGCGGCCGGTGCCCGCAGCTCCCCGCTCGCCGGCGTCGTCCTCACGGACGCCGAACTCGACCACACCCTCGGCGTGGCCCGGCTGCGCGAGGCCCGCGACGGCTTCGACGTGCTCGCGACCGCCCCGGTGACCACCGCCGTCCGGGACCGCCTCGGCCTCGGTGCCGTGCTCGACCCCTACACGAAGGTGCGCTGGCGCGCGCTCACCGGCGCGGCGCAGGAACTGGACGACGGCTCGCCGGTAACGGTGTCCGCCGTTCCGGTTTCGGCCAAACGGCCCCGCTACGCCGCCGGCACCGGTCCCGACGCGCCCACCTGGTCCGTCGCCCTGCGCCTGCACGACACCGCCAGCGGCCGCACCGTCCTGTACGCCCCGGCGCTCGCCGCCTGGACCGACGCCTTCGAAGCTGCCGCGCGCGAAGCCGACGTCCTCTTCGTCGACGGCACCTTCTGGGACGACGAGGAGCCCCGGCGGTCCGGCTTCAGCACGCGCACGGCCACCGGCATGGGCCATCTGCCCGTCACCGGACCCGGCGGCACCGCCGACCGCCTCGCCCGGCTGCCTGGGCGGTGCCTCTACACCCATCTGAACAACACCAACCCGCTCGGCGACCCGCGCGCCGAGCAGCACGGGCACCTCGCCGAGCGGGGGCTCGAAGTCGCAGCGGACCGGATGGTGATCGAGCTGTGAGCACTACCGCCAGGACCACCGCGAAGCCCCCCACGCCCGCGGGGACCACACCCTCCACCCCGCCTACGCCGTCCACCCCGCCCACGCCGTCCACGACCCCCGGGCCCTGCACGGCTCCGGCTGGCTCCGCGCCCTCCGCGCCCTCCGCGCGAGCATGGACCCCCGACGAGCTGACCGAGCGGCTGCGCGCGGTCTCCGCCGAGCGCTACCACGACCGGCACCCCTTCAACGTACGCATGCACGAAGGCACCCTGACCAGGGCCGAGCTGCGCCGCTGGATCGCCAACCGCTTCCACTACCAGCGCCACATCCCCGTCAAGGACGCCCTGATCCTCGCCAAGTTCGACGATCCCGCGCTGCGCCGCGGCTGGTCGCGGCGGATCAGGGACCACGACGGCGAGCGGCCCGGCGAGGGCGGCATCGAACGCTGGCTGCGGCTCGGCGAGGCGGCGGGCCTCGCGCGCGAGGAGCTGCTCGACACCTCCCGGGTGCTGCCCGGGGTACGGCTCGCCGTGGACGGATACGTCAACTTCTGCCGGCTGCGGCCCGCCCTCGACGCCGTCGCGGCCTCCCTCACCGAGCTGTCCGCGCCGGACCTGATGCGGACCCGTATCGCCGCGTTCGAGCGGCACTACCCGTGGATCGACCCCGAGGGCCTCACCTACTTCCGGGGCCGGGTCGGCCAGGGCGGCAGGGACGGACAGGAGGCCCTCGCGCTGGTGCGCGCGTGGGCCCGCACCCGCCAGGAGCAGGAGCGGGCCGTGGCGGCGCTCGCCTTCAAGTGCGACGTGCTGTGGTCGCTCCTCGACGCCGTGGACGGGGGCGGCCGTGCGTGAGGCGGCGCCGCGGGGCCGCGGCACGGTGGCCGACGCCCGGGACGCGACGCCGGACGACCGGGTGCTGCCCGACTGGCGGCCGGTGCGCGCCCGCTCGGTGATGTTCCGGCACGACCGGGTGCGCGGCGTCGACCTGCTGCTGCTGCCGGAGCGGGTCGTGGTGCTGCGCGGGTCGGCGGGCGGCATCGTGGCACTGTGCGACGGCACGCGCGACGTGACCGCCATCGTCGCGGAACTCGCACGCCGCCACCCGGACGCACCCGTGGAGGCGGAAGTCCCGGCGTTCCTCGCCCGCTTGCGCGAGGAGGGGTGGCTCCGGTGACCGGGCCACCCCCGGGGGGCGGGGTGCCGCCCGCGGTCGGGTTGCCCCCGGTGGGCGGGACACTGCCCACGGCCGGGTCTCTGCCGGTGGCGGGGCTGCCTTCCGTGGCTGGGTCTTGGCCGGTGGCGGAGCCGCTGTCCGTGATCGGGCCTGCGCCGGTAACCGGACCACCGTCCGTGGGTGGGCCGCCCCCGGCGGCCGGGACACCGTCCGTGGCTGGGTCTTCGCCGGTGGTGGGACCGCTGTCCGTGGCTGGGTCTTCGCCGGTGGCGGGACCTCCGCCCGCAGCCGCGCCCCCGCCAGTGGCCGGACCGCCGCCCGCGGCCGCACCCCCGCCGGTGACCGAACCGCCGCCCATGACCGAGCCCGCCCAGCCCCCGCCCCCGGAACCCGCGCCCCCCTGGGCGCTTCTCGCCGAGTTGACCCATGGTTGTCCGCTGCGGTGCGCGTACTGCTCCAACCCGGTCGAGCTGAACAGTCGGTCGGGGGAGCTGACGGGGGACGAGTGGGCGGGGGTGCTGCGGCAGGCCGCCGGGATCGGTGTCGTGCAGACGCATCTGTCGGGCGGTGAGCCGCTGTTGCGGCGGGATCTGGATCTGATCGTGGCGGCCGCGGACCAGGCGGGTGTCCACACCCAGCTCGTCACCAGCGGTGTCGGTCTGCACGAGGCACGGCTCGCGGGGCTCGTCGAGGCCGGGCTGCGCAGCGTCCAGCTGTCCGTGCAGCACCCCGAACCCGGCCGCGCGGCCCTCATCGCCGGTGCCCGCGCGAGCAGGGCGAAGGAGCGCGCCGCCCGGCTCGTCCGCGAGGCGGGGCTGCCGCTCGGCCTGAACGCCGTACTGCACCGCGCCAACCTCGACGCCCTCGATGCCCTGGTGGACCTCGGCCTCGCCTGGGGCGCCGACCGGATCGAGCTGGCCAACACCCAGTTCTACGGCTGGGCCCTGCGCAACCGCGACGCCCTGCTCCCCGACCCGGAGCAGGTGGCCCGCGCCCGGCGCACCCTGGAACGCCGACGGGCCGAACTCGCCGGGCGCATGGAACTCGTCTGGGTCGCGCCGGACTACGTCGACGCCACCGCCAAGCCGTGCATGGGCGGTTGGGGCGCGATCTCCCTGACCGTGGCACCCGACGGCACGGTGCTGCCCTGCCCGGCCGCCGCCGAACTGCTCGGCGCCGACGCACCGAACGTACGCGAGCAGCCGCTCGACTGGATCTGGCGGTCCTCGCCCGCGTTCACCCGCTACCGCGGCGAGGGCTGGATGCGCGATCCCTGCCGCTCCTGCGAGCTGCGGACCCTGGACTTCGGCGGCTGCCGCTGCCAGGCCTTCGCCCTGACGGGCGACGCGGCCCGCACGGACCCCGCCTGCCACCGCTCGCCCGACCACGGCCTGGTGCGCGAGCTCGTCGAGGCCGCCCGCGGCCCGGCAGCGGCAGGCGCCTACGTCTACCGCGCCCCCGCACCCTCCGGCCAGACCCGAGCCCCCCAGCACGAGCCCCGAGGAAAGCAGAGGTGAGCGAGCGATGACGCCCTCCCGAAGGACCGTGCTCGCCGCGGCACTCGGCACCGGCGCGGGCGCGGCGGCGACGGCCGCCGGGCTGCCCGTCGCGGCGGCGTCGACGCCGGGAGCGCCTGGCGCGGCCGCCGCCCCGGCGGGACCGGCGCCCCCGGCCGCCCCCGCCGCCTGGCAGCTGCGCTGGTCCCCCTCCGCCCGCGACGTCGGCCTGCGTGCCTTCGAGACCCTGGAGGACGACCGCGCCCACTCCCACCCGTCGGCGGCCCCGCACATCACCACCGAGGGCGACAATTTCCGCTTCACCATGCACACCGTCGACCGCGACACCCACGAGGACCGGCAGCGCCACGAGGTCACCGGCTGCCGCACCGGCGACTCCTACCTGAAGTGGCACCAGGGCCAGACCTGGCGGGTCACCTACCGCATGTTCCTGCCGAGCTCGCTGCGGGCGACGACGACCTTCACGCACATCATGCAGATGAAGCAGCCGGGCCCCGGCACCTCCCCGCTCGTGGTGCAGTCGCTGCGCCGGGTCGACGGCAGGCAGACGATCGAGCTGAAGGTCTTCGGCGGGGACATCCTGGTCGGCCGCACCGACCTGGAGCCGCTGCACGACACCTGGACCGACGTCGACTTCCGCATCAAGGTCGGTGACGGTTCGTCGGGGTCCGTGCGCTGGATCCTCAGGAGCGGCGGAGCGACCGTCGTCGACGAGTCGCGCACGGGCGTGGACACCTTCCTCGCCGACCGCGTCCGGCCCAAGTGGGGCATCTACCGCTCCCTCGGCGACACCTCGGGCTCCCTGAAGAACACGTACATGCTCCTCACGGCCCTGCGCGGCTACCAACTCGCCTGAGCGCAGCCCGGTGGGCCCGGCGAGACCGTGGCTCACCACGCGGGCCGACACCCCCCACCCGGAACACCCGGAGGTACTCATGCACGGCTTGAGGACAAGCAGGCGCTCCACCCGGAGGACGGCGGTCACCGTGACCGCCGCGCTGGCGGCGGGACTCGTGGCGTACGTCCCGACGGCGCCCCGGGCGTCGGCCGCCCCGCCCGCCCCGGCCGCCGTCACCGGTGAGCCCACCGACATCACGACGATATCGACCGGCTGGACCATCCCCTGGGGCACCGCCTGGCTGCCGGACGGCAAGTCCGCCCTCGTCACCGAGCGCGACGGCTTCGGGGTCTCGTCGATCGCCGCCGACGGTTCCGCGAAGAGGCTGGTCGGCAAGGTGCCCGAGTCCCAGACCACGGGCGGCGAAGGCGGCCTGATGGGCATCGCCGTCGACCCCCAGTGGGCCGACAACCACCACGTGTACGTCATGCACACCGCCGCCGAGGGCAACCGCGTCGCCCGCATGACGTACGACGGTTCGTCACTCAGCGGCTACACGGTCCTGCTCAAGGGCATCAAGAAGGCCAGGTACCACAACGGCGGCCGCCTGGCCTTCGGCCCCGACGGGTACCTGTACGCCACCACCGGCGACGCCCAGGACCGCCCCCTCGCCCAGGACAGGAACTCGCTGAACGGCAAGATCCTGCGCATGACGAAGGAGGGGAAGCCCGCCCCGGGCAACCCCTTCGGCAACCACGTGTACAGCCTCGGCCACCGCAACCCCCAGGGCATCGCCTTCGACCCGCAGGGCCGCCTGTGGGAGGCCGAGCTCGGCGACGCCACCCGGGACGAGCTGAACCTCATCAAGCCCGGCAGGAACTACGGCTGGCCCACCTGCGAGGGCACCTGCAACGTCGCGGGGATGACCAACCCGAAGGCCACCTGGGGCGTGGCGCAGGCCTCCCCGAGCGGTGTGGCCGTGGTGGACGGCGCGGTCTACATGGCGGCCCTCAAGGGGCAGCGCCTGTGGCGCATCCCGATCAACGCCGACAACGAGAACGTCGGCACGCCCAAGGCGTTCTACGTCGGGCAGTACGGCAGGCTGCGCGCCGTGACCGCCGTGCCGGGCGCCACCGCGCTGTGGCTGTCGACGACCAACGCGGACAACCCCGGCGGGCAGCCGGACGGCGTGGACAAGATCTTCCGCGTGGACATCGGATAGCCGCAGGGGCGCACACCTGGCCACGGCGGAGTCCCCGTGCCCGCCCGCGCGCTCAGGGGTTCCCCGTCCGGGGAGCCAGGGGGCGTCCCGGGCGGGCCGGACGTCCGCCGGTGGGCCGCCGGGCCGTTGGGGCGGCCCGGCGGTGGTGCCGAGGTACGCGTCGCGCACACCTCGGGGCGGCCCGGGGCCCTCGGCCAGGGGCCCCGCGTCAGCCCTGGTAGAGCGCGTCCACCTCGGATGCGTAGGCCTGCTCGATGGCCTTCCGCTTGAGTTTCAGGGACGGTGTGAGCAGCCCGTGCTCCTCGGTGAACCGGTGCGCCAGTATCCGGAAGGTGCGGATCGACTCGGCCTGCGACACCAGGGTGTTCGCGGCGACCACGGCACGGCGGACCTCGGTCTCCAGGTCGGGGTCGTGGACGAGTTCGCGTGCCGCCATCGGTGGTTTTCTGCGCATGGTGAGCCAGTGCTCGACGGCCTCCGCGTCCAAGGTGACGAGCGCGGCGATGTAGGGCCGGTCGTTGCCGACGACAATGCACTGGGCGACCAGCGGGTGGTCCCGCACCCGCTCCTCCAGCTGCGTCGGCGAGACGCTCTTGCCGCCGGAGGTCACCAGGATCTCCTTCTTGCGCCCGGTGATGGTGAGATAGCCGTCCTCGTCCAGGGAGCCCAGGTCGCCGGTGGCCAGCCAGCCGTCCAGGAGCGTGGCGTCGGTCGCCCCGGGGTCGTTGAGATAGCCCTGGAAGACATGGCCGCCGCGCAGCCACACCTCGCCGTCCTCCGCGATGCGCACGGTGGTGCCGGGAATGGCCTGGCCGACGGTGCCGTAGCGGGTGCGTTCGGGCGGGTTGGCGGTCGCGGCGGCCGTCGACTCCGTCAGGCCGTACCCCTCGAAGACCGTCACGCCCGCCCCCGCGAAGAACAGGCCGAGCCTGCGGTCCATGGCGGAGCCGCCGGACATCGCGTGCCGCACCCGGCCGCCCATGGCCTCGCGGACCTTGGCGTAGACGAGCCTGTCGAAGACCTGGTGCTGCATGCGCTGGGCCGTGGAGGGGCCGGGTCCGGCGCCGAAGGCCTTGGCCTCCATGGCGTCGGCGTAACGCACCGCCGCTTCCACGGCCTTGTCGAAAGGACCCGTCCTGCCGTCCCGCTCGGCCTTGCGGCGAGCCGCGTTGAAGACCTTCTCGAAGATGTACGGCACCGCGAGCACGAACGTCGGCCGGAACGCCGCCAGGTCGGGGATCAGGGCGGCGGCGTTCAGGCTCGGCTGGTGGCCGAACTTGACCCGGGCCCGCACCGCCGCGACCTGCACCATCCGGCCGAAGACGTGTGCGAGCGGCAGGAACAGCAGGGTCGAGGGCTCGTCGCCGCGCCGGGAGCGGAACAGCGGCTCCCAGCGCGCGACGAGTGTGTCCACCTCGAACATGAAGTTCGCGTGGCTGAGCACACAGCCCTTGGGCCGACCGGTGGTGCCCGAGGTGTAGATGACGGTGGCGACGGAGTCCGGCGTCACCGCGCGGCGGTGCCGGTGCACCACCTCGTCGTCCAGGTCGCGCCCGGCCCCGGCGAGCTCACCCACCGCGTCGGCGTCGAGCTGCCACAGCCGGCGCAGGTGCGGAAGGCGGTCGACGACCGAGCCGATCGTCATCGCGTGGTCCTCGTGCTCGACCATGGCCGCCGTCACCTGCGCGTCGTGCAGCATCCACAGGACCTGGTCCGCCGACGACGTCGGATACACGGGCACGACCTGCGCGCCCACGGTCCACAGGGCGAAGTCGAACAGCGTCCACTCGTAGCGGGTGCGGCACATGATGGCGACGCGGTCGCCGAACCGGACGCCCTGGGCGAGCAGCCCCTTGGCGAGCGCCAGGACCTGGTCCCGGAACTCGGCGGAGGTCACGTCCTGCCAGACACCGTCGCGCTTGCGGCCGAGGACGACGCGGACCGGGTCCTCGACGGCATGGTCGAACACGACGTCGGCAAGGCCGCCCACCCGTGGCGCCGACGCCATGGGAGGGTTCGTGAACTCGCGCAATGGTGCTCCTTGTGGCGCTCCGCACAGCGCCGGTGACGGTACCCCACCCCGGTCCCGTCCGGGAGGGGGGTGGGATGCGCCCTTACGGGGACGATCGTCACAGGTCAGCGGTCTAAATGCGGCCACAAGGGTAAGGGGCGGACAGATTACTGACGGCTGAGTAAGTTCCGGTGCCGCAATCTCCACGGAATCTGTACGCGGCAGTCACCCCTGGAGCTGCTTCCCCGAGGTTCGTCCCGCGGGGCCGACGGAGTCCGACCTGCGACGGGCGTCGATGTGGTCCGGACCATCAGGAGGACCGCGAGGCCCGCGGCGAGCCCCACCGCACCGGCCGTGAGCGAGGCCCCGTTGAGCCCGGACGCGAACGCCTGGCGCACGTCGTGCCCGGACACCGTGCCCCGCAGCGCGGCCGCCCCGCCCCCGGCCGCGGTGTGCGCCGCGTCCCGGCCGATCGCGTCCTGCATCCGCGAGGTCAGGACCGCACCGAACCCGGCGACCCCGAGGGCGTAGCCGAGTTGCCTGACGGCGTTCACCGCGCCGCCCGCCATGCCCGCGTCCTCGTGCGGCACCGCGGCGAGGGCCGCCCCCGCGAGCCCCGGCGAGACCAGGCCCGTACCGATGCCCGCGAGCGTCAGGCCCGGCACCAGGGCGGTCCACGACGACCCGGCGTCGAGCACCGCGGTCGCCAGGCAGCCCGCGCCGATCAGGAGCAGACCGGACCCGATGACGTACCGCGCGGGGACGCCGTGCAGCAGCCGTCCGCCGACCGCGGCCACCACGAACGCCGTCGCCGCCAGAGGAAGCAGGACCAGGCTGCCGCGCACCGGGCTCATCCCGAGCACCGTCTGGAGCCAGATCGAGAAGTACGGGATCACGCCGAAGGCCGCCGCGTTGTAGCCGATCGCGCCGAGCAGCACGCCCGTGAACGCGGGTGTGCGCAGCAGCCGCAGATCGAGGAGCGGATGCGCGGCGCGCCGTTCGACGACCACGAAGGCGAGCAGCGCGAGCACCGCCACGGCGAGGGTCGCACCGGTGCGCGCCGAGGTCCAGCCCACGGTCGGCGCCCGCACCCCCGCGTAGGTCAGTGCCCCCGCGAACAGCGCGAACGTCACCGTGCCCGCCCAGTCCACGCGCCGCTCCGCGCGCCCCTTGGACTCCGGCACCACCCGCAGCGTCAGCCACACCGAGGCCACGCTCACCGGCAGGTTCACGAAGAAGATCCACCGCCAGCCGGGCCCCGCGGTGAGCAGCCCGCCGACGATCGGCCCGAGGGCCGCCGCGCCGCCGCTGACCGCGCCCCACACGCCGAGCGCGGTCGAGCGCTGCCTGCCCCGGTACGCGGCGCCGAGCAGCGGCAGCGTCGTCGCGAACATCGCGGCCGCGCCGAGGCCCTGGACGGCGCGCGCCGCCACCAGGACCTCCGCGTTCGACGCGAGCCCGCAGCCGAGGGACGCGAGGGCGAACACCACCGTGCCCGCCACCTGTGTCCGCCGCCGCCCGAGGACGTCGGCGGCGGCGCCGACGCCGAGCAGCAGTGCCGCGAGCGCCAGCGCGTAGCCGTCGATGACCCATTGCAGATCGCTCAGCGACGCGTCCAGGGCGTGCGCCATGTCGGGCAGCGCCACCACCACGATCGTCACATCGAGCAACAGCATGAAAGTGCCCAGGCACACCGCGGTCAGCGGCCCCCATGTGCGCATGCTCGTTCTCCTTCTCCGGCCTCGCTCGTGGAGGCCTCGTCATGTGCTTCGCCGGTTGTCTCGCCGGGTGTTTCGTTCGACGTCGTACGATCCGTCGGGGGTGGACGATCGCGGTGGCTGTCGGGCTCCCACCGTCCGCATTCGACATCAGAGGGGCGACAGGTGATGGAAAGCCACACTCACGGCACGGTGGACGACCTCGACGTGAAGCTGCTCCAGGCCCTGGAGACCGACGGCCGCGCCTCCTTCAGCAGGCTCGGCGCGGTGCTCGGCGTGTCCGACCAGACCATCGCCCGCCGCTACCGTCGGCTCACCGCCGAGGGCGGTCTGCGCGTGGTGGGTCTGCGCAACGCCGAGCGCCTGGGCCGCGACCACTGGATGCTGCGGCTGCGCTGTGCGCCCGACGGCGCCACGACCATCGCGAACGCGCTCGCCCGCCGCCCGGACACCTACTGGGTGGGGCTGACGTCCGGCGGCACCGAAGTGGTCTGCCTGACCCGGCCCCGCACCCCCGGCGACCACGAGGACCTGCTGCTCGGCAAGCTGCCGCGGACCCCGAGCATCGTCGAGATCCGCGCCCACCAGCTCCTGCACACCTTCTTCGGCGGGCCGCGCGGCTGGCTCGGCAAGCTGGCGCCGCTGACCGGGGAGCAGCGGGCGGCCCTGACCCCGGACACCCCGCGGCCGGGGGCGGGCCCGGCCCGGATCACGCCGCGGGACGAGCCCCTCGTCGCGGCTCTGGAGGCGGACGGCCGCGCCACCTACCCGCAGCTCCAGCGCGCCACCGGCCTGTCCGAGTCCTCCGTGAAGCGGCGGCTCGGGGCGCTGCTCGCTTCGGGGGCGGTCTTCGTCGACATCGAGTACACGCACGAGATGCTCGGGTACCACACGTCCGCCGTTCTGTGGATCACGACCGCGCCGGGCGCGCTGCACTCCGTGGGGCAGGCGCTCGCCGAGCACTTCGAGATCGCCTTCGCCGCGGCCACCGCGGGGCCGTCGAACCTGGTGGCGACGGCCGTCGCGGCGGACACCTCAGGGCTCTACGCCTACCTCAGCGGGGACCTCGGCCGCCTGGACGGGGTCCAGCACGTGGAGACGGCGCCGTTCCTGCGCCGGGTGAAGCAGCTGACGTACCGCCCCCGGCGCTGAGGGGACGCCGACGGTGCGGGCGCGCCCCAAAGGGGCGCGGGGAACCGCGCGACCAGCCACGACGCACTTGCAGGAAAGAGGGCCGGACCCCTCACCCCTGGCCGCGCTGCAAGCGATCCCCACCGGCGAGGATCGCCACCGCAAGGGCATCGGAGGCACCCCGTGCCGCAGCGTCGCGGTCACCGTGCCGCAGCACGAAGTCCACCGAGCCGAGCTCGGGCAGCCCCGCCCGGTCCGGGAGCCGCTCCAGGCCCTGGGGGATCAGACCACGGGAGTGCGCCATCACGCCGAGCCCCGCACGCGCCGCCGCCACCAGGCCGTTGAGGCTGCCGCTCGTGCAGGCGACGCGCCAGGGGCGCCCTTCGCGGTCCAGGGCCTCCATGGCCACCGCGCGGGTGATGCCCGGCGGCGGGTACACGATGAGCGGCACGGGCAGTTCGGGGTCCACGCGCAGCCGGGGCGCGCCGATCCACACCAGGTCGTCGCGCCAGACCAGTTCGCCGCGCGGATCCCCGGGGCGCCGCTTGGCGAGGACCAGGTCGAGCTTGCCGGCGTCGAGGCGCTCGTGCAGCGTGCCGGACAGTTCGACGGTCAGCTCCAGGTCCACCTCGGGGTGGCCGCGGCGGAAGGACTGGAGGATGTCGGTGAGCCGGGTCAGGACGAAGTCCTCGGAGGCGCCGAAGCGCAGCCTGCCGCCCGGCCGCGCCCCGGTGAAGTACGCCGCGGCCTGCTCGTGCACCTCCAGGATGCGGCGGGCGAAGCCGAGCATCGCCTCGCCCGCCTCCGTCAGCTCCACCCGGTGCGTGTCACGGGCGAACAGCGGCCGGCCCGTGGCGTCCTCCAGGCGGCGCACGTGCTGGCTCACCGTCGACTGGCGCAGACCGAGGCGCCGCGCGGCCTGCGTGAAACTCAGCGTCTGGGCCACCGCGAGGAAGGTGCGGAGCCGTACGGGGTCGTACACACCCGACAGGTTATCGCGGGACGTGATGACAGTCAGAGCGGTGTACGGGATTCCCGATCGCGCCCGCGAGGAGGACCATGGAGAGGGCACGTGCCGGCTCGGGCCGCCGGAGGTCCCGTACCGGCACGGGCCGCCGGAGGATCCGTACCGACTAGGGCCACCGGAGGTCCCGTACCGGCACGGACCGCCGGGCACCCCGCACCGGCCCGCACGCCGGACACCGCACCGGCCCGCACGCCGGACCCCGCACTTCGAGCGCATGGAGCACTGTGAAACGCCCGTCCTGGCCGTCCTGGATGCCGATCGACCCCTATATAGCGGCGCTGCTCGGCACCGTGGGCCTCGCCGCGCTGCTGCCCGCCAGGGACACCGCGGCGGACGTGGCGTCCGGGGCGTCGACCACGGCGGTAGCCCTCCTGTTCTTCCTCTACGGCGCGCGGCTCTCCACCGGGGAGGCGCTCGAAGGACTGCGGCACTGGCGGCTCCACCTCGCCGTGCTGCTCTGCACGTTCACGCTCTTCCCGCTGCTCGGCCTCGCCGCCAGGGGACTCGTGCCGTACGTCCTGACGCCCGCGCTCTACAGCGGCTTCCTGTTCCTGACCCTGGTGCCCTCGACGATCCAGTCGTCGATCGCCTTCACGTCCATGGCGCGCGGCAACGTCCCCGCGGCGATCTGCGCCGGTTCGTTCTCCTCCCTCGCGGGCATCGTGCTCACCCCGCTGCTCGCGGCCGGGCTGCTCGGTCACAGCGCGGGCGGGTTCTCCGCCGACTCGCTCCTGAAGATCGTGCTGCAACTGCTCGTGCCGTTCCTCGCGGGGCAGTTCCTGCGCCGGTGGGTCGGCCCCTTCGTCGCCCGCCACAAGAAGGTGCTCGGCCTCGTCGACCGGGGCTCGATCCTGCTCGTCGTCTACACCGCGTTCAGCCAGGGCATGGTGCAGGGCATCTGGCACCAGGTCAGCCCGGCGCGGCTCGGGGCGCTGCTCGGCGTCGAGGCGGTGCTGCTCACCGTGATGCTCATGCTGACCTGGTACGGCGCGAAGTGGCTCGGGTTCGGGCGCGCGGACCGGGTGGCGATCCAGTTCGCGGGGTCGAAGAAGTCCCTGGCCGCCGGACTGCCCATGGCCAGCGTCCTGTTCGGGGCCGAGGCCTCGCTCGCCGTGCTGCCCCTGATGCTGTTCCACCAGATGCAGCTGATGGTCGGCGCGGTCATCGCCAAGCGCCGCTCCCGCGAACCGGCCGGGTCCGGGACGGCCGGCGAGGAACCCGGCGCGCCGGCCGCGGCAGGCCCGGTCAGTCCTCCCGCTCGAAGCGCAGCGACACGAACCGCGGCCGGTACAACGCGACGTTCCGGTTGATGTTCGCCTGCGCGTTCGCGGCCGCCGGGTCGAGCCAGTTGACGTCGTAGCTCACCACCAGGCGCCCCGGGCGGCTGACGGCCGGGTGCGCCTGCGGGTTGTAGGGTGCCGCGGCGGCCGTCCCCGACGGGCCGTTCGCGCCGGGGGCGCCCGCCGTGTCCTTCGGCAGCGGCGGCGCGAAGGCCTGGGCGGGTCCGTGCCAGGGCCCGGTGGGGGAGCAGGACCAGTAGGACGTGACCCGCGCCAGGCCCTCGGTGCCCGCGGCCATGGTGAGCAGGACGTACGTGCCGCCGGTGCGCACCACGGTGAAGGCGCTGCCCACGCCCTCGCGGTCGCCGTTGCCGAGCACCGGGCGCGGCTTGCCCGTACGGGTGAAGCCGGAGCCGTTCCAGTACTCCCAGGCCGCGGGGTCGGCGAGCCCCCCGCGCGGGACGCGGGCGACGTAGGCGTGCGAGGTGGGACGGGCGGTGGCCTGGGCGTCGGTGCCGCCGAAGACGTAGGTCCACTCGCCCTCGTCGGCGGTCGTCGTGCCGTACAGGACGCGCTGCTCGGGGTCGGCGACACCGCGCTGGTCCGAGATCTGGGTGATGCCCTCGACCCGCAGGTCGGGCAGCGTGAGCGTGGCGACCTCGGTGGCGGCGGGCACGCCGTAGATCCACGGCCCGGTGCCCGTGGCCCGGGTCCACAGCAGCACCCGCAGCACGTCCTCGTCACCGCCGGGCAGCCGCGGCTCGACCTTCGCGGCGACCGGCCAGCGCCACTGGCCCGGCGCCGGGTCGGCGAACAGCGGGGTGGGCAGCGTGCGCTCCAGGGCCCCCGAACGGTCCATCACGACGCCGGAGTTGCGCACCATCGGCGCGCTGCCGTCCCGCCACGCGTGCGGCTGCCCCTGCGGGTTGGGCGGTGCGTGCACCCGCCCGAGGAAGGTGTCGGAGAACAGCCACAGGACCCGTCCGTCCGGCAGCCGCACCGAGTGCGTGCCGTCGCCGCCCGTCCAGTCGTCGCTGCGGGCGCCGTCGTCGCCGTACGCGCCGAACGCGCCGGTGAGCCGCGAGTCCGCGGTCGCGGTCCGTACGGTGGTCGCCGCGCACGCCGGACCGCTCTCCCGGTCGTCCTCGCCGTCGGGCAGAGCGGTCAGGAACACGGCCGCGCAGGCCAGGGCGAGCAGCAGGACCACCAGGGTCCCGCGCACGCCCCGGCCGCCCGGCGGCCCGCCCGTGGTGGACGGGTCTGCGTAAGGCTGTGTGGCTGCGGACACGCCCGGGACGCTAGTTCCCCGCGCGCACCCGGTCCATGGGCAGCCGGGTGACGGTGTCCCACGTCACAGCGGACGACGGCCCGCGGTCGGAGCCGAGGCGCTCCACCTCGCCGTCCGACAGGGCCCGCCGGAACACCGCGACGTCGTCGATGGCGCCCTCGAAGTGGGCCCTGCTGTCCATGCGCTGCCCGATGTGCACACCGAACGGCGAGTTGCGGCTGACGCTGCCCGGGACGTCGTCCCGCGACAGCGGGGCGCCGTCGAGGAACAGCGTGAGCCTGCCGTCGCCGCGGCGCAGCGCGATGTGGTGCCACCGGTCGTCGTTGTGCGCACCGGCGGTGTCGAGCGACACCGTGCGCGGCGGGCTCCCGCCGTCCCGGGTGGTGATCAGGCCACGTACGCGGTCGTTGGCCGGTTCGGCGCGCAGCCACACCTGCGGCTGGCTGGTGCCGACGCCACCCATCCACAGCAGCGGCTGCTCGCCCTCCCGCGCCGAGTACCGGAACCACAGCGCCGCGGTGAAGTCCTTGGTGCCGAGCGGCAGCCGGGAGCTGTAGGGCAGCCGCACCGCGTCGTCCTGACCGTCGAAGGCCATCGCCCGGCCGCCGAAGACGCCGTCCGTGGTGGTCGCGCCGCCGAGCACCGCGGCGTCCCTCGCGCCGGGCGCCCGGTCGTCGGTCCGCGGGTCCGGCCCGCGGCGCGGCTTCAGCCAGTCCTCCGTGAACCGCGCGAACCGGATCTCGTCGCGGGCGTCGACGGCGCCGCCCTCGTACAGCAGGCCCGCCAGCTCGTCGTCGACCGCCACCATGTCGGAGTAGCCGGACCAGTCGGTGGTGACGACGGTGCCGCGGTCGACGCTGTCCCAGGTGCGGCCGCCGTCGTAGGAGGAGCGGATCATCATGGTCCTGCGGCGGTCGGGGTCGCCGGGACTTGCGAGCAGCAGCCGGTCGCCGAACGGCAGCGTCGACCCCTGCACCTGGGGCGTGTACAGGTCGGGGGCGGCCGAGAACGGTGCGGCGAAGCTCTCGCCGCCGTCCCGGCTGACGGCGTGGTCGCGGTGGCCGAGGTCGGTGCCGTCCTGTTCGCGTCCGCTCACATAGACCGAGCCGTCACGGCGCTCGGTGAGCGTCATCTCCGAGGGCTTCTGCCGGAACGTGCCGTCGCGTTCGGAGATCGGGTACGTGTCCGTCGCGCCGATCCGCCAGGAGTCGCCGCCGTCGTCGCTGAGGGCGAGCGCCGCGTGGTTCTCGGTGACCCGGCTGCCGTTCCACGTCTCGGCGTTGACGGTGAGGACCAGGCGCCCCCTGTGCCGGCCCTTGGTCAGCTGGATGCCGTGCACGGGTCCGGTGGCGTACCAGGAGTTCCAGCTCTCGGGCAGGATCTCCGCGCTCAGGTTCCGGGGCGTCGACCAGGTCTCGCCGTCGTTGTCGCTGTACTGCAAATGGGGTGTGCGCTCGCACGGCACCGCGCAGTTCTTGCCGTCGGTGCGGCCCCGGTTGTAGGTCTCCCCGAGCAGGATGCGGCCCGTCCTGCGGTCGACGACCGGCGCGGGGTTGCCGTGCGTGTCGCCGCCGCCCTCGTTGATGACCCGCATCGGGCCCCAGGTGCGGCCGCCGTCCTCGCTGCGCTTGAGGACCAGGTCGATGTCACCGGCGTCGCTGCAATCGTTGACGCGTCCCTCGGCGAAGGCGAGCAGCGTTCCCTTCACCGTCTTCACGATCGCTGGTATCCGGAAGCACGAGTAGCCGGGATCCTGGGAAGCCTTGAACAGGACCTGCTGGTCGAAGGGGGCCCGCTGCGCCTCGCCCGCCGCCCGGGCCGTGGAGCCGAGCGCCGGTGGCAGGGCCAGGGCGGCGAGGGCGGCGGCGGTCAGGGCGGCCAGGGAGCGCGGCCGGGGGGCGGTGCGTGCCCGGAGCGCGGCGGGTGGCCGCGGCCGGGGGCGGTGCGGCGATCTGAGGCGTACACGGAGTCTCGACGGCATCGTGTGGCCCTTCATGTCGACCGGACATTCGGACATCCCACGTCCAACGTGCGCGTCACCGAAGCTACTTGGGGGCCTTGGAGCAACACAAGAAGCGTGCGCGTAACGGAATCCCGGCCGGAGCCGGGCGCGGACCTGCCCAGATTAGGGGATAAGTAGGATTTGTCCGGTCTTGACGCGCGGCACGATTGCTCGTGTACGGACGGCCGACAGAACGGCGGGGGCGCCGTCAGGCCAAAGTGGCCTCGGTCCGCAGGGCCACGCGGTGCTCGCCCGCGTACACGTTCATGGAGGAGCCGCGCAGGAACCCGATCAGGGTCAGACCGGTCTCGGCGGCGAGGTCGACGGCGAGGGACGAGGGCGCGGAGACCGCGGCGAGCACCGGGACGCCCGCCATCACGGCCTTCTGCGCCAGCTCGAAGGAGGCGCGCCCCGACACCATCAGGACCGTGCGGGCCAGCGGCAGCCCGCCGTCCCGCAGCGCCCGCCCGACGATCTTGTCCACGGCGTTGTGGCGGCCCACGTCCTCACGGACGTCGATCAGCTCGCCGTCCTCGGTGAACAGCGCCGCCGCGTGCAGCCCCCCGGTCCGGTCGAAGACCCGCTGGGCCGCCCGCAGCCGCTCGGGCAGGCGGGCGAGCAGCTCGGGCGTCAGCAGGACCGGGGGAGTGCCGGGCGCGACGCCGCGGGTGTCGTCGACGGGCCAGCGGGCGGTGGTGCGGACCGCGTCCAGGCTCGCCTTGCCGCACAGGCCGCAGGACGACGTCGTGTAGACGTTGCGCTCCAGGGTGATGTCCGGGACGACGACACCGGGGGCGGTGGTCACGTCCACCACGTTGTACGTGTTGGAGCCGTCCGCGGTCGCCCCCGCGCAGTAGACGATGTTCCGCAGCTCGTCCGCGGCGCCGAGCACGCCCTCGCTGACGAGGAAACCGGCGGCCAGGGCGAAGTCGTCGCCGGGAGTGCGCATGGTGATCGCCAGTGGCCTGCCGTTGAGCCGGATCTCCAGCGGCTCCTCGGCGACGAGCGTGTCCGCCCGCTCGCTGACCGCGCCGTCGCGGATGCGGATGACCCGGCGGCGCTCCGTGACTCGTCCCATGTCGATCAGTCCCGGTTCTGTACGTCTGGTGGCCAAAGCGGCCCTTGCCGCGGAGGGTGCCGTGGGTCACCGGTCCCCCGTGCGGGGAGGCGACCTCGACGATGCCATTGTCCTGCACGCGCGGTGCGCGCTCGCAGCCGGCTCCGCGGTACGCGCAACCGGCCGCGCGGTCGCAGCCGACTCCGCACTCCGCGCAGCCGGTACCCGTACATCGCATACCGTCGACGAAAAGTGTGTCCGACCCCTTCCCAACGGTCGTCCGGATTTCTACCGTTCGGGATCATGAGGCCCCCCGTAGCGCCCCCCGGCTGGAGCCGCTGGCTCGTACCCCCCGCCGCACTCTCGGTGCATCTCTCGATCGGCCAGGCCTACGCCTGGAGCGTCTTCAAGCCGCCCCTCGAATTTGCCCTCGACCTCAGCGGCACCCAGAGCGCGCTGCCGTTCCAGCTCGGCATCGTGATGCTCGGCCTGTCCGCCGCGTTCGGCGGCACCCTCGTGGAGCGCAACGGTCCGCGCTGGGCGATGTCCGTCGCGCTCGTCTGCTTCACCTCCGGTTTCCTGCTCGCCGCCGTCGGCGCCGAGACCCGCCAGTACTGGCTGATCGTGTTCGGCTACGGCTTCGTCGGCGGCATCGGACTCGGCATCGGCTACATCTCCCCGGTGTCCACCCTCATCAAGTGGTTCCCCGACCGCCCCGGCATGGCCACCGGCATCGCGATCATGGGCTTCGGGGGCGGCGCGCTGATCGCCTCGCCGTGGTCGGCGCGGATGCTGGAGTCGTTCGGCGCGGACTCCTCCGGCATCGCGCTCGCGTTCCTGGTGCACGGGCTCTCGTACGCCGTGTTCATGGCGCTCGGCGTGGTCCTCGTACGGGTGCCGAGGGCGGAGGGGGTGTCCGGGGGGCCCGGGCCCTCCGGTGCTCCCGGGAGTCCTGCGCCTTCCGATGCGCAGGCCTCCGGGACACCGAGTGCGCCGGCCGCGGGCCCGCAGGTCTCGGCCCGGCAGGCCGTGCGCACTCCGCAGTTCTGGTGCCTGTGGGTGGTCCTCTGCATGAACGTGACCGCGGGCATCGGCATCCTGGAGAAGGCCGCGCCGATGATCAGCGACTTCTTCGCGGACACCTCCGCACCCGTCTCCGCGTCCGCCGCCGCGGGCTTCGTCGCCCTGCTCTCGGCCGCGAACATGGCGGGCCGCATCGGCTGGTCGTCCGCGTCCGACCTGGTGGGACGCAAGAACGTGTACCGCCTCTACCTGGGCGCGGGGGCGCTGATGTATCTGCTCATCGCCCTGTTCGGGGACGAGTCGAAACCCCTGTTCGTGGTCTGCGCCCTGGTCATCCTCTCCTTCTACGGCGGCGGCTTCGCGACGGTCCCCGCCTATCTGAAGGACCTCTTCGGCACCCATCAGGTCGGCGCGATCCACGGGCGGCTGCTCACCGCCTGGTCCCTCGCCGGGGTCCTCGGCCCGCTGATCGTCAACTGGGTCGCCGACCGCCAGGAGGAGGCGGGCAAGCACGGCGCGGGCCTCTACGGGCTCTCCCTGTCCATCATGATCGGCCTGCTGGTCGTCGGGTTCGTCGCCAATGAGCTGGTACGCCCCGTGCACCCCCGCCACCACGTCCACGCCCCGAAGGAGCCCACCGATGACACCACCGCGTCCCCGGCCCGGTGACCCGGCGTCCCCGCCGCGCCGCCGCGCCCTGATCGCGGGGGCCTGGCTGTGGGTGGGAGCGCCCCTCGCGTACGGCCTCTACGAACTCGTACACAAGGCCAAACAGCTCTTCACCGGGTGACGCGATGTGGTGAAGCATCCAAACCAGACGCCCCAAAACTGTCGCTTCACGTCACCTCGTACCCGTGAGTCGCTGAGCAGACTGGACGGTCACGCACGTCCGGCACCACGAGGGGAACGTCCATGCCCGGCTCACGCATCGCCGCCGTCGGCCATTACCAGCCCGCCAAGGTACTCACCAACGAGGACCTGGCGGACATGGTCGACACCAGCGACGAGTGGATCCGCTCCCGGGTCGGCATCCGCACCCGCCATCTCGCGGGGCCCGACGAGCCCGTCGACGAGCTGGCCGCGCACGCCGCCGCCAAGGCCCTCGCCACCGCGGGCCTGGCGCACACCTCCGTGGACCTCGTCGTGGTCGCCACGTCCACGGCCGTCGACCGCTCGCCCAACATGGCCGCACGGGTGGCCGCCCGCCTCGGCCTCGGCTCGCCCGCCGCGCTGGACGTCAACGTCGTGTGCGCGGGCTTCACGCACGCGCTCGCCACCGCCGACCACGCCCTGCGGGCCGGGGCGGCGGACCGGGCCCTGGTGATCGGCGCCGACAAGATGTCCGCCGTCGTGGACTGGACCGACCGCACCACCTGTGTGCTCGTCGGCGACGGCGCGGGCGCGGCGGTCGTGGAACCGTGCGGGGACGGCGAGGAGGCGGGGATCAGCCCGGTCCTGTGGGGCTCCGTGCCGGAGATGGGGCACGCGGTACGCATCGAGGGGGAGCCCGCGCGCTTCGCGCAGGAGGGCCAGAGCGTCTACCGCTGGGCGACCACCCAGCTGCCGCCGCTGGCCCGCGCGACCTGCGAGCGGGCGGGGCTCGTCCCCGCCGACCTCGCCGCGGTCGTGCTGCACCAGGCGAACCTGCGCATCGTCGAACCGCTCGCGGAGCGCATCGGCGCCGTGAACGCCGTCGTCGCCCGCGATGTCGTCGAGTCCGGCAACACCTCGGCCGCGTCCGTGCCGCTCGCCCTGTCCAAGCTGGTGGAGCGGGGGGAGATCGGCAAGGGAGACCCCGTGCTGCTGTTCGGCTTCGGCGGCAATCTGTCGTACGCGGGACAGGTCGTGCGCTGCCCGTGACCCCGGGCTCCCCCAACTGCCCCTGGCCCTGACCCCCGTGTTCGGTAAACTGTAGACAAAAGCCAATTCAACTCCGGCTGTTGTCGCCCAGGAGGGGGACCGCGATGTTGTCCAGGGGACTGCCGCAGGGCACGGTGCCCAAGCTGGAGCGGCCGGGACCGCTGCGCGAGCGGGTCTATGAGGCGCTGCTCGAACTCATCACCACCCGGGCGCTGCGCCCCGGCCAGCACCTGGTGGAGAGCGAGCTGGCCGGTCACCTCGGAGTGTCGCGGCAGCCGGTCCGTGAGGCACTGCAACGGCTCAACACCGAGGGGTGGGTCGATCTGCGGCCCGCGCAGGGCGCGTTCGTGCACGAGCCGACGGAGGAGGAGGCGGACCAGCTGCTCACGGTCCGCACCCTGCTGGAGGCCGAGGCCGCCCGGCTCGCCGCCGCGCACGCCGGGGCCGCCGGGATCACCGCCCTCGAAGAGCTGTGCGCCAAGGGCGAGTCGGCCGTCGCCGGCGGCGACGTCGACCTCGTCGTGGCCACGAACGCGGCGTTCCACGCCAAGGTCATGGAGCTCGCGGGGAACGTCGTGCTCGCCGAACTGGCCGGTCAGGTCGACCGGCGGGTGCGCTGGTACTACACGCCGGTGGCCCGGCAGCGCGGGATCCAGTCGTGGATCGAGCACCGCGAACTCATCGCCGCGATCGTCGCCCGCGACGGGGCGCGGGCGACGGAGGTCATGCGGGCGCACACGGAGCACACGCGCAAGACGTACCACGAACGGGCTGTTTCCTAGCGCGTCCGGCGTCCGGCGTCCGGCGTACGGCGTCCGGCGTTCGGCGTTCGGCGTTCGAGGGCGCGCGGGCGCGAGGGCGCGAGGTGCGAAGCGTGGGTCCAGCCGCCCGCAGTTTCAGCCCGTCCGGCGTTCGAGGACGAGGCGCGAAGCGCCGACAAAGGGCGGGGGCCCAGGGGGCGCAGCGCCCCTGGTTTCGGAGAAGGGGCGGGCCCGGGGCGCCCCGCGCGGGCCCACCCTCCCGCACCTTTGTCCTGTGACTGGAGAAAGTCATGGGTAATTCGTGCTCAACTTCTTCCCAGTCCCGGCACGCGCTGCTACGTTCCCCTCCAAAGCCCAGCGAACACACACGGGATTCGGCCGAAGAGGCGGGGAGGGGCGCGTGAGACGCATGACTGCTCGACCCGCCAACGCGCACCAGGCGCGGCTACTGCGGCTGCTGCGTGACACGGGCCCCAACTCCCGTGCCCAACTGGGCGACCAGGTCGACCTCTCCCGGTCCAAACTGGCCGTGGAGGTGGACCGCCTCCTGGAGACCGGCCTCGTGGTGGCCGACGGCCTCGCCGCATCCCGCGGCGGCCGCCGTTCCCACAACATCCGCCTGGCCCCGGCCCTCCGCTTCCTCGGCGTGGACATCGGCGCGACCTCGATCGACGTCGCCGTCACCAACGCCGAGTTGGAGGTCCTCGGGCACATCAACCAGCCCATGGACGTGCGCGAGGGCCCCGTGGCCGTCTTCGAGCAAGTTCTGGCCATGGCGGCCAAATTGCGGGCCTCGGGACTCGCGGAGGGTTTCGACGGCGCCGGCATCGGCGTACCGGGACCCGTCCGCTTCCCCGAGGGCGTTCCCGTGGCGCCGCCGATCATGCCCGGCTGGGACGGCTTCCCCGTACGGGAGGCGCTCAGCCAGGACCTCGGCTGCCCGGTCATGGTCGACAACGACGTGAATCTGATGGCCATGGGGGAGCAGCACGCGGGCGTGGCCCGCTCGGTGGGCGACTTCCTCTGCGTCAAGATCGGCACCGGCATCGGCTGCGGCATCGTCGTCGGCGGCGACGTGTACCGCGGTACGACCGGCAGCGCGGGCGACATCGGCCACATCCAGGTGGAACCGGACGGCCGCGCCTGCGCCTGCGGCAACAAGGGCTGCCTGGAGGCGTACTTCAGCGGCGCCGCCCTCGCCCGCGACGCCGAGGACGCCGCCCACCACGGACGCTCCCCCGAGCTCTCCACCCGCTTCGAGGGCTCGGGGCGGCTCACCGCCGTCGACGTCGCCGCCGCGGCCGCCGCCGGCGACCCCACCGCGCTCGACCTGATCCGCGCCGGCGGCAACCGCACCGGCCAGGTCATCGCGGGCCTCGTCAGCTTCTTCAACCCCGGTCTCGTGGTGATCGGCGGCGGTGTCACCGGACTCGGCCACACGCTGCTCGCCGCGATCCGCACCCAGGTCTACCGCCAGTCGCTGCCCCTCGCGACCGGCAACCTCCCCATCGTCCTCGGCGAGCTGGGCCCCACCGCCGGAGTCATCGGCGGCGCCCGGCTCATCAGCGACCACCTGTTCTCACCGGCATAGCCCGGCGGAACAGCCGCACGCGTACCCGGCGCCACCCGGCGCCGCGAGTCTCCTTGTCATGCCCTGTACAGCCCTGCTCTGCCCTGAACCCGGCCGCACCCCCCGAGGGAACCGTCATGGCACCAGAACCACCCCTGCTCACCATGTCCGGCATCACCAAGTCGTTCCCGGGCGTCCGTGCGCTCGACGGCGTCGACCTGCGCGTCCAGGCCGGTGAGGTGCACTGCCTGCTCGGCCAGAACGGCGCGGGCAAGTCCACGCTCATCAAGGTCCTCGCCGGTGCCCACCAGCCCGACGGCGGCACCATCGCCTGGCGCGGCGAGAAGATCACGCTGCGCTCCCCGATCGCCGCCATGCGCCTGGGCATCGCCACCATCTACCAGGAACTCGACCTGGTGCGGGGCCTGTCCGTGGCCGAGAACGTCTTCCTCGGGCACGAGCCCACCACGGCCGGATTCGTGGTGCGCGGCCGTGACGCGCGGGCGGCGGCCGGTGCGCTGCTGGGGCGGCTCGGGCACGGCGAGATCGACCCGGCGCGGCTCGTCGGCGACCTCTCCGCGGCCCAGCAGCAGATCGTGTCCATGGCGCGGGCGCTCTCCCACGAGGTGCGGCTCATCGTCATGGACGAGCCGTCCGCCGCGCTCGACCCCGACGAGGTCGACAACCTCTTCCGGATCGTGGGCGATCTGACGGCCGAAGGCGTCGCCGTCGTCTACATCTCGCACCGCCTGGAGGAGATCCGCCGCATCGGCGACCGCGTCACCGTGCTCAAGGACGGACGTGCCGTCGCCGTCGGACTGCCCGCGAAGCAGACCCCGACGCGCGAGGTCATCGCGCTGATGACGGGGCGCGACGTCGCGTACGTCTTCCCCGACCGGCCGAGGCCCCCGGCGACACCGCCCGCACCCGTCCTCACCGTCGAAGGCCTCGCCAGGCAGGGAGAGTTCGAGCCGCTCGACCTCGAACTGCGGCCCGGCGAGATCGTCGGGCTCGCCGGACTCGTCGGCTCCGGGCGCTCCGAGATCCTGGAGACCATCTACGGCGCCCGGAAGCCGACGCGGGGCCGGGTCCGCCTGGAGGGCCGGGTGCTGCGTCCCGGCAGTGTGCGGGCGGCCGTGCGCGCCGGTCTCGGGCTCGCCCCCGAGGAGCGCAAGGCGCAGGGCCTGCTGATGCTGGAGTCCGTCACCCGCAATGTGTCGGTGTCCTCCATGTCCCGCTTCTCGTACGGGGGATGGGTGGACCGGGGCAAGGAGCTGCGGGCCGCCCGCGAGGCCACCCGGGAGCTCTCGCTGCGGCCCGACAACCCCGCCGTACCGGTGCGCACCCTCTCCGGCGGCAACCAGCAGAAGGCCGTACTCGCCCGCTGGCTGCTGCGCGGCTGCCGCGTCCTGCTCCTCGACGAGCCGACGCGCGGCGTCGACGTCGGCGCCCGCGCGGAGCTGTACACCGTCATCCGGCGGCTCGCCGACGAAGGCCTCGCCGTGCTCCTCGTGTCGAGCGAGGTGCCGGAGGTCCTCGGCCTCGCCGACCGCGTCCTCGTCCTGCGCGAAGGCCGTGTGGTGCACACGGCGCCCGCCGCGGACCTCGACGAGCACCGCGTACTCGACCTCGTCCTTGCCTCCGGCCGACACGGACCCGAGACCACGGACCCCGCGACCAACGAAGGGAGCCCGGCGTCATGACGCAGCCCGCATCGCCCGCCCGGCCCGTCACCGAGAAGAGCGCGCCCGCGGACGGCGACCCGAGGCCGTGGCGGTTCCTCGCCGCCCGGGTCGACGTGCGGACGCTCTCGCTGCTCGGCGTCCTCGCCACCCTCGTCGTCATCGGCGGGATCACCGAGCCCGAGGCGTTCCTCGACACCGACAACCTCCAGCTGATCCTCACCCAGGCGTCCGTCATCGGTGTCGTCACCGTCGGCATGACCTTCGTCATCATCTCCGGGGGCATCGACCTGTCGGTCGGCGCGATCGTCGCGCTCGCGTCGGTGTGGGCGACGACGGTGGCCACCCAGGACTACGGATTCGCGGGCATCCTCTTCACCGCCGTGGTCGTCGGACTCGGCTGCGGCCTGGTCAACGGGCTGCTCATCGCCTACGGCGGCATGGTGCCGTTCATCGCGACGCTCGCCATGCTCGCCTCCGGACGCGGCCTCGCCCTGGAGATCACCGACGGCAAGACGCAGATGGTCACCGTGGACGGCGTCCTGAAGCTCGGCGAGCGCGACTCCTACGTCCTCGGCATCCCGCCGCTCGTCCTCGTGTTCGCCGCCGTCACCGTCGTCGGCTGGCTGCTCCTCAACCGCACCACCTTCGGGCGCAGGTCCGTCGCCGTCGGCGGCAACGCGGAGGCCGCCCGCCTGGCCGGCATCGACGTCCGCAGGCAGCGGCTCTCTCTGTATCTGCTGTCCGGCCTGTGCTGCGGCATCGCCGCCTTCCTGCTGATCATCCTGTCCGGGTCGGGTCAGAACACCAACGGCAATCTGTACGAGCTCGACGCCATCGCGGCCGCGATCATCGGCGGCACCCTGCTCAGCGGCGGACGCGGCACCATCACCGGCTCCGTGCTCGGCGTCCTGATCTTCACCACGATCACCAACATCTTCGCGCTCAACAACCTGGAGACCGCGGTCCAGCAGATCGCCAAGGGCGCGATCATCGTCGCCGCGGTCCTGGTCCAGCGGCGCACGGCCACCACCTGAGGCGTACGGCACCACCTGAGGCGTACGTACGGACATCACCTAAGGGGTTCATGTCATGCCAGAGTTCACGAGCCGCAGAGGGCTGCTCTTCGGGGCGGCCGCCGTGTCCGCGGGAGCCGTGCTGACCGGCTGCACCAGCAACGAGTCCAAGGACTCCGACGGGGACACCTCCGGCGACAACAAGCAGGCCGTCGCCGACGACAAGCCCGGCAAGCGGGTCACCATCGGCTTCGCGGGCCCGCAGGCCGACCACGGCTGGCTCAACGCCATCAACGACAACGCCAGGTCGCGGGCCAAGAGGTACAAGGACGTCACCCTGGAGGCCACCGAGGGCTCCAACGACACCGCCGCGCAGATCGGCCAGGTCGAGACCCTCATCAACAAGAAGGTCGACGTCCTGGTCATCCTGCCCGCCGACGGCAAGGCGCTCACCCAGGTCGGCCTGAAGGCCATGCGGGCCGGCATCCCCGTGGTCAACCTCGACCGGATCTTCGCCTCCGCGCAGGCCTACCGCTGCTGGATCGGCGGCGACAACTACGGCATGGGCCTGAACGCCGGGCACTACATCGGCGAGAAGCTGAAGGACAAGAAGAACGCGAAGGTCGTGGAGCTCGCCGGCCTCGACAACCTGGAGCTGACCAAGCAGCGCACGAAGGGCTTCGACGACGCCCTGAAGAACTACTCCAACATCGAGAAGGTCGCCCGGCAGGCGGCCGAGTTCACCGTCGAGTCCGGGCAGTCGAAGATGTCCCAGCTCCTGCAAGCGCAGAAGAACTTCGACGCCCTGTGGAACCACGACGACGACCAGGGCGTGGGCGCCCTGCGCGCCATCGAGCAGGCGGGCCGCGACGACTTCATGATGGTCGGCGGCGCGGGCGCGCTCTCCGCCTTCGAGGAGATCAAGCAGGACCGGGGCGTCCTGAAGGCCACCGTCCTGTACCCGCCGACGATGGCGGCCTCCGCCATCGACCTGGCCCGCGCGCTCGGCCAGGGCAAGGGCGTCAGCGGCATGGCCGAGTTCGAGATCCCGGCGTCCCTGACGCTCTACTCGGCCGTCGTCGACAAGGACAACGTCGACCAGTACATGTCCACCGGCTTCAAGTGACGCGGCCCGCCCCGCGGCGGGCACGGGAGCGCTGCCGCGCCGGGCACACCGGGCCGAGCGAGTGGAGTCGACGTGTCGACGAGGAGGAGTTGCCGCATGAGTGAGACGGAGCACGAGGACGGGCCCGCGGGCGGGCCCGTGACCGGGTCCGGGGCTCCCGAGGCCGGGGTTGCGGGCGGGGTTGCCGGTGGGTTCGCTGCCGGGGCCGGGGCTCCCGATGCCGGGGTTGCGGGTGGGCCCGAGGCCGGGGTCGCTGGTGGGTCGGCGGGTGGATCCGCTGCCGGAGCTCCGGGCGGGGCCGGGGTCGGGTCCGTGGCCGGGCCCGTGGCTGGGCCCGTGGCCGGTCCCGCGGTCGGGTCCGCTGCCGAGCCGGTGGGGGCGCCGTCCTCGGCGGGTGACTCCGGCACCGGCGGTGACCTGGGCCCGGTGGGCGTCCCGCTTGCGCGTCCGGCGGATGCCGGGGTGCGGAGCGGGGGTGCCGGGGTGCGGTCTGCGGATGCCGGGGTGCGGAGCGGGGGTGCCGGGGTGCGGTCTGCGGATGCCGGGGTGCGGAGCGGGGGTGCCGGGGTGCAGCCTGCGGACGTCGGGGTGCGGACCGGGGGCGCCGGGGTGCAGTCTGCGGACGCCGGGGTGCGGACCGGGGGCGCCGGGGCGCAGCCTGCGGACGCCGGGGTGCAGCCTGCGGATGCCGGGGCGCAGACCGGGGGCGCCGGGGCGCAGCCTGCGGACGCCGGGGTGCAGCCTGCGGATGCCCGGGTGCGGACCGGGGACGTCGGGGTGCGGACCGGGGACGTCGGGGCGCGGCCTGCGGATGCCGGGGCGCGGACCGGAAACGCCGGGGTGCGGCGGGTGGTGGGTGTCGGCATGGTCGGCTACGCCTTCATGGGCGCCGCCCACTCGCAGGGCTGGCGGACCGTGGGCCGCGTCTTCGACCTGCCGGTCGACGCGCGCCTCGCCGCGGTCTGCGGCCGTGACGGAGCCGCCGTACGCGCCGCGGCCGACCGGCTCGGCTGGGCCTCCGCCGAGACCGACTGGCGCGCCCTCGTCGCCCGGGACGACATCGACCTCGTCGACATCTGCACCCCCGGCGACAGCCACGCGGAGATCGCCGTCGCCGCCCTCGACGCGGGCAAGCACGTGCTGTGCGAGAAGCCGCTCGCCAACACCGTCGAGGAGGCGGAGGCCATGGCGGCCGCCGCCGCCCGCGCCGCCGCCAGCGGCCAGGTGGCGATGGTCGGCTTCAACTACCGCCGGGTCCCGGCGCTCGCGCTCGCCCGCCGCATGGTCGCGCAGGGGCGCATCGGCACACTGCGGCACGTCCGCCTCACCTACCTCCAGGACTGGCTCGTCGACCCCTCCTTCCCGCTGACCTGGCGGCTGCGCAGGGACCGCGCGGGCTCCGGCGCGCTCGGCGACCTCGGCGCGCACATCGTGGACCTCGCGCAGTACCTGACCGGCGAGCCGATCGCGGGTGTATCGGCCCTGACGGAGACCTTCGTACGCGAACGCCCGCTCCCCGACGCGGGCGCCGGCGCGATCTCCGCGGCCGGTGCCGTGGCGGGGCGGACACGGACGGAGACCGGGCAGGTCACCGTCGACGACGCGGCCGTCTTCACGGCGCGCTTCCCCTCCGGCGCACTCGCCTCCTTCGAGGCCACCCGCTTCGCCGCGGGACGCAAGAACGCCCTGCGCGTCGAACTCAACGGCTCCGACGGCTCGCTCGCCTTCGACCTGGAGCGGCTGAACGAGCTGTCCTTCCACGACCACACCGAACCCGCCGTCTCGTCCGGCTTCCGCCGCATCCTCGTCACCGAACCCGGCCACCCCTACCTGGAGGCCTGGTGGCCCCCCGGCCACGGACTCGGCTACGAGCACTCCTTCGTGCACCAAGCCCGCGACCTGCTCCACGCCGTCGCCACGGGCAGCACACCCGAGCCCTCCTTCGCGGACGGGCTCTCCGTGCAGCGGGTGCTCGCCGCCGTGGAGGAGAGCGCGGCGAAGAACGCCGTGTACACCCCCGTCGGCACCCCGGCCGACACCCCCGCCGGCCCGCCCGTCGGCACCCCCGCCCACGCCGCGCCCGTCGCCGATGCCCCCACCGGGTCCGACGCCGGCGCCACGGCAGTCTGAGGAGGCCCCCCGATGCCCCGTTCGTTCACCCTCTTCACCGGCCAGTGGGCGGACCTGCCCCTGGAAGAGGTCTGCGCCCTGGCCCGCGACTTCGGCTACGACGGCCTGGAACTCGCCTGCTGGGGCGACCACTTCGAGGTCGACAGGGCCCTCGCCGACCCCGCGTACGTCGAGGGGCGGCACGCGCTGCTCGACAAGTACGGCCTGAAGTGCTGGGCCGTCTCCAACCACCTGGTCGGCCAGGCGGTCTGCGACGCGATCATCGACGAGCGCCACCGGGCGATCCTGCCGGCCCGCATCTGGGGCGACGGCGACGCCGAAGGCGTACGGCGGCGCGCCGCGGCCGAGATGGCCGACACCGCGCGGGCCGCCGCCACGTTCGGCGTGGACACCGTCGTCGGCTTCACGGGCTCGTCGATCTGGCACCTGGTGGCGATGTTCCCGCCCGCCCCGGAGTCGATGATCGAACGAGGCTACGAGGACTTCGCCGCGCGCTGGAACCCGATCCTGGACGTCTTCGACGAGCAGGGCGTCCGGTTCGCCCACGAGGTGCACCCCTCGGAGATCGCCTACGACTACTGGACCACGCACAAGGCCCTGGAGGCCGTCGGCCACCGGCCCGCCTTCGGCCTGAACTTCGACCCCTCGCACTTCGTCTGGCAGGACCTCGACCCCGTCGGATTCCTGCTCGACTTCAAGGACCGCGTCTACCACGTCGACTGCAAGGAGGCCCGGCGCCGCCTCGACGGGCGCAACGGACGGCTCGGCTCCCACCTGCCGTGGGGCGACCCGCGCCGCGGCTGGGACTTCGTCTCGGCGGGACACGGCGACGTCCCCTGGGAGGACGTGTTCCGGGTGCTGCGCTCCATCGGCTACGAGGGACCCGTATCGGTGGAGTGGGAGGACGCGGGGATGGACCGCCTGCAAGGCGCACCGGAAGCGCTGCGGCATCTGAAGGCGTACGACTTCGAGCCGCCGACGGCGTCCTTCGACGCGGCTTTCGGCGCCGACAAGTAGGTCGCGGGCGGCGAGCGGCCCTCCGGAGCCGAGCGGCTCTCCGAGGCCGAGCGCTTCTCGGAGGCCGAGCGGCTCCCCGGCGCGGAGCAGTTCCGCGCGGCGTGCCGCGGAGCGCACCTGTGGCGCCCCGCGGTGCCCCGGGCTGCCCGGAACCAGGTTTGTCCACCCACGGGAAAAAGTCCAACTAAAGCGTTGTGCAAGGTCTTTCCGCCAAGGACAAACCTGGCTACCGTCCCTGATGTGTACAGGACATAGACCCCTCCCGGGGTGACGGCGCACCCCGGGCGCCAGCCACGCACCCCCACAGCGAACGGCCCCCGACCGGAGGACCCCGTGCACAGACTCCGCCCACCCCACCGCAGAGGCCTCGCCCTGCTCACCGGAACCCTGCTCACCGCCGCCACCCTCACCTTCGCCGCGCCCCACGCCGGAGCCAGGACCGGGCCGCAGGCCGCGCCCGAGGCCGCCGCGGGGACCGGCGCGCAGCCGAAGGCCGAGAACTTCCAGCAGGTCACCCTCGCCAAGGGCGAGCCGGAGATGGGCGAGCCCATGACCCTCGCCGTGCTCCCGGACCGCTCGGTCCTGCACACGTCGCGCGACGGCACGGTCCGCCTGACGGACGCCGCGGGCGAGACCAAGGTCGCCGGGAGGATCCCGGTCTACACCCACGACGAGGAAGGCCTCCAGGGCATCGCCGTCGACCCGGGCTTCAAGAAGAACCGGGCCGTCTACCTCTACTACGCCCCGCCCCTGAGCACCCCCGCGGGCGACGCCCCCAACGAGGGCACGGCGGCCGACTTCAAGAAGTTCGACGGCGTGAACCGGCTGTCCCGCTTCGTCCTGAAGGCCGACGGCACCCTGGACACGGCCGGTGAGAAGAAGGTCCTCGACGTCCCGGCGAGCCGCGGCATCTGCTGCCACGTCGGCGGCGACATCGACTTCGACAAGGCGGGCAACCTCTATCTGTCGACGGGCGACGACTCCAACCCCTTCGCTTCCGACGGCTTCACCCCGATCGACGAGCGCCCGGACCGCAACCCCGCGTACGACGCGCAGCGCACCTCCGCCAACACCAACGACCTGCGCGGAAAGATCCTGCGCATCAAGGTGAAGCCGGACGGCTCGTACACCGTGCCCCAGGGCAACCTCTTCGCCAAGGGCACCAGGAAGACCCGCCCCGAGATCTACGCCATGGGCTTCCGCAACCCCTTCCGGATGAGCGTCGACAAGCCCACCGGCATCGTGTACGTCGGCGACTACGGCCCCGACGCGGGCGCAGCCGACCCCAAGCGCGGTCCCGCGGGCCAGGTGGAGTTCGCCCGCGTCACCAAGCCCGGCAACTACGGCTGGCCGTACTGCACCGGCAAGAACGACGCGTACGTGGACTACGACTTCGCCACCAGGACCTCCGGCCCGGCCTTCGACTGCGCCGCGCCGAAGAACACCTCGCCGCGCAACACCGGCAGGACCGACCTGCCCGCCGCACAGCCCGCCTGGATCCCCTACGACGGCGGATCCGTCCCCGAGTTCGGCACCGGCTCGGAGTCGCCGATGGGCGGCCCGGTCTACCGCTACGACGCGCGGCTCGACTCCCCGGTCAAGTTCCCGCAGGCCTACGACGGGGACTTCTTCGCCGGGGAGTTCGGCCGCCGCTGGATCAAGCGCGTCGACCAGGGCGCCGACGGCACCGTGCGGTCCATCAACGCCTTCCCCTGGGCGGGCACACAGGTCATGGACATGGAGTTCGGCCCGGACGGCGCGCTGTACGTCCTCGACTACGGCACCGGCTTCTTCAACGGCGACCAGAACTCCGCCCTGTACCGCATCGAGAACTCCACCGGCGGGCACTCTCCGGTCGTGGAGGCATCGGCGTCCGTGACCAGTGGCCAGGCCCCCCTGAGGACCCAGTTCACCGCCAAGGGGACGGACGCCGACGGCGACGCGCTGACGTACGCCTGGGACTTCGGCGACGGCACCACGTCCACCCAGCAGAATCCCGCGCACACCTACGACAGGAACGGCACATACACCGCGACCGTCACCGCCAAGGACCCCTCGGGCCGCACCGGCACCTCCAGCGCCCACATCACCGTCGGCAACACCGCCCCCACCGTCAAGCTGGAACTCCCCGGTGACGGACAGCTGTTCACCTTCGGCGACAAGGTGCCCTTCAAGGTCACCGTGAGCGACCCCGAGGACGGGGCCGTCGACTGCTCCAAGGTCAAGGTCACCCACATACTCGGCCACGACAGCCACGGCCATCCGGTCACCACCGCCAACGGCTGCGAAGGCACCTTGCAGACGTCCGCGGACGGCGAACACGACCCGAACGCGAACATCTTCGGGGTCTTCGACGCCGAGTACACCGACAAGGGCGCGAACGGCCAGCCCCCGCTGACCACCCACGACCAGAGCGTCACCCAGACCCGGCACCGCCAGGGCGAGCACTACGGCGACTCCAAGGGCGTGTCGATCGTCAACCACACCCCCGCGCACGGCGGCAGGACCGTCGGCGACATCCACAACGGCGACTGGGTCTCCTTCAAGCCGTACATCCTGAGCAACGCCACGAAGCTGACCGCCCGCGTCGCCTCCGCGGGCTCCGGCGGCACCCTCGAGGTGCGCAGCGGCTCCGCCGAGGGACCGCTGCTCGGCAGCGCGAGGGTCGACCCCACCGGGTCGTGGGAGACGTACACGGACGTCAGCACCGCCCTCACCGGAGCACCCGCCGGGACGACGACGCTGTTCCTGGTGTTCAAGGGCGCGGGCACGGGCGCGCTCTACGACGTCGACGACTTCACCTTCACCACCGGCTGAGGAAGGGGGCACCCCATGCGCGCACGAGCACGTCTGATCACCGCGACGGCGGCAGCGGCCCTGCTGATCGGCTGCGTGTCGGGGCCGGCGGCGTCCGATCCCGACCCCACGGCCCCGTCCGGAGAACGCGACCGGGCCGGTGAGCGTGAGCGTGACCGGGCCGGTGACCGCGACCGGGCCGCTGAACGGGTCCTGGTCTTCTCCAGGACCGCCGGTTTCCGCCACGACTCCATCCCCGCGGGCATCGCCGCCGTACGGGACCTGGGCGCGACCCACGGCTTCACGGTCGACGCGACCGAGAACGCCGCCGCCTTCACCCCCAAGAACCTCGCCCGCTACGACGCCGTCGTGTGGCTCTCGACCACCGGCGACGTCCTGAACGGCAAGCAGCAGTCCGCCTTCGAGCAGTACATCCGCGCGGGCGGCGGCTACGTCGGCGTGCACGCCGCCGCCGACACCGAGTACGACTGGCCCTTCTACGGCCGTCTCGCCGGTGCCTACTTCCAGTCGCACCCGGCGATACAGGCCGCCGACGTCCAGGTCGAGGACCACGCGCACCCCGCCACCGCCCACCTCGGTCCGGTGTGGGAACGCACCGACGAGTGGTACGACTACCGCTCCAACCCGCGCGCCCGCGCCCGCGTCCTCGCCTCCCTCGACGAGTCCTCCTACAGCGGCGGCTCGATGGGCGGCGACCATCCGATCGCCTGGTGCCAGGGCGACGTCGACGGCACCCCCGGCCGCTCCTTCTACACCGGCGGCGGCCACACCGAGGAGTCCTTCGCCGACCCGGCCTTCCGCCGGCACCTCGGGGGCGGCATCCGCTACGCGATGGGCACGGCCCAGGCCGACTGCCGCCCCGAACAGGGCTACGAGCCGCTGTTCGACGGCACCGCTGAGTCCCTCGCGCGGTGGCGCCAGGCAGGGCCGGGATCCTTCGCACGCGAGGACGACGGGACCATCACCTCCGTGGGCGGCATGGGCCTGCTCTGGTACGCGCCCGAGCAGTTCGGCGCGTACTCCCTGAAGCTCGACTGGAGGATGACCGGCACCGACAAGGACGACAACTCCGGGATCTTCGTGGGCTTCCCGCCGTCCGACGACCCCTGGACGGCGGTCGCCAACGGCTACGAGATCCAGATCGACGCCACCGACGTCCCCGAGAAGACCACCGGCTCGGTCTACGGCTTCAAGTCCGCCGACCTCGCCGCCCGCGACCGGGCCCTGAACCCGCCGGGGGAGTGGAACACCTACGAACTGCGCGTCGAGGGCGAGCGCCTGCGGATCCGGCTCAACGGCGTACAGATCAACGACTTCACCAACACCGATCCGGCACGGAGCCTGCGGGACGGCCACATCGGCATCCAGAACCACGGTGCCGACGACCAGGTCGCCTTCCGCGACATCCGGGTGAGGGAACTGGCCGCCGCCGAGGAGGCGGGCGGCCGTTAGACGGCGGTGGGCGGAGGACGCCGGACCTCCGCCCACCGTCTTGCCCGCCGTGCACCGCGACGCGCGGGCGACGACCGTACGCGCGTGACGACAGGAGGCAGCCGCCGTGTCCACCGAGTCCCCTTCCGCTACCGAGGGCCCGAACGTTTCCGGCACCGGACCCACCGGGGTGTGGCTGATCGGAGCGCGCGGCTCCGTCGCCACCACGGCCGTCGCGGGCTGCGCGGCGATGTCGGCGGGACTGCACCCGCCCACCGGCCTCGTCACCGAATCCCCGCCCTTCTCCGGCACCGGAATCCCCGCGCTCTCCTCCCTCGTCTTCGGCGGGCACGACACCCTGGAGTGCCCGCTGCCCAAACGCGCCGAACAGCTCGCCGCCGGTGGCGTACTGCCGCACGGTCTGCCCGCCGCCGTGCGCGCCGAACTGGCCGCCGCCGACGCCGAGATCCGCACCGGCGGCCCACTGCCCGGCGACACCCGCAGCGACGACGAACTCATCGCCGACTTCGCCGCCGAGATCCTCGACTTCGCCCACCGCCACCACCTCGCCCGCGTGGTCGTCGTCAACGTCGCCTCCACCGAACCCACCCCCGTCCCCGGCCCCGACGACCGGCTGCCACCCAGCTCCCTCTACGCCGCCGCCGCCCTGCGCGCCGGCGCGCCCTACGCCAACTTCACGCCCTCCGCGGGGCTGCACCACCCCGCCCTCGCGGCCTTCGCCGCCGACGCCCCACTGCCGTTCGCCGGACGCGACGGCAAGACCGGCCAGACCCTGCTGCGCTCCGTGCTCGGGCCGATGTTCGCCCAGCGCGCTCTGGCCGTCCGCGCCTGGTCCGGCACCAACCTCCTCGGCGGCGGTGACGGCGCCGCCCTCGCCGACCCCGCCGCGGCCGCCGCCAAGAACGCCGGCAAGGAACGCGTCCTCGCCGACACCCTCGGCGCCGCCCCCGAAGGCGAGGTCCACATCGACGACGTCCCCGCCCTCGGCGACTGGAAGACCGCCTGGGACCACATCGCCTTCGACGGCTTCCTCGGCACCCGCATGACCCTCCAGACCACCTGGCAGGGCTGCGACTCGGCGCTCGCCGCCCCTCTGATCCTCGACCTGGCCCGCCTCCTCGCCCGCGCCCACGAAACCGGCCTCACCGGCCCACGCCCCGAACTCGCCTTCTACTTCAAGGACCCCGACCCGGGCGCCTCCTCCGCCCTGCCCGACCAACACCACACCCTCCTCACCTTCGCCGCGCGCCTCCGGGACCGGGGGGCGGAGGCGTGACGGCCCCGACCGGGCACCTGCCTGCACCCGCGCCCGCGCCCGTGCCTGTGCCTGGGCCCGTGCCTGCGTCTGCGCGTGCACTTGTGCCCGTGCCTGCGTCTGCGCCTGTGCCTGTGTCCGTGCCTGCGTCTGCGCCCGTGCCTGTGCCTGCGTCAACGTCTGCGCCCACGCCTGCGTCTGCGCTCGTGCCGTGGGGTGCCGTGCCGTGGGGTGCCGTGCCACGGGTCACCGCACCCCCGCCCACCGTGGCCCCGCGGCGCGGGGAGGCCGCGTGAACCTCCGCGCCTGGGTCGAACTCCTTCGCCTCCCCGCCCTGTTCACCGTCCCCGGTGACGCCCTCGCGGGCGCCGCGGCAACGGGCCTGCGCCCCGGCCGGGGCACCTTCCTCGCCATCGGTTCCTCCCTCTGCCTGTACGAAGCCGGCATGGCCCTCAACGACTGGGCCGACCGGGCCGAGGACGCCGTGGACCGCCCGCAACGGCCCATCCCCTCAGGACGCGTCACCCCCACCGCCGCACTCACGGCCGCCGTCGCACTCACCGCGGGCGGCCTTGCCCTGGCCGCCCGCGCGGGCCGCCCCGCCCTGGCCACCGCCACCGCCCTCGCCGGCACGGTCTGGGCCTACGACCTGGGCCTGAAACGCACCCCCGCGGGGCCCGCAGCCATGGCCGCGGCGCGTGGCCTCGACCTGCTCCTCGGAGCCGTCGCCACCCGCACCGCCACCTCGGCGCCCACACCGCCCGGGAAGCACACGCCTCCCGCCGACCCACCTGCGAAGGGTCTGGCCGTGACCAACTCGACCGAGCGGGCCGGTGGGGGCCCTTCACCACGGCTGACCCAACCGGGACCATGGCCATCCCGACCGAGCCCGTGGCCACCGCGTACGAGTTCGTGGCTACCGCGTACGGTTCCGTGGCCACCGCGCACGGCCCTGGGCGGCACGGGTGCCCAAGGGACGGGAACGGGCGGGACGGGAGCCCGTGGGACGGGAGCGGGCGGTACGGTGCCCAGCGTCACGGGAGCCCGTGGGACGGGACCTGGCGGTACGGTGCCCAGCGTCACGGGAGCCCGTGGGACGGGACCCGGCGGCACGGGTGCCCCCCGCACGGGAGGCCCCTACACCCTCACCCCCCACACAGGCGGCAACCACTCTCCCGCCGACACCACGGCAGCCCCCCTCCTCCAGGCCGCCGTGGCCGCCGTCCGGGCCGCCCTGCCCGCGGCAGCCACCCTCGCCGCGCACACCCTGGCCGTGACCACCGTCTCCCGCAACGAGACGCAGGGCGGTTCGACCGGCGCCCCGCTGGGTGCTCTCGTCACGACCCTGGCCCTCGGCCGCGCCATGGCATCGTCAACCCCCTCGGCCCCGGAAGGTCGGCACCCCCTGGCCACCACCGCCCTGCCGGGCGCCACCACCGCCCTCGCCGCGGCCTACGCAGGCACCGCCGCCCGGCCCTACTTCCACGCGACCCTGAACCCCTCACCTCCTCTGACCCAACGAGCCGTCGGCGGCGGCATCCGCGCACTCATCCCTCTCCAAGCCGCCCTCGCCGCCCGCTACGGCTCTCTCGGCACCGCCCTGCTCACCGCGGCCCTCGCCCCCGCGGCTCGCCGCTTCGCCCGCAAGGTGAGTGTCACGTGAGCGACGACGGCGGCACGGCGCCGCACGCAGGAGGGCCGGGCGCCACGAGCCCTGAGCCGAGCGTCGACGCCCCGGAGGTGGGTGCCTCCGGGAGGGCGGGTGTCTCGGGCCAGGTGAGGCCCCCCGCGCAGGCGGTCGCAGTCGCACCGGCACCAGTAGCGGCGGCCGTACCGGCACCAGCAGCGGCGGCCGTACCGGCACCAGCAGCGGTGGTCGCACCGGCACCGGCAGCCGCACCGGCACCCGCGGGCACCGACACCCCCGCCACCCCCCTCCGCTTCGGCTACGGCACCAACGGACTCACCGACCTGCGGCTCGACGACGCCCTCGCGCTGCTCGCCGACCTCGGTTACTCCGGTGTCGGACTCACCCTCGACCACATGCACCTCGACCCCCTCGCGCCCGACCTGACCACCCGCACCCGTCAGGTGGCCCGGCGCCTCGACCGGCTCGGCCTCACCGCCACCGTCGAGACCGGCGCCCGCTATGTCCTCGACCCCCGCCGCAAACACGGCCCCTCCCTCCTCGATCCCGACCCCGAACGCCGCGCCGCACGCGTGCGTCTCCTTCTCCGCGCCGTGCAGGTCGCGGCCGACCTCGGAGCCCACGCCGTGCACTGCTTCAGCGGCATCACCCCCGACGGCACCACCGACGCCACGGCCTGGCAACGCCTGGGCGACGCGCTCACCCCCGTCCTCGAAGCCGCGTCCCGCGCCCACGTGCCGCTGGCCATCGAACCCGAACCCGGACACCTCCTCGCCACCCTCGCCGACTTCCACCACCTCCGTGAGCTGCTCGGCAGCCCCGAGCCCCTCGGCCTCACCCTGGACATCGGTCACTGCCAGTGCCTGGAACCGCAGTCACCCGCCGACTGCGTCCGCGCCGCCGCACCCTGGCTCCGGCACGTCCAGATAGAGGACATGCGCCGCGGCGTCCATGAACACCTCCCCTTCGGTGACGGCGAGATCGACTTCCCGCCCGTCCTGCGCGCCCTGTCCGCCACCGGCTACCAGGGACTGACCGTCGTCGAACTGCCCCGCCACTCCCACGCGGGCCCCCAACTCGCCTTCCGTTCCCTCGAGTTCCTGCGCCGGGCGGAACGCCTCGCCGGGTCCCCGCCGCCGGCAGGCGAGGCGCCGCCCCGAGGAGGAACGCCGTGACCGCCGCCCCTTCCGTCTCCGACCTCCGCTCGCACCTCGAAGCCGTCCTCGGCGGTGCCGCCCGCGCCTGGCTCGACCAGGCCACCGCCGAAGCCACCGCCGGTCCCGTCGCCGACACGAACGAGTCCTCCCGGCATCCTGCACCCGGCCTCGCCACCCCCGTATGGGAGCTGCGCTTCGCCGAAGCCGGTCGCCGCTGCGGGCCCGACCACGCCGACGCCGCCCGACTCGTCCTGCTGCACGCGGCCCGCGCCGACACCACCACCCTGACCAGGCTGTACGAACAGGGCACCGCCGCCGAACGCCGCGCCGTCCTGGCCGCCCTGCCGCACCTGGTGCCGGGCCCCGACGCGCTGCCGCTGGTCGAGGACGCACTGCGCACCAACGACACCCGGCTCGTCGCCACCGCCCTCGGCCCCTACGCGGCCACGCACCTGCCCCCGCACGACTGGCGTCACGCCGTCCTCAAGTGCCTGTTCACCGGCGTGCCCGTCGACTCCGTCACCGACCTCGCACGACGTTCCCGGGGCGACGCCGAACTGGCCCGCATGCTCGGCGACTACGCCACCGAACGCGCCGCCGCCGGTCGCACCGTCCCCGGCGATCTGTACCGGGTCCTCGCCTTGACCGGCGTGAGCCCCGAGGAGGCCGCCTCGGACGCTGTGCACACCGCGAACACTGCGAACACCGCGGACGCCGCGAACACTGCCTCGGACTCGGCCGCCACCAGCCCCGCCCGGCCGGGCCACTCGGCGCCCACCGGTCCCGCCCGTACGCCACCCGCCCGGACGGGCGCTCCCGCCGTGCCCGAGCGCCACGCCGACCCCTCGACGCCCCTCGGTGAGGAGCAGGAGTCCTGATGCGCATCTTCGACCCCCACATCCACATGACGTCCCGCACCACCGACGACTACGAGGCGATGTACGCGGCCGGTGTCCGCGCCGTCGTCGAGCCCGCCTTCTGGCTCGGCCAGCCCCGCACCTCGCCCGCCTCCTTCGTCGACTACTTCGACTCGCTCCTCGGCTGGGAACCCTTCCGCGCCGCGCAGTACGGCATCGCCCACCACTGCACCATCGCGCTGAACCCCAAGGAGGCGAACGACCCGCGGTGCACACCCGTCCTCGACGTGCTTCCCCGCTACCTCGTCAAGGACAACGTCGTCGCCGTGGGCGAGATCGGCTACGACTCCATGACGCCCGCCGAGGACAGCGCCCTCGCCGCGCAGCTGCGGCTCGCGGCCGACCATGAGCTGCCCGCACTCGTCCACACCCCGCACCGCGACAAGCTGACGGGGCTGCGCCGCACCCTCGACGTCGTCCGCGAGTCCCCGCTGCCCCTGGAACGCGTCCTGATCGACCACCTCAACGAAACCACCGTCAAGGAGGCCAAGGACGCCGGCTGCTGGCTCGGCTTCTCGGTCTACCCCGACACGAAGATGGACGAGGACCGGATGGTCGCGATCCTGCGGCAGTACGGACCCGACCGGGTCCTGGTCAACTCGGCCGCCGACTGGGGCAGAAGCGATCCGCTCAAAACCCGCAAGGTCGGCGACGCCATGCTGGACGCGGGGTACGACGACGACGACGTCGACCGGGTCCTGTGGCGCAACCCCGTGGCCTTCTACGGGCTCAGCGGGCGACTCGCCCTCGACGTCACGAACCCCGGCGCCGGTGACACCCACGAGGGCAACTCCATTCTGCGCGGCGGTGAATGACCCATGCGCTTCCGGCACCCGGACGGCTCCACCGTCCACCTCGCCTACTGCACGAACGTCCACCCCGCCGAGACCCTCGAAGGCGTGCTCGCCCAACTGCGGGACCACTGCGAACCCGTCCGCAAGCGGCTCGGCCGCGACCGCATCGGCATCGGCCTGTGGCTCGCCAAGGACGCCGCCCACGCCCTGGTCACCGATCTGGCCGCACTGCGCGGACTGCGCACCGAACTCGACCGGCGCGGCCTGGAGGTCGTCACGCTCAACGGCTTCCCCTATGAGGGCTTCGGTGCCGAAGAGGTCAAGTACCGCGTGTACACACCGGACTGGGCCGATCCCGAACGCCTCGCCCACACCTCCGCCCTGGCCCGTGTCCTCGTCCAGCTGCTGCCGGACGATGTCACCGAAGGCACCATCTCCACCCTGCCGCTGGCCTGGCGCACCACCTTCGACGATGCCCGTGCCGAGAAGGCCCACTCCGCCCTCCGCGCACTGGGGCACCGCTTGGACGCCCTCACCGAACTCACCGGCAAGTCCATCCGTGTGGGTCTCGAACCCGAACCCGGCTGCACCGTCGAGACCACCGGCGACGCCATCGCCCCCCTCACCGCGATCGGCCACGACCGCATCGGCGTCTGCGTCGACACCTGCCACCTCGCCACCTCCTTCGAGGACCCCGCGACCGCTCTCCACGCACTCGAGACCGCGGGCATCCCCATCGTCAAGACCCAGCTCTCCGCCGCCCTGCACGCCGAACACCCCCATCTGCCGGAGGTACGCGCGGCCCTCGCCGCCTTCGACGAACCCCGCTTCCTGCACCAGACCCGCACCCTGCCCAGGGAACCCGGCGGCCCCGGGGCCGCCGGAACCCTCGTCGCCACCGCCCTGCGCGGCACCGACGACCTGGGTGAAGCCCTGACCCACCGGACCCTGCCCGACTCGGCACCCTGGCGGTCCCACTTCCACGTCCCGCTGCACGCACCCCTTACCGCGCCGCTCACCTCCACCCTCCCGGTCCTCAAGGACGCCCTCACCCGGCTCGTCGGCGGCCCGCACCCGCGCACCCACCACCTCGAAGTCGAGACCTACACCTGGCAGGCCCTCCCGCCCGAGCTGCGCCCGCGCGCCCGCCACCAGCTCGCCGACGGCATCGCCGCCGAACTCACCCTCGCCCGTGACCTCCTGACGGAACTCGGCCTGAAGGAACTGCCATGACACCTCCCGCCCCGGGCCGCCCGACCCCCCTGCTCGTTCTCGACGTCGTCGGTCTCACGCCCCGGCTGCTCGACCACATGCCCCACCTCACCGCCCTCGCCAGGTCCGGCTCCCGCGCCCCCCTCGGCACCGTCCTGCCGGCCGTCACCTGCGCCGCCCAGTCCACCTTCCTCACCGGCACCACCCCCGCCGAACACGGCATCGTCGGCAACGGCTGGTACTTCCGTGAGCTCGGTGACGTACTGCTGTGGCGGCAGCACAACGGCCTCGTCGCCGGTGACAAACTGTGGGACGCCGCCCGCCGCGCACATCCTGGCTACACCGTCGCCAACATCTGCTGGTGGTACGCGATGGGCGCCGACACCGACATCACCGTGACGCCCAGGCCCGTCTACTACGCCGACGGCCGCAAGGAACCCGACTGCTACACCCGCCCCCCGGTCCTGCACGACGAACTCACCGCCAAGTTCGGCACGTTCCCCCTCTTCCACTTCTGGGGGCCCGGCGCGGACATCGTCTCCAGCCGCTGGATCGTGGACGCCACGCGCCACATCATCGGCACCCGCAGGCCCGACCTGGCCCTGTGCTACCTCCCTCATCTCGACTACGACCTGCAACGCTTCGGCCCCGACGACCCCCGCTCGCACCAGGCGGCCGCCGACCTGGACGCGACGCTCACCCCCCTCCTGGACCAGGCGAGGACGGAGGGACGTGTCGTCGTCGCCCTGTCCGAATACGGCATCACCCGAGTCAGCAGGCCCGTGGACATCAACCGGTCCCTGCGCCGCGCCGGTCTCCTCGAGGTGCACACCCAGGACGGCATGGAGTACCTCGACCCGATGGCGTCCCGCGCCTTCGCCGTCGCCGACCACCAGATCGCCCACGTCTACGTCCGGAGACCGGAGGACCTGGCGGCCGCCCGCGAGGCCCTCACCGACCTGCCCGGCATCGAACAGCTCCTCGACGACGAGGGAAAGAAGGCCCACCACCTGGACCACCCCCGTGCCGGGGAACTCGTCGCGGTCGCGGAACCCGACGCCTGGTTCACGTACTACTACTGGCTCGACGACGCCCGCGCGCCCGACTTCGCGCAGCTCGTCGAGATCCACCGCAAACCCGGCTACGACCCGGTCGAGCTCTTCATGGACCCCGAGGACCCCTACGTCCGCGTCAAGGCCGCGCGCGCCCTGGCCCGCAAGAAGCTCGGCATGCGCTACCGCATGGCGGTCGTGCCCCTGGACCCGTCACCTATTCGTGGCAGCCACGGCCGCCTCCCCGCCGCCGACGACCCCGACTCCGGACCGCTCATCCTGTGCTCCACCCCTCAAGCCCTCTCCGGCCGCGTCGCGGCCACGGATGTGAAATCGCTCCTGCTCCGGCTCGCCGGGCTGCACTGAGCCCCGTCGAACCCGCGGCACGCACGCACCGGCCCCGCACGGGTCATGTGCTGCCCCCGCCGCGCCCGGACCCGGCATCCGCCGAACTCCGGTCGATCTCCACTGAACCAGACCGGACACACCCCGCCATCAGGGTCCGCCCCTGGCTCCACCCCGATCCGCTCCTCGAACCGATCCCTGACCCACCCCTGACCCGTCCCCGACCCCGTCCCGCGCCGACCCGTGCCGACCTGTTTCCGAACCCGTTTCCCCATCCCGATCCCAGGGAGAACCCATGAGCCGCAAGCACACACCGGACGACCCCGAACTCGCCCGCAGACTCAGCCGACGCGGCATGCTCGGCGTCGCCGCGGGCGCCACCGCGGCGGCGCTCGTGGGTACCGCGGCCGCCGCGGGTCCCGCGTCCGCGACGGCCGACTCCGCCGCGCGGGCGAAGGGCAAGGGACGCGGCCGTCCCGTTCTGCCGCCGGGCCGGCTCGGCGTCCAGCTGTACAGCCTTCGTGACAAGGTCTCCACCGCCGGATTCGCGGCCGTCTTCGCCGAGCTGGAGCGCTACGGATACAACGAGATCGAGTTCGCCGGGTACACCCAGGGCTCCGCGGGGCCCATCACGCTCGCCCAGCTGAAGAGGCTCGCGCACCACCACGGCCTGCACCCGATCGGCAGTCACGTCGGCTACTACGACAACGGCAACCCGAACGCCTACACCTTCGCGCAGAACCTCACCAAGGTCCTGGACGACGCGGAGGCCCTGGGTCTGAAGCACATCGGCACCGCGGCCGGGCCCTTCCGCTACGGCACGACCGTCGACGCCTGGAAGCGCGCCGCGGAGGACTTCAACACCTACGGCGAAGCGGCCCGCGCGCGGGGCATGAAGTTCTACCAGCACAACCACGCCGAGGAGTTCTCCTTCGCCACGGACAAGCCCGGCGTGCGCCTCTACGACGTACTGCTCGCGGAGACCGATCCGGACCATGTGTTCCTGGAGATGGACATCTACTGGGCGTACTCGGCGCAGTTCCGCTTCGGTAAGCAGGTGGACGGCACACCGCGGCCCTTCGACCCGCTGGACTACGTACTGAAGCGGCCGCACCGCTATCCGCTGTTCCACGTCAAGGACGGCATCCGTGACGACTCCGCCCGCGACGGCTACCGCATGGTGGACGTGGGGGACGGCGACATCGACTACAAGAGGTTCCTGTCGAAGGTGACCGCCCGCACGCACGGCGGCCGCCGCTACCACCACTGGCAGACCGAACACGACAACCCGGCCGAGTCGTACGCCTTCGCCCGCAAGTCCAGCGCGCATCTGCACTCCCTCAGGGAACGCTGCGGCGACTGACCGCCCGTCCGGCCGGGAACGGTACGGACGCACAGGGGGAGTACCTGGTCCGCGTACAGGAAGGGTGCTGCCCACCGGCCGGCGGGCAGCACCCTCGGGTGGCGCAGGACTCAGCCGTCCCGTCAGGGAAGCCGTCAGGACAGCCCCGTCAGGACGGCCCCGTCAGGACAGCCCCGTCAGGACATCTCCTCACCGAGGGGCTGCGGGTTGGGAGTGATGCTCTTCGATCTCGGCCTCCCCGGCTGGGAGAGGAACAGCGCGAGGAATCCGGCGAACAGGGATATGGACCCGGCGAGCGTGAATGCGCCGGTGTGGCCCCAGTGGTTCACCACCACGGAACCCATTCCGGAGCCGAGCAGACCGGAGACCAGCTTGGAGCTGTAGACCAAACCGTAGTTGGAGGCGTTGTTGTTCTCTCCGAAGTAGTCCGCGGTCATGGCCGCGAACATCGGGAAGATGGCGCCGCCACCGAATCCGGAGATGCTGGAGAACACCAGGAACATCGGGAGGTTCTTGAGGTCGGCGGCCCACAGGATTCCGTACTGGGCGAGGCCGAGAACGATGCAGACGAAGATCAGGCAGCGTTTGCGTCCGTAGCGGTCCGAGAGCCAGCCGATGACGCCGCGGCCGGTGCCGTTCACGACGGCTTTGAGTGACATCGCCGTGGCGACGATGCCACCGGTGAAACCGGCTTCCTCACCGATGTCCACCTGGAACGCGATGCCGAATATGTTCACACCCGAGGTGCAGAGCAGACAGAACCACATCAGCCCGACGCGGCCGGTCCGCCATGCCTCCTTGGGGGTGTACTGCCGCACCGCGGGGGGATTCATCCGCAGCGCGCGCCGGGCCCGTGGATCGCTCGGCGGCCGCAGCGGGTCCACCGACGCGGGCCACCAGTTCTTCGGCGGATCCTGGAAGAAGTGTCCGGCGGCGGCGACCGTCGCGGCAAGGAGAACGCCGGCGCCGACCAGCACCCAGCGGTAATTCGTGAGGTCCATGTAGCCGGTGAAGAGGAAGACGAACGGCACCGAACCGTAGGCGAAACCCCCGTTCACGAAACCGGTCTTTCCGCCCTTGCGTTCCGGATACCACTTGCCCACCATGTTCACGCACGTCGCGTACACCATTCCGGCACCCATGCCGCTGAACATTCCGAAGCCGATGTAGGCGACCACCACATGGGGCGCGAACGCCAGTGACACATAGCCCAGGAGTGTGCCGAGCGCGCCGAACATCATGGCCCAGCGCGCGGGAAGTCTGCCGCTCTCCCGCAGTTTGCCCGCCGGGAAGGCCACCGCGGCCTGGAAGAACACCCAGACCCCCAGCATCCAGAAGATGTGCAGACTGCTCCAGGAATGCGCGGTGTGCAGGGTGTCCTCGGCGGACGCGAAAGCGTACTCGGCCGAACTGATGCCCATCATGCCGACCCACGGCAGGATGACCATCCAGGTGCGCTTGCGTCCCATGATGTCGATGTCGGTCTCGCCGACCCGGTACACCCGGCCGCCCGCGCCCGTCACCTCCCGATAAGGGACGGCAGTGCGTAAGTCTGTTGTCGTCATGTCGCTTGAGCACCCCTTGCGTCGAAAGATCCTGGCCGGCGCCCCCGTCCCCTTCCTTTCGCGTTCCTTTCGCGCGCACGGGTTCCGCGGCCGGCCGGCGCGCACTGCCGACCGGCGCGCACCGCCGGCCAGCGCGCATCGTCGGCCGGTGCGCACCGCCAGCCAGCGCGCACCGCTGGCCGCCCCGTACCGGCTCACCTCATGGATGGCCTCCGAGAAGTCCCGCGGCACGCGCCCACCGGTACTTCGCCCCGAGTACCGCCACGGGCCGTTCCGTCGTGTACGGATAAGCCACGACCCCCCGTTCGAAGAGGTACCGGCAGGCCTCCTCCACCTCCACGTCGCCCGCGAGCGACGCGACGACGGGCTTGTCGATGCCGCGGGCGCGGAACTCCCCGACCACGCGGGCCGTTGACTCGGCGAAGACCATGGGAGGGGTGACGACGGTGTGCCAGTAACCGAGCACGAGCGCATGGACGCGCGGATCCTCCAGGCCGAGCCGGATCGTCGCCTCGTACGTCGAGCAGGGCTCGCCGCCGGTGATGTCGACGGGGTTGCCCGCGGCGCCGAACGGCGGGATGAACGCCCGGAAGGCCGCGTCCAGGTCGGCCGGGATCTCCATGAGCTTCAGGCCGTTGTCGGTCACCGCGTCGCAGAGCAGCACGCCCGAGCCGCCCGCCCCGGTGATGATGACGACGTTGTCGCCCTTCGGCGTCGCAAGGACGGGCAGCGCACGCGCGTACTCCAGCATCTCGTGCAGCCCCGGGGCCCGGACGACACCGGCCTGCCGCAGGATGTCGTCGTAGACGGCGTCGTCCCCCGCGAGGGCGCCCGTGTGGGAGCCCGCGGCCCTGGCGCCCGCGGCGGTGCGGCCCGCCTTGAGGACCACGACGGGCTTCTTCGGCACGGTGGCGCGCGCGGCCGCCACGAAGGCCCGGCCGTCCTTGAGGTCCTCCAAGTGCATGGCGACGCACCGGGTGTTGGTGTCCTCGCCGAACCAGGTGAGGAAGTCGTCCTCGTCGAGGTCCGACTTGTTGCCGAGGCCGACGATCGCCGAGACCCCCGTGTTCGTGGCGCGTGCGAAGCCGAGGATCGCCATGCCGATGCCACCGGACTGCGAGGTGAGCGCCACGTGGCCCTTGACGTCGTAGGGCGTGCAGAACGTGGCGCACAGGTCCTGCCACGTCGAGTAGTAGCCGTAGATGTTCGGTCCGAGCAGCCGCACGCCGTGGCGTTCCCCGATGGCCGCGATCTCGTCCTGGAGTGCCTGTTCACCGGTCTCGGCGAAACCGGAGGGGATGAGGACCGCGTTCGGGACGCCCTTGCGCCCGACCTCCTCGAGCGCGGCGGCGACCGACGCGGCGGGGATGGCGAAGACCGCCACGTCCACCTCACCGGGGATGTCCGTGACGCTCTTGTACGTCTTGCGGCCCACGATGTCATCGGCCCTGGGGTTCACCGGATGGATGTCTCCGGAGAAGCCGCCGTCGATGAGGTTGCGCATCACCGCATTGCCGATCTTGCCCGGCTCGTTGGAGGCACCGATCACGGCGACGGAGCGCGGTTGCATCAGGCGCCGCATCGAAGCGAGTATCTCCGCGCGCGTGTGGGTGCGCCGTGGTGCCGGAGCCCGGTCGGCGAGGATGACGCGGACGTCCGCGGCGAGCGCCCCCTGTGGCGTCGCCACGACCGGGTTGAGGTCGACCTCCGCGATCTCCGGGAAATCGGTGACGAGCTCGGACACCCGGCGTATCTGCTCGGCGAGGGCACACCGGTCGACACCGGGGGTGCCCCGGACGCCCCGCAGCACCTCAGCCGCCCGGATCGAGTCGAGCATGGACTCCGCCTCGTCCGCGTCGACGGGCGCCAGCCGGAACGTGACGTCCTTCAGGACCTCGACGAGCACCCCGCCGAGTCCGAGGGCGACGACCTTGCCGAACGTCGGATCGGTGACCGCGCCCACGATCACCTCCCGCGCGGCGGGCCCCGAAGGCAGCAGTTCCTGCACCTGCACACCCTCGATGTGCGCTGCGGGCGCGTACGCGCGTGCGGCGGCGACGATCCGGTGGAACACCGCCCGTACGTCCGCGGCGCCCTCCACGCCCACGACCACGCCGCCCGCCTCGGTCTTGTGCAGGATGTCCGGCGAGACGATCTTCATGACCACGGGCCCGTCGAAGCGTGCCGCGCAGGCCACCGCCTCCTCGACGTCCCGCGCGAGTTCCTCCGCGGGCACGGCGATGCCGTAGGCGTCCGCGAGGACCTTCGCCTCCGGCGCCGTCAGCGCGGCCCGCCCGTCGGCGCGCACGGCGTCCAGCAGCGCGCGCACCCGCTCCCCGCGGTCCCCGGCCGGCACTCAGACCACTCCGTTCGACTTCAGCAGGCGCAGCTCCCCGTCACCGAGGCCGAGCTCGCCGATGAACACCTCTTCGTTGTGCTCGCCGAGCAGCGGCGAGCCGGTCACGTCGACGGGGGAGTCGGAGAGCTTGAGCGGCGAGCCCACGGTCGTGAAGGAGCCGCGCTCGGGGTGCGCCACCTCGACGACCATCCCGTTGGCCGCCAGCGAGGCGTCCTCGATGATCTCCTTGGTGGACAGGATCGGCCCGCACGGAACGTTGTGGGAGTTGAGCCGCTCAAGGACCTCCCACTTGTGCAGGGTCGAGGACCACTCCTCGATCAGCTGGAACATCTTGCCGAGCTGGAGGAGCCGCGCCTCGGGGGTCGCCCACTCGGGATCCTCGGCCAGCTCGGGGCGGCCGATCAGCTCGGTGAGGGGCCTCCAGCCGACGGGCTGCACGATGACGTACACGTAGTCGTCGGGCCCGCCGGGGGCGCACTTGACGGCCCACCCGGGCTGCCCGCCACCGGAGGCGTTGCCGGAGCGCGGCACGGCGTCCCCGAAGTCCTCGTTCGGGTACTCGGCGAGCGGCCCGCGGGCGAGCCGCTGCTGGTCGCGCAGCTTGACGCGGCACAGGTTGAGCACGGCGTGCTGCATGGCGACGTCGACGCGCTGACCGCGTCCCGTGGTCTCCCTCTGGAAGAGGGCGGCCAGGATGCCCGCGACGGCGTGGACGCCCGTCCCGGAGTCACCGATCTGCGCACCGGTGGCGAGCGGCGGACCGTCCGCGAACCCGGTGGTCGACATGGAGCCGCCCATGGCCTGGGCCACGACTTCGTAGGCCTTGAAGTCGGTGTACGGCCCCTCTCCGAAGCCCTTGATCGAGGCGTAGACGATACGCGGGTTGATCTCCTGGACGCGTTCCCAGGTGAAGCCCATGCGGTCCACGGCGCCCGGCGCGAAGTTCTCGACCAGCACGTCGGAGCGGCGGATCAGCTCCGTGAGGAGCTCCTTGCCGCGTTCGGTCTTGGTGTTGAGAGTGATGCTCCGCTTGTTGCAGTTGAGCATCGTGAAGTAGAGCGAGTCCACGCCCGGCAGGTCGCGCAGCTGCTTGCGTGTGATGTCTCCGCAGGGCGCCTCCAGCTTCACCACGTCCGCGCCCAGCCAGGCGAGGAGCTGGGTCGCGGAGGGCCCCGACTGGACGTGGGTCATGTCCAGGACGCGGATTCCTTCGAGAGCCTTGGTCACGGCCGTGTCACCTCACTTGTACATCGTCTGGTTCATGGTTCCGGGTGCGTACGCGTCCGGGTCGACCCACACGTTGACGAGCGAGGGCCTGCCGGACTCGTGGGCGCGGCGCAGGGCGGGGCCGATGTCGGCGGGGTCCCGGACCTCCTCGCCGTAACCGCCGAGCATCCGGGCGAACTTGTCGTAGTGGACGTCACCGAGGGTGTTGCCGACTCGCTGGCGCTCCTCGCCGTACTTGGCCCGCTGGCCGTAGCGGATCTGATTCATGGAGGAGTTGTTGCCGACGATGCCGACGAAGGGCAGGTCGTAGCGCACGAGCGTCTCGAAGTCCCAGCCCGTGAGGCTGAAGGCGCCGTCTCCGAAGAGGGCCACCACCTCCTTGTCGGGCCGGGCCTGCTTGGCGGCAAGCACGAAGGGGATGCCGACGCCGAGCGTGCCGAGCGGTCCCGGGTCCATCCAGTGGCCGGGCGTCTTCGGCTGCACGACCTGTCCGGAGAAGGTGACGATGTCGCCGCCGTCGCCGATGAAGACCGAGTCCTCGGTGAGGAAGTCGTTGATCTCGCTCACCAGGCGGTAGGGATGGATGGGGGAGGCGTCGGAGCGCAGGCTCGGCAGCCGCTTCGCCAGCGCCGCCCGCTCGGCGGCCCGCAGTTCGTCCAGCCACTCCTTGCGCGGCGCCGCGCCCCCGTCGATGCGTCCGGACGCGGCCTCGGCCACCGACTTCAGGACGAGGCCCGCGTCGCCGACGATGCCGAGGTCGATGTCACGGTTCTTGCCGACGGTGCGGTAGTCGAGGTCGATCTGGACGACCGTCGCCTCCGGAGAGAGCCGTTTGCCGTATCCCATGCGGAAGTCGAAGGGCGTGCCGACGACGACGATCACATCGGCGTGGGAGAAGGCGTACCGCCGCGACAGCTGGAAGTGGTGGGGGTCACCGGGCGGCAGCGTGCCGCGCCCCGCGCCGTTCATGTACGCGGGCACATCGAGGGCGCGGACGAGTTCGATCGCCGCTGCCGTGCCCCGGGTCGTCCACACCTGGCCGCCGAGGAGGATGGCCGGTTTCTCCGCGTGCACGAGCAGGTCGGCGAGCTTCTCGACGGCCTCGGGGTCGCCGGCCGAGCGCGTCGAGGCCCGGTAGTGCCCCGCGCGCGGTACCCGGGCCTGGGCGGCGGGGACCTTGGCGTCGAGGACGTCACGGGGGATCTCCAGGAAGGAGGGCCCGGGAGCGCCGTGATAGCACTCGCGGAACGCCATCGACACCATGTCCGCCACGCGCGCCGTGTCCGGGACGGTCGCCGCGAACTTGGTGACGGGCGTCATCATGTCGACGTGCGGCAGGTCCTGGAGCGACCCCATCTTGTGCTGTGCGTGGGCTCCTTGGCCGCCGATGAGGAGCATCGGGGACTCCGCGCGGAAGGCGTTCGCCACGCCCGTGACGGCGTCGGTGGTGCCGGGCCCGGCCGTCACCACGGCGCACCCGGGCTTGCCGGTGATCCGCGCGTACCCGTCGGCGGCGTGGGCGGCGACCTGCTCATGACGTACGTCGACGACGTCGATGCCCTCGTCCACGCAACCGTCGTAGATGTCGATGATGTGGCCACCGCAGAGGGTGTAGATGACGTCCACCCCCTCGGCCTTGAGGGCCTTGGCGACCAGATGTCCACCGGATATGAGGGTGTCGTTGTCGCTGCTGTCGTCGGGCATGGCGAAGTCCTGTCCCTTCGTGGGGAATGCGCGTAGGCGGTTCGTACGGAGTCGGGTGCGCGCTCGGTAGGTGCGCGGTGCGCCGAGCAGGCGTCGGAGCAGCCGTGCTGAGGGGCTTACGCGGAACATTGCATACAGTCGACGAATACTGTATGGAGCCTGTTATCCCGCATCCAGTGGGTGGTGTCCAGGGGGCGTACGCGCTTTCCGGACAACAGCCGGAGCCCCGCGGTCGTGACGGCCACCGCGGCCGCGGGGCGGACGGTGAGCCGGTGTCCGCTACCCGGGCCTGGCGGCGTCAGCCGATGCCCTGCCGGTCCGGGAGCAGGGCGAAGGCGCGGTCGGCGGGTTCCGGTACGAGGCGTTCCACGGCCTGCTCCAGGAGCGCCCGGTGCCGGACGAGCGGAGCCCGGCGGGCCTCGGGCGCGAGCAGGAGCAGGTCGTCGAGCCCGGCCAGCATGCGCCGGGTGACCTGGGGGTGGTCCGCGGCGCAGCAGCGGATCTCGGCGAGGCCGAGGTCCACCAGGTCCTCCCAGTCGGGCACCGGCTGGACCAGGCGCACGTCCCCGCGCCGGTCGCGATGGCGCAGCGCCCCCAGGGGATGTCCGGCGACCGACGCCAGGAACTGCACGATGCGGTCCAGTGCCTGCACGGCGGTCGTCGGGTCGTTGACCGACGTGGACAGTGCCCGCAGCGCGATGTCGGACAGCTGCCGGAGGCCGAACCCGAGGTCCTGGTGGAACGTCCGTTCCACCCCGACGTGCACGGTGTACCGCAGGGCGTGGCGGCCGGGCGGAGGCCCTCCGTGCACCGCGAACAGCGGCATGCCCGGCACCACGAAGTCCCCGATGCGGGGGAGCAGCCGCAGCACGACACCCTGGCGCCGCGCCGCGCGCACCGCCCGCGCGATGTTGACGTCCCGCAGCACGCCGGCCCGCCCCTCGTGGGTGATCCGTGCGGTTTCGGGTCCGAGCCGGCCGTGGTCGGGTTCCTGCTCCGCCGGGTGCCGCACGGCCACCCGGAACGAGTCGCGGGCGATGCGGTCGATGACGAAGCCGACGCGCATCATCCGCAGGGTGCCGTTCACGTACGCGATGAAGAGGAGCAGGCTCAGGAGCACCATCAGGAAGGCGAGCACGGCCTCGGCCAACGGCACGTTCGAGACCAGGCGGGGGTCCTGCTCGCTCTCGAACGACGTCAGCGTCATCAGCGAGAACAGGAACGTCGCGAGGAAGACCGTCAGGGTGAGCTTCGTGATCCGGGAGCGGACGTAGAGCCGCACCACCCGCGGGCTGAACTGACCGCTCGCCATCTGCACGGCCACCAGCGAGATGCTGAAGACGACACCGATGAAGGTCATCATCGCCGAGCCGATGGTGCTGATGACCACCTTCACGTCCTCGGCGAGCCGGTTCAGGTCCCCGAGGGTGTCGTACTCCTCCTCGTCCTGGAGCAGCCGCACCAGCTCCGTGTCCAGCTCCGCGGCGCCCCACCACAGCAGGAGCGCGCCGACGAGGCCCGCCGTCGGGGCGAACCACATCGTGTCCCGCAGGTGCTCGCGCAGCGGGGACAGCATCCGGGGCCGACGGGCCCGCCCGTCACCCGGCATCACCGTAAGCAGACCGTCACTCATGGTGAGACTCTAGGTGCGCCCGCGCGGGAACCGGGGCGGCGCGCGGCTGCTCGCTCCGATGCACGGATACGCAGGTGAAACGCACTCCGAAACCTTGGTATTGTTGTCTTCGTCGCCACGGGGAACACCCCGCGGAGCGGCAGACACCTAGTCCGGGTGGCGGAATGGCAGACGCGCTAGCTTGAGGTGCTAGTGCCCTTTATCGGGCGTGGGGGTTCAAGTCCCCCCTCGGACACCAGCAAGAACAGCCCCTGATCAGGGGCTTTCTTCATTTCCGGGCAGTGGCGTGACCAACCACGTGACCAACGGCCCAGAGAGTTTCCTGGTCAGACCAGGGATGACAGGCAGATCCGGGCCGCACTGGACGCGGCCAGCTTCTTGGCTCCCTCGGCGCGGCGCCTGCCGTACCGGGTCATGGTGTAGCCCGGCGAGTGATGCCGGGCGTTGGCGGAGACCTCCACCGGGTTCTCGTGGTTGTCGAGATCGTTTGTGATCTTCGAGGCCCGCCAGTCATGCAGCCGGAAGCCGTCCGGCAGCTTCATCCGCGCACGGGCAGTGCGCCAGCGGGCAGAGACCTTCTCCGGATCCTGCGGCCCTCCCGCCGTGCGCCCCTTCTGGAGCTTGAAGCCGTCGCGGGCCAACACCAGGCCGTGCTCCACCCACAATCTCCCCAGTCGCTCCCTCTCGGCCTGCTGGCGCTCCCGCTGCCATTTGAGGACGTTCATCAGGGCTTGGTCTACGTAGATGATCGCGTTGTCGTCTCCGTCCTTCGTGAGCTTGCGCAGCCGGTAGCTGTTGCCTTCTTCGACCACGACCCAGGCCGGTTCGATGGCGCAGTCGTCCCAGTGGATGAGGTCCCACATCCAACCCAGGGTTTCGCTGCGGCGGCAGGAAGTGGCCGCGTAAGACGTCCACAGCGGAGCGTCCCGCAGGCAGTGATGGGACAGCCCGTCATATGCCCGGTTGCCACATGGCTCCCAGATCTGACCCAGGAAATGCGCCGTCTCCTGATCATTGAGCCTCGGGAAGTCGGGCTGAGCCGCCTTGATCTGCCGCTCCGTGGGCGGGGTGGCGGTGTGGGCCGGGTCGACTGTCAGGAGCTTCCTGGGGCCGGGGACGGAGTCGAGCGCGGCCGAGATGATGTTGTGGACGTGACGGACACTCTTGGGCCCCAGAGGCTTGTCCCCATTGGTTTCGATCGGCTTGGCCTCCAGGAGGCGGTACAGGTCGTCCAGGCGCTCGTCTGTCACCTCCACCACCTTCACTGTTCCTATGTGGGGCTTGATGTGCAGCCGGATCTTGGGCTCGTAGCCTTCTCGGGTGGTGTCCTCGCCCCGGTGCTTGGCAAGCCAGGAGTCCATGAGCTGGCTCATGGACATGTCGGAGCGAGGGTTAAGTGTTCCCGCTTCGTAATCACTCAGCCAGTGGCGCAGCGCCCGCTCCGCTTCCGTCTTGGTCTTGTAGTCGCGGCCTATCCAGTAGCGCTCCTTCTTACCTGTCGCCGGATTGAAGTGGAGCGGGGTACGCACACCCCAGGTGTTGGGTCTGCCCTTGCGCGGGATCTCCACCGGAGCCCCCCCGAGCCTGTTTCCGCGCTTCGTCACGTGGGTTGGTTGCCTTCCCTCTAGCCGAATGGACCTGCCTTGCGGGCGTTCGAAATACCGTAACGGGAATGGGGGCGCCGTTGTTTCGATGGACGCGTACCGCCCGGCCCCGCTTGCCGCCCAGCAGCAGCCACCGACGATGCGGCGGGAACCACTTGCGGCCAACCCCTTCCAAGCACTTCTCTAACCAACCAATGAAACCGCCCCGGCCAGAAATGGCCGGGGCGTTCTTGTCTTGCTCTGGATCAGCTCACCACAGCACGAGCGATCAGGGTCCCGATGTGGTCAGGCTCGGGGGCGTCGAGAACCCGCACTTCCGCCTGCTCGAATCCCGCTCGCAAAAGCATGCCTTCCCACTTCCTTGGGGTGTAGCTGTAGCGGTAGGTGAACAGGGCCTTCCCCGCGAACCCGCCCTTGTACATGCCTTGGGGTCCGTAGGCGCCAGGGATGGCAGGGGGATGCGAGAACGCGAAAACCCCGCCAGGGGTGAGCCGCTGCGCCACCAAGGGGAAGAGCCGCGCAGGATCGGCGAACCAGGCCGCCCCAAAGATCGAATAGATCGCCTCGTACAACTCCGGGTTCTCGCGCAGATGCTCCAGCACCTCGGCGCAGACGAAGCGCGCCCCGAGCGAGCCCCACCGTTGGGCGATGTTGTCCACCATGGCGGGTGAGAGATCTACACCCGTGACCTTGACACCTTGCTCCGCGAGGTACGCGGCGGCCCGTCCGGTGCCGCATCCGATCTCAAGAGCGGTCGTTGGCTGCCCCAGCACTTCCGGCCCCGGCCCGTGTCCCTGGTACTGCGTCCAGCAAAAGACCGTAGGCGAGTCGTTGACGGAGCCTTGCACGCTCTTGCTGTTGGCGTACTGGTCCCAGAGTTCGCGTTCGCTGTCGATGTTGTGCTGAGCAGCCAACGGAGCTTCCTTTGCGCCTAGTTGAGGTTGGGCCCCTGCCCCATTGTGCGGGGCAGGGACTCTATCGGGGTTCAGTGACTGTCGGGCACCTTGTCGTCGCACGGCGAGCAGTCCGGGTCATCCATGGCCCATAGTTCGTCATCAACGGCGAACCCGTTCGCTCGGATGACTTCGGCGGTGCGGCCCACGAGCCCGTCCCTGCGGCGTTCGATCAGCGGCGCGTGGTGCTTGTACTTGCCGCCGTTGTAGACCTCGCAGAGTGCGAAGTACACGGGCGTGTCGAGTAGGAGCTGATGGACGCCGATGTCCACCGTCTTGCCCACGCCGATGTGCACGTCCCGGCGCTCCATGGCCGTGAGGGTGTGGGCGATCGCTTGCCCGAGGATGCGTTCCGCCATGTCACGCACCATGACGTTGTCCCGCATCAGTAGCTTGATTTCGCGCTCCCAGATGGTGGCGCCTACCGAGCCGGGGCTCTCCAGCACGTTGTACGTGTACTCCCTGATGTGCGGGCGTACCGCGTTGAGGAGTGTCACCGGGTCACGGAGCTGTGTCCGCGTGGGCCTGTCCAGTACGACAGTCATCGCGCTTCCCTTCCTTTGGTGGTGGAGGCAGCTAGGCCGAATGGCCGGGCCGCACCGCACTTGCTGACCCGGTCGGCCGACTCCGCCTTCCGACAGCCGCCATGACCAGGAGAGCGACGCACGTCCCCCAGGTCAGCAGGACCAGGACCCCGCCCCAGAACAGCCCGTCGCGAGTGACCTTCCAGCTCCGTAACCGGCTCATCTCCTGCCCCCGATGGCGGCGAGGGCGCGCACGTTACGGTTGTGCCGGGCCAGGGCTTTGAGCTGGATCTCTTCCCTGTGATTGGCTGCCCAGACAGCAACGGCCCGGGTGGCCCAGCGAAGCCCGGACGGTCGTTTCAGGGTCACCAAGGCCCCTCGCTGCTGATGGACCACGCCAACCAACTGGCTGGCCCTGTCGAACACTGGGGTACCGGACTTCCACTGCGTCGACCGACTCATCCTGTCCGCCTTCACTTCGTGGCTCTGGGGTTTGCGAGCCAGGAAGAGTTCGCAAAGGCCCTGCGTAGGGCGGGTGACGATCTGGGCGAGCCCAACGGCGCCGGCAAACGCCTGGTGCAGCGCTGGGAAGGGGGCCAAAGCAAATCACCCCGTGCGGCCTACATCCGAGCCCTGGAGCATGTCACGGGGCGTCGTATAGAAGACCTCGGGTTCACACTGTCTGTCATGGCACGAGTGCACAACGATGGAGCAGGGGGGGGCACGACATGGAGTCGGCATCCGAAGGTGTGGCTGACGCGTCGAGCGATGTGGGAACGGTCATGGAGTCCGCAGGTCAGTATGGCGGGGTGTGGCTCTCCCGGTACGAGTACTTCTCGTCGGGCCGCGACAGTGCCTACGACGGCAAGCACTACGTAGTGATCGTTCAGACGGGCAACCGTCTTACGGCCCGGAGCCTGCCCGGCGCGAGCGCCAATCCGGACAGCCCACTGTCATTGGACCTCACTCTTGATCGGGCGGTGGTGACGGGTACGTGGACGGAGCAGACCGCTTCTGACGGCTACTACCAAGGCGCTCGCTACCACGGGGCGATTCAGATGCTGGTGGAACCGACGGGCCGTCGCATGGCCGGGAAGTGGGTCGGGTTCGGGAAGGACTTCGACGTCAACACCGGTCCCTGGGAACTGCGGCTCATGGACCCGTCCACCAGCAAGGCCACTCTGGAGCGGTACAGCCGCCCTCCGGAGTAGACGTTAGCTACGTGACCAACGTATGACCAACCGCGGCCAGGAACAGGCAGAAATAGCAGGTGAGCAGGACCAACACCCGCAACTCTCAAGGGGGTTCAGTGGGTGTGTATCCGCAGGTCAGCTAACTAATGAGCTGGTGCCCGAGGCGAGGGTTCAAGTCCCCCCTCGGACACCAGCAAGAACAGCCCCTTGATCGGGGCTTTCTTCGTTTCCGGACATCGAGTGTGTCCGCCCCGTTCAAGACAGTTGACCTTCTGCGGCGCCTGACCCTGTATCCGTTCGCCCCCGGCCGGGCGTCAGACGCCGCCCACCAGCAGCTCCGCCACCGCGATGCCCGAGACGCGCGTCGCCCCGTGGGTGATCATGTGGACGGCGCCGAGGGTCGTGCCCGTGGGGACGCCCATCTCCACGACCAGGGCGTCGGGGCGGGTGCGCAGGAGGCGGGTCAGGGTGTCCGACATCCAGCGGTGGCGGGCCGCGTCGCGGACGACCAGGACCAGGGCCCTGCCGCTCGCCGGGCCGAGGACCACGCGGTCGAGGACCTCGTCCGTGCCGTCGTGGTCGGCGAGCTCGGGCTGGGTCAGGCGCGCGGACGTCGTGTCGGGGCGCAGGTCGCGCAGCGGGTCCGCGACGCCCCAGGGGGTGCCGCCGTCGACGGCGGGATTCATCACCGGCGACAGCTCCACCACGTGCGGCGCCGCCGTGAGCGGCAGCGGGGACCCCGACGCGTCCGGGCGGCGGCGCACCCGCACCGCGCGGCGCGCCGCGACCAGGCCGATGTCCGAGCGGTCGCCCGCCCTGGTCACCGCCCGCGCCCGCCCGCCGGACCAGGCGGCGAACTCCCGCACCCGCCGGCTCGCCTCCGTGAGCCGCCGCTCCGGCAGCCGCCCGTCGAGCACCGCCTTCACCAGCGCGCCGGCGAGCAGTTCCACGGTGGACTGCTCGGCGCTCTCGCCCCCCACGCACACCGCGTCCGCACCGCCCGCGACCGCAAGGACCGTCGCCCCGTCGATGCCGTACCGGTCGGTGACCGCGCCCATCTCGATGCCGTCCGTGACCACCATGCCGTCGAAGCCGAGCTCACCGCGCAGCAGGTCGTTCAGGACGCGCGGGCTGAGCGTCGCGGGCAGGGTCGGGTCGTAGGCGGGCACCAGGAGATGGGCCGTCATGATGGCGCGTACGCCCGCCTCCGTGGCGGCGATGAAGGGCGGCAGGGCGGTGCGCGCGATCTCCGCGGCGGTGCCCTTGACCTGCGGCAGCCCGAAGTGCGGGTCCACGGAGGTGTCGCCGTGGCCGGGGAAGTGCTTGGCGCAGGCGGCGACGCCGGACGCCTGGAGGCCGCGGATCCAGGCCGCCGTGTGCCGGGAGACGACGTCGGTGCGGGAGCCGAAGGACCGTACGCCGATGACGGGGTTCAGCGGGTTGGAGTTCACGTCGGCGCTCGGCGCGTAGTTCAGCGAGACGCCCGCCGCGTGCAGTTCACGCCCGATGTCGCGGGCGACGCTCTCGGTCAGGTCGACGTCGTCGACGGCGCCGAGCGCGAGGTTGCCGGGGCGGGAGGCGCCCGTCCAGGCCTCCATGCGGGTCACGTCACCGGCCTCTTCGTCGATGGCGACGATCAGGTCGGGGTTCTCCGTCCGCAACGACGCGGTGAGCGCCGCGACTTGCGCGGGATCGACGATGTTCCGGCCGAAGAGCACCACAGCGCCGAGCCCGTCGGCGATCCTGCGGCGCAGCCAGTCCGGTGCCTCCGTCGTGCCCACGAACCCCGGCTGGAGCACGGAGTTGGCGAGCTGCTCCAGCTGGGGGTGTCTGCTCGAGACCATGCCGGGACCTCCGGGGGCGGTGGTGGGAGACCGGACTGTGGGGCCGGTCGGTGGACTGGAGCCCGCCTTCGGCGGTGGTCGGGCCGCCGGGCGGCTTGGTACAGGCCAATCGGATGTTGGCTTAGACCAATTGGAGCTGTCAAGGAGTGCGAACCGGCAGGAAACGGAGGATGAAGCAGCAGTTGGAAGTGGGGTGTTGCAGCCGTCGCAACGTCGTGGGGCCCTTGGGGCGGGCGCGTCAGGTGCGGTCGGGCACCGGTCACGGACCAGGGGGGCACACGGCTGCGGGCAGGTCGGGCACCGGCCACGGGCCGGCCCGGGACGTCATTCCGGCCACCCCGGCCCCACCGGCCACCGAGGCCACCTTGTACGGCGCCCCGCCACACGATGGAATTCCGGGAACGCGAGGGAATTCCGGGAAGCGGGGCAGGCACGGCACGCACCGGGCGGCTCCGCCGGTGCCGGCGGCAGGGCCCGACCTGGGCCGGGCGAAGGAGGTACACCGTGCGGCGTTACGAACTCGTCGGCAGGCGTGACATCAGGCTGGTCGGCGATGCCCCGGTGCCCGAGCCGGGGCCGGGCCAGGTCCTCGTGCGGGTGCGCTCGTGCAGCGTCTGCAACCGCAGCGATCTCGCGTACTACCACTACCACGGCCTCAGGGAGCACTGCGCCACCGGCTGTTACGGCCATGAGGTGGCGGGTGTGGTCGAGGCGACCGGGCCCGGGGTGACCCGGGTCGCTGCCGGGCAGCGCGTCTTCGTGCGCACCCCGCTCACCACTGGGTACGCGGAGTACGCCCTGGCCAGGGAGATCTCCGTCGGTGCCCTTCCCGACGGGATCCCCTTCGAGCAGGGCTCCATCCTCCAACTGCTGCCGCTCGCGGTGCACGCCACGCGCGGCGTCGGCCTCGGTGACCGGGTCGTCGTCGTCGGTCAGGGGCCCGTCGGCCAGATGGCGCTGCGCATGGCACTGCGGCGGGGCGCGGCCCATGTCACCGTGGCCGACCTGGACGAGTGGCGCCTGGAGCGGTCGCGGCGCGCGGGCGCGCACGCCGTGCACCGAGTCGACGGCGGCGCGGACAGCCTCGCCGCCCTGGGGAGGCTCTTCGCCGAGCAGGGGGAGGAGTACGACGTCGCCATCGACGCCGTCGGCACGCCCACCACCCTCAACGCGTGCGTCGGTCTCGTACGCCAGAACGGCCTCGTCGTCATGCTCGGCACGCACCACGTCGACACGCACGTCACCGTCGACCTCGTGACCTGGGAACGCAAGGGCCTGCGCGTGCACAGCTCCGCCGAGCCCGTGGACACCGCGCGCGCCGAGGCCCTCGCGGTCGCCGAACGTCTCCTGCGCCACGGCGCGGAGACGTTGCGGCTGCCCGATCTGCACACCCATACGTACGCACTCGAGGAACTCCCCAAGGCCATGGAGCAGTTGTCGGCGAGCAGGTCCCTCTACCCGGACGCGGAACGCGCCCCCTACGACGGGCCGCCGCCCGAGACGCTGAAGGTGGCGATCGTGCCGTGAGGGACGTGAGGGACGTGAGTGCCGTGCGGGACGTGCCTGTCAGGTGCGGGCGTGCCGTGTGTGACCGGTGGCGGCCCGGCACCCACGCGTGGGGGCGGGGACGGTGAGATGGGCCGTCGCCGGGTACGGAGATGTCGTGGAGCGGCGGGTGCTGCCCGCGCTGTGGGCGCTCGGACAGGAACCCGTGCGCGTCTGGGGGCGCGACGGCCTCAGGGCCGCACATGTCGCCGCCCGCCACCGGGTGCCGTGCGGCACCGACGACGAGGACTCGCTGACCCGGGGCGTGGACGCGGTGTACGTGGCCACGCCCGTCGTGCGCCATGTCCCCCTGGTGCGGCGGGTGCTGGCCGCCGGACTTCCCGTACTCGTGGAGAAGCCGCTGGCAGGCGGGTTGGGGACGGGGGCGGTGCGTGAGGCCGATGGCGGGCCGTGTGCGGGTGTCGCGTACTACCGCAGGCTCGCGCCCGCCGTACGCCGCCTCCGCGAGGAGCTGCGGGGGAGCACGCCGGAACACGTCGAGGTGCGCTTCCGGTGCGCGTTCGACCCCGGACCCGGGCATCCGATGCGGTGGCGTACGGATCCCGCCCTGTCCGGGGGCGGGGTGCTCGCCGACGCCGCGAGTCACCGGATCGACCTGCTGCACCTGCTGTTCGGGCGGGCGCAGGAGGTGCGGGCCCGCCTGGACCGCCGCTTCCCCGAGGGCGCCGAACGGTCGGCCGACGTGGAGTTGCGGTGGGCGTCGGGCCTGCGGGCGCGGGTGCTCGCGGAGTGGAGCGACGGGCCGCCCGCGGACCGCTTCGAGGTGAGCGGCGACGGCTGGATCCATACGCTCGACCCTCTGGACTCGGGCCGTCTGCTCCGCCGCGCGGTGACGGAGGGCGGACTCCGGGCGGCGGATGGCGGACCGGGGTCGGCGGAAGGCGGACCGGAGACTGCGGAAGGCAGACCGGGGTCGGCGGGGGGCGGACCCCGGGCGGCGGATGGCGGGCCGGGGGCTGCGGAATGGCTGCTGCCGCCCGCCCCCAACCCTCACCAGCCGCTGGTCGCCGACTTCCTGGAAGCGGTCGCCGATGGCAGGCCGCCGGTGTGTCCCCTGTCGCAGGGGCACCTGGTGGACGAGGTGATCGTGGCCGCGGAGCGGTCCGCCGCCGACGGCGCCCCCGTCCGACTGCCACCGCCCGTCGGGGCGCAGGTCCAGTCGCCTGCCGGGGCGCAGGCCTAGGCGCCCCCAGCGGAGCAGGTCCAGCCACCCGAGCCGCCCTCCGAAGCGCGGGCCCGGCCGCCCGCCAAGGCACAGGCCAGCCGCCCGCCAAGGCACAGGCCAGCCGCCCGCCGAGGCGCAGGCCCAGCCACCCCCCCACAACACCCCCCACAACACCCCCCAACTCAGGCCCCATCGTCCGCCGACCACGCCCGCAGCCACCGTCGGTCCGGCGCGTCCGACCGGCGTATGAAGCGGGTGTCGATGGACAGCCGCATTGCCTCCGTCGTCGCGTCGAGGGAGGCGTGGATGATGCGGGGCAGGTGCACCATGAGGTCGCCCGCAGCGAAGTCCGTCCACAGCCAGCGGCGCTCCAGGCTGCGCGCGGTGAACTCCAGGTCGTGGCAGATCTGGCGGCGGTCGCCCGGCCGGTCCGTGGTGTCCCGCAGGGGCTCGTACGCCTCGGGCGGCAGCCGGTGCGAGCCCTCCAGATAGATGAGGGCGCCCGACTCCGGCGGGCAGTCGCCGACCGGGATCCAGGTCGTGACGACCCGGGGCGAGCCCTCGTTCATGTAGTCGAAGTCGACGTGGGCACGGGAGGCCCTGCGCACCCCGCGGTGGAAGTGGCGCAGGATGCGGCGCGGCAGCATCAGGGCGTCGCCGTCGAGCAGGTCGGCGGCCAGCTTGCGCAGGCGCGGCTCGTCGAGGAAGCGGTCGAACGTCTCGGAGCGGACGAAGGCGTGCGCGGGATGCCCGGCGACGCCGTGCTCGGGCATCCCCTCCGGCACCCGGCCGGAGAACACGCCCTCGCGCGCGCTCGTGCCCGGCGCGAGGAACCCGGCGGGCAGCCGCGAGAAGTACCTGGCCCGTAACCGCAGGACGGCCTCGCGGTCGAGGAAGCCCGGCAGATACAGATAGCCGTCCGCGTGCAGCCGCTCCCGCAGGGTCTCCGGATCCGGCAGGGGATCGGTACCGGTGGCGCGCAGCGGACCGAACAGCTCGGGGGAAAAGGGTATGGCTACGCCGTTCGACGACAGATTCACCAGGAGTCCTAACGTCAGCGATGGTCAGTAGACGCCTTCGACGGCCCCGTGCGGCCCGGTCAGACCGTCCCGGAAGGCCTGGACCGCGGCCACGCCCTCCCACGGGAACCAAGGGTGCGGCCCTGTCCTGATCGCGCTGTCCCGTTCCAGGAGGTTGGGCAGGAAGAGGTCTTCGAGGAGGGTGGTGACGCGCACCCGCCCCCGCTCGCCCACGGGCACCTCGCGCCAGGGGTCGGCGGGGTCGACGACCTCCAGGACCGCGAAGGGCGGCGGCAGGTGGTAGGAGTGGCCGGTGCCGCCGGGCGGCGCGGGCGCGCCCGGCACCGCGTCGGCCTGGAGGGCGTGGCCGGCCAGGGTGTTGCCGTACGTGTCGATCCACTGCACGCCGTCGAGGTGCTCCTGGCGCAGGAAGGCGGCCTCGGCGGCGGAGCACGTGGTGCCGCCCGTGCACACCGCGCGGATGCCGTAGGTGTGCAGCGGTCGTGGCAGCCGCATGGCGAGTTCGAGGAGCAGCCGCGAGGTGGTGAACAGCAGCGAGGGGCGTTCGGCGGTCAGCAGGGCGAGGGTCTGCTCCACCAGGTGCGAGGTGTACGCGTCGACCTCGCCACTCGCGCGCAGGGACGCCTTCACCCAGCGCGGGTCGAAGTCGATGGCGTACACCGCGCCGCGCCAGCTGTCGGCGAGGCCCTCCACGAAGTGCCCGTACGCGTGCGGGCCGCTCGGTGTCATCGCGAGGACGTCGCCGCCCGCGACGCCGCGCGCCTCCAGGACGGTGCGGTAGATCTCCACGTCGTACGCGAGCCGCGTCACGTTCACGATCCGGCAGGGCGCGCCGGTGGTGCCGCCCGTCTCGAAGACCCGGAACGGCCGGTCCCGGTAGCCGCGCGGGCGCAGGTCGAGGGCGCTCGCGGCCCGCAGCTCGCCCTTGTCGAAGAGCCCGAAGAGCTCCAGGGCCGCGAAGCCGTCGACGTCGGTGAGCGGGTCGAAGCCGAGTCTGTCCCTGCGGCCGACCCAGAACGGGGAGCCCGTCTCCGGCTCGAAGTGCCAGCGCATCATGCGGCGCGTCCACGCGTCGAGGTCCACGGCCAGCTCGGGCACGCGCTCGCGCAGGGTGTCGTACAGGGTGTCGAAGGTGACCTGCGGGGCGTGGTCCGCCCGGGGCGAGGTGGTCATGGCTGTTCTCCTGGTGCCACCGGCGGTCGGTACACGAACAGGGAGTCGTCGGCGAGGGCGCGCGCGGCGTCGGCGGTGGCGCCGAGCACGGCGGCGAAGGGGAAGGGGACTTCGTGCCCGGCGAGCGGATGGCGCGCTTTGTCACCAGGGCGGCTGTCACTGGGGGCGCCGTCACCGAGGCCGCCGCTATCGGTGCCGCCGTCGCCGAGGCCGCCGTCATCGGTGCCGCCGTCGCCGAGACCGCCGCCCCCGAGGCTGTCGAGCAGCGCCAGCAGCGGCCGTACGAAGAGGTCCCCGCTCGTGCCGCGTACGAGGGCGGGCTCGCGGGTGAGGACGCGGTCTCCGGGGCGCATCCTGTCGAGTACGGAGGCGACGGCGCGGTCGGCCTCCGCGGGGTCGCGGAAGGCGGTCAGCGGCCAGTGCGGTTCCGCGGGGTCGGGGGCCGGCCCGGGGTGCAGCGCGTCGAGCGCCGTCGCGAGGGCCTTCGCCAGGGGTTCCGGGTCGTGGTCCACGCAGACGACGGTGCGTACGTTGCTACAGAACCGGCCCGAGTCGGCGGCGACCAGCGGCAGCAGCCAGGCCACCGTGTCGGCCAGGGGGAGGGGGCCGCGACCGCCGCCGGCACGCGCCGGGTCGGGCGGCACCAGGGCGCAGCCGCGTCCGGGACCGTGCAGCGTGAGGGCCGCCGAGTCCCGTACCGAAGCCGCGAGGCCCGCGCCGCCGTACACCACGTGCCGGTCGGTGAGGCCGGTCAGGCCGTGCAGGACGCGCTGTTCGGTGGGGTACAGGGCGAGGCGCTGCGGGGGCCAGCCCACCGCGAGGAGGGCGGCGACCAGGCGGGCGGCGGAGAACGGCTCGCGGCGGCTGGGACGCACCCAGACGCACGCGGACCGCTCGGCCTCGTCGAGGACGGAGTCCAGGCAGGTGAAGGTGTTGCCGGGCAGGGACACCAGGGCGAGCGCCTCGTCGGGCGCGGCGGCCGCGCGGCGGGCGGCACCGTCGTGGAGCAGCGCCCCCCAGCGGTCGACCAGGGGGCCGGGCAGTCCCGCGCTCTCCCACAGCACCGCCCGGAACCCGGCGGCGCTCTGCGGTCCGATGCCGCCGACCGTGACGGTGCCGTGCCGGAACAACTCCAGGGCGGCGAGGACGCGTTCGCGGCGGTCGGTGAGCGGGGGCAGGGCGGGGCGGACCGTGTCCCACCAGCGGCGGTCTGCGTGGGCGACGATGTGCGGGACGAGCGCGAGGCGGGTGCCCGCGGGGCCGGGCAGGGGGGTGGTGTCCAGGGAGGGCTGCCACGTGCCCCTGCGGAACGCGTGGACGCACGGCGACCCGCCGCCCTGTGCCCCTTCCCCTTCGGGCCCCCCTGCGTACGGCGCCGTCACGACAGCTCGCCCCGCAGCGCCTCGACCACCCGGAGCTGTTCGGCGCGGGTGAGCGTCGGGTACAGCGGCAGGGCGATGTGGTGCCGCGCGAACCAGCGTGCCTGCTCGAACGGCCCGCCGACGACGGCCGCACCCGCACCGGCCCCCGCCCCCGCACCGGCCCCCGCACCCGCACCCACACCGGCCCCCGCACCCCCATCGGTACGCGTCGCCTCCGCCGACGCGAAGTACGGCTGGTCGCACAGCAGATGGTCGTACACCTCGCCCGCGAGGGACACCCCGTGCCGCTCGCGCAGCCGCTTCTTCAGGAGGGTCCGGTCCGCGGGGGCGTCCAGATAGGCGAGGTACTTGTAGTAGTTGCTGTGCACGTCGGCGGGCACCGTGTGGGCGCGGACGCCGGGCACGTCGGCCAGCAGCTCGTCGTACTCGTGGGCGAGCGCGCGGCGCGCGGCCAGGGTGTCGTCGAACCGCTCCAGGTCCACCGTGCCGACGGCGGCGTGCAGTTCGCTCATGCGCCAGTTGCCGCCGGGGCGGTCGTGCAGCGTCGACCCCTGGGCGCTCTTGCCGTGGTCGCGCCAGCGCCGCACCTGCTCCGCGTCCTCGGCGTTCGCGCAGGTCACGAGGCCGCCCTCGCCGCTCACCGCGACCTTCGTGGGGAAGAAGGAGAACGCGCCGAACCGCCCGAAGGCACCCGCGAACCGGTCGCCGAGGGTCGCGCCGAGCGCGTGCGCGGCGTCCTCCACGACGGCGACTCCCCGCCGCTCGCACAGCGTGATCACGTCGTCGAGCGCGGGCGCGACGATGCCGCCGATGTGTACGGGAAGGACGGCCGCGGTGTCCGGATGGCGGTCGAGCGCCGCGCGCAAGGCGTCCGGGTCGAGGCCGAGCCCGTCGAGCTCGATGTCGACGAACCGTACCCGCGCCCCCGCCCGCACGGCCGCGGCCGCCGTCGCGAAGAACGTGTTGACCGGTACGAGCACGGTGCGCCCCGCCACGCCGACGATGCGCAGGGCGATCTCCAGAGCGGCCGCGCCGGAGGCGACCGCCACGCCCTCGCGCCCCGTCCAGCTCCGCGAGAGCTCCTCGAAGCGGGCGAGCCCCGGGCCCTGCGTGAGGTGACCGGAGGCGAGCGCGGCGTCCACCCGGTCGAGGACGGCGCGGCGCTCGGCCACGCCGAAGTGGACGCGCTGGGCGGGAACGTCGCCGACCGCCCCGGCCCCGGCAGCTCCGCCCCCGGCGGCCCCGGACGCTCCGGCTCCGCGACCCAGGGCGCCGGTGAAGAAGTCCGCCGCGTGCCGTACGTGTGTGCCGTGCCCCATGGGGAGTTCGTGCACGTCGAGGCGGTCCGTGGCGTCCGCCGCCCGGTAGCCGCGGCGGACGACGTCGGCGGCGGCGCGGGCGTCGGCTGGTTCCAGGTAGGCGTCGTCGGTGCCGAACTGGAGGTGCAGCGGGGCCGGGGCGAGCGCGGCGTAGAGGTCGCCCAGGTCGGCGTACTCCAGGATGCCCGGCAGGACCGCGCCCTCGTACCCGGTCAGGAGCCGTTCGTACAGCGCCGGATAGCTGCCGAGGTGGCTGGCCGCGCACACCGGCAGCGGGCGCGGCGCGAGCAGCGCGGTGTGCAGGGCGACGGCCGCGCCCAGGCTGTGCCCGAACAGGCCGACGCGGTCGGCGTCGACGAGGGGGTGCGAGGTGAGGACGTCGAGGGCGCCCAGGGTGTCGCCGACGAGGGCGCCGAGGAGCGAGCGACCGGTGAGGGCGAAGGCGTGCGCCAGCAGGGCGCCCTCCTCGCGCCCGCCGCGCCGCTGTTCGTCGAGGCCGCCGCCGATCCCGTGCTCGAAGGTCAGCGTGACGAACCCCGACCGTGCCAGGTGCTCGGCGACGTTCCGGTCGGGGAAGTCCGGCGGGCTCTCGCCGGTGAGCTGCTCCAGGCGGGCGTTCTTGCCGCCGAGGACCAGGACGGCGGGGGCGGGGGCGGTGGTGTCGGGCGGGGCGAGCAGGGTGGCCTGGAAGGAGCCGCGCGCCGGGGAGCTGAGGGTCAGGTGTTCGCGCCGCAGACCGCCGGTGACGGTGGTGTCGACGGCGGTGGTCTCCAGCGGGGCGCGGTCGACGCGGGCCAGGCGTTCCACTACCGCTCGGACCCCGCGGGACCAGGCGATGTGCGCGGGGGCGTCGGAGAGGGGTGGAGTGGGGCGCAGGGTGGGTTCGGCTCCGAGCAGGCGGCGCACGTGGGTGGTCTGCATGCGGGTGCGATCGCTCCTGTGAGTGTGCGGGTGGCTTGCCCTCGCGGGGGCGCCCCTGGCCCGCCCCTTCCCGAACCGGGGGCTGCGCCCCCGGGCCCCCCTTTTTTCGGCGCTTCGCGCCTCGTCCTCAAACGCCGGACGGGCTGTAACGGCAAGGGGAGGGGGACAGGGCGGGCGGGGGCAGGGCTCAGACGAAGTCCGCGTGCAAGGTGTCAGGGACCTCGACCGCGTACGCGTCCAGCGCCTCGTCCAGTTTGATCTGACCGCGCTTGAGGAGCTCGAGGAGCTCGTTCTGCGGGCGGTAGAAACACGATTTGCACAGGTCCGTGCGGTTGGGGTTGGTGGCCTCCCACTCGGCGCGCGGGCCGCCGTCGAGGACCGTGGGATAGCCGAGGTCCACGACGTCACCGATGCGGTACCGGCTGTTGAGGTGGACCTGCGGGCACGGGTAGAGGTGGCCGTCGGCGCCGACCGCCGTCACGAAGCGGCTGTAGTGGCAGCGGTCGAAGTCGCCCTCGACCTCCTCGACCTGGTCCATGGGACCACGGTCCAGCTTCGGCACCGACACCTCGAACTCGTCCGTGGACAGGGCCGCGGCCTCGGTGAGCGATCCGGAGATCTCCGCCATGACGGACTCGATGGTCTCGTGGCCCATCGCGCTGTAGAACTCCGGCTCGAAGCGGACGTAGTGCGCACCGGACTCGTGGGCGATGCGGGCCGCCTCCAGGATCTCGCGGTAGTTCTGCATCGTGATCACGTAGTTGAAGCCGATGCGGAAGTCCGGCGCGACCGCGTTGTCCCGCAGATGGCCGATCGTCCCGATGAACTTGGAGAACGTCTGCTCGCGGTCCCGGGTGATGTCGTTGAACGTGGCCTCCGTGCCCGCGTTCATGCCGACCCGCACCCAGGTGTGGGTCGCGGTGACACAGTCGGCGACCTTCGGGCGGCCGAGCCGGGAGCCGTTGGTGATCAGGCCGATGCGCAGGCCGGAATCGTGCCCGGCGTAGCAGATGTCGGCGTAACCCGGGTGGATGGTGCACTCACCGCTGCCGCAGAACGTCACGGCGCGGCCCTCGTTCGCGGCGAACTCCTTGAGCAGGGTGATCGCCTTGTCGGTGGTGAGGGAGTCCTTGAACGAGAACAGGTCGTAGAACTGCTCCTCGTTCGGCGAATGGAAGTTGCAGAAATTGCAACGCATATTGCAGGCGCCCATGATGCCGATCCGCATGTGGACCGGTTTGATCTCTTCGCCTGCCACGAATCGCCGCAGGAGATCACCGTGCGCCATGACTTTCTGCGGTGAGTGTGCTTGATCGAGACTTACGTCCGGGAGGCCGTCGCCGTTCTTGGGTGCGGCCAGGCCGATATCGCGGGCACCTTCAGTGCTGTTCACGAACGCCTCCACGCGCTTTTGGGCTGCGTTTTACGTTGTCCGAGCGACCTTGGCGACAGTAGGAGAGCGCTTCCTAAAGTGTCAACGGGTCTAGACAAACCGGAAGTTGAGTAAACATCTATCGCGTCGTCGATTCAGGCCAATGTGGGGGGCACGTGTTGTTGTCACGTGCCATCCCCGGATGCCGTCCCTCGACCGCCGACTGGCCGCTGACTGGCCGCCGACTGGCCGTCGGCCCCCTTGCTGTCCGTCAGGGGCACGGGTGCCGGAACGTCTTCGCGAAGGTCCGGTACGTCGTTCCCGGGCGCCGGTGCTTCGCGGCCGGGTGCTCGATGACGGGGACCGGCTTGCACACCGGCCACTGGTCGGTGTCCGAGGACTTCTCGAACCCGTACGTGCCCGCAGCGCCCTGTAGGCAGCCGATGCAGCGGGTGGACTCGCCGGTGTCGACGATGCTCGCGTCGATGAGGGTGTTGTACACGTCGTCCTTCGTCGGTGTCCGCACCGGTGACGGCGTGCCCGTGGAGCCGTCGGTGCCCTCGTTCGCCTCCGAGTACGACCGGTCGAAGGCGTTGGCCAGGAGCATGAAGGCGTCGTGGTACATGATCGCGTAACCGTCGTCGAGCGGTTTGGCACCGAGGTCGTAGGGCTTCCTCATCTTCTCGAAGACCGAGAGGAAGCCGCCGAGTCCGACGGGCGCGCCGTTCTTCGTCCGCCACCATTCGGGCGTCACCGACGCGGCGGCGACCAGTGTCGTCCGTGTTTCCCGCAGCATCGCGGTGAGTTCGTCGGTGGTGAGGGTCGGTTCGAGGCCGATGCCGACCTTCAGGATGCGCACGGGGTTGTCGCGGTCGCAGGAAGGCTCCTGTGACAGACGTTTCACGAGTGCCGGGAGATCCTGATCGCGTCCGGCGAAGAACACGGTGTCGGAGTCGGTCACACAGATCTTCTGCGCGGCGGACTGGAATCGCTGCGGGATGCCGGCGACCGGTCCCGTCGAACCGAGGAACGAGGCCGAGCGCTTGCGCAGCCCGTACTTCGCACCGAATTTCTTCTCCAGGAGCCGGTGGAGATTGCGCGAGTACACGTCGTCGGGTCGGCTGTCGAAGACGAGGAAGCCTTTTCCCCGGCCCTTGTTCTTCTTCAGGTACTGATCGAGTGCATCCACCAACAGGTCGTTGTTCGGTGAGGTCTTGAAGAAATACGGGGCGTTCATGTCGGCGGAGGTGATGACCGGGCCCACGGTCGCGATCCGGCGCTCGCTCAGTGCCCGCATCGCGTCCCGGGTCTCGGGCGTACTGCTCGGCAGGCCCATCACGCCCACCAGCGGTGTCTGCCGGTCGTCGGTGAGCTCCTCGAGGTCGTCGACCACGGGGCGCCACTCGTCGAGGTCCTTGCCGTCGGGCGCCATGAGGAGCTGGTAGTGCGGCCCGCCGCTGCTGTTGGCGCGCAGCTGGGCGGCGTGCGCACCGGCCAGGGCGCGGCGGATCATGTCCGCGGTCATGGCACTGGAGTCGTCGGAGGTGAAGGGCATCATCAGCGCGATGCGGCCGTACGGCATCGGCGTCTCGCCCTGCTTCGGGGCCGACCAGGCCTTCGCCACCCGCGCGTTCTCGTCCGCGACGGCTTCGACCAGCGCCTCGATGTCGTCGTTCGCCTCGAACACCTCGCCGGTGACGCCCACGCACTCGCCGTCATGCCTCTCCAGGCCCCCGGCGCAGTCCCCCGGGCGTGTCGCGAGATACACGACCACGCCCACGGCGATCAGGACCAGCGGCACCAGCACGGCGACGGCCTTGTCGAGGGGGCCGAACCCGTTGCGACGGCTCAGGAACATGCTTCCTCACAGTTCGGGCAGCGGGAGGGGACGCTTGGCGCGGACGGCGGCCGGCCAGGTGCGGGCGGCCTGGCTCAGCACCGCGCGCCAGGACTGGTGCCGCAGCGAGAGGAACGCCAGCTCCGCTCCGATGTCGTCGCACAGGTCGGCCTCCGGCTCGGCGGCCGCGTCGGACAGGTACCACAGGCCGTGCAGCAGCCTGTTGATGCAGCGGTCGATCTCGTCTATGTCGTGATAGCGCTCGTCGAACGCGCCCGCCGCCATCGCGGCGCGCTCGTCGTCCCAGTCCGCCGCGGGCGGGGGCGGTGCGGTCGCCGCGTACCACAGGCAGTTCAGCCAGCGCAGCGCGCTCTGCCGGTCCTGCTCCGACTGGAACTCCTCGGACAGCGCCGCCACCACCGTCTTCGCGTCCCCGGCCGCCAGCGTGTGGCGTAGCGCGTCGGCCTCGCTGTCCTCACCGCGCGTGGTGTGGTGGCGCCGCAGGAAGCCGTGGATCTCCTGCCAGCCGCGGCGCGAGTCGGTGCCCTGGGAGGTGCGGCGCGCCTCGTGCACGAGCAGGGTGGAGAGGAGCGGGTCGGCGGCGAGGGGCCGGTCCTGCGGCGTGTCGTGCTGCCACTGCTCGGCCTCCAGGTAGTCGGCGGCGGCGTTCGCGGGCAGCTGTTCGGGGCCTTCGAGGCGCAGATGCGCGGCCAGTGCCTGCGCCGCCGTGCTGTCGCGGGCCAGGGACAGCGGTACGAGCCTGGCCCGCTGGTGCGGCGAGGGCAGCAGCCGCTCCAGGATCGCCTGGGTCACCGGCACGCCGTCGGCGGTGGTCAGTTCGAGGAGGTTGCGCGGGCCGAGCGGACCCGCGGGCGGCCCCGGCGCCGAGTCCCGTGTGGCCGTCGCGCGGGTGTGGTCGAGGACGGCGTCGCACAGCACACCGGCGGCCAGCGGGTGCCCGCCGGTGAGGGTGTGCAGCGCGGACGCCAGGTACGGGTGCAGCGGAGCCGAGGCGGCGTCCAGCATCAGCAGGACGTCGTCGCGGCTGAGCGGGGTGAGCGGCACCACGAGCAGGCCCGCCGACGGGGCGTGTCCCGCGCGCCGCCAGTGCGTGGAGGTCACCAGGTCCGGCAGTGCGCGGCGGGCGGCGTCCCCGGCGTCGGCCGGCGCGTCGCCGAGCCGGGTGGCGACGACCACCAGCGGGTCGTGCGGGGCGGTGCCGGGCCGCGCGCGGTAGGCGAGGACGAGGTCGACGAGGCGTTCGCCCGCGGGGGAGTGGGTGTTGTCGAGCAGGACCAGGGGGCGCGGATCGCGGTTCAGGCGCTGCCACTTGCTGCGGGCGGCGGTGATGTCCTGGAGGAAGGCGTGCACGAGGGTCTGCTCGGCCGCCTGCCGGTAGTCGCCGCCGCGGTGGAACCAGTCGGCGAGCCGGAGGAGGCCGTCGTGGTCCTCCGCCGCCGCGCCCGCGGCGCCCTCGGACTCGGCGTACCGGTCCTGGTACCACTGGCGCGGGGGTGCGGAGCCGCGCCCGCGCGCGTACCGCTCGAAGTACTCGGCGAGCGCCGCGCGCACGACGGCGTGCCGACCGCCCCGGGCGCCACCGGCGTGCCGGTCATCTCGGGCGCCACCGGCGTGCCGGTCGCCCCGGGCGTCACCGGCGTGCTGCGGGACCGCGTCCCGCACGTCACCGCCGTCCAGGCGCCCCCGCAGCCGGCCCGCCCACCGCTGGGCGACGTCCGCCTCGGAGCCGGACTCCAGGTGGCAGGCGAGCAGGAGGCGGGCGAGGCGCAGGGTGGTGCGGGTGCGCTCGCCCTGTTCGCCGTGGTCGCCGGGTTCGCCGTACCCGGCGAAGACGGTGAGCAGGCCGGGAAGCAGCAGCGGGAAGCGCCGGCCGGTGTCGGGTGCGAGGGAGCGCACGAGGTCGGCGAGGAGCTCGACGACCTGGGGTGTCTCCGCGGTGTCGACGAACGCGAGCGGCAGCCGCCCGGCGTAGTGCCGTTCCAGGGCGCGCAGGACGGCGGTCCTGCCCATGCCGTGCCGCCCGGTGAGGAGGACCAGCGGCAGGTCCTTGTCGTGCTCCCAGGGGACGCGGGTGCGCTGGGCGTAGGCGAGACCCGTGAGGCGGGGGACCAGACCGTGGAGCAGCGGATCGCGTGCGTACAGCCGAGGGGCTTCGGATGTGTGCATCTCGCCGGATTCCGCTCCCGTCCTTGGCAGCTCCCGCTTGCTTCCCGTCCCGCCGGTACCGAAGGTCTCCCGGGGGCGCCATGCCGGCGTCAACTGCGGTGAAGGTGCATGAAGTTACACCCACCACTATCCGCTGGCCAGGGCTTACGTGGCAGGGGATCGGGCATATTACGGCGGATCTGTGACATGGCGCGGGTTGCGGATGAAGGGCGTGGTGGGAGCGGGGTGCGGGCGGGTCCTGAGCCCGGCCGCAGGGGGGTGCAAAAGGGGTGCGCAGAGAGGTACGAGGGGGGTGCACAGGGGGCGCGGAGGTGTCGGGCGGCGCGTCGGGGTTCAGGTGCGCGGGCGCACCGTGAGAGCCACGCGCGCGGGCAGCTCGTCCGCGTGGTGCACCTCGCCCGGATAGTCGAGGCGCACCCGGCGCAGTGCGGGAAGCCCGGCCAGATGCACCAGGTCGACGGTGTCGAACAGGGTGAGGTGAACGTCCTGGAGGCCCGGCAGGCGGCGTGCGATCCGCCGCAGCGACACCGTGGCGCCGGGCCGTGAGCGCACTTCGAGGGCGGTGAGCTGCGGGATGCGGGCGCCCGGCGGGAAGAGCATCATGCTCAGCTGCTCGTGCGAGAGGCGCAGGGTGCGCAGCGTGGGCAGGTCGGCGAGGAGCGCGTCCCAGTCGTCGGGCCTGAGCCGGTCGCTCGCGTTGTGCAGCCGCAGCTCGCGCAGCTGGGTCAGGGCGGTGACGTCGGCGAGCTCGACGGCGTCGGGCGGCAGCGAGAGCAGTCGCAGCGCGCCGGGCCGCGGCAGGTCGCGCAGGCCGCGCCACGGAACGGCCGCGCCCAGGAGCAGCGAGTCCAGGTTCGGGCACGCGGAGAGCCGGGCCAGCGGTTCCAGCTGGGGCAGGTCGGCGAGGGTGAGCCGGGAGAGCAGGGGCAGCCGGGTCAGCGGCGCGGTGTCGCTGATGGCGTGGCAGCCGTGCAGGGCGAGGGCCTGGAGGCCGGAGAACGCCGACAGGAACCCCAGCGACGTCAGCCGCTCGTTGCCGCGCAGGCGCAGCTCGCGCAGGTTGTCCGCGTTCAGGGCGCCGACGATCTCCTGCTCGCTGAAGTCGCCCTGGAGCACCACGCGTGCGTACCCGGACATCGCGCTCAGTGCCTTCAGCTCGGCCGCCGAGCGGACCGTGACGGCCTCGCCCGCGCCGGCCGCGAGCAGCGGCTTGACGATCTCCTCGGCGTACTCGTCGGTGTCGAACCGGTCCCAGTGGGCGAGCAGTTGGGTGCGCACCGCGGGCTGCGTCGTCGTCACGAACTCACGCAGCCGGGCCAGGGCCGCGTCGCCGCCGATGCGGCAGATCGCGTGCACGGTCGTCACCTCGGCGTCGCCGGAGAGCCCTGCCGCCTCGGGCAGCAGGCCGAGCAGCAGCGTCCCGGTCTCCGCGAGTGCCCTGGCCTCGCGCATGCTCCGCGGCGGCAGGAGCTGGGCGGCGCGCTCCTCGACGACGGCGCGGACGCCCGGGTCGAGTCGGGTGGCGTGATCGAGGGAGGCCAGGGCGAGCAGGCGCAGGCGCACCCGCACGGTGTCGTCGTCCTCGCGGTCCGCCCGCGCGCTGAGCCGGGTGAGGAGGTCGGCGCGCTCGTCGGGCCTCGCCTGGGCGACGGCCATTTGCAGCACGTCCTCCCACTGGTCGAGGTGCGCGTGCGCGACGAGCGCCCCGATGTCGTGGTCCTCCAGGGCGGCCTTCGCGCCGAGGAAGTCCTGGAAGGTGCGGTGGATGAAGTCCACCGCGCCGACGCCCGGTTCCCGCAGCAGCCCCGAGCGGTCGATGAGCAGCGACAGGACGAACTCGGCGCTGCCCGCCGCGGCGAGCTGCGGCACGGACGGGCGCAGCCGCTCCACCAGGTCGACGGCCTCCTGCCGCTTCAGGCGGGTGCGCTCGTTGCGGATCAGCCAGTACGCGAGCCGCTTGAGGGGTTCGGTCGCCGACTTCTGGTCCAGGAGCGAGGGCAGATAGCGTTCCTGGTCGCGGCGCTCCAGGAGCATCGCGAGCGCGGCCTCGTACAACGCGACCCGGCCCTTGGGCAGATGGCCCTTGCGCTCGCGGTTCAGCGCGCAGATGAGGGTGCACAGCAGCGGGTTGGTGGCCAGGCGGCTCAGCTCGGGCGAGGACCGCAGCGCGCGCATCAGCGTCGCGGCGAGCGCGTTGTCGGGGCCCGCGGCGTCGTGCCAGCGCTGGATGAACCTGCGTACGTGACCGGGCCGCATCGGCGTGAGGGTGAACTCGCGGAAGCCCTCGCTGCCGAGCCAGTCCCGGGGCAGCGCGGAGGGCCGGGTGGTGACGAGCCAGAGGTTGCCGGGGAAGGCCTTGCGCAGCTTGGCGAGCCAGGAGCGGGCCCGGAGCCGCTCGCCCTCGGGGATCTCGTCGACGCCGTCGACGAGGAGCACCCCGCGACCGGCCTGGAGGACCCGCACCGCCCACCCCCGGGGTTCGCTGCCCGTGAGCGGACAGTCGATCCACTCCAGGAAGCGGTCGGGCACGGGCAGTTCGGTGTCCTCGCGGGCCAGCGTGCGCAGCGGAAGGACGAACGGCACCCGGCCGAGGAGCTGCGGCAGATGCCCGGGCACCCGGTCCTGCTGCGCGGTGGTGGTCGCGAGCCACTGCACGAGCGTGGTCTTGCCGGTGCCCGCGACGCCGCGGAGCAGTACCCGGTCGTGTGCGGCGAGCGCCGCCTCCACCGGGCCCGTGGCGCGCTCGGACTCCGGGTCGGGGTCGACGGCACGCCCGTCGGCCTCGCCGTTGGCCGTGCCGGGCACCGGTTCGACGGGATCCCTCGCGGCTACGGCCTCCAGGCTCAGGTAGGCGGTCTCCAGGGGCCAGACCTGGCTCCGCCGGTCGTGCAGGTCGACGCCGTGGATGGTGAGGCTGGAGTGCGCGCCGACGACGTAGCGGGTGTAGCGCTCCTCGAAGTCGGTGTCCTCCGCGAGCGTCGTCGGCAGCCGCTCCAGGAGGACGCGGATCTGCTCCTTCTGCTCGCTCAGACCGCGCCGCAGCTCGACGTGGGAGCGGGCCTCGAAGCCGGGGCGCTTGCTGAACTGGTGGACCAGGTGCAGACAGGCCGTCACGAGCAGGCGGTCGTGCAGGCGGGCGGCGTCGTCGCTGAGCAGGGCGCGGGTCTCCGGGGCGCTGGCGCGCACCAGGGCCGCGGCGAGCTTCTCGGGGCCGAGGTCGAAGGCCTGCACGTCGTCCATGTCCAGGTCGCCGAGGGCGCGCAGGGTGTGGCCGAGTGCGTAGCCGACGGCGTTCTGCTCGTCGGGTGCGATGGGCGGGTCGTGGGGTCCTGCCGCACGCATCGCGCGGCGCACCAACTCCCGTGCCAGCTGGTAGAGATCGGCCTCGCTGAGGGTGCGCCGGTCGCCGGTGAAGGACAGCAGGCGCCGGATGCGCACCGGGCGCTCGCCGAACTCCGCGCCCGGCCGGCTCGGGGGCGGCAGCAGCAACCGTTTCACCAGCGGCACCATCACCGACGACGCGATCCGCAGCCCCACCGTGCCTGCGTCCACTCACACCCCCAGCCGTGCACACCCGCTTCCCGGCACCTTAGACCGTGAGCGGGCGCCCGCGCAGCGGGGCGACGACGGCCACCGGGAACGGCTGCCGACGGGCCCCGCGCGTCGGTTAGCCTCGCGTGGTGACGACATCTGCCGCTCCGCGACGGGCACCGAGGCTGCTCGGCATCAGTGACCTGCACATCGCCTATGCCGAGAACAGGAAGTTCGTCGACCAGCTCTGGCCGGAACACGAAGGTGACTGGCTGATAGTCGCCGGTGACATCGGCGAGATGATGCGCGACGTCGAGTGGGCGCTGCGCACCCTCGCCGAGCGGTTCGACACGGTCGTCTGGTCGCCCGGCAACCACGAGCTGTGGACGCCTGTCGACGACCCGAACCGGCTGCGCGGCGAGGCCCGCTACCGCCACATCGTCGACCTGTGCCGCGACATCGGCGTGCCGACCCCCGAGGACCCCTTCCCCGTGTGGCGCGGCGAGGGCGGCCCGGTGGTCGTCGCCCCGCTGTTCCTGTTGTACGACTACACGTTCCGGCCCGAGGGCAAGCACACCAAGAAGGCGGCGCTCGAGTACGCCTACGAGACCGGTGTGGTGTGCACGGACGAGGTGCTCCTGCACCCCGACCCGTACGCCACCCGCGAGGACTGGTGCCGCGCCCGCGTCGCGTACAGCCGGGAACGGCTCGACGCCCTCGACCCGCAGCTGCCGACGGTCCTCGTCAACCACTGGCCCGTGGTCCGCGAGCCCACGCGCATCCTGCACTACCCCGAGTTCGCCCTGTGGTGCGGCACGGAGGCCACCGCCGACTGGCCCGTGCGGTACCGCGCGACGGCCGTCGTGTACGGGCATCTGCACATCCCGCGCACCCTCACCCACGACGGCGTGCGGCACGTGGAGGTGTCCGTCGGCTACCCGCGCGAGTGGCAGCGCGACTGGCACCCCTCGCCACGGCTGTGGCAGATCCTGCCCGAGCCGGAGCAGGTGGAGGGTTTGCGGCCCAGGCGCTGAGGGGGCTTGGGGCCGGAGGGGCCGAGCGGGCCTGGGGCTGGGGCCGAGGGGCCGGGAGGTTCTGCGGCGACCTGCCGCGTGCTGTGCGCCGAGCGCCGCATGCCGTGCGCCGCGTGCCGCATGCCGAGTGCCGCGCGCCGCATGCCGAGTGTCGCGTGCCGATGGAACCGGGCCGGGTCCGGTCCTAGAGTGGGCGCGCAGGCCCGTACCCGCACGAGGGGACCGCACACGTGAACCCAGGCGCACCCGCCCCCGGCGACGCCGGTTCGGCCTACACCGGCGCTGATCCCGACCCAGGCCCCGACCCCGGATCAGCCAGGGGCCCGGGCGCAGCCGCCCACAGCCACAGTGACACCCACAGCCACAGTGACACCCCCAGCCCCGCCCCCGCGGCAGCCCGCTTCACCGGTCGCGTCGCCGTGGTCACCGGCGGCGCCTCCGGCATCGGTGCCGCCACCGCCGCCCGCCTCGCGGCGGAGGGCGCGGCCGTCGTCGTCGCCGACGTGGCCGCCGAGCGCGGCGAGGCGGTCGTGGAGGCGATCCGGGCCGACGGCGGCCGCGCCGTCCTCGTGCCCGCGGACGTCACCGACGCCTCCGCCTGGGACGACGTGGTGGCCGCCGCGCACAGCTTCGGCCCCGTCGGCGTCCTGTCCGCCAACGCCTACGCGTGTGACATCGCCCCCGCCCACGAGATGAGCCAGGCCTCCTGGGAGCGCCAGCTCGCGGTGAACCTCACCGGCGTGTTCCTCGGGTTCAAGGCCGTCCTCGCGGACCTGCGCGCCCACCGCGGCGCCGTCGTCCTCACCTCCTCCGTGCACGCGCGCACCGGCATCCCCGGCCGTCCCGCGTACGCGGCGAGCAAGGGCGCCCTGCTCTCGCTGTGCGGCCAGCTCGCCGTCGAGTACGGGCCCGACGTGCGGGTCAACGCGGTGCTTCCGGGACCGGTCCTCACGCCCGCCTGGGAGGGCATCGGCGAGGCGGACCGCGCGCTCACCGTCCAGGGTACGGCCGCCGGGCGGTTCGGCTCGCCGGAGGAGGTCGCGGCGGCCATCGCCTTCCTCGCCGCGGACGAGGCGTCGTACATCACCGGGACGAGCCTGGTCGTGGACGGCGGCTGGAGCGTGACCAAGGCATCGGCGTGAGCCGGGCGGGCCGCGAACCCTCGGCGAGGAGGCACCGGACATGAGGATCGACCGCGTGGAGACCTTCCTCGTCCCGCCGCGCTGGCTGTTCTGCCGCGTGGCGACCGACGACGGCGTCGTCGGCTGGGGCGAGCCCGTCGTCGAGGGCCGGGCCGAGGTGGTGCGCGCCGCCGTCGACGTACTCGCGGAGCATCTGATCGGGCAGGACCCGCTGCGCATCCAGGACCACTGGCAGGTGCTCAGCAAGGGCGGCTTCTACCGCGGCGGCCCCGTGCTCTCCAGCGCCGTCGCGGGCCTCGACCAGGCCCTCTGGGACATCGCGGGCAAGACGTACGGGGCGCCCGTGCACGCCCTGCTCGGCGGGCCGGTGCGGGACCGGGTGCGGGTGTACGCCTGGGTGGGCGGCGACGAGCCCGCGGTGCTCGCCGAGCACATCGCCGCGCAGCTCGACGCGGGCTTCACGGCCGTCAAGATGAACGCGGCCGGAGCGACATCGCCCCTGACCACGCCCGCGGAGACCGCCGCAGTCGTCGACCGCGTCGCCGTCGCCCGCGCGGCGATGGGCCCGGGCCGGGACGTGGCCGTCGACTTCCACGGCCGGTTCACCCCGGCGAGCGCCCGCCGTGTCCTCACCGAGATCGCCCCGCTGCACCCGCTGTTCGCGGAGGAGCCGCTGCTGCCCGAGCAGAGTCATCTGCTGCCCGCCCTGGTCGCGGCGAGCCCCGTCCCCATCGCCACCGGCGAGCGCCTCTACAGCCGCGCCGACTTCCTGCCCGCCCTCACCGCGGGCGTCGCCGTCGCCCAGCCCGACCTGTCGCACGCGGGCGGGATCACGGAGGTGCAGCGCATCGCCGCGCTCGCCGAGACCTACGGCACGCTGCTCGCCCCGCACTGCCCCCTCGGCCCGATCGCGCTCGCCGCCTGCCTCCAGATCGCCTGGGTCACACCGAACTTCCTCATCCAGGAGCAGAGCCGCGGCATCCACTACAACAAGCGCGGCGACCTCCTGTCGTACGTGGTCGACACCGAGCCGTTCCGCTTCACCGACGGCCACGCCCACCGCACCGCGCTGCCGGGGCTCGGCATCGAGGTCGACGAGGCGGCGGTACGGGCCGCCGACCGGAGCGGGCACGCCTGGCGCAACCCGGTCTGGCGGCACCCGGACGGCTCCTTCGCGGAGTGGTGACAAGGCGCCGCGCGGGCCGGGTTCAGGGCGTGGCGGGCTCCCGCAGCCAGCCGGGGCGCACCACCTGCGTGCCGAGCCCCGAAGGCGTGGGCAGCGGGCCGCCCGCAAGGTCCTGCTCGCGGTAGCGGCGGCAGTCGCGGTGCCAGATGTGGAGGCCGGCCATCCAGTGCTTCAGCTCCTCCACATAGCCGTCGAGGACGTCCCGCGCCTCCTCGCCGAGCCGGAAGTCCTCGCACAGAACGGGGAGTTCATGCGCGACGACGTGCTGGAACTGCCGCATGCGGGACGTCATCAGGTCGTCGACCACGGCGAGCGCCGTCGGGTAGTCGCAGTCGAAGAAGTGCTGCACGACGAGGATCCCGTTGTGCACCTCGCCCTCGTACTCGATCTCCTTCTGGTACGAGAACACGTCGTTCATGAGCATCGCGTAGTCGGCGGCGGCGTTCTCCAGGTTCTGGACCGGGGCGCTCGCGTAGACCTGCGGGGGCACGTGCCTGCCGTGCCAGAAGCGGCACAGGCTCATCGTGAAGTGCGAGCCGAAGGTGTGGCGGCGCATCTCGATGTAGTCGACCGGGTCGGGGATGCGGTTCTGCGCCTGGTTGGCGAGCTCCCACAGCCAGCTGTTCGTCATCGACACCAGCGACCGGCGCAGCGAGGCGCGTCCCTCCGCGTCCATCGGCCGCGCGGTACGCGCCCACAGGTCGGCGAGGCCGCGCTCCATGGCGTTGTGCGCGGGGGGCGTCGGGGAGCAGTCGAGCGGCATGAACAGCGGCAGCCGCTCGGTGCACACCTTCGCGCCGAGCAGGTCCCGGGACCTGCCGAACACCACCGGGTAGTAGTCGTCGCCGTACGCCCCCCAGGTCAGCCAGCACGAGCCGATGTCCAGCTGCTCGGGCGTCGCGTCGGGATGGATGCCCGCCGCGCACAGCGGGAAGTCGTAACCGGCGAGCTTGCGCGCGTCCCAGATGTGGGAGGCGGGAACGCCCGGCTGCGGCCGCAGCATGCCCATGCGGGCGGCCCAGTCGAGGACCTCGCGCCGGGAGCCGTCGACGTGCGGGCTGATCGTGGTCGTGTACGGCAGGTGGAAGTCGGGGATCCTGGAGGGGCCGACGCGCTGGAACGGCACGTGCGTGAAGCGGCGCGTACGCGCCGTGCCGGTCGCCGCGATGAGGTCCTTGACGCCGGCCGCCGACGTGCCGATGCCGGTGGGGCCCGCGAGCGGTGAGCGGCTGCCGACGGCGCCCTCGTTCATGTACCGGCTGGAGCGCAGGTGCCACTCGTGGCCGCCGGACTGCCAGTCCTGGAGGCCCTTGGCGTACGCGAGGACGTCCGCGCACCGGTCCGGTGGCAGGGCCCGCTCGGTGAACAGCGGCACGAGTTCGGTGCACAGGGTGTCCTCGAACTGCTGCATGCGCGAGGTCAGCAGGTCGTTCACGGCGTCCGCGGCCTCCTGGGTCGTGCAGCCCAGAAACGTTTCGAGCACCAGGACGCCGTTGCTCAGCTCGCCCTCGTCCTCCACCTCGCGCTGGTACGAGAACAGGTCGTTGCGCAGGTGCACGGCGTCGGCGAAGGTGTCCCTGAGCACCCGCAGCGGCCGCGACGCCGCCACCGCGTCCGGCACCTCCGCGCCCGTCGCGTACTCCACGAGCCCCGCCGACCACGGGGCGCCGCCCACCTTCCGGCGCATCTCGATGTACTCGACGGGGTTCGCGACACGGTGCGCGTTGATGTTGGACAGCTCCCACAGGGACTCGTTGAGGAGGTTGCGGGTGCTCTCCGCGAAGCGTGCGCGCCACTCCAGGGACATGCTGGGCACCGTGCGCGTCCACAGGTCGGCGAGGCCCGCCTCCACCGGGTTGGCGGGCTCCGGCATCGGCGCGCCCAGGTCCATCGGCATGAACATGGGAAGGCGCTCCAGATAGGCTCTGCCCCCCTTCCGGTCCTGGGTGCGTTTGAACAGCTCCAGGAAGTGGTCGTCGAAGAAGAACACCCACACGTACCAGTCGGTGACCAGCGAGAGCGCCTGGCTCCCGCAGTCGGGGTGCGTGTACGCGCACAGCAGCGCGTAGTCGTGCGCCTCCAGGTCGGCCGTGTCCCAGACCCCGGACCCCTCCAGCATCCCCCTGTCCCGCGCCCACCGCCGGGTGTGCGAACGCGCCTGATCCACATGGGGGTTGAGGCGCGCCGGATGCACCATGTAGAAGCGCGGCAGTTCGAAGGGGCGTGACTGCGGCATGCGGGGTCTCTCCTCGCAAGGAATGGCGTACGGGCAGCCGAGCACTACCCGCGGCGCGCCCCCCGATGCCGCCGGACGCCACCGGTCACACCATCGCGTGATAAGCCCGCCGGAATGCATTCGTGCGGGTCAAACGCGTGTACGGAGCGCCGGGAAGCGCCGGGACGCGCGGGGTGGCGGACGGGGTGCGAGGCGCCCGCTGCGGTGCTCGTCGCTGTGCTCGTCGCGGTGCAGGTCGCTGTGTCCGTCGCGGTCTTGTCGTCGTGCTTGTCGCGGCGGGAGCAGGTGTTGCGGCGCTGACTGATGCGACAGTTAGTGCCGCAACGGCTTCGAGGAATCGTTCCGTGGAGAGGCTTTCTCGCCTTGATCGTAGGAGCTTTGCGAGTCGTCGCGGCGGGGCGGCTGACTTCCTCGTTGTGCTGATCTCAATGCGGGGGTACGGTGGTCGGCATGGAGCAAGACCCTGACGTGCCCGCCCGGGTGCGGGAAGTCATCGCCGCGGCGGGCGTGACCCAGCGGGAGTTCGCCCGCCGGATCGTCATGGACCCCTCGAAGCTCTCCCGTTCGCTCGGCGGCACCCGGCGCTTCACCGCCGCGGAGCTCGCCCGCATCGCGGACACCGCCGACGTCGACGCCGCCTGGCTGCTCGGCACGCGCGGCGGCGCGGAACCCCCGCCCGCCCGCTCCGGTACGGCACGCGGACGGCGCGCCACCGCCCCGCCCGAGGGCCGTCCACTCCAGATCATCCGCGAGACGGTCCGCCTCATCGCGGAGCACGGCTTCCACGCCGTCCGCGTCCAGGACATCGCCCGGGCCTGCGAGACGAGCACGGCCGCCATCCACTACCACTTCCCCGGCCGCGACGACCTCCTGGAGGCCGCCGTGCGCTGGTGCATGGACGAGGACACCGCGCGCAGGGCCGCGTCCCTCGCCGACGCGGCCGACGCCGCCGACGAACTGCGCCAGCTCATCGAGCTCCAGACCCCGCGCACCGCACGCCGGCGCGAGCAGTGGAGCGTCTGGCTCGACCTGTGGGCGGAGGCGGCCCGCTCCACCACGGTCGGCCTGCTGCACACCGAGTACTACCGGCAGTGGCGCGCCACCGTCGCCGACGTCGTGAGGCGCGGCGTCGAGCAGCGCGTCTTCAGGCCCGTCGACCCCGACGCCGCCGCCCTGCACCTGACCGCCCTGATCGACGGCCTGGCCACCCAGGTCCTCGTCGGCGCCCCCGAAGGCCCCGGCACGAGCCCCGACGACATGTACGCGGCCCTGCTCGCCCACGTGGACACCGCGCTCACCGCGCACTGAACCCCGTACGGCCGTACGCCTCGCCACGCGCCCCCAGCCCCCAAGCCCCAGCCCCAACCCCCAGCACCCGCAAGGGAGTCCCCCATGCTCGTGAACGACAACGTCATCATCACCTGCGCCCTCACCGGCGCCGGCGACACCGTCCGCAAGAGCCCGCACGTCCCCGTCACCCCCGAGCAGATAGCCCGGAACGCGGTGGAGGCCGCCGAGGCGGGGGCCGCCGTCGTGCACATCCACGTCCGCGACCCGGAGACCGGCGCCCCGTCCCGCGACCCGCGCCTGTACCGCGAGGTCGTCGAACGCGTCAGGGAGACCGGCACCGACGTCGTCATCAACCTGACGGCGGGCATGGGCGGCGACCTCGTCATCGACCCGGACGAGCCCCTCACCCACCTGCCGGGCACCGATCTCGTCGGCGGGCTCGACCGCCTCCCGCACGTCGAGGACCTGCTCCCCGACATCTGCACCCTGGACTGCGGCTCCCTCAACTTCGGCGACGGCTCCACCCTCTACGTCTCCACGCCCGACATGCTCCGCCAGGGCGCCAGGCGCATCCAGGAACTCGGCGTACGGCCCGAGCTGGAGATCTTCGACACCGGCCAGCTGTGGTTCGCCAAGCAGCTCCTGGCCGAGGGCCTGCTGGACGACCCCACCGTCTTCCAGCTCTGCATGGGCGTCCCGTGGGGTGCTCCCGCCGACCCCGGCGTGCTCCAGTCCATGGTCAACATGCTGCCCGCGGGCGCGCAGTGGGCCAGCTTCGCGCTCGGCCGGATGCAGATGCCGTGGGTGGCGCAGTCCGTGCTGCTCGGGGGACAGGTCCGGGTGGGGCTCGAGGACAACTTGTACCTCGGCAGGGGCAACAAGGCGACCAACGCTCACCTTGTTGAGCGCGCTGTCCTGATTGTGGAAAGTCTCGGGTCGCGGGTGGCTTCGGCCGGTGAGGCCCGGGTGAAGCTGGGCCTCAAACCCCGTCCGTAGGGGTTCGCCCGGTGTTTCCGTCTGCGGGTCGGCTGTGGCTGGTCGCGCAGTTCCCCGCGCCCCTTCGGGGCGCATCGCACCCCCCGGCGTTCCTTCGGGGCGCGATTCCTGTCGTATCTGGAAGGACACCCTCATGAGCACGACCACACCCGAAGAAGTCCGTCGCGTCGCCTGTGTCGGTGCGGGCGTGATCGGGGGCGGCTGGGTCGCGCACTTCCTGGCGCGTGGCTATGACGTCACCGCCTGGGACCCGGCTCCCGGTGCCGAGCAGCGGTTGCGGCGGCTCGTCGATGCCGCCTGGCCCGCGCTCGAGCGGATCGGCCTCGCCGATGGCGCCTCGCGGGAGCGGCTCACCGTCGCCGCGACGCTCGAAGAAGCCGTCGCCGACGCCCAGTTCGTGCAGGAGAGCGCCCCCGAGAAGCTGGAGCTCAAGCGCGACCTCCTGACCCGCCTCGACGCGGCCGCGCCCGCCGGGGTCGTCATCGCCTCGTCCACCTCGGGCTATCCGATGACCGACATGCAGACCGGGGCGGCGAACCCGGGACGCCTGGTCGTCGGGCACCCCTTCAATCCGCCGTACCTGATCCCGCTCGTCGAGGTCGTCGGCGGTGAGCGGACCGACGCCGACGCCGTCACCTGGGCGTCCCGCTTCTACGAGGTCGCGGGCAAGTCCGTGATCACCATGAGGAGCGAGGTGCCCGGCTTCATCGCCAACCGCCTCCAGGAGGCCCTGTGGCGCGAGGCGCTGCACATGGTCGCCAACGGCGAGGCCACCGTGCGGGAGATCGACGCCTCCATCACCGAAGGACCCGGTCTGCGCTGGGCGTTCATGGGCCCCATGCTCACCTTCGCGCTGGCGGGCGGCGAGGGCGGCATGGCGCACACGCTCGACCACTTCGGGCCGTCCCTGAAGTCGCCGTGGACGCGCCTCGAAGCCCCCGAGCTTGACCGGAAGCTGTACGACGCGGTGGTCCGCGGATGCGAGGAGGCCGCCGACGGGCGCACCGTCGCCGACCTCGTCGCCGAGCGCGACCAGGGCGTCATCGACGTCCTGCGCGCGACCGGCCGACTGCCGCGCGAGGCCACCGCCACCGCCACCGCCATCGAGAGGAGTACGAAGTGACCAGGGAGATCGCCCGGCGGCTTCCGCTGCACCGGCAGGTCGTACCGCCCGAGTGGATCGACTACAACGGCCACATGAGCGAGGGCTACTACTCGCTGGCCTTCGGCCTGGCCACGGACGCCATGATGGACGCCACCGGTCTGCACGCCGCGTACCGCGAGGCGACCGGCTGTTCCCTCTACACCGTCGAGGGGCATCTGCGCTATCTGCGGGACGTCGCCGAGGGCGCGCACCTCGCCGTGCGCACCCGCGTGCTCGGCGTGCACGGCAAGAAGGCGCACTTCGCCCACGAGATGTACGTGGTGGACGACGCCGGGGCCGACCCGGCGCGGGACGCTGCGCCCGTGGCGACGACCGAGCTGCTCGCGCTGCACGTCGACCAGGAACGGGGGCGTGCGGTGCCGTTCCCCGACACGGTCAGCGAGCGCCTCGCCGAGTTCGTGGAACCGGCGCCGCAGTGGGCGGGCCGGGCCGTCGCGCCGGTGGGCGGCGCCGCCGTATAGGTTCACGGGTGCAGCACACGACGGCACACGACGACGGCGGACGAGGTGGTTCAGACGTGAGGCTGGTCATACTGGGTGGCGGCGGCTTCCGGGTGCCGCTGGTGTACCGGGCACTGCTCGGCGACCGTGCGGAAGGCAGGGTCACCGAGGTCGTCCTGCACGACGTGGACGACGACAGGGCGGCCGCCATCGCGCGGGTGCTCGCCGAGCAGGGCGCCCGGGTGCCGGACGCGCCCGGCGTACGCGTCACCGCCGATCTCGACGAGGCGCTGCGCGGCGCCGACTTCGTGTTCTCCGCGATCCGCGTCGGTGGCCTGGAGGGCCGGGCCGCCGACGAGCGTGTCGCCCTCGCCGAAGGGGTGCTCGGGCAGGAGACCGTCGGCGCCGGCGGCATCGCGTACGGGCTGCGGACGGTGCCCGTCGCCGTCGACATCGCCCGCCGTGTCGCCCGGCTCGCGCCCGACGCCTGGGTCATCAACTTCACCAACCCGGCGGGCCTGGTGACCGAGGCGATGTCCCGCCATCTGGGGGACCGCGTCATCGGCATCTGCGACTCGCCCGTGGGCCTCGGCCGCCGCGTCGCACGGCTGCTCGGCGCCGAGCCGCGCCGGGCGTGGCTCGACTACGTGGGCCTGAACCACCTGGGCTGGCTGAGCGGGCTCCACGTCGACGGCGAGGACCTCCTCCCGCGCCTCCTGGCCGACCGCGACCTCCTCGAGTCCTTCGAGGAGGGCAAGCTCTTCGGCGCGGACTGGTTGCGGTCCCTCGGTGCGATCCCCAACGAATATCTGCACTACTACTACTTCAACCGCGAGGCGGTACGGGCCTACCGGCAGGCCGAGCGGACCCGCGGCGCGTTCCTGCACGACCAGCAGGCCCGCTTCTACGCGCGGATGCGGGACCCGGAGACCGCAGCGTTCGCGGCCTGGGAGGCGACGCGCGTCGAGCGCGAGGCCACGTACATGGCGCACAGCAGGGAAGCCGCGGGCGCGGGGGAGCGGGCCGCCGAGGACATGGAGTCCGGCGGCTACGAGCAGGTCGCCCTCGCCCTGATGCGCGCCATCGCCCGCGACGAGCGCGCCCAGCTGATCCTCAACGTCCGCAATCGCACCACCCTGCCGCAGCTCGACACGGACGCCGTCATCGAGGTGCCGTGCACGGTCGACGCGTCCGGCGCGAGTCCGGCGACGGTGTCCCCCCTGCCGGGGCACGCCACCGGTCTGGTGTGCGCGGTCAAGGCGGTCGAGCGCGAGGTGCTCGCCGCCGTCGAGAGCGGCTCCCGGGCCACCGCGGTCAAGGCCTTCGCACTGCACCCGCTCGTCGACTCGGTGTCTGTGGCCCGGCGCCTGATGGACGGCTACGGGCAGGCGCACCCGGGCCTCGCCTACCTGACATGATCATCGGATGACCGCGTCCGAGTTCCGCGCCGAGCCCGCCCCCGCGCCCCCCGCGGCCGTTGCCGTGCCGAGGCCCGCCGCCCGCCCCTGCACGCTGGTGGTGTGCCGGGGGTGCTGCTGCGGAGACCCCGGCAAGCACCCCGGCACCGACCACGCGGGCCAACTGGCGCGGCTGCGGGCCGCAGCGGAGCGCTCGGGGGGCCGGTTCACGGTACGCACCAGCGACTGCCTCGGCCCCTGCGGCCAGGCCAACATCGTCGTCCTCCAGCCCTCCCGCGACGGCCGGGCCCGGGGCGGCCGCCCCGCCTGGGTGGGCTTCGCCCTGGACGACGCCTCCCTCGACGACATCCTCGCCTGGGCGGAGGCGGGCGGTCCCGGGCTCGCCGACCCGCCGGACGCCCTGACCCTGCAACTGGTCGACCCCCGGCAGCAATAGCTGGTAAGGCCTTGCGGCTCTCAGGTGCCCGCCAGGACCTGGTCCAGGAAGCCGCGCAGGTTGCGCACCGTCCGCTCGTTCTGCTCCTGCGGGGTGAGGCTCTCCTCCATGCGGCGGGCCAGCGCCGACTGCTTCTTGCCGCGTACGTAGAGGGAACAGGCGAGGTCCGCGCAGATGTACAGGCCGACCGTGTTGCCCTGCCGCCCCGCTTCGCCCGCGCGGGGCGCGACGAGCAGGGCGATGCCCGAACCGGCCTGCGGCGTCACGCACACCGAGCAGATGCTGGACTTCAGCACGGAGCGCCGGGCCCCGGCGGAGGCGCGCAGGGCGATGCCGACGAGGGCGTCGTCCCGCTCCGCCACCACATAGCCGCGGTCCGGGGCCTTGGGGTCGCGCCAGCCGAGGAAGTCCAGGTCGGACCAGGGCGTCCCGGCGAAGCCCGTGGGCAGGGTCAGTCGTCTGGCCTCGCCCTTGGAGCAGTTCACGAACGAGGCACGGATGTCTTTTTCACCGAGGGCACGCATGCCCGGAAAGTATCAATGAGCCCCGCCGGGCGTCCTGTCATTTTCCCCGGTCAGGGCCCTGCGGGTGCCTCTCGGGACGCGAGGGTGGGCACTCGTGCGGCACGGAAGCGGACGGCGCGGCGCACCTGGAACCCCAGTGACTCGTACAGCCGGATCGCCGCGGTGTTGCGGGCCGCCGTGTGCAGGAACGGGGTCTCGCCGCGCTCGCGTATCCCGTACGCGACGGCGAGGACGAGACGGCCCGCCAGGCCCTTGCCCCGGTGCGCCGGGTCGGTGCAGACCGCGCTGATCTCCGTCGCGCCCGGCGGACGCAGCCGCTCCCCGGCCATCGCGACCAGGGCGCCCCGGTGCCGGATGCCGAGGTAGGTGCCGAGCTCGCGTGTGCGCTCCCGGAACGGGCCGGGGCGGGTGCGCGCCACCAGGTCGAGCATCTCGGGCACGTCGTCGGGGCCGAGCCGCACCGCCTCCGCGTCGGGCGCGCCGACGACGGACGCGGCCACGAGCTGCACCCCCGCCACGTCGGCCGTGAGCACCCAGCCGTCCGGCACCGGCGCCCCGACACCGGGCAGCGGCACCTCGCCGTCCGGCCCCGCGAGGGCGGCGAGGTCCGCCCAGTCCGCGGCGGCGGGCTCCGCGGGGAGCCCCAGCCACGGCGACACGTCGACCGGATAGCGCACCACGCGCCCGCGCCGCTCGGCGAACCGCGCGTGCGGCCCGTTGAGGGAGGCGAAGCCGGGGTTGTCGAGGGGGTGCGCGGAGTCCGCGGGGGTGCTGTGCGCGGGGGCGGCGGGGGCGTTGTGTGCGGGAGCGGTGGGGCCGCTGTGTGCGAGGCCGATGGGGACGCTGTGCGCGGGAGCGGTGGGGCCGCTGTGTGCGAGGGCGATGGGGCTGCTGTGTGCGGGGGCGGCGGGATCGCTGTGCGCGAGGGCGGTGGGGTCGCCAGGTGCCGCGGGGGCCGTCTCCGCGCCCGGGGCGGACCGCCGTACCGCCGGGGCGGTCACGCCCCCACCTCGATCACGACCTTGCCGTGTGCGTGGCCCGCCTCGACGGTGCGGAGCGCCTCGCCCGCCCGTGCCAGGGGGAACGTCGCCGTGATGCGGGGCCTGAGCACGCCCCGCGCGGCGAGTCCGGCCACCGCGGTCAGGGTGGCCGCGTCGCGCGCCCGTGCCACCGGGGAGCCGCCGAGCTCGCCCACGATCTGCTTGCCGCCCGCCGTGATCAGCCTGGTGCGGTCGGCGACCAGCTCGGCGACGGCCCGCAGGGGCTCCCCGCCGACGAGGTCGAAGACACCGTCGACACCGTCGGGTGCCGCCGCCCGTACGCGTTCCACCAGGCCGGGACCCGACGCCACATGGACGGCGCCGAGCGACTCGACGACGTCCTTCTTGCCCTCGCTCGCCGTGCCCACCACCCGCAGCCCCTCGTGCAGCGCGAGCCGCACCGCGGTGCTGCCCACGCCCCCGCCGGCGCCCGTGACGAGCAGGGTCGCACCCGCGGGCAGCGCGAGCTGGCGCACCCCGTCGTAGGCGGTGGCCGCGGCGACCGGCAGCGTCGCCGCCTCGGCGAACGTCAGGCCCCCCGGCTTGCGGGCGGCCACCGCCACCGGCAGCAGGGTGTACTCGGCGTAGCCGCCGGTCAGCGTGGAACCGAACACGGCGTCCCCGACGGTGAACTCCTCGACGCCGGGCCCGGTCCGCACCACCACGCCCGCTGCCTCGCTCCCGAAGACCTCGGGCAGTTCGACGGGGGCCTGGCCGGGCCTGCGGTAGCCGTCGCGCAGCTTGAAGTCGACGGGGTTGACGCCCGCCGCGCGCACCTCGATCAGGAGCTGCCCGGGCCCCGGCTCGGGCGGCTCGCGGTCGATCAGGGCCTCCACCTCGGGGCCGCCGTGCCGGGTGAAGACGTACGCCTTGGCCATGTGTCCCTCGCTCCGCTTCCGCTCGCGCCCGCGGCCCGGCACCCTGCGGGGACCAGCCGCGCTCAATGATCACAAGGCCCGGCGCGCCTCCCGCATTCCGGGGCGCGCGGGAGTTCACGAACCCGCAACGACAAGAACCCCGGCGGGAAGGCGGAGCCCGAGGTCGCGGCCCGCCACGACAGGGCGACCGGGAACCTCGCGCCGACCCTGACCGACGCGGGCTCCGCGGACTGCCACCTCACGGTCGCCAACGCCTACGGCGGCCACAAGGAGACCTTCGGGGTCAGGCCGGGCGCGACGGTCCGGCACACCGTGGACCTGCGGGTCGGCGAGCGCTGGTACGACCTGACCGTGGTGTCCGACACCGAGCCCGGCTTCCTGCGGCGTCTCGCCGGACATGCGGAGACCGGTCGGGCGGGCGTCAGCGACCCGGCGCTCGCCACCGTCCGAAGCATGTCCGCCCCCCGTCCGGCCTGCGGAAAGTGCCATCCGGAGGCTGGTCGGACTCGGGGGCCTTCGGGGTAGTGTGCCCCGGTGACCACGCAATCGAACACTCCGGCTGGCTGGTACCCGGACCCCCAGGGCGCCACCCAGCTCCTCCGCTGGTGGGACGGCACTCAGTGGACGGACCACACCAACGCTGCCCCGCAGGGCAGGCAGGCCGCCCCCGCCGCCCCGCCCGCGGACCCGGCCAAGGTCCAGCGCCAGGTGCAGCGGCAGGCGGGTGTCGCCCCCACCGCCCAGGGCGGCGGGAGCCTGTTCAGCGAGCCCGTCCTGGTGGTGAACCAGAAGGCCAAGCTGATCGAGCTGACCAACGAGTACTCCGTCATGGACCAGTCTGGCAACCAGCTCGGCTCGGTCGTCCAGGTCGGCCAGAGCACCCTCAAGAAGGTCGCGCGCTTCGTCGCCAGCGTCGACCAGTTCATGACGCACAAGCTGGAGATCCGCGACGCGCACGGCACGCCGCAGCTCCTCATGACCCGGCCGCGTAAGTTCATGAAGTCGCGGGTCGTCGTGGAGCGCCCGGACGGCCAGGTCGTCGGCGAGATCGTCCAGCAGAACGTCTTCGGCAAGATCAACTTCGCGATGAACGTGAACGGCGTACAGGTCGGCGCGATCAAGGCGGAGAACTGGCGCGCCTGGAACTTCTCGATCGTCGACCACACGGACACCGAGGTCGCCCGGATCACGAAGACCTGGGAAGGCCTCGCCAAGACGATGTTCACGACCGCGGACAACTACGTCCTACAGATCCACTTCCAGCTCCCCGACCCGCTCCTGAGCCTGGTCGTGGCCACCGCGCTGACGGTCGACACGGCCCTGAAGCAGGACTCCCGGGGACTGGGCTGACGGTCCGACGGGACCGACGCCTCGCGCCCTTGCCCGGCGCCTCACGTCCCGAGCCGATGACCTACGCCCCGACACGGTCTCGCGGCCGCCGTCGGGGCGCGGTGTTTCCGGAGGGGGCGCGCGGTGTCCCGGGCGGGGCCGCGGTGCGCGTTGGGGGCTAGTGGGGTGTTGCCCGTAGGGCGGCGGCGGCCGGGTCCGGCTGGACGGGGATCGAGGGCAGATAGCCGCCCTCCACCGCGTCGAGGACCGACGCCGGGGGCTCGGCTCCCGGCGCGGGCCCCAGTGGGGGCGCCTGTGCCGGTCCCTCGCCGGTGACCTGCTGCGACGAGCGGGTGAGCACCACCACTCCGTACGAGGCGATCAGCGCGCCCGCCACCGCGAGGAGCACCCCGCCGGCGCCGCCGCGCAGCCGTTCGCCGAGCAGGGCCACGCCGATCGCCGACGCCGCCAGCGGATTGGCGAGCGTCACGACGGCGAGGGGCGCCCCGAGGCCCCCGCGGTACGCGGTCTGCGAGAGCAGCAGGCCGCCCACCGCGAGCGCGGCGACGAGCAGCGCCACCACCACGACGTGCCCGCTCAGCACGGGCCCCGACCGGTCCGTCGCCGCGACCGTCACCGTCTGGGTGAGCGCCGACGCCACCCCCGACGCGAAGCCGGACGCGGTCGCGTGCCGCAGCCCCGGGCGGGTGCCGGGCCGCGAGAGCAGACCGATGACGGCCATCGTCAGGGCGGCGACCGTCACCGCCTCCGGCAGCGAGAGCGTGTCGTCGGGCTCCGGCCCCGACGCGGTGAGCAGCAGCGCGCCGAGCCCGATCAGGGTCAGTCCCGTACCGCGCCACTCCAGGCCGGTGACCCGCCGCCCGGCGAGGCGCGCACCGAGCGGCACGGCGGCCACCAGGGTGAGCGCGCCGAGCGGCTGCACCAGCGTGAGCGGCCCGAACTTCAGCGCCGCCACGTGCAAAAGCGCCGCCGCCGCGTTCAGCCCGACCGCCGACCACCACGCGCCGCTGCCGAGCAGCCGCAGCACCTGGCCGCCCCCGTCCGCCATGCGTGCGGCGAGCCGCTCCTGGGCCACGGCCGCGGCGGCGTACGCGACGGCGGAGACGAGCGAGAGGGCGACGGCGAGCAGGGTGGCGCTCATCGGGCCGTTCATCGGGACGCTCCGGATGCGGATGCGGATGCGGATGCGGATGCGGATGCGGGTGCGGGCACGGCGGGTGCGGGTGCGGGTGCGGGCGCGGAGGTGGAGACGAGCGCGGAGGCGTGGGCGCCGGGGGGTGCTCCCGGTGCCGGGACTCCTGGGGCGGAGCGGCGGACGATCCGGGAGCGGGCCGGGCGCGGCAGCGGGAGTACGGCGAGGGCGATGCCGAGCAGCGCGGCCGCCGCGAGGGCGTCGAGCCAGTAGTGGTTCGCGGTGCCCACGATCACGAACAGCGTGAGCAGTGGATGCAGCAGCCACAGCCGGCGCCACCGGGAACTGGTGGCGACGATCAGGCCGACGGCCACCATCAGCGCCCACCCGAAGTGCAGCGACGGCATGGCGGCGAACTGGTTGGCCATGGTGTCGGTCGCGGGCTTGGCGGCGTACACCGAAGGGCCGTACACCTGGGCCGTGTCCACCAGGTGCGCCCCGGGCAGCATGCGCGGCGGCGCCAGCGGGAAGCCGAGGTGCAGCGCGAGCGCGGCGGCGGTCAGCGCGGCGAGGATCCGCCGCGCCCAGACGTAGTGCCGGGGCCGGCGCAGGTACAGCCACACCAGGAACAGCAGCGTCGCAGGGAAGTGCACGGTGGCGTAGTAGGTGTTCGCGATGTGTACGAGGGTGTCGCCGCCGAGCAGTACGTCCTGGACGGAGCCCTCGCCCGGCAGGCGCAGGAACCGCTCGGCGTCCCAGACGTGCCGCGCGTTGCGGAACGCCTCGCCGGTGTGGCCGCCCGCGAGCCGCCGGCCGAATTTGTAGAACAGGAAGAGACCGGCGACGAGGAGCAGCTCGCGTACGAGCGGTGGCCGGGCGGGGGCGTCCGGTCGTCCGGAGGCTGTCTCCGGCTCCTGTTCCGCAGGCTCGGTGCGGGAATCCATCCGCCGGCCCCTCTGCGTGACGACTGGGTGGTGGTGCGGTGCGGTGCGGTGCGGTGTGCTGGTGTGGTGCGGGTGTGCTGGTGCGATGTGCCGCGGTGCGGTGGTCGTGGGTGCGGGACCCTGCTCCCGCGTACATCGACACGCCAGTGTACCGATACGCCAGTGTACCGATACTAGAGCGTACCGATACGGGGGCGTACCGGTACACTGACGTATCGATGGGTCCGCGACCTGTGGACCGGCGGACCACCGCACCGAGGAGACCAGTGATGACGCCGCGGGAACGGGTTCACGAAGAGCTCTGCGAGCAGGTGGCGGCGTCACGGCGCTCCAAGCTCACGCCCGAGCGCGAGCAGGAGTTCTACGACGCCGTCCTGGACCAGCTGCGCGCCTGCGGCTACGAGGCCGTGACGATGGAGGGCGTGGCCGCGCGCACTCGGTGCAGCAAGTCCACGCTCTACCGCCAGTGGAAGACGAAGCCCCAGTTCGTGGCCGCGGCACTGCGCGCCAACCGGTGTGTGCGCTTCGCGGGCATCGACACGGGTTCACTCGCGGGCGACCTGCGGCAGGCGGCGCGCGCGGCATCCAGCTGGGCGGTGCGCGACACCATGATCGAGCAGGCGCTCAGTCACGCCGTCCTCCAGGACGAGGACCTCCAGTACGCGCTGCGCGAGGCGCTGGTGGAGCCCGAGGTGGAGGCCATCGAGGGGTTCGTGCGGCGCGCGGTCGAGCGCGGGGAGATCACCGAGGGGCACCCGGCGGCGGAGTTCCTCACGGTCCAGCTGTTCGGTGTGCTGCGGGCGCGGCCCCTCGTGGAGGGCAAGGACGCCGACGCGGCGTATCTGACGCGCTTCGTGGAGGCCGTGCTGCTTCCGGTGCTCGGGCTCGTCGAGGGGCCACCGGCCCCGGCGCGGCCGGTGGCCGACTGAACGTGGGCCCGGCTCCGGTGGATGACCGGGCCGGGCCCGCCGGGCGCCGCACCGTGGGGACGGGGGCGGCGCGCATCCCGGGTCCGGGCGGGCTGAACACACTCAGCCCGCCCGGCGCCCGCCGTCGTGGCACGGCGGGCACTTCTGAGGTGGGGGGGCAGGCGTCAGACCTGCTGGCCGTCGCCCGTGCCGCCGCCGCCCCTGGCGGCCTTGATGCCCTTGGTGATCTGGTCCATGGACGACACCGACGGCGCCTCGTCGTGGTCGTCGATGCCGAAGCGTACGAGTACGAGGGTCATGTCGTCGGCGGGCGACTTGAAGGCGAGGGACTGCACATAGCCGTCGGGGCCCTTGCGGTTCACGGCCTTCCAGCGGACCAGATAGCCCTTCTGCCCGGCGACGGTCACCTGCTTCGACGCAAGGACCTTGTGCGAGACCAGCTTGCCGCCGTAGATCTTGCCGCCGTACGACTCCTCGGCGTTCTTCTCGATGTCCGCCTTGGCCGCGGCCTCGGGGTCGGTCTCCCCGACCTTCAGGCTGCGGGCCGGGGCGGAGAAGGCGCCGCCGCGCACACAGGTCTTCGTGTCGTCGCCGGGGCACGGGTACTTGCCGGTCGTGACGCTCGAGCCGAGGCCGCTCGACCTGCCTTCCCAGCCGTCCGGGACCGGCATGCTGATGCCGCTCGCGGTGTCGGTGGCGAAGCCCTCCTCGGTCTGCGGCCCCTCGGACGGCCCGGACGGGCCCGTCGGGTCGGGCTTGCCGGGTTCCCTGTCGCCCTTGCCGGGCTTCGAGGGCCCGGCGGAGACCGAGGGCTTGGCGCTGTCGTCGTCATCGCCGTCGTCGCCCGCGGTCAGCGCGTACACGCCGCCCCCTATGCTCGCGAGGACCGCGAGCGCCACCACGACGACGACGGCCGTACGCGTCCGGCGCCGCGGAGCCTGCGGCGGCTGCTGCGGGTAGGGGGCGACGGCACCGAAGCCACCGCCCGGCGCGCGGACGTGTTCCGTCCACGTGGTCCCGTCCCACCATCGCTCGGACGGCGGGGCACCAGGTATCTGCCCGGGGTCGGGATACCAGCCCGGGGGAGTCGCGTGCGTCATGGGCGCCAGCGTATGAGCACCGCGTGAAAGCCGGATGAGAGGGGGTGCGTGGTGGCCGGGCGGGTCGCCCGGCGCCGGTTCCTGTCCTGGCTGCCTGCCTGCCTGCCTGCCGGGCGGGGTGGTTGGGCGGTGGGGCCGTTCGGGCGGGGTGGTTGGGTGGTGCGGTTGTTGGGGCGGGATGGTTCGGCGGTGCGGTTGTTGGGGCGTACTCGTTTCGTGGGGTGGTTGTTCGGGTGGCGGGGTTGCCCGAGTGGCTGTCACGGCGGCGAGGTTGCGTGGGGTGGCTGTCCGGGCGGAGCCGTTGCGTGGGGTGGCTGTCCGGGCGGAGCCGTTGCGTGGCGCGGCTGTCCGGGCGGAGCCGTTGCGTGGCGCGGCTGTTGGGGCGGAGTCGCTTCGTGGGGGTGGCTGTTGGGCGGAGAGGCTTCGTCGGGTGGGTGCTCGGTTCAGTGGGTGTATCCGTTGACGACGAGGCGTGTCGGTGCCCGGACGGCCTCCGTGCCACCGGGCAGCCGCAGGCCCGCGCGGCCCGGCGTGATCGAGCCGAGGACGCTCGCGTGCCGGGCGCCGGTGCTCGCCGGGACCGTCCCCGGCAGGCCGTGCACCGTGAGGAAACCGAGCACCGCGAAGGCGTACGCCTCCTTCGCCGCCGACGCGAGGCCCAGCTCGTCGGAGCCGCGCACCGGCACATCGGGCCCCAACTCCTGCCGCACCATGGCCAGCAGCGTCGGATTGCGGATGCCGCCGCCCGAGGCGACGACCTCGGTGGCCCGCACCGAACGCACCGCGTCCGCGACCGTCACCGCCGTGAGCCGGGTGAGGGTCGCGACGACGTCCTGCGGGCTCATCGGGCCCTCCGTCGTCGACGGCGCGTACCCCGCGAGGGCCTCGCGCAGATAGGCCGCGTGGAAGAGCTCCTTGCCGGTGGTCTTCGGGGCGGGCAGCGCGTAGTACGGCTCGGCCAGGAGGCGGGCGAGGAGCCCGCCGTGCACGGTGCCGCGGGCGGCGATCGCGCCGTCCCTGTCGTAGGCGAGGCCCTGCGTACGGCCCTGCGGCGTCAGTTCGCGCACCGCGACGTCGATCAGCGCGTTGGCGGGGCCGGTGTCGAAGGCGGTGCCGTCGGGGGCGGTGATGTTCGCGATGCCGCCGAGGTTCAGGGCGACCGGGGTGCCGGGGCGGCCGCGCAGCCACAGCTGGTCGAACAGGCTGACCAGCGGCGCGCCCTGCCCGCCCGCCGCCACGTCACGGGGCCGGAAGTCGGCGACCACGGGCAGGCCCGTCGCCTCCGCGATCCACGCGGGCTGGCCGATCTGGAGGGTGCCGTGCACCTGCCCGTCCGCCACCCAGTGGAACACCGTCTGCCCGTGCGAGGCGATCAACTCGGCTCGCCCGTCGCACAGTTCCCTGTCGGCCTCCGCTGCCGCCGCGGCGAACGCACGGCCGATGCGGGTGTCCAGGGCGCAGACGTCGGCGAGGGTGGTGGGTGACGGCGGCAGGGCCGCGGTGAGGGCGGCCCGCAGGCCGTCGTCGTACGCGCGGCTGATGACGCCGAGCGGCGTGAGACGGAGGCAGTCGCCTTCGAGGGCGAGGTCGACGGCGCCTGCGTCGATGGCGTCGTGGGAGGTGCCGGACATCAGACCGATCACGCGCACGAAGGTCTCCTTGCCTCGCCGGGTGCCGCGGCCCCGGAGGCTCCGCCGGGTGCCGCCCCCGGATGTCTCGCCGGGTGCCGTCCCCATGATCCTTGAGACCGCGGGCCCCGTCACCCCCCGAAAGGACCCACCCCGACCCGCCCTCACCCCGACCCGCCCTCACTCCCTGGAGGCGCGCACCACCCGCCCCCGCCATTCCCCGGCTCCGCCCCAGGCCCCCCGCAGGGCCCGGGCCTTCAGGAGCCACAGGGACAGGTCGTACTCGGCCGTGTAGCCGAGGGCGCCGTGCAGTTGCAGCGCGGCCCGGGCCGCGTGGTGTGCCGCTTCCCCGGCGGCCACCTTGGCGGCGGCGAGGTCCACGTCGGCCTGCCGCCCGCCGCCCGCCAGGGACACCGCCGCCCCGAACACCAGCGGCCGTGCGAAGGCGAGGCCCAGGAGGACATCGGCGAGCCGGTGCTTGACGGCCTGGAAGGAACCCACCGGCACCCCGAACTGCGTCCGCCCCCGCACATAGGCCACCGTGCGGTCCAGGAGTGCGTACCCGACTCCCAGGCACTGCGCGGCCGTCGCGAGGGCCGCCCAGTCGAGGGCCCGCCGGGCCGCGGCGTCCGCGTGCGCCCCGGACGCGAGGCGCTCCCCGCCCGGCAGGAGCGCGGCCGACCTGCGGGCCGGGTCGAGGGAGGCGCGCAGGTCCGTGTGCCCGGGGGCGAGCCGCACATCGCCGTCACCGGCGGCGAGCAGCACCGCGGCGGCGTCGGCGTCCAGGGCTCGGGTGCCGGTGCCGGTACCGGTACCGGCCAGCGTCAGCGTCGCCACCGCCGAGCCGTCGGCCAGCCCCGGCAGCAGCCGCTTCGCCGCGTCCGGCGCGCCGAGTTCGGCGAGGCGGGACAGGAGCGCCACCGACGCCACCGTCTCGACGAGCGGCCCGGGCACCGCGTGCCGCCCCAGCTCCACGAAGGCGACGGCCGTCTCGACGGGCAGCGGCCCCAGGCCCGCGTGCTCCTCCGGCGCCGCGAGCGCGAAGACACCGGCCGCGCCGAGTCCGCGCCACACGGCGAGTCCGGGGGCGTGCTCCCCCGCGGCCCAGGCGCGCGCGGCCGCCGAGGTGCCGGCCGCCGTCAGCATGCCGTCGAGCGAGCGCGCGAACGCCCGCTGCTCGTCGTCCAGGAGGAACCGCATCACCGGCGTCCCTTCGGCAGGCCGAGCAGCCGCTCGGCCACGAGGTCGCGCTGGATCTCGTTGGTGCCCGCGTAGATCGGTCCGGCGAGCGCGAACACATACCCCTCGGTCCAGTCGCCGCACTCCGTCCCCAGCAGGTCCAGGGCGGTCTCGTGCACGGCTATGTCGTGCTCCGACCAGAACACCTTGTTCAGGCTCGACTCCGCCCCGAGCGACTCACCGGCCGCGCCGCGCGCCTCCCCGGCCCAGGTGAAGAGCTGATAGGCGCGCGCCCCGATCACCGCGTCGGCGACCCGGTCGCGCAGCGCGGTGTCCGCCGGGTCGCCGTGCGCGCGCCACTCGCGCACGAGGCGCCGGGCCGTCGCGAGGAAGCGTCCCGGCGGACGCAGCGTCAGGCCGCGCTCGTCGCCCGTCGCCGACATCGCGATCCGCCAGCCGTGCCCGGGCTCGCCGATCACGTCGTCGTCGGGTACGAACACGTCGTCCAGGAACAGCTCGGCGAAGGCGGGCTTGCCGTCCAGGCGCCCGACCGGCCGCACCGTGACGCCGTCCGCGTCGAGCGGGAACATCAGATACGTCAGACCCCGGTGCGGCCGGTCCGCCGTCGGATCGCTGCGGAACAGGCCGAAGGCGCGGTCGGCGAACGCGGCCCGCGACGACCACGCCTTCTGCCCGTTCAGCACCCAGCCGCCGGACGCGCGGCGGGCCGTGGCGCGCAGCGAGGCCAGGTCCGAACCCGCCTCCGGCTCCGACCAGGCCTGCGCCCAGATCGTCTCGCCGCGCGCCATGGGAGGCAGCAGCCGTGCGCGCTGCTCGGGCGTGCCGAAGTCGAGGAGCGTCGGCGCGAGCAGGGCGATGCCGTTCTGCGAGACCCGGCCGGGGGCGCCCGCCGCCCAGTACTCCTCCTCGAACAGGAGCCACTCCACGATCCCCGCGCCCCGTCCGCCGTACTCCTCGGGCCAGGAAACCACCGACCAGCGGTCCGCCGCGAGTTCGCGCTCCCAGTCCCGGTGGGCGGCGAAACCCTCCTCGGTCTCCAGCGACGGCAGCGGCCGCCGGGGAACGTGCGCGGCGAGCCAGGCGCGCGCCCGCCGCCCGAACTCCTCCTGCGCCGCCGTGAGATCGAGGTCCATGCCGGTCCGCCTTCCGCCCGGGCACCTTCCCTAACAAGTGTTTGGTAGGTTACCGTGTGCGAGGGCGCTCGTCGAGAGTCGACTGACTGCGGCGGAGGTCCCGGACGAGTTCGGAGCGGGCTTCGCGTGAGGGGGTGGCAGGCATGGTCGAGGCGGACAGGACAGCTGCGTCGTACGTGACCGGGCACGGTCTGCTCGGCGGCCGTACCGCCGTCGTCACGGCGGCGGCGGGAGCGGGCATCGGCGGCGCGACCGCACGCCGTTTCCTGGAGGAGGGCGCCCGTGTCGTCATAGGCGATGTGCACGCCCGCCGCACGGAGGAGACGGTGGCGCGCCTCGCCGGGGAGTTCGGCGCCGGGCGCGTGCACGGCACCGCGTGCGACGTGACGGACGAGGCCCAGGTGGCCGCCCTCTTCGACCTGGCCGATGAGCACCACGGAGGCCTCGACATCGTCGTGAACAACGCGGGCCTCGGCGGCACCGCCCTGCTCGCGGACATGACCGACGAGCAGTGGGACACGGTCGTCGGCACGACACTGACCGGCACGTTCCGCTGCACCAGAGCCGCCCTGCGCCGCCTGCGCTCCGGCGGCCGCGGCGGCATCGTCGTGAACAACGCCTCGGTGCTCGGCTGGCGCGCGCAGGCGGGCCAGGCGCACTACGCGGCGGCGAAGGCCGGCGTCATGGCCCTCACCCGCTGCGCCGCCGTGGAAGCGGCACCCGACGGCGTCCGCGTCAACGCGATAGCACCCAGCCTCGCCCTGCACCCGCATTTGGCGAAGGTCACCTCCGGCGCACTCCTCGACGAGCTGACCGCACGCGAGGCGTTCGGCCGCGCCGCCGAGCCCTGGGAGGTGGCGAACGTGATCGTCTTCCTGGCCAGCGGCTACTCCTCGTACATGACGGGGGAGACGGTCTCGGTCAGCAGCAGGCATCCCTAGGATCCGGACGACGGGGAGAATGCCGGTGTGCCAAAACAGAAGCAGTCCAGCGACACCAGTACCGAGCAGACCGACGACACCAGTGCCGAGCGGTCCGGCGACACCAGCGCCGAGCAGACCGGCGACACGAAGACGAGCGGCGGCGGGCGGGCCGCCCGTGCCAAGAGGAAGCCCCCGGTGACACCCTCGCCCGAGCGGCGCGGCGAGCTGCTCGGCATCGCCGCGGACGTCTTCGCCGAACAGGGCTACAACGCCACGACCGTCCGCAAGATCGCGGACGCCGCGGGCATGTTGGCCGGCAGCCTCTACTACCACTTCGACTCCAAGGAGTCGATGCTCGAAGAGATCCTGCGCACGTTCCTGACGGAGCTGTGGGACGGGTACGACAGCGTCCTCTCCGCGCCACTGGGACCGCGCGAAACCCTGGAGGCCCTCGTCACCGAGTCCTTCCGGGAGATCGACCGGCACCGCTCCGCCGTCGCGATCTACCAGAAGGAGTCCAGGCACCTGGTCACCCAGACCCGGTTCGAGTACCTGGTCGAGTCCCAGCAGCGGTTCGAGAAGGCCTGGCTCTCGACCCTGGAACGCGGCGTCACCGAAGGCGCCTTCCGGGCCGACCTGGACGTCCGCCTCGCCTACCGCTTCGTGCGCGACACGGTCTGGGTCGCCGCGTCCTGGTACCGCCCCGGGGGCGGCCACAGCCCCGAGGAGATCGCCCGCCAGTACCTGTCGATGGTCCTGGACGGCATCGCCGTACGCACCTGAGCACGCGCCGTCGCCCGTACGGCGCCACGACCGCGAGGAGTACGCAGCCATGGCCGAGGCCTATATCGTCGAGGCGGTCCGCACGCCCGTCGGCAAGCGGGGCGGGGGCCTGGCCGCCGTACACCCCGCCGACCTCGGCGCCCACGTCCTCAAGGCGCTGGTGGAGCGCGGCGGAGTCGATCCGGCCGCCGTGGACGACGTCGTCTTCGGCTGCCTGGACGCGGTCGGACCGCAGGCCGGGGACATCGCGCGCACCAGCTGGCTGGCCGCGGGACTCCCCGAGGAGGTGCCGGGCGTCACCGTGGACCGGCAGTGCGGATCATCCCAGCAGGCCCTGCACTTCGCCGCCCAGGCCATCCTCTCCGGCACCCAGGACCTCGTCGTCGCGGGCGGCACCCAGAACATGTCGATGATCCCCATCGCCTTCGCGTCCCGGCGGGCGGCGGCGCCCCTCGGCCTGACCGAGGGCCCCTTCGCGGGCAGCGAGGGCTGGCGCGCCCGCTACGGCGACCAGCCCGTCGACCAGTTCCACGGCGCCGAACTGATAGCGAAGAAATGGGGCATAACGCGTACGGACATGGAGGAGTTCGCCCTCCGCTCCCACCGGCGTGCCCTCCGCGCCGTCGACGAGGGCCGCTTCGACCGTGAACTCGTCCCCCTCGCGGGCGTGACCACGGACGAGGGACCGCGCCGCGACACCACGGCGGCGAAGATGGCGGGCCTCGCCCCCGTCGTGGCCGGCGGCACCGTCACCGCCGCCTGCTCGTCGCAGGTGTCCGACGGCGCCGCGGCCCTGCTCCTGGCCGGTGAACGGGCCGTCCGCGCCCACGGGCTGACGCCACGCGCCCGCGTGCACCACCTCTCGGTGCGCGGCGACGACCCGATCAGGATGCTGTCCGCACCCATCCCCGCCACGGCCCACGCCCTGCGCAGGACCGGCCTGACGCTCGACGACATCGACCTCGTCGAGATCAACGAAGCCTTCGCACCGGTCGTCATCGCCTGGCTGAAGGAGACCGGCGCCGACCCGGGGCGCGTCAACGTCAATGGCGGAGCCATCGCCCTCGGCCACCCCCTCGGGGCCACCGGCGCCCGCCTGATGACGACCCTCCTGCACGAACTGGAGCGCACCGGCGGCCGGTTCGGACTCCAGACGATGTGCGAAGGGGGTGGCCAGGCCAACGTCACGGTGATCGAACGACTGTGACCTGCCGGACACACAGGCGAAGGCGCCGCGGCGGGATCCCCCGCCCCCGCGGGCGGAACCGCGCGCCCTTGGCATATGACATCCCGTCACTCCTTGTGTGAGCAGCTGCGCGGACCGTGCACCGCGGAGAGTCCGGCCGGGCTAGTCTCAAGTTCCGTACGTCGATTGAGCGACTCCGGGAGGTAGCGCGATGACGCAGGGACGGCCCGGAGGCGGCGCCTGGGCCCCGCTGTGGGAGCGCGAGAAGGAACTCGCCGCGATCGAGCGCGCGGTGTCCGACCTCTGCTCGGGCAGGACGAACCGGGGCGGTCTGCTGGTCTTCAGCGGCGAGGCCGGCATCGGCAAGACGGCACTGCTCGCCGAGGCCCGCCGCATCGCGCGGGACCGGGCCGCCGCGGTCTGGGTGGCACGCGGCGGCGAGACCGTGAAAGAGGTCCCGTTCAACGTCGTACGGCACCTGCTGCAACCCGCCCTGATCCCGCTCACGCCCGAGGAGACCCGCGAATACCTCGGCGACTGGCACGACATCGCGGGCCCCGCGCTCGGCATCACCGAGCCGGGCAGCGGCCGCCCCGACCCGCAGGCGGTGTGCGACGGCCTGGTCGACGTGGTCACCCGCCTCGCCGGGGTGCACTGGCCCCTCGTCCTGATCGTCGACGACGCGCACTGGGCCGACCAGGAGACCCTGCGGTGGCTCGCCGCGTTCGTCGAGCGCCTCGACGACCTGCCCGTCCTCGTGGTGGTCGGCCACCGTCCCGGCGAGGCCAACGGCGACAGCGCCGTCCACCTCGCGGCGATACGCTCCGCCGCCCGTCCCGCGACGGTGCTGCGCGCCTTCACCCCGGACGCCGCGGCGGGCCTGACCCGCGCCACTCTCGGCGACCACGCGGACGCCCCGTTCTGCCGTGAGGTCTGGGCGGTCACCGGCGGCAATCCGTACGAGTCCGTGGAACTGCTCGCCAAGGTCCAGGACAGCGGGATCGAACCGGTGGAGAGCTCCGCCGCCGAGCTGCGCGACCTCAACCGCTCGGCACGCGGCCGCGGCCTCGTCGACCGCATCCAGGAACTCGGCACGGACGTCACCCAGTTCGCCTGGGCCGCCGCCATCCTGGGCTCCGCGATTCCCGTGGAGCTCGCCGCGTCCCTCATCCCCATGCCGCTCGCCGACGCCGAACGGTGCGCGGAGCGGCTCGCCACCGCCCGCATCGTGACCAGTGGCGAGATGGGCCTGGAGTTCGTGCACCCACTGATCGCCTCCGAGGTGTACCGCTCCATGCCGCCCGCCACCCGCACCGCCTTCCACGGCCGGGCCGCCTGGGCCGTCACCCAGTCCGGGCGCGGTGCCGCCGCGGCCTCGCCCCACCTCCTCGAAGTCATCCCCGACGACGATCCCGAACTCGTCGGACAGCTGCGTCAGGCCGCCGCCGAACACCTCGCGGTCGGCGCGCCCGACGCGGCCCGCCGCTGTCTCGAACGTGCCCTGCGCGAACCGCCCCGGCCCGGCGTGCACGCCCGCGTGCTCTACGAACTGGGCTGCGCCACGCTGCTCACCTCACCCGTCACCACCATCGGGCACCTGCGCGAAGCGCTGTCGATGACCGGGCTCAGCCAGGAGCTGCGCGTCGACGCGGTGTGCCGCCTCTCGCAGGCGCTCGTGCACAACGACGAGCTGGGCGAGGGCCTGCGCGTCATCGACGAGGAGGCCGCGAGGCTCCCCGACGGCACCGACCGGCTGCGGCTGCGGGCCGTCCACTTCATGTGGGAGGGCATCCACGCGGGCGAGGAGGACGCACCGGGCCGCTCCCGGCGCCTCGCCGCGCTTGCGGGACCGCTGACCGGCCGCGACAACGCCGAGCGCGCGCTGCTCATCCTGCGCGCCTTCGACGCGATGACCCGCGGGGAGAACGCCGAAGAGGTCGTCGAGCTGTGCGACCGCGCCCTCGTCAACGGCCGGCTCGCGCCCGGCCTCGGCTGGACCGACACCGAGTGGGGCTTCGAGCTGCGCCTGATGCTCGGCAGCTCCTACGCCTTCGCGGACCGGCTCGACCGGGCGGAGAGCCTGTTCACCGAAGCGGTGAGGGCGTACGAGACGGCGGGCTGGAGCGGCGGCCACCTCGCGCTCGCGCACGCCTTCCTCGGCTATGTGTACCGCAGGCGCGGGCGGCTCAGGGACGCCGAGAAGTCGCTGCGCGAGAGTCTGCGGCTCGCCGACCGCGTGGTGCAGGGCGGACTCCCGATGCACTGGGAGGCCGCCAGCATGCTCATCGACACGCTGCTCGCCCGCGGCCACGCCGAGCAGGCCAAGGCCGTCGCCGACCAGTACGGCTTCGCCCCGCCGTCCGCGTCCACGATCTACGTGCCCGATGCGATGTCCGTACGCGGCAGACTGCTGCTCGCGCTCGGCCACACGGAGGAGGGCCTCAACGAACTGGAGGCCACGGCCAAGGCCTTGACGGCCCGCGGCCAGTACAACACGGTGCTCGCGCCGTGGGCCTTCGACCTCGCCCGCGCGCTCGCCCACGAGGACCCGCGGCGCGCCGCCGACCTCGTCAGTGACGCCCGCGCGCAGGCCGAGCGGTTCGGCACGGACACGGCGATCGGGGAGGCGGTGCGCTGTGCGGCGGGGCTCGCGTCCGGTACGCGCGCCGTGGCCCTCTACGCCCAGGCCGTCACGTATCTGGAGGCCTCGCCGTGTGCGTACGAGCACGCTGTCGCGCGGGTCGAGTACGGGATCGCCGCGGGGGACGTGGACGCGGTGCAGCGGGGGCTTGCGCTGGCGCGGGCTTGCGGGGCGGATGGGCTGGCCGCCCGGGCTGAGCGGGGGTTGGCCGGCGCCTAGGGGCGCGTCCCTGCCCTGCCGCGCCCTGCCCTGCTCGCCGTCGATCGGCCTGCGGCCTCGTCCTCAAGCGCCGGACGGGCTGAAGTATGCCCGCCTGGTGACACAGTCGCGTCGGCCGCGCCCCCCGCGTGCTCAGGTACCGAACGGACCCCTATGCAGCGACTCATGCGTTCGCCTCGCCTCCCGTACCGTCCTTGCGATCAGTTCCGCGCACGTCGGCAAGTCGGCTATGCGGGCCGCTACCTGGCCCGATGCCATCAGGCCCCGGTCCGGGTCGCCGTCCACAAGGGCGGACTTCAGCATCATGGGGGTGTTGGCGGCCAGGAGGAGTTGGCTCCAGGTGAGGTGCTTCTCGTGGCGCAGGGACAGGCCGTCGGCCAGCAGGGCGGGCCAGCTCGTGCCGGAGGCGTGGCGGAACGTGGAGGCGTGGCGGGCGGCGCGGAGCAGGGAGCGGAGGGGGCCCGAACGCTCCAGCGCGGTCACGAGGTCCGTGCGCAGCATGCGGTGGGGGAGGCCGTCCACACGCGTGGTGACGGTGATGTCCTTGACCGTCGCCGCCAGATAGCGGGCCTTCACCGCGTCCGGCACCGTGGACTCCGCCGTGAGGAGGAACCGGGTGCCCATCGCCACGCCCGCCGCGCCGTACGCGAGGGCGGCGACCAGACCCCGGCCGTCACAGAAGCCGCCCGCCGCCACCACGGGGATGTCCACGGCGTCCACGACCTGCGGCAGGAGCACTGTGGTGGCGACGTCGCCGGTGTGGCCGCCGCCCTCGCCCCCCTGCACCACCACGGCGTCCGCACCCCACGCCGCCACCTTCTCCGCGTGCCGCCGCGCCCCCACGGACGGGATCACCAGGACACCGGCGTCCTTCAGCTCCGCCATGAGGTCCTTCGTCGGTGCCAGGGCGAAGGACGCCACCCGCACCCCCTCGTCGATCATGATCCGCACCCGTTCGCGGGCGTCCCCCGCGTCGGCCCGCAGATTCACGCCGAACGGCGCCTTCGTACGGGACCTGACCTCCCGCACCGCCGCACGCAGCCCCTCGGGCGTCATCGTGGCGGACGCCAGGATGCCGAGCGCCCCGGCGTTCGCCACCGCCGACACCAGGCGCGGGCCCGCCACCCACCCCATGCCGGTCTGCACGAGGGGGTGCCGCACCCCGACGAGCCGGGTCAGCGCCGTCTGCGGTCCCGGCGGCGCGGTCACGGCGCGGGCACCTCGCGCTCACGCAGCCCCGCGGGGTCCAGGACGGCACGGATCAGCTGGAGTTCCTCAGCGGTCGGCGCACGGGTGGTGCCGCCCGGGGGCGGGTCCTCCGGGGAGCCCAGGCGGAAGCCGGTCGCCGCGCGGACCTCGTCCGCCGTCACCCCCGGGTGGAGGCTCACCACACGCATCGCGCGGTCCCGCGTGGCGAAGTCGAAGACGCCGAGGTCGGACACCACCCGGCGCAGCTCGTGGAAGCGCGTCGCGGACGGGCCCGCCGCGGCGGCACTGTCGTACCCGACCCCGCAGATCATGTCGACCCGCTCGACGAACACACGGGGCGAATGCCGCGGGATCCAGTAGCTCACCGGGTTGTTGAGGGTGTTGGCGGGCGCGCCGCGGGCCCCGAGGAGCTGGCGCGTGGGCCGCCGCCAGTCGCCGACACAGCTGATGTTCTGGTTGCCGAAGCGGTCGATCTGGCTCGCGCCCATCATCACGTGGCGGCGGCCTCCCATCACCATCGTCAGATGGCGGCGGTACGGCAGCCAGCCCTCCGTCACCTCCGACCGCGCCCCGACCGCCGGGACATCACCGATCAGCAGGGCCTCGCCGTCGGTCAGGAGCAGGTCGGGGGCGAACGTGAGCTTCGCCAGGCGCGCCGCGATCGTCGGCACCGTGCCCATGGCGGCGGCGAGCACCTCGCCGTCGCCCCGCCAGGCCTCGGCGCACGCGACCACGCAGTACTCGGCCCGCGTCACCGGTGCCGGTGCCGGTGCCGGAGTCGGGGGCTGGGGCTGGGGCTGGGGCGTCTGCGGTGTCATCGTCGCTCCTTGTGCCAGGACCGCACAGCCGACCGGTAGTCCTCCTCGCCCGCCCCCGACAGGAAGCGGGACGTGAAGGACCGCCAGGTCTCCGGGGCACGGGCCGCCGCGGCGTACTCCTTCTGGAAGGCCTCGTCGCGGCCGTAGTCGGGTGCGCACGAGGTGAAGTGGGCGCCCCCGGGGGTCTCGGCGACGCCCGTCACCGCGTGCCGGGAGACGAGCAGCGTCTGCGGTGCCGCGTGCCGTGTCAGCTCGGCGGTGGCCGTGATCCGCTCGCACGTCACGTACGCCGTGTCCGCCGCCTCGCAGAACAGGTCGTCGAAGTACGGATCGGGGCCCAGGTACTGGCCGTTGCCGCGGGCGTCCGCGCGGTTCAGGTGCACGAGGGCCGCGTCCATGCGGAGCGCCGGGACCGCCACCAGCTCCTCGCCGTCCGCGTACGGCGACGTCACCGTGCGCAGCGACGGGTCGACGCGCAGCACGTCCGAGCCGAGGCCCGCCCTGACCGGCAGGAACGGCAGCCGCTGGGCGCCCGCCGTCAGGCCCTGGAGGAACATCGCCTCGTCCAGCTCCACCAGTTCGACGGCGCCGTGCTCGCGGGCCGCGCGGAAGTGCGGCTCCAGCGGGATGGAGTCGAGGGTCACGAACGGCGTGACCAGCTTGCGGATACGGCCCGCAGCGGCGAGCAGCCCCACGTCCGGGCCGCCGCAGGACAGGACCGTCAGGTCCGTGACGTCCGAGCGCAGCAGCGCCCGCACCAGCGCCATCGGCTTGCGGCGCGAGCCCCAGCCGCCGATGCCGAGCGTCATGCCGCTCTCCAGGCGCCCCACGATCGCGTCGGGCGTCATGACCTTTCCGCCGCGCCCGCCGCTCATGAGGTTCCCCCGCCGCTCATGAGGTTCCTCCTGTCTCCGCACGGCCGAAGTCCGCGCGGCCGAAGTCCGCGCGGACGCGGTCGGCGAGGCCGGTGAGGTTGGCCTCGAAGGTGAAGCCCTGTTCGAAGCGGTAGCTGCGGTGCACGTCGACCGGGTCGATGCCGTTGATCGCGGCCTTGGCCAGGCGCAGCAGCGTGCCGTCCTTACGGGCGATCTCGTGGGCGAGGTCCAGGGCCGCCGCGCGCAGCTCCGCGCGGGGCACCACCCGCCACACCGAGCCGTGCGCGTGCAGTTCGGCGGCGGTCGCCGTGCGCGAGGTGTAGTACAGCGCCCGCATCAGGTGCTGGGGCACCAGGCGCGCCAGATGCGTGGCGGCGCCGAGCGCGCCGCGGTCCAGCTCCGGCAGGCCGAAGGTGGCGTCGTCGGCGGCCACGACGGCGTCCGCGTTGCCGACGAGCCCGATGCCGCCGCCCAGACAGAAGCCCTGCACCGCCGCGACGACCGGGACCTCGCAGTCGTACACCGCGGAGAAGGCCGCCGCGCAGCCGCGGTTGGCGCCGACCAGCGCCTCGTGGCCGGGGTCGCGCTGCATCTCCTTGATGTCCACGCCCGCGTTGAAGCCGCGGCCCGCAGCGGCGAGCACCACGCAGCGCACGCCGCGGTCGCGGCCCGCGGCGCGCACCGCGTCCGCCAGGGCGTACCAACCCCGCACCGGCAGGGCGTTGACCGGTGGGTGGTCGACGGTGACGACGGCCACGCCTTCCCGCGGAGCCGAGGTGGAGACAGACATCAGGAGATCCGCTACCTTTCGAACAACGCCCTCAACCAAACATTTGTTAGTTACCTGGAAGGTAGCAGCCATGACTGACAAGGGACAGATGGTCGTGGTCACCGGCGGCACCCGAGGCGTCGGCGCGGGCATCGCACGGCGCTTCCTGGCCGCGGGCGCACGCGTCGTCGTCTGTGCCCGCAGACCCCCCGGGGCGCCCGTCGAAGCGGGGGGCGCCGCTGCCGAGTTCCGCGCCCTCGACGTGCGGGACGCCGCCGCGGCGGCCGGCTTCTTCGCGGCGGTCGCGGCCGACCACGGGCGGATCGACGTCCTGGTCAACAACGCGGGAGGAACACCGTTCGGCCTGCTCGCCGAGACCCCCGCCGCCCGCCAGAGGAAGATCGTCGAGCTGAACCTGCTGTCTCCGCTCTACGCCTCCCTGGGTGCTTACGAGGTGATGCGCCATCAGCAGGAGGGCGGCGCCATCGTCATGATCGGCAGCGTCAGCGGCACCCGCCCCTCACCCGGCTCGGGGGCCTACGGCGCCGCCAAGGCGGGCCTGGAGAACCTGGCGCGCACCATGGCCGTGGAGTGGGCGCCGCACGTCCGCGTCAACACCGTCGTGCTCGGCCTCACCCGAACGGAGAGTTCCGCTCTGCACTACGGCGACGCGGAGGGTGTCGCCGCGGTGGGCCGCACGGTGCCGCTCGGCCGCCTCGCCGACCCGGCCGACGTCGGGGACGCCTGCGTCTTCCTCGCCTCCGACGCCGCACGGTACGTCAGCGGCGCCGCACTGCACCTGCACGGCGGCGGCGAGCGGCCCGCGTTCCTCGACGCGGCCTCCGTGAACCACTGACCTCCCGTCAGCCATGGACACCCGTACGGCCCAGCGACGAAGGGAAGTGTGCGCATGAGGACGAAGGGGAGTACGCGTAGGAAAATGCGGGGGAGTGCGCGTACGAAGACGAAGGGAGTGCGCGCATGAAGGCCCACGCCGCTGTCGGGTCCGGGATCTGCGCGGGCCGCGTCGTGGTCGTCACCGGCGCGGGCCGGGGCCTGGGGCGCGCCCACGCGCGCGCGTACGCCGCCGAGGGGGCGCGCGTCGTCGTCAACGACCTCGGAGTGCGTCTCGACGGCTCCGGCGCGTCCGGCGGGCCCGCGCAGGACGTCGTCGAGGAGATCCGGGCGGCGGGCGGGGACGCCGTCGCGCACCGCGGGGACATCGCCACCTCCGAAGGCGCCGCCTCCCTCGTGCGGACGGCCCTGGAGGCGTACGGCCGCCTGGACACCCTCGTCAACAACGCGGGCTTCCTGCGCGACCGCATGCTGGTCAACCTCGACGAGGAGGCCTGGGACGCCGTCGTACGCGTCCATCTGAAGGGACACTTCCTCCCCCTGAAGCACGCAGCCGTCCACTGGCGCGCCGAGGCCAAGCGGGGGCGGGCGCCGCACGCGTGCGTGGTCAACACCAGCTCGGGTGCGGGCCTCCTCGGCAGCGTGGGGCAGGGCAATTACAGCGCCGCCAAGGCCGGGATCCTCGGCCTCACCCTGGTGGCGTCCGCCGAACTGGCCGCCTACGGAGTACGCGTGAACGCCGTCGCGCCCGCCGCGCGGACCCGCATGACCGAGCAGGCCTTCGCCGACACCATGGCCCCTCCCCGGGACGGGGATTGCGGCACCTTCGACGCCATGGCCCCGGAGAACGTGTCCCCCCTGGTCGTCTGGCTCGGCTCGGAGTCCTCCGCCGGGGTCACCGGCCGCGTCTTCGAGACCGAGGGGGGCCGCATCACCGTCATGGAGGGCTGGCGTCCCGGTCCCACCCTCGACAAGGGCGGTCGTCGCAGCGCCGCAGAAGCGGGTGCGGCGGCCCTGGAGTTGCTCGCCGGGGCCGAGGCGCCCCAGCCGGTGTACGGGGCGCGGTGACCCGGCGCCGCGCGGGACGTGGCGGTCGAGACGGCCGTGGTGGTCCCGCAGGACGGCCGCCGCGCCCCGCCGCGCCCCACGACCGGAGGGCGGCGCACGCACGGCGGGTTCGGCGCGGTCGTCAGGCCTTCGTGAACACCACCCACACCGGGCCCTGGGCGAACGCCAGCGGCTTGCCGTCGGGTGTGGTGAAGGCGGTGCCGCCGTCGGCGGTCCTGCGCTCCCAGCGCGCCTCGTAGGACCGGCCGTCCCGCAGCACCTCGGCCGTGCCCGAGCCCACCGTGCGGGTGAGCGGGGAGGAGTTGCCGGAGCTGTCGTGGTAGCGGGAGTCCTTGACGTCGACGCGCTGCACCACCACGGTCGCGGCCGACAGCGCCTTGCCCTCCGGCGTGCGGGCCGTGTCGTCGTCCATCGCGATGTGCCAGCGCCCCTCGTACTCGACCCAGGTGAAGGTGAAGCGGGCCGACGGGAAGGTGACCGTGTGCCGGGTCAGCGGCGTACCGCCGGACGGGCGCGGCCCGAACGTGAAACCGGTGCTCTTCAGGCCGCTCGGTTCGGGGCGCACCCCGAGCGCTGCGGGCCGCAGATAGAGGTTGTGGGGGGCCGGTCTGTCGTCGCTGCGGTAGTACGCCTTCTCGGCCGCACCCTCCGCGGGCAGCGAGCGCAGCGGTGCCCGGTCGATCAGCGGGAGCAGCTTGTTCTGCGCCCCGGAGAACGCGAGCGCCGGGCGGTCGAACTGGCGCAGGAGCTCCAGGTCCGTCTCCCGCGCGCTGCGCACCGGCCCCACGGCCGGGGGCAGCCGGGTCGCGTACACCGCCATCAGACGGCTCAGACCGGCCTCCACCTGCTCGGCGTACACGACGTCCGCCGCGTCGAGGCCGGTCTGCGGGCGTGCGGGGCGCACATTGTCAATCTTCACGGCGAGCACGCGGCCCTCGGCCGCCGTGCGCACGGGCCGCTTCTCGTCGCGGCCCGCACCCGGCCGTTCCTCGAGCGTGCAGGCCGGGGCCAGGGCGGCGAGCAGCGCCACCGCCGTCGCCGCACGCCACTGTCGTCTTCGCGATGTCATGCCGGGGCTTTACCCCGTACCGGCCGCGCCGCAGCCATGACCGGGGAGATCTCACCCCAGATCGAGGGCATTGGGCAGACCGAGCCGGTACCGCAGGCGGTCGTGGCGCCTGAGGCCCTCGATCTCCGGGGCGCGGTACAGGGGCGTCACCTCGCACCGCTCCTGGTCGGAGCCCACCCGGTCGAGCAGGGCGTTGACCGCCTGGCGGGCCGCGGCGTTGGCGCCCTCCATCGTCGCCAGGTCGATGTCGACGGCCACGTAGTCACCCGCGAGGAACAGGTTCGGGACCTTCGTCGCCGCCGATGGCCGGTTGTGCAGGGTGCCCACCGGGTGGATGAGGAGTTCGTCCTCGTTGGTGGGGTGCGGGCCGCCGATGCCGTCGACACCGGGGTCGAGGAACCACGAGTGCAGCTTGGCGTCGCTCAGGACCGCCTTGCCGGTGTCGTTCAGGGACGCCTTCAGCTGTGCCCACACCTCGCGCGCCACCTCGTCGCGCGTGCACCGCTTGGCCGTCTTGCCGTACAGGATCCCCGGTACGTCCCACTCGGAGATGTCCACCGACAGACAGTCCACGGCGGTGCCGTCGCCGTAGTCCCTGGGGAAGTCGCGGCCCTTCCAGTGGGCCGCCTGGGCGATGCCCGTCAGCGACCAGGGCGAGTCGATGCAGTTGAAGTGGCCCTCGACGGTGCCGGGGCGCTCCGTCAGATAGAACTGGATGCCCGTCATCCAGTCCGTCCTGAGCCTGTCGCAGCGCGCCAGCTGCGGGTCGGCGGCCTTGAGTTCCCTGCTCCAGGTGCGCCGTGCGTGCTCGACCGGCATGGCCTGTACGTAGTGGTCGGCGACGACGTCCTCGCGGCCGCCCGCGGGGTTCCCGACGACCGTACGGGTGATCCTGCCGTCGCCGTACACCAGGTCGCGCACCGTCCAGCCGACGCGGAACTCCACGCCGAGGGACTTCAGGTGCGCCACCCACGGGTCGATCCACGCCTCGTTGGTCGGCGCGTTCAGGATCCGGTCGGGCGGGCCGTCGGCGCCGCGCCCCAGGGCGTTGAAGACGAACGCCTCGCCGAGCGTGCCGACGGTGCGGGTGCTGGCCTCCTCGGCCTTGGTCGCCACGATGTTGCGGGTGATGCCGATGGCGAGGACGCGCTGGTAGTCCTTCGACATCTGCTCGGCCCGCACGAACTCCCACCAGGGGGTCGACTCCCAGTCGTCGTCACGGCGCTCGTCGCAGCTGGTGAGGAAGACCAGGGCGCGGTTGACGAAGTAGGCGACCTCGTGGCCGGGGATGCTGGTGGCCGTGTCGAGCAGCGCGGTGAGCGCGCGGGCGATGTCGTCCTTGGTGAGGCGTGCCGGGTCCCCGGTGTGCTGGGGGATCGGCAGGCGGATGTCCTCGCGGCCGCCGGAGCGGGCGAAGCTCATCTCCGGCGGGCTCACGAGGTTGTCCCAGACGCCGTTCGCGTTCCCGGGGAAGGGGATGCGGCGCATCGAGTCGGGGAGGTTGTGGTAGATCCCCGGGATGAAGCGGAAGCCGTGCTCCGCGGGCAGCGGCCTGCGGGTGCCCTTCGCGCTGTTCGGTACGTCCATGCTGCGGGCCTTGCCGCCGAGGGCGCGGCGCTCGTACACGGTGACCGCGAAGCCGCGCTCCGCCAGCTCGTGGGCGGCGGTCAGCCCGGCGACGCCGCCGCCGAGCACGGCGACCGTCTGCTTCCTCCTGGGCGTCCGGGGCGCGGCACCCGCCGGCGCGGGGAGTGTTCCCAGGCCCAACGCGGCCGCGCCGCCCGCCGCCGCCGTCCGTCCCACGAAGGCTCTGCGGGTACTGCCTTGTGCGTGCCCCACGCGCTCTCCCCCTTACCGATGGTAACTCGGGTGTCGGGGGCGGAGCCTAGGGGGAGCGGCGGGAGGCCGGAAGCGGCGCGCCGCGCGTTGGCTCGATCTCGTCCACGGATGGGAGCTTGCGGGCGGAAGCCTGCGGGCAGGACTCTGCGGGCAAGAGCCTGTGGGCGGGACCGTGCGGACGGGACCCCGCGGGCAGCGCTACGCGGGGGACACGGGAGGCGACCCCAACACCGCGTCCAAGTCGTAGACCGCGGGTTCCTCCAGCTGGGCGTAGGTGCACGACCCGGGCGCCCGGTCCGGCCGCCACCGGCGGAACTGCGCCGTGTGCCGGAACCGCGCCCCGTTCTCCATGTGGTCGTACGCGACCTCGCACACCCGCTCGGGCCGCAGCGGCACCCAGGAGAGGTCCTTCTTGCCGGTCCAGCGGCTCACCGCCCCGGGCAGCCGGGCGTCCTCGTGGGCCGCCTCGTCCGTCCAGGCGGCCCAGGGGTGCTCGGCCGGGTCGGACATCCGCAGGGGCTCCAGCTCGGCCACCAGTTCGGCCCGCCGCTTCATGGAGAACGCCGCACAGACCCCGACGTGCTGGAGCGTGCCGGCGCCGTCGTACAGACCGAGCAGCAGCGACCCCACCACGGGACCGCTCTTGTGGAAGCGGAGGCCCGCGACCACGCAGTCGGCCGTACGCTCGTGCTTGATCTTGTACATCAGGCGCTCGTTCGGCCGGTAGCGCAGGTCGAGCGGCTTGGCGATCACTCCGTCGAGCCCGGCGCCCTCGTACTCCTCGAACCACCGCTCGGCCACGTCCCGGTCCAGTGTCGCGGGCGCGAGGTGCACGGGCGCGCGCACGCCCTTGAGGGCGCCGCTCAGGAGCCGGCGCCGGTCGCTGAGAGGGACGTCGAGGAGCGCCTCGTCGAAGAGGGCGAGCAGGTCGAAGGCGACGAACGACGCCGGTGTCCGCTCGGCGAGCGTCCGCACCCGGGACGCGGCCGGATGGATGCGCTCGGTGAGGGCGTCGAAGTCGAGCCGCCGGCCGCGCGCGATCACGATCTCGCCGTCCACCACGCACCGCTCGGGCAGCCGCTCCCGGAGCGCCTCCACCAGCTCGGGAAAGTACCTGGTCAGCGTCTTGCCGCTGCGGCTGCCCAGCTCGACCTCCGGGCCGTCCCTGAAGGCGATCGCACGGAACCCGTCCCACTTCGCCTCGTACTGCATGCCGGGCGGGATGCGCGCCACGGACTTGGCGAGCATGGGCTTCACGGGCGGCATCACCGGCAGATCCATGGTCCGATTCTCCGGCCGGTCGCCCATATGTGCCCGGTGTGCGGCATTTGTCGTACGCGGCTACGGTGGCCGCATGGGTGCGGGAGCGGCGGTGGAGCTGACGGCGGGCGAGCGCACGGTGCGGCTCTCCAGCCCCGACCGGGTGCTGTTCCCCGAGCGCGGCTTCACCAAGCGGGACGTCGCCGAGTACTTCATCGCCGTCGGCGGGGGCATCCTGCGGGCGCTGCGGGACCGGCCCACCACCCTGGAGCGGTATCCCGAGAGCATCGAGGGCGAGCACTTCTACCAGAAGCGCGCCCCGAAGAACCTGCCCGACTGGACCCCGACCGCCACCATCGCCTTCCCCAGCGGCCGCACCGCCGACGAGATGTGCCCCACCGAGGTCGCCGCCGTGGTGTGGGCCGCCCAGTACGGCACGCTCACCTTCCACCCCTGGCCGGTGCGGCGCGATGACCTCGACCACCCGGACGAACTGCGCCTGGACCTCGACCCGCAGCCCGGTACCGACTACGCCGACGCCGTCCGCGCCGCCCATGAACTCCGGGACCTGCTCGACGGGTTCGGCCTGCGCGGCTGGCCGAAGACGTCCGGCGGGCGGGGCATCCACGTCTTCGTGCCGATCACACCGCGCTGGACGTTCACCGAGGTGCGCCGGGCCGCGATCACCTGCGGCCGCGCCCTGGAGCGGCGGATGCCGGACGCGGTGACGACCGCCTGGTGGAAGGAGGAGCGCGGCGAGCGGATCTTCGTCGACTACAACCAGACCGCCCGCGACCGCACCATCGCCTCCGCCTACTCCGTCCGCGCCCGCCCGCACGCCCCCGTCTCCGCGCCCCTGAGCTGGGACGAACTCGACGACGCCGTGCCCCGCGACTTCGACGTCGCCACGATGCCCGAGCGGTTCGCCCGGCTCGGTGACGTGCATCGGGACATGGACGAGCACGCCTTCTCCCTGGACGCGGTCCTGGAGCAGGCGGACCGCGACGAACGCGATCACGGCCACGGCGACCTGCCCTATCCGCCGGAGTACCCGAAGATGCCCGGAGAGCCGAAGCGGGTCCAGCCGAGCCGTGCCAGGCACGACGACTGAACCCGCCCCCCGGTGGCTGCCGGTGCCTACAGCTCCTTGATCCGGATGTCCCGGTACGACACCACGTCCGTCGTGCCGTGGACCTGGAGGCCGATGTACCCGGACGCGAAGCGGCGGCCGTCCGTGCCGGGGTCGTCGCCGCGCGGCGGCTCGAAGACCCGGCCGCCGGTGTTGTCGAACTCGTTGATCAGGACCCCGTTGCGGTAGATCGCGTAGTGCTGGTCGACGACGCGGACCTCGTAGTCGTTCCAGGTGCCCTTGGGGGTCACGCCCGCGCCCGCGAGACCGACGCGGTCGAAGCCGTAGATCGACCCCGTCTTGTACATGTCGCCGTCAGGACGGTCGAGGACCTGCACCTCGTGGCCGTACTTGATGGCGACCCACTCCGGACGCGACTCCTCCGGATGGTCGTGGACCTGCGGGAAGCGCACGAAGACGCCCGAGTTGGCGTTGCCGTTCGACGGGGCGTCGTCGCGCCACTGGAGCTTCAGCGAGAAGTCCCCGTACTTGCGCGCGGGGAACCACAGCATCCCGAGGCCGCTCCTGGTGGTGCCCGACGTCATCGTGCCGTCGGCGTTCAGGCCGAACGAACCGCCGCCCACGTGGCTCCACTTGGCGAACGACTTCTGGGTGCCGTCGAAGAGGGGCCGGTAGCCCTCGGTCTGGCCCGGCTTGCCGATGCCGGACTCCTCGGCCGCCTTGCTGATCCTGTTGTACTCGCGCCTGTCGATCTCTCCCGTCTTCTTCAGGCGGTCCGTGACGGTCTTGACGTGCTTGCGGAACAGCGCGTGCGACGACCAGTCCTTCTCGTCCTCGATCAGCTCGCCGATCCGGCACCGGTTGTCGGTGACACGGTTCGGGATGCCGGTGTCGACCGTGCCGACGAACACCGTCGAGCGCTCGTCGTACTCGGGACAGCCGGGCCCGGGGACCCCGCCGCCCTCGTCCACCGTGAACGCCACGGACTTCGCGGGCGCGGTGTTGCCCGCCTTGTCGCTCGCCCGGTACGCCACCGTGTGCCGGCCCACGCGGTCGACGACCACCGGCGCGGCGTAGGCCACGTAGGGGCCGCCGTCCAGGGAGTACTCGACCTTGTCGACGCCCGACCCAGCGTCGGTCGCGGACACCGTGACCTCGGCACGGCCGATGTAGGCGCCGTCGGAGTTCTTGTCGCCCCCGACCTTCGCCGACGTCTCCGGCGGCTCCTTGTCCTCGGCGGGCGGCGCCACCACGGTGAACTCCACCGACTTCTCCGGCGCCACGTTGCCCGCCTTGTCGAACGCCCGGTAGCGCACCTTGTGGGCGCCGGCCGCGTGCACCATCACGGGCGTCGTGTACGCCGTCCAGGCGCCGTCGCCGAGTGCGTACTCGACCTTGTTCAGGCCGGAACCCGCGTCGGACGCCGCCACCGTGACCGTCGCCATGCCCAGGTACTGACCCGAGCCGTTCTGCTCCCCGGTGACCGTCGCCGACGTCTCCGGCGGCGTCCTGTCGTCCGTCGACGGTGCGACCACCTGGAAAACGACGGCCTTCTCAGCAGCCACGTTGCCCGCCCTGTCGACGGCGCGGTAGCGGATCCTGTGCGTGCCGACGGTGTTGACGACGACGGGCGCCGTGTACGGCTGCCACGCCCCGTCGGCCCCGACGGCGTACTCGATCCTGTCGACGCCGGAGCCCTCGTCGGTCGCCGTCACCGAGACCGTCGCCGAACCCACGTACGCGCCGTCAGCGTCGGTCGCGCCCTGGACGTCCGCCGCGGCCTCGGGGGCCGTCGTGTCCTCGCCGCCGCCCTCGGTCACCACCAGGACGCCCTGCATCGCGCCGTGGCCGGGGATGGTGCAGTAGTAGCGGTAACGGCCCGGGGTGAGGGTCACCTCGGCGGTGTGCTTGCCGCCCTTGTCGTCACCCGGGTTGGCGAGGATGTTCAGGGAGACGTCGTTGTTGTACTCGGGGTCGGAGACGTCGAACGTCAGCGTGTGCGGCATACCGGTGGTGTTGCCGGTCGCCACGCTGTTCTCGAAGACGATCGTCGTCCTTCCGGCGACCGCCGTCGTCGGCGCCGACTTGTACTTGGCGATGTCGTTGTCCGCGGTCCAGGTCAGGGTCTGCTGTTCCACGGGCCGGGGCCCGTCAGGAGCGGCCCCGGCCACCGAGGTCAGGCCGAGCACCAGGGCGAGCGCGGCCAGCAGCGCGGGCCACAGCCTCCGGGAACGCGGCCGCGGGGGAGCGGTTCTCATCATCGTGCCTTCCTGGCCAGGTCGCCCGCGGCCGGGGTCGCCGCGCCGCCCTTGTACGTCACGCGCCACAGCGCCGACTTGGCGTCCGAGGTGAAGAAGCCGCGCCCGTAGTCGAGGACGTACAGCGAGCCGTCCGGCGCGAACTTCCAGTCCATGAGGTTCTTGATGCGGTCGTTGCCCACCGGGACGATGGAGCGCAGGGACTCGGCGTGCACCGGAAGACCGCCCCTGCCGACCGTCCTCGGGTCGGTGAGCACCGCGTGCCGCGGCTGGTCGCCGTCGTAGAAGTCACCGACGAACCACTTGCCGTCCCAGTACGAGGGCCACTTGTCCGCGGACGTGCTCGCCGCGTCGTAGCGGTAGACCGGGCCGTTCATCGTGGCCTGGCCGCCGCCCTTGAGCCACGGCAGGAGCTGCTCGGCCTCCTCCGGCCTGTAGCTGGGGACGCCGTTCGCGTCCCGCGGGTAGTCGACGCCGCCGCCCTGCGGCGAGTACCAGATGGTGTTGGGCTCCGCCGGCGGGATCTTCACCAGGCCGTCGTTGTGGGGCGACTCGTTGCGCAGGTTCCGGCAGTCGTACCAGCCGAGGGGCTTGCTCGGGTCCGGCAGATTGCGGTCGCGGTAGGGCTGGTTGTTGCCCATGCAGTACGGCCAGCCGCGGTTGGAGGCGTGTGTGATCGCCGCGAACGTGTCGTACTTCGCCGGGCCCCAGGTCGTCGACGCCTGACCGGCGTCCGGGCCGACCCAGCCCGCGTACAGGGTGTCGGTCTTCTTGTCGACGAAGATGCGGGCCGGGTTGCGCACGCCCATCACATAGATCTCGCCGCGCGTCTTGCCGCCGCCCTCGTCCTGCTCCTCGCCGGTGAAGAGGTTGCCGTCGGGCAGGGTGTAGGTGCCGTCGGGCTCGGGGTGGATGCGCAGGATCTTGCCGTTGAGGTTGTTGGTGTTGCCGGAGGTGCGGCGGGCGTCGGCGAAGGCAACACCCTTGAACTGGGGCTGCGGGTTGTTGCCCGAGTAGCCGTCGCTGAACCCGGAGGAGTTGTTGTCACCGGTCGCGATGTACAGGTTGCCTCTGGAGTCCCAGGACATCCCGCCGCCGGAGTGACAGCAGCTGTGGATCTGCACCGGCCATTTCAGCAGCACCTTCTCGCTGGCCAGGTCCAGTGTGTCGGTGGCCTCGTCGAAGGTGAAGCGGGAGACGTAGCGCTCGGCCATGTGCGTCTCGCGGTTGATCCGCGCGTGCGGGGTGTAGTGCAGATACACCCAGCCGTTCCGCGCGAACCCCGGGTCGAGCTCGATGCCGAGCAGGCCCTCCTCGACCTTGGTCAGCTCACCACCGCCGCCCTTGTTGCCGAAGACGGTGAGCGCTCCGGCGAGGGTCGACTTCCTGGTCCTCGGGTCGTAGACGTGGATCTCGCCCGTGCCCTTGCCGACGTCCGGATTGTTCCAGTCGGTGACGACGGGCCGGGAGGAGTCGGCGCCGCCGCGGCCGATGTGGAAGACCCGGCCGTCGGGCGCCGTCACCAGGCCGTGCGGCTCGCCGATCTGGTCGTTCCGGCCCGGCTTGTTGGGCTGCGTCAGCCGTTCGGCCCGGTAGTTGGCGTTGATGGTGGCCTGGCAGTCGGCGCGGGCCAGGCGGGTCGTCCACAGCAGGGCGCCGCGCAGATGGCCGCGGAAGTCGGCCTCGTCGTAGGCGTCGGCGGTGCCGCCCATACCGGTGTAGAAGGACCGGCCGCCGTCGTAGTCGCGGCACCAGGACACCGGGTGGTCCCAGCCGTTCGCGCCCGCGCCCGGCTCGTACGTCGCCTCGCGCACCCGGGCCACGGTGTGCACGTCACCCGACGGGTTCTTCTCCCAGTTCAGCCACTTGTCGGGGCGCTTCCACTCCAGGGGCAGTTCCTTGGTGGCCGGATGCTCGCGGTCGCCGACCTCGACGGTGGCGCGCTGCACCGCCGTGGGGCCGGTGTCCTTGGGGCGGGCGCCGATCAGGCCGGTGAACCAGGAGGAGTACGGTTCCGCGCGGGCCGCGTCGTGCAGGCCGAGGAAGCCGCCGCCGGCCTCCATGTAGGCCTCGAGGCCCAACTCCTGCTCGGCGTCGAGGACGTCGCCGCCGCCGGTCACGAAGGTGACGGCGTTGAACCTGCCGAGCTTCCTGGCGTCGGTGAACACGGCCGGGTCGTCCGTGGCCGTCACGGTGAAGCGCTGCTCGGCCGGACCGGACCGGCCGATCTTCTCGACGGCCGCGATGGCGGCGTCGACGACCGGCGACTCGTCGCCGTCCGCGGCCGAGCCGTAGAACACGAGCACGCGCACGTTCGCGCTTCCCGGGGGAGCGGGCAGAGCGCGCGACATCGTTGTCTTGAAGTCGTCGGAAGGTCCCGGAAAGGGGCGTGCGGAGGCGCCGGGCCCCGTCAGGACGCCGGTGGCGACGGCACCCGCGAGCAGGGCCGCGGTCCAGGCGCGCCGCGTGGTTCTCCGTCTTGATCTGCGCGACCCGATGAATCCAACGGGTCGTTGAAGCGGTGTGAGCCGCATGAGTACACCCACCCCTCGTCGGTCACGGCAACAGCGGTCACGGCCACAGCGGTCGCGGCTACAGCGCTTACCGCCACAGCACTCACAGCTACAGCGCTCACAGCCGCAGCGCTCACAGCTACGGCGCCGCTGAAGCTAGACCTCTTTTCGTGGCCCGCCAATAGGTATGACCGCACTTCGTACGAACTTTGTCCTGCCTGTGGATAAACGACGGTCCTGCCGCTACCGTGTGGCCGGATCCGGTGCCTCGCGCACCCCCGGCAGTTCCCCTTGGTCTCGCACGCAGGGTCAGTTCCCGTACCGCAGTGGGGAGTTCGGCATGGACAGACGGAGCTTCAACCGGCGGATGCTGGTCGGCGGCGCGGCGGCCGCTACTGGGGTGACATCGTTGTCGGCCATGGCGCCGGACGCCGTACCGGCCGAGAAGCCGCCCCGGACGGCACCCGCGGGCGGCGAGGTGCGGCGCATCAGGATGTACGCCGAGAAGCTGCCCGAGGGGCAGCTCGGCTACGGCCTGGAGAAGGGGAAGGCGACCATCCCCGGGCCGCTGCTCGAACTCAACGAAGGGGACACCCTGCACGTAGAGTTCGAGAACACCACCGACGTGGACGTCAGCCTGCACGTGCACGGCATGGACTACGAGGTATCCAGCGACGGCAGCAGGCACACCAAGTCCCACGTGCCCCCCGGCGGCAAGCGCACCTACACCTGGCGCACCCACGCCCCGGGCCGCCGCAAGGACGGCACCTGGCGTCCCGGCACCGCGGGCTACTGGCACTACCACGACCACGTGGTGGGCACCGACCACGGCACGGTGGGCGTCCGCAAGGGCCTGTACGGCGCGGTGATCGTGCGCAGGAAGGGCGACATCCTGCCCGACCGGACCTGTGTCGTCGTCTTCAACGACATGCTGATCAACAACAGGCCCGCGCACTCCGGCCCGGACTTCGAGGCCACGGTGGGCGACCGGGTCGAGTTCGTCTCGATCACCCACGGCGAGTACTACCACACGTTCCACATCCACGGTCACCGCTGGGCCGACAACCGCACCGGCCTCCTGACGGGACCCGACGACCCGAGCCAGATCCTCGACGACAAGATCACCGGGCCGGGGGACTCCTTCGGCTTCCAGGTGATCGCGGGCGAGGGCGTCGGCGCGGGCGCGTGGATGTACCACTGCCACGTACAGAGCCACTCCGACATGGGGATGGTGGGCCTGTTCCTGGTGCGGAAGCCGGACGGCACCATCCCCGACTACGAGCCGCACCATCCGCACGCGGGCGCCGAGAAGAAGTCCGCCGACAAAGGGGCCGCGAAGGAGCCGGAGGCGGGACCGGCCGATCGGGGGTCGGGGCACGAGCACCACTGACCGGGCGGGGTGGGTCGGCGCACCCCGGACGACCCGGTGGCGCACCCGGGCGGGGCCCTAGGGCACGCGGGCCGTCCACTCCGCCGTGCCGAACTTCGTGCGGACCAGGTCCTCGGCGCGCGCCAGTTCCGCCGCGGTGACCGTGCCGGACGTGAGGCCGTAGCGGGAGCGGAAGGAGTCGATCATCCGCTCGATGACCGTCTCACGCGGCAGACCGGTCTGGCGGCGCAGCGGGTCGACCCGCTTCTCGGCGCTCTTGGTGCCCTTGTCGGAGAGCTTCTCCTTGCCGATGCGGAGCACGTCGAGCATCTTGTCGGCGTCGATGTCGTACGACATGGTCACGTGGTGCAGGACCGCGCCGGGGCCGCCGCCGGGGCCGACCATCCGCTTCTGCGCGGCCCCCGCGACCTTGCCGACCTCGGTGGCGATGTCGTTCAGGGGCTGGTACCAGGCCTTGATGCCCATGTCGCCGAGCGCGTCGAGGACCCAGTCGTCCAGATAGGCGTAGCTGTCGGCGAAGGACAGGCCGGAGACGAGGGACTCGGGCACGGCCAGGGAGTAGGTGATGGTGCTCCGCGGCTCGGCGAACATGGCGCCGCCGCCGGAGACGCGGCGTACGACGGTCACACCGTGCCGGGCGACGCCCTCGGGGTCCACTTCGTTGCGCAGCGACTGGAAGCTGCCGATGATCACGGCGGGCGAGTCCCACTCCCAGACGCGCAGCGTGGGCGGGCGCCGTCCGGCCGCGACCTCGGCGGTGATCACTTCGTCGAGGGCCATGTGGAGCGCCGGGGGCTGGGGGGCGTCATGGATGAGCTGCCAGTCGTAGTCGCTCCAGTCGCTGGCCTGCGCGAGGGCGCGGCGCACCGCCACCGCCACGCTCTCGGTGGTCAGGCCGAACAGGACGGCCGACTCCGGCAGCGCGGCGTCGATGCGCGCGGTCAGGCCCGCGGTGTCCGTGCCCGCGGGGGCGCCTTCGAGGGCCCGGTCGATGGCGAGGAGCGCCTCGTCGGGTTCCAGGAAGAAGTCCCCCGACACGCGGACGTTCTTCAGAGTGTCGTTGTCGACGTCCAGATCGACGACCACGAGCTTGCCACCGGGGACCTTGTACTCACCATGCATGAGGCAAAGGTACCGAGTGTCCGGGTGTGGGGCGTCCGCAGTCCTTCGCGGAGGCACATCGCGGCGGTGCCGGCCGGGGCTATCCTGTGCGGCAACCGTCGACGAGGAGTCCCGAGGTGCCCCAGGCAGCATCGCGTCCCACGCTGGAAGCCGTGGCCGCGCGGGCCGGGGTGTCGCGGGCGACGGTCTCACGTGTCGTGAACGGTGAGGCAGGGGTGCGCGAGGCGCTCGCCACCAAGGTGCGGCGGGCCGTGCGGGAGCTCGGCTACGTCCCCAACCGTGCCGCCCGCAGCCTCGTCACCCGGCGGCACGACGCCGTCGCCGTGGTCATCGCCGAGCCCGAGACCAGGGTGTTCGGCGACCCCTTCTTCGCCCTCCAACTGCGCGGCATCAGCAAAGAACTGACGGCGCGCGACGTCCAGCTGGTGCTGCTCCTGATGGAGGGCAGGGACGACCACGAGCGGGTCGGGCGCTATCTCGCCGGCGGCCATGTGGACGGCGCGCTCGTCTTCTCGCTGCACCTGGACGACCCGCTGCCCGGCATCATCCACGGCGCCGGGGTGCCCACGGTCTTCGGCGGGCGGCCCGGCTGGGCGGACGGCGCGGACAGCGTGCGGTACGTGGACTGCGACAACCGCGGCGGCGCCCACCAGGCCGTACGGCACCTCGTCGGCCTCGGCCGCAGGCACGTCGCCCACATCACGGGGCCCCTCGACCAGACGTCGGCCGTCGACCGCCTCGACGGCTACCGGGAACTGATGCCCGGCGCCGACCCCGCCCTGACCGCCGACGGCGACTTCACCCTGGCCGGCGGTGAGCGCGCCATGCGCCTGCTCCTGGACCGCCGCCCCGACGTCGACGCCGTGTTCGCCGCCAACGACGTGTCGGCGTCCGGGGCCCTGCGCGTGCTGCGGGACGCGGGGCGGCGGGTGCCGCGGGACGTGGCGGTCGTCGGGTTCGACGACATGCTGCCCGTCGCGGAGCAGACGGAACCGCCGCTGACGACGGTGCGGCAGGAGACCGAGGAGATGGGGCGCCTGATGGCGGCGCTGCTGCTCCGCGGCGACCAGGGGCAGGACCCCGCGGCCGCCCGTGTGGTGCTGCCCACCGCACTCGTCCGCAGGGCATCCGCCTGACCGCGCGAGCAAAGTCCCCACCGCGCGCCCCCTTCCCCGGCACGGTGCGTTCCGGATTGCTCTGCGCCCCGCTCGCGAACTCGACTTTCTGGACGATGGCGCGGCGAAACCATCCTCCGCTTCTTTTCGCGTCCGTACTGTCGGCGGTACACGGACACCAGTAAATGGCCAGTGAAATCTTGCGGTCCTCGAACCTCAACCGTCAGCCTCTACGGACCACTCGGCGGCTCGAAGCCGACGGTTCCAAAGCGAGCGGAGGGCCCTTCCATGGCCACAGATGCCTTACGTCCCCACCTGTCCAGACTGCCGTCCCTCAGCGGGATGCGCTTTATCGCGGCGCTCCCCGTCTTCGCTTTCCACGCGACCTCCGGCATGAATTTCCTGCGCGGCGACACCGGGGATTTCTTCACCGACATCTTCAAGGACACCGGCACGCCGAGCGTCAGCTTCTTCTTCATTCTGAGCGGCTTCATATTGACCTGGTCGGCGCGGCCGCGCGACACCGTGCCGGGTTTCTGGCGGCGCCGCATGGTGAAGGTCTACCCGAACCACCTCGTCGCCTTCGCGGCCGTCGTCGTGATCATGTTGCTCGCCTCCGACCCGTTCGAGGCGAAGAAGTTCTTCACCAGCCTCTTCCTCGTCCAGTCCTGGGTGCCCGAGATCCTCGTGCCGACCGGGATGAACCCGGTGGCCTGGTCGCTGTCGTGCGAGGTGTTCTTCTATCTGGGCTTCCCGCTGCTGCTGCCCCTGGTGCGGCGGCTCTCCGTACGCGCCCTGTGGACGGTGGGCGGGCTGCTGCTCGTCGTTCCCTGGCTCGTCGTCCTGTTCGCCGAGCACGCCGTGGACGGCGCGCCCATCATGCCCGGCCAGTCCCTCGCGTACGAGCAGCTCTGGCTCGTCTACTTCTTCCCGCTGACCCGCCTGGTGGAGTTCGTGCTCGGCATCGTCGTGGCGCGCCTGGTGCTCAGTGGCACCGTGCCGCGGGTGGGCATGATCCCGGGCACGCTGTTCGCCCTCGGCGGCTTCGTGCTCAACGCGCAGGTGCCCTACCTGTACAGCCTCGGCGGCACGGCCGCCTTCTGGGTGGTGCCGCTGATCGTGGCGGGCGCGACGGCCGACGTGCGCGGGACCCGCTCGGTCATGCGGGGCCGGGTGATGGTGCGGCTCGGCGAGATGTCGTTCGCCTTCTACCTGGTGCACACGCTGTTCCTGATGTCGGCGCAGCGGTGGCTGGTGCAGGACCTCTCCGACGGCGCCGCGCTGGCGGCACTCCTCGGGTGCCTGGCGGCGAGCCTCGCGGTGTCGTACGCCATGTTCACCTGGGTGGAGGCGCCGCTGGTGCGCAGGTTCGGCGGTGCCGCGCGGCCCGGGACGGGCCCACGGGTGCCGCCCGCCGCCACCGCGCCCGCGCCCCTCGCGGCTGCGGACGCGAAGGACTAGACGCGGCGCGCGCCCCGACCCGCTGGGAGGCCGGGGCGCGCGGCTGTCCGCGGCGACCCGCGGCCTACGAACCGACCGACACCGTGAACCGGCGCGGGTTGCCGTCGTGGGCCGCGCCCGACACGTCGGGCTGCCCGTCCGGACGCACGTCGTCGTACGGGAAGGCGTACCCGATGGGCGAGTTGGCGTGCACGACGCGTGCCCAGTGGTTGGTGACGCCGCCGCGGTAGTAGTCACCGGCCGATGTGCCGTTGGGCTGCGAGGGGTGGGTGAGCATGATGCTGCGGTTGAAGCCGGCGGCGAGCCGGGCGAGCAGGCCCTTCTTGTCGTCGGAGTCGTCGGGGTTGTTGGTGAACGGGCCGTGGTTGCAGGTGAAGACGTCCTTCGAGGTGGGCTTGGCGAAGGTGTGGCCGCCCTGGAAGGCGAGGGTGTCGCCCGAGACGCGGCCGACGCGCACGCCCCGGCCGCCCTGGAGGTCGATCCGCAGGTCGGTGGAGCGGTACTTGTCCCAGACCTGGTCGATGTAGCCCCTGAAGAGATCGCGGAACGGCATCTGGCCGGGGCGGTCGAAGTAGGGGGCCATGAGGTTCTGCGGGGAGATGACCCGGAGGACCCCGCCCTCGCCCCTGATCACCAGCTTGTCCCAGGGCTGTCCGTCCCGGCCCGCCTGTGCCACGAGGTCGGCGGCGATCCTGTCGACGGCCCCGCCCGGCAGGGGGGCGACGGTGTGCCTGGCGTCGCCCTCCAGGGTGAGGCCGATGGGGAGCGCGGTCACGAGGTCGACGTAGCTGATGTTCGCGAACAGCTGGGTGCTGTCGAAGGTGAACTCGCAGAACGACCACCTGCGGCCGTAGTTCGGGTCCGCCCTGGTGGCGAAGGCCGGCTCGACCAGGGCGGGGCCCGGGTTGAGGAAGAAGTCCAGCTTGTCGTCGCGGACGAAGTACACCCGGGCGCCGTACATCTGCGGGAGCGTGAGCACCCGGGGCGCGGAGCCCGCGGCACCCAGCGGAATGGCGCAGTCCACCGGCAGCGGCGTCTGCGGGGCCGACGGCGACTCGGGGCGGTAGACGCCACCGCCGGGCCTGAGCAGCACCCAGCGGCCGGTGCCGTTCTCGTGGCCGGTGACGTACGCGCGGACCTGGCCCGGCAGCGACTTGTTCACCAGGGCCAGTTCGCAGGTGGCGGGGGCGGCTCCGGCGCGGGGGCTCGGCACGCTGCCCCGGGCGGGGTGGGCGAGGGCGCCCGCGGCAGCCGCGGACGACGTCAGGAACACTCTGCGCGAGATCACGGGAATTCTCTCCTGGCTTGACAGTGGGGGGAGTTGAGCAGGAGTGCGGCCCGGGTGCGCGGTGGTGCGTCGACGTGCCTCCACTGTTGCCGCGGTGAAAACCCGCCGTCAAGAGGTGTGGCTGAGAGCGCTCTCAGAATCTTGTGCGGTTTCACAAGGTGATGACGGCCGGACGCGCAGCGTGACCGGACACGGGGCACCGCGGGAGCGCCGGTGACGGTGCGTGTGCGGGCGCGGCCCTCGGAGCGCGGATTGTCAGTGCCCGGTGCCAGACTCGGCAGTAGGGCAGACGTGGGGCGACGACAAAGGAGTCGATCATGCTCAGCACTCGCACGGTCACCGGGGCACCCAACTGGGTCGACCTGGGCACGACGGACATGGAAGGCGCCGCCGACTTCTACCGGGGCGTGTTCGGCTGGGACTTCGAGAAGGGCGGCGAGGAGGTCGGCGGGTACGGCACGTTCCGGCTCGGCGGCAGGCCCGTCGCCGGCGGGATGGAGGTCACGCCCGAGACGGGCGCCCCGGCCTGGTCGCTGTACTTCTGCACGCCGGACGCCGACGCCACCGCCAAGCAGGTCGAGCAGGCGGGCGGCAGCATCGCCTGGGAGCCGGTCGACGTCCTTGACCTCGGCCGCATGGCGGGCTTCACGGACGCGGCGGGCGTCGCCTTCGCGGTGTGGCAGCCGGGCCGGCACAGGGGCTTCGACGCGGTGAACGAACCGGGCGCGCTGATCTGGACCGAGCTGTACACCCCGGACATCGAGACGGGCGCCGCGTTCTACGGCGCGGTGTTCGGCTGGAGGACCGTCGTCCAGCCCTTCGAGGGCGGTTCGTACACCATGGTGTATCCCGGGGACGGCACCTCCGAGGACATGTTCGGCGGCCTGTGGCCGCTCGCGCAGGACCCCGCGGAGCAGGAGGCCGGAGTCTATTGGATGCCGTACTTCCAGGTCACCGACATCGACGCGGTGGTCGAGAAGGCGCGGGCGGGCGGTGGCACGGTCCGGGCCGAGCGCATGGACCTCGCCGGTGTCGGCGCCTTCGCGAAGCTCGCCGATCCCTTCGGCGCGCGGTTCGCCCTGATGCAGCCGGAGCCGCAGCAGCAGTGAGGGACCGGGGGCGCAGCAGCAGTGAGGGACCCGGGCCGGGGCCCCTGGCCGGGGCGGGGCCCGGCCGTGCGGTCCACCGATCTGGGGTGCCCCGGCGCGCCTCGTTGAGCGAACGTTGATCCGTTGTTTCGCGCCTTCGCGCAGGATCGTTGTCATGCACTCCGACACCATTGTGACCGAGCCCGAACTCGCCTGGCGGGAGCAGGCGCTGTGCGCGCAGACCGGACCCGACTTCTTCTTCCCCGAGCCCGGAAGCTCGGTGCGGGAGGCCAAGCGGATCTGCCGTCTGTGCGCCATGCGCCCGGCCTGCCTGGCGTACGCCATCGACAACGACGAACGGTTCGGGGTCTGGGGCGGACTCTCGGAGAAGGAACGGCAGAGCCTGCGGCGGGAACGCGCGGCCTGAGCGGGCCCGCCGCGGCCCCGGTCAGACGTAGTCCACCTCGAACCGCCGGGTGCCCGCGGGCAGGTGCACGTCGTCACCGAGCACCGGCACCGCGCGCCCGTCCGCCGACACCGCGCGCACACTGCCGAACCGGCACGGGTAGACGTACCGCACCTGCTCGGGGGACAGGGTGATGTCCACACTCACCCTGCGGGCCCCGGCGTCGTGCGCGAGCCGGTAGCCGAAGGGCGCGCCGAACAGCGTGGGCGCGCACTCCACGGCGACCCGCTCGCCGTCCGGCACCCAGTGCGGGCGGACGTCCGGCGCCATGTAGAGGTGCGGATCACGGTCCTCTTCGGCCTCGAAGAACAGGATGTCGCGGAGCAGCAGCAGATACTCCGCGGCGGCCCAGCCGTGCGGGATGTCCCCCATGTACCAAGGCCGGTGGGGGACTTCCGCGAAGCCGGAAGCGACGGGGAACGCGTGCTGCTCGTTCCACGCGCCGAGCGCCACCACCCGGTCGTCGGCTCGCGGCAGCGAGGCGGCCACGGTCCAGCCGAGCAGCGCGTCCATCCGGGCGGTGTTCCCGGCGAGCAGATACGCGTGCGCCAACTGAAGGGTGAGACAGGGGCCGTACGCGTTCCAGGCCGCCCCGTGCCGGAAGCCGCCCGTCACGAACCGCGCGTACAGGGTGTCCAGGGTCCAGCGGGCCGCCCGGTCGATGTCGTCGCCCAGCTCGCCGCCCAGGTGCAGGCGCAGCGGATGGAAGTACGCCGCCGCGCCAATCATCGTCGAGTCGCGCCTGCCGACGTCACCAGGCCCTGTCGGTATGTACGTCTCCCACTCGCCGCGCCGCCGCTGCTCGTCCAGGACCCAGCGGATCGACGCCGCGGTGGCCTGCCTCAAGTCGTCGTAGGCCCACCACAGTTCTTCCGTCTCGGGGGTGCCGAGGCGTTCGGAGAGGCGCGCCGCCTCGTACAGGCCCGCGATGCCCGGTCGGTGGCGGGTGTGGCGCGGATCTCGGCCAGGTCGGCCGGGCCGCTGTAGAGGTCGACCGGGAGCCGTACGTCGACCTCGAAGGCCTCGCCGCCAGCGAGGCGGAACGGCCATGCGAACGCCGCGCTGCACAACCCCGCCACCTGGTCCTGTGCCTGCGACACCGCGTTGAGCCCGCCGCCCGCGACGAGGTCGTGGAACGGGCTGCGGGCCAGGTACGCCGCCGGGTCGGGGGAGTAGTCCGGGTTGCCGTAGACGCCGTGGTGCTCGGGCGGCGGTGTGTCGAACACCGGGCCCCAGCCGCTGTTGGTCGGGCTCGTGCGCTCGTCCGCCCAACATGGCACCCGGGGGCCGTACCGTAAATCGCCGGGGCGCTCGCTCAGGCGCGGGTCTCGCCCCGGGCGGCCAGGCGGGCCTTGCGGGCCGCGAGGCGCTCGTCGAACTTCGAGGCCTCCGCGTCGAGGCCGCCCATGAAGAGGCCCAGTTCCTCCTGCGCCTTCACGCCCTCGGGGCCGAGGCCGGGAATCTCCATGATCTTGAGGAAGCGGAGCACGGGCTGGAGTACGTCGTCGTGGTGGATGCGCAGGTTGTAGACCTCGCCGATGGCCATCTGCGCGGCGGCCCGCTCGAAGCCGGGGATGCCGTGGCCGGGCATGCGGAAGTCGACGACGACGTCCCGGACGGCGCACATCGTGAGGTCGGGGGCGATGTCGAAGGCGGCCCGCAGCAGGTTCCGGTAGAAGACCATGTGCAGGTTCTCGTCGGTCGCGATGCGCGCGAGCATCCGGTCGCAGACGGGGTCGCCCGACTGGTGGCCGGTGTTGCGGTGGGAGATCCGGGTGGCCAGCTCCTGGAAGGCCACGTACGCCACCGAGTGCAGCATCGAGTGCCGGTTGTCGGACTCGAAGCCCTCACTCATGTGGGACATCCGGAACTGCTCCAGCTGGTCGGGGTCCACGGCCCGGGAGGCGAGGAGGTAGTCGCGCATGACGATGCCGTGGCGGCCCTCCTCCGCGGTCCAGCGGTGCACCCATGTGCCCCAGGCGCCGTCGCGGCCGAAGAGCGAGGCGATCTCGTGGTGGTAGCTCGGCAGGTTGTCCTCGGTGAGCAGGTTCACGACGAGGGCGATACGGCCGATGTCCGTGACCGGCGACTGCTCCTTCTGCCAGGCCTCGCCGTCCTCGAAGAGGCCGGGGAAGTTCCGGGCGTCGGAGAACGGCACGTACTCGTGCGGCATCCAGTCCTTGGCGACGGCCAGGTGCCGGTTGAGCTCCTTTTCGACCACTTCTTCCAGGGCGAACAGGAGCCGGGCGTCGGTCCAGGTGTCCGGGCTGCCGAGATGGGGAGAAGTGATCGTCATAAGGTCTCCTGGGGACGGAGGGGAGGGGGAGCGGCACCCGGGGGATTCCGGACGCCGCGAGCGGTTTGTACCTACGGCATCGTAGGTTACGTTCCCGTAGGTTAAGCCCTCCGTAAAGATCCTCCCAAACCGGGGGAGGTCCTTCCGCTGCAACCGGAGGGCGTCCTACCGCGCTACCGGGTACCCCAGGGACCGCATATGAACGAAGCCGGGCGGCTTACCCGACAGCTTCTGTCGTGTTTTTCGCCTCGGTGAGCCGACCGTCGAGCCGGAGCCAGCGCGTGATACCGATGGACTCCAGGAACGGCAGGTCGTGACTGGCGACGATCAGCGCGCCCTCGTAGCTCTCCAGGGCGCTTGCCAGCTGCCGGACGCTCGCCATGTCCAGGTTGTTCGTCGGCTCGTCGAGCATGAGGAGCTGCGGCGCGGGCTCGGCGAGGAGCAGCGCCGCGAGGGCGGCGCGGAAGCGCTCGCCGCCGGACAGGGTGCCGGCGAGCTGCTCGGCCTTCGCGCCTTTGAACAGGAAGCGGGCGAGACGCGCCCGGATCTGGTTGTTCGTGGCGTCCGGCGCGAACCGTGCGACGTTCTCGACGACGGTGAGTTCGTCGTCGAGCACGTCGAGGCGCTGCGGCAGGAAGCGCAGCGGTACGTGGGCGAGCGCCTGGCCGGACCGCGGCTCCAGCTCACCGCTGATGGTGCGCAGCAGTGTGGTCTTGCCCGCGCCGTTGCGGCCGACGAGGGCGATCCGCTCGGGGCCGCGCACCTCGCAACCGCCCTTCAGGCGTGCCCCGTACCGCAGTTGCAGATCGAGGAGCGTCAGGACGGTGCGGCCCGGGGGCACCGCGGTGTACGGCAGGTCGACGCGGATGTCGTCGTCGTCCCGCACCGCCTCCACGGCGACGTCGAGACGGTCCTTGGCCTCGGCCAGCTTCTCCTCGTGCAGGATGCGGTGCTTGCCCGCGGACTCCTGGGCGGCGCGTCTGCGGTTTCCCATGACGACCTTCGGCTCCCGCTTCTGGTCCCACATCTTCTGGCCGTACCGCTTGCGGCGGGCCAGTTTGACCTGGGCGTCGGAGAGTTCGCGCCGCTGCCTGCGCAGGTCGGCCTCGGCGACGCGCACCATGCGCTCCGCGGCCTCCTGCTCGACGGCGAGTGCTTCCTCGTACGCGCTGAAGTTGCCGCCGTACCAGTGCAGTTCGCCGTCACGCAGATCGGCGACCTGGTCCACGCGGTCCAGGAGCTCCCGGTCGTGGCTGACCACGACCAGGACCCCGGACCACGCCTCGACGGCCGCGTACAGGCGGCGGCGCGCGTGCAGGTCGAGGTTGTTGGTGGGCTCGTCGAGCAGCAGGACGCCGGGCCCGGCCAGCAGCAGCGCGGCCAGGCGCAGGAGCACCGACTCGCCGCCGGACACCTCGCCGGTGGTCCGGTCGAGCCCGATGTGGCCGAGGCCGAGCTGGGCGAGGGTCGCCGTGGCGCGCTCCTCGACGTCCCAGTCGTCGCCGACCGCCGCGAAGTGCTCCTCGCTGGCGTCGCCCGCCTCGATGGCGTGCAGGGCGGCGCGGCGCCCCGCGATGCCGAGGACCTCGTCGACGCGCAGGGTGGTGTCGAGGGTGATGTCCTGCGGCAGGTAGCCGACGTCGCCCGCGGTGCGGACGGTGCCGTCGCCCGGAGTCAACTCACCGGCGATGAGCCTCAGGAGCGTCGACTTGCCCGATCCGTTGCGGCCGATGAGTCCGGTCCTGCCGGGGCCGAACGCCGCCTGGAAGCCGTCGAGTACGGCTGTACCGTCCGGCCAGGAGAAGGACAGGGCGGTGCAGGTGATGGACGTGGTGCTGGGGGTGTGTGACATACGGGCCTCGCGGTTGCTGGCTGGAGCGCGGGTGTCGGGCAACGCGTGCGGGACACCGCGGCAGCGCGTGCGGACACCGGGGCGGGGCGGGGCCGGGCCCGGGGGCCGGAGCACGGAGGAAGACCCGGTGCCGGAACGGACGGCTCGTACGCCGAGGTCGCACACGACGTGCACAGCGAGGGCGGCATGAACGGAAGCTGTTCATGGGCGGCAGGAACGGGGAGGTTCATGGGCGGACATGAACGGGATGTTCATGAGCGGCCATGAACGGAAGGGGTTCATGCGGTGCTGTGTGACGCGGTGTCTCAAGACCTCAGACGAGCAACGTCCTTCTCCGTTCGACGGCAACAGAAGCGTTGTCCAACGTAGGGAGGGCGCGGTGGGGGTGTCAACGGAATATCGTGCCGCGCCGGTGGCCGGACGGCCGTGTCGGATTCTCGCCGGACCGGAGGGGGCGGCGCCTGCTTGAGTGCTGCGCATGACGAACCAGAACGCCACCGCCGTCGCGGCCCCGGCGGCCGCCTTCCGTGCCCTGCACGCCCCCGGATCGCCGCTCGTCCTGCCCAACGCCTGGGACGTCGCGAGCGCCCGCGTCGTCCGGGCGGCGGGAGCGCGGGCCGTCGCCACCACCAGCGCGGGTCTCGCCTGGGCCCTGGGCACCGCCGACGGCGACCGGCTCACCCGTGAGCGGGCGCTCGCCGCCGTCGCCGCGATCGTGGCCGCCGTCGACGTGCCGGTGACCGCCGACATCGAGAGCGGTTACGCGCGCGAGGCGGCGGGCGTGGCGGACACGGTGCGGGCCGTCGTCGACGCGGGCGCCGTCGGCGTGAACATCGAGGACTCCCGGCACGGGGCGGGCGAGCCCCTGCGGCCGGTGGCCGAGCAGTGCGAGCGGATCGCGGCCGCGCGCGGGGCCGCCGACGCGGCGGGTGTCGCACTCTTCGTGAACGCGCGCGTCGACACCTGGCTGCGGGGCGTGGGCGACGGGACGGACGCGCGGCTCGCGCTGACCCTCGAACGGGCCGCCGCGTTTCTCGCTGCGGGCGCCGACGGCGTGTTCGTGCCCGGAGCGGTGGACCCGGCGACGGTCGAGGCGCTGGTCGAGGGCATCGACGGGCCGGTGAACGTCCTGGCGGGACCGGGCGCGCCGATGGTCGCGGAACTCGCCGGGCTCGGCGTCGCGCGCGTCAGCGTCGGCTCCGGCATCGCGCAGGCGGCCCACGCGTTGGTCCGCAGGGCCGCGACGGAGCTGCTCACCGAGGGGACGTACGGAGCGCTGGCGGGCGGCCTCGAATACGGGGAGCTGAACGAGTTGTTCGGGGGCTGACGGGGTCGTGCCTCATCAACACGCGTCGCGCATCAGCTCGGCCAGGTCCTGGTCCAGGTCGACGTGCAGGTGCTCCTGCCCCGCGGGTACCAGGACGGTCGTGCTGTGCAGGAAGCGGCGCAGGTCACCGGTGCGGATGTGGACGATGGCGGTGCCCTCGGGCGCGTGGAACTCCAGGACGGTGCGGTCGTACCCGTAGGGGCGCACCCGTACGTCACCGTTGCCCGAGGCGGTCTCCACGCCCTGCGCGAGCAGTTCGCGGGCGAACGTCCAGAACACCTCGACGCCCTCCAGGGTCGCCGGGGCCGGGAAGCTCATCCGGACGGCGAACGGATCGCGCCGGTCGTAGTGGAGCGTGGCGGGGATGGTGGGCATCCGGGGCGCGGCGGCGACCAGGCGGGCCTCAACGGCTTGCTCGATGACAGTGGACAACGCCTGCTCCCTCAACTCTGACGGCTGGACGACCGGGGTGCGCACGACCGGGGCCGGGCACTTGGATAGACGTCGGAATCGGGAGATCCGTGCACGCGAGGACCCCTCCGAAGCGAGTGACGTCTGTCACCGCGATACCGCGCGGGCACCGCCGGTTCCCGCGGACCGCCGCCCGGGCGATCTTCACGGCCTCGCTTCCGCCGTCTGGACGAGGCCCCGGGGGTGGGCTAGCTTCGCCCCGCCACGCAAGGTATGGGGCAGGCGGACCGGGAGGGGCACGCGATGCGGGCGATACGTACGAGGAGAGCCGGGGACGACCCCGGTACGGGACGGCCGCCGCGGTTCCGGCGCCCGGCCGGGTCTGGGAGCCCGGAGCCGTCCCGGCGCGCCGAGGCCTCGCGGGGCGCGCGGCGGGGGACGTGGGCGGGCCTCGGCGTCGCGGCGCTGGCGCTGACGTCGATCGCGGCGGTCCCGGCCGGGGGCGGGGCGGCGGGCGCCGCTTCGGCCCCGGGCGCGGGCGGCGCCTCCGTTGCCGTACCGGTACGGGTACCTGCACCGGCTCTGGGCGCGGTCGGCGCCCCCGTTGCCGTGGCGGCACCGGCCCTGCGTGCGAGCGGTGCCCCGAGCACCGCGTGGGCCCCGCCCGGGGTACTCACCCCGCCCTCCTGGTCGCTCAAGCCCACCGGCACCGACGCCCGCTTCCGGGGGCTCGCCGCCGTCAGCCGGAGCACGGCGTGGGCGGCCGGTTCGAAGGGGACCGTGCTCCGTACCACGGACGGCGGCGCGAGCTGGCGTGATGTGTCACCGCCCGGAGCGGGCGCGCTCGAGTTCCGGGACGTCGAGGCGTTCGACGGCCGTCGCGCCGTGGTCCTCGCGATCGGTGAGGGCGACGCGTCCCGGGTCCTGCGCACCACCGACGGCGGCGCCACCTGGACGGAATCGTTCCGCAACGCCGACCCCAGGGCGTTCTACGACTGCATGACGTTCTTCGACCGGCGTCACGGCCTGGCGATGAGTGACCCGGTGGACGGCAAGTACCGCATCCTGTCGACCGCGGACGGCGGCCGTTCCTGGCGGGTGCTGCCCGACAAGGGCATGCCCGCGGCGCAACCGGGCGAGAGCGCGTTCGCGGCGAGCGGGCAGTGCCTGGTGAGTTCGGGCCCGCGCGACGTGTGGCTCGCGACGGGCGGCGCGGCCCGCGCACGCGTGCTGCACTCGGCGGACCGGGGGCGGACGTGGACCGTCGCGGACACCCCCGTGCCGGGCGGCGACCCGGCCCGCGGGGTCTTCGGCCTCGCCTTCCGCGACCGCGCCCACGGCATCGCCGTCGGCGGCGACTACCGCCCCGGCGAGCAGTCGCCCCGGGCGTCCGCGCTGACCCGTGACGGCGGCCGGACCTGGCAGCCGTCGGCGCGGCCCGCCCCCGCCTATCGCTCGGGCGTCGCCTGGTTCCCGTACTCCCGCGGCACGGCCCTCGCGGTCGGCCCGACGGGCACGGACGTCACGACGGACAGCGGCCGCACCTGGCGCACGGTGGACGGCGGTTCGTACGACACCGTGGACTGCACCTGGGACCTGAGTTGCTGGGCGGCGGGGGAGAAGGGGCGCGTCGCGCGCCTCGAACAGGGCTGAGGCAGGGCGCCCCGGGCCCGACCGGACCCGGGGCACCCGGCCCCGGTGTGGTGCGGGGCCGGGCAGGGGGCTTCAGGAGGGCAGTTCCTGCCGGTAGGGCGCGAGCTCGGCAGCGGTCTTCGTCGCGAAGAACTCCGTGATGCGGTACGTGCACACGCCCCCGACGGCGAACGGGTCGCTCGCGGCGAGCCGCTCGATGTCCGCACGGTGGTCGCCCACGGCGAGGATCACGCCACCGTCGCGCGGGTTCTTGCGCCCCGAGGCGATGAACACGCCGGCCGCGTACTGCGCGTCCAGCCAGGCCACATGCTCGGTGAGCAGGGCGTCGACGCGGTCGACCGATGCGGTGTAGGTCAGCTCCATGACAAACATGATCGTGAGGCTACCGCGACGCCGGTACGACGACAGCCCGTTGGGGCCGTCGCCGTACCGGAACGGGGCTCACGCGCGGGCCTCACCACCCCCGGCCGACACGGGTGCGGAGTCGAAGTCGGACCGCATGGAAGGCCTGCCGAGAGCTTGCCGGGGCATCCTGGCGGGGGCTCTAGGCTGATGCGCACGATGAGCATGCCTTCGACGAACCCGCGTACGGCGGGGATCCCGCCTCTGCCCGCCGACTGGCCCGCCGACGAGGCGGCCGCCCGTGCCGTCCAGGACGCCCTGCGGGCGCGGGTCGTGCGCGACGAGGAGGGGCCGTCGCCGGGCAGTGGCCACGTCACGGGAGTGGACGTGGCGTACGACGACGAGCGCGACGTGGTCGCCGCGGCGGTCGTCGTCCTCGACGGAGCGAGCCTGGAGGTCGTCGAGGAGGCCACGGCGGTCGGCCGGGTCGCCTTCCCGTACGTTCCGGGCCTGTTGGCGTTCCGTGAGGTGCCCGCCGTCCTCGCCGCCCTGGACGCCCTCGACGCCGATCCGGGGCTCGTCGTGTGCGACGGCTACGGCATCGCGCACCCGCGCCGCTTCGGCCTCGCGAGTCACCTCGGTGTGCTCACCGGGCTGCCCACGATCGGGGTCGCCAAGAACCCGTTCACGTTCTCCCACCGGGCGCCGGACGACGCGCGCGGCAGCGCGACGCCGCTGCTCGACGGCGCGGAGGAAGTCGGCAGCGCGCTCCGCACCCGCGCGGGCGTCAAGCCGGTGTTCGTCTCCGTGGGCCACCGCGTGACCCTCGCCGCGGCCCGCGCGCACACCCTGCACCTCACCCCGCGCTACCGCCTCCCGGAAACCACCCGCAGGGCGGACGCGCTGTGCCGGGCGGCACTGCGGGAGGCGACGGGCACCTGACGGGCGTGGCAGGACGGGACCGGGCAGGGCCGGGCCCCGCCCGGCGCCCAGCGGCTCCGGCTCGGGCCAGTGCCCGACGGCTTCGGCCCCGCCCGACGCCGCAACGGCCGCAGCAACTCGCCCGGGACCCCGGAACCCCATGGACCCCCGGGACCCCCGGGACCCCTCAGCGCCGCGCCGCCACCCGAAACCCCACCCCCGCCCCCCTGAGCCGTGCCGTCAGCGCATCCCCCATCGCCTCCGCCGGTGTCACCTGTCCCGCGGTCGCGGGCAGGTCGTCGAGGGCCAGGGACATCGAGGCCTCCGCGAGGATCTTCGCGGTCTCGTCGTAGCCGGGGTCGCCGCCCCACACCTCGGTGAAGACCCGCTGCCCGCCGCCCTCCCCGACGAACCGCACGGAGAACCGGCCGGCCGCACGCTGCGCCGCGTCCGGTCCCTCGCCGGGCTTGAGGAGGCCCGACAGGCGGCGCCGCACCGGTGGCAGCTGCGCCGCGGCGAACAGCGCCGTCACGCCCGCCACGCCGCCGAGCGCGACGGGCAGCGACCGCACGGCGGCGTAGTGGCGGTAGCGGAAGTCGGGTCCGTACCGCGGCAGCGCCCGCGCCGAACGCTGCACGACCTGCGGATCGATGGTCGGCAGCGGCAGCGCCCAGGCGTCGACCTCGGCGGCGTAGCGCGGGGCGCCCGGCGGGGCGTACGCCTTGCGGTCCGCGAGCCGGGGCTCGTGCCTGCGGCGTTCGCGCGCGGCGGCGAGCATCTGGGGGCCGCGCGCGAACTGCTGGAGCGCGGAGGCGAACGTACCGCCGGAGAACCGTGCCTTGACGCTGACGAAGCCGTCGACGCGCAGGGGCACGTCCTGCGGCAACTGCCGCACCGTGTAGTACACGCCCAGGTCGTGCGGAACCGAGTCGAAGCCACAGGCGTGCACCAGGCGCGCGCCGGTCTCCCGCGCGCGGGCGTCGTGCCGCACGTACATCAGGTCCACGAACTCCGGCTCGCCGGTCAGATCGGCGTAGTCGGTGCCCGCCTCCGCGCACGCGGCCACCAGATCCCGCCCGTGGGTCAGGTAGGGGCCGACGGTGCTCGCCACCACGCGGGTGCACGCGGCCAGTTCGCGCAGCGACGCGGGGTCGGCAGCGTCCGCCCGCACCACGGGCAGTTTGTCGGCGCACCCGGGGCGGTCCGCCGCGAGGCGCTCGCGCAGCCGCCGCAGCTTGTCCGGGTCGCGTCCCGCGATGGCCCAGCGGAGCGTGTCGGGTGCGTGCTCGGCGAGGTAGGCGGCCGTCAGCGCGCCCACGAAACTCGTCGCCCCGAAGAGCACGACGTCGTACGGACGGTCCTGGTCTTGACTGCTCATGGCACCTCTCAGCCGTGTGTCCCGCACCGTTGTCGGTGGCCGAGGCTAGCGTGGGCGGGGCGGTCCCGTGGACACGACGGTGCCCGCGTGGGACGGGCAGGGCGCGCGCGTGCCGCCCCCGCGTGACCCGCGCCACTCCCGTGGGCTAAGCGCTTGCTCGCCAGGGGCTTGTGCGGAGTGGAACACGTTCTTAGCATCACTGGTGTTACATCGGTTGTGTCACAGTGCTGGGGGCTCAATGGCAGTGCCGGACAAAGGCGTTCACGGCCCGCTGACGGGCGTGCGCGTGGTGGAGCTCGCGGGCATCGGGCCCGGCCCCTTCGCCGCCATGCTCCTCGCCGACCTCGGCGCCGACGTCGTGCGCGTCGACCGGCCGGGCGGCCCGGGCCTCGCGATCGACCCCGCCCACGACGTCACCAACCGCAACAAGCGCAGCGTCGTCGTCGACCTGAAGACCCCCGACGGCGTGGACCGCGTCCTGGACCTCGCCGCGCGGGCGGACGTGCTCGTGGAGGGCTACCGCCCCGGGGTCGCCGAGCGTCTAGGTGTCGGGCCCGAGGCCTGCCACGCCCGCAACCCGGCGCTCGTGTACGGCCGCATGACCGGGTGGGGCCAGGAAGGACCGCTCGCCCCGCGCGCCGGTCACGACATCTCCTACATCGCCCTCACCGGCACCCTCGGGATGATCGGCAACGCCGGGGAGCCGCCCGCCGTCCCGGCCAACCTCGTCGGTGACTACGCGGGCGGCTCGCTGTACCTGGTCGTCGGCGTCCTCGCCGCCCTGCACCACGCGCGCGCCACCGGCACCGGCCAGGTCGTGGACGCCGCGATCGTGGACGGTGCCGCGCATCTGGCATCGATGATCCACGGCATGGTGGCGGCGGGCGGCTGGCAGGACCGCAGGGGCGCCAACCTCCTGGACGGCGGCTGCCCTTTCTACGGCACCTACGAGACGGCGGACGGCGAGTACATGGCCGTCGGCGCGCTGGAACAGCGGTTCTACGACGAGTTCACCGAGCTGATCGGGCTGCGCGACCTGGCGCCCGCCCGCCGGGACCTCGCGCGCTGGGGCGAGCTGCGCGAGGCCGTGGCCGCCCGGTTCCGTACCCGGACGCGCGCGGAGTGGACGGCACTCTTCGAGGGCACCGACGCGTGCGTGGCGCCGGTCCTGTCGCTGCGCGAGGCCCCGCACCACCCCCACCTCGCCGCCCGCGGCACGTTCACCGACCACGGCGGCATCACCCAGCCCGCCCCCGCCCCCCGCTTCTCCGCCACCCCCACCGCCGTACGCGGCGCCCCGGCGCAGCCCGGCGCCGACACCGCGGAGGTGGCCCACGACTGGGACGTGCCGGGCCTGCTCACCCGGAACCCGCAGCCACCCGAACCCGCCGGGGGAGCGACCACCGCCGCCGAAGGAGCGACCACCGCCGAGGGCCGGCACTAGGGCCGAGGAGGCCACACATGGAACGGCACATCTTCACCGCCGAGCACGACGCGTTCCGCGAGACCGTACGCACCTTCCTCGCCAAGGAGGTGACACCGCACTACGAGCAGTGGGAGAAGGACGGCGTCGTCTCCCGCGCGGCATGGCTCGCGGCCGGACGCCAGGGGCTGCTCGGCCTCGCGGTGCCCGAGGAGTACGGGGGCGGCGGGAACGACGACTTCCGCTACGCCGCCGTCCTCGCCGAGGAGTTCACCCGCGCGGGCGCCGCGGGCCTGGCCGTCGGCCTGCACAACGACATCGTCGGCCCCTATCTGACAGGCCTCGCCACCGACGAGCAGAAGCGCCGCTGGCTGCCCGGCTTCTGCACCGGCGAGACCGTCACGGCCATCGCCATGACCGAACCGGGCGCGGGCTCCGACCTCCAGGGCATCCGCACCACCGCGGCGGACATGGGCGACCACTGGCTCCTGAACGGCTCCAAGACGTTCATCTCCAACGGCATCCTCGCCGACCTCGTCGTCGTGGTCGCGAAAACCACCCCCGAGGGGGGCGCGCACGGCCTGTCGCTGCTCGTCGTCGAGCGCGGTGCGCCCGGCTTCGAGCGGGGCCGCAACCTCGACAAGATCGGCCAGAAGGCCCAGGACACCGCGGAACTGTTCTTCAACGACGTACGCGTGCCCAAGGAGAACCTGCTCGGCGAGCTGGACGGCGCCTTCGTGCACCTGATGACGAACCTCGCCCAGGAGCGCATGGGCATCGCCGTCGCCGGGATCGCCGCCGCCGAACACCTCCTGGAGATCACCACGGCGTACGTCAAGGAGCGCGAGGCCTTCGGGCGCCCCCTGGCCAAGCTCCAGCACATCCGTTTCGAGATCGCGGAGATGGCCACCGAGTGCGCCGTCACCCGTACGTTCATCGACCGGTGCGTCGTCGATCACTCGAACGGGGAACTCGACGCGGTCCACGCCTCCATGGCCAAGTGGTGGGCCACCGAGTTGCAGAAGCGCGTCGCCGACCGCTGCCTGCAACTGCACGGCGGCTACGGCTACATGACCGAGTACCGCGTGGCCAAGGCGTTCACCGACGGCCGCATCCAGACCATCTACGGCGGCACGACCGAGATCATGAAGGAGATCATCGGCCGTTCCCTGCTCAGCTGACCCTCCAAGGACCGACTTCCCCGAAAGGCACTGGCGTGACCACCGAAGCGTACGTGTACGACGCGATCCGCACCCCGCGCGGACGCGGCAAGGCGAACGGTGCCCTGCACGGCACCAAGCCGATCGACCTCGTCGTCGGTCTCATCCACGAGATCCGGGCCCGCTTCCCCGGCCTCGACCCGGCCGCCGTCGACGACATCGTGCTCGGTGTGGTCGGCCCGGTCGGTGACCAGGGTTCGGACATCGCGCGGATCGCGGCCGTCGCCGCCGGACTGCCGGACACGGTCGCGGGCGTCCAGGAGAACCGCTTCTGTGCCTCGGGTCTCGAAGCGGTCAACATGGCCGCCATGAAGGTCCGCTCGGGCTGGGAGGACCTCGTGCTCGCCGGGGGCGTCGAGTCCATGTCCCGGGTGCCGATGGCCTCCGACGGCGGTGCCTGGTTCGCCGACCCGATGACCAACTGGGACACGAACTTCGCGCCGCAGGGCATCGGCGCCGACCTGATCGCCACGATCGGGGGCTACAGCAGGCGCGACGTCGACGAGTACGCGGCGCTGTCCCAGGAGCGGGCCGCCACCGCCTGGAAGGAAGGCCGCTTCGCGCGGTCCGTCGTCCCGGTCAAGGACCGCAGCGGCCTCACCGTCCTCGACCACGACGAGCACCTGCGCCCCGGCACCACCGCCGACTCCCTCGCCAAGCTGAAGCCGTCCTTCAAGGACATCGGCGACCTGGGCGGGTTCGACGCGGTCGCGTTGCAGAAGTACCACTGGATCGAGGAGATCGACCACGTCCACCACGCGGGCAACTCCTCGGGCATCGTCGACGGCGCCTCGCTCGTCGCCGTCGGCTCCCGGGAGGTCGGCGAGCGGTACGGCCTGACCCCGCGGGCCCGGATCGTCTCCGCCGCCGTCTCCGGGTCCGAGCCGCTGATCATGCTCACCGGTCCCGCGCCCGCCACCCGCAAGGCGCTCGCCAAGGCCGGGCTCGGCATCGACGACATCGACCTGGTCGAGATCAACGAGGCGTTCGCCGCCGTCGTCCTGCGCTTCGTGGAGGACATGGGCCTGTCCCTGGACAAGGTCAACGTCAACGGCGGCGCGATCGCGTTGGGCCATCCCTTGGGCGCGACCGGGGCGATGATCCTCGGGACGCTCGTCGACGAGCTGGAGCGGCGTGACCTGCGGTACGGGCTTGCCACCCTGTGCGTCGGCGGGGGCATGGGGATCGCCACGATCGTGGAACGGGTGTAGCACCGGGCCGCGCCGCGCCGCGCCGGGCCGCGCCGCTGGGGCTGGGGGGCGTCGCCGCCCGCGCGTGCGTCGTGGTTGCGCGCGCAGTTCCCCGCGCCCCTGAAGGCCGCGCTGCGCGCGCCTTCACGAGGCGCGGCGGAGCCGCAGCCCCAGGGGCGCGGGGAACTGCGCGACCAGCCCCCACCGGCGGCCAGTCGGCAACGAACCGCGACCACCCACCCCAGATTCCGCCCCCGCCCGCCAACGCCCCCGCAGACTTCACGGAGACACAGACATGACCAAGAGCACCACCATCCGCTGGGAACAGGACGACACGGGCATCGTCACCCTCGTCCTCGACGATCCCCACCAGTCCGCGAACACCATGAACCAGGCGTTCAAGGACTCCATCGCCGCGATCGCCGACCGCGCCGAGGCCGCCGTCCAGGCGGACGAGGGCGCGATCCGCGGCTTCGTCTACACCTCCGCCAAGAAGACCTTCTTCGCGGGCGGCGACCTCAAGGAGATGATCCAGGTCGGCCCCGACAACGCCCAACAGGCGTTCGAGGCGGGCACCGCCATCAAGAAGTCGCTGCGCCGCATCGAGACCCTCGGCAAGCCCGTCGTCGCCGCCCTCAACGGCGCGGCCCTCGGCGGCGGCTACGAGATCGCGCTCGCCAGCCACCACCGGATCGCGCTCGACGCGCCGGGGTCGAAGATCGGCCTGCCCGAGGTCACCCTCGGCCTGCTGCCCGCGGGCGGCGGCGTCACCCGCACCGTACGCCTCATGGGCATCACCGACGCCCTCCTGAAGGTCCTGCTCCAGGGCACCCAGTACTCCCCGCGGCGGGCCCTGGAGAACGGCCTGGTCCACGAGGTGGCCACGACGACGGAGGAGATGCTGGCCATGGCCCGCGCCTTCATCGACGCCCACCCCGAGTCGCAGCAGCCCTGGGACGTGCCCGGCTACCGCATCCCCGGCGGCACTCCGGCCAACCCCAAGTTCGCCGCCAACCTGCCCGCGTTCCCCGCGAACCTGAAGAAGCAGCTGGCCGGGGCCCCCTACCCGGCGCCCCGCAACATCCTCGCGGCCGCCGTCGAGGGCTCCCAGGTCGACTTCGAGACCGCGCTGACCATCGAGGCCCGGTACTTCACCGAGCTGGTCACGGGGCAGGTCGCCAAGAACATGATCCAGGCGTTCTTCTTCGACCTCCAGGCCGTCAATTCCGGCGCCAACCGCCCCCGGGGCATCGAGTCCCGCACGGTCCGCAAGGTCGCCGTGCTGGGCGCCGGGATGATGGGGGCGGGCATCGCCTACTCCTGCGCGCGTGCCGGCATCGACGTCGTGCTCAAGGACGTCTCCGCCGAGGCCGCGGCCAAGGGCAAGGGCTACTCGGAGAAGCTCTGCGCCAAGGCCGTCTCCCGGGGCCGCACCACGCAGGAGCAGGCCGACGCGCTGCTCGCCCGCATCACGCCGACCGCCGACCCGCAGCAGCTCGCGGGCTGTGACGCGGTGATCGAGGCGGTCTTCGAGGACACGGCGCTCAAGCACAAGGTGTTCCAGGAGATCCAGGACGTCGTCGCGCCGGACGCGCTGCTGTGCTCCAACACCTCGACGCTGCCCATCTCCCAGCTCGCCGAGGGCGTCGCCCGCCCCGTCGACTTCATCGGCCTGCACTTCTTCTCGCCCGTCGACAAGATGCCGCTCGTGGAGATCATCAAGGGTGAGCGCACCGGCGACGAGGCGCTGGCCCGCGCCTTCGACCTCGTACGCCAGATCAACAAGACGCCCATCGTCGTCAACGACTCGCGCGGCTTCTTCACCTCGCGCGTCATCGGGCAGTTCATCAACGAGGGCGTCGCCATGATCGGTGAGGGCGTCGAGCCCGCGTCGATCGAGCAGGCCGCCGCCCAGGCGGGCTACCCGGCGAAGGTCCTGTCCCTGATGGACGAGCTGACGCTCACCCTCCCGCGCAAGATCCGCAACGAGTCCAGGCGGGCGGTCGAGGAAGCGGGCGGCACCTGGGACACCCACCCCGCGGAGGCCGTCATCGACCGCCTGGTCGACGAGTTCGGACGCACCGGACGCAGCGGCGGCAAGGGCTTCTACGACTACGGTGACGACGGCAGGCGTGCGGGCCTCTGGCCGGGCCTGCGCGAGCACTTCACCCGGCCCGGGCACAGCATCCCGTTCGAGGACATGAAGGAGCGGATGCTGTTCTCGGAGGCGCTCGACACCGTGCGCCTGCTCGAGGAGGGCGTCCTGACGTCGGTGGCCGACGCCAACATCGGCTCCGTCTTCGGCATCGGCTTCCCCGGCTGGACGGGCGGCGTCCTCCAGTACATCAACGGCTACGGGGACGGCGCCGGGCTGCCCGCGTTCGTGGCCCGCGCGCGGGAGCTCGCCGAGCGCTACGGCGAGCGGTTCACGCCGCCCGCGCTGCTCGTCGAGAAGGCGGAGCGGGGCGAGCGGTTCAGCGACGCGGCCTGACGGTGCCGCACGCGCGGGGGAGTGGCTCGGTCTCGCCGAGCCACTCCCTCAGCTCTCCTTCAGCCACTCCCGCAGCTCCTCCTTCAGCGACCGCTGGAACGCCGTGACCAGGGCCTGCACCACCATCGGCTGCATGTGCGCCGAGAGGGACCGCATCGCCGCGACGTGCTCGGGGTCGCACTCGCGCTCCCGGCGGGAGTCCGAGACCTCGTCGCGGAACAGCCGCGACAGCTCGTGCGCCGCCGAGCGCGCGTGCTCCATGAGCACGGTCCGCGAGGCCAGGATCGTCTCGTGCGCGATGGGCACGCCGAGCAGCTGCACGCCGAGGCGGAGGAGGCCGGTGTCCACCCGCAGCCGGCCGGGGTCCCCGTCACGGGCGGCGGCCACGCCCATCGCCGCGAGCCGCTCCAGGTCCTCGTCCGAGAGCGCCCGGCCCGCCCGGCGCTCCAGCTCCGCACGGGACATGTCCTCCGGCGCGTCCGGCGCCCACGACGCCACCACCGCGCGGTGGATGGCGAGGTCGTGCGCGCTCAGGCCGGGCGGCAGCTGCTCCAGATAGCGCTCGATCGCGGCGAGCGTCATCCCCTGGTGCTGCAACTCCTCGATGAGGGCGAGACGCGAGAGGTGCCCGGGGCCGTAGTGGCCCACGCGGCGCGGTCCGATCACCGGCGGGGGCAGCAGCCCCTTCGTGCTGTAGAAGCGGATCGTGCGGACCGTGACGCCCGCGTGCGCGGCCAGCTCGTCGACCGTGTACGTCGGCTCCGCCGCGTCCTTGGCGTACGCAGATTCCTTCGCGTACGCCGACCCCTTCGCGTACGCCGACTCCTCCGCGGATGGCGACTCCTCCGCGTACGCCGCGTCCTCCGCATCCTCCGCCCGCGTCGGCTGCCCCGTGCCCGTCGGCTCGTCCGTGCCCGTCGTCATGGCGGCGCGCCACCTCCCCTGCCGTGCGTCGATGCGGTGCAACAGTATTGCTGTGCCACCACTGTTGTGAAAGTCTCCGGGCCAGTCACGCCACGTGGCCGACAGCGCACCGACGGTGTCAGGAGGCGGTTCCATGACCTCGATCCCGCGACTTCCCGGCGACCCGGCCGACCTCACCTTCCCCGCCCTGCTGCTGCGCAACGCCGAGGACCATCCGGACCTGCCCGCGCTCTCCTGGCGCGAGGGCACCGGCTGGGCGACGCGCACCTGGAGCGAGGTGCGCCGCGAGGTCGCCGCGCTCGCCACCGGGTACGCGGCGCTCGGCGTCCGGCGCGGCGAGCACGTCCTGATGATGATGGCCAACCGCCCCGAGCACTGGCTGAGCGACGTCGCCCTGGTCCACCTGGGCGCCGTCCCCGTCACCGTGTACGGCACCTCGGCACCCGGCCAGATCGCGCACATCGTCCGGCACAGCCGGGCCCGGTTCGCGATCGTGGAGGGCGCACGGGAGCTGCCGCGCTGGGGGCCCCTCGTCGAGGACGCGAGCACGCCCCTGGAGCGGCTGGTCGTCGTCGACGCGGCCGCCGCGGGACCGCACCGCACCTACGCGTCCGTGCTCGCCGCCGGCACCCGGCTCCTCGACCCGTACGCCTTCGACGAGGGCTGGCGGGAGTGCGCGGCCACGGACCCGCTGACCGTCGTCTACACCTCGGGCACCACCGGCGACCCCAAGGGCGTGCGCATGACGCACCGCAACGTCATCGGCAACGGCATCGCCCTGGACGCCGCGATCGAGTTCCCGGGGCGGGCCGGCCACATCTGCTATCTGCCGTTCGCGCACATCGCCGAGCGCATGCTCGGGATCTATTTGCCGCTGCTCCGCGCGTCCGAGGTCCACATGTGCCCGGACCCGGCGCTCGTGGGCGCCCTGGCACGGGAGGTGCGTCCGCAGCAGTTCTTCGGTGTGCCCCGGGTGTGGGAGAAGCTCGCAGCGGCCGTACGGGCCGCGCTCGCCGGGCTGCCCGACGAGCGCCGCCGGGCGGTCGAGGACGCGGCGGCGACGGCACGCGCGCACGTGGACTGCCGTGAGCGCGGCGAGGAACCACCGGCGGAGTTGGCGGCGGCCTACCGCGAGGCCAAGGAGCGGGTGCTCGACCCGCTGCTCGCGCTCGCCGGGTTCGACAGGCTGCGGTGGACGGCGAGCGCGGCGGCGCCGATGCCGGTTACCGTGGCGAGGTTCTGGGCCGGGTTCGGCCTGGTGGTCCTGGACGCCTGGGGGCTGACCGAGACGACGGGCGTCGTCACCGCCAACGGACGCGGCGCCTTCCGGCTCGGCTCGGTGGGGAAGCCCCTGGAGGGCATGGAGGTACGCGTCGCCGACGACGGCGAGGTCATGGTGCGCGGGCCCTTCGTGTGCGACGGCTATCTGCGGGCCGACGGCGGCGTCGACGGCCTGCGGGACGCGGACGGCTGGTTCGCGACCGGTGACGTGGGGCGGCTCGACGACGACGGCTTCCTGTGGATCACCGACCGCAAGAAGGAGATCATCGTGACGTCCACGGGCAAGAACGTGGCCCCCGCGCTGGTCGAGAACGCCCTCAAGGAGCACCCGCTGATCGGCCAGGCCCTGGTGCACGGCGACGGCCGCTCCTATCTGGTGGCGCTGCTCGTCCTCGACCCGGAGCTGGCGCCCGCCTGGGCCGCCGCCCGCGGCATCGACGCCGGCGGCGCCGGCCTGGTGGACCACCCCGCCGTACGGCAGGAGGTCGCCCGTGCCGTCGAGACGGCCAACGCGCGCCTGAACCGCACCGAGCAGATCAAGCGGTACCGGCTCCTCGCCGGGGAGTGGGGCCCGGAGACCGGGGAGCTGACGCCGTCCCTGAAGCTGCGCCGCAGGGTCATCAGGGACAGGTACCGGGATCTGATCGAGGACCTTTACACCGTCTGACGCGCAGCTGTACAGAGGGCGCTCACCATGTGAGAAGTGCCGCTATGTGATCTGTGCCACCGCATCCGCAGGGGGCGGTGGGGGAAGGTGTCGCGTTGGTTCGCCCACGTCAGGGGTGTGGCGGCCCGCAGCACATCCGGACCCCGGAACCTCTTCCGGGCACCACAGAGTGGATCTTCCACGTGAGCAACGACGCCGTAGACACGGCCACGGACGCCCCCGCCGTGTCCCAGGCGGCCAACGCCGCCCCCGCGGACGCGGGCGACGCCGGTTACAGCAAGGACCTCAAGGCCCGCCACGTCAACATGATCGCGATCGGTGGCGCGATCGGCACCGGCCTGTTCCTCGGGGCGGGTGGCCGCCTCCACTCGGCGGGGCCCGCCCTCGCCGTCGCGTACCTCGTGTGCGGCATCATCGCGTTCTTCGTGGTCCGCGCCCTCGGCGAGATGGTCCTCTACCGGCCCTCGTCCGGCTCCTTCGTGAGTTACGCCCGCGAGTTCCTGGGCGAGAAGGGTGCCTACGTCGCCGGCTGGATGTACTTCCTCAACTGGTCGACCACCTGCATCGCCGACATCACGGCCATCGCGCTCTACACGCACTACTGGAGCTTCTTCACCGACATCCCGCAGTGGGTGCTCGCCCTCGCCGCGCTCGCCGTGGTCCTCGCCGTGAACCTGATCTCCGTGAAGTGGTTCGGCGAGATGGAGTTCTGGTTCGCGATCATCAAGGTCGCGGCGCTCGTGGCCTTCATGTTCGTCGGCATCTTCCTGGTCTCCACGCAGCACGACGTGGGCGGCGAGAAGCCCGGCCTGAACATGATCACCGACCACGGCGGCTTCCTGCCGAACGGCCTGATGCCGGTCGTGATCGTGCTCCAGGGCGTCGTCTTCGCGTACGCGTCCCTCGAACTGGTCGGCGTCGCCGCGGGTGAGACCAAGGACCCGCAGAAGGTCGTCCCGCGCGCCGTGAACTCGATCATGTGGCGTGTCGGTGTCTTCTACGTCGGCTCGGTCGTGCTGCTCGCGCTGCTGCTCCCCGGCACGATGTACTCCGCCGACGAGAGCCCCTTCGTCACCGTGCTCTCCAAGATCGGCGTCTCGGGCGCCGGTGACGTCATGAACTTCGTCGTCCTCACCGCGGCCATGTCCTCGCTGAACTCCGGCCTGTACTCCACCGGCCGCATCCTGCGCTCCATGGCCATGGCGGGCTCGGCGCCGAAGTTCACCGCCAGGATGAACCGCAACCAGGTGCCCTACGGCGGCATCCTGCTCACCGCGTCGGTGGGCGTCCTCGGCGTCGCCCTCAACCGCGTCGTGCCGGACAAGGCGTTCGAGATCGTCCTGAACGTGGCCTCGCTCGGCATCATCGGCACCTGGATCAGCATCATGGTGTGCCACCTGGCCTTCGTCCGCAGGGCCAAGGAGGGCCACCTGACCAGGCCCGACTTCCGGCTGCCCGGCAGCGGCGTCACGCAGTACGTCACGATCGCCTTCCTGCTCGCCGTCCTCGGCCTGATGTGGAAGGACGCCGAGGTGGGCCGCAAGACGCTCTTCCTCATCCCGATCGTGGCGGCGGGCCTCACGGCCGGCTGGTACGCGATCCGCCGCAAGCAGGACCGCGAGGCGGTCGACGTCACGAAGTAGCTGTTGCCCCGCTGTGGCCGACCGGTCCGCCAGGGGTGGACCGGGTGGGCACAGCGCACCTGCCGGACGCCGGTGACGTAGGGGCCACGGGAACCGGCAACACCAGTGGGGGGCGCCTTGAAGGGCGCCCCCCACTGGCGCGTCCGCAGGCCGACGGCGAGCGTCAGCGGTGGTCGTGGCCCTTGCCGTGCTCACCGCCGTGCTCGTGGTCGTGCAGCGTGTTCGTCGCAGCGATCTTCTTCCACGACTTCGGCTTCGCCGGCGCGGCCTTCCCCGCGGCCCGGGCCACCCCGGCGTCGCGCGCGGCGGGCGCCCCCGGCTTGCCCACCTGGTACAGCCAGGTGTCGAAGAGCCCCGACAGCGGCTTGCCGCTGACCTTCTCGGCGTACGACACGAAGTCACGCACCGAGGCGTTGCCGTACGCCCGCTCCTTCGGCCAGCCCTTCAGGATCCGGAAGAAGGACTCGTCACCGATCTCGTTGCGCAGCGCCTGAAGGGCGAGGGCACCGCGGTCGTACACGGCGATGTGGAACTGGTTGTCGGGACCCGGGTCGCCCGGCTTGACCTGCCAGAAGGGCGAGTCCGCCGCGTTCTGGGCGTACACGTAGTCGGCGAGTTCCTGGGCCGTGCCCTCGCCCTCCTTCTCGGACCACAGCCACTGGCTGTAGCGGGCGAAGCCCTCGTTGACCCAGATGTCCTTCCAGTTCTCCACGGAGACGCTGTCGCCGTACCACTGGTGGGCGAGCTCGTGCACGACGATGGAGACGTTCGAGCCGTTCGCGAAGGCCCGCGGGCCGTAGAACGGCCGCGTCTGGGTCTCCAGGGCGTAGCTGGCGGGGACGTTCGGTACGTAACCGCCGAGCGCGTTGAAGGGGTACTTGCCGAACACCTCCTCCAGCCACTCGGCGACCTCGGTGGTCCGCTCGATGCTGGCGCGCGCCGCGCCCGCGTTGTCACCGAGGTCCTTGCTGTAGGCGTTGAGGACGGGAAGCCCGTTCTCCGTCTTGTCCGTGGTGATGTCGAATCTGCCGACGGCGAGCGTCGCGAGATACGTGGCCTGCGGCTTGTTGGAACGCCAGTTGTAGCGGGTCCAGCCCAGCTTGGAGGACTGCGACTGGAGCACGCCGTTGGAGATGGCCTGCGTACCGTCGGGCACGGACACCGACACGTCGTACGTCGCCTTGTCGCGCGGGTGGTCGTTGCCGGGGAACCACCAGGCCGACGACTCCGGCTCCTGGGCCGCCACACCGCCGTCGGGCGTGCGCTGCCACGCGGTGAAGCCGTGGATCTTCACCTCGGACGGCTTGCCCGCGTACTTCACGACCACCGAGAGGGAACTGCCCTTGGTCAGGCCCGCCTTCGGGGTGATCTCGAGCTCCTGCTCGCCGGTCCTGGCGAACGCGGCCTTCTTGCCGTTCACCCGGACCTCGCTGACCTTCAGGCCGAGGTCCAGGTTGAAGCGGGACAGGTTCTGCGTGGCGGTGGCCTGGAGCGTGGCCGTGCCCTCCAACAAGTCCGTCCTGGGCTGGTACTTCAGGCGCAGGTCGTAGTGCGAGACGTCGTAGCCGCCGTTGCCTGCGTCCGGGTAGTAGGGGTCGCCGGCGCCCGGCGCCCCGGGGGCGAAGTCGGCGGCCGATGCCGGGATCGCCAGCAGGACGAGCGAGGCCGCGAGCGCGCCCGGGGCGATGAGTCTGCGGTGCACGGGTATCTCCAAGTCATCACGATATGCGGTCGATTGCGCCAGGACGCGGCACGGCGGCCCCCGGGGTGCGGGGCCGCCGTCCCTGCCTGGCGCGGTACGTCACGATGTCGTCGACCCTATTGAGCACCGTCACCCCTGACCATGTCCATGGCCGCATATGTCACACGATCGCCATTCAGCCGACATGTGCGTTCTTGCCCCACGCACCTTTCACCGGGACGTACGGCCCCCTTTCCGCCAGGAGTTGACGCGTGTACCTTCCGCGCCATGCCGATACGCGCGCGACGCACGCGCCCGAAGACCCCGCTGAGCCCGGCGCTGTGGAGGACGCTCCTGACGGCGGCGCTCGCCGCCCTGCTCGCCACCCTCCTGGCCCCGGGCGGCGCCGCCCACTCCGCGCCGCGCACTCCCGACGCCGAGGAGATGGCGGGCCGGGTGAAGGAGAGCAAGCCCATCTACTCCTACACGGATGCGATACGCGAGTCCGTGTGGGTCGACATCCGGATCGACGGCGACGCGGACGGCCGCACCGACCGCGTCGCCGTCGACATAGTCCGGCCCCGCGAACCCGCGGCCGAGGGCCGGAAGATACCCGTGATCATGGACGCCAGTCCGTACTACTCCTGCTGCGGACGCGGCAACGAGAGCCAGAAGAAGACGTACGACGCGAACGGCGACCCCGTCCGGTTCCCGCTGTACTACGACAACTACTTCGTGCCCCGCGGCTACGCCTACGCCGCCGTCGACCTCGCGGGCACCAACCGCTCCGACGGCTGCGTCGACGTCGGCGGCCGCTCCGACGTCCAGTCCGCGAAGGCCGTCGTCGACTGGCTGAACGGCCGCGCCCGCGGCTACACCACCCGCACCGGGGACCGGCGGGCCGACGCCGGGTGGACCAACGGCCGCACCGGAATGATCGGCAAGAGCTACGACGGCACCGTCGCCAACGGCGTCGCCGCCACCGGCGTCGAGGGCCTGCGGACCATCGTGCCGATCGGCGCCATCTCCTCCTGGTACGACTACTACTTCGCCAAGGGCGCCCCGCTGTACAACAGCGGCCCCGACGGACTCGCCCGCGGCATCGAGAGCCCCGAGGCGGCCGCGCGCTGCGGCCACGTCAAGCAGCAACTCGTCACCGGGGCGCCCCGCAGCGGCGACTGGACCCCGCTGTGGACCGAACGCGACCACGTGCCCGACGCCCGCAAGGTCAGGGCCAGCGTCTTCCTCGTACACGGCCTCCAGGACCTGAACGTGCGGACCAAGCACTTCGGGCAGTGGTGGGACGCCCTCGCCGAAGCCGGCGTGGAGCGGAAGATCTGGCTGAGCCAGGCCGGGCACGTCGACCCCTTCGACTTCCGGCGCGCCCACTGGGTGCGCACCCTGCACCGCTGGTTCGACCACGAACTCCTCGGTTACCGCAACGGCATCGACCGCGAGCCGATGGCCGACGTCGAGCGCGCCCCCGACCGCTGGACCACCGACCGCGTCTGGCCGCCCCGCGGCACCTCCACCACCGCGCTGCACCCCGCCAAGGGCACCGCGCCCGGCGTCGGCACCCTCGGCCCGCGCCCCGGCAGGGGCACCGAGACCTTCACCGACGACCGGCGGCTCGGCGAGGCCGACTGGGCCTCGGCGATCGACACGTCCACGCCCGCGAAGAACGGCTTCACCACCCGCCCTCTCGCCCGCGACCTGCGCATCTCCGGCTCCTCGCAGATACGGGTCACCGTCACGCCGACGACGCGCACGGCCCACCTCACGGCCGTACTCGCCGACATCGGCCCCGGCACCATCCGTGACTACACCCACGACGACGAGGGCATCGACACGCTGCCCGACCGCTCCTGCTGGGGCCGGAGCACACCCGGCGACAGCTCCTGCTTCAAGAACACCCGGGCCAGGACCGCGAACGTCGACTACACCGTCTTCAGCCGCGGCTGGGCCGACCTCGGCAACCACGCGTCCGACCAGCACGGCGGGCCGCTGACGCCCGGCAAGCCGTACACCATCACCCTGGACCTGGCCGCGAGCGACCACGTCGTACCCAAGGGACACCGGCTCGCACTGATCGTCGGCGGCACCGACAGGAACCTCATCGTGCCCCCCGCCGACACCCCGACCCTCACCGTCGACCTCGCCCGCACCGTCGCCCGCGTACCACTCGTAGGCGGCGCCAAGGCACTCGCCACGGTCCCGCACGCCGTCGTACCGCGCGAGTCCCGCCTCGACGGGGTCGCACCGCCCCGCCGGATCTCCCCCGTACCCGGAGGCCGCACCTCATGACATCCCGCATACGCGCCCTGGCACTGACCGGAGTCTGCGCGGTGCTCGCCGCGCCGCTGCTCACGGCCCCCGCACAGGCGTCCCCGGCGCCACCGCGCACCGGCTTCGAAGAGAGCAACGGCGCGCGCTGGACCAGCCAGCCCGAGGAGCAGCGGCTCCTGCGGAGCCTCGACAAGGCCACCGACCGCGTCTCGGTGTCCCGCGTCGGCACCACGAAGCAGGACCGGCCGGTGCAGCTCGTCCGCATCGGGGAGCGCCGCACCGCGAGCACCGTGCTCCTCGTGTGCAGCCAGCACGGCGACGAGCCCTCCGGGCGCGAGGCCTGTCTGACCACCGTCCGCGACCTGGCCTACGCCAAGGACGACAGGACCCGGCGGTTCCTGTCCAGGACCACCCTGCTCGTCGTGCCCACCGCCAACCCCGACGGCCGCGCCGCGGACACCCGCGGCAACTCCGACGGCGTCGACATCAACCGCGACCACATCGCCCTCAAGACCACCGAGGGCCGCGCCATGGCCGCCGTCATCCGCGACCACAGGCCCGACGCCATCTACGACCTGCACGAGTACGGCGCCACACCCCAGTACTACGACAAGGACCTGTTCGACCTCTGGCCGCGCAACCTCAACACCCACGGCGCGCTGCACCGCGAGGCGAAGGCACTCTCCCGCGACTACGTACGCCCCGCCGCCGAGGCCGAAGGACACAGCACCGGCACCTACGGCATCTGGACCGACCCGGTGACGGGGGACCCCGTCAAGCAGGTCGCCGGAGACGGCCAGGAACGCATCCTGCGCAACGCCTCCGGCCTGAAACACGCGGCGGGACTCCTCATCGAGAGCCGCGTCGACCCCCTCACGGACGCCGAGAAGAGGGACGAGTCCCTCAACAACCGGCGCCGGGTGCGCTCACAACTGTCGGCACTCGACGGCCTCTTCTCCTACGCCGAGAGCCACCGGTGGCGCCTGGAGGCGGCGAGCACGGCGTCCCGGCTCGCCGGGCTGCGCGACCGGGGCCCGGTCTACCTCGGCGGCGCCGACAACGACCCGGCCGAACCCGGCGAGACCCTTCAGGACCCGGCGTGCGGCTACCGCCTCACACCGGAACAGTTCGCCGACGTCAAGGACGAACTCGGCCTCCACGGCGTTACGGTGAAGCGGGACGGCGCGGGCGCGCTCGTGCCGTTGCGGCAGCCCGCACGCGCGCTCGTCCCGCTGCTCCTGGACGGACGCGCGTCCTATCACCTCGCCATCGGGCAGCCCGACACCGACTGTTGAGGCATCGGAGCGCACGTCACTTGTGGTAGGGGGTAGCGGAGAAGAATCCACGACGATCAACAACTCCGCGAAAGGTGCACTTGTGACCCAGGAAACGCAGAAAGCGGATCCCGGAGGAGGCCCGCCGCTGTCGGTGGGCCACGGGGGGCTGGCACGGACGGACCGGGTGGTCTTCGGCGTCACGGCCGGGCTCACCCTGGCCTTCGTCGTCTGGGGCGCCGTCGCCACGGACACCCTCGAGGACGTCTCCTCCGACATGCTCGAAGGCCTCATCCACAACGGTGGCTGGGCCTTCATGCTGGCGGCGTCCGGCTTCGTGGTCTTCGCCCTGTGGCTCGCCATGAGCCGGTACGGCAGGATCACGCTCGGCAAGGAGGGTGAGGAGCCCGAGTTCCGCACGGTGTCCTGGGTCGCGATGATGTTCAGCGCCGGCATGGGCATCGGCCTGATGTTCTACGGAGTGAGCGAACCCCTCGCCCACTTCACGACGCCGCCGCCCGGCACCGACCCCGCGGACAAGGCGGCCGCCATGGAGACCTCCATGGCGACCACCCTGTTCCACTGGACCCTGCACCCCTGGGCCATCTACGCGGTCGTCGGCCTCGCCATCGCCTACAGCACCTTTAGGCGGAACCGGCGGCAGACCATCAGCTCCGTCTTCGTGCCACTCATCGGCGAAAAGCACGCCCACGGTGCGTGGGGGCGGGTCATCGACATCATCGCCATCTTCGCCACGCTCTTCGGCTCCGCCGCCTCGCTCGGCCTCGGCGCGTTGCAGATCGGCAGCGGATTCGAGGAACTCGACTGGATGGAGAAGGCGGGCACCGGCCTGCTCGTCACCATCATCGCCGTGCTGACCGTGGCCTTCGTGGCGTCCGCGGTCTCCGGCGTGGAGAAGGGCATCCAGTGGCTCTCGAACATCAACATGGTGCTCGCCCTGCTGCTCGTCCTCTTCGTCTTCATCGCGGGCCCGACCGTGATCGTGCTCGACATGCTGCCGACCTCGATCGGCGCCTACCTCAACGATCTGCCGCAGCTGATCGGCCGCACCGAGGCGTCGAGCGGTGAGGGCGTCTCGGACTGGCTCGGCGGCTGGACGGTGTTCTACTGGGCGTGGTGGATCTCCTGGACGCCCTTCGTCGGCATGTTCATCGCGCGCATCAGCCGCGGGCGTACGATCCGTCAGTTCGTCGGCGGCGTCATCCTGGTCCCCAGCTCCGTCAGCCTGATCTGGTTCGCCGTCTTCGGCGGCAGCGCCATGAAGGTCAAGGAGCGCGGCGGCCTGGAGGGCGACGCCACCCCCGAGGCGCAGCTCTTCGGCCTCCTGAACGAGTACCCGATCGCGACCGCCACCAGCCTCCTGGTGATGATCCTCGTCGGCATCTTCTTCGTGTCCGGCGCGGACGCCGCCTCGATCGTCATGGGCACGCTCTCCCAGAGGGGTTCGCTCGAACCCGGCCGACTCGTCGTGGTCTTCTGGGGCGTGGTCACCGGAGCGGTCGCCGCGATCATGCTGCTGATCGGTGACGGGAACGACAACGCCCTCAAGGGCTTGCAGAACCTGACGATCCTCGTGGCGGCACCCTTCACCCTGGTGATGATCGGCATGTGCGTGGCGCTGATGCGCGATCTGCGCCACGACCCGCTGATCGTACGCGGCGAACACGGCTCCGAGGCCGTCGAGAAGGCCGTCATCGCCGGTCACGAGCAGTACGGGGTCGGGGAGTTCGAGATCCGCATCGGACCGGCCGACAACGGGGAGGACGGCGAGCCCGGGTCGGGTTCGCCTGTGGAGAAGCGGCCCGATCCGGCCCGCTGAGCCTTGCCCCCTGCTGGGCGGCGGCCCTCGGTCCCGGCTTCGTGCCGGGGGCGGGGGCCGTTTCCGTTCGGGGTGTCTCTGTTCTGGCGGGGTGGGCTTGGCACCGCCGGGATGCGTTTGTTCGGTTGCTCGCCGTTGCGGCGGGGAAAAAACCTCGGCTTCGCCGTGGGGGGCGAGGGGGCATTCGGCTTCGCCGTCAAGGTGGGGAGATTCTGGCTTGCGGCGGCGGTGGGGGAGGCCCCGTGGGGGCTGAGCTGCTGCTCAGGGGTGTGGCGGGGAGTCCAGGAGGTTGGCGGCTGATCGGGCGCAGCCCCAGGCGACCGTTACTCCGGCGCCGCCGTGGCCGTAGTTGTGGATAAGGGTGCGGCCCGCACCCCGGAGCTCGCGTTCCAGGCGGACCGACGGGCGTGCGGGGCGCAGGCCCACGCGGTGGCCGAGCACGCGGGCCGAGGCGATCTCGGGGCGGACGCGGGCGCAGCGCTCGACGATGGCCCTCGCCACCGCCGGGTCCGGCTCCAGGGACCAGTCGCCGTCGTCGGCGGTGCCGCCGAGCACCAGGCGCCCGGGCTGCGGCAGGAAGTACGTCGTCGCCGAAGACGCCTGATCCGCGGCCGTGAACCACGTACGCAGTCCCGGGTTCTCCACGAGCACCAGCTGACCCCGCACCGGACGCACCGTGTCGTCGGGCACCAGGGAGCGGGCGCCGAGACCGGAGCAGTTGACGACGTCCGGCGCCTCCCCGAGCGCCTCGTCGAGGCTGTGCGCGGTCCGCTGCTCGACCACGCCCCCCGCCGCGCGCAACCGCCCCCGCAGCCACGCCAGATGCGTGGGCATGTCGATGAGCGGAAGCCGCGCCCACAGGCCGGGCTCCGGGCACTCGGCGGCGGTCGCCGCCCGCAGCCCCGGCACCCGCGCGGCCCAGGGCCCGAGCCCGTCCAGGCCGGTCCGCGCGTGTACGCCGTCGACCATGCGTACGCCGGTGCGTTCCGGGTCCGCCGCCAGCTTCTCGTACACCGCGAGCGACCGCAGCGACCAGTCGCCCACCTGGGCCTCGGGCTCGATGCGGTACGGCCACCACAGGCCGCCCGCGACGGCCGAGGTGGTGTGCTCGGCCGCCTCCCGCGCCCAGACCCGGACGCGGCGGCCGCGCTCCGCGAGCTCCACGGCGGTGGTGAGCCCGATGACCCCACCGCCCACAACGATCACCTCGGTACTGCTGGTCCCACCCATCCCGAAAACGTAGCGGAATGTGTGCGCACGTGCGCAGACCCCCGGCCGGGTGGGGATACTCACAGCATGCCTGCCGCGTACGCGTCCTTCGGCCTGGCACCGGCGATGCGTGCCGGTGGGGTACTCGCCAACGGGGACTGCCAAGTCCACCGCGACTTCGTCGACTTCATCGTGAACGGCCGTCCCCTCCTCTTCCAGCTCGCCGATCTGGACGCCGTGTCCCCGCTCGCCTCCGACATCCCGCCCGCGATCTTCACCGCGCATGTGCGCCGACTGCTCCTGGAAGCCGAGGCCCCGCTGCTCGACGGGCGGTACGTGATCTACGGCTGCCCCGAGTGCGAGGGGCTCGGGTGCGGCGCCGTCACGGCCGTGATCGAGCGGGGCGGCGACGGCGGCGACGACTACGTGTGGCGCGACTTCGCCTGGCAGACCTCCGCCCACGCCGACCTGCCCCTGAACGGCTACCACGGCATAGGCCCGTTCCGCTTCCGCGGCGCCGAGTACCGCGCGCAGCTCGGGCGGCTCCTGAACGGGGAGCGGCCGGGGGGCGGCCGGCGGCGCGTGCTGCTCATCGGGGCGCGGGTGGCGCTGCTCGCCAAACTCGCCGCGGCCCTGCGGACGATCGGCGTCGGGGCGGAGATCGCGGCGGACGCCGCCGGTGTGCCGGCCGAGGAGCTGCGGACGTACGGGGCGGTCGCCTTCGGGCGCGCGGTGGAGGAGCGCGTCCGCGCGGCGGTGCGGGCGGCCTTCGAGGGCGCGGGGGCCGACGTCGCGTACGTCGACTGCCTCGTGCCCGTCGTCCCGCTGCTCGTCGCCCGGATCGAGGGCGCACTCGACCGCACTCCCGCGGGGCAGCGACGCCTCACACGGCTCGAGGTGACCGGGGACGCGGTCGTCGCCGAGGTCGCCTCCGCCTGCCGGGTGCGGCTGACCGCCTACCGGCTCGGCCGGCTCCACCGCACCCGCGTCCACGCAGTCCTCGACCAGGTCCTGGAGCCGGGGGAGCACCGGTTCCCGCTGCCGGCCAAGGCCCGCCACGTGGTGGCGCGGACCCCGGACAGCGTGACGGTCGCGGCGCCGCGGCCCTGAGGGGCGCCCCGGCGTGGCCCGGGGGCTCGTCACCGCCGGGCCCGGCCACCCGCCCGGCCGCCCGCCGGTGCGGCTAGGCTCATGGGTCTGATGAACGCCACCCTTGTCGCGAAGCACCTCGCCGCCGGCCACGGCGACCGCACCCTCTTCGAAGGCCTGGACCTCGTCGTCGCCCCCGGCGACGTCATCGGCCTCGTGGGCGCCAACGGAGCCGGGAAGTCCACGCTGCTGCGCCTTCTCGCGGGCCTGGACACCCCGGACTCCGGCCGGTTGAGCCTGTCGCCCCCGACGGCGTCGGTCGGTCATCTGCCCCAGGAGCCCGACCGCAGGCCGGGCGAGACGATCCACGCCTTCCTGGCCCGCCGCACCGGTGTCGCCGCCGCGCAGACCGCCATGGACGAGGCCACCGAACGCCTCGTCGCAGGCGCGCCCGGTGCCGACGACGCGTACTCCCACAGCCTGGAGCGCTGGCTCGCCCTCGGCGGCGCCGACCTGGACGAGCGCGCCGAGGAGGTCGCGGGATCGCTCGGTCTGGGCGTGGGGCTCGACCACCCGATGACGGCGCTCTCCGGCGGTCAGGCGGCCCGCGCGGGCCTCGCCTCGCTGCTGCTCTCCCGCTACGACGTGTTCCTGCTCGACGAGCCCACCAACGACCTCGACCTCGCGGGCCTGGAGCGTCTCGAGGCCTTCGTACGCGGACTGCGCGCGGGCACCGTCGTCGTGAGCCACGACCGCGAGTTCCTGACCCGCACGGTCACCAAGGTCCTCGAACTCGACCTGGCGCAGCAGCAGATCAACCTCTACGGCGGTGGCTACGAGGCGTACCTGGAGGAGCGCGACGTCGCCCGCAGGCACGCCCGTGCCGATTACGAGGAGTACGCCGACAAGCGCGCGGCCCTGCACGACCGGGCGCAGATGCAGCGGACCTGGATGGACAAGGGCGTGAAGAACGCCCGCCGCAAGGCCACCGACAGCGACAAGCTCGGCCGCAAGTTCCGCAGCGAGGCCAGCGAGAAGCAGGCCGCGAAGGCGCGCCAGACGCAGCGCATGATCGAGCGCCTCGACGTCGTGGAGGAGCCCCGCAAGGAGTGGCAGCTGCGCATGGAGATCGCCGCGGCGCCGCGCTCCGGTGCCGTCGTGGCGACCCTGCGCGAGGCCGTCGTGCGCCGCGGCGCGTTCACGCTGGGGCCGGTGGGCCTCCAGATCGACTGGGCCGACCGGGTCGCCATCACCGGCGCCAACGGCTCGGGCAAGTCGACGCTGCTCGCCGCCCTGCTCGGCCGTGTCCCCGTGGACGAGGGGCACGCGGCGCTCGGCCCGGGCGTCGTCGTGGGCGAGGTCGACCAGGCGCGCGCCCTGTTCCACGGCGCGGAGTCGCTGTTCGACGCGTTCCGCGCGGCCGTGCCCGACACCGACCCGGCGGAGGTCCGCACGCTCCTCGCCAAGTTCGGGCTCAAGGCGGAGCACGTGCTGCGGTCGGCGGGGACCCTCTCGCCGGGCGAGCGCACCCGCGCCGCGCTCGCCCTCCTCCAGGGCCGCGGCGTGAACCTGCTGGTCCTCGACGAGCCCACCAACCACCTCGACCTGCCCGCCATCGAGCAACTGGAGTCGGCCCTCGACTCCTACGCGGGCACCCTGCTCCTCGTCACCCACGACCGCCGCATGCTCGACGCCGTCCACGTGACCCGCCGCCTGGCGGTGGCGGCGGGCACGGTGACGGAAGCTTCCCGCTGAGCCGACTCCCCGGGGCACCTGCTCCGAGCGACTGCCCCGAAGGTGCCCCGGCGCAGGCGTGCACGGTCCGACCGCTGCTGGTCACCCCGGTCACCCCGCCTCCGGGTCAGCCCCGGGTCGCCGCCGGGTCTCCCCGGTGGCGACCCGGGCGGGGCGCCCCGGTCAGCGGCGCCCGGGGTCGACCAGGCCCGCGCGGCGCAGTGCCTCGGCCATCGCGTCGTTCGCGGGCGGCGGGCCCTGGCGCTGGGGCCTGCCGCCGCCCCGGGGCTGCTCCTTGGCGCCGCCGCTCCGCCCGGCCTGGGCGCGGCCACCGCCACCCTGCTGCGGCGCGCGCCCGCCGCCACCCTGCTCCCGGGTGCCCCCGCGCCCCCCGCGCTGCTGCGGCGGACGGCCCCCGCGCTCCTTGCGGCCGCCGCCCGCGCCCGCGGAGTCCCGCGCGGCCTCGTCGTCGAGGCGCAGGGTCAGGGAGACGCGCTTGCGCGGGACGTCGACGTCGAGGACCTTCACCTTGACGATGTCACCCGGCTTCACCACGTCGCGCGGGTCCTTGACGAAGGTCCTGGACATCGCCGACACGTGCACCAGGCCGTCCTGGTGGACGCCGACGTCCACGAAGGCACCGAACGCGGCGACGTTGGTGACGACGCCTTCGAGGACCATGCCCGGCGCGAGGTCGGAGATCTTCTCGACTCCGTCCTTGAAGGTCGCCGTCCTGAAGGCCGGCCGCGGGTCGCGCCCCGGCTTCTCCAGCTCCTTCAGGATGTCCGTGACCGTGGGCAGGCCGAAGAGGTCGTCGACGAAGTCGGCGGCCCGCAGCGACCGCAGCGTCGCGGTGTCACCGACCAGCGCGCCGACGTCACCGCCCGCGGTCCCCGCCATCCGCCGCACCACGGGGTAGGCCTCCGGGTGCACGCTGGAGGCGTCGAGCGGATCGTCGCCGCCGCGGATGCGCAGGAAGCCCGCGCACTGCTCGTACGCCTTGGGGCCGAGCCGGGGCACGTCCTTGAGGCCCTTGCGGTTCTTGAAGGGGCCGTTGGCGTCGCGGTGGGCCACGATGTTCTCGGCGAGGCCGGAGCCGATGCCGGACACCCGGGCGAGCAGCGGCGCGGAGGCCGTGTTCACGTCCACGCCCACGCCGTTCACGCAGTCCTCCACGACCGCGTCGAGGGAGCGGGACAGCTTCACCTCCGACAGGTCGTGCTGGTACTGGCCCACGCCGATGGACTTCGGGTCGATCTTCACCAGCTCGGCGAGCGGGTCCTGGAGCCGCCGCGCGATGGACACGGCGCCGCGCAGCGACACATCGAGTTCCGGCAGCTCCTGCGAGGCGAACGCGGACGCCGAGTACACCGAGGCGCCCGCCTCGGAGACCATCACCTTCGTGAGCTTCAGCTCCGGGTGCCTGGTGATGAGGTCGGCGGCCAGCTTGTCGGTCTCGCGGGACGCGGTGCCGTTGCCGATCGCGATGAGGTCCACGTGGTGCTGCTCGGCGAGGCGGGCGAGGGTGGCGACGGCCTGGTCCCACTTGTTCGCGGGGACGTGCGGGTGGATGGTGTCCGTCGCCACGACCTTGCCGGTGGCGTCCACCACGGCGACCTTCACGCCCGTGCGGAAGCCGGGGTCGAGGCCGAGCGTGGCGCGCGTGCCCGCGGGGGCGGCGAGCAGCAGGTCGCGCAGGTTCGCCGCGAACACGCGCACCGCCTCGTCCTCCGCCGCCGTCCGCAGCCGCAGCCGCAGGTCGATGCCGAGGTGCACCAGGATCCGGGTCCGCCAGGCCCAGCGCACCGTGTCGGCGAGCCACTTGTCGCCGGGCCTGCCGCGGTCGGCGACACCGAAGCGCCGGGCGACGGAGTCCTCGTACGACGACGGGCCCACCCGGTCCTCGCTCGGCTCCTCCGGCTCGAGGACCAGGTCGAGCACGTCCTCCTTCTCGCCGCGGAGCAGCGCGAGGACGCGGTGCGAGGGCAGCTCGGTGAAGGGCTCGGCGAAGTCGAAGTAGTCGGCGAACTTGGCGCCCGCCTCCTCCTTGCCCTCGCGGACCCTGGCGGCCAGACGCCCGCGCACCCACATGCGCTCACGCAGCTCACCGATGAGGTCGGCGTCCTCGGAGAACCGCTCGGTGAGGATGGCGCGGGCCCCGTCGAGGGCGGCCTGCGGGTCGGCGACGCCCTTGTCGGCGTCGACGAACGCGGCGGCGGCAGCCACCGGGTCGACCGTCGGGTCGCCGAGCAGCCCGTCGGCGAGCGGCTCCAGGCCGGACTCGCGGGCGATCTGCGCCTTGGTGCGCCGCTTGGGCTTGAACGGCAGATAGATGTCCTCGAGGCGGGCCTTGGTGTCGGCCTCGCGGATGCGGGCCTCGAGATCGTCGGTGAGCTTGCCCTGCTCACGCACCGATTCGAGGACGGCACTGCGCCGCTCCTCCAGTTCCCGCAGATAGCGCAGGCGCTCCTCGAGCGTGCGCAGCTGCGCGTCGTCGAGCATCTCGGTCGCTTCCTTGCGGTAGCGCGCGATGAAGGGCACCGTCGACCCGCCGTCGAGCAGGTCCACGGCGGCCTTCACCTGCCGCTCCCGTACGCCGAGCTCCTCGGCGATCCTGCTTTCGATGGAGGCTGGAGTGGTCGTCACGTTCCGGTACCGCCTTCTCACTGAGGTTGCCGCCCAATTGTGGCAGGCGGCACCGACAGCGAGGCGGTCAGACCCGGCGCGTCCGCCCCGACCTGCCACCGGAACGCGAAGCTCCGCCGAACAGCCGGGCCAGCGCCCGGAAGGGCAGCGTGACCACGGTGGCGATGGCACCAGCGATCTGTCGCAGAACGTCCGCGATCGCACGGAACACGAGGTTCTCCCTTCGTCTCCCCGACCTCCTCCACGGAACCTCTTCCACGGAGAGCTGTTCGAAGTCGCGGGCCGTCCGGGTACCCCGCGGACGGGGGAAGCATGTCAGGCCTTGCCGAGCAGGTCCCCGGGGAACGCCCCCGCCCGCACGACCGCACCGGCGAACGCGGAGCCGAGTTCGGTGAGGCGCTCGACACCGGCCGCGCCGAGGTGTTCGTAGGGGGCGCGGTCGAGCCGGTCGGTGCGCTCCTCGATCTGCTGCCGCAGCGCGATGCCCGCCTGCGTCAACTCGCCCTCCGCGTCCAGGATCCCGCGCCCGCGCAGCCGCTCCACGGCCGCGCCCCAGTCCTCCGGGGACCAGCCGCGCGTGGCCAGGTTCCACTTGGGCGTCATGCTCTTGCCCGTCGCCGTGTGGCTCGCCAGCGCCTCCACGCCGTCGAGTTCCGCGTCCAGGAGCGCCATCAGGTGGCCGTCGCCCCGGTGTTCGCGCAGCAGTGTGGCCGCGTGCCAGTAGGCGAGGTGGGGCTCCTCGGGGACGGGCAGGGCGGCGTGCGCGGCATACAGCGGGCGGCCGCCCGGCGAGCAGGCCTCCGCGGCCCGCAGGGCGAGCCCGGCCGCCTCGGTCATCTCCGGCGAGGACAGCACGTCGTCGCCGAGGAGGCGGCGCAGCGTGGAGTCCACGGCGCGCAGCCGGGCGGCGAGCACGTCCTCGGGTGTCGCGGTGCGCCACACCGCGGGCACGAACCGCGCCACGACCTCCGGCTTGTAGTTGTAGAACGCGGCGGTGACCACACCCGCGCCCACGGCCCCCATCGCCGCTCCCCGGATCGCGAAGTTCACGGCCTTGGGGTGCGTGATGCCGAGCGCGGCCAGTTCACGGCCCGCGTCGGGGGCGAAATAGTGCGTCGTGTGCACGGTGTTGAGCACGCCGTGGCAGCGCCGCCCCGCACGTGGGGGCAGGGCCGCGCCGAGCTGCGGGGAAGTCGTCGAAGAGGTCATGCCCCCTACGTTACCGACTGGTCGGTATGAGGTGAAGTCCCGCCCGGCCCCGACACCCCGAGCGGCACGACCCCCCCCCAGCAGCCATGGCAGGAAAGGTGGGGCACTCGTCATTGCGGCCGTCGGGCGCCCGCCCCAAGAATCGAGGCATGCAGCAGCGAACCGTCCTGGTCGTCCTCTTCGACGGCGTCCAGAGCCTCGATGTCACGGGCCCCCTGGAGGTCTTCACCGGGGCGAGCCACCGGCACCGGGACGCCGAGCCCTACCGCGTCGTCACGGCGTCCCTCGACGGCGCCCCGCTCCGGACGTCGAGCGGGCTCACGCTGGTCCCCGACCTCCGCCTGGCGGACGCCGCGGCGCGGCCCTGGCACACCCTGCTGGTCCCCGGCGGCGCGGGCACCCGGGCTGATGACGCCGACCTGGTGGCCTGGCTCCGGGCCCACGCCCCGCGCGCCCGCCGCCTGGTGTCCGTCTGCACCGGCGCGGTCCTGCTCGCCCGCGCCGGACTCCTCGACGGCCGCCGCGCGACGACGCACTGGGCGTACTGCGACACGCTCGCCCGCAACCACCCCGAGGTCGAGGTGGACCCGGACCCCATCTACGTACGCGACGGCCATGTCGCCACCTCGGCCGGTGTGACGGCGGGCATCGACCTGGCGCTCGCCCTCGTCGAGGAGGACCTGGGCCGTGACACCGCCCTGACCGTGGCGCGCTATCTGGTGGTGTTCCTGCGCCGCCCCGGGAACCAGGCGCAGTTCAGCGCGCAGCTCTCGGCGCAGACGGCGAGGAGCGAGCCGCTGCGCGAGGTCCAGCGGTGGATCAGCGAGAACCCCGGGGGCGACCTCAGCGTGGAGTCGCTCGCCGGGCGCGCCCGGCTCTCGCCCCGGCACTTCGCCCGCTCCTTCCAGGCGGAGACCGGTACGACGCCGGGCAAGTACGTCGAACGGGTCCGCGTCGAGCAGGCGCGACGGCTCCTGGAGGACACCTCCGACGGCGTCGAGGAGGTCTCGCGCGCCTGCGGCTACGGCACCCCGGAGGCCATGCGCCGCGCCTTCGTGAAGGCACTCGGCACACCACCGGCCGAGTACCGCCGCCGCTTCCACAGCCCCCTGAACGCGACTCCCTGACCACTGGCCCCTGACCGCACCGCACCGCACCGACGCACGCCACCGACCGACCGCACTCTCAAGGAGCACCCATGCAGATCGCCATCGCCCTGTACGAGCGTTTCACCGCGCTCGACGCCGTCGGCCCCTACCAGACCCTCGGCGGCATCCCCGACGCCGAGGTGGTCTTCGTGGCCGAGCGCACCGGACCCGTGACCGACGACAGCGGGCAGCTCGCGCTCGTCGCGACCAAGACCTTCGAGGAGGTGCGGCGCCCGGACATCGTGGTGGTCCCCGGCGGCCCCGGCCAGGCCGACCAGCGGGAGAACGCGCCGCTGCTCGACTGGCTGCGCGCCGTCGACGCGACCACCACATGGACGACGTCGGTGTGCACGGGCTCCCTGGCGCTCGCCGCCGCCGGACTCCTGACCGGCCGCGAGGCGACCTCGCACTGGCTGGCCCTGGAGACCCTCGAGGAACTCGGCGCGCGCTCCACGGGGCGGCGCGTGGTCTTCGACGGCAAGTACGTCACGGCCGCGGGCGTGTCCTCCGGTATCGACATGGGCCTCGCCCTCGTCGGCAGGATCGCGGGCGACGAGTGCGCCCAGACCGTCCAGCTGCTCATCGAGTACGACCCCCAGCCGCCCTACGACGCGGGGTCGCCGGAGAAGGCCCCGGCCCACCTCGTGGAGATGTGGCGGCGCAAGGCGGGCGCGACCGCGTAGCCGCGGGGTGGCCCTGCCGGAAGCCCCCTAGCGCGGCGGCGTCCAGGTGAACCGCGGCCGCCTGCGCTCCAGGAAGGCGGCGACACCCTCGGCGGTGTCGCCGCTGTCGCGCATCTGCCCCGCCCAGTACGCCTCCCGCGCGGCCCCGGCGGCCCCGGTCCCGGCACCGAGGCTGCCGACGTCCGTCGCGAACTCCTTCGCCGCCGCCTGGGTGAGCAGCGAGCGGGAGGCGAGGACCCGGGTGAACTCCTTGACCCGGGCGTCCAGTTCACCGGCGGCGAGCACCTCGTCCACGAGCCCGCGGCGCAGCGCGCGCGCCGCGTCGACCGGCTCGCCGGAGAACAGCAGGTACTTGGCGGTGGAGGGGCCCACCAGGGCCACCAGGCGCCGCGTGGTGGACGCCGGGTAGACGATGCCGAGCTTCGCCGGGGTGATGGCGAAGGTGGCGTCCTGGTCGGCGAACCGCAGGTCGCAGGCGGCGGCCAGCTGGCAGCCCCCGCCCACGCAGTACCCCCGCACGGCCGCGAGCGTCGGCTTCGGGAACGCCGCGAGTGCCTCCTCGGCCCGCCCCGCGAGCTCCTGGGCGCGGCCGGGCTCCGTACGCAGTGAGGAGATGTCCGCGCCCGCGCAGAAAGTGTCCCCGGCGCCGGTGAGGACCAGGGCCCGGACGGCGGGGTCGACGGCGAGGGCCCCGAGCAGCGGTGGCAGCGCGCGCCACATGTCGGCCGTCATGGCGTTGCGCTTGGCCGGATGGTCGATGACGACGGTGGCGACGCCGTCGGCGACGGCCTGCCTCAGCTGCGGCTCCATGCGCCGGATGCTATCCGCACCCCGCGAACGTACGATCGACAAGGGGCGGCTTCGCACGGACGGAGACGCACATGGTCATGGGCCGCAGAGACAAGCAGGCCGGCAGGGGCCGCGCACACGGAAGGGCCGGTGCCCACGGGCCCGGCACCACCGACCGGGGCCCGCAGCTGCGACGCAGCTTCGGCCTGCTCACGCTGCTCGGCGCGATCCTCGCCGTCGGCGGGCTCGTCGGGCTCGTGTACGCGGGTGTCGCGACGCTCACCTCGATGCTGCTGTTCGGCTGGCTGCTCCTGGTGGGCGGCGTCGTGGCGCTGCTGCACGCGGTGCAGTCCCGCGGTACGAACTTCTTCTGGCTCGGTGTGGTGGTGGCCGCGCTGAACCTCGCGGCGGGCGTCGTCGTCATCCGCAGGCCCGATGTGGCGGCGGAGGCGCTGACGATGTTCGCGGCGCTGCTCTTCCTCACCGGCGGGGTGTTCCGGCTCGTCGGCAGCCTGGTGGTGCGGGGGCCGCAGATGGCGGTGACGCTGCTCCAGGGCGCGTTCGGGGTGCTGCTCGGCGTGCTCGTGCTCGGCGGCTGGCCGAGCAGCAGCCAGTACGTCATCGGCACCTTCTTCTCCCTCGCGCTGCTCTTCGACGGCCTCGGGCTCATCGCCACGGGCATCGGCGGCCGACGGCTCATCAGCATGGTCAGCCGTGAAGCCGTACAACCTGAAGAACCCTGGAAGGCAGCAGAAGAAGGGCAGGAGCAGTCGCGCAACTGACGGCGCCATACGGGCGCGATCAAATCATGTCGATAGTGGCTGACTTCTGGTCAGTGGTGCGGCACGGACCGGTGCGTTCCCAACACTCGACGTGTGGTGACAATCGAGTGCGAGGGCGGGGACCGGGCGATGGGGAACGACGGGAGAGGGCCGGACCCACTCCCAAGGGGCGAGGGGCGTGTGCCGTACGAGGGCGTGTGGCGGTTCACCGCCCCCGCCGTCGACGCGTCGGTGCCCCAGGCACGGCACGCGGTGCGCGACCTGCTCGCGCGCCAGGGCGTACCGGCGCCGGACGAGCTGGTCCAGGGACTGCTGCTCATCGTCTCCGAGCTCGTCACCAACGCGGTACGGCACGCGGCGCTGCTCTCCCCGACGCTCGCCGTGGAGGTCGCGGTGGGAGCGGAGTGGGTGCGGGTGTCCGTGGAGGACAACCACCCCTACCGGCCCACGGCGCTGTTCGCCGACTACGGCCAGACCGGCGGTCGGGGGCTGCTCCTGGTCCGTGAGATCGCCCTGGAGGCGGGCGGCACCTGCGACGCCGAGCACACGGCCGACGGGGGCAAGGTCATCTGGGCGGCCCTGCCCCTGAAACCGAACGGGGTCTGAGCGGCCCCGGCGCGCGGTGCTACCAGCCCGCGCCGGGACCCGTCAGCTCCCTGACCGCGGGCCGTGCCGCGTCCAGGACCGTCATGAACCACGCGGAGAACGTGCCCCGCGCGTGCCGCTCCGCCAGCTCCGCGGCCGTGACGAACGCCGTGTCGCCCACCTCCGCGGGGTCCGGGCGCAGCTCCGCCTGCACCATCCCCACGAACAGGTGGTTGAACTCCTGTTCCACCAGGCCCGAGTCCGGGTCCGGGTGGTTGTAGCGCACCGTGCCCGCCTCGGCGAGCAGCGACGGCGAGACGCCGAGCTCCTCGAAGGTGCGCCGCGCGGCGGCCGCGAACGGCGCCTCGCCCGGATACGGGTGGCCGCAGCAGGTGTTGGACCAGACACCGGGGGAGTGGTACTTGCCGAGCGCCCGCTGCTGGAGGAGGAGCCGGCCCTGCTCGTCGAAGAGGAAGACGGAGAACGCGCGGTGCAGCTGCCCGGGCGCCTGATGGGCGGCGAGCTTCTCCGCCGTGCCGATCGTCCTGCCGTCCTCGTCGACGAGTTCCAGCAGGATTGTCTCTCCGGTGCCGTTCGGCGAACTGTTCGCCGCGGTGGCAGGTGTGATCGGCATACCCATCCTTCGCTTCGGTCTCGGACCCTCAAGTCTGCCGTACGGCACCGGCACTCCCCGCACTCCGGGAGTCCCGCATGTCCCGTCCCCGACGCCGGGGACGGGACGCGCGGACGCCGCCGGGGTCAGACCCCGAAGGCCGCCGGATAGGTGATCGTGCCCCGCGGCACGGGCGCGGAACCGTCCGTTCCAGGTGCTCCGTCCAGGACCAGGGCCATCAGGGCCCCGTCGGGGACGTCGAAACTTGGCCGGATTCCGTAACCCGACGCCGGGCGGAAACCGAACCGCGGATAGTAGTCCGGGTGGCCGAGCACCAGGACCAGTTGCTCGCCACGGGCGCGCGCGGCGTGCAGCACGGCGCGCACGACGGCCGAACCGGCGCCCGTTCCCTGATGCGCGGGGTGCACGGCCACCGGCGCCAGGCAGAGCGCCGGGGCGCCGTCCACCTGGCAGCGGGTGAGGAGGGCGTGCGCCACGACTTCCCCGGCGGTGTCGCCGGGGTCGCCGGGGCTGCCGGTCCCGACGGGTGCTTCGGTCGCGCCGGTCGCGCCGGTCGCGTTGGCTGTGCCGGTCGTGCCGGTCGCTCCGGTCGTGCCGGTCGCTCCGGGAGCCTCGGCGACGTACGACAGGCCCTCCAGCCAGGCGCCCGGATCCTCGCGCAGCGCGTCGACCAGGTCGGCCTCCGCGACGGTCGGGAACGCGGCGGCGTGCACGGCGCGCACGGCCGCCCGGTCGGCGCCGGACATCGCCTCCGGCCGGGTGCGCCAGGCACCGTCCGCGGGACGAAGGACATAGCCGGTGTACCCGTACTCCGTGCCGTGGTCGCGCCGCATCGCGAGCTCGGCGCGGGTGGCGGCGAGGGCCTCGGCCATGCCGGGGGCCCCCGGGTCGGCCGCGTCGGCGCGGTCGCCGAGCGGGCCGTAGTACTCGTCCCAGTCGGACTCCGGCTGCGGCACGGTGCCGAGCACCGCGTACCCCGCGGCGAGCGCGGCGCGGGTGTTGCGCCGCGCGGTGCGCAGCGGATAGTGCGCGTCCCAGAAGGCGCGCGCCTCGGCGGACGGCTCGGCGGCCGTCCACTCGCACTCGGTGAGGACGAGCGTCCCGCCGGGCGCGAGCAGCCGCCGCCAGGAGGCGAGTGCGGTGTCGAAGCCGATGCTGTACGCGGAGCTCTCCGCCCAGATGACGTCGAACGACCCGTCGGGGTAGGGCAGGTCGCCCATGTCGGCGTGGACGGTGCGCACCGAGTCCGCGAGGCCGCGGGCTTCGGCGGCGGCGCGCAGCTCGGCGAGGAACGGTTCGTGCAGGTCGACGGCCGTCACGACGGCACCGGCCTCGGCGGCGAGCAGCAGCGCGGAACGGCCGGGGCCGCAGCCGAGGTCGAGCACGCGCGGACGGGCGGGCAGCTCGCCGGCGAGGGCGAGCAGCGCCCGCGTCGTCGCGTCGGAGCCGGGGCCCTGCCGCGGCAGGCCGTGGTGCAGGGCGAAGAAGGCGTCGGTGATCGCGTTCTCGGAATGCTGAGTCAACGGAGGAAACCCTTTGAGTGAGCGGGCCCGGCCGTGACGTACGCGCCAGCAGACGCAGACGTACGGAACGTCAGCCGTGGGCCCGGAGTGTGGGGATGCACGTGTCGCTACGCGTGGCAGCGTCAGCCGCGACAGTCATCGACCCACCTCCCGCACAGGTGTCCTCAAAGATCGTCGCCAAGTCTACCTCAGTGGCACAGCCGCGGTTCGTGCTCCGCGTGGCCGCTCGGTTCCAGTTGGAACGTGCAGTGCTCGACGTCGAAGTGGTCGCCGAGGCAGTTCTGCAAGTCGTGCAGCATCTTCTCGTGTCCGACGGCGGTCAGCGTCCTCGAGCTCACGACGACGTGCGCGGAGAGCACCGGCATCCCCGACGTGATCGTCCAGGCGTGCAGGTCGTGTACGTCCCGCACTCCGGGCAGGGCCAGCATGTGGGCGCGCACCTCGGCCATGTCGACGCCCTTGGGCGCGGACTCGAGCAGCACGTTCAGGGTCTCCCGCAGCAGCTTCCACGTACGCGGGACGATCATGAGGCCGATGACGACGGAGGCGATGGGGTCCGCCGTCTGCCAGCCCGTCGCGAGGATGATGGCCGCCGACACCAGGACCGCGACCGAACCGAGCGCGTCCGCGAGGACCTCGAGGAACGCGCCGCGCACGTTCAGGCTGTCCTTCTGGCCACGCATCAGGAGCGTGAGCGAGACCAGGTTCGCGGCCAGGCCGATGAGGCCGAAGACGATGGTCGGGCCGCCCGCGGTCTCGGCGGGGGTGACGAAGCGCTGGATCGCCTCGTACAGGACGTACCCGCCGACGCCGAACAGCAGCAGGCAGTTGGCGAGCGCGGCCAGGATCTCGGCGCGCGCGTAGCCGTAGGTGCGGTTCCCGCTCGGTGGCCGGTTCGCGAAGTGGATGGCGAGCAGCGCCATGCCGAGGCCGAGGGCGTCCGTCGCCATGTGCGTCGCATCCGCGATCAGCGCGAGGGAGTCGGCGACGATGCCGCCGACGATCTCCACCACCATGACGGTGAGCGTGATGGCGAGGGCGACCCGCAACCGACCCCGGTAGGCGGCCGTCGCCGTCCCCTCCGCGGGCGGTGCGTGGCTGTGGTCGTGGCCGTTCCGTGCCCCCATGAGGCGGTCCTCCGTGGTCGTCCGGCGGCGTCCGGGTCCCGGTCGCGATCACCAGTGAACTACGGGTGGGGGGTATGTGCAACACGGTCTTGAGAACCGTTGTCATATGCTCTGACCTGCGTAAATGGGATGCAGGTCAGAGGGTTACGGAGTGAGGCGGCCGGGGTCTCGGCGGCGCCTGGCCTCCGGGTGACGCAGGCACCAGCCCGCCCACGCGGACGCCACCATCTCCTCGACGCCGCGCCGCGCGACGAAGCCCAGCTCCTTCGCGGCCAGGCCCGCGTCCGCCACCGCGCGCGGCGCGTCCCCCGCGCGGCGCGGCTCGACGACCGGCGCGCGCCGGTCCCCGGTGACGTCCGCGATCACGGCGAGCAGTTCGCGTACGGAAACTCCGGTGCCGCGGCCGATGTTCACCGTCAGATCGGTGCCGGGCCCCGCGGTCCTGCGGGCGGCCGCGAGGTGGGCCTCGGCGAGATCGCTGACGTGGACGTAGTCGCGTACGCAGGTGCCGTCGGGCGTGGGGTGGTCGGTGCCGAAGACGCGCGGGGCCTCGTCGCGGGTGAGGCGGTCGAAGACCATCGGGATCACGTTGAAGACCCCGGTGTCCGCGAGCTCGGGCCGCGCGGCGCCCGCCACGTTGAAGTACCGCAGGCAGGTGGTGGTGATCCCGTGCGCCCGCCCGGCCGCCCGGACCAGCCACTCGCCCGCCAGCTTCGTCTCGCCGTAGGGGCTGACCGGCGCGCAGGGCGTGTCCTCGGTCACCACGCCGGTGCCGGGGGGATTGCCGTACACGGCCGCCGACGAGGAGAAGACGAACCGGGTGACCCCCGCGTCCACCACTTCCTGGAGGAGGGTCGCGAGACCCCCGACGTTCTCCCGGTAGTAGCGCAGGGGCTGCTCCACCGACTCACCGACCTGCTTGCGGGCCGCGAGGTGCACCACACCCGTCACCCCGTGCTCGGCGAGCACCCGCCGCACCAGGCCCCCGTCGAGCGAAGTGCCCCGTACCAGCGGGATGTCCGCGGGCAGCCGGTCGGGCACCCCGGAGGAGACGTCGTCGAGGACGACCACGCGCTCCCCGGCGCCGGCCATGACCCGCGCCACATGCGCCCCGATATATCCCGCCCCACCTGTGATCAGCCATGTCATGGTCGTCCACCTTAGGGGGCCTGGGGCGTCCGCCTTGGGGGGGCTTGGGCGGGTGTGGGCCCCGCGGTTTGTGACCGCGGGCTGCTTTCGACCATGATGATCGCGTCGGCCAGGACCCCGCAGACCCTGCTGATCGGGGCGTGAACGGGCGGTGAACGCCCGCTTCCATTCATCCGATAGCCTCTGCCGACATGCCGCCCGGCCGCCTCGTGGCCGGAGCGCCCCCGTCACGCACGTGCCCGCGCGAGCCGCGCCGGGAATCAAGGAGTGAGTTCGTCTGTCGACCGCCATCCTCACCGGCCTGCCGGTGCCCGGTTCGCCGCTCGAGGGCGATCTGCGGTCCCTGGGCTTCGACGTGCGGACCGCCCCCGCGACGGCGTCCGCCGACGAGCTCGAGACCCTGCTGCGCGACCTGCCCGCGGGTGAGCGCGTCGCCGTCGTCGACCACCGCTTCGTCGGCCACGTCCACGCCCTGCGCCTCGGCCTGACCGACCCGCGCTTCCCCGTCGCCGCCGTGCCCGGCGCGGTGACGGCGCAAGCCGGGGCGCGCGGGGAGCTCACGCGCGCCCTGCGGGCGTCGGCCACCCCCGCCGCCGGGGCGCCCCACGCCCTCGACGCGGCCGAGCCCTCCGTGCCCGACCGCCTCGCCGCCGCCCTGGAGAGCACCGGCACCGCCGTGCACAGGCCCGAGCTCGGCACGCTCGTGGCGACCGTGGCCGACGACCCGCAGGCCCGCAACGCAGCGCGCCAGGCCGTCGCCGCCGTCGACGACGAGGCCGTGCGCCTGCGCGGCGCGGTGAAGGCCCGCGACGGCTTCTTCACGACGTACTGCGTCAGCCCGTACTCGCGCCACCTCGCCCGCTGGAGCGCACGCCGCAGCCTCACCCCGAACCAGGTCACCACCGCCTCGCTGCTCACCGCCCTGATCGCGGCGGGTTGCGCGGCCACCGGCACCCGCGGCGGCTTCGTCGCCGCGGGACTTCTGCTCCTCCTCTCCTTCGTCCTCGACTGCACGGACGGCCAGCTCGCCCGCTACTCGCTCCAGTACTCCACCCTCGGCGCGTGGCTGGACGCGACCTTCGACCGCGCCAAGGAGTACGCGTACTACGCGGGCCTCGCGCTCGGTGCCGCCCGCGGTGGCGACGACGTGTGGGCGCTCGCGCTCGGCGCGATGGTCCTCCAGACCTGTCGGCACGTCGTCGACTTCTCCTTCAACGAGGCCAATCACGACGCGACCGGCAACACCAGCCCCACCGCCGCCCTCTCCGACCGGCTCGACAGCGTCGGGTGGACGGTCTGGCTGCGCCGCATGATCGTGCTGCCCATCGGCGAGCGCTGGGCCCTGATCGCCGTGCTCACCGCCCTGACCACGCCCCGCGTCACCCTGGTCGTCCTCCTCGTCGGCTGCGCCCTCGCCGCCTGCTACACCACCGCGGGACGCGTCCTGCGCTCGCTGACCCGCAGGGCCACCCGCACCGACCGCGCCGCGCGGGCACTCGACGACCTCGCCGACAACGGCCCCCTGGGCTCGGCCTTCGCCGCCCTGCGGCCCCGCATCGCGCTGCCCGCGCCCGCCCTCGCCCTCGCAGGCGGCGCCGCGGTGCTCGGCGCCGCGCTCCTCGGCTCCTGGGGCAGCCCTTGGGTGGTCGTCGGCGCCGTGGCGTACGTCGTCCTTTCGGGCCTGGCTCTCGCCCGCCCCCTCAAGGGCGCCCTCGACTGGCTGGTTCCGCCGTTCTTCCGCGTGGCCGAATACGGGACCGTTCTCGTACTGGCGGCCAAAGCCGACGTGAACGGCTGCCTACCGGCGGCTTTCGGCCTGGTGGCCGCGGTCGCCTACCATCACTACGACACGGTGTACCGCATCAAGGGCGGCACCGGCGCGCCCCCGCGCTGGCTGGTGCGGACGATCGGCGGCCAAGAAGGCAGGACCCTGGCGGTCGCGCTGGCCGCCGCCGTACTGCACGACACAGATTTCACCGTCGCGCTCACGGCCCTCGCCGTGGCCGTGGCACTGGTGGTGCTCGTCGAGAGCATCCGCTTCTGGGTGACCGCTCACCAGCGTGGCGCACCCGCCGTACACGATGAAGGAGAACCCGCATGATCGGCCTCGTCCTTGCGGCAGGCGCCGGACGGCGTCTGCGTCCTTACACGGACACCCTGCCCAAGGCCCTGGTGCCCGTCGACGGTGACACCACCGTCCTCGACCTGACGCTCGGCAACTTCGCCGAGATCGGTCTCACCGAGGTCGCGATCATCGTCGGGTACCGGAAGGAGGCCGTCTACGAGCGCAAGGCGGCCCTGGAGGCGAAGTACGGCCTCAAGCTGACCCTCATCGACAACGACAAGGCCGAGGAGTGGAACAACGCCTACTCCCTGTGGTGCGGGCGTGACGCCATCAAGCACGATGTGATCCTCGCCAACGGCGACACCGTGCACCCGGTCTCCGTCGAGAGGACGCTGCTCGCCGCCCGCGGCGAAGGCCGGAAGATCATCCTCGCCCTCGACACGGTGAAGCAGCTCGCCGACGAGGAGATGAAGGTCGTCGTGGACCCCGAGCAGGGCGTCCAGAAGATCACCAAGCTGATGGACCCGGCCGAGGCCACCGGTGAGTACATCGGCGTCACCCTCATCGAGGGCTCCGCGGCCGACGAGCTCGCCGACGCCCTGAGGACCACCTTCGAGCGCGACCCCGACCTCTACTACGAGGACGGCTACCAGGAGCTCGTCAACCGCGGCTTCAAGGTCGACGTCGCCCCCATCGGCGACGTCAAGTGGGTGGAGATCGACAACCACGACGACCTGGCCAAGGGGCGGGAGATCGCGTGCCTGTACTGACGAGGCTCATCCCCTCGCCGGTCGTCGTGGACATCCGGCCGGGGGCGTTGAACGACCTGGCCGGGGTCCTCGCCGACCAGCGGATCTGCTCGTCGACCGGCAAGCTCGCGGTCGCCATCAGCGGCGGCTCGGGCGCGGTCCTGCGCGAACGGCTCTCGCCCTCGCTGCCCGGCGCCGACTGGTTCGAGGTGGGCGGCGGCACGCTCGACGACGCCATCGAGCTCGCCGACGCCATGAAGAAGGGCCGCTACGACGCGGTCGTGGGCCTCGGCGGCGGCAAGATCATCGACTGCGCCAAGTACGCCGCAGCGCGCGTCGGCCTGCCGCTGGTCGCCGTCGCGACGAACCTGTCGCACGACGGCCTGTGCTCGCCGGTCGCCACCCTCGACAACGACGCGGGCCGCGGCTCGTACGGCGTGCCCAACCCCATCGCGGTCGTCATCGACCTCGACGTCATCCGGGAGGCCCCGGTCCGCTTCGTGCGCTCCGGCATCGGCGACGCCCTCTCCAACATCTCCGCGATCCGCGACTGGGAGCTCGCCGCCCGCGAGCGCGGCGAGGACATCGACGGCCTCGCCGCCGCGATGGCGCGCCAGGCAGGCGAGGCGGTCCTGCGCCACCCCGGCGGCGTCGGCGACGACGGCTTCCTCCAGGTGCTCGCCGAGGGCCTGGTCCTCACCGGCATCGCGATGTCCGTCTCGGGCGACTCCCGCCCCGCGTCGGGTGCCTGCCACGAGATCAACCACGCCTTCGACCTGCTCTTCCCCAAGCGCGCCGCCAGCCACGGCGAGCAGTGCGGCCTCGGCGCCGCCTTCGCCATGCACCTGCGCGGCGCCCACGAGGAGTCGGCGTACATGGCCGAGGTCCTGCGCCGCCACGGCCTGCCCGTGCTCCCCGAGGAGATCGGGTTCACCGTGGACGAGTTCGTCCAGGTCGTCGCGTACGCCCCGCAGACCAGGCCGGGCCGCTACACGATCCTCGAGCACCTCCATCTGAACACCGACCAGATCAAGGACGCATACGCCGACTATGCCAAGGCCATCGGTAGCTGAACTCCGCCCCGTCGTCCACCCCGCGGGAGTGAAGGACCGGCGCAGCGGTGAGCACTGGGCGGGACGCCTGTACATGCGCGAGATCTCGCTGCGCTGCGACCGCTACCTGGTGAACACCAGGGTCACGCCCAACCAGCTGACCTACCTGATGACCGTCGCGGGCGTCCTCGCGGCCCCGGCCCTGCTGGTGCCGGGCATCTGGGGCGCCGTCCTCGGCGTGGTCGCGGTCCAGCTCTATCTGCTGCTCGACTGCGTCGACGGCGAGATCGCCCGCTGGCGCCGGCAGTTCTCGCTCGGCGGCGTCTACCTGGACCGGGTCGGCGCCTATCTGTGCGACGCCGCGGTGCTCGTCGGCTTCGGTCTGCGCGCCGCCGACCTGTGGGGACCGGGCCGCATCGACTGGCTGTGGGCCTTCCTCGGCACCCTCGCCGCCCTCGGCGCCATCCTGATCAAGGCCGAGACCGACCTGGTCGGCGTCGCCCGCCACCAGCAGGGCCTGGCCCCGGTCAAGGAGTCGGCGTCCGAGCCGCGCGCCGCCGGCATGGCCCTCGCCCGCAAGGCCGCCGCCGCGCTGAAGTTCCACCGCCTCATCCTCGGCATCGAGGCGTCGCTGCTCATCCTGGTCCTCGCGATCGTGGACGCGGCCAGGGACGACCTGTTCTTCTCCCGGCTCGGGGTCGCCGTCCTCGCGGGCATCGCGCTCTTGCAGACCCTGCTCCACCTCGTGTCCATTCTCGTGTCGAGCAGGCTGAAGTGAGTACGCCGAGCCCGTCGGGCACGCCGGGGAGGGCGACCGCGCCGCTCAGGGTCGGCGCGGTCGTCATCACCATGGGCAACCGCCCGCAGGAGCTGCGCGCCCTCCTCGACTCGGTCGCCAAGCAGGACGGCGACCGGATCGAGGTGGTCGTCGTCGGCAACGGCGCCCCCGTGCCCGACGTCCCCGAGGGCGTGCGCACCGTGGAACTGCCCGAGAACCTGGGCATCCCCGGCGGGCGCAACGCGGGCATCGAGGCCTTCTCGTCCGGCGCCGCCGACGGCACCGGCGTGGACATCCTGCTCTTCCTCGACGACGACGGGCTGCTCGCCCACACCGACACCGCCGAACTGTGCCGCGAGGCCTTCGCCGCGGACCCGGAACTCGGGATCATCTCCTTCCGCATCGCCGACCCCGACACCGGCGTCACCCAGCGCCGCCACGTCCCCCGGCTGCGCGCCTCCGACCCGATGCGGTCCTCACGCGTGACGACCTTCCTCGGCGGTGCGAGCGCCGTCCGCGCCGAGGTCGTCGAAGAGGTCGGGGGCCTGCCCGACGCCTTCTTCTACGCGCACGAGGAGACCGACCTCGCCTGGCGCGCCCTGGACGCGGGCTGGATGATCGACTACCGCGCCGACATGGTGCTCTTCCACCCCACCACGGCCCCCTCGCGGCACGCCGTCTACCACCGCATGGTGGCCCGCAACCGCGTCTGGCTGGCCCGCCGCAACCTGCCCGCCGCCCTGGTGCCCGCGTACCTCGGCGTGTGGCTCCTGCTCACCCTGGCCCGGCGCCCCACGCGGCCCGCCCTGAAGGCCTGGTTCGGCGGTTTCAAGGAGGGCTGGACGAGTTCGTGCGGACCCCGCCGCCCCATGAAGTGGCGTACGGTGTGGCGCCTGACACGGCTGGGCCGACCTCCTGTCATCTGACAAGCTCGGGTCTGAGAACATTCGGGCCGTATCCCGGTCCCTGGCCCTCGCCTACGCCCGACCGGCCGCGCATCTGAAGACGAAAGTTTCCCCTCGTGAGTGAGACAACGCAGGACGGTGGAGTCGCGGTGACCGCGCCACCGTCGCCCGACGACGGGCTGCCCCCCGCGGAGCTTGCGGCCAAGTACGGCCTGTCCGTCAGCGGCGCCCGTCCCGGTCTTTTCGAGTACGTCAGCCAGCTCTGGGGCCGGCGCCACTTCATCCTCGCCTTCTCCCAGGCCAAGCTCACCGCCCAGTACAGCCAGGCCAAGCTCGGCCAGCTCTGGCAGGTGGCGACACCGCTGCTCAACGCGCTCGTCTACTTCCTCATCTTCGGCCTCATCCTCAAGGCCGACCGGGGCATGTCCCGTGAGGTCTACATCCCGTTCCTGGTCACCGGTGTCTTCGTCTTCACCTTCACCCAGAGTTCGGTGATGGCGGGTGTGCGGGCCATCTCGGGCAACCTCGGCCTGGTCCGCGCGCTGCACTTCCCGCGTGCCTCGCTGCCCGTCTCCTTCTCGCTCCAGCAGCTCCAGCAACTGCTCTTCTCGATGATCGTGCTGTTCGTGGTGGCGGTCGGCTTCGGCAGCTACCCGCGCCTGTCGTGGCTCCTCATCGTGCCGGTGCTCGCCCTCCAGTTCCTCTTCAACACCGGCCTCGCGCTCGTCATGGCGCGGCTCGGCAGCAAGACCCCCGACCTCGCGCAGCTGATGCCGTTCGTGATGCGCACCTGGATGTACGCGTCCGGCGTGATGTTCTCCATCCCGGTGATGCTGAAGGAGCACCCGGCGTGGATCGGGGACATCCTCCAGTGGAACCCGGCCGCCATCTACATGGACCTGATGCGCTTTGCGCTCATCGACGGCTACGGCTCCGAGAACCTGCCGCCGCACGTCTGGGCGGTCGCGGCCGGCTGGGCCCTGCTCGTGGCGGTGGGCGGTTTCGTGTACTTCTGGAAGGCGGAGGAGAGGTACGGCCGTGGCTGACGACAACAACGCAGGAACCGGCGGCCGCACGCACGTCCCCACGGTCATCGCGGACGAGCTGCACATCGTCTACCGCGTGAACGGCGCGAAGACGGGCAAGGGCAGCGCCACCTCCGCCCTGAGCCGCATCCTGCGGCGCGGCGAGGAGCGCGGCGTCCGCAAGGTGCACGCCGTGCGCGGCGTCAGCTTCACGTCCTACCGCGGCGAGGCGATCGGCCTGATCGGCTCGAACGGCTCCGGCAAGTCCACGCTCCTGCGGGCCATCGCGGGCCTGCTCCCCGCCGAGCGCGGCAAGGTCTACACCGACGGTCAGCCCTCGCTGCTCGGCGTCAACGCGGCCCTGATGAACGACCTGACCGGCGAGCGCAACGTGATCCTCGGCGGTCTCGCCATGGGCATGAGCAGGGAGCAGATCAGGGCCCGCTACCAGGACATCGTCGACTTCTCCGGGATCAACGAGAAGGGTGACTTCATCACCCTGCCGATGCGCACCTACTCCTCCGGCATGGCCGCCCGCCTGCGCTTCTCCATCGCGGCCGCCAAGGACCACGACGTGCTGATGATCGACGAGGCGCTCGCCACCGGCGACCGCAAGTTCCAGAAGCGCTCCGAGGCCCGCATCCGTGAGCTGCGCAAGGAGGCCGGCACGGTCTTCCTGGTCAGCCACAACAACAAGTCGATCCGTGACACCTGCGACCGCGTGCTCTGGCTGGAGCGCGGCGAGCTGCGGATGGACGGGCCGACCGACGAGGTCATCAAGGAGTACGAGAAGTTCACCGGCCGGTAGCGGTTCACCGGCCGGCAGCGGTCCACCGGCCGGTAGCCGTTCATGGGAAGGCAGCCGTTCACCGGGAGGCAGCCGGATGGCGGTACGCCCGTCACGGCCGAACGGAGCAGGGCCCCGCCGGGACACCCCGGCGGGGCCCTGCTCCGTCCGCGGACATCAAAAGCCCCGCGCGTCACGGGAGTTCGGGGAAGACTGAAGCCAATCGGTGCGTTGTTGTGATGCGCGAAACACCCCGACGACTCGGCGTGCGTTGTACAACGTAAGCTGTACCGGTGCTGAATAGCGGCAAGTGGGGAGATTTCGCGCGGCACCGGGGCACAGGGCACCGTCCGCCGCGCGGGGGCAGGGCGGCGTGTCCGAAATAGGATGTTTTAGGTCAGCAGTGTAGAACGGGAGATGTGACGGCAATGGCTACGGACGATCTCCGGCTCCGCGATGCGTCCGCCGTCCTCGACAAAGCCGCGGACGAGAACTTTCCCGTGGCCCCGTTCTTCCTCCCGCGCGCCTGGCGCGAGGACCTCATGGCCGTGTACGGCTACGCCCGTCTGGTCGACGACATCGGGGACGCCGACCTGGACCGGGGCGCCGCGCACGCCCGCTACCTCGGCGCCGACCCGGCCGCCGCCGATGACCCGCTCGCCCTCCTCGACGCCTTCGAGGCCGATCTGCGGAGGGTCTTCACCGCGGGCCGGGACCCCGGCCACCCGCTCCTTCAGGCCCTCGTGCCCACCGTGCGCCGACGCGGTCTGACTCCCGAGCCCTTCCTCGGCCTGATCGCCGCCAACCGCCAGGACCAGCTCGTCAAGCGGTACGAGACCTTCGAGGACCTGGTGGCCTACTGCGAGCTGTCCGCGAACCCCGTGGGCCGCCTCGTCCTCGCCATCACCGGCACCGCGACCCCCGAGCGCGTCCGCCTGTCGGACTCGGTGTGCACCGCGCTCCAGGTCGTGGAGCACCTCCAGGACGTGCGCGAGGACCTGGAACGCGACCGCGTCTACCTCCCGGCACAGGACATGTCGCGCTTCCACGTCCGGGAACGGGATCTGGCCGCACCCACGGCAGGCGCATCGGTGCGCGCACTGGTCGCCTATGAAGCGGAACGCGCCCACCGCCTCCTGAATGAAGGCACCCCCCTCGTGGGTAGCGTCCACGGCAGGCTGAAGCTGCTGCTTGCCGGGTTCGTGGCAGGGGGAAGGGCGACCGTCCACGCGATCGCCGCCGCCGGGTACGACGTCGTTTCCAGGCCGCCCAAACCCACGAAGCCGCGTTTGCTGCGCGAGGTGGGAGCGGTTCTGCGAGGAGAGGGGTGAGCCGGACCGTGGAGTCAGAACCTCGCGTGTCCGCGCCGGTACTCGCCGCATACAGCTATTGCGAGACCGTCACGGGGCAGCAGGCACGCAATTTCGCGTACGGCATCAGGTTGCTGCCGACGCCCAAGCGGCGGGCGATGTCCGCGCTCTACGCGTTCTCCCGGCGCGTGGACGACATCGGCGACGGCGCCCTCGCGCCACAGGTGAAGCAGGCGCGCCTCGACGACACCCGGGCCCTGCTGACCCGGGTGCGCGACGGCGGCGTGGCGGAGGACGACACCGACCCCGTCGCGGTGGCGCTCAGCCATGCGGCCGGGCACTTCCCCATCCCGCTCGGCGGCCTCGACGAGCTGATCGACGGCGTCCTGATGGACGTGCGCGGCGAGACGTACGAGACCTGGGAGGACCTGAAGGGCTACTGCCGCTGCGTGGCCGGCGCCATCGGGCGGCTCTCCCTCGGCGTCTTCGGCACCGAACCGGGCGCGCCGAACGCGGAGCGCGCCCCCGAGTACGCCGACACGCTCGGGCTCGCGCTGCAACTCACCAACATCCTCCGCGACGTTCGCGAGGACGCGCTGGAGGGCCGTACCTACCTCCCCGCCGACGACCTCGCCAAGTTCGGCTGCGCCGACGGGTTCTCCAGGGCCGAGCCGCCGCCCGGGTCGGACTTCGCGGGGCTCGTGCACTTCGAAGTCCGCCGCGCGCGGGCCCTGTTCGCCGAGGGCTACCGCCTCCTGCCGATGCTCGACCGGCGCAGCGGTGCCTGTGTGGCGGCGATGGCGGGCATCTACCGCCGGTTGCTCGACCGCATCGAGAGGGAACCGGAAGCGGTCCTGCGGGGCCGCGTCTCCCTGCCGGGACGCGAGAAGGCGTACGTCGCCGTGCGCGGTCTGTCCGGGCTCGACGCGCGCAGCGTCTCCCGGGGCGCCGTCAGGAGGCGTACGTGATCCGCGTGCCCGGTGAAGCCGCAGCGCGGACGGCGTGTCGTCCCGAGCGGCGGGCAACCCTCCGCATGGCCTCGGCGTCCCAGACTGCAACCGCCGAAAGTGAGGACGCATGAGGCAGGACGACAGCCGCTCCGCGCAGGAGGCCGACAGCGCAGGTCGACGCCCGTCGGCCGTCGTCGTGGGCGGCGGCCTGGCCGGTGTCACCTCCGCCCTCGCACTCGCCGACGCGGGCGTCGAGGTCACCCTGCTCGAAGGGCGCCCGCGCCTCGGCGGACTCGCCTTCTCCTTCCAGCGCGGCGAGCTGACCGTCGACAACGGCCAGCACGTCTACCTGCGCTGCTGCACGGCCTACCGCTGGTTCCTCGACCGCGTCGAAGGCGCCCACCTGGCGCCGCTCCAGGACCGTCTCGACGTACCCGTGCTCGACGCCCATCGGCACCGTCTCGGGCGGCTGCGCCGCACCGCGCTGCCCGTGCCGCTGCACCTGGCCGCGAGCCTCGCCACCTATCCGCATCTGTCGATCGCCGAGCGCGCCGCCGTCGGCCGCGCCGCGCTCGCCCTCAAGGGACTCGACCCGGCCGACCCGGCGCTCGACAACCAGGACTTCGGCAGCTGGCTTGCCGCCCGCGGTCAGTCGAAGCGCGCCATCGAGGCGCTGTGGGACCTCGTCGGGGTGGCCACCCTCAACGCCGTCGCGGGCGACGCCTCGCTCGGGCTCGCCGCGATGGTGTTCAGGACCGGACTGCTCTCCGAGCCGGGCGCCGCCGACATCGGCTGGGCGCGGGTGCCCCTCGGTGACCTGCACGACGGGCTCGCCCGCAAGGCGCTCGACTCGGCGGGTGTGCGCACCGAACTGCGAACACGTGTCACCTCCCTCTCCCGTCAGGAGAACGGGAGTTGGCGCGTGGAAGTTCCCGGTGAGGTCGTCCAGGCGGACTCCGTGGTGCTCGCCGTGCCCCAGGCGGAGGCGCACGACCTGCTCCCCGACGGCGCCCTCGACGACCCCGACCGGCTCCTCGCCATCGACAGCGCGCCGATCCTCAACGTCCACGTCGTGTACGACAGGAAGGTGCTCAAGCGGCCCTTCTTCGCCGCGCTCGGCACGCCCGTGCAGTGGGTCTTCGACCGGACCGAGGCCTCGGGGCTGCGCACCGGCCAGTACCTCGCGCTGTCCCAGTCCGCGGCCCACGGGGAGATCGACGCGCCCGTGGCGGCGCTCAGAGAGCGCTATCTGCCGGAGCTCGAGCGCCTGCTGCCCGCCGCGCACGGCGCACGGGTGCTCGACTTCTTCGTGACCCGGGAGCGCGCGGCCACTTTCGCGCCGACACCGGGCGTCGGGCGCCTGCGCCCGGGCGCGCACACCCACGCGCCCGGCCTCCACCTGGCGGGCGCGTGGACCGCCACCGGCTGGCCCGCGACGATGGAAGGCGCTGTACGCAGCGGGATCACCGCGGCGCGGGCCGCCCTCACCGCCCTCGACCGCCCCCATGACCATCTCTTCGAGGAGGCGGCGTGACGCTCGACCTGCTGGGGCCCCCGCCCCACGAACCCCGCACCGGAATCAGAGGAGAGACCGTGCCGACTGTGCCCTCGGCCGAACCGGCCGCCGTGGACGTGACTGCGCTCCTCGAGCGCGGCCGGACACTGGCCACCCCGGTGCTGCGGTCCGCGGTGGACCGCCTCGCGCCGCCCATGGACACCGTCGCCGCCTACCACTTCGGCTGGATCGACGCCGACGGCAACCCGGCCGTCGGCGACGGGGGCAAGGCCGTGCGCCCGGCGCTCGCCCTGCTGTCCGCGGAGGCAGCGGGCGCCACCCCGGAGACCGGCGTGCCCGGCGCGGTCGCCGTCGAGCTGGTGCACAACTTCTCGCTCCTGCACGACGACCTGATGGACGGCGACGAGCAGCGCCGCCACCGCGACACCGTCTGGAAGGTGCACGGCCCCGCCCAGGCGATCCTCGTCGGCGACGCCCTGTTCGCCCTCGCCAACGAGGTGCTCCTCGAACTCGGCACCGTCGAGGCGGGCCGCGCCACGCGCCGTCTGACCACCGCGACACGCGCCCTCATCGACGGCCAGGCGCAGGACATCTCCTACGAGCACCGCGAGCGGGTCACCGTCGAGGAGTGCCTGGAGATGGAGGGCAACAAGACCGGCGCCCTGCTCGCCTGCGCGGTCTCCATCGGCGCGGTGCTCGGCGGCGCCGACGACGCCACCGCCGACACCCTGGAGCGGTACGGCTACCACCTCGGACTCGCCTTCCAGGCCGTCGACGACCTGCTCGGCATCTGGGGCGACCCGGAGGCCACCGGCAAGCAGACGTGGAGCGATCTGCGCCAGCGCAAGAAGTCCCTGCCCGTGGTCGCCGCCCTCGCCGCGGGCGGCCCGGCCTCCGAACGGCTCGGCGAGCTGCTCGCCGCCGACGCCAAGAGCAACGACTTCGACAGCTTCTCCGAGGAAGAGTTCGCCGCGCGCGCCGCCCTGATCGAGGAGGCCGGCGGCCGCGAGTGGACCGCCGAGGAGGCGCGGCGGCAGCACGCCGTCGCCATCGAGGCGCTGGACGAGGTCCAGATGCCGGACCGGGTGCGGGCGCAGCTCAGCGCGCTCGCCGACTTCGTCGTCGTACGGAAGAGATGATCCCTATCGGCCCCAACTGACTCGCAGTCGCCGGCCGGTGTCCCCCCAGGGCCCCGGCCGACGGCGGACCCGGCAGACACCAAGCACTGCGGAGAAGGGGAAGCCATGACAGCGACGACCGACGGAAGCACCGGAGCGGTGACGCCCCGGGCAGCCTCGGCCACCGGAACGACCGACACCACCCCCGCGGCGATCGGGACACTGGACGCCGCGGCCCGCGCCATACGGGGCTCCATCGATTTCCTGCTGTCCCGCCAGGACGCCCAGGGATGGTGGAAGGGCGACCTGGCCACCAATGTGACCATGGACGCCGAGGATCTGCTGCTCCGCCAGTTCCTGGGGGTCCAGGACGAGGCGACCAGCCGCGCCGCCGGGCTCTTCATCCGCGGCGAGCAGCGCGAGGACGGCACCTGGGCCAGTTTCCACGGCGGCCCCGGCGAGCTCTCCGTCACCATCGAGGCGTACGTCGCGCTGCGGCTCGCGGGGGACGCCCCCGACGAACCGCACATGGCCAGGGCGTCCGCCTGGATCAGGGAGCGGGGCGGCATCGCGTCCGCCCGGGTCTTCACCCGCATCTGGCTGGCCCTCTTCGGCTGGTGGAAGTGGGACGACCTGCCCGAACTGCCGCCCGAGCTGCTCTACTTCCCCAAGTGGTTCCCGCTCAACATCTATGACTTCGGGTGCTGGGCGCGGCAGACGATAGTGCCGCTGACCATCGTCTCCGCCAAGCGCCCCGTACGTCCCGCGCCCTTCCCGCTGGACGAGCTGCACACCGACCCCCGGCTTCCCAACCCGGTCGGACCGCCGGCCCCCGTGGCGAGTTGGGACGGAGTCTTCCAGCGCCTCGACAAGGCGCTGCACGTCTACCACAAGTTCGCGCCGCGCGGAGTGCGCAGGGCCGCCATGAACCGCGCGGCCCGCTGGATCATCGAGCGGCAGGAGAACGACGGCTGCTGGGGCGGCATCCAGCCGCCCGCCGTGTACTCCGTCATCGCCCTGCACCTGCTCGGGTACGACCTGGACCACCCCGTCCTGAAGGCCGGGCTCGAGTCCCTCGACCGGTTCGCCGTGTGGCGCGAGGACGGCGCACGCATGATCGAGGCCTGTCAGTCGCCGGTGTGGGACACCTGCCTCGCCACGATCGCGCTCGCCGACGCCGGGGTGCCCGCCGACCACCCGCAGCTGGTGCGGGCCGCGGACTGGATGCTGGGCGAGCAGATCGTGCGGCCCGGCGACTGGTCGGTGCGCAGGCCTGGCCTCACCCCCGGCGGCTGGGCCTTCGAGTTCCACAACGACAACTACCCCGACATCGACGACACCGCGGAGGTCGTCCTCGCGCTGCGCCGGGTCGAGCACCCCGACCGGGCGCGCATGGAGCACGCCATCGCCCGCGGGGTGCGCTGGAACCTCGGCATGCAGTCGAAGAACGGCGCCTGGGCCGCCTTCGACGTCGACAACACCAGCCCCTTCCCCAACCGCCTGCCGTTCTGCGACTTCGGCGAGGTCATCGACCCGCCCTCCGCCGACGTCACCGCGCACGTGGTGGAGATGGCTGCCTACGAGGGTCTGGCCGACGACCCGCGCACCCGGCGCGGCGTCGAGTGGCTGCTCGCCGAACAGGAGGCGTTCGGCGGCTGGTTCGGGCGCTGGGGCGTCAACTACGTCTACGGCACGGGGTCGGTCCTGCCCGCCCTCACCGCCGTCGGGATGCCCGGCTCGCACCCGGCGATCCGGCGTGCGGTCGCCTGGCTGGAGTCGGTGCAGAACGACGACGGCGGCTGGGGCGAGGACCTGCGCTCCTACCGCGAGGAGCAGTGGATCGGGCACGGCGCCTCCACCGCCTCGCAGACCGCCTGGGCGCTGCTCGGCCTGCTCGCGGCCGGGGAGCGGGACTCCAGGGCGGTGGAGCGCGGCGTCGAGTGGCTCGCCAGGACACAGCGGGACGACGGCTCCTGGGACGAGCCGTACTTCACCGGCACCGGCTTCCCCTGGGACTTCTCCATCAACTACCATCTCTACCGGCAGGTGTTCCCGCTGACGGCCCTCGGCCGGTACGTCAACGGCGAACCGTTCGCCGGTGTCGCCGGTGTCTCCGGCACCCCCGGTGTCCCCGGCGTCCCCGGCGCCCCCCGTGCCTCCGGCAAGGGAAGCTGATGGTCCGGACCCCGGCCGGGCCGGACCCGGCGCCCCTCCTGATCGCCTGCGCGCTCGGCATCGAGCACCTCGCCCTGCGCACCGGCGACCGGGGCGGCACGGGCGGAGCCATGACCGTGCTGCGGACGGGCATGGGCCCCAAGGCCGCCGAGCGCGCCGTCGCCAAGGCGCTCGGCACGCCCGCCCTGCACGACGCGGCCGTCGTGGCCACGGGCTTCTGCGCCGGTCTCGCACCCGGCATGCACCCCGGCGACCTGGTCGTCGCCGAGGAGACCCGGCACGACGGCGGCCGCACCCCTTGTGTCGGCACCGGGACGCTGGTGCGGGAGCTGGGGCGCGCGCTGCCCCGCCGCACCGTCCACACCGGTCCGCTCACCGGTTCCGACCACGTCGTGCGCGGCCACGAACGCGCCGCGCTCCTCGCCACCGGCGCCATCGCGGTGGACATGGAGTCCGCCGTCACGCTGCACAGCGCCGTGACGGCGGGAACCCGGCCGGTTGCGGCCGTCCGGGTGGTCGTGGACGCCCCACAGCACGAACTCGTACGTATCGGCACGGTGCGCGGTGGAATATCGGCCTTCCGCGTTCTCCGTGCCGTGCTTCCCGCTTTCTTCGAATGGCACCGTTCTTCGCTGCTCCCCCGGAGGTGAGCCAGATGGCCATGCCGCTGCGCCAGTCCATCAAGGTCGCGACGTATCTCATGGAACAGAAGCTGCGCAAGCGGGACAAGTTCCCGCTGATCGTCGAGTTGGAACCGCTTTTCGCGTGCAATTTGAAGTGTGAGGGCTGCGGCAAGATCCAGCACCCGGCCGGTGTGCTCAAGCAGCGCATGCCGGTGGCGCAGGCCGTGGGCGCCGTTCTCGAGTCGGGCGCGCCGATGGTGTCGATCGCCGGTGGCGAGCCGTTGATGCACCCGCAGATCGATGAGATCGTGCGGCAGCTCGTCGCCAAGAAGAAGTACGTTTTCCTTTGCACCAATGCCATGTTGCTGCGCAAGAAGATGGAAAAGTTCACGCCCTCGCCCTATTTCGCGTTCGCCGTGCACATCGACGGGATGCGGGAACGGCACGACGAGTCGGTGGCGAAGGAGGGGGTGTTCGACGAGGCGGTCGAGGCCATCAAGGAGGCCAAGCGGCGCGGCTTCCGGGTGACCACCAACTCGACCTTCTTCAACACCGACACCCCGCAGACGATCATCGAGGTCCTGAACTTCCTCAATGACGAACTGAAGGTCGACGAGATGATGCTGTCGCCCGCCTACGCCTACGAGAAGGCACCCGACCAGGAGCACTTCCTGGGTGTCGAACAGACCCGTGAACTGTTCAGGAAGACCTTCGCCGGCGGCAACCGGCGGCGCTGGCGGCTGAACCACTCGCCGCTGTTCCTCGACTTCCTGGAGGGCAAGGTCGACTTCCCGTGCACGGCGTGGGCGATCCCCAACTACTCGCTCTTCGGCTGGCAGCGCCCCTGCTACCTGATGAGCGACGGCTACGTCCCGACGTACCGGGAGCTGATCGAGGAGACCGACTGGTCCAAGTACGGCCGCGGCAAGGACGACCGGTGCGCCAACTGCATGGCGCACTGCGGCTACGAGCCGACGGCCGTGCTCGCCACCATGGGCTCCCTCAAGGAGTCCCTGCGGGCCATGCGCGAGACCGTCGCCAGCAACCGCGGGTGAGAGCCGGGTCCACACGACAGGTACGAGCACGGGAGCGAGTCGCACGACCGGTAAGACGGTGAGTGGAACAACCAGTAAGGGGGCCCGAGCATGACCATCCTGGAGACGATCAGGGGGCCGCGCGACCTGAAGGCGCTGTCCGAGTCCGACCTCGCCGAACTGGCGGAGGAGATCCGGCAGTTCCTGGTCCACGCGGTCGCGAGGACCGGCGGCCATCTCGGGCCCAACCTGGGCGTGGTGGAGCTCACCATCGCCCTGCACCGGGTCTTCGAGTCGCCGGTCGACCGCATCGTGTGGGACACCGGCCACCAGAGCTACGTGCACAAGTTGCTGACCGGGCGGCAGGACTTCTCGAAGCTGCGCGGCAAGGGCGGTCTCTCCGGCTACCCCTCGCGCGCGGAGTCGGTGCACGACATCGTCGAGAACAGCCACGCCTCGACCGCGCTCGGCTGGGCGGACGGCCTCGCCAAGGCCCATCAGGTACTCGGCGAGCACGGGCACGTGGTGGCCGTCATCGGGGACGGGGCGCTCACCGGCGGGATGGCCTGGGAGGCGCTGAACAACATCGCCGCCGCGAAGGACCGGCCGCTGATCATCGTCGTGAACGACAACGAGCGGTCCTACGCCCCCACCATCGGCGGCCTCGCCGACCACCTGGCCACCCTGCGCACCACCGACGGCTATGAACAGGTCCTCGCCTGGGGCAAGGACGTCCTCCAGCGCACGCCCCTGATCGGGCGCACCCTGTACGAGTCGCTGCACGGCGCCAAGAAGGGCTTCAAGGACGCCTTCGCGCCGCAGGGCATGTTCGAGGACCTCGGCCTGAAGTACGTCGGGCCGATCGACGGCCACGACACCCGGGCCGTCGAGTCGGCGCTGCGGCGCGCGAAACGCTTTCACGGCCCGGTCATCGTGCACTGCCTGACCGAGAAGGGCCGCGGCTACGAACCCGCCCTCGCCGACGAAGCGGACCGCTTCCACACCGTCGGCGTCATGGACCCGCTCACCTGCGAGCCGCTCACGCCGTCCGGCGGGCCCTCCTGGACCTCGGTGTTCGGCGAGGAGATCGTACGGATCGGTGCCGAGCGCGAGGACGTCGTGGCGATCACGGCGGCCATGCTGCACCCGGTGGGGCTCACGGGCTTCGCCGCGGCCTACCCGGACCGGGTGTGGGACGTGGGCATCGCCGAACAGCACGCCGCCGTGGCCGCCGCCGGACTCGCCACGGGCGGCCTCCACCCCGTCGTCGCCGTCTACGCCACCTTCCTCAACCGCGCCTTCGACCAGCTCCTGATGGATGTCGCGCTGCACCGGTGCGGAGTCACGTTCGTGCTCGACCGGGCGGGGATCACCGGCGTCGACGGCGCCTCCCACAACGGCATGTGGGATTTGTCCGTCCTCCAGGTCGTCCCCGGCCTCAGGATCGCCGCGCCCCGCGACGCCGACCAGCTCCGGGCCCAGCTGCGCGAGGCCGTCGCCGTCGACGACGCGCCGACGCTGCTGCGCTTCCCGAAGGAGTCGGTGGGCCCGGCGATTCCCGCCGTGGGGCGGGTTGGGGGCATGGATGTGCTGCGCGGTGGCCTCGCGTCCGGCGCCGGCGCCGGGGCTGGGGCTGCCGGAGTCGGCGAGGCCGTGGGGGTCGACGCCGCCGACGTGCTGCTCGTCGCCGTGGGCGTGATGGCGCCCGTGTGCCTCCAGGCGGCGGACCTCCTCGCGGAGCGCGGCATCGGCTGCACGGTGGTCGACCCGCGCTGGGTGAAGCCCGTCGACCCGGAGCTGCCCCCGCTGGCGGCGCGCCACCGGCTCGTCGCGGTCGTCGAGGACAACAGCAAGGCGGCCGGGGTCGGCTCGGCGGTCGCGCTGGCACTCGGCGAGGCCGAGGTGGACGTACCCGTACGCCGCTTCGGTGTGCCCGACCAGTTCCTGGCGCACGCCAAGCGCAGCGAGGTGCTCGCGGACCTGGGGCTCACCCCCGTGGAGATCGCCGGGAGCATCGGCGCGACGCTCGCACGCAAGGACGCGACCGGGGTCGCGGGCGTAGGGGGGCAGGCGGGGCCGCCCGGCCGGGAGAAGACCGCCCCCGGGGGCCGGAGGAAGCCCGCCGCGAACCGCCGCAAGAGGGCCGACGCGCCCGCCGAGGAGGGCTGAGCATGAGGTGGCGTGCGGGGCGAGGGCCGGGCCTGGGGAGTGTGGGCCGAGGAGGGCCGGGCTTGGCGCGCGTGAGCCGAAGAGGGGGGATGCGGGGATGACTGGCATGAGCAAGGGGTTCGACCTCGGCAGGCTGCTCGCCGAGCGCAGTGGCGAGCGGTACGAGCTGCACGCCCGCCATCTCAATCATCAACTGCCGCGCATGCTGCACACCATCGGCTTCGACAAGGTCTACGAGCGGGCCGAGGGCGCGTACTTCTGGGACGCCGACGGCAACGACTACCTGGACATGCTCGCCGGGTTCGGCGTCATGGGCCTCGGCCGGCACCACCCCGTCGTCCGCAAGGCCCTGCACGACGTCCTCGACGCCTCCCTCGCCGATCTCACCCGCTTCGACTGCCAGCCGCTGCCGGGCCTGCTCGCCGAGCAGCTGCTCACCCACAGCCCGCACCTGGACCGCGTCTTCTTCGGCAACAGCGGCACCGAGGCCGTGGAGACGGCCCTGAAGTTCGCCCGCTACGCGACCGGCAGACCCCGCGTCCTGTACTGCGCGCACGCCTTCCACGGCCTGACCACGGGATCGCTCTCGGTCAACGGCGAGACCGGGTTCCGGGACGGCTTCGCCCCGCTCCTGCCCGACACGGCCGTACCGCTCGGCGACCTCGACGCGCTGCGCAAGGAGCTGGCGCGGGGCGACGTCGCCGCGCTGATCGTCGAGCCCGTCCAGGGCAAGGGCGTCCACGAGCCACCGCCCGGCTATCTGCGCGCCGCCCAGGAACTGCTGCACCGGCACAAGGCGCTCCTGATCGCCGACGAGGTGCAGACGGGCCTCGGCAGGACCGGCGCCTTCTACGCCTACCAGCACGAGGAGGGCGTCGAGCCCGACCTGGTGTGCGTGGCCAAGGCGCTGTCCGGAGGCTATGTGCCGGTCGGCGCGACCCTCGGCAAGGACTGGATCTTCAAGAATGTCTACTCGTCGATGGACCGCGTCCTCGTGCACTCGGCGAGCTTCGGGTCGAACGCGCAGGCCATGGCGGCGGGACTCGCCGTCCTCGCGGTCATGCGGGACGAGGGGGTCGTCGAGAACGCGCGGGTGACGGGGGAGCTCCTGAAGTCCCGGCTCGCCGCCCTCGTCGACCGCTACGAGCTGCTGAGCGAGGTGCGTGGCCGTGGCCTCATGGTCGGCATCGAGTTCGGCAGACCGCGGTCGCTGAAGCTGCGCAGCCGCTGGACGATGCTCCAGGCGGCGCGCAAGGGCCTGTTCGCTCAGATGGTGGTCGTGCCGCTGTTGCAGAAGCACCGGATCCTCACCCAGGTCTCCGGCGACCACCTTGAGGTCATCAAGCTGATCCCGCCGCTCACGGTGGGGGAGCGGGAGGTCGACCGGTTCGTCGAGGCCTTCACCGCCGTGATGGACGACGCGCACGGCGGCGGCGGACTGATGTGGGACTTCGGCAAGACACTGGTGAAGCAGGCGGTCGCCAACAAGTAGGCGGTCTTCTGCGAATGGGCGGTCCCCTACGAGTAGGCGGTCACCGCCGAGCGGACGGTCGCCGTCAGCCAGGCCGCCCTGGGGTTTTGCCTCCGGGGCAATAAAGTTGCCCCAGAGGCAATGTTCTGGCTGAATCGAAGCATGAACCCCGCCGAGGCCGACACCGCCCCCGACGCCGTCGAGGCGGCACCGGCGGTGGACGCCCTGCCCGCCGTCGCCCCCCAGCTCAGGGAGCTGCGCCGCCGCGCCGCCCTCACCCTGGAGGCGGCGGCCCGCGCGGCCGGTCTCTCACCGGCGCACCTCTCCCGCCTGGAGACCGGACAGCGCCAGCCGTCGCTGCCCATGCTCCTCGCGCTGGCCCGTACCTACGGTACGACGGTCTCCGAGCTGCTCGGCGAGACGCCCGCCGACCGGGACGCCGTCGTCCGCGCACCGGACATGGAACCCACCGCGGCAGGCGGCTGGACGTACTGGCAGGCGGGCGCACCGGGACGGGGCATGCAGGCGCTGCGCGTGCACGTCCCGCACGGCGCGCAGGGCGACATCGTGCGGGTGCACGCGGGCGAGGAGTGGCTGTACGTCATCGAGGGGCGGCTGCGGCTCAGGCTCGGCGACACCGCGTACACACTCGCGCCCGGGGACAGCGCGCACTTCGACTCGCTGACCCCGCACCGGATCGCCGCAGCGGACCCCGGCGGGGCCGACTTCCTCTTCGTCCACACCTTGTTGCAGAGCCCCGCCACCGCGCTGTGTCTCGGCGGCACCACCCAGGGAGGCAGACATGACGGAATCTGAGCCGCACGAGCCCCGGCGCCGGATGGTGATGGAGGAGAAGTTCCCCCGCGCCCTGTGGGTCCGGCTGATCATCTACGTGGCCGTGGGGCACGTGTTCGCGTTCTTCGTCTATCTGCTCTTCGTGCTCGGCGGCCAGAACCAGTGAACCGGCGGCGGCCGTCGCCCGCCGTCAGTCCAGGAGCCGCTCGCGCAGCCGGTCCCGGGTCTCCGGCGTGAGGCCGAGGCCGCGCGCCAGATAGGTCTCGGTGTCGCCCCACAGCTGCTCGACGGTTTCGAAGGCCGCCGCCAGATACTCGGCGCGGGCGTCGAACAGCGGGCTCAGGAGCTCCAGGACCTCGGGGGCCATCGCGTCCGCCGACGAGCTGCCGCGGCGCACCTTGTAGCGGCGGTGCGCGGCGTTCGACTTCAGGTAGTCCGCCAGGATCGCGTCGCGCTCCACACCGACCGCGAGGAGCGTCACCGCTATCGAGAGGCCCGCCCGGTCCTTGCCCGCCGCGCAGTGCATGAGCGCGGGAACGCTGTCCTCGGCGAGCGCGCGCAGCACCTGGCCGTGCTCGGCCGTGCGCTCCTTGATGATCATGCGGTACGAGGAGGACATCCGGCCGGCGGCCCGCCCGTCGGACAGCGCCGCGCGCAGCTGGTCGAGGTCTCCGTCGCGGACCATCCTCCAGAACTCGGCGCCGTCCGCCGGGTCCGACAGCGGCAGGTTCACGTTCCGCACGCCGGGCAGCTCCACGTCCGGCCCCTCCAGGCGCTGGTCGGCGGCGTTGCGGAAGTCGAAGACCGTGTGCAGGCCGAGGGAGGCGAGGAACGCCGCGTCGGCCGCGGTGGCGTGCGCGAGGTGACCGCTGCGGAACAGCACGCCGTGCCGCACCCGGCGACCGTCCACCGTCGGAAGGCCGCCCACGTCACGGAAGTTGCGCACGCCCGCAAGATCGGGCTCGGTCGACGGGACCTGCTGCGTCACGGGGTCTCCTCCTGCTGGGGGCGGCACGCGCCGACGGTTGCGGTCTGCGGCGGATGGTTGGCCTTCGACGATACGACATGGGTTCCTGAGGCAATCAGTCGTGCCGCAGGGGTGCCCTGAGGCCCTCGCGGGGCGTGCGGGCACCGCGCACGCGGGGGTAGGGGTCCGCACGTATTCCGGGTTGGTGCAATCTTGACCGGTGGCTTATCTCACCCCCCGTCAACCCCTTATTACGGTGGCGTAGGTCACTTGGCTGAAGGAAAGATGTGACGACGTGACAGGAGAGTCGACAATCTTCAGCACGTACGCCATCCCGGACACCTTCACTTCCTACGCAGCGGTCGGCGACAGCTTCACCGAAGGGGTGGGGGACCCCGGACCCGACGGCACCTTCGTCGGCTGGGCCGACCGGCTCGCCGTCCTGCTCGACGACCGCGTGCCCGAGCACTCCTTCCGGTACGCGAACCTCGCCGTGCGCGGCAAGCTCCTCGACCAGATCGTCGCGGACCAGGTCCCGCGGGCCAAGGAACTCGGCCCCGACGTGGTCACGTTCGCCGCGGGCGGCAACGACATCATCCGTCCGGGCACCGACCCGGACGAGGTCGCCGAGCGCTTCGAGAGAGCCGTCGCGGACCTCGCGTCCGCCGTCGGCACCGTCGTCGTCACCACGGGCTTCGACACCCGGCGCGTGCCGCTCCTCAAGCACCTGCGCGGCAAGATAGCCACGTACAACGGCCATGTCCGCGCGGTCGCCGACCGCTACGGCTGCCCGGTACTCGACCTGTGGTCGCTGAAGTCCGTACAGGACCGGCGCGCCTGGGACACCGACCGTCTGCACCTGTCGCCCGAGGGGCACACCCGCGTGGCCATGCGGGCCGGACAGGTGCTCGGCATCGAGGTGCCGGCCGACCCGGAGCAGCCCTGGCCGCCGCTGCCGCCGCGCGGTCCCCTGGAGGGGCGGCGCGACGACGTCCAGTGGGCGCGCGAACACCTGGTGCCGTGGATCGGCCGGAGGCTGCGGGGCCAGTCGTCCGGGGACCATGTCGCGGCGAAGCGACCCGATCTGATGCCGCTGCTCTGACACGTCTCGGCCGCTTCGTCTCGGCCGCTCGTCTTGGCTGCTCGGTACGGGTGCTTCAGCTCGGCCGCTCGTCTCGGCTGCCCCGAGACGGCCGGCTCGGTACGGGTGCCCCGGTGCCGCCGACCCGGTGCCGCCGACCGGACGCCGCAGTCTCGGCGGACCACTGATGCGACCGGTGAGGTGACAGGGCGGGAGTGGCGGAGCCGTGCGCGGGCGCCCGGGTGCTGGGATGTCGGCCAGCCGTCCCCGTGGGGGCGGAGGACCGCCACAGCGGAAGGACTCCCGCCCATGCCCGCAGCCCCGCGCCCGCCCACCCGAGCCCCTCGTACGCCCGCTGCCGCCGCCCCCGTACCGCACCCGGCCCCGCGGGCCCACCGTGCCGTACGCGTGCTGCCGCCCGTGCGCGTGCTCCCGCCCGTGCGCGCGCTCACCGCCGCCCTCCTCGCGCTCGCCGCCCTCGGCCTGCCCGCTGCCCTCGCCGGGCCCGCCGCCGCCGACGCGGCGCCCGCGGTGTCCGCCCCGGCCGGGGCACCCGCGGCCACCAGCCCCGAGCCCGCCCCGGCCACGGTGACCGTCACCGGCACGGGCTCCGCGAGCGCAGCGCCCGATCTGGCCGTGGTCGGCGTGGCCGTCGAGGCCACCGCGCCGACGGCGGAGAAGGCACTCGCCGCCCAGCACGCCGCCGCCGACGCGCTGCTCGGCGCGCTGCGCGGGCACCGCGTCGCCGACCGGGACATCCGCACCGACAGCCTGGAGCTCTCGGCCGTGTACGAGGACCGCGGCGGGGTGTCCAAGCTGAGCGGGTACCGGGCCGCGCAGGGCTTCAGCGTCAAGGTCCGCGAGCTGCACCGCACCGGCCGGGTCATCGAGGCGGCGGCGGGCTCCGCGGGGGACGCCGTGCGCATCACCGGCGTGTCCTTCGACCTCGCCGACGCCCGCCCCCTGCGTGCGCGGTCCCGCCAGGCCGCGCACGAGGACGCCCGCGCCAAGGCCGAGCACTACGCGCGGCTGACCGGCCGCCGCCTCGGCCGCCTGGTCTCCCTCAACGAGGCCGGGACGAGCGCGCCACGCCCCCTCGCGGTGTCCCCGGCGGCCTTCGCCAAGCAGGACGGGGTACCGCTGGCGCCGGGGGAGATCGAGGACACGGTGTCGGTGGTGGCGGTGTACGAGTTGCAGTGAGCGCGGGGGAGCGCGGCCCGGCGACGTCGACGGCGGGACGGCGGCGGTGGCGATGACGGCGACGGCGGCGATGGCGGCGACCTCGGCCCCGGCGGGTTCGCAGTCGCCGTCGCAGTCGGCGGGGCGGCTCAGCGCCGGAAGTCCGCCGGGGTCAGGCCGAGCTCACGGGCCAGTGCCTCGTCCGCCCAGGAGCGGGTCCGGGCGCGGGACACCGCGCCCGGGTAGGCCGTCATCTGGACGGCGAGGCCGTCGAGGAAGGCGGTCAGGCGCAGGGCCGCGCCCGCGGGGTCGGGGCAGCGGAACTCACCTGCGGCCACGCCCTCCGCGATGACCTCGGCGAGCGCCGCCTTCCACCGGCGGTCGAGATCATGGGTGACCGACCGCAGCGCGGGCTCACGCAGCGCCGACGCCCACCCCTCTATCCACAGCCGCCACCCCTTGGCCTGGCCCGTCGGCGCGTACCAGCGCACGGCCGCACGCAGTCGGCGCGCCGCCGAGGTGCGCCGCCCGAGGAGCTTGTGCAGCTGGGCCAGGTCGGTCTCGGCGGCGTGCGCGAACGCGGCGGCGACGAGTTCGTCCTTGGTGGAGAAGTGGTAGAGGACCAGGGCGTTGCTCACGCCGAGCACGTCCGCGACGTCCGCGATGCGCACGGCGGCCACACCGCGCACCTCGATCTGCTCGACGGTGGCGGTCAGCAGCTCGGCCCGCCGCTCCGCCACGCTCAACCGCACTCTTGTCACGCCGTGCACCCTACCTACGCGGCTACGCGCGTCCCGCAGCGACGACGCACGTCGTGCCGGGTGACCGCGCGGGCCACCACCGCCCTGCCCGGGGCCGGGCACGGGCCCGACGAGCGTCCGCGGAGGGGGAGCACATAATGGGGGAGCCCGAGCAAACCTGTTTCTGGAGGTGCCGTGTCCCGGTTCTCGAGCTCCCGGCTGCGTTCGCTGCGGTCCGCCGCGTTCGGTGCGGATCCCGCGGGCGCGCGCCTCGCGCGCATCCGCCGCTCGCCGAACTTCGCCGACGGCTCGTTCCAGAACCCGGTGGGGGCCCGGACCAGGCCGTCCGGGTCCGCCCTCGAGTTCGCGAAGGGCTACTTCCGCAAGGAGCAGCGGGCCCGCCGTGCGCCGGCCCACCCGGTGCCGGTGCACGCGACGACCCTCGCCGACCTCGCCGTGCCCCCGGCCGGCGGGCTCCGGCTCACCTGGATGGGGCACTCCACCGTCCTCGCGGAGATTGACGGGCACCGGGTGCTCTTCGACCCCGTGTGGGGCGAGCGCTGCTCGCCGTTCCCCTTCGCCGGGCCGAAGCGGCTGCATCCGGTGCCGGTGCCGCTGGCGGCGCTCGGCCCCGTCGACGCGGTCGTCATCTCGCACGACCACTACGACCACCTGGACATGCCGACCATCAAGGCCCTGGCCGGCACGGACACGGTCTTCGCGGTGCCGCTCGGCGTCGGCGCGCACCTGGAGCACTGGGGCGTGCCCGCCGGCCGGCTGCGCGAGCTGGACTGGCACGAGTCCACCGAGGTCGGCGGTCTGACCCTCACGGCGACGCCCGCGCGGCACTTCTGCGGCCGCGGCCTGCGCAACCAGCAGCACACGCTATGGGCGTCCTGGTGCGTGCGCGGCCCCGAGCACCGCGTCTTCCACAGCGGTGACACCGGCTACTTCCCCGGCTTCGCGGACATCGGTGCCGCGTACGGCCCGTTCGACGCCACGATGATCCAGATCGGCGCCTACTCGGAGTTCTGGCCCGACATCCACATGCGTCCCGACGAGGGCATGCGCGCCCACCTCGACCTCCAGGGCGGCCGGGCGCGGGGCGTGCTCCTGCCCATCCACTGGGGCACGTTCAACCTCGCCCCGCACCCCTGGGCCGAGCCGGCCGAGAGCACGCTCGCCGCGGCCCGCGCCGAGGGCGCCCCGGTCGCCCTGCCGATCCCCGGCGAGCCCTTCGAACCGGGGTCCGGCTCGGTGCCCGACCTGCCGTGGTGGCGGGCCTTCGCGGGGGACGCGGCGACGGCCCACGAAGCCGCCCCCGAGGCCCCGGCCGCCCCCGAGCCCCCGGCCGCAACGGAGGCCGCGAGCGCCCGGCAGAGCATCGCGCAGGACGCCACCGACGGCGAACCGGGCGCGGACCGGCGCAAGCCCAGGCCCAACACTCCCGGGCCCGAGGTCGCCGGAGTGGGCTGACCCGCGGCCCGACCGCGGGTACGAAGCGCGGTACGGCACCGGCCGAGCGATGTGGGGAACGGACGTACGCCCCCCACGTCGCTCGGCCGTTTGATTACTTTCGGGCAACCGTGCGAGGCGTCATACCAGAGCGGGACGCTGCCCGCCGGAGTTGGTCAACTGCCCACCGCACCTCCCGCGTCGACGACTACCGTGAGTGGTCGTCGGACGACGCAGGGATCACATCGGGGCCTGCCGGCCGGCATCGCGATGCCATCGACGACGCGCCGCAGCGGACCGCCGCGGCGTCCGTCGCAACGTACCGAGGACGCTGATGTCTCACCTTCGCGCACCGGCAGCACGCGCAGACCGCCGTGAGGGCGGCCGGCACGGCAGATCCGGGAGCCGCGCCGCGCCGCCGCTGCCCGAGACCCGCATACGGCCCCAGCTCCTGCGCCTCGCCGTGCTGCCCGCCGTCGCGGTGGGGCTGTGCGGCACGGCCGCCGTGCTCGCGCTGCTCCGCGCCGACGGAACCCGCCCGGCGCCGCCGCTGCTGGGGGCGCTCGCCGCCGCCGCGGTCCTCGGGCTCGGCTGCGTCGCGATCGCCGCCGTCGCCGCGGAGCGGGCCGCCAGGTCGCTGCGCGACCGCGTCCTCGCGCTGCGCCGCGCCACCGCGCGCGGCCAGGCGGACCTGTGCGAACTCGTCGAACAGCTGCGCCGCGGCGACACACCGTCCGCGCGCGGCCAGGAGCCCGCCCGGCACGCCGTCCCGGGCGGGGGCGCCGGGGACGGGCTCGGGCTGCTCGCCGAGGAGATGTCCCTGGCCCACGACGGCGCCGTCACCGCCGTCGTGCAGGCCGCGCAGCTCTCCAGCCGGACGGGCAGCGAGCAGAAGGTGGAGGTCTTCGTCAACCTCGCCCGGAGGTTGCAGTCCCTCGTGCACCGCGAGATCTCGCTCCTCGACGACCTGGAGAACACCGTCGAGGACCCCGAACTGCTCAAGGGCCTCTTCCACATCGACCACCTCGCCACCCGCATCCGGCGGCACGCGGAGAACCTCGCCGTGCTCGGCGGTGCCATGTCCCGGCGCCAGTGGAGCAGGCCGGTGACCATGACGGAGGTCCTGCGGTCCTCGATCGCGGAGGTGGAGCAGTACTCCCGGGTCAAGCTGGTGCCGCCGATCGAGGGCACCCTGCGCGGGCACGCCGTCGCCGACGTCATCCACCTGCTCGCCGAACTCGTCGAGAACGCCACCGTGTTCTCCGCCCCGCACACCCAGGTCCTGCTGCGCGCCAACCTCGTGACCGCCGGGCTCGCCGTCGAGGTCGAGGACCGCGGACTCGGCATGCCCCTCACCGAGCAGAGCCGGATGAACCGCCTGCTCGCCGACCCCGACCAGGTCAACGTCGCGAGCCTGCTCCAGGACGGGCGCATCGGCCTCTTCGTCGTCTCCGCGCTCGCCCGCAGGCACGGCATCGCGGTGCGCCTTCAGACCAACATCTACGGCGGGGTGCAGGCCGTCCTGATCGTGCCCCAGGACCTCCTCGGCGCCGCACCGGACGACGCCCCGGCCACGGCCCGAGCCGGCGCCGCGGCGGGGCCGAGCGCCGCGAACGGCCTCGTACCGGGCCCGCGCCAGGAACCCGCACTCCCCGCCACCGCGACCCCCTCGCCGTACGGGGGCCCGGACGCGGCCTCGGGGCCGTCCTCGTACGGGGTCCCGGACGCGGCCTCGCCGCCTTCCCCGTACGGGACCGCGGATCCCGCCTTGCCGCCGTCCTCGTACGCGGTCTCGGATACGGCCTCGCGGCCGACCTCGTACGGGGTCCCCGATGCGGCCTCGCCGCCTTCCCCGTACGGCGCCCCGGGCACCGCCCCGCCGCCCTCCCCGTACGTCACCGACCCGGCGCCCGTCCCGCCCGGACCCCACCCCCCGTACCCGTACTCCGCAGCCGTGAACGGCACCCCGGCCCCGGCGGGTGGCGGCGCCCCGCCCGCCCCCCTGCCCGTCAGGGAGCCCCGGGACGACCGGCCCACTCCCGCCGAAGCGGTGCCGGGCATCCGTGCCGAGGACCGGCAGAGCGCCATCGAGCACACCGAAGCCCTGCCGGTGCCCCTCAGCGGGCCCGTGCGCGGGCGGGTCGGCAGGCCGCAGCTTCCCCGGCGGCGCGCCCAGGAACACCTCGCGCCCCAGTTGCGCGACCTGCGCGCCCCCCGCCCCCAGGACGACCACGTGGGCCACGACCCGGGCCTGATGGCCGCCTTCCAGCGCGGTATCGGCCTCGCCCAGGCGGCCGTGCCGCGCGCCGCCCCGGCCGCCCGCAGCGACCGGGGCGGCTGACCTCGACGCCGCCCCGCACCCCCGTGCACGCCGACGAGGCCCGACAACGCCGAGATATCGAGAACCCCCCGTACTTCAAGGAGTCGATCCACCATGGCGAGCGATGCGCCGACCGGCCAGGTATCCGATCTCGACTGGCTGATGAGCGGACTCGTGCAGCGCGTGCCGCACACCCGGAGCGCCGTCCTGCTCTCCTGCGACGGACTGGTGAAGTCGGTCCACGGCCTCGACCCGGACAGCGCCGACCACATGGCGGCCCTCGCGTCGGGGCTCTATTCGCTGGGGCGCAGCGCGGGCCTGCGCTTCGGGGACGGCGGGGACGTGCGCCAAGTGGTCGTGGAACTGGACTCGACGCTCCTGTTCGTGTCCACCGCGGGGTCCGGCACCTGTCTCGCCGTGCTCGCGGGACGCGACGCGGACGCCGCCGTGCTCGGGTACGAGATGGCGATGCTCGTGAAGAGCGTCAGGCCCTACCTGGTCACGGCGCCGCGGCAGAGCGCCGCCGCACCCGCCTCGATGAGGACCTGAGCGTGGGGGCCCCGCACGACGGGCCGTGGCTCGACGACGCGGCGGGACGGCTCATCCGCCCCTACACGGTCAGCGACGGACGCACCAGACCCACCGCGGACCTCGATCTGCTGTCGCAGGTGCGGGTGACAGGCACCGTCCCGGTCGGCTATCTGGGGCCCGAGCACTCGCTGGCGCTCGGCATGTGCGAGGCCCCCACGTCCGTCGCCGAGATCGCCGCCCAGCTGAAGCTGCCCGCGGTGGTCACCAAGGTGATCCTCTCCGACCTCGTCGACTGCGGGGCCATCACGACCAGAGCCCCGGACTACTACCACAACCCCACTGACCGGTCCCTGTTGGAGGCAGTGCTCGATGGATTACGACGACAGCTCTGACCCCTTCCCCACCGCGCTGAAGATCCTCGTAGCGGGCGGGTTCGGGGTCGGCAAGACGACCTTCGTCGGCGCGGTGAGCGAGATCGCGCCGCTGAGCACGGAGGAGTTGCTCACGACGGTCAGCGAGGGCACCGACGACCTGTCGGGCGTGGAGAACAAGACCACGACGACCGTCGCCATGGACTTCGGCCGGATCACCCTCGACCCGGAACACGTGCTCTACCTCTTCGGGACACCAGGGCAGGAACGCTTCTGGTTCATGTGGGACGAGCTGTCCGAGGGCGCGCTCGGCGCGGTGGTCCTCGCGGACACCCGCCGCCTGGAGGACTGCTTCGCCGCCGTCGACTTCTTCGAGCAGCGCGGCATGGGATTCGTCATCGCCGTCAACGAGTTCGACGGCGCCTACCGCTACGAACCCGAGGAGGTGCGCGCGGCCATCGACCTCGACCCGGAGGTGCCCGTGGTGCGGTGCGACGCCCGCATCTCCAGCTCCGGCGTGCAGACGCTCCTCACCCTCGTACGCCACCTGCTCGCCCACGCGCCCGCCACCCCCACGTACGGAGCCCGCACCCCATGACCCCAGGAGCACGCCCATGACGGGACCACGCCCACGCCCGGGAGCACGCCGATGACGTACGAAGCGACCGGACGGCTGCTGCTCACCCCGGTCGACAAGCAGGCGTCCACACGGGTGCGGCGGCTGCGGCAGCTTGGCCTCGGGCAGCTGCCCGAACCCGCGCTCGACGCGTTCGCCGACCGGCTCGCGCTCGTCCTCGACACGCCCTACGCCATGGTCAACTTCATCGGTGAGGAACAGCAGTTCTTCGCCGGGCTGCACACGCCCGAGCCCGCGGCGCCCCGGGACGACGCGGCGGAGCGGGGCACCGCGGTCGTGGGACGGCACATGGCGCGCGAGCGCGGCTACTGCCCGCACGTGGTGGTGCGGGGCAGGGCGCTGGCCCTCGAGGACGTGGGCGACTTCCCGAGGTTCGCGGGCAACCCGGTCGTCGACGAGCTCGGGATCCGCTCCTACCTGGGCGCGCCGCTCGTCGACCGGTCCGGCCTCGTGCTCGGCACGGTGTGCGTCGCCGACGTGCGGCCGCGGCCCTGGGGGTGCGAAGGGCTCGACACCATCAAGGCGATGGCGGCCGAACTCACCGGACGGATCCAGCGGCGCGAGGACGAGGGGAACGCCGGCGCCCCGCTGTGACGCGGTGCGCCGTGGACAGCGAGCGTGTCCTGCGGCGAGGCTGTGCAGCCGTCCTCCGCACAGGGAAGGCACCCATGACCGACCTCCGTCTCGGCGTACTCGGCTACGGCCTGCGTGGCTCGCTGGCCCGCACCGCGCACCGGCCCGGCGCGGGCTCCCGCGTCACCGCCCTCGCCGACCCCGACCCCGCGGCCCGCACCGCGGCCGCCGGGGACTTCCCCGAAGCCCGGATATCCGCCGACCACCGCGAGGTGTCCGAGGACCCCGACGTCGACGCCCTCGTCCTCCTCACACCCGACCACACCCACGCCGAACTCGCCTGCGAGGCGCTGCACGGGGGCAAGCCCGTGTTCGTGGAGAAGCCGCTCGCCATCGACATCGAGTCCTGCGACGCGATCCTGCGCGCCGCGTACGAGAGCGGCACCCGCCTCTACGTCGGGCACAACATGCGCCACATGCCGGTCGTCCGCCTGCTGCGGGACATCGTCGCGCGCGGCGAGATCGGGGCCGTCAAGACGGTCTGGGTGCGCCACTTCGTCGGCTACGGCGGCGACTGGTACTTCAAGGACTGGCACGCCGAACGGCGGTACACCACCGGCCTGTTGGTGCAGAAGGCCGCGCACGACATCGATGTGCTGCACTGGCTCGCGGGCGGCTGCACCCGTCAGGTGCAGGCGCTCGGCGACCTCATGGTCTACGGGGACAACCCGCACCGCCGCGCGCCCGGCGAGCCCAAGGCCGACGACTGGTACACCGTGGACGGGCACTGGCCGCCCGACACCCAGCGCGCCCTCAACCCCGTCATCGACATCGAGGACGTGTCCCTGGTCAACATGCGTCTGGACAACGGGGTCCTCGCGGCCTACCAGCAGTGCCACTTCACGCCCGACTACTGGCGCAACTACACCGTCATCGGTGACGCGGGCCGCCTGGAGAACTTCGGCGACGGCCCCGGCGGCGTGGTGCGGGTCTGGAACACCCGGCGCTCGCTGCACCGCGCCACCGGCGACGCCGAGTACGCGGTGCCGGACGTGCCGGACGACGACGAGCACGGCGGCGCGGATCCGCTGCTCATCACGGAGTTCGTGCGCTTCGCGCGGGACGGCGGAGCCACCGACACCTCACCGGTGGCCGCGCGCATGGCCGTCGCGGCCGGCGTACGGGCCACGCAGTCGCTGCGCGACGGCGGCACGCCCCGCGAGGTGCCGGAACTCGCCCCGGAGCTCGTCGCCTACTTCGCCCGCGGCCAGGTCCGCTAGGACCGCCCCGCTCCACCGGCGGGCCCGCGTGCGGGCGGGCCGCCGGGTTCCGGAGACAGTGAAGAGAGCGGCGAGGACGGAGAGGACGGAGAGGACGGAGACAGTGAAGAGGGCGAAGAGAGCGGCGAGGGTGAGTCTGAAGGAAAGCTGCGACGGCGCTTAAGAAATCCTCGATGGACCAGGGGCGCGAGGTACGGAAGATTGCTGTGCGTCGGTGTGCGACCGGTGTGGGCCACCGGTACGGGACGTACGCGAGTCGTACGAGCGCCGGCGACCCCCTGAGGCACGACAGGAGCCGTCGCGTGAAAGCGCTGGTCAAGGAGAAAGCGGAGCCGGGTCTCCGACTGATGGAGGTACCGGAGCCGCAGATCGGCCACGGGGACGTGCTGATCAAGGTGCTCCGCGCCGGGATCTGCGGCACCGACCTGCACATCAGGGCCTGGGACGGCTGGGCCCAGCAGACCATCGCGGCGCCGCTCGTGGTCGGGCACGAGTTCGTCGGCGAAGTCGTCGAGACCGGCCGTGACGTCGCCGACGTCACGGCGGGCGACCTGGTCAGCGGCGAGGGCCACCTGGTCTGCGGCAAGTGCCGCAACTGCCTCGCAGGACGGCGCCATCTGTGCCGCGCCACCGTCGGCCTGGGCGTCGGCCGCGACGGAGCCTTCGCCGAGTACGTCGCCCTGCCCGCCTCCAACGTGTGGGTGCACCGGGTGCCGGTGGACCTGGACGTCGCCGCGATCTTCGATCCGTTCGGCAACGCCGTGCACACCGCGCTGTCCTTCCCGCTGGTCGGCGAGGACGTACTGATCACCGGCGCAGGACCCATCGGTCTGATGGCCGCCGCCGTCGCCAAGCACGCGGGCGCCCGCAACGTCGTCGTCACCGACGTCAGCGAGGAGCGCCTGCAACTCGCCCGCAAGACCGGTGTCAGCCTCGCCCTCAACGTCGCCGATGCGACCATCGCCGACGGCCAGCGCGCCCTCGGCCTGCGCGAGGGCTTCGACGTCGGCCTGGAGATGTCCGGCAACCCGCGCGCGATGCGCGACATGGTCGCCAACATGACCCACGGCGGCAAGATCGCCATGCTCGGCCTGCCCGCCGAGGAGTTCGCCGTCGACTGGGCGCGGATCGTCACCTCGATGATCACCATCAAGGGCATCTACGGCCGTGAGATGTTCGAGACCTGGTACGCCATGTCGGTGCTGCTCGAAGGCGGCCTCGACCTCGCACCCGTGATCACGGGGCGGTACGGGTACCGCGACTTCCAGGAGGCCTTCGACGACGCGGCGAGCGGCCGCGGCGGCAAGGTCATCCTCGACTGGACCGCCTGAGCCCCCCGCGGCTCCCGCATCCCGGCCCGCGGCTCCCGCAGCCCAGCTCGGGGCTCCCGCAGCCCCGGCCCGCGGCTCCCGTGACTGCTGCCGTTCCCGCCCGCTTCCCGAACTCCCGAACTCCCGAAGGACTCCTCGATGTTCGACTCCGTACGCGACGACCTCGCCGCCACCCTCGACGAGATCCGCGCCGCCGGTCTGCACAAGCCCGAGCGCGTCATCGGCACCCCGCAGTCCGCGAAGGTCGCCGTCACCGCGGGTGGCCGCCCCGGCGAGGTGCTGAACTTCTGCGCGAACAACTACCTCGGCCTCGCCGACCACCCCGAGGTGATCGCCGCCGCCCACGAGGCGCTCGACCGCTGGGGCTACGGCATGGCGTCCGTACGCTTCATCTGCGGCACCCAGGAGGTGCACAAGGAACTGGAGGCGCGGCTCTCGGCGTTCCTCGGGCAGGAGGACACGATCCTCTACTCCTCCTGCTTCGACGCCAACGGCGGCGTCTTCGAGACCCTCCTCGGCGCCGAGGACGCGGTCGTCTCCGACGCCCTCAACCACGCCTCCATCATCGACGGCATCCGCCTGTCCAAGGCCCGCCGCTTCCGCTACGCCAACCGCGACATGGCCGACCTGGAGAAGCAGCTCAAGGAGGCCACCGAGGGCGGCGCCCGGCGCAAGCTGATCGTCACCGACGGCGTGTTCTCCATGGACGGCTACGTCGCCCCGCTCGCCGACATCTGCGACCTCGCCGAGCGGTACGACGCCATGGTCATGGTCGACGACTCGCACGCCGTCGGCTTCGTCGGCCCCGGCGGCCGCGGCACGCCCGAGCTGCACGGCGTCATGGACCGCGTCGACATCATCACCGGCACGCTCGGCAAGGCCCTCGGCGGTGCCTCCGGCGGGTACGTCGCCGCGCGCGCCGAGATCGTCGCCCTGCTGCGCCAGCGCTCGCGCCCCTACCTGTTCTCCAACACCCTCGCCCCGGTGATCGCGGCGGCCTCCCTCAAGGTCATCGACCTCCTTGAGTCGGCCGGTGACCTGCGCGAACGCCTCGCCGCCAACACTGCACTCTTCCGCTCCCGGATGACCGACGAGGGCTTCGACGTGCTGCCCGGCGACCACGCGATCGCGCCCGTCATGATCGGGGACGCCGCGGTGGCAGGCCGCATGGCCGAGCTGCTCCTCGACCGGGGCGTGTACGTGATCGGCTTCTCCTACCCCGTGGTGCCGCAGGGCCAGGCCCGCATCCGGGTCCAGCTCTCCGCCGCGCACTCCACGGCGGACGTAGACCGCGCGGTCGACGCCTTCGTGGCGGCGCGGACCGAGCTGGAGTCCGCGGGCGCGTAGCCGCGAGATCCTCGCCGAGGTAATTCCGGCCCGTCCGGCGTTTGAGGACGAGGCGTGAAGCGCCGATGGCGGGGCAAGGGGCGAAGCCCCAGGAGAGGGCGGTCGGGTGGGAGAATAGGCGGCATGATCGAAGCCCGGCGGCTGCACATCCTGCGCGCGGTCGCAGACCACCGCACCGTCACAGCCGCCGCAGCCGCCCTGTACCTCACCCCCTCCGCGGTCTCCCAGCAGCTCACCGCCCTGGAACAGGAGACGGGCCACCGCCTGGTGGAGCGCTCCGCGAGGGGAGTGCGCCTCACCCCCGCCGGCGAGATCCTGCTCGCGCACACCAACGCCGTCCTCGCCCAGCTGGAGCGTGCGGAGGCCGAGCTGGCCGCGTACAGCTCCGGCGAGGCCGGCACGGTGACGCTCGCGTCCTTCGCCACCGGCATCGGACTCGTCGTCGCGCCCGCCCTCGCCCGGCTCGCCGAGACCGCGCCCGGCATCCGGGTCCGCGTCCAGGACGCCGAGGGCGACGCCAGCCTGCCGATGGTCCTCGACCGGCAGGTGGACGTCGCGGTGGCCGTGGAGTACCGGGGCGCGCCGGGGGCGGACGACTCCCGGCTCACGCGGGTCGCCCTGTACGCGGAGCCGTTCGACGCGGTGCTGCCCGGGGGACACCGCGCGGCAGGCAGCGAGCGGGTGCCCCTCGCCGAGCTGGCCAAGGACCCGTGGATCGGCCCCTTCCCCGGCAACCCCTGCCACGACGTGGTCGTGCTGGCCTGCGAACAGGCCGGGTTCCAGCCGGTCCTGGAGCACACCTCGGACGACTTCCGGGCGGTCGTCGCGCTGGCCGCCGCGGGCGCGGGCGTCGCCCTCGTACCGAGGTCGGCGCTGCGGGGCATGGAGGTCACCGGCGCCGTGGTGCGGCCCGTGGACGGCAGCGCGCCCACCCGGCGCGTCTTCGCGGCCGTACGGACCGGAGCCGAGGCCCATCCGCTCATCGCCCCCGTCCTCGGGGCGCTGGGAGAAGCGGCCGGGTAGCACTGCCCACGGTCCCGCCGAACCATCGAGCAGCCGCCAGGGGATTGACCGCACGTGTGCGGGGGAGGGTGTGCCGGGAAGGCCGAGGATGAGGAGTACACCGATGCCGGACCACGACCACGCCGCCGGGGCGCGGGTCACCCACACCGCGGGCCTGCTGAACGCGCCGGACGGCGTGCCCGTCGCCACCTACACCTGGCTGCCCGCCGACGCCAGGCCACGGGCCGTCGTGCAGATCGCGCACGGCGCCGCCGAACACGGTCTGCGCTACGACAGGTTCGCGCGCCACCTCGTCGGGCACGGCTACGGGGTGGTCGCGTCGGACCACCGCGGCCACGGCGCCACCGCCCGGTCCACGGGCGGCCACGGGGTCACGGACGACGCGGAGCCGGAGTCCGGGGCCGACGGCTGGCGGGCGGTCGTCGACGACCTCAAGGCCATCGGCGACCAGGTCCGCGCCCTGCACCCGGACGTCCCCGTCGTCCTGCTCGGCCACAGCCTGGGCTCGATGCTGGCCCGCGACTACGCCCAGGAGTACCCGGACACCCTCACCGGACTGATCCTCTCCGGTACGTTCCGCTCGCTGCCGGGCGCCGAGATCGACGAGGCGCTGGCACGGCTCGGCGAGGAGGTCGCCAAAGGCGGCAGGGCGGCGCGCTCGTCGTTCACGGGGGAACTGTTCGCCTCCTTCAACGATCCCTTCGAACACCGCACAGGATTCGAGTGGCTCTCCCGCGACGCGGCCGAGGTCGACGCCTACGTGGCCGACGAGCGGTGCGGGTTCGCGTTCTCCGCGGGCCTCTCGCTGGACTGGACGCGCGCCGTCCGCAAGGTCAACGACCCGCGGAACCTGGCCAGGATCCCCTCCGACCTGCCCGTGCACATCGCCGTCGGCACCGAGGACCCCTGCAACCAGCGGATGACGCTCGTGTACGAACTCCTCGAGGACTTCCGGTACGCGGGCGTAAGGGACCTGACCTGGAAGGGCTACGAGGGCGCGCGGCACGAGATCCTCAACGAGACGAACAGGGACGAGGTGCAGCAGGACCTGACGGACTGGCTGGACGCGCGGATTCCGTGACCCCGCTCCTCGGCGGGACCCGGCCCCGCGGGCGATTGTCAGTCGGGTTGGCTACGGTTCTGGCCATGGTCAACGCCGACGACGTACGCCGCACCGCGCTCGCCCTTCCGGACACCACGGAGAAGGTCGCGTGGTCCATGCCGACCTTCAGGGTCGCGGGCAAGATGTTCGCCACGCTCCCGGAGGACGAGACGTCCATCGCGGTGCGCTGCCCGAAGCTGGAGCGCGACGAGCTCGCGCTCGCCGAGCCGGACAAGTTCTGGATCGCGGAGCACGAGGCGAACTTCGCCTGGGTGCGGGTGCGCCTCAGATGCCTGGACCAGGAGGAGCTGGAGGACATCCTCGCCGACTCCTGGCGGCAGGCCGCGCCCACCCGACTCCTCGACTCGCACCCGGAGTTGGGCCTGCCCGCCGCGGACTGAGCCGCGCCCAGCACGGGACGCCACCCCCGACACGTCCCTCGGCACCCGCGTACCGACAAACGCATACGCCGGCGAAACCCTCCCCCTGTTTCCCTGACGGCACGGACCGCAGAGGTCCCCGCCGAGGGCGTGCTGCCCAGGCTTTGGAAGGTGCTCACGAGAGGGCATGTGCCGTGTCGTACGGGAAGTCGCAGGGGAACGTTCGTCCGGGGCTGAGGAAGGCCTTGCTGGCCGCCGGTGTCGCCATGCTGATGGTGGCCCCCACCGAGCCCGCCACCGCCGCCCCGGCGCGCAGTGGCGGGAACGTGCAGGAGGCGGTGGAGGAGCTGGCCAGGATTCCCGGGGTCGTGGGGGTCGTGGGCGGGGCCTACGTCGACGGGAAGTCCCTCGGTCTCGGCAGCGCCGGCTCCCGGCTGCTGGACGGCGAGGGCGGCAGGATACCGCCGAACGCCCGCTTCCGGATCTGGTCGCAGACCAAGCAGATGGTGGCCACCGTGGTGCTGAAACTCGTCGAGAAGGGCGCGTTGGGAGTGGACGACACACTCGGCGACCTGCTGCCGGAGGTGGTGGAGCAGGACCTGGTGACGCGGGCCGACGAGATCACGGTGCGGCAGATGCTCCGGCACACCTCCGGCATCCCCGACTGGTACGCCGGGAAGCCGAACCCGGACGGGAGCGAGGGAGAGCCCTCGTTCGACGTGTTCGACTTCACGACCCCCTACCGGCCGCTGGACCTGGTGCGGTGGAGCCGCGGTCGGCCCCGGACCGGGGAGCCGGGCGAGAAGTGGACCTACTCCAACACCAACTACACCCTCCTCGGCATGGTCGTCGAGAAGGTGACCGGGCGTGACCTGGCCACCGAGCTGCGCACACGCCTCTTCGCACCGCTCGGGATGACCAGGACCTACCTGATGGTCAGGCCGCCGGACGGCGTCAAGGGGCCGCACGGCCACGGCTACTACCCCGACACCGAGGGCAGGCCGCGCGACGTGGACCGGTTCAACGCCGGCCTCACCGGGGGCGCAGGAGGGGTGGTCTCCACCGCCCACGACGTGAGCGCCTTCAACCGGGCGTTCACCCGGGGCGAGCTGCTGCCGCCGGAACTCCAGCGCGTCCTGACCGACCGCCTGCCCACCGCCACACACCCGCGGGGCGACGGCGACAACAGCGGCAGCGCAAGCGACAGCGGCGTCAGCGGCGACAGCAGCGGTTGCGGGGACGACCTGTACATCACCGGCGGGCTGGCCCCCGGCTCCGTGGCCCTGACCTTCTACTCGGCGGACGGACGCCGCCAGCTCGCGTTGTCGTTCACCTTGAGCGTCAAGCCCAACGACGTGCGGCTCGACGTGGACGACGCCGTGGAGAGCATCTTCTGCCCCTCCTCCTGACCGGCGGCTCCGCGCTCCCCGCCGGGGCGGTCACCCCAGGAAGCGGCCGATCCGCTCGCGGAGGGACGCGGCGTCGAGGCCGTGCGCCCGTACGTGCTCGTCGACGCGGCCGTACCGGCGCAGCTCACGGCGGCCGACGCCGAGGCCGAGGACCCGGTGCGGGACATCGACGAGGGCGTCGTTGGCGGCGGCCGCCGACGTACCTGCCAGGTACGGCTCGACGAGCACGACGTCCGCCGCGGCGACCTCCGCCGCCCGCCGCAGGGCCGCCCCGTCGAAGGGGCGCACCGTCGTCGCGTACAGGACCGTCACGTCCAGGCCCTCCGTCGCGGCCAGCACCTGGTCGAGGAGCGGTCCGACGGCGACCACGACTCCGCGAGCGCCCTCCCGCACGGTGAGGAAGTGCTCCCCGTCCACCGGCATCGGCTCGGCGTTGGCCTGCGTCGACAGGCGCACGTACGCCTTGCTGTCGGTGCCGGTGTTCGGGGCGACCGCGTGCCGCAGCAGCGTCTCGGCCTCGTCCGGGTGGCCGGGGACGTGCACCGCCCAGTCGTCGAGGGTGTCGAGGAGCGCGACGTCGCCCGGCGACATGTGGGTGAAGCCGCCCTCCGGCCAGTCGAAGGACGCCGCCGCGCTGACCAGGACACCGCCCAGGTCCTGGTGCCCGAAGTCCAGCTTGATCTGCTCGAAGGGCCGCTCCACGAGGAAGCTCGCGAAGGTGTGGACGACGGGCCGCAGCCCCGTGAGCGCGAGACCGGCGCCCGCGCCGACCAGCAGCTGCTCCCTGATGCCGACGTTGATCACCCGGTCGGGACGGGTGCGCGCCGACTTCTCGAAGGCGTCCTTGCCGATCTCGGCGAGCACCACGGCCACCCGGGGGTCCTCGTCGAGAAGTCGTTCCATGACGGGGGCGAAACGGTCGCGCATGGTCTCCATGAGGGTTTCCTTCCGAAAGCAAGTGACAGCAGAGGGAGGTGGGAGGGAGGGGGCGGGATCAGGCGGGCTCGCCCGGGTGCTCCTTGGGCTCGACCCGGGCCACGACCACATGCGGACGCCCGGGGTGCGGTGCCGTGAAGGCCTCGTACAGCGCGGCGTGATCGCGGCCGTCGACGGTGCGGGCCGACCAGCCGGCCGCCTCGAAGCGGGCGGCGATGCCGCCGGGCCGGGAGTAGCTCGCCGAGGCGTTGTCGATCACCAGGGTGTGCAGCTGCTCGAGACCGGCGGGCCCGGCGTAGGCGACGGCCTCGTGGTTGCTGCCCTCGTCCATCTCGGCGTCCCCGACGAGCACCCACACCCTGGGGTCCGTGAGGCCCTGGGCCCGCAGGCCGTGGGCCGTGCCCACCGCCAGCGGAAGGCCGTGGCCGAGCGACCCGCTGCCGATCTCGGCGCCCGGTACGAGCACCCGGTCCGGGTGGTGGCCGAGCGGCGAGTCGTACGAGCCGAAGCCGTCGAGCCAGTCCACCGGCAGGAAGCCCTTGGCGGCGAGTACCGCGTAGTAGGCCATCGGCCCGTGCCCCTTGGACAGCAGGAACCGGTCGCGTGCCGGATCGTCCACCCGCTCCGGCGTGACCCTCAGTACCCGGTCGTAGAGCACCCACAGCGCGTCGAGTGTGGACGTCGCCGCGGGGCCGTGCTTCTCGTCACCCGACATGCGGCTCATCAGATGGGGCAGGTCGGCGTAGGCGTACGTGCGCTCCGTTGTCGTCGTCATGGCGAGGAGCGTGCAACTTCAACCGGACTTGAGGTCAAGCGCGAGGAAGGCGTGAGCGATCACCGCTCCGAGTGCGGTATTGTTTCGGTGCGCGTTCGGCCAGGGGAAACCCCAGGTCATACGGGCAACGGGACGTGGCGCAGCTTGGTAGCGCACTTGACTGGGGGTCAAGGGGTCGCAGGTTCAAATCCTGTCGTCCCGACTGGAGACAGTCGCAGATCAGGGCCGGTTTCGGGGACACCCGAAACCGGCCCTTGGTCGTTGCTGGTCGTTGCTGGGGACAAGTAAGGGGCCGGTGCTCCTGACGGGGGTCGGCGGGTCACGGCGAAGGGGCGTGCGCCGGAGGCAGATGGTGCACAGCGCTTGTCGTTTTGCGCTCCAATGCTCCGGCAGTTGCTCCCGTGCGGGGTTATCGGGGCTCCGAGGAGAGAAAAATCCCTTCACCTCACAGACACACCCGTCACCTCCTGGACACATCCGCCTTCCGCACGGAACCGAGCAATGAAGCATTGCCCGCTCTCGCAGACCGCGACGTCGTGTCCGCCACCACCCGTAGGGACGGTGGCAGTGGCAGTGGCAGTCCGGCCGGCGTGATCTCTCCGTAGCCGCACCGAAGGGAAGTCATGACTCGCACTGAGCTGGAAGTGATGTTGACGACGATCGTGCACGGCGACGACGCGTCCCCCGACAAGCGCATCATCTTGTCGGGGGACGCTCAGGACCGCACGTTCGATGACCTGCAAGTGGACTCGCTGGCCCGAGCAGAGCTGGTGACAGCGATAAGCGACACCTACCGGATCGAGATCAGCGACGCCCAGGCGTCAGCCCTGACCACCCCGCGCAAGATCCTGGCGTTCGTGGCCGACCACGAGACGGAAAGCGGTACGTGAGCGCTCCGGCGGTACGACTCTGCCGCGTCGCGGGCGTGGGCGCCTACCGCCCCGCAGCGGTGGACTCGGACAGCGTCGCCGTACCACTGGGGGAGAGCCGGGAGTGGATCGTGACGCGGACCGGCGTGGAGACGCGGTGCGTGGCCACACCGGCCGAATCCGTGGCCCGCATGGCCCTCGCTGCCGCTCGGCAGGCGCTGGACAGCGCGCAGCTGCGGCCCGACAGCGTCGACGCCGTGATCGTGGCGACATCCACCAACCCACAGCCCTGCCCGTCCATCGCCCCGCAGGTCGCCTCGGGGCTCGGCCTGGGCGTCGCCGCGTTCGACGTGAACGTCGCTTGCGCGGGTTTCTGTTACGCCCTGAACGTGGCCAGGTCACTGATCGCCGCCGGAAGCTGCACCACCGTCCTGGTCGTCGGCGCGGATCGCATGCTGGACCTGGTCGATGCCACTGACAAGGCCACCGCTCCCGTCTTCGCCGACGGCGCGGGCGCGGCGGTGGTGACCGCCACGGACGGCCCGGCCGGCGTCGGCCCGGTGGTGTGGGGGTCGGACGGTGAGCGGGCGGTGGCGCTGGAGGTGCAGCCGCACGTCCTCGGCGCTGCCCGCGGCGTCTCCGCGCCGCCCGTGCTGCGGATGGACGGCCTCGCCATCACCCGCTGGGCGTGCGCCACGGTGGCCACCGTCGTACGCGAGGTGCTTTCGGTGACCGGGATCGACTGGGACGACGTCGCCGCCTTCGTTCCGCACCAGGCCAACTGGAAGCTGATCCAGCGCGTCGCCAAGGGACTCGGCCTGCCGGAGAAGGTCGTGGTCGCCGACGACGTGCGCTTCACCGGCAACACCAGTTCCGCGTCCGTGCCCCTTGCCCTGCACCGCCTGCTGGACGCCGGGCGGCTGGAGAGCGGCAAGTGGGCCGTGCTGGTCGGATTCGGCGCCGGTCTTGCCTACGCCGGACAGGCCGTCCGCATCCCCTGAAGCGCTGCCGAACGTATGCGGCCCCGCCTTCCCCGCCAGGCAGAAGGAGAGGAGCACCATGCTGATCAGATCTGTCGACAGCGCGAGCGCCCCACTACCGGCTCCGCCCGGGCCACGGCTGCCGAGAACGGTACAGACAGCGATCTTCACGTGGTGGCGTCACGTATGGGCGGCGCGGCTGCGGCAGAAGTACGGAGACGTGGTCGCGCTGAAGGTCTACCCCTGGGGCCGCGTGGTCCTCGTCAACGACGCCGAGCACATCGCGGCCATGTTCGCCTCCCCGTCGGAGAGGTTCCGTTCCGGCAGCGGCAACCGGATCCTCGCCCCCGTGTTCGGGGAGCACGGGCTCCTCACGAGCGACGGCGAGGAGCACCGGCGGCTGCGCAGGCTGATGACGCCGATGTTCGGGAAGACCGCGGTGCGCGGGTACCAGGACGCGGTGCGGGAGCTGACCGAGCGCGACGTGGAGACGTGGCCCGTCGGTAGCCCCTTCGCGAGTCTGGAACGTATCCGGAAGCTGAGCCTGGACATCATCTGGCGGGTGATCTTCGGACCCGACCACGATGTGCGGTCCGTCGAGCTGCGCGGCCTGCTCGAGCGGCTGCCGGTGATGGACGTCGCGGTACTGATGGGGCTCAACAGTGCCCGCGCGCGGCGCGTCGGGCCGTGGCGGCGGGCATCGAACCTGCTGGCCAGGATCGACGCGCTGCTCTACGACGCCATCGAGGAACGCGGGTCGGCGCCTGACCTCGGGCAGCGTACCGACATCCTGTCCCAGCTGGTCGGCGCCGGGGGCAAAGCGGAAGGGCTGAGTCCGGTCGAGGTCCGCGACCAGGCGGTCACGCTGCTGTTCGCGGGGCACGAGCCCACGGCGACCGCGCTGGCCTGGACGCTGCACGAACTGGCCCGTAACCCCACGGTGGCGGAGCACGCCGCGCGGGCCGCGCTCTCCGGCGACAGCGCCTACCTGGAGGCGCTCGTCAAGGAGGCGATGCGGCGGCGCACGGGAATCTTCGAGTCGATCTGGACCCTGACCGAGGACATCGACCTCGGGGACTTCCGGGTGCGGAAAGGAGCCACGCTGATGCCGATGCTCGGGGTCGTGCACATGGACCCCGCGCACTACCGGCAACCGGAGGCGTTCAGACCCGAACGCTTCCTCCACGACGACATCCCGCCCCACGCCTTCATCCCTTTCGGCGGCGGAGCGCGGCGCTGCATCGGCGCCCATCTGTCGGTCATGCAGTCCGCCGAGGTGTTGCGGGTGCTGCTGTCACGCCGTTCGGTCACCACCGACAGGCCGAAGCCCGAGGCGGCGGTCAGCAAGAGCGTCACCATCGCACCCGCCCGCGGGGCGCGGATCATCCTGCGGCCACTGCCGAGGACAGGCCACTGAGCCCGGGGTCGGCAAAGGGGGGCCGGCGGGCCGCCCGCCTCGTACGCATCCCTGTCACTCCTGAGAGAAAACGAGCTGAGTGCTATGAAACTCCGCGCGGTCTCCTGCGCCCTTCCCTCGCGTCAGGTCACCAACGCCGACATCACGGAGCTGATAGGCGAGCACAGCGCCCGTCACTTCACAGGAAACCTGGACCACACCCTGGGCAGGATCGGCGCCTTCCTGCGCTACACCGGGTCGGCCACCCGCTACTGGCTCGACCAGGGCGAGCGCCCCATCGACCTGTTGCGCACCGCGGCGCGCACCGCTCTGGACCAGGCAGGCCTCACCGCCGACCGGATCGACGTCCTGATCTACACGGGGATCGGCCGGGGCTTCCTGGAGCCCGGGGGCGCCTACCACGCCGCCCACGCCCTCGGACTCGACCACGCGCACTGCTTCGACGTCATCGACGCCTGCATGAGCTGGACCAGAGCCGTCCAGATCACCGAGTCCCTGTTCCGCACCGGCGCCTACCGCACCGCCATGATCGTGAACGCGGAGTTCAACCTGCGCCCCGGCGGCCCGGTCGTCCCCCATCTGTTCCGGCTCGACCGTGCCGAACAACTCGAATCCACCCTGCCCGCCTACACCCTCGGCGAGGCGGCCACCGCCACCGTCCTGACCGCGGAGGACAGCGAGCCGTGGCGGTTCCGCTTCATCTCGCGTCCGGATCTCGCGCCGCTGTGCAACGTCACCCTCGAGGGCTACGAGGGCTACTGCGACCCCTCCGACAAGCTGGCCCGCAACGGCGTCGGCGTCTTCACCTCCTTCGGCTCCGCGATGCACCAGGCCGGCGACAGCGAGGCACAAGCGGTGTTCCGGCAACTCGACCCGCCGACCGGCGAGGTGGCCGCGCTGTTCACCCACGCGTCCAGCAAACGCTGGTGGCAGACGGCGGCCGACCAGGCCGGACTCGGAGCCGTCATCCATCACGTCTACGACCGGACCGGCAACGTGGTGTCGGCGTCGGTGCCCGCGGCCATCGCGTCCGCCCTCACCGAGGACCGATTGCGGCCCGGCCAGCTCGCCGTCGGCTGGGTGGGAAGCGCCGGCATGTCCTTCGGTGCCTTCTCCTTCGTCCTCTGACAACCCACCAGGAGGCCGCGCGTGCTCACGCTCACCCACTTCGTCAAGGCAGCATCCTGCGCAGTCCGGGGCGCGGCGCGCTACGGGGTCACCTCGCTGCGCGAGCGCGATGCCAAGACCCGCGACCGGCGCCGGGCCACAGCCATCCTGACGTTCCTGACCCGGATGGGCCCGATCTACATCAAGCTGGGCCAGATAGCCGCCACCCGGTCGGACCTGCTGCCACCGGAGTGGGTCACCACGCTGCGGGTGCTCCAGGACCAGGCCCCGTACATGGAGCCGGACGCGGTACGCCGCGCGGTCGAGCGGGAGCTCGGCGGACCGCTGGACGACACCTTCCGCACCTTCCAGATGCAGCCGGTGGCCAGCGCGTCGGTGGCGCAGGTGCACCGTGCCGAGCTGCACGACGGACGCACGGTGGCGGTGAAGCTGGTCAAGAACGGCGTGCCCGAGCAGATCGAGGCAAGCCTGCGCTCCCTGGGCGCCCAACTGCGACTGGTGCACCGCTTGGTGCCCAAGGTCCGGGACCTGGAGCTGCCCAAGCGCTTCGACGAGGTCGCCCGGCTGCTGCGCCCGCAGGCCGACATGCGGCAGGAGGCACGCCGACAGCAGCGTATCCATGCCAACTTCGCCCAGCACCCCTATGTACGGGTGCCCGCCGTGCTGACCGATCTCGTCACCGACCGGATGCTCGTCATGGACTTCATGGACGGCGTCCCCGGCACCCGCGTGGAGGAGGTCGCCTTCCCCCGTGAGCGCCTGGCGCAGCGGTTGCAGGACGTCGTCTACACGATGCTCTACATGCACGGGGTCAGCCACGGCGACCCGCACCCGGGCAACATCATGTTCACGCCGGACGGTGAGCTGATCCTCCTCGACTTCGGCATCACCGTGGAGCTGAGCGAGGACGAGAAGTGGGGCCTGTCCTCCTTCTACTACGCCTGTAGCCGCAAGGAGTGGGACGTCGCCGTCGACCGCTTCACCCGCCACTTCGTGGAGGCAGGCCCCGAACTCGCCACACGCAGCGAGGAGAGCGAGGAGTACGTCGAGCAGCTGACCCAGGTGCTGCGCCACCACTTCGACCTCAGCACCACCCGGTGGTCGACCGTCGCCTACTTCAACGACGTGAACAAGGTGCTGCGCCGCCATCACGCGCGCTACACCGCCAACTTCACCAAGGTCGAGCTGGTGTTCCTGTCCGGTGAGGGCTTCGCCGCCCAACTGGACCCCGACATGGACATCTGGGGCAACGCGCGGAAGTTCACCGACCGGTACTCGCCCTACATGAGCGCGGAAGTCAAGGACCGGTTCACCAAGGCCTTCAGCCGGCAGATGCCGGCCTCACTGGACCTGCGCGACCGCGCGGCACGCACATTGGTGGCCCCCACGCACACCGACCGCTACTTCTTCCCCAGCACCTTCCCCGTCTTCGTCCGGGAGGCCTCCGGCGGCCGGCTGCGTGACTTCGACGGCAATGAGTACATCGATCTCCACGGCGGATACGGCCCCCACCTCCTCGGCTACGCGCATCCGGTCATCACCGAGGCCATCCGCGAGGCCGCGTGCGGCGGACTGGTCAACGGCATCGGCACCACCCACGAGGTCGAATTCGCCGAACACCTCGTCGCCGCGTTCCCCGCCGCGGACAAAGCCCTGCTGTGCAACTCGGGAACCGAGGCCGTCCTGCTCGCCGTCCGGATGTGCCGCGGCCACCGGCGCCGCAGCGTGGTCGCCAAGTTCGAGGGCCACTACCACGGTTTCTCCGATCAGGGCATGGTCAGCTCCTGGTTCCGCTTCTCCGGCGACCGGGGCCACCCGACGCCCGTCGCCGGGTGCCTCGGCACCGACCCCGGCACCGTCGACGGCACCCTCGTCCTCCAGTACGGGGACACGGCCGGCCTGGCACGGCTGCGCGAGCACGCCGACGACCTGGCCTGCGTCCTGCTGGAGCCGATGCCCACCTCACTCGTCTGCCTCGACGTGCCCTTCCTCGCCGAGCTGCGGGCGGTGTGCACCGAACTGGGCGTCCCGCTCGTCTTCGACGAGGTCGTCAGCGGCTTCCGCGCCGCCTACGGTGGCGCGCAGATCATGGCCGACGTCCACCCCGACCTCACCTGCCTCGGGAAAGTCATCGGCGGAGGGCTGCCGTGCGGCGCCGTCGTGGGCCGCACGGACCTGATCGACATGGCGAAGAGCTCCCAGGACCCGTTCTACGACTACGAGAACAAGGTCTTCGCCGGTGGAACCTTCAGCGGCAACTCGCTGACCTGCGCGGCAGGCCTGGCCACCCTGCGGCACCTGGACGAGAACCCGCACCTCTACACCCAGCTGGAGGACCACACCCAGGAGCTGGCCGCCATGATGCGCGAGGCGACCGGCAAACGGGACATCGCGTGCAGGCTCAGCGCCCGCAACTCCTTCTTCTCCCTCAACTTCAGCCACCGCGAAGCAGGGCTCTACCGAGAACGCATGGCTGGGAGCAACTTCAAGGCCACCATCGCGCTCGCCTACTACATGCGCAAGCACCGGATCCACCTGCCGGAGCTGCACGCGTTCCTGCTCAGCGCGGCGCACACCACCGAGCACCTGGACCGGATCGCGCACGCCTTCGAGGAGAGCCTCGACGAGATGCTCGCCGACGGCCTCTTCGTCACCTGATCCCCTACGTCCCCACGGAGGCTGCCATGGCACACACCAACGGTTCGTCCACCACGCACGACGTCACGGTCATCGGCTGCGGACTGATGGGCTCCGCCCTGGCCCGCGCACTCGGTGCGAACGGGTCCTCGGTCACCGTCTGGAACCGCACCCCCGGGCGCGCCCACGCACTGGCCGGCGACTCCATCACCCCGGCGGACTCCCTCACCGCGGCGGTGGGCTCCTCGCCCCTGGTCATCGCCTGCCTGCCCACCTACGAAACCACCCTGAGCGTGCTCGAACCCGTAACCGACTGGCGCGGCAGAACCCTCGCCGTCCTCGGCAGCGGCACCCCGGGCCAGGCCGAGGAGGCACAGCGGTGGGCCGAGGCGCGCGGTGCCGCCTACCTGGACGGCGTCATCCTGAGCTACCCCCAGCACATCGGCTCCCCGGAGGCGGTCGTCCTCTACTCGGGACCGACCGCCACCTGGGCGGCACACGAACAGACCCTCATGAGCCTCGCCGGGGCCTCCAGCCACGTCGCCGACCAGCCGTCCGCCGCGAACCTGCTGAACGTCGCACTGGTCGGAGAGTTCTTCATCACCGCGATGACCGCGTACGTCGAAGCCGCGACCTACGCACTGCGGAAGGGGATTCCCGCCGCCGTCGTGGACGAGGTCACGGCGGCCGCCGTCGAGGTGCTGCGCCACGAGGTCGGGGGCGTCACCGCGGCGATCGTGAGCGGAGAACACGAGTCGGACCAGGCGACCCTCACCACGCACGCCGCAGGGGCACGCCTCGCTCTGGCCGCCCTGCGGGAGGACGGCTACGACGGGCGCGTCCTCGCGGCCGCCATCGACACCATGACGGCGGCCGAGCAGGCCGGTCTGGGCGAACTCGGCTTCTCCGCCCAGACCAAGATCTTCGGAACGCGGGACCGGGAACGTGCTTGAGGCCCGAGCACACCCTGTTCACGTCAACCGCTCAGGGGGCTCGGCCGCCCCACGCCTCTCATGACAGGGTGACCGCAGTCACATTTACCCATGGGTCATTATGCGCCGCACCGGCGTCATGCGGTCGGCGTGACCCGATGCGTACGCCACCGTCCCCCCAGCGGCGATAAAAGCGCCAGGACTTTCGCCCGGCCCGACGGCATTTGTCGCCGTCGGGCCGGAAGGCCGAGCGAGCCGAAATGGCCAGACTGCGGAAATCCGGCTCTTGAACACCGGACGACCTGGCCGCAGCGGGTCGCCGCCGCCTAGGATCGCCGACGCGAACCCTTTTCCGCGGCGCACCGTCCGAACGCCGCCCCATCGCCGTCACATCCGCCGCCCATATCGTCCCGTCCGGACAATTCCGGGGGAAATTCAAGAGGGAGTGGAAATGATCACGGGGGGATCAGCAAGTCTCGTATCGCTGTCGCCGTCGCCCGCACCGATTCCCGCACCCCTGCACACGCCACCGCCGACCGACGAGATCCGCTACCTGCACACCCTGGGCCCCACCGGCACCAACCTGGAGTCGGCGGCCCATCTGTGGTTCCGCAGGCAGGGCCGCGCGGACGAGGGCCGGGTCGTGCTGCACACCTCACTCGAACAGGCCATGGGGAGCGTGCCGAGGACCGGCGAACACGCCTTGCTCGCCTGCGCGGTCTACCCCGAGCTGCACACCCTCGTCTTCGGCAACCTGCACACCTGCCGCATGGTGGACTGCTTCCTGTGGCCCACCCACGAGATGGTGTTCGCCGTGCCGCCGGGGGCGTCCGCCGAACCCCGGACCGTGGCCACCCACCCCGCCCCTGCCGGGCTCGTGCCGCCCACGAGCACCCGCCGCCTGGTGACCAGCAACGCGCAGGCGGCCATCGACTGCGCCGAGGGCAGGGCCGACGCCTGCGTCACCACGGTCGTCGCCGCCCGCGCCCACGGCCTGCGGATCCTGCGCAGCTACGGCGAGGTGCCCATGGTGTTCACCGTCCACCACGTGCGGGAGAGCGACCGGTGAGCCGGACGGACACCGCCCGGCGCGGGACGCGCGCCGCCTACCGGCTCGAGGACGACATGCTCGACGAGGCGGCCAGGCTCGGCCGCACCCTGGTGCCGCGCGTCGACGCCTTCCGCGCCCGCCAGCGCGACGACGGGACCGTCCCCGACCCGGACGACGCCGACCGGCGCGGCCTCGCCGCCCTCAAGGACGAGGCCGCCGACTGGTTCGCCGCCCACGGCAGGGGCGCGCAGGCCGACGCGCTCGCCGCCGACGTCGAGGACTGGCTGGCCGCCGGACTCGACACGCCACCGCACTTCGCCCGCAGCCGCGACGCCCTCGCCGCGCCGGCGGACGGCGACTGGGCCGCGTTCCTCGCCCCCGTGCAGACCACCAACAGCGTCCCGCCGGTCGGCCGGCGCCTGGAGTTCTTCCTCGTACGCCGCAAGGAACCCGACGCGCTGCCCGAGCTCGCCGTCCACTATCCGCACCCCAGGAACAACTGCCAGGCCACCGTGCTGCTCGCGGGCAGCGAAGGGCTGCGCGAGGGCAACTGCATCGTCTTCTTCCCGGAGAATGTCGCGGCCCACGACAAGGTGGTCGAACAGAAGTACGCAATCTTCTTCTTCAACAAATTCCGCAGAATTCACGAACGGTTCGCACTGCCGTCCGCACAGGCCGTGCTCACCCCCGACAGCGTGCCCCAGGATTCCGCCGGACTCGATCCTGACGTGTGTTATCAGGCCCGTTCCGTCTGGGGATATCTGCACGACTACTTCCACCACCAGGGCCGGTGGCCGCTCGACCGGCACGTCAAACTCAAGATGAACTGGTTCATCGGCCTCCTCGAAGAACTGAAGGTCGACGCAAGGACCGCCCTCGCCTGCCACACCGACGCCCTCGTGCCCTACGCGGACGAGCAGATCGCCATGATCCTGCTCGAGCGGATGTTCCGGTACCCGCTCGACGCCCACGCCGTCCGCAACTTCGACGCGGGCACCGGAGTCTTCCTCTACTCCTGGCTGCGCGGGCACGGGGCACTCGTGGCCGACGGCACCGGTCCGCTGCGTCTGGACCACGACCGGGTGATCGACGCGCTGCGGGAGTTGGTGGACACCATCGAGGGTATGGAAGCGGCTGTCCAAACGCCCGCGGAGTACCGCACGGCGGCCAGGGAACTGGTGCGCACCCAACTGCGCCCCGGCGCGGAGGGAGATCGCTACGCCTTCACGGACGACCAGCGCACACTCCTGCGCGCCCGGGAGCGGCTCGCCGCGCTGCCCCCGCTGCACTTCGCGCCCGCGGAGCTGTGAACCACGCACCGCGCACCACAGACGAGGAGACGAGCAGGCATGGCAAGCCTTGACCGGGCCACGATGGAAGCCGCCGTGCGGCAGTACTTCGAGGCGTGCAACAAAGTCGACCGCGACCTGTTCGCAGGCGTCCTGTCCGAACAGGTCGTGCACTACCTCGCCCACGGCATGGCAGGACCCGTCCACGGCATCGACCCCATCGTGCGGCGCTGGGGAGCCGACGTACGCGCCAACTCCTCCCACTGGGCCGTGGACGCCGTCTACGCCGACGAGCACACCCGCGCCGCCGTCTGCGAGTGGACCGCCTTCAAGCCGCGCCTCGGCAAGGTGCTGCGCGGCACGGAGGTCTACCGCTTCGACGACGCCGGACTGATCGACGAGGTCCGCATCTACTACGCGTCCCGCCGCGACGACACCGTGCCCGCCAACGAACTCGAAGGCTTCCCCTACGCCGAGCGCGGGTTCGCCACATGACCGGTGCCGCCCCCGCGCCCACCACCCCGCTGGCCGACCGGGACGGCGTCATCTGGCTCGACGGCGCGTTCGTGCCCTGGCGCTCCGCCCAACTGCACGTCCTCAGCCACGGACTGCACTACGGCGGCAGCGTCTTCGAGGGCGAACGGGTCTACGACGGCCGCGTCTTCAAGCTCCACGAACACAGCGCGCGCCTCGTCGCCTCCGCCCGCCACATGGGCTACCGGCTGCCCTGGACGGCGGCCGACCTCGCGGCCGCCACCCGCGAGACCGTCGCCGCCGCCGGGCTCACCGACGGCTATGTGCGCCCGGTCGCCTGGCGGGGCGGTGACACCCTGCGCCTGGTCGCCCCCGACACCGCCGTGCACGTGGCCATCGCCGCCTGGCCCTGGCCGCGGATCTTCGACGACGGGCCGCGCGGCATCCGCCTGCACACCTCGCGCTGGCGCCGCCCAGCCCCCGACACCGCGCCGGTGCGCGCCAAGGCCGCGGCCCTGTACGCACTCGGCGCCCTCGCCGGGCAGGAGGCCGAGGAAGCGGGCTCTGACGACGCGCTGCTCCTCGACCACCGCGGCCGGCTCGCCGAGGCCACCGGCGCCAACCTCTTCCTGGTCATCGACGGCCGCCTGCACACCCCGCCCCCGGAGTGCGTCCTCGACGGCATCACCCGCCGCACCGTCATCGACATCGCCAGGGAACGGGGCATCGCCGTCGTCGAACGCCACCTCGACCCCGCCGAACTCGACCGCGCCACCGAGGTGTTCCTCACCGGCACGGCCTACGAGGTCCAGCCGGTCACCTCCGTCGACCACCGCGTCTTCCCGCTGGGCGACGTGGGCGCCACCCTGTCCATGGCGTACGCGGAACGGGTGCGGGCCGCCGACGGGGCGGCGGCAGGCACGGCGGGGCGCGACCCCGCGGCGGCCGCGGCCGCGCGGAGCGAGAGCGGATGACGGACAGCGGGGCCGAGCGCGGGCGCCCCGCTGCGCCCGCCGACACGCGGCGTGCCGCCTGGATCGCGGGGGCCAGGGCCGCCGTGCCGTTCACCGTCGCCATCTTCGCGTTCGGGATCTCCTTCGGGGTGCTCGCCCGGGGCGCGGGCTTCGACGCGCTCGCCGCGACGTCGATGTCCGGCCTCGTCTTCGTCGGCTCCTCGCAGTTCGCCGCGGTCTCGGTGATCGTCAACGGCGGCGGCTGGGCCGCGGCAGCCCTCGCGGGAACGCTCCTGAACCTGCGCTACCTCGTGATGGGCTTCGCCATCCTGCCCGCGCTGCGCGGCGGCAGGGCCCGCCGAGCCGTGGAGTCCCAGCTGGTCATCGAGGAGTCCTGGGCCATCGCGAGCGACGCCGACGGCCGCTTCGACCGGGTGCGCCTGCTCTCCTCCGGGGTGGTGCTCTGGCTCGGCTGGGTCCTCGGCACCCTCCTCGGGGCGGTCGGCCCCCTCAAGGCCGTGGACATCCTCACCTACGGCCTCGACGCCGTCTCACCCGTGCTGTTCTTCCTGCTCCTCGCCCCCCACCTCGGCACCCCGCGCAAGCGGACGGCGGCGCTCACCGCGGCGGCCTGTGCCCTGCTGCTCACCGCCGTGGCGGTGCCCGACACGGCCATCGCCGTGGCCTGCCTCATCGCCGTCGTGTGGACCTGGAGGGCGCGTTGAGCAGCGACCCGTGGATCGTCGTCGGCGCCCTGGTGGTGACCACGTTCCTCATCAAGGGCGCCGGTTCGCTGGTGATGGGCGACCGGGAACTGCCCGTGTGGTTCCCGCGGTTCGTGGAGCATCTGACGCCCGCCCTGCTCGCCGTCCTCGTGGTCACCCAGCTGGTGGGCTCCGCGGGCGCGCACGGCATGACCTTCGACGCCAGGATCGCGGGTTTCGCGGGCGCCCTAGTGGCCTGGCGTCTGAAGGCACCCGTGCCCCTCGTCATCCTGGTGGCCGCGGCGGTCACGGCCGGGGTACGGGCGCTGGGGTGACGTCCTCCGCCGCGCGCCGCACGGTGGCGGCCACCTCGAGGGCCGCGGCGAGCCCCGGCCCGTGGCCACAGGTCCGGTGCAGCCGCACGGACCGCTCCGCCGTTCTGGCCGCCCTGCCGGGCTGACCCGACGCCAGCTGCACCCGCGCCAGTTCGGTGCGCGCCGCCCCCTCCGCGAGCCGCAGCCCGGCCTGCCGCGCCGCGCCGAGGGCCCGCCGGGTGCAGGCGAGTGCCTCCCCGTACTCGCCCTGCTCCCGGTGCACCGCGGCCAGGCCCAGACAGGCTTCGGCCTCGGCGCGGCGGCAGCCCGTCGCGCGCGCCGCCTCCAGGGCACGGGTGTGGTGGTCGAGCGCGCCCGGCGCGTCGTCGAGGCTCAGGAGCACCGTGCCGATGGTGTTGAGGGCGTCCGGCTCCACCAGGCGCCGCCGGGTGCGGTGGGTCACGCCGAGCGCGTCCACGGCGTACTTGAGCGCGAGGCGCGGGTCGCCGCTGTCCCTGCACACCACCGCGAGGGCGTTGAGCGCGCCCTCGGCCGCGTACGTGGACAGCAGCCTGCCGTCGACGGCGAGCGCACGCGTGAGCAGGTGCTGTGCCTCCTCCGCCGCGCCGAGCGCGTGCCGGACCGTGGCGAGGCCCCACAGGGAGAGCATGACGGTGTGCTGGTCCGCGGAGAGATCGGCGTGCTCCCGGGCGCGCGTGAAGTGGTCCAGGGCCACCTCGACGCGGCCCTGGTCGAGGCGGACGGCCCCGAGCAGGTACAGCGCCCACGCCGCACCGGCCGGCTGCCCGCCCTCCTCGTACAGCGCGAGGGCGCGTTCGGCGTCGTAGGCCGCCTGTTCCAGGGCGCCGTGCTCGCGGTGCGCGGCGGCGAGCCCGAGGACCGCGCCGGCCCGCTCCACGGGCGCGCCGGTCCGGGTGAACAGCGTCTCCGCGTGGGCGCTGTGCCACAGCGCCTCGTCGTGCCTGGCCAGCTCCCACAGGACGTAGCACAGGCTCCAGTGCATGACGGCCCGCGCGTGGTCGTCCTGCTCGGCCTCGGCGGCCCGCAGCCCGGCGCCCGCGACCCGCAGCCAGTCCGTGCGTCTGCCGTGCTCCATGAGGTGGCCGTGCAGGGCGAGGGCGAACTTCCAGGCGAAGGGGCGCGGCCCGTGCCGAACGGCGTGCTGGGTGCAGGCGAGCAGCACGGGACGCTCGTCGTCGAGCCAGGCGAGCGCGTCGGCGCCGCCGCGGAAGACCAGGGGCGCCGTGGGGGAGCCGTCCGGCTCCGGCGGGCGGGCCGCGTACCAGGAGTAGAAGGTCCCGTACAGCAGGTGGGCGGCCTGCTCGGCGGTCGCGAGGCACCAGGTCAGGAGCCGCTCGACGGCCTGTTCACGCAGCTCGGCGGCGTCCTCCGCCTCGGCCCGCTCCCGGGCGAAGAGGGCGACGAGGGCGTGGAGGTGGAACCTGCCGGAGTGGTGGGTCTCAAGGAGGCTGCGGGCGACGAGCTGGTCCAGGAGCCGGGCCGTCGCGGGCAGCGCGGCCCCGGCGAGGGCGGCGGCGGCCGGGGCGGAGATCTCGGGCCCGGGCGCGAGGGCGAGCAGCCGCAGCAACCGCCGCTCGGGCACGGACAGGGACCGGTAGGAGAGCGCGAGGACACTGCGGACACCGGTGTGCGCGTCCTGGTCGAGGGTGAGCGTGTCGAGGCCCTCGGAGCCGCGCAGCTGCCGTACGACCTCGGCGATCGGCGGATGCCGGTCGCCGATGAGGTGCGCGGCGACGATCCGTACGGCGAGCGGAAGCAGACCGCACCGCCGGACCGCCTCGGTGGCGGCCTCCGGCTCGTGCCGCACCCGGTCCGCGCCGATGACGCGGGCGAGCAGCGCGAGGGCCTCCTCCTCGCCGAACACCGCGAGGCTCATCCGGTGGGCGTCGTGGAACGCGGTCAGGCCCCGCAGGTCGTAGCGGCTGGTGACGACGACGAAGCAGGTCGGCGACCCCGGAAGGAGCGGCCGCACCTGTTCGAGTCCGGCCGCGTCGTCGAGGAGGATCAGCACGCGCTTGCCCGCGAGCAGGGAGCGGTAGAGCGCGGCCTTCTCGTCGGTGCTCTCGGGCAGGTGCGCGGTGCCGACGCCGAGGGCGCGCAGGAGCTGGCCGAGGGCCTCGTCGGCGGTGGTCGGCGGCGCGGGGTCGTGGCCGCGCAGGTTCGCGTACAGCTGGCCGTCGGGGAAGCGGTCCGCCACGCGGTGCATCCAGTGCACGGCGAGCGCGGTCTTGCCGACGCCCGCCATGCCGGACACCGAGGAGATCACCAGCGTCTGCCCCGGGCCCGCTTCGGCCTGCGCGAGCAGCGTGTCGAGCCGGCGCAGATAGTCGCCGCGGCCGGTGAAGCTGGCGATGTCGGGCGGGAGCTGGCGGGGAACGGGGCGGGCGGCGGGCGGGGGAGCGGCGGCGGGGGCGTGGTCGGCGGCCGGTCCTGCGGGGCCGAGGTCGGGGTCCCCGGCGAGGACGCGCTGGTGGAGTTCCTTGATGCGGCGGCCGGGCTCGATGCCCACCTCGTCGTCGAGGAGCTGGTAGAACTCGCGGTACGCGGCGAGGGCGTCGGCCTGGCGGCCCGATCGGTGCAGGGCCAGCATCAGCTGGCAGCGCGGTCTCTCCCGCAGTGGGTACTCGGCGACCAGGGTGGTCAGTTCGGCCACCGACTCCTCGTAGCGGCCGAGTTCGACGAGGGCGTCGAGACGGTCCTCGCGGGCCACGAGGCGCAGCTCCCCGAGCCGTTCCGCCTCGGCCAGGGCGAAGCTGCGGTCGCTCACCCCTTCGAGGGCGGGGCCCGTCCACAGGGACAGCGCCTCGTCGAGGTGGGCGACGACGGCGCCGGTGTCGCCGTCGGCGGCTGCCTCGCGGGCCCGGTCGGTGAGGTGCACGAAGCGCAGGGCGTCGACCTGGTCGTCCCCCACCTGGAGGGTGTAGCTGGTGTTGCTGCGGGCACCGGCGCTGACCAGGACCTCGAAGCCGGAGGTGGCCCGCCGGCCCGGCTCCAGGATGCGGCGCAGATGCAGGACGTGGGTGCGCAGCGCGCTGATCGCGCCGTCGGGGGTGTCGCCCTCCCACAGGAGTTCGGCGAGCCGGGTGGTGCTGACGGGGTGGCCCCGGGCGAGCGCGAGGGCGGCGAGCAGTGCGCGCTGCTGCGGCCCGAGGTTCACATGGCGACCCCGGACCTCCACGCTCACCGGGCCGAGGAGGCGGATCCGCACCGATTCCTTCGGCGCCTGCTCCACCTCGGGCCCCGGGGTGCGGCTCACCCGATTCCCTCTGCTTCCCTGTGCCCTGGGTCCCCCGGATTCCGTGGCTTCCATGAATTCCGTGGGTCCCGTGGTTCCCCTGGTCCCCGTTCCCGTCGGCGCCTGTGCTGTGTGCGGGCTGCTCCGGCCGTTCGCGCTGCCGTCCTCTTCTCGTCTGCCCGTGCTGGTTCCCCTTACCGGTGTGGTTCCGCGCGCGTGCTCGGGCGCCGGTGCGGTTCCGCGTGCGTGCTCAGGCGGGGCCGGTGGCGAAGCGGCGGATGATGCCGTCGGACACCGAGAACTCCCAGGCGGTGTCGATGTCGCCCCAGATGTCGTTGTGAAAGCGGGCCTGCACCGACAGACCGTCCGGGGACTCCTCCATCACCTCCATGTGCGCGTGGGACGAGAAGAGCTCCCGTTCCACCCACGCGCCGGTGTCGCGTTCGGTTCCGACGTCGATGACGGTGGCGTCCTCGGCGAGGACGGTCCACAGCGCCTGCGGGTCCTGGGCGTTGACGGCGGCTACGAAGGCGCGTACCGCCGGATGGGACGGCGCGCCGTCACGGGGGGTCATCGTTCGTGCCTCTCCTGGTGTCCTGTGCCGTGTGGGGTGGCTGGGGGGCCGGGGGGCGAAGTGGCGGATCAGGGGGTGGAGGGGGGTGCTCAGGGGGTGGGGGTCGGGACTGCTCAGGCTTCGGTGACGGCGCGGTGCAGGGCGTAGGTGTCCTCGAAGAGGTGGTAGCGCGTGACCTGGCCGCCCGCGACCGTGAGATGGGCGGCGAAGGGCGTGGTCAGCGGCTTCCCGTTGGCCTTGACGGTGTCGCGGAGGTGGCCGAGGATGACGCCCTGCTCGCCGTCGACCACGATGTGCGTGACGGTGAACTCCTCGGGCTGAAGGTACTCGTGGAGCTCCCGGAAGAACGCCATGACGCCCGACCGCCCGGACCGGTTGCCCGACCACGGCACGTCCGGGGAACCGGGAGCGACCCACTCCACCGTCTCCGAGAACAGCCGCGCCGCACCGTCCAGGTCCCGTTCCTCGAGACGGTTCAGATAGGCGTCGATCACCTCTCTGGTGGCCTCGGCGGATCCCGTGGGGGACTGAGTGGACATCTCACCAACTCCTCGTCACGTGCCGGCCCTGGTCGTGGAGTTCCAGTGTGGTGCGCCTGTGGCGGCGAGCGTAAGCCAGACGCCCCGTTCGCGCCACGAGTTGGCGATCCGCAGCGGGTCAGGCCGGACCCCGGTACGGAGGCAGGACTCGAAAACTTGCGCGTGGCGCCAATGTGGTGCAACGATGGCGCCATGGAACTCGCGCGGTATGTCGACAGCCTGCGCCAGGAGCTCTCGGGCGTGGTGGAGACGGGGGACGAGGCGACACGGGAACTCGCCGAACGCCTTGTCACGCCGCTGTCCTCCGCCGTCCGCCTGACGCTCCTCGACGCCCTGTCGGCCGCTGCTGACGAGATCACCCAGGAATTGAGCCCCGGTTCGGTCGAGATCCGGCTGCGGGGCCTCGACCCGACCTTCGTCGTGACGCCGCCCGCCCCCGAGCGGCAGTTCGACGAAGAGCCCCGGCACGACATCGGCCATGCGCGGAACGGAATGGCGCCATCCATGGCGTCACTGGTGCCAGCGGCAGCTGTCGGGGAGGGGAGCGCACCGACCGGAGAGGGGGGCGCACCGACCAAGGAGGACAGTGCGCCCTCACGCATCAACTTCCGCCCGCCCGAGCACTTGAAGGCGCGCATCGAGGCGGCCGCGGGCCGTGAACGCCTCTCCGTCAACGCCTGGCTTGTCCGCTCGGTCTCGGGGCTGCTCGACACGGAGGAACACGCCCGCCGTGCGGAGCACCGCGCCCCCGGCGCCACTCCGGGCAGCTCCCAGCGGTATACGGGTTGGGTGACATGAGCTAGCGGCCCTCAGCTTCGGGCCGGCCGTGCCGACGCACGCCGGTACCGATCCCGCGGCCCCGGAAACCGACCTCCCCCGGCGGTTCCCGGGGCCGCACCCTTTTCCCGACTTTTCCTGCCGCGGTCCTGCGGCTGACTTCCCGTCAGGAAGGCCGGTCGCGGTATGCGCGGGAAGAACGCCGTGGCACGCGAGCCCCGATCACGGGACCAGGTGCAGTCGTTCCTGGGTTCGTCGCGGCAGGGGGGCGGGACAGCAGGGCAGATGCCGTGGAACGGGACGGTGGGTCAAGCGCTGATAGGTGTACGCAGCCGATACGAGCGTCATGTGGTGGTACCAGCCGGGAAAGGACCGGCCCTCGAAGTCGAGAAGGCCGAAGTGCCGTTCCATGCCCGCGACGGCGGTGGTGGTGCCGACGCGATGGGTGGCCAGCGAGGCAACGTTGTCGATTCGCTGGTGGGTCAGGCTGGTGATCCACATGGTCCCGGGGCTGCCGTCCGGAAGGGCCTCGGTGAAGAGCCGGTAGGGGTATTCCTGCGTGGCGCCGGACCGCGCGCCGGGCAGCCGCACGAGGACGGACTGGGCGTGGGTGTGCTGCTGCCTGCCGTCCGGCGCGGTGACGAGCACCGGGTCGATGCTGCCGCAGGAGATATGGGCCCGCGCGCTCACCGGTTCCGGGATGCCCGGCGTCCGCTCGCCGACGGGGAGCACCTTCAGATGCTGGGGCACGGCGACGACGAAGTCCCGGGCGCGCTGGCTGAGGCCGCGCAGGAACAGGCTCACGTCCGGGTCGTCGCTCATGTCGGCGACGACGGGCGCGGCCGTGTTCGCGGTCCGGGCCCGCAGGGTGTCGACGAGGTCGAGGGCCTGCGCCCACAGCGGGCGGTGACTGACCTCGTCGGGGATGCGGGCGCGCCGGCGCAGCTGGGGGTCCTCGGTCCAGGGCGCGGGAAGCAGCAGCCGCCAGTCGACAGGCACCTGGAGGGAACCTATGCCGAGGAAGGCGCCGAGCCCCAGCTGGCAGTTGAGGGTGCGCCCGGAGGCGGGGTCGAAGTAGCGGTGCACGCCCACCGAGCGGTCCCCGCGCTTGGGCAGCACCGCGCGGCCGATCGCCCAGGTGGCGGCGGGGCCATGACCCTCGGCCCAGCGCGTCAGCTCGTACATGACCGGGTCCCAGTCCCAGGGGCTCAGGCTCACGAACTGGCGCAGGGACTGCACCGCGGTGGGGGAGGGGGAGACCGCGCCCGCGAGTCGGCGCACGGACTTCTTGCCGGGGGTGATGAGCAGCCCCGCGAGATAGGCCCCCGCCCACCGGCGCTGGTCGGCGCGGCGCAGGTTCTGGAAGACCTGGTCGGTGAAGGTGCTGAAGGGGGACGCGAGACGGGGTTCGGGCAGCTCGGTCTCAGGCACCCCACTGACCGGAGTCGATATGGGCAATGCGCAGGGCACAACCATGCTGCGATCCCTCCCGGACGTCCCTGAGCGGCGGCTGCCGAGCGTCGAGTCTAGGATCCGCGAGCGCGTCGCACCATCTTGCGGCGGGTGTGCCCGGTGTGGCAACCACGCCAGCAAACAGCGCCCGCGCGCGAGCGTGCGACGGGCGTGCGGCGGGCTCGTCCGGGTGCCCGCGAGCGCCCTCCGGTACGGGTCCCGAGCGGGTCGCGGAGGTGCGTCGAGGCGGCGCCGGGAGTGTCGGCCGCGCGGTTGCGGATGCGGGGCCGCGCGGGGAGCCGCGCCGATTCCGCTTCCCGCGGCGGCCGCGGCGCGTGCCTCTCGTCGCGCCGCGCGCCGCGAACTCCGGTCGGCACCGATCGACTTGTCCGGGCGACTTGTCACGGCGGCTCGCCAGGGCACCCGGGGATCGGTGCAGGTGACGTGGCTCATACTGGCGTTAAGGGTCCGTATGGAAAATACTGGTGCTCTCCGGGTGTCCGAGGATTCCGCTAAGGGTCCGCCAATGGCGTCCGACGCGTCGGGAGCGGACGTTCCCGGCTCGCGAACTGGCCGAGGCATCCGCGTTCCCCGGCGGCCTCCTTCTCTTCTGCAACTGTTTCGCCACAGTTCTGGTTGGCTGAATTCTTACTTCTCCTGGCGGAAGTTGATCGGTGTGGCACATGCGGAAGGCTGGAATCCGCGTACCGCGCACCCAGGACACCGATAGCGAAGCTGAGCTATCTTGTTCGAACTTCGAAAAGTCGCGACGAGCGACGGCCTCTTCCTTGAATCTCCAACGGGCCTCGGGTTCTACTCGGGTGAGCCTTGAGAAGAGACCGCTTGCGAGACCGGGGGATCGGTGCCGACGGGGGACGTCGACGACCGCCACCTGATCACGTGGGGGGTCGTGGTCGAGGCAAACGGGGCGAGTAGTTGAACGGGGCGAGTACTTGATGTACGTATCTGCACACATGCCGACTGAATGCCTTCTGCGTGGTCCTGACGGACGCGCCGAACGGCCGGACCTGCCCGTGCGCTGTGCCGGCGGCCACCTCGAACGGTGAGGGAGAGCCGACGGCGTACGAGCACGTTGCCACGCCGACGGATCCAGCCGTGAGTTGACGGAACTCTGACGACCCGAATCGGCGAGCGGCTTTCGTGAGCCCCTCATCCGGCCGATCGGCTGTGATTGACAGGCCAGCCTGTGCCTTGCGCCGCGCTGCGCGCGAGGGCGCCCGATCCGTGAGGGATCCGGACTGTGGCTGCGCCATACCCGCATGGCTTTTTCCCGATCGGATGCGGACTGTCGCGTCCGCGTCCGTTCGACGTTCATTCACATGGAGGCATGATGACGAACCAGGTCAGCGACGTAGAGGACTCCAAGGTCGTGCTGTTCCGCAGAAACGCGACCGCGGTTCCGCGGCAGCGGAAGGCCGGAGTCGACGAGCGTCGTGGCCAGGTCCTGACGACGAAGGTGGGCCTGCAAATGCCGGCCGGGCTGACCTTCGAGGACTGGGAGCGGGCCGGACGCCAGCTCTCCGGAATCGTAAACTCCTCTTCCTGGTGGCTGGGGGACTGGCTGGTATACGGCAAGGACCACTACACCGACCGCTATCAGCGGGGAATCCGCGCGGCCGGATTGCAGTACCAGACGCTGCGCAATTACGCGTGGGTCTCACGGCGGTTCGACTTCAGCCGTCGCCGCGCGGCGCTGAGCTTCCAGCACCACGCCGAGCTGGCGTCCCTGCCCATCGACGAGCAGGAACTCTGGCTCGACCGCGCCGAGCAGATGCAGTGGACGACGAAGCAGCTGCGCAGCGCCATCCGGGACGCCCGTGAGGACGAGGTGCGCGACGGCTCGGGGACCCCCGAGACGATGCGACGGCTCGCCGTTCCGGGCAGCCGGCTCCAGTGGTGGCACAAGGCCGCGGAGCAGTCCGGCATCGACTTCGAGCAGTGGGTGCTCGCGACGCTGGACAACGCCGCCGAGCGCGCACTGGTGGAGGAGGAGGAAGAGGCGCAGCGGGAGCAGGCGGGCATCAGCGCCTGAACCGCGCGGCCGCACCGGCCGGGGTGACCCGGAGGCGCTCAAGCAGTACCCGAAGGTACGCAAGCGGTACCGGAAGGTACGCAAGCAGCAACCGGAGGTACGCGAGCAGTACAACGTCCGCCGAGGTCAGGGCTGTTGACCTCGGCGGACGGTCATACACCGCGCAGGGCCCGGGCTCCTCCTGAAGGGGGCGCGGGCCCTGCGCCGACGCGCGCGGCTCCGCCCCGGCTACGGCAGCTTGCTCATCAGCTGGGCCGTAGCCCGGTGCCGGGTGCACTCACGGCCGCCGAAGGACTGCTGCACGCGCTCCTGGACTTCGTCGGGCTGCTCCTGGCTGAGCTTGAACATGCCCTCGGCCCCGGTGACCTTGATGCGGAACGCGCCCACGGCGGGGACGATCTTCCGGAAGTAGTCCAGGGACTCCGTCATGTCCCATCCGGTGCCGAAGTCCTTCTCGTAGGCACGTACGGTGGCCTGTACGACCTCGAGGGTGTTCTCCGTCCCCTCGATCTTCTCCACGATTCCGTGCACATGGACCGAGGTGAAGTTCCACGTCGGTGCGGCAGGCGTCACCTCGTAGACAGTCGGCGAAACATAGCCGTGCGGTCCCGTGAACGTCAGCAGATTCACGCTGCCCGATTCCAGGGACTTCCAGTGCGGGTTCGCGCGGTTCATGTGTCCGAGGAGCCGGCCGCCGGCGAGGTCGCTCGACCATTCGCCGTGCCACTCCGGGTCCTGTATCACCGGCAGGTGCGTGACGAACGGGCCCTCCTCGGGGCTGCCGTTGCTCACGAACTGGGCCAAAGGATTGCCGCGGATGATGTCCAGCATCCACGAACTGTCCGGTTGACGGTACTGGCTGGGAACGAACATCCGGAGTTCACCCCTTCGTTGATATCACTCACGGTACGGTGCCAACTCGCCGACGCTACCAGGGCATTGCGAGTCGTCGGCAAGAAAGTTGGCTGGGCCACCTGGCTGTCCTGTCGGCAGGACAGCGGTGCTTGGCAGACAGTACGGCCGGTGCCCCTTGAAAGGTACGTCCGGCCCCTCTAAGTTGGCGTGGCGGTGTTCTCAGGCGCAATACTGAAGGCGTGTCTCCCGGATCACCGGTCGAGATTATCGAGACCATCAGCCCTACGTCGGACGAGAGTTGACAGCATTTTCGACCGAAGCATTTCAGTCCAAGGTCATCTTGGGTAACCGCAATTGCCTCATCGAAAATGCGGAAGTCCCTGTCGAAGTCGAAGCTACACCAGCGGGAGATAAATCTATGGGTACTCGTGAGCGCGAGATATACGACATCGTCGGCATCGGGTTCGGCCCGTCCAACCTGTCTCTCGCCATCGCCCTCGAAGAACATCAGGAGAATTCCTCGGAACAGCCGGTCGCGGCCGCGTTCTTCGAGCGGCAACCGGAATTCGGCTGGCACCGCAACATGCTGCTCCCGCAGGCGACGATGCAGATCTCGTTCCTGAAGGACCTGGCGACCTTCCGCAACCCGCTGTCGAAGTACAGCTTCGTCTCGTACCTGCACGCCTCGAACCGCCTCGTGCAGTTCGTGAACAACCAGGACTTCTTCCCCACCCGCCAGGAGTTCCACCAGTACCTGCAGTGGGCGGAGGCGGGCTTCAAGGACCGCGTCTCCTACAACTCCGAGGTCACCGAGGTCCGGGTGGTCGACGAGGAGACCCCCGGCGGCAGCCAGCACCTGGAGGTCGTGGTCCGCGACACCGTGGGCGGCGGCACCCGCGTGGTGAAGGCCCGCAACGTCACCGTCTCCACCGGCCTCGTGCCCCGCATGCCCGAGGGCATGGAGCGCGACGAGCGCGTGTGGCACAGCTCGGAGTTCCTCGCCAAGTTCGGCAGGATGCGGCCCGAGGAACTGAGGAACGTGGCGGTCGTCGGCGCGGGCCAGAGCGCGGCCGAGATCACCAAGTACCTGCACGACATGCTGCCGGGGGCCCAGGTCTCGGCGATCCTGCCGTCGTACGGCTACTCCGTCGCGGACGACACGCCCTTCGCCAACCAGGTGTTCGACCCGAACGCGGTCGACCACTACTACTACGGCACCGAGAAGACGCGGGACGCGTTCTGGCGCTACCACAAGAACACGAACTACTCCGTCGTCGACGACGACGTGATCAGGGAGCTGTTCCGGCGCAGCTACGAGGAGGAGGTCGCGGGCGCCCAGCGGCTGCACTTCCTGAACCTCACCCGGGTCAAGGAGGTCAAGCGTTCCGGCGACGACACCCGTGTCGTCCTGCACTCGCTGCTCGACGGTGAGACCGAGCAGGAGATGGACGTCGACGCGCTCGTCTTCGCCACCGGCTACAGCACCATGGACCCGACCGGACTCCTCGGCGACCTGGACCGCTTCTGCCTGCGGGACACCGAGGGCCGCCACCAGGTGGAGCGCGACTACCGCGTCGTCACCAGCCCGGAGCTGTCCTGCGGCATCTACCTCCAGGGCGGCACCGAGCACACGCACGGCCTCACGTCGTCGCTGCTCTCGAACATCGCCGTGCGCAGCGGTGAGATCGCCGACTCCCTCGTCGAGCGGCGCGGCGCCGGCGCGAAGGCCTGAGTCACGCACCCGCCGAACGGCCCGTCGGGCTCTTTGCCGACGGGCCGTTCGCATGCCCGGGAGCCGGGCTGCGGACATGAGTGGGCCCCGGCGCCGCTATACGGCACCGGGGCCCGTCGCGTCAAGGACGCGTCGGCTCGAGCCCGGCTCAGGCCGCCGCGTCCGCGGCCATCGCGTCACGCAGGCTCTTGGGGCGCAGGTCGGTCCAGTTCTGCTCCACGTAGTCCAGGCACTCCTGGCGGGCGGCCTCACCGAACACGACCCGCCAACCGGCGGGGACCTCGGCGAAGGACGGCCACAGCGAGTGCTGCTCCTCGTCGTTCACCAAGACGTAGAACTGGCCATCCGCGTCGTCGAACGGGTTGCTGCTCATGGTCCACTCCATTTCAAGCCTGCCCGGTGCCTTTTCCGTCTCAAGGCACCGGTTCCGTGTACTGAGTCACACAAGTCCGTGCCGCCGGGCTTGCGTCCCGGTCGAGCCTGGCACAGACGCGCCAGCCCCGTCATTGTCGGACGATACGGGCCCGGCGTCCAGACCCGGCCGCGCCCCGGCGAATTGCCCGGTGCCGCCCGCGCGCCCGCCGTGGCAACTCCGTTAAATCCGCGCAGCGGTCCCGACAATGTCCGGGAAAATGTGACGGGCGTCCCACGAGGGCCTGCGAACCTGGTGTCCGTACGCCCATGGACCGGTGCGAAGGGGGTCACACACGCGGTTCCCGGCCGCGGGCACGGAGTTCTCCGGGGGGTCGGCGACGGCGTCCCACTGTCCCGTGGACAGGACAGCCGATGCCGACAGCCCGAATTACCTGTAGTTTGTTGCGGGTTGTCGGCCCGGCCCCGCGCGTCGGCGCCGGTGGCACATCGGTGAGCTGCCAAATCAGCGATGTGGGCGTTCGACGGGAACGGACGGACGGGAGGTCGGGGTGCGGCGCTCCGTCGTCAGAATCGAGGAATGGGGCGGCTCGGGCCATGTCATTGCCGGTGGCCCCCTCGGCTTTCTCAGGCAACTGGGAACTTCCACCAAGGAGTAGTAGCGCCATGAGCGTCACGGCAGCAAAAGGCTTTTCAGCCGCGGGTGTCGCGGCCGGAATCAAAAGCAACGGAAATCCGGACCTGGCCCTGGTGGTGAACGCGGGACCGCGGCGGAGCGTGGCGGGCGTCTTCACCTCGAACCGTGTGAAGGCCGCGCCCGTGGTGTGGAGCGAAGGGGTCATCAGGACCGGCGCCGTCGGCGCCGTCGTCCTCAACTCCGGCGGCGCCAACGCGTGCACCGGCCCCGAGGGCTTCCAGGACACCCGCGCCACCGCAGAGAAGGTCGCGGCGAGCCTCGGCGGGCTGCGCGCCGGCGAGGTCGCCGTGGCGTCCACGGGGCTCATCGGCGTACGCCTGCCGATGGACAGGCTGCTCGCGGGTGTCGACACCGCGGCGCAGGCGCTCTCCGCGGACGGCGGCGAGGACGCGGCCATCGCCATCAAGACGACCGACAGCGTGCACAAGACGGCGGTGTACGAGGGCGAGGGCTGGACGGTCGGCGGCATGGCCAAGGGCGCGGGCATGCTCGCCCCCGGCCTCGCCACCATGCTGGTCGTCCTCACCACCGACGCGGACCTCGGCAACGACGTCCTGAACAAGGCGCTGCGGGCGGCGACCCGGGTCACCTTCGACCGGGTCGACTCCGACGGCTGCATGTCTACCAACGACACGGTGCTCCTGCTCGCCTCCGGTGCCGCAGGCGTCGCCCCCGCGTACGCGGAGTTCGCCGACGCCGTGCGCACCGTCTGCGAGGACCTGGCGCGCCAGCTCATCGGGGACGCGGAGGGCGCCTCCAAGGACATCCGCATCGACGTCGTGAACGCGGCGAGCGAGGACGACGCCGTGGAGGCCGGGCGCTCCATCGCCCGCAACAACCTCCTCAAGTGCGCCATCCACGGCGAGGACCCCAACTGGGGCCGGGTGCTCTCCGCCATCGGCACCACCGCCGTCGCCTTCCGCCCCGACCGGGTGAACGTCGCCATCAACGGCGTCTGGGTCTGCAAGGACGGCGCGATCGGCGCGGACCGGGAATCGGTGGACATGCGCGGCCGCGAGGTCGTCATCACCGCGGACCTCGCCGCCGGCGGGGCGTCGGCCACCCTGTGGGCCAACGACCTCACCGCCGAGTACGTCCACGAGAACAGCGCGTACTCGTCATGAGGATCAGCACCCAGGAGCACCCCGCACTGGTCAAGGCGCAGTCCGTCATGGACGCGCTGCCGTGGCTCAACCGTCACCAGGGCAAGATCTGCGTCATCAAGTTCGGCGGCAACGCCATGATCGACGACGAGCTGAAGGCCGCCTTCGCGCACGACATCGTCTTCCTGCGGCACGCCGGGCTCAAGCCCGTCGTCGTACACGGCGGCGGCCCGCAGATCAGCAAGGCCCTGAAGCTGCACGACATCGAGAGCGAGTTCAAGGCGGGCCTCAGGGTCACCTCGCCCGAGGCCATGAACGTCGTCCGTATGGTGCTCGCGGGACAAGTGCAGCGCGAGCTCGTCGGCCTCATCAACCAGCACGGCCCGCTCGCGGTCGGCCTCACCGGCGAGGACGCGGACACCATCACCGCCGTCAAGCACTGGCCGGAGGGCGCGGAGGGCGAGAAGGTCGACATCGGCCGCGTCGGCGAGATCGCCGGGGTGAACGCGGGCGCCGTCGAGGCGCTGCTCGCCGACGGCCGCATCCCGGTCATCTCCCCGGTGGCCCGCAGCGTCGACGACGACTACGTCTACAACGTCAACGCCGACACCGCGGCCGCCGCGATAGCCGGTGCCCTGAACGCCCACACGCTCGTCTTCCTCACCGACGTCGAGGGCCTGTACGCGGACTGGCCGCACAGCGACGAGGTCATCAGCAGGCTCAGCGCCAGCGAACTGGAGAAGATCCTCCCGGAGCTCGCCGACGGCATGGTCCCCAAGATGGCAGGCTGCCTGCACGCGGTCCGCAACGGCGTGGGCAGCGCGCGCGTCATCGACGGGCGGGTCCAGCACTCGGTCCTGCTCGAGATGTTCACGCGTGAGGAGATCGGCACGCTGGTCATGCCCGACATCGAGGACGACCTGCGCTGAACGGGGCCGCCGACAGAAGGCCGCGACGAGCGCGGCCGTCACCGAGGGGATGCGATGAACACAGGCAGAACCGCCAGTACCGCCACGGGCGGCGCGAGCGGCTCCGGCGAGACCGGTGACACCGGCGCCGCCGCGGGGGAGCGGGGCAACACCAAGCTCACCGAGCGCTGGCAGGCGTCGCTCATGGACAACTACGGCACACCGCGGGTGCCGCTGGTGCGCGGTGCGGGCGCCGCGTTCTGGGACGCGGACGACAAGAAGTACCTCGACTTCCTCGGGGGCATCGCCGTCAACTCGCTCGGCACCGCGCACCCCGCCGTCGTCCGGGCCGTCAGCGAGCAGATAGCCCGGCTCGGCCACGTCTCCAACCTGTTCGTCGCCGAGCCGCCGGTGCTGCTCGCGGAGCGGCTGCTGCGGCTGACCGGGCGCTCGGGGCGGGTCTTCTTCGCCAACTCCGGCGCGGAGGCGAACGAGGCGGCCTTCAAGATCGGCCGGCTGACGGGCCGGCGCCGCATGGTCGCCGCCCAGGGCGGCTTCCACGGCCGCACCATGGGCTCCCTCGCCCTCACCGGACAGCCCGCCAAGCGCGCCGCGTTCGAACCGCTGCCCGGTGACATCACGCATGTGCCGTTCGGCGACGCCGAAGCGCTGCGCGCCGCCGTCGACACCGACACCGCGCTCGTCGTCATCGAGCCGATCCAGGGCGAGAACGGCGTGGTCGTCCCGCCCCCCGGCTATCTGGCCGCGGCCCGTGAGATCACCCGCGCCGCCGGGGCGCTGCTCGTCCTCGACGAGGTGCAGACGGGCATCGGACGCACCGGCCACTGGTTCGAGCACCAGGCGCACGGCGTCGAGCCCGACGTCCTCACACTTGCCAAGGGCCTCGGCGGCGGCCTGCCCATCGGCGCGACCCTCGCCTTCGGGCCTGCCGCCGACCTGATGGCTCCCGGCGCGCACGGCACCACCTTCGGCGGCAACCCCGTCTCCTGCGCCGCCGCGCTCGCCGTGCTCGACACCATCCACGGCGACGGACTCCTGGACCACGTCAAACGCCAGGGCGAGAACCTTCGCCAGGGCATCGAGGCCCTCGGGCACCCGCTCGTCGACCGGGTCCGCGGCGCCGGGCTGCTGCTCGGCATCGTCCTCACCGAGCCGTGCGCCCCGCAGGTGCAGCAGGCCGCGCAGGACGCGGGGCTCCTGGTGAACGCCGCCCTGCCCGACACCATCAGGCTCGCCCCGCCACTGATCATCGGCGAGGACGAGGTGTCGGCGTTCCTGCGCAGGCTGCCCGGCGTACTGGACCGGGCGCGGCGAGGATCCGGCGCCTGACCGCGCCCGAGCCGCGGCTGGCCGTCTCCGAGCCGCGGCTGGCCGTGCCTGGGCCGTAACTGTGCCGCGGCTGGCCGCACCTGTGCCGTACCTGTGCTGTGGCTGGCCGTGCCTAGGCCGTACCTGTGCTGCGGTGGCCGCGCCTGAGCCGCAGCTTGGCCGTGCCTGAGCCGCGCCCGACCGCACCCGAGCTGTGCCTGAGCCGCGCCCGACCGCACCCGAACAGCGCCTTCGCCGCGTCTGACCGCTCCTGACCGCACCGACTCGACGGGCCGTCCACCCGGAGGTGGACGGCCTTCGTCGTGCGCTCCGGCCCGCGGCCGAAACCCGGTGGCGGAACCGGAGTGAGCCGTGCCGGTTTGCAATGGCGCCATCATGATGCCATGGTGGCGTCATGGAATCCGTGCCGCAGTCCGGCCGTCTCCGCCACGCGCTGCACGCGTGCCCCCGCACCGGCATACGCAGCGCCTGACCCCGGCGCCCGACCCCCGCGTCTCCGCCGCCCTTCCTCGCGTCTTCGGCGCCACCCTCCGCCGCTCACCGGCGTGACCGCCCGGCGGCCTCCCCGCACGCGGCTCCCGTAACCCCTCGCAGCTCTCGCGCAACTCTCGCGCGGCCCCGGCACCGTACGGTCCCCGACCGTACGGGCGCACTCCCGCACACCCTGAAACAGGTGAAATATCGTGACTTACCAGTCACTGAACCCTTCGTCGCCGCCCACGTCACCCCGCACGTCACCCCCCACATCACCCCCCACGTCACCTCCGACCCCGTCCCTCGCCACGCTGGTCGACGCCTGGCAGGCACCCAAGGAGCACTTCTGGCTCCGCGGCACCCCCGCGGAGCGGCCCGTCGAGTTCGACGGCGACGGCGCGATCGGCCTCTGGAACGTCTACGGCCACCCGGAGAGCGTCGAGGTCCTCTCCAACCCCGGTACCTACTCGTCGGACACGGTGCCGGTGCTCGTACCCGATACGCCGGAGTACGAGAAGAGCGGCCTGCTCACCCAGATGGACCCGCCCGACCACCGCAAGCTGCGGCGCCTCGTCAGCCGGGCCTTCACGCCGCGGCTCGTGGCCGCCCTCGAGCCGCAGATCGCCGCGCTCACCCATGAGCTGCTCGACCGCGCCGACGAGCGCGGCACCGGCACCCTGGAACTCGTCGACGACGTCGCCCACCCGCTGCCGGTGACCGTGATCGCCGAACTGCTCGGCGTGCCGAGCAGCGACCGCGTCCTGTTCCGGGAGTGGAGCGAGGCGATGATCCCCCGCGACCACGCCTCCGTCGGGGACGCGTTGACCACCGAGTCCGCCGCGGCCGTCTTCGACCTGTCGCGCCGGATGGGCGAGTACTTCGCCGGGTACGCCGAGGAGCGTAGGAGCCACCCGCGGCAGGACCTGCTCACCCACCTGGTCCTGGCCGAGGTCGACGGCGAGCGGCTGACCGGCGCCGAGATCGGCAACCTGGCCCAACTGCTGCTCGTGGGCGGGCACGTCACCACGACCATGACGCTCGGCAACGCGGTCCTCTGCCTGGCGGCGCACCCGCACGAGCGGGAGCGGCTGCGGCGCGACCCCGCGCGCCTGCCCGGCGTCGTCGAGGAGACCCTGCGCGTCCTCACGCCGTTCCAGGTCTTCCACCGCGTCACCACCGAGGACGTGCGGCTCGGCGGCCGGACGCTGCGCGCGGGGCAGGTGGTCGCGGTGTGGGCCGGCGCGGCCAACCGTGACGAGCGGGTCTTCGCCCACCCCCAGGAGTTCCGTCCGGAGCGCGACCCCAACCCGCACCTCGCGTTCGGCAGGGGCATCCACTTCTGCCTGGGGGCGCCGCTCGCCCGGCTCGAGGGCAGGGTCGCGCTCGGCATCCTCCTGGAGCGCTACCCGGAACTGCGCACGGATCCGGACAACCCGCCGGTCCTGATGCGGAGCCCCGAACTGACGGGGCCGCGTTCGCTGCCGCTGGTCACCGGCCGCTAGGGGGAGCACCGGCCGGGGCCGGGGAACCTGTGGTCCTCGGCGGGCTCGCCGAAGCCGGGGCCGGGGCCGTCGTCCGGTCGGAGCGGGCCGACGAGGGAGTGGAAGACGTCGTCAAGGGTGGAGCGGTGCACCGTGATCGCGTCCGCCTCGATCGCCGCGCCGTCCAGGGCGTCCAGCACGGCCCGCACGTCCGCGACACTACAGTCGCTCGGCAGGTGCAGGGTGCGTTCCTCGTGGTCGGCGCGGACGCAGTCGAAGAGCTCGGCTGCCTCCGCCATGCCGGTGGAGGTGCCGAACTGAAGCCGGATGGTGCCGCCGCACGGCCCTTCGGCGGACAACGGGATCACCGGCGCCACGGCGTCCGACGCCCCCGTGCCACGCGCCATCGCGTCGGAAACCGTCGCGTCGGATGCCCCCGTGCCGCACGTCATCGGGTCGGACGCCATCGCGTCGGATGCCCCCGTGCCGCACGCCACCGCGTCCGAAGTCATCGCGTCCGAAGTCATAGCCCCGGAAGCCGTCCTGCTCCGCGCACCCACCACGCGGTCCCGAGCCGAGGGCGGCGGTGTCACCACGAACTCGGGTTCCAGGCCTCGCAGTTGTACGACCACCGAACCCGGTGCGAGGTCGCGGTTGACCTCGCCCATGGCGGCGCACAGGGCGTTGAGCAGGGTGAGCCGGGCGGCGGTCCGCAGGGGGCCGGTGAGTTGCCGGGCGAGGGCCCGGGTCTCGGCTCCGCCCGCGTCCGCGGCGACCGCGAGCTCCTGGCGGAGATCGTCGAGGTACGGGGTGAGGTCCATGACGTCATCATGGCACAACGATGGCGCCATTCAAGCGCCAACAGAGGTACGCCGGACTGCCTGGCTGGATACCGGCCCTCCTGGGTTTTGCCGGAAACCGACCGTGCGGCCGGTGGATGCGGGGGTATACGGGAAGGCGCGGCGGTCCGGAGCGGGCGGGTCGGCCGGGACTGCATTCCCGGCCTGGGGCGGGTGAGGCGATGTGCGGGGTGCGTTCGGGCAGGTGGAGCGCGACGTCGTGGCGTGCTCCACGGCACGCACGCCGGGCGTGTGAGCCATCCCTTCCCTGCTGGCGCCGCAGCTGCGCCAAAGTGAGCTTGCCGTGGCGCCATGGTGGTGCCATAGTTGCGCTGCGGGTCGTACGCCGTACAGGAGCAACGACCGTCCCCTCGTTCCTGACTACCCGACAGGAGTCCCCCCGCCGTGGCTACCCTCCTCTACAAACTGGGCCGCTTCGCCTTCCGGCGACGCGGCATGATGGCTCTGCTGTGGGTGCTGATATTCGGCGGTGTGGGTTACGCCGCCTCGTCCGCCCCGACGCCCCCCGCCGACACGTTCTCGATGCCCGGCACGGAGTCGCAGAAGGCGTACGACCTGCTGGAGGACAAGTTCCCGGACGCGAGCGCCGACGGCGCCACCGCCCGCGTGGTGCTGCGGATGCCCGGCGACGGGAAGATCACCGACCCCGGGGCCAGGGCCAAGGTCGGCAAGGTGGTCGCCGAACTGCGCAAGGCGCCCCAGGTCGCCAATGTCAGCGACCCCTACGCGGGCGGCGCCGCCGTCAGCAAGGACAAGTCGACCGTCTATGTGTCCGCCACCTACAAGGTGATCGCGACCAAGGTGTCCGAGAAGGCGCACGACGCCCTGGACGACACGCTGGCCGACGCGCGCAAGAGCGGTCTGCGGGCCGAAGCGGGCGGTGACGCAGTCAAGGTGGAGCAGACGATGAACGGTTCCGCCGAGGCCGTCGGCATCGCGGTCTCCGCGATCGTCCTGCTGCTCACCTTCGGCTCCCTGATCGCCGCGGGCATGCCGCTGCTCACCGCGCTCGTCGGTGTGGGCGTGGGCATCTCCGGCATCACCGCGCTCGGCTCCACGCTCGGCCTGTCGTCCACGACCACCACCCTGGCCATGATGATCGGGCTCGCCGTCGGCATCGACTACGCCCTGTTCATCGTCTCTCGCTACCGGTCCGAGATCGCCGAGGGCCGTGAACGCCAGGACGCCGCCGGCCGGGCCGTGGGCACCGCGGGCAGCGCCGTCGTCTTCGCGGGGCTCACCGTCATCATCGCCCTCGGCGGCCTGATCGTGGTGAACATCCCGATGCTCACCAAGATGGGCATGGCGGCCGCGGGCACCGTCGCCGTCGCCGTCCTCATCGCCGTGACCCTCGTCCCCGCGCTCCTCGGCTTCGCGCCCATCAAGGTGCTCGCCCGCAAGGACCGCGCGCGGTACAAGGGCAAGGCGCTCTCCGCGCGCAAGCAGCGCAAGGCCGAGAAGCGGGCCGCCAAGTTGCAGCGCCCCAACCTCGGTGCCCGCTGGGCGCGCTTCGTGCTCCGCCACCCGGTCGGTGTGCTCCTCCTGGCCGTCGTGGGCCTCGGCACCGTCGCCGTACCCGCCGCGAGCATGAAGCTCGGCCTGCCCGGCGAGGGCACCATGGCTCCCGACACCACCCAGCGCAAGGCCTACGACATGATGTCGGAGTCCTTCGGCAAGGGCTTCAACGGCGCCCTGATGGTGACCATCGAGGACAAGGACGCCAAGAGCGAGTCCGCGGGCGTCCGTGCGAAGATGGCGAAGGAACCGGGCGTCGAGTCCGTCGGCCCCGCCGTGCTCAACAAGGCGGGCGACACCGCCATCGTGAACGTGGTGCCCACCACGGGGCCCGACGAGGACGACACCAAGGACCTGGTGAAGTCCCTGCGCGGCATGGCGAAGGACATCAAGGCCGACCACGGCCCGGAGATCCTGCTCACCGGCCAGACGGCGTCGTTCATCGACTTCTCCAAGACCCTCGACGACGCGCTCCTGCCCTACCTCGGCACGGTCGTCGGCCTGGCCTTCCTGCTCCTGATGCTGGTCTTCCGCTCGATCCTGGTGCCCCTGAAGGCCGCCCTCGGCTTCCTGCTCTCGGTGGCCGCCGCGCTCGGCGCCGTGGTGGCGGTCTTCCAGTGGGGCTGGCTCGCGGACGTCTTCGGCGTGGACCAGCCGAGCCCGATCATGAGCACGATGCCGATCTTCATGATCGGTGTGGTGTTCGGCCTCGCGATGGACTACGAGGTGTTCCTGGTGACGCGGATGCGCGAGGCGTACGTGCACGGCGTCGAGCCGCGCGAGGCGGTCGTCACCGGCTTCCGCTACGGCGGACGAGTGGTCACCGCCGCCGCCATCATCATGATCAGCGTCTTCTCCGGCTTCATCATGGAGGAGAACGACCTGGTCAAGATGATCGGCTTCGGGCTCGCCGTCGCGGTGCTCTTCGACGCCTTCATCGTCCGGATGGCGCTCGTGCCCGCGCTGTTCGCCCTGCTCGGCCGGGCGGCGTGGTGGCTGCCGAAATGGCTCGACTGGCTGCTTCCGAACATGGACGTCGAGGGCGAGAAGCTGTCCCGGCGCCTGGCCGCGCAGCAGCAGACCCGGCCCTGGCAGCGGCGGCGCGAACCGCAGTACCGCGGCTGACCGCAGCGCCTTCGCCCCCGGGCGTCCACACAGCGGGCTCCTCCGGCCTCACCGGCCGGCGGGGCCCGCTCCCGATGTCGGCCCCGCGCGGCGCCGATCCCCCGTCGGCCCGCGCGGCGCCGACCCAGCACGTCCCCTCGGCGGGGACGCCCGGCAGAGTCACGAGGAGGGGACCTTGCCCACGTTCGACACCCCAGAGCCGATCACCGCCACGATCCACATCGCCGTCGGCGTCGCCCACATCACCGCGGGCGGCCGCGCCATCACCGTCGTCGAGGTGCACCCGCGCGACAAGGACAACGACGCCGACGTCCGGGCGGCGCACGGCACCCGCGTCGACTTCGTACGCAACCGCCTCACGGTACGGACGCCCGAACCCGGGCTGCGGCGCGGCGACGCGGGCGCGGTCCTCGTCGAGGTACGGCTGCCCGGCGGCTCCCGGCTCAACGGCACCGCGTCCCTCGGCGACTTCACCGGCGACGGCCCCCTCGGCGCCTGCGCCCTGAACACCCTGGACGGCGACATCCGCCTCGACAGGACCGGCCCGGTGCGCCTGCGCACGGAGCGCGGTGCCGTCACCGTCAACCACATCGACGGCCACGCCGAGGTCACCACGGGATCCGGGCGGGTGCGCGTCCACGAGATCGACGGCGCCGCGGAGATCAGGAACTCCAACGGCGACACCTGGGTCGACCTGATATCCGGCGAACTGCGGTTGAAGGCCGCCAACGGCAACGTCTCCGTGGGCCGCGCGTACGCCGACGTCGCCTCGAAGTCCGCCGGCGGCGACATCCGCATCGCGGAGGTCGCCCGGGGCCGCGTCGACCTCCAGACGCAGACCGGCAACCTGGAGATCGGCATCCACCCGGGCACCGCGGCCTGGCTCGACGTCACCTCCCGGGCGGGCACCGTGCACAACGACCTCGGCCCGGTCGACGGCCCCGGCCAGGGGGCACAGACCGTGCACGTGCGCGCCCGCACCGGCCTCGGCGACATCGTGATCCGCCGCGCCCAGGCTTTCCCGGACGCGGGAGGTGACCGAAAGGTTACGGCCAGTTGAAGTACGGGAAAACGCCAGGCGTACTCGGTGTGGGGCGTGGCGTGAAGCCCCCTGGGTACTGAGGGAGCATGCGAGTGAGCGTGCTGGACGTGGGATCGCGCACCGTGCGCCTCGTGGTGGCGGATGCCGCTGGTGGGGCGCCGCTGCCCGTGCACACGAAGAAGTGGAAGCTGAGGCTCTGCGACCGGGTCGCACCCGGCGCCCCCTTCGACGAGGAGGCCGTGCGCCTTCTGGTACGAGCGGTCGACGCCGCGGCGTCGACCGCCGGACGCTGGGGTTCCGCGCTGCCGCTCGCCTTCGCGACCGCCGTGGTGCGCGACGCGCCGAACCGCGTCGAGGTCCTGCGCGCGGTGCGGGCGAGCACCGGCGTCGCCCTGTGCACGCTCCCCGGCGAGGTGGAGGCCGAGCTGACCTTCCTCGGTGCGCGGCGCTGGCTGGGCTGGCAGGCGGGGCCCCTGGTCCTGTTCGACATCGGCGGTGGCTCGCTGGAGGTGGCCTTCGGGCGGGGGCGCCTGCCGGACTTCGCGGTGTCGCTGCCGCTCGGCGCGAACCGGCTGACCCACGAGTTCCTCACCGGCGACGACCCGCCGTCCGCGCAGACGGTCAAGGCGATGCGGCGCAAGGTGCGCCACCAGCTGCGGGACGTGGGGGCACGGATCCGCTGGGAGGGCCCGCGCACCGCGGTCGCGACCTCGCGCACGTGCCAGCAGCTGGCGCGGCTGACCGGTGAGGCCCCCGGGCGGCGTGGTCCCTTCGTGCACCGGAGCCTGGAGCGCGAGGCCCTGCGCAGGTCGCAGGAGCGACTCGCCCGCCTCCCGGTGTCCGAGCGGGCGCGGCTGCCGGGGATCTCGGCGCCGCGGGCCGCGCAGAGCCTGGCCGGAGCGGTCGTCGCGCACACCACCATGAAGCTCATGGGCATCGACACGGCGGAGGTCTGCCCCTGGGCGGTGCGCGAGGGCATCCTGCTGCGCCACATCGAGGAGGGGCCGCAGTGGTGGGCCGGCCTGACCGCACGGCTCACCGACGACCCCGAAAGCGCCGACGACCCCGACGACACCGCCGTGCCCGCACCGGTGGCGCTGCGGGTGGCCAGGCGCTGACGCCCCGTGGCGCACGTTCCGGCAGGCGGTGCCGGAACGCGCGCCGGGGTCAGGGCGAGGTCCTGCTCAACCCGCCCGCACGGGCCTCCTTCCTGGCCCGCCGGTCCCCGTTGCCAGGGCCATGGCCGTTACCGCCGGCGGGCACCGCCTCCCGGCCCTGGCCCGCGGCCGGACCCGGGACCACCGCACCCGGCTGCGCCTCAGGAGCCTCCACCGCCACAGGCTTCTCCGCCGTCGCAGGCTTCTCCGCCGCCACAGGCCCCACAGGCGACTTCGCCGCCGCGCGCTCCTCCTCCGCCGCGCGCGCCTCCGCCTTCAACCGGTCGCGCATCTGGAGGAACTTGGCGTTCAGCTCGTCCACGGCGATGAACTTGTTCACGCCGCGCTCACTGACCTTCGGTTCCTGCCGGGCCATGATGTCGTTGTCCTGCCGGTCCTGGACGTACTGCTCCATCATCAGCGACAGCCGCAGGATCGGCGGCCGCAGCTGCTTGACCGGCACCATCTTCTTGAGCAGCGGATACTCGTAGAGCCGCATGATCGCCTGGGTGTTGTGCTCGTCGATGGGCACCAGCCAGGTCGTGACCTCCAACAGGCCCTGCCGTACGTGGGTCATGCACGGCGCCTGGTAGATGAGGTCGAAGTGCCAGATGTTGGAGGGGTTGCCCTCCTCGCACTGGTCGAAGGTGTTGCGGATGATCGTGCCCTCGACGTCCACGCGATGGTTCACGATCTTGTTGGCGGCGATGTAGCGCTCCCGGCCGTCCAGCCAGAGCTTGCGCCAACTGCCGTACATGAAGGTGTAGTCGATGATGTTCGCCCAGTGATCGCGGTGCACGAACGTCACGTGGTAGAACTCGAGCAGGCTCTCGATGTAGCGCGTGTAGTGCACCGGACGGCTGAAGGTGATCGTCTCGTACGGCCGCGGGTGCTCCGCGAGTTCGCGCGCGAGGGCGATGTCCGGCAGGACCTCGCGCTTGTCGCCCCACCACAGCCACACCAGGTCGTGCTGTTCGCGCACCTCATAGGTGTCGACCTTCAGGGACGCCGGGATGCGGCCCTCCGCGCCGAGCGCGGGGACGTGCCGGCAGGTGCCCTCGGTGGTGAACCGGAAGCCGTGGTACGGGCACGCGATCGAGTTGCCCACCAGGCGCCCGTCGGCGAGGTTCGCGCCCTTGTGCGGGCAGCGCGCCGACTGGCACACCAGCCTGCCGTCGAGGTCGCGCCAGAGCACGAGCTCCTCGCCGAGGCGCCGCACGCCGGTGGGGGTGTCCTTCTTGATGTCTTCGGTCCGCAGGATCGGATACCACTGGTTCGGGATCATCTGGAACGTCTCACCTTCCTCTCGTGTACCTCGCGTGCCGGCGGGGCGCTCAGCCCTCCACGACCTCGACGACACCGGTGTCGCCGTCGACCATGACCATGTCGCCGGTGTTGATCACTTGCGTGGCGTACTTGGTGTTGACCACCGAGGGCACGTTGAACTCCCGGGACACGATCGAGCTGTGCGAGAGCATCGAGCCGATGTCCGTGACGACCCCGCCGGCGATGGCGAACAGCGGCGTCCAGGAGGCGTCGGTGTGCCGGGTGACCAGGATCTCCCCGGCCTGGAACTCGTCGGCCTGCCACACCAGGTCCTCGACGATGCGGGCCCGGCCCACGATCCGCCCGGGGCTCGACCCGAGCCCCGCAAGGCGCGCCCCGTCCTTCACGGGCCGCACCGCGCGCGTGCTGTCGTGCTCGCCGACGAAGGTGAGCGGCGGCTCCGGCAGCCGGTTGCGGTACTCGTGCACCCGCCGCCGCTCCTCGGTCCGCGCCCGCGGGAACACCGCACGCGCGGGCAGCTCTGTGGCCAGATAGCTTCGTACGTCGGCGAAGTCGAGGTAGGCGACCTCGTCCAAGGAGTGCAGCAGCCCCTCGTCGACAAGCCGCCGCCCCACCTCGTACACGACGTTCCTGACCAGCCAGATCGATGTGATCATCGACATCCGGGTGGTCTCGCGCAGCTCGCTGCACAGGGCGTACATCGAGATGAGGCCTTCGACGGTCGCCCGCTGCGGCAGCGGCAGCTCCTTCAGGACCTCCCGGGCGTCGCCCTCCTGCCGGGCGCGGCTGCGGCCCATGATGTCGTCGGCGGTGAAGCCGTCGGCGGCGTAGCGGCGGATCATCTGGAAGATGTACGAGGGGTCGTCGATCCAGCGCTGGTGGGTGAGCTCCATCTCCTGGCGGCCGCGGGTGCCGTTGGCGCGCAGGAACGGCTCCATCTGCGCCTGCCAGAACGCCTCGCCGTCCGGGTCGGCGCGCAGCCGGTCCGCGACCTCCTCCAGGGGCGCCGCCTCGATGATCTCCATGACCCGCGGCCTGGCCTTCGCGGCCTGGGCGACGGCCCAGATCTCCTGGGCCGACGCGACCGTGCGCAGGCTCGACATGTCGGTCTTGATGCGGTTCTGCAAGTTGTCGCCCGCCGCGCCGAGCCAGCGGGCGCACAGCTCGGTGAGGATGCCGTAGAACCCGAACGCGTTGATGTAGTACGGCATGTAGCCGACGTGCGCGTCGTGGAAGTAGTCCAGGTAGCGGCTGAGTTCGGCGTGCAGTTCGCGGCGGCCCATCCGGGTCAGGTCCAGGCGCCGGGCCCGGTCGAACTCGTAGAGGCGGGCGTCGACCATGGTGCGGGCCCGGCCCTTCATCACCAGCATCTCGTTCGCCGTGGCCCGCAGCCAGTGCGTGGCCGACAGCAGGTCCCGCATCCCGCCGGGGAAGGTGCCGAACGGGTTCTCGTACGCCGCCAGGTCCACCTCCTCGCTCACGAACCGGCGGGTGAAGTGCCGCTGGTCACGGGTGGGCAGGGCCTGGCCGAGGAGGTAGGAGGTGTAGGAGATGTTGAGGTACACATGGCCCTGGAGGAAGCCCATGTGCAGGCCCACGTCACCGGTGTCGCGGACGCCGAGCGCCGCCGCGCAGTCGCCGTGCACATGATCCTGGTAGTGGCGGGCGAAGCTCAGGCCGAGCGGTGTCATCAGGCCGACGAAGATCTCCCCGATGTCCATGCGCGACCAGAGGGTGCCGTGCCGCACGGCGTCCGGCTGTCCTTCGAGGCGTTCGGGGAGGTAGGGGCTGCGGGCGTCGCCGGAGGTCTCGGGCCGGGGCCCGGTGGTGATCGGGCGGGCCTGGAGCAGGTGCAGCGCCCCGTCGCGCAGCGCCCACTCGATGTCCTGCTCCGCGCCGTACCGGTCCCGGACGTCGAGGGCGAGCCGCGCGAGGGCGGCGAGCTGGTCGCGCGTCAGGCAGGGGGCGTCCCGGTCGGCGGCGTCGACCTTCGTCATGCCGATGCGTCCCGGCGCGAGCGGCGCGCACTTGGTGACCTTGTAGCGCACGCGTTCCTCGACGACGTCGAGCGTGCGGTCGTCCACGACGAAGAAGTCGCTGGAGACCCTGCCGGACACCAGGCCCTCACCGAGCCCGCAGCAGGCCTCCACCACCAGGCGGTGCGGCCTGCCGCCGATCGGGTCGACGGTGAAGAGCACCCCGCTGACGTCGGCGGGCACCATCTCCTGCACGACGACGGCGATGGCCCCCGCCGCTTCCCCGGCGCGGTAGGCGGCGGCGCGGTCCGACCACAGCGAGGCCCAGCAGGCCTTGACCGCGTCGAGCAGCGCCGCGTCCCCGGACACATCGAGGACCGTGTCGTGCTGACCGGCGTAGGACCGCTCGGCGGAGTCCTCGCGCGGCGCCGAGGAGCGCACCGCGACCCGCGGGCGGCCGAGGGCCTCGTACGCCGCGAGGACCGTGCGGGCGAGCGGCTCGGGGACGTCCCGGGCCAGGACCGCCTCGCGGACGGCGGCCGGTGGCGCGGAGCGGGCCTCGGCGGCGCGGAGTTCGGCGGTGAGGCCGCTCTCGCGCAGGAACAACTCGAAGAGCCCGGTGGTGAGGCAGAAGGCGGGCGGCACCGGAAGCCCCGCCCTGATCAGCTCGTCGAGCCGCGCGCCCTTGCCGCCGAGCTCGCCAGGACCCGCCGTGTGCGGGCCGCCCAGCACGGCCACGAGGTCCGCGTGCGCAGCCGCGCCCGCGGGCGCGGTGGTCGCCCAGGACCCGGTCGTCGCCTTCGCGGTCATGACGCGGCCCCCTCGGCGGTGACGGTGGAGCGGGCCGGGAGCGCCCGGGCCGGGCCCGTCGCCGCGTTGCTGCCGGTGAACGCGCGGAACGCCTGTCCCGGCAGCACCCGCGAGGCCCGTACGTCGTCGAAACCGGCCGCGCGCAGCTGGTCGAGCAGTTCGTCCTCCCGCGGCAGGGGCCCGCCGAACCTGGCGTACTCGAACCACAGGTTGAGCACTTCGATGCCGAGGGTGCCGCTGCCCCGGCAGGACGAGGTGAGCAGCAGCGTGCCGCCGGGGGCGAGCAGGGAGCGGGCGCGGGCGAGGACCTCGGCGCGTTCGTCCTGCGGGAAGTAGTAGATGTTGTTGTGCATCGTCACGACGTCGAACTGCGGTTGCAGGTCGAGCGTGCGCAGGTCGCCGCGGCGGATCTCGACGCGGTCCGCGAGCCCCCACTGGGCCATGTTCTTGGCCGCCCGCGCGGCGACCTCCGCCTGGAGGTCGATGGCGAGCGCGGTCAGGCGCGGATTGAGCCGGGCCGCGTACCGCACGTGGGCGCCGCTGCCGCAGCCGACCTCCAGGAGCCTGACCGGCGCGGTGCGCGGCAGCGCCCTCCTGACGGCCGCCTCGACGAGGCCGCGCACCACCAGGGACGACCGCGCGACGACCAGGCCGTCCTGGTCGCCGAGGCCGAACCGGCCGCCGCCCTGGAGCATCCGCGGGGCGTCCCGCAGCGCCGGCACATGGAAGCGCAGCAGCTCCTCGAGAGCCGCAGCGACGGCGTCGTTGCCCTCCCGCGCGAGCGCCTTGGCGGTGCGGCTCCTGAGCCGGTAGCAGCCCTCGCGCAGGTCGAGTTCGCCGAGGCGCACCCCGATGTCGAGCCAGGCGCGCAGCCGCCGCCGCTCCTCGGGGCCCGTGCCCAGGTGCTCGGCGATGCTCTCCAGGTCGCAGGGGCGCGTCGCCATGCAGCGCAGCACGCCGGAGCCCGCGGCGGCGGCCAGGAACGACGCCCGGTACAGCGGCGTGAACAGGGTGCGGTTGAGCGCGACAAGCAGCGGAAGACGCGGGTCCGCGACGGTCCTCGCCGTCGCGGCCAGGTGCCTGAACGGCTCCTGCGCCCGGTCCTTGACGGCCCTGGCCAGGCTCAGTGGGTCCATGAGGGTTCCCTCTCCTCGGCGGTACGGGTGAGTTCGGCGCGCAGCTCACGAAGGAGCGGAAGCCGTGCGGGTCCGTGCAGGAAGAAGTGGCCGCCCCGCACCCTGCGGTGCAGCAGGGAGGCGGCGGTGTACGCCCGCCACGCCTCCACCTGGGCGGGCAGGGCGATCGGGTCGCGGTCCGCAGAGAACGCCGTCATCGGACAGCCGAGCGGGCGGCGCGGCCGCCAGCGGTAGCGCGCGCACAGCGCGAGGTCGGCGCGCAGCACCGGCAGTCTGCGCTCCAGGTAGGCGCTGCCCACCCGGTCGTCGGGGCGCAGCGCGCCGAGGTCGCGCACGAGCTGCCGCAGGGCGTCGTCGCCGAGGTCCTGGCCGTCCGGGCCGCCGTACAGGTGCGGCGCCCTGCTGCCGGACACGAACAGGTGCCGGGGCCCGGACAGCCCGCGGTCCCGCAGCGCGCAGGCGACCTCGTAGGCGAGCAGCGCGCCCATGCTGTGCCCGAAGAAGACGTGCCGGGCCCCGGGGGCCGCGTGCCCGGCGGCGACCAGGGCCTCGGTCGCGTCCCGTGCCAGTTCCGCCATCTCCGTGTACGGGGCCTCCTCGCTCCGCAGGCCGCGGCCGGGCAGCAGGACGGGTACGACGGTGACGCCGGGCCCGACGCCGTCCGCCCAGTCGCGGAACACGGACGGGGTGCCGCCCGCGTAGCCGAAGCAGACGAGGCGGGGCCCCGCGGGGTCGGCGGCGGGGTCGGGCGCGGGCGCGAAGCCGGGTCCGGTGAACCAGGCGCGGGCCGGCGCCCGCGGCCGTTCGGTGCGGGGCATCGGGTTCCTCTCGGGCTCGGGGCGGGCGGGATCGCGGACGCGGGGACGTCAGCGCGGGACGCGGGCGCGGCCCTCGGGCGTGTCGAGCCAGGCGAGCGTCAGCCGCACGCCCTCCTCGAAGCCGACCTCGCTCTTGAAGCCGAAGTCGTCGCGGGCACGGTCGACGGCGTAGGACTGGTCGCGGTCGAAGAGGTGCACCGCGTGCCGGGTCAGCACCGGCCGTGCCTTGAGCCGCAGCGCCCCGTAGAGCCCCTCCGACACCGTGGCGACCCCGCGCGCCACCGGCGCGGGCAGGCTCAGGAAGGGCGGCTTCACCCCGAGGCCGCGGGCCAGGGCCTCGACGTACTCGCGCCAGGTGGTGGGGTCGGCGTCGCGCAGGTTGTAGGTGCCGCCCGCGGCGCTCGCCGACGCACAGGCGGCGATCATGGCGTCGGCGGCGTCGGCCACGTACAGGAGCCCCGCGGGCACGTGGCCGCCGCGGATGTAGACCATCTGCCTGCTCAGGAGCAGCGTGGCGATCTCGACGACGAAGTCCTTGCTGCGCGGCCCGTACACGCTCACGGGGCGCACCACGGTCAGCGGCAGGCCCGCGCGCGCCGCGGCCTCGCGCACGGCCTGCTCACCGAGGAGCTTGCTGCGGTTGTAAGGCAGCCCGATGTCGCGCGGCGGGGTGTCCTCGTCGCAGGGGCGGACCGGGTAGCCGTACACGTCGGTGGTGCTGACGTGCACGAAGCGCTCGACGCCGCCCGCGTGGACCGCGGCCTCGACGAGGTTGCGGCTGCCGTCGACGTTGACGCGCCTGAAGTCCGCCCAGGGCCCCCAGTCCGCGGACAGGCCCGTGCAGTTGTACACGTGCCGCACCCCGGTGGCGGCCCGGCGCAGGCTGTCCGCGTCGCCCAGGTCCCCGACGGCCACCTCGACGTCGGCCCCCGCGAAGGCGGAGCGGTCGCTGCCCGCACGGACGAGGGCACGCACGCGGTGGCCGCGTTCGGCGAGGCGCCGGGTGAGGTGCCCGCCGATGAACCCGGCCGCGCCCGCCACCAGGACGTCGGGCGCGGTGGAGGAGGCGGAGGGTGCGGGGGCCGTGGCGGGTGCGGGGGAGGGGGCGGCGGCCGTGGTGGCGGGCGGCGTCTCCGCTGCCGTTTCGGGTGGCGTCTCCCGAGCCGTCCCGGGGGGTGTCTCCGGGGCCGTCCCGGCGTGCGGCCCGGTGGGTGCGGTTCCGTTCGTCCTGCGTTGCGTCATGGCGTGCCCCAACAAGTCCAGTGCGCGGTCGAGTTCGTCCTCGGTGTGGTCGGCGTTGACGAAGAAGCGCAGGCGGCACTCGTCGCGCGGCACGGCCGGGTAGCCGATCGGCATCACGTTCACGCCGAGGCGCAGCAGCGCGTTGGAGAGCGCCATGGTCTCCTCCCAGCCGCCGATGACGACCGGGACCACCGCCGAGGCACGCGACACGCCGATGTCGAGGCCGCGGGCGCGCGCCGAGTCCCGGAAGTGCTCGGCGAGGTGCCGCAGCCGGGCCACGCGCTCCGGTTCGTCCCGCAGGACCCGCAGCGCCTCCAGGGCGGCGGCCGTGTTGGCGGGCGACGTGCCGGTGCTGAAGATGTGCAGCGGCGCGGTGAACTTCAGGTACTCGACGATCGTGCGCCGCGCCGCGACGTAGCCGCCGAGGCTGCCGACGGCCTTGCTGAGCGTGCCCATCCACAGGTCGACGTCGGCGCGGTCGACGCCGAAGTACTCCCCGATGCCGCGCCCGGTGCGCCCGAGCACCCCGAGGGAGTGGGCCTCGTCGACCATCAGCAGGGCGCCGTGCCGGTTCTTGACGTCGATGAACTTCGGCAGGTCGGGAAGGTCCCCGTCCTGGCTGTAGGCGCCCTCCACGAGGACGAGGGCGCGGCGCGCGCGGGCCCGGGACCCGGCGAGCGCGCGGTCGAGCGCCCGCCAGTCGTTGTGCGGGAAGGGCAGGCGCCGCGCGCCCGACAGGACGCTGCCGCGCACGGCGCTGTCGTGGATCCACTCGTCGTGCAGGATCAGGTCCTCCGGGCCGAAGAGGTGCCCGATGGTGGCGACGTTCGTTGCGTGCCCACCCGCGAAGACGATCGCGGCCTCGGTGCCGAGGAACGAGGCGATCTCGGCGTCCAGTCGATGGTGCAGCGGGGTCTCGCCGAACAGCAGCGGCGTCGCCGAGCAGGACGTGCCGTACCGGTCGACGGCGGCGCGGGCGGCCCGCCGGACGCGCGGATGGTGGGACAGGGCCAGGTAGTTGAAGGCGGAGAAGTTCAGGACGGTGCGCCCGCCGACACTGGCCCTGGCGCTGTTGTAGCCCTCGTGGGTGCGCCCGTAGGGATTGTCCCCGTCGGCGGTGGCCTGCCGGAGCCGCCCCTGGAGCTCGGCGTACTCCGGCCACTCCTCGAAGACGCGTTCCTGCCGCACGGGCGGGTCGGTGGTGCCCGGCGCCGCGGGGGCGGCGGGCGCGGGCACCGGCAGGGCGCCGGCACGCACGGGTGCGGCGCCCGTGAGGAGCGCGGCGAGCTGCGCCACCGTCGGGTCCTCGGGCAGCTGCTCGCGGTTCCCGTCCAACCATCCCGGGAACAGCCGTCGCAGGGCCCGCTCAAGCTCCGTACGCATCAGCGAGTCGAAGCCCAGGTCGGCGCCGAGGCGCGCGTCGTGCGGGATGTGCTCCACGGGGTGCCCGCAGACGCGGGACACCTGCGTGAGGACTTCTTGGGGGGCGTCGGGGGCGTCGGGGGCTTGCGGGGCTTCCGGGGCTGGGGTTGCTTTCCGGGGTACGGGAGCGGCTTCCCGCGGTACGGGAGTTTCTTGCGGTACGAGGGTTTCCTGCGGTACGGGATCTGCTTCCCGCGGTACGAGGGCTTCCCGAGGTACGGAACCGGGGCCGGAGGCCTCTCCCGGCGGAGGCGGCGTGAACCAGTACCGCTCCCGCTCGAACACCGCGTGCGGCACCGGAACGACAGGGCCGCGCCGCCCTTCGTCGAGGGCCGCCCAGTCCACCGTGGCGCCCGCGCAGTGCAGCCGCCCCAGGGACTGGAGCAGCGTCTCCCAGTCGCCCGCGGCGCCCGGCACGGCTCCGGCACGGCCCCGCCGCAGCGACGGCAGCCACAGCGGCGGGTCCGCGTCCGGGCCGGACTCCGCCGTGCCGGAAGCCGTCATCGACCGGCCGAGCCCGAGCAGCGTCGGATGCGGGCCCACTTCCACGAAGGCGCCGCAGCCGAGGCGCCGCAGCGTGCCGAAGCCGTCGGCGAACCGCACGGTGCCGAGGAGATGGTCCACCAGGGCGTCGCCGTCGACGCGCCCGACGACCTCGCCGGTGGCGTCCGACACCCACGGGACGACGGGCTCGGCGAAGCGCACGGTACGCGCGGCCTCGCGCAGCGGCTCCGCGGCGCCCGCCATGAGCGCCGAGTGGAAGGCGCCCGACACGGCGAGGGGCTTGACCACGACGGAGCGCTCCGCGAGCGCGGTGCGGGCCCGCTCGATCTCCGCGCGGCCACCGGACAGCACCAGATGCGTGGGCGAGTTGACGGCGGCCACGGACAGCGGTCCGTACCGTTCCGCGACGTCACGCACGGTCGACGCGTCGCCCAGGCAGGCGATCATCGCGCCGTCGCCCGGCTGTTCGTCCATGAGCCTGCCGCGGATCGCCGCGAGCCGCAGCGCGTCGTCGAACGTCATCGCCCCGGCCACGCACGCGGCGGCGTAGGCGCCGACGCTGTGCCCGAGCACGGCGGCGGGCCGTACGCCCAGGCACATCCACAGCTCGGCGAGCGCGACCTCCAGGGCCACGAGCGCGGGCTGGCAGTAGCGGGTGGCGCGCAGCCGCGTGCCGTCGTCGGCGAACAGCAGCTCGGTCAGGGGCACGCCGATGTGCGGGCGCAGCACGTCGTCCGCCCGGTCGATGGCGCGGGCGAAGGGCGGGTGCGTGTCGTACAGGCCCTTGCCCATGCCCGGGTACTGCGTGCCCTGGCCGCCGAACAGGAACGCCGTGCGCGGGCCGGGACCGTGCCCGGCCGTGCCGCGCACCACGGCCGTCGAGGCCGTGCCGCCCGCCAGTGCCTCGAAGCCCGCGTCGAGCGCCGCCGCCGACCCGCCGACGATGACCGCGCGGTGCCCGAGCCGGGCCCGTCCGGTCCCCGCGGACCGGCACAGGTCGGCCACCGGTACCTCCGGGTGCGCGGCCAGGTGGGTGCGCCAGCGCCGGGCCAGGGTGGTCAGGGCGGTCGGCGTGTGGCCCGACAGGCACAGGGCGTGCACCGGCCGCGCGGTCGTGGGGGCGGGCGGGGGCTCGGCCGGCTCGGTCGGCTCGGGCGGTGACTCCAGGACGACGTGCGCGTTGGCGCCGCCGAACCCGAAGGAGCTGACGGCCGCCCGCACCGGCCCGCGCCGCGGCAGCGGCGTACGGCGCGTCGGTACGTCGAGGCCCGCGCCGTCGAAGTCCAGTTGCCGGTTGGGCGTGGTCAGGTGGAGCGTCGGCGGCACCTCGCGCTCCCGTACGACGAGCGCCGCCTTGATGAGGCCCGCGACGCCCGCGGCCGCCTCCAGGTGCCCGATGTTGGTCTTCACCGAGCCGACCAGGCACCGGGCGCCGTCCGGCCGCCCCATCCCGTACGCCGCCGCGATCCCCTCCCACTCGACGGGGTCGCCGAGCGGTGTGCCCGTGCCGTGTGCCTCGACGTAGTCGACTTCCTTGCCGCTCAGCCCGGCGCGCGCCAGGGCCTGCTCGACGACGGCGCGCTGGGCGGAGCCCCGGGGCGCGGTGAGGCCGTTGCTGCGGCCGCCGTGGCCGGTGGCCGAGCCCCTGATCACGGCGTGCACGCGGTCGCCGTCGGCGAGGGCGGCCGTAAGTGGCTTCAGGCAGACGAGGCCCGCGCCCTCGCCGCGCACATAGCCGCCCGCCGCGTCGTCGAAGGTGCGGCAGCGCCCGTCGGCCGACAGCATCCCGCCGTCGGCGAACGCCACCGAGAGGCCGGGCGTCAGCATCAGGTTCACTCCGCCCGCGAGCGCCAGGGAGCACGCGCCCCCGCGCAGGCTGTCGCAGGCCAGGTGGACGGCTGTCAGGGACGACGAGCACGCCGTGTCCAGGGCGAGGCTCGGGCCGCGCAGGTCGAGCGCGTAGGACAGCCGGCCCGCGGCGACGGCGTGCGCGTTGCCGGTGGCGCCGTGCACGTCGACGGTGTCCAGGCGGCCCATGACCACCTCGGCGTAGTCGTGGCTGCTGATGCCGACGAACACGCCGGTGTCGCTCCCCGCGAGCGACGTCGGGTCGCTGCCCGCGTCCTCCAGGGCCTGCCAGGCGGTCTCCAGGAGCAGCCGCTGCTGGGGGTCCATGCGGACGGCCTCGCGCGCCGACAGGCCGAAGAACCGGGCGTCGAACTCCTCGACGCCGTCGACGAAGCCGCCGAAGTCGGGCGCGGCGACCCGCGTGGCGTCCCAGCGGTCCCGAGGCACCTCGGTGATCGCGTCGCGGCCGTCGCGGAGCAGCCGCCAGTAGCTGTCCGGGTCCGGCGCGCCGGGGAAGCGGCAGCCGATGCCGACGACGGCGATCGGCTCGTGCCCACCGCCGTCGGGCAGGGGCTGGAGGGGCTGGAGCAGCTGTTCGGGCTGTTCGGGATGCCCACCCGACCGCGTGGTCGCCGTGGTGCGAGGTAACGGAGTGGGCGCGGCGGACCGGGCGGGCACGGTGGCGCGCGCGGGCACGGTGGTGTGGGCCCGCACGGTGGTGTGCGCGTTGTGGTGCGCGGGCACGGTGGTGTGCGGCGTCGGGGCGGGCTCCGCGGCGGTCGTGGCGAGGTGGGCGGCGATGGCCCGGATCGTCGGGTGGTCGAAGACAACGGTCGCGGGGATCTCGCGGCCGGTGCGGGCGCTCAGCTCCGCGAGGACCGCCACGGCCTGCTTGGAGTCGAGGCCGAGGGACGCGAGCGGCAGGGCCGGGTCCACCGCCGCCGCGGCGAGCCCGAGCCGTTCGGCGACACGGGCGGTCAGCCAGGACCGCACGGCGTCGGGGTCCCAGACGGCGCCGACCGGGACCCGGGCGGCGAGCAGCCCGGTCAGCGTGTCGACGCGCGGACGGACGAGCAGCTCCCCGACCGGGATCGCGACACCGTGCCGCCGCTCGAGCTCGCCCACCACGGACAGCAGGTCCTGGTAGCCGAGCCCGAGCTCGGCGAACGTCTGCGGGGCCGCGTCCGGCGGGCCGCCGCCGATGTCGACGTAAGCGCGCAGGACCTCCTCGACCGCCGCGCCCGCCGGTTGCCGCGGCGGCGGCCCGGCCTCCGGGGCGGCCGGCGACGGTGTGTCGCGGGCGACGCTGGCCGCCACCACCTTCAGGCCGAGGCCGAGGAAGTCCCGGCGGCAGGCCTGGCGCTGGATCTTACCGCTGGTGGTCCTGTGCACCGTGGACCGCTTCAGCAGGACGACGGCGTGCGGTGCGACCTCGTGCTCGTCGGCGATGGCGGACCGCAGCCGCGCGAGCAGCCCCGGCGCGTCGTCGGCCCGCCTACCGTCGATCTCGTACGCGACCACGAGGCGCTCGGCACCGTCCACCTCGACGGCGAAGGCGGCGCCGCAGCCCTTGCGGACGGCGGGCTCCGCGCGCTCCACGGTGCGTTCGACGTCGTGGGGGTAGTGGTTGCGGCCCTGGACGATGACGACGTCCTTCGTACGGCCGACGACGTGCAGCTGTCCGCCGCGCAGGAAGCCCAGGTCGCCCGTGCGCAGATACGGCGTGCCGCTCCCGCCGCCGTCGTCCTCCCCGTCCAGGAGGGCGCGGAACGTCGCCTCGGTGGCCTCCGGGCGGCGCCAGTAGCCGCGGGCCACGCTGCCGCCCGCGATCCACACCTCGCCGACCGTGCCCTCCTCCGCCACGCGGCGCCGCGTCCCCGGGTCCACCACCGCCACGTCGAGGCCCGGCACCGCGGGACCGCAGCCCACGACCCGGGTGACCCGGCCTCCGGCGGCCGGGGCCGCGTGGCCCGCGCCGAGCGCCGCGGTGTCGAACTCCCCGACGACGGGGGGTTCGTCGGCGCGCACGCCGGTCACCATCAGGGTGGCTTCGGCGAGGCCGTAGCACGGCAGCAGCGCGGCGCGCCGGAACCCGCACGGCGCGAACCGCTCGGTGAACCGGTCCAGGGTGTCGGCGCGCACCGGCTCCGCACCGTTCAGGGCGAGGCGCCAGTGGCTCAGGTCGAGCCGGTCACGTTCCTCGTCGGTGATCCGGCCGACGCACGCCTCGAAGCCGAAGTCGGGGGCGACGCTCGTCGAGGCACGCGTCTCGGACAGGGTCCGGAGCCACAGCAGGGGGCGGCGCACGAACGACATCGGGGCCATCAGGTGCGCGGGGAACCCGCCGTACAGGGGCGACAGGATGCCGCCGATCAACCCCATGTCGTGGTACGGCGGCAGCCACGACACCATCGCCGACCCGGTGTCGTGCGCCAGCCTCCGGTGGATGGCGGAGAGGTTGTGCAGGAGATTGCCGTGGCCGACCATGACGCCCTTCGGCGCGGACGTCGAACCGGACGTGTACTGGAGGAACGCCAGCGAGTCGGCGCTCAGTCCGGGTTCGCGCCAGTCGTCCGCGTGCACGGCGCCCAGGCCGTCCGGCGCGCCGCCCCCGGCGCCCGGCGCGCCCGGTCCTTCGGTGCCGCCCGTCACCAGCCACCGCAGCCCGCCGAGCCCGAGCGCGGCGAGCTCGTCCCTGCGGTCGCCCGCGAACCGGGACAGGCCGCCGGTGGTGAGCGCGTGCGTGGCCCCCGAGTCCCGCGCGATGGCGGCGAGCCGCGGCATGGTCTGCCCGAAGCGGCGGGTGTCCGGCGGGTACGCGGGCACGGCGAAGGCCCCCGCGTACAGACACCCGAGGAACCCGGCGATGTAGTCGAGCCCGGGCGGATGCAGCAGCAGCACCGGTTCGCCCGCCGCGCCCTCGTGCTGGAGCAGGGCGGCCACGCGGCGGGCCTGGAGGTCGAGTTCGCCGAAGGTCCAGGAGCGCTCGGCGCCGGTGCCGCCCGCCGGGCCGGTGGCGTCGGTGCCGTACGCCTCGGCGCCGGGTGTCGGGTCCGCGTGCCCCGCGATGTCGTGTCCCGCGGTGTCGGGCCGCGCGGTCCCGGTGGCGTCGGTGCCGCTCAGGAAGCGGTAGGCGAGTGTGTCCGGCCGCTGCTCGGCGTGTCGGCGCAGCACGGCGACGAGGGTCCGCGGCGCGTCGCATCGGCGGTGGTTCTCGCTCGGGCCTTGGGTCATGTATGTCTCCGTCACTTGCCGGGCACGGCGCGCGGGGCGGTGGCGGGCGCGGGCGCCGCGCCGCCGAGGCGCCGGTAGTCGGTCTTGCCGTTGGCGTTGCGCGGCAGTTCGTCGAGGCAGGTGGCCGTGCGCGGCACCATGTAGCGGGGCAGGTACCGCGCGCAGTGCCGCTTGAGCTCGATGAGCCCGGGCCGCGGGGTGCTGCCGCTGAGCGTGAAGTAGAGGGCGACGCTGCTTCCGTCGCCGGTGCCGGAGCCGGAGCCGGAGGGTGAGCCGTTCCCGGCATCGGGGCCGGTGGGGGAGCCGTTCCCGGTGTCGGAGCCGGTACCGCCGGGGGTGACGACGACCGCGGCGTGCGCGATCCCGGGGTGCCGCAGCACGGCCGCCTCGATCTCGCCCAGTTCCACGCGGTGCCCGGCCAGTTTCACCATGCGGTCCTTGCGGCCCCGGTACACGAGGGCGCCGTCGTCGAGGCCCACCAGGTCGCCGGTGTGGTGGCGGCCCCGGCGGTGCGAGGCCGCCGCCGGCTCGGACTCGCGGCGCCAGTAGCCGGGGGTGACGCAGTCGCCCTCGACGACGAGTTCCCCGAACGCGTCGGGCCCGGTCAGCACCCGGCCCGCATCGTCGACGACGGACACCTCGGCGCCGGGCAGCGGGGTGCCGATGGGCACGGGCTCGTGCCGGGACAGGTCCTGCGTGCGCACCCGGTGGTACGTGCACACGTTCGTCTCGGTGGGCCCGTACAGGTTGTAGAGCCCGGTGTCCGGCGCTAGCCGGGCCGCGAGCGCGCGCAGCTGCGGCATCGGGAACACCTCGCCCGCGAACAGCACGTACCGCAGGCTCCTTGCGGTGTCGGCGGTGAGCGCGCCCGAGGCCGTGAGCAGGTGCAGCACGGACGGCACCGAGTACCAGACGCTGACGCCGTGCGCACGGATGCCCGCGGCGAGCGCGCCCACGTCCCGGGTCGCCGCGTCCGGCACGATCCACAGGCCCGCGCCCGCGGACAGGGCGGTGAACAGGTCGAAGGTCGACAGGTCGAAGTTGAACGAGGCGTGGCCCGCGAACACGTCGCCGGGCCCGACATCGAGCTCCTCGCGCGCCCACCGGATGAAGCACGCGAGGTTGCGGTACGTGATGCGGACGCCCTTGGGCGTTCCCGTCGACCCCGATGTGTACAGGATCGCGGCCAGGTCGTCGCGCTCCAGGGACGGCAGCAGCACGACGTGCCCCGCGGCGCTGGAGGTGAACGCGGACCAGCCGTGCACGGCGGGTTGGCGAGGTGCCCCGCCGGACGGCGCCCGGCGCCGGGTCCGGTCCGGGCCGCCGCCGTCGGGGCGCGGAGGCTCGTCGTCGGTGAGCACGACCGCCCGCACCGACGCGGGGAGCGGGCGGTCGGCGAGGGACGTCAGGCGCCGGCTGTCCGTGACGAGGACGACGGGTTCGGCGTCCGCCAGGATGGTCCGTACCCGCGCCACCGGCTGCCCGCCGTCCAGCGGCACGTACGCGCAGCCCGCGTGCAGCGCGGCGAGGATCGCCTCCGCGTAGCGCGGCTCCTTGTCCGCCCAGATCGCCACCCGGTCGCCGACCTCGGCGCCGAGCCCGAGCAGCCCCGAGGCGACGGCGGCGACCTGCGCGGCGAGTTCGCCGTACGTGCGGGCGCCGGGCCCCACGAACGCGGGCCGCGCCGACTGCCCGGCGTCCTGCGGCCACGGCTTGCGGATGAGCGCGACATCGGACGGTGCGGTGCGGGCGGGCCGGGCCCGCGCGGAGGGGGCGGAGGGGCCGCGGGTGTCGTACGGGCCGGGGGGAGGGGTGGCGGTGGTGGGCCGGAACAGGTCCCGCGCGCGGAGGGTCATCGGGCTCACCCGGCCGACGGCAGGACGCCGGTCTCGCGGGCGGCCTCGACGAAGACGCCCGCGGCCGTCTCCAGGTCCTCCCTGGTGTGTTCGCAGGTCACACTGACCCGCAGCCGTGCGTCACCGAGCGGCACCCCGGGGAACACCACCGTCTGGCAGAACAGGCCGCGGGCCCGCACGGCCCTGCCCATCTCCAGGGCCCTGCGCTCGTCGCCGATGACGAGCGGCAGGATGGCGCTCTCGGTGTTCTCCAGGTCGAAGCCCGCGTCGGCCAGCTGCCGGTGCAGGAAGCGGATGTTGGACCAGAGCTTGACGAGCCGCTCCGGCTCCGCCTCGATGACGTCGAGGGAGGCGATGAGCCCGGCGGCGACCCCGGCGGGGATGTTGGCGGCGAACACGTACGAACTGGCGTAGTACCGCAGGTACTCGACGACGTCCTCGTCGCCGACGACGAAGCCGCCCATGCCCGCGAGTGACTTGCTCATGGTGCCTAGCTCCAGGTCGACCTCGCCCTTGAGGCCGAAGTGCTCGGCGGTGCCGGAGCCGCGCTCGCCGAGCACCCCCGTGGCGTGCGCGTCGTCGATCATGACGCGGGCGCCGTACTCGCGGCCGAGCCTGACGATCTCGGGCAGGTCGCAGATGTCGCCGTGCATGCTGAACACGCCGTCGGCGACGATGAGCCTGCCGGTGCCGCGGTCGTCGCAGCGCTTGAGGATGCGCTCCAGGTCCGCCATGTCGTTGTGCTGGTAGATCTTGCGGACGGCGCCCGAGAGGCGGGCGCCGTCGACGATGCTCATGTGGTTGAGCTTGTCGACGACCAGCGTGTCGTAGCTCTTGACGAGCGCGGAGATGGTGCCGAGGTTGGCCGCGTACCCGCCGGGAAAGACGATGCAGGACGGCCGGCCCTTGAACGCGGCGAGGCGCCGTTCCAGCTCCTTGTGCAGCATGTTGGTGCCGCCGATGAAGCGCGATCCCGTGTGGGTCGCGCCGAAGGTGCGGGTGGCGTCGCAGACCGCCTCGACCACCTTCGGGTGGTTGGCGACCCCGAGGTAGTTGTTGGAGGCGAACATCAGGAACTCGCGCTTGCGGCCGGTGTGTTCGTCGAGGATGACCGCGCGGTTGCCGCAGCGGGAGTGCAGCGGCATGCCGTACCAGTAGAGGCGCTCGGCCTCGCGGCCGCGCAGATGGGAACGGAAGCTGCGGGCCTTGGCGAACAGGTCGCCGTCGCGCTCCTCCACGAAGTCCTTCATGGACCGGCTGTCCCAGGCGGCCCCCTCGTCCGCGGGGCGCTGCTCGTCGGCGGCGCTCGCGTCGACGTGCTCGCGCAGCGCGGTGATCAGACCGCGCAGTGTCGGCGCGGTGAGCGTGCCCGCGAGGTTGTCGGGCAGGCCGAGTTCGCGGGCGCAGTCGGCCACGATCGACACGAGGACCACCGAGTCGACGCCGAGTTCGCCCTCGAGGTCGGCGTCGAGGGGCAGTTGGGCGCGCCGGTACTGGGTGTGGTGCACGGCGGCGCCGATGACGGCTTCGGCGAAGGGGTCGTCGGCGTGCGCGACCGGTGCCTGCGGGCCGTTCGGCTCGGGGCGGGGGCCGCGGAGCGCGGCCCGCACGGCGGCGGTCAGCTCGCCGATCGTCGCCAGTCCCGCGGGCAGCGGTGCGGTGAGCGCGAAGCGTTCCCGCACCAGGGCGAGGATCGACTCGTGGATCACGGAGTCGATGCCGAGCTCCGCCTCGAAGTGGCTGTCGGGCAGCAGGTACGCCTCGTCGTACAGGGTCCGCGACGCCACGATGTCCACGATCTGCCGCCGCACGTCGTCGTGGCCGTGGGAGACATCGGGTCCGGGTACGCGCGGGGTCGTGGTGTCCGTGACGTCGGTCATCGCACGCTCTCTCCTTCGGCCCGCAGCCGTTCGACGAGCGCGGCGATCGAGTCGACGGTCCTGAAGTTCGCCGGGGAGATCTCCTGCAACGGAACGGTGACGCGGAAGTCGCTCTGCAAGTAGTGCACCAGGTCGAAGATCCCGGCCGAGTCGATGATGTTCAGCTCGGTGATGGGCAGGTGGGCGTCGAGGCCTTCGGTGTCGCCGTCGAGCCAGACGTCGGCGATGTAGTTGATGATCGACTCTTCGGTGGTCATGGCAGCCCTACGCCCGGTCTCCGGAGACCGACGCCGCGCCGGCGCCCGGGCTCGCGAGGGGCCGCCTGCCCGCGATGAGCGCGGCGACCGCCGCGACCGTGTCGCCCGGGGTCGCCGCGTCCTCACCGGTGTCGACCTTGAACTCGGACTGGATGACGAGGAGCAGCTCGACCAGGAACAGCGAGTCCATGTCGAGGTCCTCGAACCTGGTGTCCGGGGCGACCTCCGCGCGGTCCACCTCGAACCGTTCGACCAGCAGATCGACCAGCCTGCCGTACGTCTCGCCCATCTCGCCCATCTCATCCGGCTCGTCCGTCTTGCCCGTTCGGGTCGCCTCGCCCGTCCCGTTCGTCTGACGTGTCTGGCTCATGCGGTTCTCCTTCTGCTCTGTCGCGCGACCGGCCCCGGCTGCGGTCCGCAGCCGCGGTCGCGTCCTCGGATGGCGGCGAGTCCTCAGCCGCGGTCGAGCCGCGGCCAGGTCAGCACCGTCGACCCCCAGGTGAGCCCGCCGCCGAACGCGGTGAGCAGTACCCGTCCGCCCGCCCGCAGGACGCCGTCGTTGTGGGCCTGGTCCAGGGCGAGGGGGATGGACGCGGCCGCGGTGTTGCCGACGTCGGCGATGTTGCTGAAGCAGCGCGGCCGCGGAATGCCGACCTCGTCGGCCACATGGTTGGTGATGCGCAGATTGGCCTGGTGCCCGACCAGGTGGTCGACGTCCCGCGGCGCCCATCCGGCGCGGTCGAGGACCGCCCGCGCCGACGCCGACATGCGCTGCACCGCGTGCCGGAACACCTCCTTGCCGTCCATGGCGAAGTAGCGGTCCGCCGGCTGCGGCGGCACGCCCGAGAGACGCTGCCGCGACCCGCCCGCGGGCACCGTGATCAGGTCCTCCCTGCCGCCGTCGCTGCCCAGGTCGAACGGCCCGAGCGCGCCCGGCTCCGCGGGGTCGCCCGCCCGCAGGACCACGGCGCCCGCACCGTCACCGAAGATCACGGCGGTGGACCGGTCCCCGGGGTCGAGCAGGGTGGAGAACGTCTCCGCGCCGATCACCAGGACACGCTCGGCGGCACCGGTGGCGATCAGACCGGCCGCGGTGGCGAGGGCGTACACGAAGCCCGTACAGACCGCGGACACGTCGAAGGCGGCGGTACCGGTCAGGCCGAGGCGCGCCGCGACGGCGGGCGCGGTCGCCGGGCACGGCCGGTCCGGCGTGGTGGTGGCGAGCAGCACGGCGTCCACGACGGGCGTGCCGGACGACTTGAGGGCCTTGGCGCCGGCGCCGACGGCCAGGTCGGAGGTGGCGGTGCCGGGCGCGGCGAAGTACCGCTGCCTGATGCCGGTGCGGGACCTGATCCACGCGTCGGAGCTGTCGAGGCGCGCGGCGAGTTCGTCGTTGCCGACGACGGTCGGCGGCAGACAGCCGCCGATCCCGGTGAGGACCGCGGCCCGCTGCGGTGGCGGCTGACTCGGTGGGGGTGCGGTCACGCGTGCTCCTCGGTCTCCCGGACGGCAGGACGCTGGGTGCTGGTGCTGGTGCTGGTGCTGGTGCTGGTGCTGGGTGCTGGGTGCTGGGTGCGCTCGTGTGGCGGTGCGCGGGTGTGCCATGTGCAGGTGTGCAGGTGTGCAGGTGTGCAGGTGTGCAGGTGTGCAGGTGTGCCGGTGCGGCGGTGCCCAGCTGTTGCCGGTCGTCGGCTCTCGGTGGTGGCGAACCGGGCGCGGCCCGGGTGCGTACCGCGGGCTTCGGAGGCGTCGCCTGTCGGAGGCGTCGCCGTGCGACCGTGCGGTACACATCGAGTGTCCCGGGGCGGGCTGACAGGACACGGTCATGCAAGCTGACGGCTCGCTGACGGCACGCTGATCGGGCCGGGAGCGGCGGCGCGGCCCCGTCGAGAGCCCGCGTGGTCAGCCATCGGTCAGCGTCCGGCGGCGTGACCGGTCAGGCACGGCGCGCAGACTCGACCTCAAGCGACCGGAGAGGTGGGGCGCATCCGATGAGCACGAGGTACGGCAGGGCCATCCGGCAGGAACCGGGCGCGGCCGTCGACGCCGACGCGGCACCACCCGGCGCCCACGCGGCCGCCCACAGCATCGCCGCCGACAACACAACCGTCGCCCACAGCCCCGCCGCCCACACCACCCCCACCCACACCCACACCACGGACGCCCACACCACCGCCATCGCCGTCACCGGTCTCGGCCTCGTCACGGCCGCCGGCATCGGTGTGGACGCCACCTGGGCCGGGGTGTGCGCGGGCCGTTCCGTCGCCGCGAGGGACCCGGACCTCGCGGGGCTCCCCGTCGACATCTCCTGCACCGTGCCCGGCTTCTCCGCCCGCGAGCACGTCGGTCGGCGCAGCGCCTTGACGCACGACCGGTTCATCCAGCTGTCGTTGGCCGCCGCGCGCGAGGCCGTCGCGGACAGCGGGCTCGATCCGCGTACGTGGGACGGGGCCCGGGTGGGTGTCGTGGTGGGCTGCGGTCTCGGCGGCGTCGCGACCTGGGAGACCCAGCACCGCCGCATGCTGGACGAGGGACCGCAGGCGGTATCGGCCCTCCTGGTCCCCATGCTGGTGCCGAACATGGTCGCGGGACACCTCGCCATGGACCTGAGCGCGACAGGGCCGAACCTGGTGACCGCCACGGCCTGCGCCTCCGGCGCCACCGCCGTCGGCACCGCGCTCGCCCTGCTCCGCGACGGCAGTTGCGACGTGGTGGTCGCGGGCGGCGGCGAGGCCGGGGTGACCCCGCTGATGGTGACCGGCTTCGCGCAGATGGGCGCCCTCTCACGGCGGACCGGGGAACCCGCCGCCGCCTCCCGCCCCTTCGACAGGGACCGGGACGGATTCGTCATCGGCGAGGGCAGCGGCATGCTCGTCCTCGAACGGGCCGCCGACGCCCGCGCGCGGGGCGCCACCGTGCGGGCCCGCATCGCCGGGTACGGCGCGTCGGCCGACGCCCACCACATGACGGCACCCGACCCGCAGGGCACCGGAGTGCTCCTGGCGCTGCGTACGGCGCTCGCACGCGCGGGCGTCATGCCGGACGAGGTCGACCATGTGAACGCGCACGGCACGTCCACACCGCTCAACGACGCGGCGGAGGCCGCGGCCGTGCGCAAGTTCCTCGGCACGGGCCCCGCGGTCACCTCCACCAAGGGCGTGCTCGGCCACACCCTGGGCGCCGCGGGCGCCATCGAGGCGGCGCTCACCGTGCTCGCCGTACAGCACGGCAGGGTGCCGCCCACCGCCAACCTGTGCCACCAGGACCCCGACGTCGAACTGGACATCGTCGCGGGCGCCCCGCGCGAGCGGCGGCTCGAGGCCGCCGTCAGCAACTCCTTCGGCTTCGGGGGCCAGAACGCCGTGCTCGTGGTGACCGCGGCGTGAGGCGGCCCCGGGCCGCCGACCACAGGAACGACCCGCGCCGAGAGGCAGGCACCCCATGTCCTTCAAGGTCCCGCACACCGCGCTGGCGCGCCTGGAAACACAGGTCCAGGACGCCCTGCGCACCCCCGACGACACCCCCCGCACGGGCGCCCGCAGCACCCGCGGCACCCACGGCGCCCGCGAAGGCAGCACCCTCGACGTGCTGGGCTACGGCGAGATCACCCTCGTCCTGCGGCTCCGTACCCCCGAGGGGTCCTTCGCCTGCAAACGGCTGCCCGCCTTCCCGGACCGGGACCGCTTCGACCGCTACCGCCGTTCCCTGGACGAGTACCTGCGCCTCCTGACGGAGCGCGGCCTCACCGTGGCCCCCACCGAGGTGTGGCACACCCCCGGGCCCGGCGGGCGCGTCGTCGCCTACTGCGTGCAGCGCGAGCTCCCGGGGGAGCGGCTGTGTTCGCGGCTGCTCCACACCCGGGACGAGACCTGGGCGAAGAACTTCTTCGCCCGCTTCCTCGACGCCGTCGACACCGCCGTGCACCCCGGCCTCGGCCTCGACGCGCAGGCCTCCAACTGGATGGACGTGGACGGCGAACTGACCTACCTGGACGTCACCACGCCGCTGATGCGCGACGCCCGCGGCCGCGAACGCCTCGACGTGCGCCTCTTCTTCACCTCGCTGCCGTGGATCCTGCGTGACGTCGTACGCGTCTCCATGTCCAGGTCGATCTTCGACAAGTTCTACGAGACGCGCGGCGTGCTGCTCGACTTCCTCGGCAACCTCCACAAGGAGCGCCTGGACGCCCTGGTCCCCGCGTTCCTCGAACAGGCCAACGCCCGTCTGGAGAAGCCGCTCACCGTCGACGAGGTCACCGCGTACTACCGGGGCGACGCCCGGATGTGGGAGCTGATCCAGCGGCTGCGCGCCGCCGACCGCTTCTGGCACCGCACCGTGCGGCGCAAGCCCTACCCCTTCCTGCTGCCGCCCCCGGTGGACCGCTGACCCCATGGCACTCCTCGCGCGCACCCCGGCGCCCGGTCTCGACGACGGCGTGACCCTCGACCCCGCCCGCCCGCTGCGGATAGCCCATGTCCGCGGCCCCCTGACCCTGGCCGTGGTGTCCATCGCCTGGATGCGGGCCCGCGACGAGGCCGACCGCGCCGCGATCCAGGCCAGGCACCTGTCCGCGGACGAGGCGGCCCGGGCCGCCGAACTCCCCGTACCCAAGCGGCGCGTGGAGTGGACGGCCGGGCGTCTCGCGCTCAAGCACGGCGTCAGCGCGTATCTGCGCCGCCACGACGGCGGGCACGTCCACACCCGGGACGTGCGCGTGGACACGGTGCCCCGGGGCATCAGGGCGGGCAAGCCCACGGTGAACGCGCCGGTGGAGGTCGGTCTCACCCACTCCGGCGACCTGGCCGTGGCCGCCTGCGGCCCCCGTACGCTCGGCATCGACCTGGAACGCACCCGCCAGGTGCCCCGGGCGCTCGCCGAGCTCCTGACCCCGGCCGCGCCCGGCTGCCCCCTGCTCGCCACCATGCCGCTCTCACTGCGCTGGGCCTGCAAGGAGGCCGTGCTCAAGCACTTCGGCTTCGGCCTGCGCGTCGACACCCGGGAGGTCGAACTCACCGCCTGGCGCGCCGACGGCCGCTTCTCCTGGCGCCCGGGCCCCGGGCTGCGCCGCTACGCCCCCACCGCGAACGCCGCCCGCCTGGACAGTTGGGCGGGAGAGGTCGACGGCTACTCCCTCGCCCTCGTGTGGAGTTGAGGAGAACATCACGATGACCACCCACCGGGCCCCCCGCCCCGCCACTGCCCCCGCCGAAACCGTCCGGTTCACCGACGCCGTGGACACGGCGGCCCGGATCGCCGTGCTCAGCCCCTCGTCGCACAACTGCCAGCCCTGGGCGCTCGCGTGGGCGCGCGGCGCCGAGTCGCGGGCGGCGGCCGCGCGGCTGCTGGAGGAGGCAGGCGGCACACCGCCGGCCGGAGGAGAGGGCGCCGACGGAACGTGCCAGTACCTCGTCCTCGGGCTCGACCGTGACAGGGCTCTGCGCGCGCTGCCCGCCCACGCCGTCGAGATGCTGCTGAGCTGTGGCCTGTACGGGCAGTTCCTGCTGCGGGCCCTGGACGCGCAGGGCTGGACCGCGGACGCCCTGCGCTTCGCGGCGGGCCCCGCCGAGGGCGAGCCGGCGCCCGGCCTACCGCTGCCCGGCACCGACTGGCCCCGTACCTGGGCTGCCCTGTGCGTCGTGCGGCTGCGGCCCGCGACGGGCACGGCGGAGCGAGCCGGGGAGCTGGCGGCCCTGCGCACCGCCGCCGGGGCACGCCGCACCAACCGTGCCCCCTACCGCACCCACCCGGTCGGCCCCGCACTCCTGGACGGCTTGGCGACCCCGTCGGGCCTCGGTGCGGCCCGCGGTGCCGATGTCGCCGTACGGCACCTGACGTCCGACGCCGACCGCGCGGCGTTCGCGGACCTCGTGGCCCGGTACGGGGGCCGCGACTTCAGCCACCGCGCGGCCTGGCGCGAGACCCACGCCTATCTGCGGCCCACCCGGGCGGCGGCCACCGCGCGCGGTGACGGGTTCGCCCTCGACCAGCTCTTCGGCCCCCTGCCGTGGCCGCGCCGCCAGGCCCTGCGCGTGGCCCTCGCCCCGGCGACGATGCGGCTGCTCAGCCACGCGCGCTACGACCGCCTGCTCGCCCGGGGGCTCGCGCAGGTCGTACGCCCCACCCCGGCCCTGGTCGTGATGAGCTTCACCGGGAGCGAGCCGAACGCCGAGGGCGCTCCGGCGCCGGAGCGCGCGCCGACGGCCGAGGACGCCGTGCGGGGCGGAATGCGACTGGCCGATTACTGGCTGTGTGCGACCCGGGCGGGGCTCGCCCTGCACCCCGTGAGTGTCGTACTCCAGCACGAAGACGTGCGGGCCGCCTTCCAGTCGCGCCTCGATATTCCCGGGCGCGCCTTCTTCGTGAGCCGTCTGGGGTGGCCCACGACCGAGTTCCCGCGCTCCCCGAGGCGCTCGGCGGGCGCGCCCATACGCGCGATCTGACTTTCGCTCCGCGTCGTTTCGAGCCATTCTCATGCTTCTTTCATTAACCCTCGCCCAGGGGCCAGTTGTGGCCACATACTGGTGCAGTGCGGACAGGATATTCGGCACCCGCGTGTCTGCCCCGATAGTCGGCGGCCCGATAGGTCGGCAGAGCGAAGGAGGGGCGGGGTAGAGCGCAAATCGAACACGCGGCGGACTCGTTTACGGGCAGCAGCGACGAGGGGTACCCGAGGGCGCATGGTCGTGTCATTCAACAGGGGGCGGCGAGATGGGGAACTGCTGCAAGGGGCACCTTCCGGAAGGCACCACCGGCGCGGTGCGGCCGGCCTGCCCCGGCGTGCTGGTGTGACGGGAGACGCGGTCCGGCGCGGCGGCGGGACGCCGCCGAACGGGATGCGGTGAGGCGGCGACCCATGAAGATCCGAGTCCTGGTCTGCTGCGATGAGTCGATCATGTCCGCGGCGATGCGCGCGCTGCTCGATCAGCAGCCGGACATCGAGGTCACGGGCTATGCCACCGGCCGTGAATCCGCCGCGGCCGTCGCCGAGATGGCACCCCACGTCATGATCGTGGTCGCCCCGGCGCTCGGCCTGGAGGACAAACGCGAGCTGGCCGAGCTGGCCGCCCTCACGAAGATCATCCTCATCGCCAAGGCCGAGTCCGCGCACCGCTCCGTCGAGGCCCTGTGCATCGGCGTCAGGGCGGTCCTCGCCCCCGACTCCTCGGCCGACGACCTGATTCACGTGCTCCGCACGGTGAGCGCGGGCGCCACCATGGTGATGCCGACCGCCGCCCGGCGCAGCCTGCAACGGCTGCCCGAGCGGCAGGGGTGGACGAGCCGTTCCGCGGAGATGGCGGCGGAGCTCACCCCGCGCGAGTCCGAGGTGATCGTGCTGCTCGCGCAGGGCAAGTCGAACGCGGAGGTCGCCGAGGAACTCTCGGTGTCCCTGGCGACCGTCAGGTCCCATGTTCACCATGTGCTCCGCAAGATGGGTGTGAGCACACGCGCCCAGGCAGTCGCCATTGCCTATGAAACGGGTTTAATGGCGGCCATTGGGCGGACCGCTGAATTCCGCGGCCGGGAATGGTGACCGGGGCCGCTCCCCGTCGGCATGTTTGAACTTTATTCGACGCGGTTTACGCCGCCTGTTCCGACCGTCCGGTTTTTCGGTTCGCAACATCAGCGGGAACGGTATCCGGAACCCACTCGCTCGCCGGTCGACTCGGCCACCACCACGGCCATCTTCTCGAAATCGGCAACCAGCCGACGGAATGGCTCGCTTTGCATATCGCGTTCGAAGGCCTCCCGGCCGGTCACCTCGATGATCTCGAAGTACTCGCCGGGCGAGGCGGCTTCGGCTTCGGGTACACGCAGCACCGTGAACGCCACGACACCCGGCAGGTGCGGGCAGGTCGCGTAGTCGACGTCACGGACCCAGGACTCGAAGCGCTCGGGTTCCACGCCCTCATGCAGGCGGATGCGGTGCACGATGACGGTCGGGGCGGCGGGGCCGGGTGCAGGAGCGGCGGAGGACATGGTGAGTGACTTCCCGTCAGCTGGTGGCCGTGGAGGCACGGTCGGTCGGCGTGGAGGCACGGTCGGTAGGACCGGAGGCGCGGCTGGTCGGAGTGGCGGCACGGTCGGTCGGGGTGGTGGCGTGCCCTGTCGGGGGCGAGGTGCGGCGGCGCTTCGGGTGGCGGCTGCCGCCGAGGCCGAGCGCGCGGGCGATGTTGTTCTTCTGGATCTCGTTGGTCCCGGAGAAGATCCGTGCGGGCAGCGCGTCCCGCAGCAGGGTCTCGGCGTCACCACCCGTCAGGACGCCGAGCGCGCCCCGCAGTTGGACGCCGTCGAGCCCGATCCGTACGGCGGCCTCGCTCACCGCGAGCTTCGCGAGTGCGGGCGCGACCTCGTCCTCGCTGCCCCGCGCGAGCCCCCGCGCCGCCTTGTGCAGGAGCAGCCGCGCCGACTCCAGGGCGAGGACCATGTCGACCACGCGATGGCTCACCGCCTGGAAGCCGCCGATGGGCACGCCGAACTGCTCGCGCTCGCGCACATGGTCGACGGTGGACTCCACCACCCGCCGCATCGCACCCAGGTACGCCGCGAACAGACAGGTGCGCTCCCACTTCATCGACCCGGCGAAGACGCCGGCCCCCGCCCCCTCGGCGCCGAGGACACGGTCCGCGGGCACCACGCACCCGTCGAGCCGCACGTCCGCCGTGGGTGAGCCGCGAAGACCCACCTTGTCGTACGCGGGCCCGACCGTGAGCCCCGGTGTGTCCGCGTCGACGACGAACGCCGTGAGCCCGAAGAAGCCCCCGCCGGGCGCCGTCGCCGCCTGCACCACCAGGACGTCCGCCACGGGCGCGTTCGTCGTGAACGCCTTGGCACCGTCCAGGACGTAGTGGTCGCCCTCGCGCACCGCCCGCGTCCGCAGGGCCAGGGTGTCCGAACCGGCCTCCGGCTCCGTGATGCCGTGCGCGGCGATCCGTTCGCCCGAACAGAGCGCGGGCAGCCAGCGCCGCTTCTGCTCCTCGGTGCCGAACTCCACGATGGGCATCACGGCCGCGAACAGGTGCGCGGCGACGGAGAACGCGAACCCGGTGTCGGGCGTGCCGTGGCCCAGGGCCTCCAGGACGGCGGTCACCGCCACGGCGTCGAGGCCGCTGCCGCCGTAGCGCTCCGGTACGACACTGCCGACGAGGCCCTGCCTGCCCGCGAGCAGCCAGCGCCGCCGGAACTCCGCGTGATCCAGGGGGTGCGGGGGTTCGCCCAGCTCACGCCGGGCGAACTGCTCCACCGCGCGGCACATCTCCTGCGTCTCCGCCTCGGTGGTGGTGCTGTGGGTGCGGCTCATCGAGGCCGGACCTCCTCTTCCTGGACTTCGTCGGGGGCGTCGCGGCCGTCGGGGTGTTCCTCGACGAGTACGTGGTAGTTGATGCCGCCGGTGCCGAAGGAGCTGACGGCCGCGCGCCGCGGCCTGCCGGGTGGCCGGGTCCACGGTGCGGGCCCGGTGCGGATCTCCGCCGGGATGGCGGCGAGACCAAGGGCCGGGTTGAGCGTGCGCAGCGACGTGTTGGGCGGCAGCGTCGCCGCCCGCAGGGCGAGCAGGGTGCGCAGCAGCCCGGCACTGCCGGCCGCCGCGAAAGTGTGTCCGAAAAACGACTTCGCAGAGCCGATCCGCAGGGGTTCGGCCCGTGGCCCGCCCGCGTAGAGCCGGGCCGCCGCAGCGATCTCGACGCGGTCGCCGACCTTGGTGCCGGTGCCGTGGGCTTCCAGGTAGTCGACGGTGCAGGGCTCGAAGTCGACCTGTGCGAAGGCGCGTTGCATGGCGCGCACCTGGCCGTCGACATCGGGCGCGATGAGTGACTTGGCGTCGTTGGACGCGCCGACGGCCCGGATCAGACCGTGGATCGGGTCGCCGTCGCGGAGTGCGTCGTCGTACCGCTTGAGCAGGAACAGTCCGCAGCCGTCACCGGGGGTGAACCCGTCCGCCGCGGCGTCGAACGGTGCGTTCGTGCCGTGCGAGAGGAGGCCGAGCGCCGAGCACAGCACCATGTCCCGCTCGGTGCAGGCGAGTTCGACGCCGCCCGCGACGGCGTAGTCGGCGGTGCCCGCGCGCAGCTCGCCGACGGCGATGTCGAGCGCGGCGAGGGAGGACGCGCAGGCGGCCTCCACGGCGAGCGGCACCGCTGCGAGCCCGTACTCGTTCGCGAGCAGCGCGGCGACGCCGCTGGCCAGACAGCCGTCCAGGAGCGCGGGGGCGAGGCCGCCGCCGTGCTCGTCCTGGCCGGTACGTTCCCGCAGCCGCTCGAGGAGCTTCTTGCGTTGCAGGGCGGTCAAGCCACCGAGCGCCGCGAGGCCCGTGACGGTGTCGTCGAGGCCGCCGAGGGCGAGGGCGGTGTGGGCGCGCCGTTCCCGGGTCGGCCCGAGTGTGCCGCCGACGGCCACGATGCCGCGCCCGGTGGGCCGCCCCCGGGCGCGGCGCGGCGCGAACAGCTCCGCGGCGACGGTCAGCGCGAGCCGCTGCGCGCCGTCGAGCACCGCGTACCGCGGCGGCAGCACCACCGGGTCCTCCGGCGGCTCGGCGGGCACCGGCACGTGGCCGCCCCGGTCGGTGTAGGTGTGGGTGAGGCTGAGGGCGCCGGGGGAGTGGTACAGCTCCCGGTCGAGGACGCTGTCCGGCACGGGCGCGATGCGGGTGCGGCCCGACCGTACGACCCGCCAGAACCCGGCCGCGTCGTCGGCCCCGGCGAACCGCCCACCGAGCCCGACCACCGCGATCGGCACGGCCCGCGCGACGGCGCCCCGGACCCGCCGCGCCCGGGACCGCCCCGGCGCGAACCACCCACCGCTCCCGGGCCCCGGGTGGCCGCCAGCACCTCCGGGTCCCGCGCGCCCTTGGCCTGCACTGCCCGGTGCGGTGCTCGCGGGGCCGGTGCCGGTGGGTGCGGTGCCGGTGGGTGCGGTGCCCCCGGGGCCCGTGCCGGTGGGTGCCGTGTTCGCGGGTCCCGTGCCGACGGGCGCGGGGCTCCATGGGTCCGCACCGTCGGGCGCGGGCGCGGCGCCCCCGGTTCCCGTACCGATGGGTGTAGTGCTCGCGGGCCCCGTGCCTCCGGACCCCGCACCCAAGGCCCCCGCGCCACCGAGCCCCTTGGCCGCAGGCACCGCGCCCGCAGGCACCGCGCCCGCGCCCGGGCGTTCCTCCAGCACGAGATGGCAGAACGTCCCGGTGAGCGACGCCCCGTGGACCACCGCCCGTCGCGGCACCCCGGACCGCACGCCCGTCGTCCAGGGCGCGCCCGTACGCGTACCGGTGGACGACACGGCGGCAGCCCCGCCCGGTGCCGGATACCTCCGGGCATGCAGCGCGGACGCGACCTTGGCGAGGGCGGCCAGCCCCGCGTGGGCGAACGCGCGACCGTCACCGGTGCCGAGGGCCGCGCCTGCGAAGACGCGGCCGATGCCCCCGGAGGGGTGCCTAATGCCCCCGGAAGGGTGGCCGGCGTCCGTGGAGGGGTGTCCGGCGTCCCCGGAAGGGTGCCCGGCGTCCCCGGAAGGGTGCCCGGCGTCCGCAGACGGGTGACCGGTGTCCCCGGATGGGTGTGCAACGCCCCCGGAGGGGAGTCCAACACCCCCGGAAGGGCCACCGGCCCCCGCGGAAGCGTGCCCGGTGTCCACGCCCGACCCCAGCGCGGACTCCACCGCCTCCACATACTGCACGGTCTCCGCGCCGACGCCCGCCGCCCGCAGCGATTCCTCCGCCGCGAGCCGCCGCAGCGCGGTGGAACGTGACGGGCGGAAGCAGCCGGGCGACGGGTCGTGGCGGAGGGTGCAGTCGAGGATCGTGGCGTAGACGCGGTCCCCGTCACGGACGGCGTCCGGGAGCCGCTTGAGGAGGACGGCGCCGACGCCTTCGGTGAGCGGCAGCGCGCGCGGCCCTCCGTCGCCGGGCCGCTCCGGACCGCCCATGCCCGGGCCCGCCCGGAACTTCGCGGCCAGCGCCGCCGCCACGTACGGGCTCTCGCGGCGCTGCCCCGCGAGCACGAGAGCCGCGTCCGACACCTCCGCGCGCAGCTGCCGCACCGCCTGCGCGACGGCCACGAACGACGTGGCCTCCGCCGATTCGACGGCGAGGGTACGGCCGCGCAGCTTGAAGGCCGCCGCGATCCGCGCGGGGATGGTGCTCGCCATCTCGCCGACCCGGTCGTGCGGCGAACCGCCGAGCCGTCGCGTGAGGATCCCGCGCAGTTCCTCGGCGGCGCGCGCCGCACGGTCGGGCTCCGCGCCCGCAGCGATCGCGGCGCGCTCCACCTCGCGTGCGTACCGGGGCAGTTCGACGCGCAGGGCGTTGGCGTGCTGCCGGTCGAGGGCGAAGCACAGGCCGGTGATGACATCGGTGCGCTCGGCGGGCAGCGGCCGGTCCGGGTGGCCCGCGTCGGCGAGGCACCGCCGTGCCGCCTCCAGCATGAGGAGCTGCATCCGGTTCATGGACTTGGCCTGCATCGGCGGGATGCCGAACCGGGCCACGTCGACGACGACGTCGTCGAGCGTGCCCGGATCGAGCTCGGCGATCCCGACGATCGCGACGGGCTCTCCTGGCCGCACGGGCCAGGACCGGTGCGCTTGCGGATCAAACGTCGTCACGCGGCTGCTCCTGCGGTCGTGGAAGGGGCGCGGAGAAAGGAAAAGCGGGGCGGGTGCTGCCGGACGGTTTGGGTGGCGGTGGGTGGAGAGGGAAATGACTCACGGGGCGGCTGTGGCGCTGGAGAGGGAGAGCGCCGGATCCTGCGAAAGGATTTCCGTGTGCCGCCGTTGCAGTACGATTCCCGGCTGCACCCCCAGCTCCTCGTCGAGTCGCCTGCGCGTCGCGTGGAACAGTTCCAGGGCGTCCGCCTGCCGCCCCGTCCGGTACAGGGCGAGCATCAGCAATTCGCAGAAGCGTTCGCGCAGGGGGTGCTGGGCCACGAGACGGCGCAGTTCGGCGACCGCCCGCGAGGTGTCCTCGACCGCGATCCGGGCGCGGACCAGGTCCTCCCAGACGGTGAGGCGCCGCTCGTCGAAGAGCGCGGCCGCGCCCCGGCACCGCAGCCCGTCCCCCGCGTCGAGGAGCGCGGGCCCCTGCCAGAGCTCCAGGCCCGCCTGCAACAGCTCGATGGCGCGCTCGGGCCGCACGGACAGCGCGGCCGCACCACGGGTGGCCAGGTCGAGGAAGCGATTGCCGTCGACGCAGGCGGGCGGCACGTCGAGCAGGTAGCCGCCGCGCACCGCGCGGAGCACGGTCCTCCCGCACCGCTTCGGATGGTGGCCGTCGAGGGCCTTGCGCAGCCGGGTGGCGTGCGCCTGGAGCGCGTTGCGGGCGTTGCCGAGGGGCTGGCCCGCCCACAGCTCGTCGGCGAGGTCCGCGTGCGAGACCGCCCGGCCCGCGTCGAGCGCGAGCGTGGCCAGCATGGCCCGCACCTTGTTGGACTGGATTCCGTGGCGCATTCCGTCCGCGGCCACGGAAACGGGTCCCAGGACATTGATGTGCATGATGTTCCCCCGGTGCGGCAATCGACATCGCTGGGCAGCAAAGGGCAGCTCGCGTCGCTCGGATGAGGAGAGGCAGAAGAAGCAGAAGCAGCGGAAGCAACAGAAGATGCAGCAGAAGCAGAAGCAGAAGCAGAAGCAGAAGCAGAAGCAGAAGAAACAGAGGACGGGAGAGCTGCGCAGAGGGAAAAGCGGGCGCCGAATCCCCCTGGTCTCCGCGACCCCTCCCGAGGCCTCTCGTTCAGCTGTGCACGATTTTCCCAGGAACCGCCGCCCCGCGGCCATCGATCACCTGGCGGGTTTACGTGATATGCGTCCTGATCGATTTCCGGATGACCGCCTCCATCATTCGTGGAGAAATACCGGAGCGCGCCTCAACGGACGGCTGAGAGGGGCGCGCGCCGTGTGCGTCGGTGCGCCGGAGCGGTGAGCGTGTGATCCGCGCGGAGCCCGGCGTTCCGCCCTGCTGGACAGCGGGCTAAACAGTTGTTTAGTCTGCTGTACATGCGTTCAATGCCCGATGACCGCACCACCCGGGCGGTCATCCGAGACGAGGCCCTGCGACTGTTCGCCGCGCAGGGCCCCGAAGCCGTCACCATCCGGCAGATCGCGACCGCGGCGGGGGTCTCGCCGGCCCTGGTCGTGCACCACTTCCGCTCCAAGGACAATCTGCGCCGGGAGGTCGACCAGTACGTCCTCACCGTCTTCGAGGGCCTGCTGGGCGAGCTGACCGGCGACGGCACGGTCTCGTTCGAGGACGCGGGCGCCGCGACCGGCTCCCTGGGCGAGATCTTCCTCCAGCACCTGCCCGTCGGCTCACCGCTGCCCGGCTATCTGCGCATGCTCCTGCTCTCCGACACGGAGGCGGGCCGCGGCCTGTTCCGCCGTCTGTACGCCGTGAGCCGCCAGACCCTGGACGCCCTCGCCGACGCGGGCGCCGCGTCCCGCGGCAAGGACCCACGCGTGCGCGCCGCGTTGCTGCTGGTCAACGACCTCTCGGTGTTCCTGCTCCGCGATCAGCTGACCGCGGTCCTCGGCGTCGACCCGCTGTCCGCGGCCGGTCTCGCCCGCCTCGGCCCCGAACTCCTGAGCATCTACGCGGGCGGCCTGAACGCGGACGCCCCGGCGCCGGAGATATCACCGGCGGCCCCGGAGGCACAGGAAGCACCGGCACAAGCACCGGCACAAGCACCGGAACAGGCATCGCACCCAGCACCGCAAGCACCACAGGCCGCACAGGCCCCACAGGCACCCGAAGCAGTAGGAGGTCAGGCATGACCCCAAGGCCACAGCCCGCACTCGCCGCCAGGGACATCCACAAGGCGTTCGGCAAACGCCAGGTCCTGCGAGGCGCGGACCTCATCGTCGAGCCGGGCCAACTGGTCGCCGTGGTCGGCGAGAACGGCTCGGGCAAGTCCACTCTTCTGAAGGCGATCGCGGGCACCCTGGCCGTCGACAGCGGCGAGGTCCGCATCGGCGGCGAGCTCGGCTACTGCCCGCAGGACCCGGTCCTCAACCTCAACCTCACCGTGGACCAGCACCTGCGGTACTTCGCCGCCGCCCACAAGCTCCGCAGCCTGGACCGGGGCAACGAACTGGTGGACCTGCTCGGCTACGAGAAGTACCGCGACACCGCGGCGGGCGACCTCTCCGGCGGCACCCGGCAGAAGCTCAACCTCACCCTCGCGCTGCTGCACGACCCGGACGTCCTGCTGCTCGACGAGCCGTACCAGGGCTTCGACTGGGAGACGTACCTGCGCTTCTGGGACCTGGTCGACCAACTGCACGAGCGGGACAAGGCAGTCGTCGTCATCACCCACCTCGTCTTCGAGCAGGAGCGGTTCGACGTGCTCGCCGACCTCGTCGAGGGCCGTCTCACGCCGCGCAAGGCAGCGGCAGCGGCAGCGGCAGCGAAGGAGCACAGCAATGTCGGCGCCTGAGACCCTCACGGGCACCCCCGGCGGCCCGGGTGCCCCGAGCACCCCGCTGTACCGCCAGTTCCCGACCGCGCTCGGGTTCTCCGTGCGCGAGCAGAGCCGCAACCGCCTCGCCGCCCTGCTCCTGGTCCTGTTCGTACCGATCTGGTATCTCATGATGACCTCGATCGCGGGCGACAAGGACCTGGAGTTCAAGCTCTACGCGACCGGTGAGCTCCTGAGCGTCGACGGCACGCACGTCACGCTGATCACCGCGGGGATGAACTCGCTGACGATGATCTCCGGCTTCGTCGTCTTCGACGCGGTCCGCAAGGCCCTGAACTTCGACAAGCGCCTCGCCTTCGCCGGGTTCCGCCAGTCCACCCTCATCGGCGCCAAGATGCTCGCCATCGCCATCGTCGCGGGCACGATCGCGCTCTACACCGCCCTCGCCCTGCTGATCTACTGGCGCCCCGGGCTCACCGGCTGGGCGACCGTCCTGGCCGGGTTCGTCACCATGACGCTCACCTACGGCTCGCTCGGGCTGCTGCTCGGCGTCCTGGTCAAGAACGACCTGGAGGGCTTCTTCCTGATCATCATGGGCGGCCTCACGGACACGTTCCTCCAGAACCCGCTCGGCAACCCGGCCGCCAACAAGCCCGCCCTCCAGTACTTCCCGTCCTTCGGGCCGATGCAGTTCTCCGTCGGCGGCTCGCTCGGCGACACCGTCATGTGGCGCTATCTCGGCTTCGGTCTGCTCTGGGCCGCGTCCTTCGCCGTCATCGGTCTGATCGTCTTCCACCTCAGGACCCGGAGCCGCCGCCCGACGCGCTGACGGCCCCGGGCCCCGAACCGGAGCATCCGCCTCCCGGCTATCCCTCGCCGGCGCCTGGACCGGCCTCCTGGAGGCGCCGCAGGGACGCCTCCAACTGGTCCACCTCACCGGAGGTGTTGTACAGGGCGAGGGAGGCGCGGGCGGCGGACTCCAGGCCGTAGTGAGCGAGCGCGGGCTGCGCGCAGTGGTGGCCCGCGCGCACCGCGATCCCGTCCCGGTCGAGCCAGTCCGCGACCGCCGCCGGATCGTGGCCCGCGAGGGTGAACGTCAGGACCGCGATCCGCTCGGCGGCCGTGCCGATGACCTCGACCCCCGGCACGGTCGCGAGGGCCGCCCGCGCGTACGACATCAGCGCCTGCTCGTACGCCGCCACGGCCCGCTGGTCGAAGCCGCGCAGCCAGTCGATGGCCGCCAGGAGCCCGACGACGCCGGAGATGTGCCCGGTGCCCGCCTCCATCATGTGCGGCATCGCCGCGAACGCCGTCCGCTCGAAGCTCACCGACTCGATCATGTTGCCGCCGCCCTGCCACGGCCGCATCGCCGCCATGGCCTCCGGGGTCGCGAACAGCGCCCCGATGCCGGTCGGCGCGAACAGCTTGTGCCCGGAGAAGGCGTAGAAGTCCGCACCCAACTCCTGCACGTCCACCGGCATGTGGGCCACCGCCTGCGCCCCGTCGACCAGGACCTTCGCGTCGTAGCGGTGGGCGAGCGCGGCCATCTCACGCACCGGCGGCACGGTGCCGAGCACGTTCGACGCCTGGCTGACCACGACCAGCTGGGTGCGGGCCGACAGCAGGTCGGCGTAGGCGTCCTGGTCGATCGCGCCGTCCGGGGTGAGCGGCACCGGGACCACCCGGGCGCGGGTCTCGTCCGCGAGCAACTGCCAGGGCACGATGTTCGAGTGGTGCTCCAGTACGGGTACGAGGATGTCGTCCCCGGGGCCCAGATGCGTGCGGCCCCAGCTCTGCGCCACGAGGTTGATGGCCTCCGTGGTGCCCCGTACGAACATGACGGTGTCCGGTGAGGGCGCTCCCAGGAGCTGCGCGACCGCGGCGCGCCCCGCCTCGTACAGCTCCGTCGCCTCCCGGGCCATGGTGTGCGCGCCGCGGTGGATGTTGGAGTTGGCCGCGCTGTAGTAGGCGCTGACGGCCTCGATGACCTGGCGCGGCTTCTGCGTGGTCGCGCCGTTGTCGAGCCAGATCAGCGGATGGTCGTTGACGGTGCGGTGCAGGATCGGCACGTCCTTGCGCGCGGCCTCGGGGGAGAAGCCGCCCGGCGGGGCCGCGGCGGGCAGCCCGGCGGCGTCGGGCACGGGCACGGGCGGCACCGGTGGAGGTGCCTGCTCCGGGGCCCGCAGCAGTGTCCTGAGATCAGGAGTAGTCATAATAGTTGTTCACCTCGACGTTCTGGAGCACCGCGAGGGCGTCGTCGACGAGCACCGCCGTGTTGAAGTACGCCGTCATCAGGTACGAGGTGATGCCCTTGCGGTCGGTCCCCATGTTCCGCATGGACAGACCGGGTTCCAGCTCGTCGGCGACCTCCGAGGGCCGCAGACCGACCACGCCCCGGTCCGCCTCGCCCGTCCGCATCAGGAGGATCTCGGTGGTGCCGAGTGCCGCGGCCGACCCGCCGGAGCCGACGCCGCAACTGAACGCCACCTTGTCGGACGGCAGGAGCGGTATCCCGCGCCAGGTCAGCAGCGGGCTGCCGAACCGGCTGTCGGTCACGGGAGGCACACCGCGGCGGGTGCACTCACGGCCGAACGCGGCGATGGCCTTGGGGTGCGCGAGGAAGTAGCAGGGCTGCTTCCACACCTTCGCCAGGAGTTCGTCGAGGTCGTCGGGGGTCGGTGAGCCGGTGCGCGACTGCACGCGCTGGCCGGGCGCGACACTGTGGAACAGGCCGAACTCGGGGTGGTTGAGGAGCGCCGACTCCTGCCGCTCGCGCAGCGCCTCGATCGTGAGCAGGGCCTGCTGGCGGGTCTGGTCGACGTCGCCGCTGTAGACGTCGTGGACGCGGGTGTGCACGCGCAGCACGGTCTGCGCGAGCGTCATGTGGTACTCGCGGGGCGCGTCCTCGTAGTCGACGTACGTGGCGGGCAGGTCGGGCTCGCCGATGTGACCGGCGGCGAGGTCCACGGGCACCTCGGCGCCGGGCCGGACGCCGTTGCTGGAGACGTACGCGGTCAAGGAGGACCGCACCCCCTCGTCGCGGTCGGCGAGGGACGCGAGGGCGCCGCGCTCGGCGCACAGGGCGGTACCGGGCGTCAGGGCCTGCACGCGGTACGGCGAGTTCTCCTCGCGGGTCCAGGCGCCGAGGTCGAAGAACTGGCCGTCTCCTATGACCTCGATGAGCTGTTCCTCGCCGTAGCGACCGGTCACGCGCTTCTCGGCGCGGCCCTGCACGATGATCCACAGCCGGTCCGCGGGGTCGCCCTCCTGCGCGAGTATCTGCCCCGCCTCGAAGGAGACCTCGGTGAAGGCGTCGGCGAGCTGGGTGAGACAGGACTCCTCGGCGTCCCGCAGATACGGCAGTTCGCGCAGGTCGCCCGGCACGACGCGGGGCGAGCCGCTGTCGGAGTGGGTGGCGATGCGGTCGTCGCCGAGCACGAACGTACGACGCCGGTTCACGCGGTACACCCCGGACTTGAGGTCCACCCAGGGCAGGGCGCGCATCAGATAGCGGGGCGTGGTGCCGCGCATCTGCGGCGCGGTCTTGGTGGCGGTCGCGAGTTGCCGTGCGGCGTCCGGAGAGAGCGAAAGGCGATCGGTCACGGGAACCTCCTCGAAGACGGGCAGAGGCCGATCGTCTTCATGGGGATCCGTGACCACAAGGTGGAACTTTTCGACTACTTTCGGTGCTGGGCCGGAAAAAACCGCACTCCTGGTCGGACGCGGCGGGGGCCGCCCCCCGAGCGGCGGATCCCTGGCCGCCCCGGGATGTTCCCCACATGCCCCCGCGGCATATGCGGCCGGATCTGCTCCCCCACGCGGTGTTCGCGCGCCCCCAAGGGCCCCTTATGGAAAGGGTTTTCAGATCGCTGTCTCGCCGTGCGCCACCGGCCGCGCGGACGCGTCCCGCTGGTGGGGGATCAGCACGGGCAGCTCCCCCTGCCGGACGGTCACCGTCCGCGTCGGCGCGGGGACCGGGATGCCCTCCGCCCGGTAGCGGCGGTGCAGCCGCTTGATGAACTCGTGCTTGATCCGGTACTGGTCGCTGAACTCGCCGACCCCCAGGATCACCGTGAAGCCGATCCGGGAGTCGCCGAACGTGTGGAAGCGGATCGCGGCCTCGTGGTCGGGGACGGCCCCGGTGATCTCCGTCATGACCTCGTCGACGACCTCGATGGTGACCTGTTCCACGCGGTCGAGGTCGGCGTCGTAGCCGACGCCCGCCTGCACCATGATCGACAGCTCCTGCTCGGGGCGGCTGTAGTTGGTCATGTTGGTGCCGGCGAGCTTGGCGTTCGGGATGATGACGAGGTTGTTGGAGAGGTTGCGCACCACGGTGTTGCGCCAGTTGATGTCGACGACATAGCCCTCCTCACCGCTGGTCAGCTCGATGTAGTCGCCCGGCTGCACGGTCTTGGCGGCGAGGATGTGCACGCCCGCGAAGAGGTTCGCGAGGGTGTCCTGGAGGGCGAGCGCGACGGCGAGCCCGCCCACGCCGAGCGCCGTGAGCAGCGGGGCGATGGAGACGCCGAGTGTTTGCAGCACGACGAGGAAGCCGATGGCGAGCACCACGACGCGGCTGATGTTCACGAATATCGTCGCCGAGCCGGCCACGCCGGAGCGCGACTGGGCCAGGGACTTCACGAGCCCCGCCACGATGCGGGCCGCGGTGACCGTGGCCGCGAGGATGAGGAGCGCGGACAGGACGAGGTTGACGGTGCGTCCGGTGTGCGGGGTCAGCGGCAGCGCGGCGGCCGCCGCTGCCAGGCCCGCCGCCACCGCCGCGCACGGCACGATGGCCCGGGCCGCGTCGACGATGACGTCGTCCCCGCCCCAGCGGGTACGGCTCGCGCGCTCGCCGAGCCAGCGCAGGGCCGTCCGCAGCAGCAGGGCCGCGGCGAGTCCGCAGAGCACCGCGACACCGGCGATCGTCCAGTCGTGCAGGGTGAGGGCTCGGTCCATCAATACGCTCCCGTGGTCGGCCGGTTCGCTCCGTGCCCACCGCCGCGCGCACTCCCGCGCCGGGCGACACGGCCGCCCATCCTGCCCTATCCGCACGATAGCCTCACACCGAGCCCCACCTGCGATCTTCACCCCCGGGACCGGCCTCGGGGGCGCACGCCCCGCCGGTGCTGTGGGGTTTGGGGTTCGTGTCCTGCCGCTGCTGTGGGGTCTGGGGCCGTGCCACCGCTGCTGTGGGGTCTGGGGTTCGTGCCCTGCCGCTGCCGTGGGGTCGGGGGTTCGTGCCTCGCCGCCGTAGAGTGCGGGGTCCGTGCCCCGCCGCTGCCGTGCGGTCTGGGGCCCGCGCCCAGCCGCTGCCGTGCGGTCCGGGGTTCGTGCCCCGCCGCTGCCGCGCGGGCCGAGGCTCGTGCCTCGCCGCCGTGGGGTCCGGGGTTCGTGCCCCATCGCCGACTCGCGGTCTGGGGCCCGCGCCCCGCCGCCGTGGGATCCGGAGGCCCGTGCCCCCCACCACCGGGGGTTCCGGCGCCGGCCCGCCGCCCCCCTCCGCGGTGAGCCGACCCCTGCCGGAACGACCCGCGGCGCGCTCAGCCGACCAGCCGCAGGGCGGTGTCCGCCACCCCCACCCGCACGCTCTGCCCCCAGCAAAGGCCCAGCGCGTCCGCCTCCATGCCGTCGCCGAAGGCCACGAGCCGGTCCGACTCCACGGTCAGCCACAGCCGCTGGTCCCGGGTCAGCTCCCCGTGCACGAGCGCGGTACCGGTCGTGGGGGACGCCCACGCCTCCCGTACGAACCACAGCAGCCGCCCCTCGTGCGGCTCCGGCGGACGCGGGCCGGCCCCGGACTGCCGCCGCAGCGACCCCAGCCAGCCGGTGGCCCCCGCCCCGGTGCCGACGATCACGCCGGATGACGCCTGGGCCTCCGAGGCGCCGGGTGCGCCCTGCCCGGCGCCGGAGCTGATGCGGTACCGGGCGGTCTGGTGGCCCGCGGCGCCGATGTAGATCTCGTTCAGGGCCCGCAGCCGCTGTCCGTCGTCCGTCACGGCCTCCACCATGGTGAGTTCCGACGCCCCGGCCGCACCCGCCGCCGCGTGCGGCAGCAGCTTCGCCGCGTCGGCGGCCCGGTGCCGCACGAGGACGCCGGGGTTGCGCCCGGGCTCGGCGTCGATGCCCACGACCGGCTGCCCGGACAGGTACTTCGCCGCGTTGGCCACGAGCCCGTCCTGCCCGACCACGACCACCACGTCTTCCGGTCCGAACAGGAAGCGGTCCAGGTCGGCGCGTTCCACCCGAGCGCTCCGCCAGCGCAGTGGTACGGCCGCCGCGACGTCGGTGAGCGCCTGCCGGGTGCGCCGGTGCCGCCCGGACACCTCGTCGATGTCCCGGCCGCGCGTGGTGAGGAAGAACGCGGCCTGCCCGTGCGTGCCGTGCCGGGTGACCAGTTCCTCGTACTCGGTGGTGCGGTGGACGACGACGGCACGCGGCGCGAGCGTCACACCCGCCCGCTTCCCGCGCCGCCCACGTCGGCCCCGCCCCCGGCCCCTGCCGGGCCACCGGCACCCGCCTCGCCCCCAGTCCCTGCCGAGCCACCGGCGCCCGCCCCGCCCCCCAGCCGGGCGAGCAGCCCCGTCAGCACGTCCGGGCTGAGCGTGAGGCTCTCGATGCGGGGGACGTTCTCGGCGAGCCGGGTGGCCGCGAGGGCGTGCAGCGTGGTGGGGTCGGCGCTCGCGTGGGCGTCGAGCCAGGAGCGCTGCGCGGCGGCGCGGGCCTCGCCGACCGTGCGCGCCGACTCCGCGTCGGCGGTGATGTCGGTCATGGTGGAACCCCTCCCGTTTTCGTCACTCAGACGATATGGGGATCGCTCCTTATCGTCAAGGAGACCCGAAGGGGCGGGTCGGACGGTGCTCGCGCGGGGTCTTCCCGGCGGCCCCGCTTTATGCAACTCTCCTACCGAATCTCGGCGCGAGACGGACGCCCGCGCACCGAACGGGCCGTCATCGGGCTGCCCCGCCATGTCACCGAGGTGCAGAGCTGATGCGAAAAAGAACGCGTGGCCACGATCTGGCCGCCCTGCGCCGCCTCAACACCACCGTCGTCCTGCGCGCCCTGCACCGCCGCAGCCCCCAGACTCTCGCCGAACTCGCCGCGGGCACAGGCCTGTCCCGGCCGACCGTGGACGCCGCCCTGGAGGAGCTCACCGGCCAGGGGTGGGTCACGGAGGCGGCGGCGGGGGAGCGCGCGCGGGGGCGCCCGGCACGGCGGTTCCGGTTCCGCGGCGAGGCCGGCTACGTGGTCGGCGCCGACATAGGGCTGCACAAGATGGTGCTGCTCCTCGCCGACCTCGCGGGCACCGTCATCGCCGCCGAACGCCGTGACGTCGACCCCGGCCTGGGCGGCGGCCCCCGGCTCACCCTCCTCCAGAACGGCATCGACGCCTTCCTCGACGCCCACGCCGTCCGGCGGGACCTGGTGCTCGCCCGCTGCGTCGGGGTGCCCGGCGTCGTGGACGGGGGCGGCCACATCACCTCCGTCGTGGTGCCCGAGTGGTCCGGCGTCGACCTGGGACGGCTCCTCGCCGACGGCGAGTCGGGGCACACGCTCGTCGAGAACGACGTGAACCTCGCCGTGCTCGCCGAGCGCTGGCAGGGCGCCGCCACCCTGGCGGGTGACGTGATCTGCGTCCTCACCGGCCACCGCGTCTCGTGCAGCCTGACCATCGGCGGCCGGCTGCACCGCGGGGGCCGCGGCGGCGCCGGCGAACTCGGCCTCCTGCCGCTGCTCGGCATGAACACCGCGCACGAGGCGCTGCGGTGGCAGGGGGACCCGCGCCCCGGCGAGTCCGAGGTCGCCGCGCTCGCCGGGGCCGCGGCCGCCGACGACCCCCGGGCGCTCGCCGCCCTCGGCGACTTCGCGGACCGCATCACCCCCGGCATCGCCGCCCTCGCGCTCGCGGTCGACCCCGAACTCGTCGTCCTCACCGGCGGCGCGACCCCGCTCGGCCCCCATCTCGTACCGCTCATCGAGGAACGGCTGCGCCCGCTGACCCTGCACGTCCCGCGGATCGCGCTGAGCGACCTCGGCGAGCGCGGCGTCGCCCTCGGCGCGGTGCGCAGGGCACTCGACCGCGTGGAGGAGGAGCTGCTCACCGACCCGGCTAACTGACCCCGCCCGCCCCACCGATTCCCACGCAACGCAAGCGGAGGCACATATGCGCAGGAGGACCCTCCTCTGCTCCGGCCTGGCGGCGGCGTCGGCACCCGTGCTCGCCGCCTGCTCGGACGGCGGCGGCACCGAGTCCGGCGGCCGCACCACGCTGTCGTACGGCATGTGGGACCCCGCCCAGGTCCCCGGCATGGAGCAGATCATCGCCGCGTTCGAGAAGGAGCACCCCGACATCCGGGTGCGCATCGAGCTGACGCCGTGGGCGAACTACTGGACCACCCTGAAGACCTCGATGCGCGGCGGCACCGCCCCCGACGTCTTCTGGATGAACGCCGTCAACTTCCAGCTGTACGCGGCCCATGACGTCCTGGAGCCCCTGTCCGAGCACATCGAGCGCGACCGCACCCCCGTCGACCGCCACCCCGGGCAGCTCGTGCGGCTCTACTCCTACGAAGGCACCCAGTACGGCCTGCCCAAGGACTTCGACACCATCGGCCTCTGGTACAACAAGGCCCTCTTCGACAAGGCGGGCATCAAGTACCCCGACACCACCTGGACCTGGGACGACCTGCGGGACGCCGCCGCCGAGCTGACCGACCCGCACGAGCGCGTACACGGCTACTGCTCCGAGATGCAGCGCCAGATCGTCCTCTACCCGGCCATCCACGCCGCGGGCGGCCACGTCCTGCGCGACGGGAGGTCCGGGTTCGGCGACGAACGCTCCATCGCGGGGCTGCGGTTCCTCACGGACATGATCGACCGCGGCTGGTCGCCGCCGCAGAGCGCGATGGTGGAGAACATCGGCCGGGTGCGCTTCTGGTCGGAGAAGGCGGCCATGGTGAACGACCTGTCGGCGATGGCCGGGCAGATGTACGCGGTGCCCGCCCTGAAGGACCACGGCGGCGTCACCGTCCTTCCCAAGGGCCGCGAACGCACCACCGTCATCCACGGCCTCGCCAACGTGATCTCCGCCAAGAGCAGGAGGAAGGCCGCCGCCTGGAAGCTCGTGCACTTCATGGCGGGCCGCAGGGCCGCCGAGATCCAGGCCGAGTCCGGTGTCACCATCTCCAGCTACGCGGGCACCCAGGACGCCTGGCTGAAGTCGATGCCGGAGTTCGACCTCCAGCACTTCATCGACATGGAGAAGTACGGCGCCCCGTACCCCAGCTCGAAGAACACCGCCGTCTGGGAGAACCTCCAGTACCCCCTCCTCGGCGCCGCGTTCAGCGGCAAGGGCGGCATCGAGGACGCGGCCCGCACCCTGGGCGAGCAGATGGACCGGGCCCTGAAGGAGGAGCGCGCGTCATGAGTGTCTTTCCCGCCACGGCGGCCGCGAAGTCGGCAGGACGCGGGTCCCCCACCTCCGCCGCACGGCCCGCGGCGCGCGGCCGGCGGAGCGCGTACTGGTTCATCGCCCCCCTCGGACTCGGCTTCGCGGTCTTCTACTTCTGGCCGATGATCCAGACGTTCTACTTCAGCTTCACGACGTTCGGGCCCTTCGGCGGCCACACCTGGACCGGAACCGACAACTACGCGCGCGTGCTGCGCGACGTGACCGTCTGGCAGGCGCTCGGCAACACCCTGGTCTACTGCGGCATCGGGCTCCTCGCGCTGCCCCTCGCCGTCGTCGTCGCCGCCCTGCTCAACCGGCGCGGCCTGCGCGGCGTCGCCGTCTACCGCGCCCTGTACTTCGTGCCGTTCGTGACCCTGCCCGTCGCCGTCGGCCTGGTCTGGAACTGGCTGTACAACGGCGACTTCGGCCTCCTCAACGAGATCCTCGGGTGGTTCGGCGTGGACCGGCACTACTGGGTGTCGGACCCCTCGACGGCGGTGCTCGCCATCGGCGCCGTGATGGTCTGGTCGACCACCGGCTACTACCTGGTCATCTTCATGGCCGGCGTCAAGTCCATCCCGCAGGACTACTACGAGGCCGCGGAGCTGGACGGCGCCGGGCCGCTGCGCCGCTTCTTCACCATCACGCTGCCGCTGCTGAGCCCGACGCTGTTCTTCGCCTCCGTCATCTGCATGATCCAGTCCTTGCAGACCTTCGACCTGATCTACATCATGATGGGCGAGAAGAACCCGGCGGTCGGGGACACCCAGTCGGTCGTCGGCCTGTTCTACAAATGGGCGTTCATCGAGAACGCCCAGGGCGCCGCGGCCGCCCTCGCCTTCCTCCTGATGCTGCTCATCGCGGGCCTCACCTATGTGCAGTTCCGGCTCCAGCGGAAGTGGGTGCACTATGGCTGACACCAGGACCGACGGCGTACGGGCCCCGGTCGGGGGTGGGGCCGGCGCACCCCGGCCACCGCGGGTGGACGCGGGCTCCGTGGCGACCCACGCGGCGCTCTCGCTCGGCGCGCTCGTGATGGTCTTCCCGTTCCTGTGGCAGCTGCTCACCGCGGTGAAGTCGCTCGCCGAGGTCTCCCGGGTCCCGCCCACCTTCCTGCCCGACGACTGGAACTGGTCGAGCTTCGACGAGGTGTTCACCGCGCTGCCGTTCCGCGAGATGCTCACCAACAGCGTCCTCGCCACCGCCGGGCGCACCGCGGGCCAGCTCGTGTTCTGCTCGCTCGCCGCCTACGCCTTCGCACGGCTGCGGTTCCGCGGCCGCGACGTGCTGTTCGGCCTCTTCCTCTCGGTCCTGATGGTGCCGAGCTCCCTGCTCGTCCTGCCGCAGTACGACATCATCCAGCAGTTCGGGCTGCTCAACTCCACGCCCGCGCTGTTCCTCCCCGGCATGTTCAGCGCCTTCGGCACGTTCCTGCTCCGGCAGGCGTTCCTCGCCCTGCCCAGGGAGCTGGAGGAGGCCGCCCGCATCGACGGCGCGAGCACGTTCCGCATCTTCTGGTCGATCATGCTCCCGCTGATCAGGCCCGCGCTCGCCGCGCTCGCCGTCATCACCGCGATGACCGCGTGGAACGACCTGCTGTGGCCCCTCATCGTCAACACCGACCCCCAGGCCATGCCGATCAGCGCCGGGCTGTCCTCCCTGGAAGGCCAGTACGAGACGAACTACCCGGTGATGATGGCCGGTTCCCTCGTCGCGAGCCTTCCGATGCTGCTCGTGTACGTATTCCTCCAGCGCCACTTCGTGCAGAGCGTCGCCTTCTCCGGGTCCAAGGGCTGACCCCCGGACGCCGAGGACCGGCGGCGCAACCCGCGCACGTATCCGCACCACGACCTCACGTACCGAGAAAGGCCAGGTCCTCCATGCCACCCCTGCACATCGGCCTGCTCGGCGCGGGCGGTATCGCCCGCGCGCATCTGCCCGGCTGGCTGGAACTGGGCGCGCGGGTCAGCGTCCACACCCAGGACGGCTCCGCCGACAAGCTCGCCGGTGAGTACGCGGAGCTCGGGTACGACGTCACCGCCGTGCCCGACCTCGACGACGTACTCGCCGGGTGCCGCGCCGTCGACATCTGCACGCCGACGCCGACCCACAAGGACCTCGCGCTCGCCGCCGTCGCCGCGGGCAGGCACGTCGTCTGCGAGAAGCCGCTCGCCCTGACCGTGCCGGACGCCGAGGAGATCGCGGCCGCCGCCGCGGCGGCGGGGGTGCGGCTGCACCCGGCGCACGTGGTGCGCTACTTCCCCGCGTACGCGGCGATGCGGGACGCCGTCGTCCGCGGCGAGCTCGGCGACCTCGCCGTCCTGCGCTTCACCCGGGGCGGCGCGCGGCCCCAGTGGGCGCCGTGGTTCGGCGACCCCGCCAAGTCCGGCGGGGTGATCATGGACTTGATGGTGCACGACATCGACATCGCCCGCTGGGTCGCGGGCGACGTGGTGCGCGTGCACGCCCGCACCCGCGGCTCCGAGCGGGCCACCGGCGCCCCGGCCGACGTCGTGACGGCCACGGCCGTGCTCACCCACGCCTCCGGCGCCGTCAGCCAGGTCACCGGCCTCTGGGGACTGCCCGACCAGCGCTTCCGCACCACGTTCCGGATCGCGGGCGCGGACGGCCTGCTGTGCCACGACTCCCTCGCCGTGCCCGGCTTCCGCATCACCGCGCAGGGCGTGCGCGCCGCGAACGAGGGCATACCGTCGAGCCCGATGACGGAGAGCCCCTACCTCACCGAACTCCGCGAGTTCGCCGCCTCCTGGGAGGATCCCGCCGCCCGGCCGCGCGTCGACGCCCACGACGGCACGGCAGCGGTACGGATCGCCTGCGCCGCGGTCGAGTCGAGCCGCACCGGCGCGGCCGTCGAACTGCCCCCGGCCCCCCGCCCCGCCTCGGCCACCCACGCCACCGACCCCGAGGAGCCCACCCGATGAAGGTCGCCGTCCTCTCGTTCGCCCACGTCCACGCGGCCTCCTACCTCCACCTGCTGCGCGACATGCCGGGCGTGGAGGTCCTCGGCGCCGACCCGGAGGGCGCCGCCGCCGCGGCCCCGGGCGAGACCCGTGGCCGCGCCTTCGCCGACCAGCACGGAGTGCCGTACGTGGACTCCTACGAGGAGGCCTTCGCCCGGGAGCCCGACGCGGTCGTCGTCTGCTCCGAGAACGCCCGCCACCGCCCGCTCGTCGAACTCGCCGCCGCCCACGGCGTCGACGTCCTCTGCGAGAAGCCGCTCGCGACCACCGCGGCGGACGGCGAGGCCATGGTCGCCGCGTGCCGGGCGGCGGGCGTGCGGCTCGCGGTCGCCTTCCCGGTGCGCTTCAGTCCCGCGTACGCGGCCGTCAAGCGGGCCGTCGCCGCCGGTGACGCCGGACGCGTCCTGACCGTGTCCGGTGCCAACAACGGCCACATGCCGACGAGGGCGCGCCGCTGGTTCGCCGACCCCGAACTCGCGGGCGGCGGCGCCCTGATGGACCACACCGTGCACATCGCCGACCTGCTGGACGACCTGTTCGCGGCCCGCGCGGTGGAGGTCTACGCACAGACCAACAACCTCCTGTACGCGGGCGAGGCCGCCGTGGAGACCGCGGGCCTCGTGATCGTGGAGTACGACAACGGCGCGGTCGCCACCATCGATTGCAGCTGGTCCCACCCGCGGTCCCACCCGGCCTGGGGCGGCCTGGAGATGACCGTCGTCGGCGAGCACGCCACCCTGGAGATGGACGCCTTCGACCAGAAGGTGCACGGCCACAGCGAACGCCACGGCCGCCCCCTGGAGCTCTCCTTCGGCGTCGACCTCGACTCGCGCATGCTGCGCGCGTTCCTGTTCGGCCCGGGCCCCGACGGCATGGACCTCGCGGACGGCGAGGGCGGCCTGCGGACCCTGCGGATCGTGGAGGCCGGGTACGAGTCGGCACGGCGGGGGGAGGCGGTGGCCGTGGCGGGCGGCTGAGGCGGGTCCGCGGCCCGGGGCGGATAGGCCGCGCGGAGTCGGCCCCGCAGAGTCGGCTCCCCCCAGAGTCGGCTCAGCGGGGGAGCGCAGGTCAGCCTCCGAAGAGCTGGGTCCAGTACGTCCCCGCCGAGCCGCCGCCCGCGAAGCCGACGCCGAGGTGGGTGAAGGCGGGTTTGAGGATGTTGGCGCGGTGTCCGGGGCTGTCCATCCAGCCCCGCACCACCTCGGCGGCCGAGCGCTGGCCGCACGCGATGTTCTCGCCGATCGTGCGCCGGGTGCTGCCCGCGGCGGCGGCGCGGTGCCAGGGCTCGCTGCCGTCGGGCGCGGTGTGGGAGTAGAAGCCGCGGGCGACCATGTCGGCGGTGTGCGCCTGGGCGGCCGCGGCCAGGCGGGCGTCGGGCGCCAGGGGCCGCAGTCCGGCCGCGGCGCGGTGGCCGTTGGTGAGCGCGAGGACGTCGGCCGTCGTGCGGGCGAGGCCCTGCGGCGTGAGCGGCTCGGCCCACAGCGCCGTCCAGAACATGTCCCCGGAGCGGGCGTCGAGCACGTGCGCCGCGCCCGCGTGGACGTACGCCGGGTCGAGGACCGTCTGCCGGGAGCGGGCGTCGCCCAGGCAGTAGTCGAGGAAGTCGGCGGGGGTGCGCGGTCCTGACACCAGGTGCTCGCCGACGGTCAGATAGGCGTACCCCCCGGCGGCCAGGCGCTGGTGGAGCGAGATGCCGTCGGGTCCCTCGGAGCCGAGCCTGCCACGCGCCGCCATCCCGGCGGCGTGCGCGCGGGCCGCGTCGGTGAGCCGGGGGTCGGACCGCACCGGCCCGGCGCCCGCGCGGGCGCGCGCGGCGTTGACGAGATCGAGGAAGGGGTCACCTCGCGGGGGCGTGTGCACCGGTATGTGGGCGGGCGGGGGAGCGGACGGCCGCGGTGCGGTGCGGCCCCCCACCGGGTGGAAGCCGCCCGAACCGGGACGGGCATCCGGGGGCGTGGCAGGGCGGGCGGCCAAGGGCGCAGCTGGGCGGGCCATCGGGGACGCACCCGGGCGGGCGGCCGGGGGCACCCTGGGCGGCGGGGGAGCCGGGCCGTCGTCGGCCACATCGAGGCCGAAGTCCCTGGCCACTCCGGCGAGCCCGTCCGCGTACCCCTGACCGAGCGCGCGCAGCTTCCAGCCGGTGCCGCGGCGGTAGATCTCGGCGAGCAGCAGCACCGTCTCGTGCCCGGGGCGCGGCGGTGTGAAGCGGGCCACGTGTTCCCCGCGCGGGCCGCTGACCTGGAGGGCCACCGCGGGCAGGCGGCCGAGCGGGGTGCCGGGCTCGGCCGGGCTCACGACGAGGGTGACGCGGCTCGCGCCGGGCCGCAGACGGCGCGCGTCGACCGTGATCGTGTCGCCGCTGAGGCGGGCGCCGGGCGCGGCGGGCTGGTTGTAGAAGACGAAGTCGGCGTCGCCCGCGACCTTGCCCCCGTCGCCGGTGATCAGGGCCGACAGGTCGAAGGGCCCCGGCACGCGCAGCGTGAGGGCGCCGTCCGGCAGAGGCAGATTGCCTCCCGCCACCAGATCGTTCATGAGCGCCCCCCTGCGCGTCGTCCGGGACCGGCCGCCGCACCTCCGTGACCATGTGCGGTGACTGGGAGAACGCACGGCCGGGGCGGCCTGGTTCCCGGGGCGGGTTCGGCGCCGCGAGCAGCGGTATTAGCGTGGACCTTGCGCACGGTGACCCCGAGCGTTCCGGCAAAACGGATATAACGCGACAAAAACGTCAAAGCTCAAGAGGATCCGAGGTGCCCGCCCCATGCCCAGGCGTACGGAGTTGATCGAAGGACTCATGCAGCGGCACTCCCAGGTGCCGCGCGAGGCCGTGATCAAGGAGGACCTGCTGCGCGGCGGGATCGCCTTCGACGAGTCGGCGCTCAGCGACAGCGCCAACGAGGCCGCAGGCGACGTCAAGCCGAAGTCGTACTTCATCTTCTCCTTCGACCACGGCACCCTGCCGGAGCTCGGCGAGGCCGCCCTGCGCCGCCCGCCGGAGGAGATCGTGCTCACCGGCGGCCCCTACGACCTGCGCCGCACGGTGGTGTCGGTGCGGGTGAACCCCTCGTCGCCGTACCGCGTGGCCGCCGACGCCGACGGGCTGCTCGGCCTCTACCTGGACGGGCAGCGCATCTCGGACGTGGGCCTGCCGCCGATGCCCGACTACTACCGGCACAAGCTCGCGAACGGCAAGTCCGTCATGGAGGTCGCGCCGACCATCCAGTGGGGCTACCTGGTCTACCTCACGGTCTTCCGGGTCTGCCAGTACTTCGGCGCCAAGGAGGAGTGCCAGTACTGCGACATCAACCACAACTGGCGCCAGCACAAGGCCGCCGGCCGCCCCTACACCGGCGTCAAGCCCGTGGAGGAGGTCCTGGAGGCCCTGGAGATCATCGACAAGTACGACACGGCGAAGACCTCCACGGCGTACACCCTCACCGGCGGCGCGGTCACCTCGACGATCGGCGGCAAGGACGAGGCCGACTTCTACGGCCAGTACGCCAAGGCCATCGAGGAGCGCTTCCCCGGCCGCTGGATCGGCAAGGTCGTCGCGCAGGCCCTGCCCAAGGAGGACGTACAGCGCTTCCACGACTACGGCGTGCGCATCTACCACCCCAACTACGAGGTGTGGGACCGGTATCTGTTCGAGCGCTACTGCCCCGGCAAGGAGCGCTACGTGGGCCGCGACGAGTGGCACCGGCGCATCCTGGACTCCGCCGAGGTGTTCGGGCCGCGCAACGTCATCCCGAACTTCGTCGCGGGCGTCGAGATGGCCGAGCCCTTCGGGTTCAAGACGGTCGACGAGGCCATCGACTCCACCGTCGAGGGCCTCAGGTACTTCATGGCGCGGGGGATCACGCCGCGCTTCACCACCTGGTGCCCGGAGCCGACCACCCCGCTCGGCAAGGCGAACCCGCTGGGCGCGCCCCTGGAGTACCACGTGCGGCTGCTCCAGGAGTACCGCGCCACGATGGAGGAGTTCGGCCTGTCCTCGCCCCCCGGCTACGGCCCCGCGGGACCGGGCAACGCGGTCTTCTCGGTGAGCAGCTTCATGGACAGCCTGCCGGCGTGACCAGGCCGAGCGACCCGACTGGAGGCCCCGTGCGGCAGTACGTGACCGTCGTCACCGGAGGAACCCGCGGCATCGGCGCCGCGATCGCCCTGCGTCTCGCGCGGGACGGCCATGACGTCGCCGTCGGCTACCGCTCGGACGAGCAGGCGGCCGAGCGCACCGCGGAGGCCGTCCGCGCGGCCGGACGCCGGTGCGTCGCCGTCCGCATCGACACCACGGACGAGCACGACGTGGACCGTCTCTTCGAGGAGGCGGCCGCGGAACTCGGCACCGTCACGGGCCTGGTGAACAACGCGGGCGTCAGCGGCCCGAACGGCCCCCTCGCCGAGGCGGACGCCGAGGGCATGCGCCGGGCCCTCGACGTCAACGTCCTCGGCTATCTGCTCTGCGCGCGGCGCGCCGTGCGGGACATGACCCGTACCGGCGGCGGCGCGATCGTGAACATCTCCTCGGGCGCGGCGACCCTCGGCAGCCCCGGGCAGTACGTCCACTACGCCGCCACGAAGGCCGCGACGGACACCATGACCGTGGGCCTCGCCAAGGAGGTCGCCCCGCTCGGCATCCGCGTCAACTGCGTGGCCCCCGGCGTCATCCGGACCGGGTTCCACCAGGACCCCGAGCGCCCGGCGAAGCTCGCCCACACCATCCCCATGGGGCGCTCGGGCCACCCGGACGAGGTCTCCGGCGCCGTGGCGTGGCTGCTCTCGGACGACGCGTCGTACACGACGGGCGCGGTCCTGCGCGTCGCGGGCGGCATGTGAGCGCGCCGAGACCATGACCGCGGGAGCCCGGCGGCTCACCGGCTCCGTCCGCACCCGCGACGGCCGCACGACTCGAGGAGAACTCCTTAAGGAGATTTGGCCTTACGGGTATTGGTACGTACCAATGCCGGGTGTCAGACTGCCCCCAGGGTGAGAGCCCAACGGGGGAGGGGTCATGTCCGTCGGCGTGTCGGAGACGGTCGAGCCGGGTCGGGCCGAGTTCGGGCGGCAGTTGCGCTTCCACCGCCGGCGGGCCGGGCTGACGCAGTCGCAGCTCGGCCGGCGGGTGGGCTACCACCACACCTTCATCAGCAGGCTCGAAGGGGGCCTGCGGGAGCCGCCCTTCGACCTGGTGTGCCGCCTCGACACGGTCCTGGAGACCGGTGGTCGGCTCGCGGCGACCCTCGTCGCGCCGCGCCGGGCCCCCCGGGCTGCCGGCCGGAGTCCGGCGTCGCCCGCGCTGTTCTCCCCGATCCCCGGAGCGGACGCGCCCGGCGACGAGGCGCCGCCGGTCTTTCCCTCGTGGCCCGCACGGCTCCCGGCCGAGGGGCTCGCCTGCCCGCTGCACGGCACGGTGGGGTGCGCCGTGCCCGACCAGAGCGAGGCGGCGGTTCTCCTCAAGGGCGCGACGGGGCCGTTCGGCGGCGCGGGCGAGGCGGTCGGCGCCGAGGCGGACCTGCTGCACGGCCTCACCGCCGTCCTCGCCTGCCTGATCCGCGAGGTGTTCGTCCACCCGACCGAGGCGTGCGCGGCGACCGTGGAGCGACTCCTTCGCGGGGTGGTGCGCTGGGCCGAGGCCGTCGACGCGACGGGCCGTCTCCCGTGCGGGCAGTTACGGCTCGCCGCGCAGTACGCCCAGGTCGCCGGGCGGCTGCGGATGGAGCGGGGGCAGAGCGGCGTCGCCATGGCCTGGTTCGGGCAGGGCCTGCGGTGGGCGGACGCCGCCCAGGACGCCGCGGCCCGGGCGACCCTCCTGAGCGACGTGTGCACCCTCGTCAGGCTCGACGGCGACGCCGCGTCGACGCTCGTGTACGCGGAGGCCATCGGCGCGGTCGACACCGGGCGGCGCTGGACGGCGGTGCTCGGGGACCTCTACCAGGCGCGGGCGTACGCGCTCGGTCGGGACGCCGCCGAGTGCAGGCGCCACATCACGGCGGCCCGCCGCGGTTTCGCGCGCCTGGACGAAAGGGACCTCCTGGAGGCGCCCTGGCTCGCCGGTGCCGAAGGCGTGATGCGCCTGGAGTCCGCCATCGGCGGGGCGCTGCGCGACCTCTCGGCGGCGACCGGTGACCGGGCGGCGGCCCGGCGTGCGATCGAGGCCACCGCGAGGTCGTGCGCGCTGCTCCCGCCCCTGATGCGCACCACCCGGGTGCTGCTCACGCTGCGGCTCGCGGACAGCTGGGCGTGCGCAGGCGACCCGGTCGCGGCGGTGGCGCTCGCCGAGCCGGTGCGCGCCGAGGCCGCGCGCTCCCGCGAACTGATGATCACCGCCGAGCTGCGCGGGCTGCGCAGCAGGCTCGCCGGCCGCTGGGGCGACCTGCCGGAGGTCAGGGAGCATCGGGAGGGGCTCGGGGACGGGGCGGAGTGAACCGGGTCGGGACCACCTCGCCGGACTTGCCAGATCTTGCCAGGACGTGCCGGGCGGCCTGAATTCATTGACCACCGGCCGACGGGGTGTGAGGGTTCCGCCAGCCCTTTCGTGTCATGTCACGGTCAGTCGAATCGCGAGGGAGGTACCGGACGCCCGGCATCACCGCGTCCGGAGCTCGCGGGCTGAACGGGGCCTCCCCCACCTCTCACAAGGAGCCGAGATGCCCAGAAAGACCACAGCGGCCGGGATAACCCTGGCCTTGGTGCTCGGGGGGGTGGTGGCGCCCGCGACCTTCGCCTCGGCCGCGGCGCACACCTCGCCCCCAGAGGGCAAGCCGGACCCCCTCGCGAAGGCCGTCGCCGCCGCCGACCTGGCGGCACAGAGCGGCCTCGACGCGCTCGCCAAGGGGCCCGAGGAACAGTACGACCGGCAGCAGGTCACGCCCTTCGGCAAGGGCCTGTACTCCGTCGCCTACGAACGCACCTACCGGGGGCTCCCGGTGGTGGGCGGTGACGCCGTGGTCCTCGCCGACGGCAAGGGCACGGTGCGCTCCGTGCACGCGGCCACCGACGCCCGGATCTCGGTCACCACCAGAGCGCAGGTCAAGGCCGCGCAGGCGGAGAGAACCAGCCGTGCGAGACTCGCGTCGGTCGAGAAGGCCGACACGAGCCGCCTGGTCGTCCGGATCAAGGACGACGCCCCCACGCTCGCCTGGGAGACCGTGCTGACCGGCAGGTCCAAGGCGGGCGACCCCAGCAGGCTGCACGTCTTCGTGAACGCCCGCACCGGCAAGGTCGTCGACACCTACGACGACGTGCGCGCGGGCACCGGACGCAGCAAGTGGAACGGCCCGAGCCCCCTGACCATCGACACCTCCAAGTCGGGCAGCAACTACGTGCTGCGCGACACCACCCGCCCCGGACTCCAGTGTTCGGACTACAGCGGCGGAGTGTTCAGCAAGGCCACCGACGACTGGGGCACCGGCGACCCCAAGAGCAAGGAAACCGGCTGCGTCGACGTCATGTTCGCGGCGCAGAAGCAGTGGAACATGTTCAAGGAGTGGTTCGGCCGCAACGGACACGACGGCAACGGCCGGAGCTGGCCGGTGCGCGTGGGCCTCAACGAGCTCAACGCCTACTGGGACGGATCCACGGTCACCATCGGCCGCAACACGGCCAACGAGTGGATCGCCGGAATGGACGTCGTCGCCCACGAGTTCGGCCACGGCCTGGACTCCAACACGCCCGGCGGCGCCAACAACGAGCGCGGCCTCGGCGAGGCGACCGGCGACATCATGGGCGCGCTGACCGAGGCGTACGCCAACCAGTCCGCTCCGTACGACACCCCCGACTACACCGTCGGCGAGATGATCAACCTCCAGGGCCGCGGCCCGATCCGCAACATGTACGACCCGAGCCGGGTCAACAACGACCCCAACTGCTACAACGCGTCGATCCCGACGACCGAGGAGCACAAGGCGGCCGGGCCGATGAACCACTGGTTCTATCTGCTGGCCGAGGGCTCCAACCCGGGCGGCGGCAAGCCCACGAGCCCCACCTGCAACCAGAAGACGGTGACCGGTGTCGGCCACCAGAACGCGGGCAAGATCTTCTACGGTGCCATGCTGCTCAAGACCAGCGGCATGACGTACAAGCGCTACCGCACCGCGACGCTGACCTCGGCGAAGAACCTGGACGCGAGCTGCGGCCTGTTCGAGGCCACCAAGGCGGCCTGGGACGCCATCAGCATCCCCGCGCAGAGCGGCGACCCCACCTGCACCGGGCAGCAGAACGACTTCTCCCTCGGCCTCAACCCGTCCTCGGGCCAGGTCGACCCGGGCGCCACGGCCAACGCCACGGTCACCACCACGACCGTCACCGGCAGCGCCCAGCAGGTCACCCTGACCGCCTCCGGCGCCCCGACGGGCGTCGACGTCGCGTTCACCCCCGGGACCGTCACCTCCGGCTCCGACGCCACCATGAAGGTCACCGCCGCGCAGTCCGCGAAGCCCGGCACCTATCCGCTCACCGTCACGGGCACCGCGGGAACCAAGACGCACACCGCCCAGTACACGCTGACGGTCGGAGGCGGCGGCAACCCGACGCAGCCGCCGGACGTCGACGTGGCCAAGGTGCGCGAGCACCTGACCCAGTTCAACACCATCGCCTCGCAGAACGGCGGCAACCGCCGCGCCACCGGACCCGGCTACCGCGCCTCGCTCGCCTACGTCAAGGGCAAGCTCCAGGCCGCCGGTTACACCGTGACCGAGCAGCAGTGCGCGTCCGGGTGCTCCGCGGGCGCGGGCAACAACCTGATCGCCGAGTGGCCGCACGGCGACGCGAACAACGTCCACATGTTCGGCGCGCACCTGGACGGCGTGGCCGCCGGGCCCGGCATCAACGACAACGGCTCCGGTTCCGCCACCATCCTGGAGGCCGCCCTCGCCCTGGCACAGAACAACCCCGCCATGAAGAACCGGGTCCGCTTCGCCTGGTGGACCGACGAGGAGCAGGGCCTGAACGGCTCCGAGTACTACACCTCCGCGCTCTCCGCCACCGAGCGCGCCAAGATCAAGGCGTACTACAACTTCGACATGGTCGGCTCGACCAACGCCGGCTACTTCATCAACAACGTGAACTCCGCCGCCTCGGCGCCGATGCGGGAGTACTGGAACTCCCTCAACCTCGCCCCGCAGGAGAACGTCGAGGGCCGGGGCCGCTCCGACGACGCCTCCTTCCAGCGGGTGGGCATCCCCACCTCCGGCTACGCCACCGGCGCCTCGGCGACGAAGTCCGCGGCCGAGGCCGCGAAGTGGGGCGGCACCGCGGGCCGCGCCTACGACCCCTGCTACCACTCCGCGTGCGACACCACCGGCAACATCAACGCCACCGCCCTCGACCGCAGCGCCGACGGTGTCGCGTACACGATCTGGAAGACGGCGGTGGGTGACACGCCCGCCCCGGTCGACGACTTCTCGGTCTCCGCCAACCCCTCTTCGGGCACCGTCGAGCCCGGCTCGTCCGCCAAGGTCACCCTCGCCACCGCCACCACCTCCGGCGAGCCGCAGAAGGTGACCCTGTCGTCCTCGGGCGCCCCGGCCGGGGTCAGCGTGTCCGTCAGCCCGCAGACGGTGACGTCGGGCGAGTCCGCGACCGCCACCGTCGAGGTCGCCGCGGGCACCGCCCAGGGCACCTACACCCTGACCTTCACGGGCGCGGGCAAGACCAGCCACAGCACCACCTACACCCTGACCGTGCCCGGCGACGGCGGTGGCGAGACCACCTGGAAGCTGGGGGAGACCTACGCGGCGGGCGACGTGGTGACGTACGAGGGCGTCCGTTACCGCTGCGTCCAGGGCCACACCGCCCACCCGGGCTGGGAGCCCCCGAACGTCCCGGCCCTGTGGGAGGCCGTCTGAGCGAGCTGAGTCGACAGCGGTCCTGACAGCGTGAAGGGGCGGTCCACCCGGTGGACCGCCCCTTTCCGTCCGGTGCCGTGCCGTTCGGCCTCCGGTCAGATGATTCCCTCCGCGATCTCCGCCTGCTCCTTGTCGGTGCCGTACGCGGACGGCGTGCTGTAGGAGCGGCGGGCCACGAACCACCACACGGTGGCGAGGACCAGGACCACGGCCAGGGCGATCGACGCGTAGTTCATCGAGTCCGCGGTGACCGGCGAGGCCTGCGGCAGGCAGAAGAGGACGGTGACGAAGGCGACCCAGCAGACCGCGACCCAGCCGATCGGCTTGCTCCACCGGCCGAGGTTCCACGGGCCCGGCTGGAAGCGGTCACCCGCCCGCAGGCGCAGGAACACCGGGATCGCGTACGCGGGTGTGATGCCGATGACGTTGATGGCCGTGACCGCGCCGTAGGCCGTCTTCGAGTACAGCGAGGGCAGCGCGATGACGGCGGCGAGGCCCACCGAGAGCCACACGGCGGGCACCGGCGCCTGCGAACGGGCGTTGACCTTGCGCCAGATCTTCGAACCCGGCAGCGCGTTGTCACGGCTGAACGCGAACACCATGCGGCTGGCCGCGGCCGTCTCGGCGTTGCCGCAGAACAGCTGCGCCACGATCACGATGAGCATCAGGGCGGTGGCGCCCGACGTGCCGAGGCCGTCGATGAAGATCTGCGCGGGCGGCACGCCGGTCGCGCTCTCCTGGGTGCCGACGTAGTCCTGGATCGCGAAGGTGAGACCCGCGAGCAGGACGAAGCCGGCGACCCAGGAGACCCAGATGGCCCGCACGATGCCGCGGGCCGCGGTCACGGAGGCGTTGTTGGTCTCCTCCGACAGGTGCGCGGACGCGTCGTACCCGGAGAACGTGTACTGGGCGAGCAGCAGACCGATCATGGTGACGTACAGCGGGTTCGACCAGCCGGTGTCGTTGACGAACTCGCCGAAGACGAACGACGGCGACTTGTGGCTGTCGGGGAAGATCGCGAGGACACCGACGATCACCGCGACACCGGTCAGGTGCCACCACACGGAGATGGAGTTGAAGAGGCTGACCAGGCGGACGTTGAAGAGGTTCAGCAGCGCGTGCAGGAGCAGGATGCACAGGAAGATGACGAACGTGGACCCGGCCGTCGGGTGGAAGTCGGTGTGCATGCTCAGGAGCGCGCCGCTGAACAGGGCCGCGCCGTAGTCGATGCCCGCGATCGCACCCAGCAGACCGAGCAGGTTCAGCCACCCCGTGTACCAGCCCCAGCGGCGCCCGCCGAGCCGGTCCGCCATGTAGTACAGCGCACCCGACGTGGGGTAGGCGCTGGTGACCTCGGCGAGCGCGAGCCCCACGAACAGGACCATCAGGCCGACGCCCGCCCAGCCCCACATCATCACCGCGGGCCCGCCGGTGCCGAGGCCGAAGCCGTACAGCGTCATGCAGCCGGACAGGATGGATATGACGGAGAAGCTGATGGCGAAGTTGCCGAAACCGCCCATGCGGCGGGCGAGTACGGGCTGGTAGCCGAGCTCTCTGAGCCGTTGTTCCTCGTCCGGGAGCGCTGACGCCGGGACGGAGCTCGACACGGTGGTGCGGGACACGGGTGAACCTCCGGGGGAAGAGCGGGGGGTGCGGGGGTGCGGGGATCAGCGGGGGGAGGTGGAGCGCGTGGGGGAGGGGGGTTCGGCCGGCGGACGGGCTCCGCCCGGGGTCAGCCGTGCGGGCCGGGGCCGCGAGCGGCGTGGTAGCAGCGCGCACGGGCCTGGACGAAGGCCTCGGTGGCCGCCTCCGCGTCCTGGGGCGCGTGCGTGCGGTACGTCCACGGCACCACCGTGAAGAAGGGGTCGAGGGCCTCGAACACCCGCACCGCGTCGTGGAACTGGTGGGCGCCCCACAGCGCGTGCGCCAGGTAGTTGAGGTCGAGCAGCGAGGTCGACTCCGGCTGTGCGTGGTCGAACCACAGCTGGAGCGCCCTGAGCGCGCTGCGCGTCGCGTCCTCACCGACCCAGTGCAGGTCCAGGGCGCGCTCGTTGCCGCCCTCGCGGCGGTAGCGCTCCACGCGCGCGTACAGCGGAAGCATGTGCAGCGCCGAGCCCGCGGGCGCCGCGGCGGACGCCCAGTGCACGAAGTTGACCGCCTCGGTCAGCGGCGCGCCCGGCCTGCGGTGGTAGGCGAACTGGAGCATGCGGTGGTACGCCTCACGGTTCCCGGGGTCGCGCTTGTCGACCTCGGCGAGGATCCCCCACGGGCCGGGGAACAGCATCGGCTCCGGCGCCGCGAGCCGGTGCTCGTCCCAGCGCTGGCCCTCGTCGAGGGTGGCGAGGGCGAGCAGGCAGATCCACGGCACGGGGTCCTCGGGCGTGGTCTGCGAGGCGAGACGGCAGGCGTCGTTCGCCTCCCGCCACAGCTCGTTGGTGTGCCGGTGCCCCGCGCGGTGCGCGCGCAGGGCACGCTCCACGGTGACACGCGTATGCAGGACCGTCGCGGCCACGCTGCGCGGCTCCTCGGAGAGCCAGGCGCGCACCACGTCGGAACCGGCGACGGCTGCGGCCAGGATCTGTGTGCGCTGCGTCCACAGTCCCCAGTCGGGGGTCTCGGTCAGGAGGTTTCTCGTCGACACCCAGCGGCCTGCCTTCAGGTCCTGGAGCACGGCGCGCAGGGGAGCGTCGTGACCGGCCGGGTGATACACCGGGCGGGCTAACGGCATCGGCATGGGTCCTCTGGGCTCTGAGCTCTGGGGGCGGGCGGGGTGTCCGGAGTGCTGTGATGTGCTGTGATGTGCGGTGATGTGCAGGGATGAACTGTTGTGCGAGTGGCGGATGTTGTTCGGCGGTCAGTGTAGAGCGGAGTCTTTCGATTGATGGCTGGTCCCCGGATCTTTCTTGACCAAGTTGTGTCAACGCGGCGCGCCGGTGTGAACATTGCGTTCTCTTCCGCTCAACACGAACCCCTATTGCGGCATTTGAGGCGTGCCGCGTCCCTCGGTGGCCCGCCGCGCCCCTTGGCGGTGCCACCGCGACCCTTGACGGTGCCGCGCCCGCTGTAGCAGGCTTCCGCGGTGATCACGACTTACTGCGGGCGCACCCTCGTCCCGTGCCGTCGGCAGGGCCCCGGGTGCCGTGGACGGCGCCGATGACGGGCCCGGTGCTCGCCGTCGACCAGGGCACCTCCGGCACGAAGGCCCTCGTGGTGTGCCCGGAGCGGGGCGTGATCGGCTCGGGCGGCGCGCCCGTGCGCCCACGGAACCTGCCCGGCGGGCTCGTCGAGGTCGCCCCGGACGAGCTGCTGGCCTCCGTCGTCGACGCGGGCCGCGCGGCCCTGGCGGACGCGGGCGAGCCGGTGGCCGCCGTCGGCCTCGCCAACCAGGGCGAGACGGTGCTCGCCTGGGACCCGGCGACCGGGGAGCCCCTGACCGACGCCCTCGTGTGGCAGGACCGCCGCGCCGAGCCGCTGTGCGCGGAGCTCGCCGCGCACGCCGACGAGCTGAAGGCGCTCACGGGCCTGCCGCTCGACCCGTACTTCGCCGCCCCCAAGATGGCCTGGGTGCGCCGCCACCTCACCCGCGCCGGTGTCGTGACCACCAGCGACGCCTGGCTGGTGCACCGCCTCACCGGCGCCTTCGTCACCGACGCGGCCACCGCGGGCCGCACCCAGCTCCTCGACCTGGACTCCGTGACCTGGTCCGAGCGCGCCCTGGACGTCTTCGGACTCACCGGCGAACGACTGCCCCGGGTCGTGGACGCCGCCGAGGACATCGGCACGACGACGGCGTTCGGCGCCGAGATCCCGCTCACCGGGCTGCTCGTCGACCAGCAGGCCGCCCTCCTCGCCCAGGACGTCACCGAGCCGGGCAGCGCCAAGTGCACCTACGGCACCGGCGCGTTCCTGCTCGCGCAGACCGGCGCCCGCCCCCGCCGCGGCGACTCCGGACTCGTCGCCTGCGTGGCCTGGCGGCTCGGCGGCAGCTCCAGCTACTGCCTCGACGGTCAGGTGTACACCGCGGCCTCCGCGGTCCGCTGGCTCACCGACATCGGCGTGCTCGGGGGCGCCGGGGACATCGACCCGGTCGGCTCCGCCGTCCCCGACACCGGCGGGGTCGCCTTCGTGCCCGCGCTCGCCGGACTCGCGGCGCCCTGGTGGCGCGGCGACCTGCGCGGCTCCCTCACCGGCCTCGGCCTCGACACCACCGCGGGGCACCTGGTGCGGGCCCTCTGCGAAGGCATCGCGGCCCAGGTCGCCGAGCTCGCCGACGCGGCGGCGGACGACCTCGGCGAACCGCTGCGCACGCTGCGCGTCGACGGCGGTCTGACCCGCTCGGAGCTGCTCATGCAGACCCAGGCCGACCTGCTCCAACTGCCCGTGGAGGTCTCGGCCGTGCCGGACGTCACCGCCCTCGGCGTGGCCGCCGTCGCCCGCCTCGGCCTCGACCCGCGCCTTCGCCTGCGCGACGTCGTGCCCGACTGGCGGCCCGCCGCCGTGTACGAGCCGCGGATCGGCCCCGACGAGGCGGCCGCGCGCCGCGCCGGGTTCCGTGCGCAGGTGGCAGCGCTCCTCGAACGCAGTCCGTGATGCCGCTCGACGACGCCGCGGGCGGTGTGGCCGGCGACGCGACGGGCGGCGTGGCCGGCGACGCGGCGAGCGGCGGGCCCGGCCGGGTCACCCGCAGCGGGCCCCCGGCGCCCGCGTCCGCCTCCGGCGCGCCCGGCGAACCGTACGACGTCGTCGTGGTCGGCGCCGGTGTGGTCGGCACCGCCATCGCCCGCGAGCTGGCCCGCCACCCGCTCCGGACCGCCGTCGTGGAGGCGTCGGACGACGTGGGCGAGGGCACGTCCAAGGCCAACACGGCCATCCTGCACACGGGGTTCGACGCGGTGCCGGGGTCCCTGGAGGCCCGGCTCGTCCAGGACGGGTACCGGCGTCTGACCGCGTACGCCGCCCAGTGCGGGATCCCCGTGGAACGGACCGGCGCGCTCCTCGTCGCCTGGGACGGGGACCAGCTCGCCGCCCTCCCCGGCCTGCTCGAGAAGGCCAAGCGCAACGGCTACGAAGAGGCGGTGCTCCTGGACGCCGCCGAGGTCGCGGCCCGCGAACCCCACCTCGGCCTCGGAGCGCTCGGCGCCCTCGACGTACCCGGCGAGAGCATCATCTGCCCCTGGACGACACCACTGGCGTACGTGACGCAGGCGGTAGCGGCGGGCGTGGACCTGCACCTGAACTGCCGCGTGACCGGCGTCGAACCGGACGCCGGTGACCTGCACGCGCTCACCACCACCCGCGGCCCCCTGCGCACCCGCCACCTCGTCAACGCCGCCGGTCTGCACGCCGACACCGTCGACCGCATGCTCGGCCACGACACCTTCACGGTCACCCCGCGCCGCGGCCAGCTCATCGTCTTCGACAAGCCGGCCCGCGACCTCGTCCGGCACATCCTGCTGCCCGTACCGACGGCACTCGGCAAGGGCGTCCTCGTCGCGCCCACCGTGTACGGGAACGTGCTGCTCGGCCCCACGGCGGAGGACCTCGACGACAAGCAGGCCACCGAGTCCACCGCCGACGGCCTGCGCCGCCTGCGCGAGCAGGGCGCGCGCGTCCTGCCCGGGCTCCTCGACGAGGACGTCACCACCGCGTACGCGGGGCTGCGCGCGGCGACCGAGGACGACGACTACCGCATCCACGCGAGGCCGGGGCAGCGCCTCGTCACCGTCGGCGGTATCCGCTCCACCGGCCTGACCGCGTCCATGGCCATCGCCGCCCACGTCACCGACCTGCTCGCCGACTGCGGCCTCGACCTCGGCGGCCCGCCGCGGGACCTGCCGCCCCTCACCGTGCCCAACCTCGGTGAGAACTTCCCGCGCCCCTACCAGCGGGCCGATCTGATCGCGGCGGACCCGGAGTACGGCACCGTCGTCTGCCACTGCGAACGCGTCACCCGCGGCGAGATCCGGGACGCGCTCGCCAGTACCGTCCCGCCCGCGTCGATCGACGGACTGCGCCGCCGCACACGGGCGCGCGGCGGCCGCTGCCAGGGCTTCTACTGCGGCGCGGCGGTACGGGAACTCTTTGAGGGCCGCGGGGGCCGCGAGGGCGGCGAGGGTCATGAGAGCGGCGAGGGTCGTACGAGCGGCGAGGGCCGTGGGGAACCCGGGCGTCGCGAAGTCCGCGGCCGGGCGGAGCGGCGATGAGGGGTGGAGGGGCGATGCGACACGAGCGCGCCGTCGACGTGCTGATCGTCGGCGCCGGTCCCGCGGGACTCGCGGCCGCGGCCGCCCTCGCCGGTGTGGGCGCGGGCCGCGTGGAGATCCTGGAGCGGGAGCAGCGGGCCGGTGGCATCCCGCGCCACTGCCACCACGGCGGCTTCGGTGGTTTCGGGGGCTTCGTCGGCTCGGGTGACGTCGGTGCCGCGGGGGGCGAGCCCGGGCTCGGGGGTCTTCCGGGTCTTTCCGCCCGCCGAGACCTCCCCGGCCTGCGGGGTCTCGGTACGAGCGGCCCCCAGTACGCCGAGCGGTGCGTCGACGCGGCGGTGCGCGCGGGCGCCACGCTGCGCACCGGCGTCACCGTCACCGGCTGGGCGGGACCCCTGACCCTGGACACCACGTCACCGGCCGGCCTGGAACGCGTCACCGCGCGGGCCGTCGTCCTCGCCACCGGCGCCCGCGAACGCCCGCGCGGTGCCCGCCTGGTCCCCGGCACCCGGCCCGCGGGCGTCTACACCACCGGCGAACTCCAGCAGGAGGTCCACGTCTACCGCAGGGCCGTGGGCACCCGCGCGGTCGTCGTCGGCGCGGAGCCGGTGGCGTACGCGGCCCTCGACACGCTGCGCCGGGCGGGCGTCGAGGTGGCCGCCCAGGTGACGCGGCGCGCCCGGCACGAGGCGGCGCCGTGGCGCGCCGCCGGAGCCAGGATCGTGCGGGGGGTGCCGCTGCTCACCGGCACCGAGGTGGCCGAACTGACCGGCCGTGGACGCCTGTCGGGCGTGCGCCTTCGGCACCGCTCCGGACGCGTCACGCACCTCGCCTGTGACACCGTGGTGTTCACCGGCGACTTCGTCCCGGACAACGAGCTCGCCCGGCGCGGCGGGGTACCGCTCGCGGCGGGCACCCGCGGCCCCGCCGTCGACGCGGCCTTCCGCACCGCCCTGCCCGGGGTGTTCGCGGCCGGCAACCTGCTGCACGCGGTGGCGGACGCGGGCGCGGTGGCCGCGGAGGGGGCCGCCGCGGCGGCGGCCGTACGCCGCTTCCTGCGCTCCGGGGCGTGGCCGGACCCGGGTCCGGCCGTCGAGGTGGCCGCGCCGCTGCACTGGGTGACCCCCAACCGGCTCGCCGCCGACGGCCCCCGCCCCGTCGGCGGTCGCTTCCTCCTGCGCGCCACCGAGTTCCTCACCCACCCGGTCCTGCTCGTCGAACAGGACGGCCACGTGCTGCACCGGGAGCGTTCCTGGGGGCGCAGGGCCCCCGGCCGGACGTGGACGCTCGACGCCTCCTGGCTCCCGCGCGCGGACACGGGCGGGGGGCCGCTGCGCGTCGCGGTCGCGAGGGGCTGACCGGCGGTCGCGGGGGCCGGGGTCCGACTCGCGGCCGCGGGGGCCGAGGGCCGGGGTCCGACCGGCCCACGCCGTCCTTCCGCAACCCCCGGCCACGCCCTACACTCCAAAACTAGCACCGCTAATTAGCGAAGCCGCGTACCGAGCCCTTCGTAGCAGATCAGCCCTTCACGGCAGATCGGCCTTCCGCAGCAGATCAGCCCTGCACAGCAGATCGAGCCCCTCGCAGCAGATCCGGAGCCCACCGTGCGCACCGTCCACTTCGCCGCAGCCCGCCGCACCCCCGTCGGGAGGCTCCGCGGCGCGCTGTCCGCCGTCCGCCCCGACGACCTCGCCGCAGCCGTGGTCCGCGGTCTCCTCGACGATCTGCCGCAGCTCGACCCGGCCCGTATCGACGACGTCTACTGGGGCGCCGCCAACCAGGCGGGCGAGGACAACCGCAACGTCGCCCGCATGGCGGTCCTGCTCGCCGGGCTCCCCGAGTCCGTCCCCGGCGCCACGGTCAACCGCCTGTGCGCCTCGGGCATGGAGGCGGTCACCACCGCGGCCCGCGCCATCGCGGCGGGCGAAGCCGACATCGTGCTCGCCGGCGGCTCCGAGTCGATGAGCCGTGCCCCCTTCGTCCTGCCCCGCCCCGACGAGGCGCTGCCGCACCGCATGGAGGCGCCCGACACCCGCCTCGGCTGGCGCCTGGTCAACCCGCGGATGAAGGAGCTGCACGGACTCCTCTCCATGGGCGAGACCGCCGAGGAGGTGGCGGCCCGCCACGGCATCTCCCGCGAACGCCAGGACACCTTCGCCCTGCGCAGCCACCGCCGCGCCGCCGCCGCACGCGGACACGGCCGCTTCGACGACGAACTGCTGCCCGTCACCACCCCCGACGGCACGGTGGTCGCCGCCGACGAGAGCATCCGTGAGGACACCTCGTACGAGAAACTCAGCGGGCTGCGCCCGGTGTTCCGGCAGGGCGGCACCGTCACGGCGGGCAACGCGTCGCCGATGAACGACGGCGCGGCGGGCCTCCTCCTGGTCAGCGAGGAGGCCCTGCACGCACTCGGCCTCGAGTCCCTCGGCCGGTACGCGGCGGGCGCCTCCGCGGGCGTGCACCCGGACGTGATGGGGCTCGGCCCGGTGCCCGCCACCCGCAAGGCCCTGGCCAGGGTCGGCTGGAGCGTCGACGACATCCAGGAGGCCGAGTTCAACGAGGCGTTCGCCGCCCAGGCCCTGGCCTGCGTGGACGCGCTCGGCATCGACCCCGACCTGGTCAACCCCGACGGCGGCGCCATCGCCATCGGGCACCCGCTCGGCTGCTCGGGCGCCCGCATCCTCACCACGCTCCTGCACCGCATGCGCCGCACCGGCAGCACCCGCGGCCTCGCCACGATGTGCGTGGGCGTGGGTCAGGGCAGCGCCCTGCTCGTGGAGCGGGACTGACACCACCGGCTCCCGGGAAAGTGCTTGGGCATACCATCGGATCCCAGCATGGATGCCTTCGCCGAGATCACCGTCCTGGAGTTCGCCGTCCTGGCCCTGGCGGCCGGGCTCGTCGGCTTCTCCAAGACCGCTGTCAGCGGCGCCAACACGATCAGCCTGGCCGCCTTCGCCGCGGTGCTCCCGGCCCGCGCGTCCACGGGCGTGCTCCTGCCGATACTGATCGCCGGCGATGTCCTCGCCGTCCTCACCTACCGCAAACACGCGCACTGGCCCACCCTGTGGCGGCTGTTCCCCGCGGTCGGCGTGGGCGTGGCCGTGGGCACGGCGTTCCTGCTGTTCGCCGACGACGCCGTGATGCGTACGTCGATCGGGGCGATCCTGCTGTTCATGGCGGCCGTCACGATGTGGCGCCGCAGGTCGGCCGAGCGTGCCGCCGCCGGGGATGCGGGGGCGGCGGGCGATGCGGGAAAGGGGACGAGCCGGGCCGCCGCGCCCTCCTACGGCGTGCTCGGCGGCTTCACCACGATGGTCGCCAACGCGGGTGGCCCGGTGATGTCGATGTATCTGCTCTCCGCGGGCTTCAGGAAGCTGAGCTTCCTCGGCACCTCGGCGTGGTTCTTCCTCATCGTCAACACGTCCAAGGTGCCGTTCAGCGTCGGCCTCGGCCTCATCGACGGCCCCTCGCTGCTGCTCGACGCGGCGCTCGTCCTCTTCGTGCTCCCCGGCGCGCTCATCGGCAGGGCCTGCGTGCACCGCATCAACCAGCGGCTCTTCGAGCAGCTCGTCATCGGCGCGACGGTGCTCGGCGGCCTCCAGCTCCTGCTGCGCTGACGGCTAGGCCGCTGTCGCCGCCGCCGGACGTGCCCCCCGCCGTGCGCCTTCGCCCAGGGCGAGGCCCTGGGCGAGGTCTTCAGCCAGCAGCCGCTTGGCGATCGCGTCGACCGCCTCCCACAGCTTCCCGTCGCCCTCGGCCGCGATGTCCTCCAGGGCGCTCCAGCCGGCCCCGCCGTCCGCGCGCAACCGCTCGCGCAGCCAGGACGCCCACGCCCGGCCGATGACCTCGGCCTCGCGCGCGCCCGCGGCCGTGTGCTGGAACAGGGTGCCGGTGCGGGTCACATACCCCTCGTCGACCATCCGGTCGAAGACCGGCACGAGCACTTCGGGCGGCAGCTGACGCCTGGCCGCGATCAGCGGCAGATTGGCGTGCCCGACGAGGCGGGTGAACAGCTCCACCTGCATCACCGCCCAGGCGCCCGCCATGTCCAGGCGTGTGTCGGACCCCTGGATCACGGTGCGCGCGGTCTGCGGCCCCTGGGACCGCAGGATGTTGCCGACGGCGAGCTCGAGCAGCCTGGCCGGGTCGCCCGCCTGCGGTGACGCGAAGCCCTCGCCGAGGTCGGACGAGTTCATCCGCGCGCTGTCGCGCAGCTCGACCTGCTTGAGGAACAGGGCCACGACGAACCCGACGAGGGCGACGGGAACCGTCCACAGGAACACCGTCTGCAACGTGTCCGCGTACGCCTCGATCAGGGGTGCCGCGGCCGCGCCCGGCAGGTCGTGCAGCGACTGCGGGCTCTGCGACGCCTGCGCGACGACGTCCGGCGGTGCGGCGCCGGTGCGGTCCGCCGCCGCGACCCCCTCGCGCAGGTTCGGCGCCAGCGTATTGGCGTAGATCGTGCCGAAGACGGCCGTACCGAAGGAGCTGCCGAGGGTCCGGAAGAAGGTGACGCCGGACGTCGCGGTGCCGAGGTCCGCGTACGCGACGGTGTTCTGCACGGCGATGGTGAGCACCTGCATGGACAGACCGATGCCGATGCCGAGCACGAACATGTACAGGGACGCGAGCCAGGTGCTGGTGTCGCGGCCCATCAGCGACAGCAGGTACAGGCCGAGCGCCATCACGAGCGAGCCCACGATGGGGAAGATCCGGTAGGTGCCGGTCCTGCTGACGACGTTCCCGCTGAAGATCGAGGCGATGAGCAGCCCGACGACCATCGGCAGCGTCCGCACCCCGGAGGTGGTGGCCGAGTCCCCGTCGACGTACTGGAGATACGTCGGCAGGAACGTCATCGCGCCGAGCATCGCGAAGCCCACGACGAAGCTGAGCACCGAGCAGACGGTGAAGACCGGGTTCGCGAAGAGCCGCATCGGCAGCATCGGCTCCGCGGCCCGCGTCTCCACCACGCAGAAGGCGGCGAGGGCCAGCAGCCCGCCCGTGAACAGGGCGATGATGACGCCCGAGCCCCACGCGTACTGGTTGCCGCCCCAGCTGGTGGCCAGGATCAGCGCACTCGCCCCGATCGCCACCAGGGCGATGCCGAAATAGTCGATGACGGGCCGCGAAGCGGACTTCACGACGGGGAGGGTGCGCGCCGCGGCCACGACGACGAGGATCGCGATAGGCACGTTCACGTAGAACGCCCAGCGCCAGGTCAGATGATCGGTGAAGAGCCCGCCGAGCAGCGGCCCGACGACGGTCGACACACCGAAGACCGCGCCGATCGCGCCCTGGTACTTGCCGCGCTCGCGCAGCGGGATGACGTCGGCGATCAGGGCCATCGCCGTGACCATCAGACCGCCCGCGCCGATGCCCTGGAGCGCGCGCCAGGCGATGAGCAGGGTCATGTTCGTGGCGAGACCGCACAGGAACGAGCCGGTGATGAAGACGACCGCCGACACCTGGAACACGACCTTGCGGCCGAACAGGTCGCCGAACTTGCCGACGAGCACCGTCGCCACGGTCTCCGCGAGGAGATACGAGGTGACGACCCACGACATGTGCTCGGCGCCGCCGAGGTCCGACACGATCGTCGGCAGCGCGGTGCCCACGATCGTCTGGTCGAGGGCGGCGAGCAGGACACCCAGCATGATCGTCACAAAGACGACATTGCGCCTGCGCTTGTCGAGGACCGGTGGCCCCTGCTCCGGCCGACCGGGTTGCTCCGCCGCGGCCGCGGGCTGATCGGTAACGGTCACAGCCTCACCCTCACACCGGGGCCGCCGCGGTGCATGCGGGGCGGTCCGGTGCGGTGACGGTCCGGTTCGGCGGTGGTCCGGTCAGGTCAGGTGCGGTGACGGTCGCGTCCGCCGGTGGTCCGGTTCGGTCCGGTGACGGCCCGGTCCGGTGCCGGGGTGCCGACGGTCAGTCGCCGGTGGTGGTGTCCCCGCCTCGCCGCAGCAGATACGTGTCCATGATCCAGCCCTTGCGCGCACGGGCCTCGGCGCGCAGCCGCCCGATGCGCGGGGCGGCCTCGGCGAGCGGGCCGGAGACGAGGATCTCGTCGGGAGTACCGAGGTAGGCGCCCCAGTAGATGTGGAGGTCGGGATCGTCCCCGTCGTCGACGAAGCGCAGGAAGGCCTGCCGGGCGTCCAGCATCACCACGACGTCGTCCACCCCCTCCGGGAAGCCCTCGTCGGCGAGGCGGCGGCCGGTGGTGACCTGGAAGGGCCGCGCGACGCGGTTGAGCCCGATCCGGTGGCGCGCCGCCAGCGAGGAGACGCTGCTGACGCCGGGGACGACGTCGTACGCGAACGTCACCGCGCCGCGCCCTAGCACCTCCTCCAGGACCGCGATCGTGCTGTCGTACAGCGCCGGGTCGCCCCACACCAGGAACGCCCCGGTCCCTTCGGGGCCCAGCTCGTCGCCGATGAGCCGCTCGAAGACGACGGCGCGGCGGGCACGCCACTCGTCCACGGCACCCGCGTACCGCTCGCCCCGCGCCGCCCGGTCCCGCTCCGGGTCCCGCGCCTCGACGACGCGGTAGGCCCCGTCGGGTCGGTGCGCCGCCAGCATCCCGCGCCGCAGCGCCACGAGGTCGTCCTTCTCCTCGCCCTTGCCGACCAGGAAGAACACATCGGTGTCCCTCATGGCCCCGACCGCCTGGAGGGTGAGCTGCTCGGGGTCCCCCGCGCCGATGCCGATGACATGAATCTTTCGCACGGGGTGAGTGTGCCGTATGCGGGGGCGGGCGATCCGGCACCCCCTGCCGCCGGTCCGGCCTTGCCGGCGCCGTCTCGTCAGCCCCGCCTTGTCGGCCCCGTACTGTCAGTCCCGTCTTGGTCAGGCCCGTCGTGTCGGCTCCGTACTGTCAGCGCCGCCCTTTCGCTCCTGTCCTTTCGCTCCCGTCCTTTCGTTCCCGTACGGTCGGTGCCGTCCTGGCGGTCGCGTCTCAGCCTTGCTCATCCGCCGCCAGGCGCGGGGCGCACGCGGCCGGGTCCAGGACCTGCTCCGCCCGCGCGTACTCCGCGCCCTCCAGGCGCGCGGCCAGCTCCCGCGCCCAAGCCACCACGCCCGCGACGCCGATCCCGTACGGCAGCTGCCGCCCGGTCTCCTCCGCGGACCAGTCCGAGACGGCACCGGCGCCCCGCAACAGCAGCCGGGCCCCGCCCTTCGTGTTGCCGCGGGCGGCGTGGGTGAGGCCGACGGCGAGCTGGGCGAGCCCCTGCCACAGCCCGCGCTCCTCCTCGGGCCCCGACTTCCAGGCGTCCTCGAAGACCTCGTGCGCGTGGAAGGGCCGCCCGGCGTCGAGCAGCGCCTGGGCCTCCGCGACGGTCTCCCGGGGCGAGCGCACCACGCCTTCCGGCTGCCGCCCCACCCCGTCGGCGCCGTACGGCAAGGGCCGCCCGAGCCCGTCACGGGGCCGGGCGTTACGGGCCCGCCCCTCCGCGTCCCGATCCCGCCGACCCCGCTCGGGGGCCTTGTCCTCCGGTCCACACGCACCACTCATGCCCCCATCCTCGCGCGCTCCGCGCACCGGGGCGGGCCGGGGCGCCCGCCCACGAGAGCCGAAACCGCACCGGACCACCCCGTCACGTGCGGTAGAGTTCTACCTGCGTGATCACGCGGGACACCGCAGGGACACGCACCGGGACGTGGCGCAGCTTGGTAGCGCACTTGACTGGGGGTCAAGGGGTCGCAGGTTCAAATCCTGTCGTCCCGACGGAAACGTCGCATGCAGGGGTCACCTTCGGGTGGCCCCTGTTTCGTTTCTCCACCGTCGGCGGTGGCGACGGGGAGGTGGCTGGCCTCCTCGGCCCGGTGGCCGTGCCCGAGCAGGGTGGGGCCGCCAGGCCCGGGTGAGGAATCGGGCGCGAGGGCGTTCGGGCCCCCGGCCGCCCTCAGCCGTTCCCCCCGGCCAGGGGTGACCTCCTCGGCCATCAGCATGGCGAGCGGCAGCGGCAGCGGCGGCAGACCGAGCGGCAGCACCTGCGTCCGCCCCAGCCGGTGCCCCACCGGCAGCCACAACCGCCCCCCCAGACGCACACCGTTCGCCACCGGCACCCACCGGGCGCGCACGTCGCGCCGCGTCGCGCACGTCGCCGCACTCCGGAACGCACGGCGCGCCACCGTGCACCACCTGGCCCCCGCGCCCCACCACTGGCCCCTTGACATGTTTGGCGGCAACTCCCGTGCCGTATAGGCAAGATGCCGCGCGGACCGAACCGGTCACCGGATCGAAAGCTCCGCGCGACGCGCCCGACCACCGGCCGACGGGTCGGTGGTGATCACTTGAGGCGCGGGCCGTCCACGTACGGCCCGCGGCACGCCCCCCACATTCGTCTTCGTGCACCACTCAACGGGAGGACCCCCACCCATGCGCCGTCGACTCTCCGCGCTCGCAGTGAGCGCTGCCGCCCTCACCCTCGGGACCGGTCTCGCCGCGTCCCCTGCCGCCGCCGTCCCCGCCGACAAGGGCCGGGTGCTCAGCAGTTGGACCCAGACCGACGCGAGCAGCTACAACTCCTGGCTCGCCGCGCGGAACAACCAGGGCGCGTGGAGCGCGTACCGGTTCAACTGGAGCACCGACTACTGCTCCTCCTCACCCGACAACCCGCTCGGCTTCCCCTTCGAGACGTCCTGTGCCCGGCACGACTTCGGGTACCGCAACTACAAGGAGGCGGGTTCCTTCGACGCCAACAAGGCCCGCGTCGACAGCGCCTTCTACGCCGACCTCAAGCGGGTGTGCGCCCGCTACACCGGCGTGCAGAAGACCTCGTGCGACGGTCTCGCCTGGACGTACTACCAGGCCGTCGACAAGTTCGGCCGCTCGTCCGCCGTCGACGGCGGCGCGGCCGCGTAGGTTCCGGCGACGGCTTCGGCCGCCGAGCGCCGGGGGCCAGGTGTGGTCCCCGGCGCCACCGGGCGGCGGGGACCAGCCGTTTGACGCAGGGCCGCGCCCCGCGCACCGCCTCAGCCGCGCCCGGGGCCCCGACGGCTGAGGCGCCGCGCAGCCCACCGCCCGCGCCCGCCTGGGCCGGGCCCCCTATGGCAGCCCCCACCATGCCACCCGCCCCAGCTGTAGCTCCCGCCCACATGGGCGCCGCCGCCCGTCGACCCTATGTTTCCCGCCATGACAAGCGCACCCGACCACCCCGTCCCCGCGGCGTCCGGCATCGATCTGCGCGGGCGCGTCGCCCTCGTCACCGGTGGTGGCAGCGGCATCGGCCGGGCCTGCGTGCGGGCCCTCGCGGCGGCGGGCGCCGAGACGCACGTCGTGGACATCGACGCCCCGTCGGCCAAGGCCGTCGCCGACGCCGTCGGCGGACACGCGCACGTCGCCGACCTCGCGGACGCCGACGCCGTCGCCGCGCTGCCCACCGGCGTCGACATCCTCGTCAACAGCGCGGGGCTCCAGCACGTCGCCCCGCTCACCGAGTTCCCGCCCGCGCGGTTCGCCCTCATCCAGCAGGTCATGGTGACCGCGCCGTTCCTGCTGCTCCGGCAGAGCCTGCCGCACATGTACGCGCGCGGCTGGGGCCGCGTCGTCAACATCTCCTCCGTGCACGGACTGCGCGCCAGCGCCTACAAGAGCGCGTACGTCGCCGCCAAGCACGCCCTGGAGGGGCTCAGCAAGGTCACCGCCGTCGAGGGCGCCCCGCACGGCGTGACCAGCAACTGCGTCAGCCCCGGCTACGTCCGCACCCCCCTCGTACAGGGGCAGATCCACGACCAGGCCGCCGCCCACCGCATCAGCGACGAGGCGGTGGTCTCCGATGTGCTGCTCGCCCGCTCACCCATGAAGCGGCTCATCGAACCCGAGGAGGTCGCCGCGGCAGCCCTGTGGCTGTGCGGCCCCCACTCGGGCTACGTCACCGGAACCTCCCTGTCGATGGACGGCGGCTGGGCGGCGAACTGAGCCGCCCCGCCCGCTCCCCGCCCGCTCCCCGCGCGAGAACCCCGACCCACGACCGAGAACACGGTGAACCCCATGGCGCGTCCCAAGCCCGGAGCAGACCGGAAGCCCCGTAACAGCCGGAAGTCCGGTGGCGGCCGGAAGCCCCGTACCAGTCAGCAGCCCCGTACCGGCCGGAAGCCAAGTACGGGCCACAAGCCCGGCATCGGCCGGATCGTCGGTGCCAGCCTCGTCGGCACCACCATCGAGTGGTACGACTTCTTCCTCTACGGCTCCGCCGCCGCCCTCGTCTTCAACGACCTCTTCTTCCCCACCGCCGATCCGCTCACCGGCACCCTCATCGCCTTCGTCACCTATGCGATCGGCTTCCTCGCCCGGCCCCTCGGCGGCGTCGTGTTCGGACACTTCGGCGACAAGGTCGGACGCAAACAGCTCCTCGTGCTCAGCCTGCTCCTGATGGGCGGCGCCACCTTCGCCATGGGGCTGCTGCCCACCTACGACGCCATCGGCGTGGGCGCACCCGTGCTCCTCACCGTGCTGCGGCTCGTGCAGGGCTTCGCGCTCGGCGGCGAGTGGGGCGGCGCCGTCCTCATCGTGTCGGAGCACGGCGGCGACAAGCACCGCGGCTTGTGGGCGTCCTGGCCGCAGTCGGGCGCACCCGGCGGCAACCTCCTGGCCACCGGCGTCCTCGCGCTGCTCGCCGCCGTGCAGTCCGAGAGCACCTTCCAGTCCTGGGGCTGGCGCGTGCCCTTCCTGCTCTCCGGCGTCCTGGTCGTGGTCGGCCTGTGGATCCGGCTCTCCGTCTCCGAGTCGCCGGTCTTCCTCGAAGCACAGGCCAAGGCCGAGGCGGCCGCCGCGCGGGGCGAGACGGAACAGCCGCCCGTCGTGGAGGTGTTCCGCAAGAGCTGGCGGCAGGTCCTCACCGCCATCGGCACCCGTTTCGGCGAGAACATCTCGTACTACATCCTCACCTCCTTCGTCCTGGTGTACGTCACCACACACCTGGACCTGCCCAAGAGCACCGCCCTGAACGCCGTCCTCATCGCCTCCGCCGTGCACTTCGCCACCATCCCGGCCTGGGGCGCGCTCTCCGACCGGGTCGGACGGCGCCCCGTGACGCTCGTCGGCTCGGTGGGCATGACGCTGTGGGCCTTCGCGTTCTTCGCGCTCGTCGACTCCGAGTCGTTCGCCGTGATCACCGCGGCGGTGACGGTGGGGCTGCTGTTCCACGGTGCCATGTACGGGCCGCAGGCGGCGTTCATCTCCGAGATGTTCGACACCAGGGTCCGCTACTCCGGCGCCTCGATGGGCTCCCAGCTCGCCTCGATCGTCGCGGGCGCCCTCGCCCCGATCATCGCCGTGGAGCTCCTGAAGGAGTACGACTCGTCCGTGCCCGTCGCGGTGTACCTGGGCCTGGCCGCCGTGGTGACCACCGTGACCGTGGCCCTGGCCCGCGAGACCCTCGGCCGCGACCTGCGCGCCGCCGCGACGGGAGCAGAGGCCCCGGTACCGGTGGCCTCCGGCGCCCCCACCGCGCGTACCGGCGAAGCGGCAGTACGCTCCGGCGAACCCTCCTGAGCAGCGCGCGAAAGGCACCACGCCCCATGGCCACCGCCCGCCCCCGCCCCACCCCGCAGCCCCCCGACGGCACCGCGGGCCCCGCCGTCACCGCCCTGCGGCACCTGCTCGACCTCCTCGGACGGCAGGCGCCCGCCGAGGAGTTCACCCGGGCCGCCGCCGCTGCCAGGGAGGCGGGCGCGGACCCCGCGGAGCTGGCCCGCGTGGAGGAGGCCACCGAGGCGGCACTCGGCATCCGCCGCACCCTCGACCAGCACCGGCGGCGCGAGGCCGAGCTGTCCGCGCTGTTCGACACCGCGGGCGACCTGGCGGCGCTCAGCGACCTCGACGCGGTGCTGCGCGCCATCGTCCACCGCGCCCGGCTGCTGCTCCGTACCGACGTGGCGTACCTGACGCTCAACGACCCGGCCGCGGGCGACACGTTCATGCGGGTCACCGACGGGTCGACGTCCGCGCGGTTCCAGGAGCTGCGGCTCGGCATGGGGGAGGGGCTCGGCGGTCTCGTCGCCCAGACCGCCCGGCCCTACGCGAGCGCCGACTACCGCAGCGACACCCGCTTCCTGCACACCCCCACCATCGACGCCGGCGTCGGCGAGGAAGGGCTCCGCGGCATCCTTGGGGTGCCGCTGCGCGTCGGCAGCCGCGTCATCGGTGTCCTGTACGCGGCCGACCGGACGCCGCGCGACTTCGCCCCCGACCAGATCGCGCTGCTGGCCTCCCTCGCCGACCACGCGGCCGTCGCCATCGACAGCGCCCGCCTCCTGGAGGAGACCCGGGCCGCCCTGGTGGACCTCAACGCGGCGACGGCCACCGCCCGCGCGCAGAGCGAAGCCATGCGCCGCGCCGCCGAGACCCACGACCGCCTCACCGACCTGGTCCTTCGCGGCGGCGACGTGGCCGACCTGGCCGCCGAGATCGCCGCGCTCCTCGACGGCGGCCTGGTCGTCCAGGACGCCGACGGCACCGAACTGGCCCGCGTGGGTGCCGCGTCCCCGACGCCGCCCGCCCACGGTGTGGCCGCGTCCCGCACCGCGGGGCGCGCCGTGCACGTCGACGGAGTCTGGGTGTCCGCCGTGCTCGCCAGGCCCGAACAGCTGGGCTCCATCGCGCTGAGCGGCCGTCCCGGCCTGCCCGACAGCGACCGCCGCCTCTTCGAACGGGCCAGCAGGGACACGGCGTTGCTCCTGCTCCTGCGCCGCTCGGTGGCCGAGGCGGAGGACCGCGTGCGCGGGGAGCTCCTCGACGACCTGCTCACCCCCGCGCACGCCACCGACCCGCGGCGCGGCGCGCGCCTGACCCCGCGCGCCCGCCGTCTCGGCGTGGACCTCGCCGAACCCATGTCCGTCCTCGTCCTGCACTGCGACCCCGGCCTGCGCGGCCGCCTCACGACCGAGGCGGCCCGCAGGGCCCGCACCCTGCGCGGCCTCGCCGGACCCCAGGGCGGCCAGGTCGTCCTGCTCGCCCCCACCGCGGCGCCCGGGCCGCTCGCCGAGCGCCTGGCCGCCGACCTCGGCCGGAGCCTCGGGGCCCCGGTGACCTGTGGCGCCGCCGGGCCCGCCGACGCGCCCGCCGGGCTGCCCGCCGCGCACGCCGAGGCGCTCCGCTGCCTGGAGGCGCTCAGGGCCCTCGGCCGCACCGGCCACGGCGCGAGCCTGTCCGACCTCGGCTTCGTCGGGGTGCTCCTCGGCGACCGCGGGGACGTCGACGGCTACGTCCGCCGGGTCCTCGGGCCCGTCATCGACTACGACGAGCGGCGCGGCACCGAACTCGTCCGCACCCTCGACGCCTACTTCGCCGCGGGCACCGGCCTCGCGCGCGCCAAGGACGCGCTGCACGTACACGTCAACACCGTCGTGCAGCGCCTCGACCGCACCGCCCGGCTCCTCGGCCCCGACTGGAACACCCCCGAACGGGCCCTGGAGATCCAGCTCGCGCTGCGCCTCATCCGGCTGTGCCGGCCGCCGGGGACCGGTCCGGCATAGCGTCGCGGGAACGGGTCCGCTGCGCGGGTACGCCGTCCAGGGTGTCCGTGCGGTACTGGTGCGACTGGAGCTCGAACAGGCGCCGGAACAGCTGCGGCCCGTCGGCGGACATCAGGGTCGCGAAGTCGCCGTGCTCCACCAGCCTGCCCTCGTCGAGCACGTAGATGACGTCGGCCTCCTTGACGCTGTGCAGCCGGTGCGTGACCAGGACGATCGTCTGGTCCTTCGACGCGAGGGCGCGGATCTTCCGGAAGGCGTCGATCTCGGCGGCCGGGTCCATGCTGCTGGTCGGCTCGTCGCAGATGAGGATGTCGGCGTCACGGAAGTAGGCGCGGGCCAGGGCCAGGCGCTGCCACTGACCGCCGGACAGGTCGACACCGCCCTCGTAGCCCTTCTCGCACAGGGTGTCCCAGCCGTGCGGGAGGTCCGCCAGGACGCTGTGCGCGTCGGCGTACGCGGCGGCGGCGTCAAGGCGGGAGGTGTCGTGGATGTCACCGGGCCTGCTCATGGCCACGTTGGCGCGGGCGGTGAACGGCCACTGCTGGAAGTTCTGGAGGACCAGGGAGACATGGGCGAAGACGTCGTCGCGGCGCAGCGCGCGCACGTCCGTGCCGTCCCAGCCGATGGTGCCCGACGTCGGCAGGTACAGGCCGGCGAGGAGCTTGCTCAGGGTCGTCTTGCCCGATCCATTGGCGCCGACCAGGGCGATGACCTGGCCCCTGCGGACGGTCAGGGACACGTCGTCGAGGGCGGGGGCCGTCCGCTCGGGGTAGCGGAACGTCACCCGGTCGAACTCGATGACCTCGGGCGGCTCGGGCACCGGGACACCGGTGGCGGGGATGGCTCGCCGCCGCGCCTCCTCGCGGGCGCGGATCAGGTCGTTCATGAACAGGCTCTGTTCGTAGAGGTGGTGGATGTGCGTCACCATCCGGCGCAGCCCCGCCGTGCCGCTGGTCAGGGCGAGCGCGGCGGTCGCGCCCGCCGCGAGGGGCAGCTGGCCGTGCGTGAGGAGCCAGGCGAGTACGGCGTACGTGGCGCCCGCGGTGAGGCCCGAGAGGGCGGACGTGCCCAGCTCGGTGCGGGCCTCCAGGTGCGCGAGGCGCGTCTGCTCGTCCGCGGCCTGCGCCGCCATCTGGTCGAACTGGTCGAGCAGGAACGGGCCCGCGCCGTGCACACGAAGCTCGGGTGCCGCCTTCTGGGAGATGAGCAGCCGCCGCAACGCCCCTTGCTGGCGTACGTGTTCCAGCCAGATCTGCACCGACTCGTAGGTGCGGCGCGCCGCCCGGACCGTGCCCCAGGCCTTCGGCACCACCACGGCGACCAGGAGCGGCAGGAGCACCGGGTGCAGCACCGCGAGGACTCCGCTGACGGCGATCAGGGCCATGAGGGCCTCGACGATGCCGAGGGTGTGCTCGATGAGGCGGCGGGCCGCGGTCTGGCCGTGCTGTCCCGAGTCCAGGGCCGCGTGGAAGTCGGAGCGCTCGATGTGCTCCATCTCCACGCGGATGACCTGCTCCATCATGGACAGGCCCGCGAGCCGTTCGACCTTGGGTCCGAGGCGCCCCGCGGCCGCGAACGACACGGCGCGCAGCGTGGCCGCGAACGCGCTGGCCGCGGCCACCCACACCAGGGACGGCAGCGCCTCGCGCACCCGCTCGGCGGTCGGGCCCGCGGCGAACAGGGACACCAGCACGCGGTTGGTGGCGAGCAGCCCGAACGCGGTCGCCGCGGCCTGGCCGAGCTGGGCCGCCGCGACCACCACGAGCGCCCACGGGTCGGCGTGCCAGGCCAGGGACACGGTGTGCCGGAAGAGGGTCGGGATCTGCCGGAGGATGGAGCGGAACGAGGCGTTCAGGCGCGCGCCCTCGTGCGCGGTCCAGCCCCACGAGCTGCGCAACCGCCCGCCGAAGAGCAGCTGTTCGGGCGGCGAGGGCGGGGTGTGCCGCCGCTCCTTGGCCGGTGGGGGGTCCGACGGGGGCTCCGGGGGGCGAGCCGCGGTGGGGCCGGGCTCGGCGGGGGGTCGGGGCGCCGGTCGTCGATGACGTACCAAAGTTCCTCCCAGGTGACGCCGGCCGTCCGGCACGGTTGCCCGGACGGCCTGTCGCTGCTGTCGATCCTGTCGAGGAGACCGGTGCAACGGTGCAGGGCGGACGAAAATTCCGTACAAATGTCTGAAAGAGCCCTGTATTGACGGTAGTTGATGATGTGGCCGGTATTCGTGTCACCGGTCCGCCGACGGGGCCTTCCCGTCCGGTACGAGGACGACCTTGCCCGCGACCGTGCCGGACTCGGCGAGGCGCAGGGCGTCGGCGGCCCGTGAGAGCGGGACGCGCGCGGCGACCTGCGGCTGGATGCTGCCCGCTGCGAGCAGTGCGAACACCTGCCCGAGGTCGGTGCGCAGCCGCTCGCGGAAGGCGTCGGCGTTCCGGCGTCCCGCCCAGATGTTGTAGAAGTGCGCGTGCCGGGAGTTGGGCAGCGCGTTCCACAGCAGCAGGCGTGCGAAGAGCTTCAGGACGGGGGCCTTGGCGGACCCGGTGACGTCCCGGGTGGACGCGGTGCCGTACGACACCAGGGTGCCGCCCGGCGCGAGCAGCCGGAACGAGTCCACGACGCCCTCGCCGCCCACGTGGTCGAAGACCGCGCGCACCCCGCCGGGGGCGAGGCCGCGCAGCCGCCCGTGCAGGTCCGGGTCGCGGTAGTCGACGGGGACGGCGCCGAGGTCGCGCAGCCGGTCGTGGTGGCGCCGCGCGGCGGTGCCGATCACGCGTACCCCGGCGATCCGGGCCAGCTGGACGAGGGTGGAGCCGACGCCGCCGTTCGCGCCGAGCACGACGACCGTGTCACCCGGCTCGACCCCGGCCGTGCGGTGCAGCATCTGCCAGGCCGTGATGCCGTTCACGACCAGTGTCTCGGCGTCGGCGGACGCCACGGAGTCCGGCACCTCGACCAGGTCGGCGGCGGGCACCACGACGTGGCTCGCCCAGCCGCCGGTCTTCGTCAGGGCCGCGTACCGCCGTCCCCTCAGTGCGGGGTCCACCCCCGGGCCGGTCTCCGCGACCCGTCCGACGAGGTCGTATCCCGGCACGAAGGGGAACGGCGGCTGGTCGTAGTACTTGCCGCGCCGCATCTGCTGCTCGGCGAACGAGACGCCGGTGGCCTCCATCGCGAGCAGTACCTCGCCGGGGCCGGGGGCGGCGGTGTCCACGCGCCGGACCTCAAGACCCTCGGGCTCGACGACACCGGGCAGGACGATCTCGGTCGTGACGGTGTCCGACCTGGGCTCACTCGCGTTCTTGTGCGTGTAGGTCTCTCGCATGGTTGAGCCTTTCTCGTGTGCGTTCCACTATCCCTACAGTTACAGGTTCTAACTGAACTGCGACTTGAGCATGTGCCCCTACGGAAGGGTTGTCAAGTGGCCTCTTGGGCGCCCCCCGGCGGGCGAACCCCCGACGCGGCGGCCTTCTTCGCACAGGACCCGGCGGGATTCTTCGTGGGGCGCGTCGACGGCGAGCCGGTCTCGGCGATCTCCGTGGTCACCTACGACACCGCGTACGCCTTCCTCGGCTTCTACCTGGTCCGTTCCGACGTACGCGGCCACGGTCACGGCACCGCGACCTGGAGGGCCGCACTCCCGCACGCCGGGGACCGGACCGTGGGCCTCGACGGCGTACCGGCACACCCGCGCGGACGCCGAGGCGCTGCTCGACGCGCTGGCGGCCGGCGTCGGCGGCGCGCCCGTCGCCCTGGACGTACCGGAGACGAACGCGCACGCCGTCGCCCTCGCCGAGGACCGCGGCATGCGGCCGACGTTCGCCACCGCGCGCATGTACACCGGTCCGGTACGGGAGTTCGCGCGGAGCGGGTGTACGGCGTGACCACGCTCGAACTCGGCTGAACCGCGGGCACCGGCGGCCCACGGGGGGCGGCTGGGGCGCCGGGGCCGCCGCTCAGGTCACCGTCAGCGTCCTCTTCGCCGTGGCCGTGGAGCTGTTGCCCACGTACAGGTCGAACCTGCCCTCCTCGACGAGGAACTCGCCGTGCGGATCGTTCGTCCAGAAGCCCAGGTCCTCGGCGCCGACGCGGAAGCGGACGACGGTGGAGCGCCCCGCGCCGAGCGTGACCCGCCGGAAGCCGCGCAGCTTGCGCACCGGCTGCGGGATGCTCGCCGCGAGGTCGTGGACGTACAGCTGGACGACCTCGTCGCCCTCCCGGTCGCCGGTGTTGGAGACGGTGACCGACACCTCCAGGGTGTCGCCCGCGCGCAGGGCGCCCGCGGGGACGGAGGTGCGGCTGAGCTTCGGCGCGCCGATCTCGAACGCCGTGTAGCTCAGGCCGTGGCCGAAGGGGAACTGCGGGTCCGGCGGCAGGTCCAGGTACTTCGACGAGTACTTGTTGCCGGCGTCGTAGGGGCGCCCCGTCGACTCGTGGTTGTAGTGGACCGGGAGCTGGCCGACCGTGCGCGGGAAGGATACGGGCAGCTTGCCGCCCGGGTTGACCTTCCCGAACAGCACGTCGGCGATGGCGTTCCCGGCCTCGACGCCGGGGTGCCAGGCCTCGAGGACCGCGGGCGTCCGCGCGAGCCAGCCGCCCATCGTCAGCGGGCGGCCGTTCACGAGGACGACGACGAACGGCTTGCCGGTCCTCGCGATCGCCCTCACGAGCCGCTCCTGCGCGCCCGGCAGGCCGATGTCGCTGCGGGCAGCCGCCTCACCGCTCATCGCGGGCGGCTCGCCCACGACGACGACCGTCACGTCGGCGGCCTTCGCCGCGGCGACCGCCGCCGGAATGCCACCGGTGTCCCCACTCTCCGGGCTCCCGGGGCTCCCGGGGCCTTCGGGGCCGACGCCGCGCGCGTACGTCACCTTCGCGTGCGGCGCCGCCCGCCGCACCGCGTCCAGGACCTTCACCGACGGGTACTTCTCGGCGGCGGCCGGGACCACCCAGGTGCCCAGCAGGTCGCCGGAGTTCCCGAACGGGCCGACGACGGCGATCGATCGGGCCGAGGTCCTGAGCGGCAGGATCCCGCGCTCGTTCTTCAGGAGCACCATCGAGCGGGCGGCGGTCTCGCGGGCTGCCTCGCGGGCGGCGGCGGTCGGGCCGCCGATCGCCGCGTCCTCGTCCACGTACGGGTTCTCGAAGAGACCGAGGGCGAACTTCAGCCGCAGGACGCGGGCGACCGCGTCGTCCAGGCGGCGCTCGCTGATCCTCCCCCCGCGCACCAGCTTCCTGCCGTGCTCGCGCAGAGTGGTGCTGACCATCTCCATGTCGACGCCCGCGTTCAGCGAGAGCCGGGCGGCCGCCGCGCCGTCCTCGGCGAAGCCGTGCGCGACCAGCTCCCGCACGCCGGTCCAGTCGCTGACGACGACGCCGTCGAAACCCCACTGCTCCTTGAGGATCCCGGTCAGGGTGTGGGTGTTGCCGTGCGCGGGGACGCCGCCGACGGTGTTGAAGGACGCCATGACCGTGGCGGCGCCCGAGTCCAGGGCCGCCCTGAACGGCGGCAGATAGAGATTGCGCAGCCGTGACTCCGACACGTCGACCGTGTTGTAGTCCCGCCCGCCCTCGGCCCCGCCGTAGGCCACGAAGTGCTTGGCGCAGGCGGCGACGCGGTCCCCGGCGCCGTACCCGCGCCCCGGGCCCTGGTAGCCCTCGACCTTGGCGGCCGCGAACACGGACGTCAGATACGGGTCCTCGCCCGAGCCCTCGGCGACCCGGCCCCAGCGCGGCTCGCGCGTGACGTCCATCATCGGCGAGAAGGCCCAGTGCACGCCGTTGGACCTGGCCTCCTTCGCGGACACCTCGGCGTCCTTCCGCGCCACGTCCGGATCGAAGCTCGCGGCCTGCGCGAGCGGAATCGGGAACGTCGTCCAGAAGCCGTGGATCACATCGAGGCCGAAGAGCAGCGGGATGCCGAGGCGGGACTCCTCGACCGCGAGGCGCTGGAGGGCGTTGCTGCTGCGCGCGCCGAAGATCGAGAACACCGAGCCGAGCCGCCCGGCCCGTGCCGCGTCCTCGGCCTCCTTCGTCCCGCCGCCGCCCGGACCCGTGTCCCAGGACCAGGCGAGCTGCTGGAGCTGGCCAAGCTTCTCTTCGACAGTCATACGGTCGAGAAGGCGCCGGACCTCGCGGTCGTACGGGGTCCCGCGGCCCCGCCCGGCGCGGTCCGGGACCGGAGAAGCGGTCGCGGCCTCGGCGGCCTCGGCGGCCGGGACGCCACCCGCGACGGCGGTGCCGCCCATCGCGGTCAGCAGAGTACGCCTTCGTACATCGCGCATGCGTTCGCCTTCTCACGTTCAGGACACGAGTAACCGGAGTGGTGCGCTCAAGAGTTGAAGCGAAAGTACGTGCCGGTTACAGGCGGGTCAACAGACACGACAGAGGTCCGAGGGGTGGAGGGGAACGGGAGGTGCAAACGGATGGTGTCGCGCTTGACCTCGACATAACTTGAGGTTCTACGGTGCTGCACATGAGCATGGAAACGACAGCCTGGACCCAGCTGCACAGCGTCATGAACGCCGAGCAGGAACGCCGACCCTTCGCCCGCGCCACCGTGCGCCGCATCGCCGCCTTCGCGCGCCCGCACCGCCGCCGCATCATCCAGTTCGTCCTGCTGAGTGTCGTGACCGCGCTGCTCGCCGTGGCGACTCCCGTGCTCGCCGGGCGGGTCGTGAACGCGATCGTGTCCGGCGAGCAGTCCTCGACCGTCGTCCGCTACGCGGTGCTCATCGCCGTCATCGCGGTCGCCGAGGCCGGACTCGGGCTCGTCGGCCGCTGGCTGTCGGCCAACCTGGGCGAGGAGCTGATCCTCGACCTGCGCACCGCCGTCTTCGACCACGTACAGCGCATGCCCGTCGCCTTCTTCACCCGCACCCGCACCGGGGCGCTCGTCAGCCGCCTCAACAACGACGTCATCGGCGCGCAACGGGCCTTCAGCAACACGCTCTCCGGAGTCGTGTCCAACATCGTCACGCTGCTCCTCACCCTCGGCGTGATGCTCGCCCTGTCCTGGCAGATCACGATCCTCGCCCTGGTGCTGCTCCCGGTGTTCGTGGTGCCCGCGCGCCGCATGGGCACCCGGATGGCGGGGCTGCAACGCGAGGCCGCGCACCACAACGCGGCCATGGGCACCCGCATGACCGAACGGTTCTCGGCGCCCGGCGCCACGCTCATCAAGCTGTTCGGGCGGCCCGCCGACGAGTCCGCCGAGTTCGCCGCGCGCGCCCGCCGGGTACGGGACATCGGCGTCCGCACCGCCATGGCGCAGTCCGCCTTCATCACCGCCCTCACCCTGGTGTCCGCCCTCGCGCTCGCCCTCGTCTACGGCCTCGGCGGCTACTTCGCGCTCGAAGGCACCCTGGAGGCGGGCGCCGTCGTCGCCCTCGCGCTGCTCCTGACCCGGCTGTACGCGCCACTGACGGCGCTCGCCGGGGCGCGCGTCGAGGTCATGAGCGCTCTGGTGAGCTTCGAGCGCGTCTTCGAAGTCCTCGACCTGAAGCCGCTGATCGACGAGAAGCCGGACGCGCGCAGGGTGCCCGAGGGGCCGGTCGCCGTGGAGTTCGAGGACGTCCGCTTCGGCTACCCCGCCGCCGACAAGGTCTCCCTCGCCTCCCTGGAGGAGGTCGCCGCCCTGGACGGCCGCGGTGGTGACGAGGTCCTGCACGGCCTCTCCTTCCGGGCCGAGCCCGGCCAGACCGTCGCGCTCGTCGGGTCCTCCGGCGCGGGCAAGTCGACCGTCGCGCAACTCCTTCCGCGCCTGTACGACGCCGACTCCGGTGTCGTGCGCGTCGGCGGACACGACGTACGGGACCTGGCCGCCGAATCCCTGCGGGACACCATCGGCATGGTCACCCAGGACGGCCACCTCTTCCACGAGTCGGTGCGGGCAAACCTGCTCCTGGCCCGCCCGGGCGCGAGCGAGGACGAGCTGTGGGACGTGCTGCGCCGGGCCCGCCTCGACGACCTGGTGCGCTCGCTGCCCGACGGCCTGGACACGGTGGTCGGGGAGCGCGGCTACCGGCTCTCCGGCGGTGAGCGGCAGCGGATGACCATCGCGCGGCTGCTGCTCGCCCGGCAGCGCGTGGTGATCCTCGACGAGGCGACGGCGCACCTGGACAACACCTCCGAGGCCGCGGTGCAGGAAGCCCTCGCCGAGGCGCTCTCGGAACGCACGGCCGTGGTCATCGCGCACCGCCTGTCGACGGTGCGGTCCGCCGACCAGATCCTCGTGGTGGAGGCAGGGCGGATCGTGGAGCGCGGCACGCACGAGGAACTGCTCGCCGCCGGGGGCCGCTACGAGGAGCTGTACCGGACCCAGTTCGCGGGCAAGGCGGACGGCCGCGCGGACGGCCCGGCGGACGGTGACGAGGCGGTGGTCGCCGCGTAGGCCCCGGGCCGGATGGTGGCGCGGCCGCCCGGCGTGACACTCTGTTTGCAGTGGTCACATGGCAGTACTGCGGATGACGTAGCAGAGGGAGAGGACGACCCCCATGCGGCAGAACCCGGCCCGGCGCACCGCGCTGCTCGACGCCGCCATCGAGGTGCTCGCGCGCGAGGGGTCCCGCGGCCTCACGCTGCGGGCCCTGGACGCGGAGGCCGCGGTGCCCAAGGGCACCGCGAGCAACTACTTCCCGCACCGCGCGGAACTCCTCGCGCAGGTCATGCGGCGCATCCTGGTACGGCTCACGCCGGAGGAGAACGCGCTCGCCGACACCCTGCGCGCCCAGCCGTCCACGGAGCTGGTGAGCACGCTCCTCAAGCAGCTCGTGGAACGCACCCGCGCCGACCGCAGCAGCCACCTCGCCCTCCTCGAGCTCCGCCTGGAGGCGACGCGCCGCCCGGAACTGCACGCCGAGCTGACGCGGTTCATGGCCGAGCAGCTCGAAGCCAACATCGACTTCCACCTCGGTGCCGGACTGCCCGGCGACCGCACCGGAGTCGTACTGATCTACCTCGCCACGCTGGGCCTGATCGTGGACGACCTCACGGTGCCCGACCTGCTCGCACCGCACTCGACCGACAAGCTCATCGAGGAACTCGCGCAGCGACTGCTGCGCTGACGGCTCCGCCCGTACCGGCCCGGCCGCCCGCGCCGGTCTACTTCGCCCGTACCGGCCCGCTCCGCCGGTACCGGCCCGCTCCGCCGGTACCGTCCCGCTCCGCCCGTACCGTCCCACGCCCGTACCGGCCCGGCCACCCGTACCGGCCCGCTCCGCCGGTACCGGCCCGCATCCGCCCGTACGCGCCCGCACCCGACCGAGGAGGGCCCCGCCCGTGGTGACGACCCTGGCCCTGCTGCACACCTCACCCGTCCACATCCCCGTCTTCGACGCGCTGCGCGACGCGGACCACCCCGGCCTCGGGCTGCGCCACGTCGTCCACGAGGACCTCCTGGCCCGCGCGAGGACGCACGGTGTGGAAGCCGTCGCGGACGACGTGTTCGCGGCGCTCGCCGAGGCCGCCGCGGGCGCCGACGCCGTGCTGTGCACCTGCTCGACCATCGGCGGCGTCGCCGAGTCGGGGGCCGTAGCCGGGGTGCCCGTGCTGCGCGTCGACCGGCCCATGGCGGCTGCGGCGGTGCGGGCGGGTCCTTGCGTCGCCGTCGTCGCCACGGTCGCCTCCACGCTGGAGCCGACCGCCGCCCTGGTCGCGGACGAGGCCGCCCGCGCCGGCCGCCCCGGCGACTGGCTCCAGCCGCGCACTGTCCTGGTCGAGCGCGCCTGGGAGCGGTTCGCCGCGGGGGAACGCGAGGGGCATCTGCGGCTCGTCGCCGACGCCGTCGAGCGCGTCGCGGGAACGGCCGACGCGGTGGTCCTCGCCCAGGCGTCCATGGCCGACGCGGCCGCCCGCGTGTCCGTGGACGTGCCGGTGCTCGCCAGCCCCCGTACGGGACTGGCGGCAGCGGCCCGGCTCCGCGCCTAGTCAGGGACGGCGCGGTGACGGCCACTTGGCAGCACCGCCAACGGACCACCGCCAACGGGCCACCGCCAACGGACCACCGGCGCCGGACCGGCCCGCGAACGGCACTGTGCCGTTAGGTCACCGCCAGAAGTGGTCGGGCCAGGTGCCGCAGGGCCACTGGATGGCCTTCGCACCGTCGGCGCCACTGCCGTTCTCCACGGCGAGGCACTGCTGGCTGTTGTAGTTCACCAGCTTGAACCGGCCGCCACCGGCGTCGTCGAACCGCCAGAAGTGGTCGTCCCACTCGCCGCACGGCCACTGGATGACCTGCGTGCCGGGGGTTTTGCTGCCGCCGGGCACGGCCAGACACTGCTGGCTGTTGTAGTTGATCACCCGGTAATGGAGGACTCCGTCGATGGTCCACGGATCCACGGACCAGTAGTGATCCGCCCAGCCGTCGCAGCCCCACTGGATGAGTCCGGTGCCTTTTTCCTTGCTGCCGCCGGGTACGGCGAGGCATTTACCGCTGCCGTTGTTGACGATGTGCGCCGCGAGCGCCGCCGCACGATCCGTGGCGGGGCCCGGGGTCGCACGGACGGCACCCCGCAGCGGTGCCGGCGACGTGTCTCCGCCGCGGGGCGCGGTTCTGTCCGTCTCGGTCGCGCCCGCCGCCGGCGGCGCGCCCGCGAGCAGTGCGGTCAGTACGGCCGCCGTGACGGCAGCACGTTTCCGGTTGCGCATGTCTTCCCTCCGTTTTCCTCGGGTTGCCTGTGGAACCGGGACTTTCGGGCGTCAGCACTAGCGCCAGTGCTGGTCCCTGTACTCCGGAGTGCACGCGAATCCGAACGCGTCGTTGTCGCGGGGTGCCGCGATGCACCTGCCGCTGTGGAAGGAATTCTCGATCATGACGGCGTCGCCGACGTCACGGTAGATCCAGTGCTGGTCGCGGTAGGAGGCGTTGCAGGGGTCGGTGAAGACTCTGCCGTTGCCGTGCATGGCCAGGCACTGGCCGCTGTGGCGGTTCCGCAGCATGCCGTAGTTGCCCAGGGACCAGTACTGATCCGCGTAGGCACCCTCGCAGCGCGTCGCGAACGCTCTGGGGTGGTGATTGGCCAGGCACTGGTCGAGGTGCACGTTTCGCAGCAGGAAGCCTTCGGCGCGGTCGGCCTTGCCGGAGAGCGTCCCGGCGGAGGGCGGGGCGGCGGTGACCGGCGCCGCGGTGGTGCCGGTGGTGCCGGAGGGGGTCGCCGTGACTGGGGGAGCGGTCAGGAGGGCTACTCCTGTCGTGAGGACCACGGCCGCGGCAGCGGACGTCAGCTTCTTTCGGACAGACATACACATTCCTTCCGGCTCTGCTGGGAGAGCGCGTTGGACGTGAGTTCGCTCTGGGCCTGACATGCACGGAACGGGGAGGCCGCGGACGAGCGCCTGTGCCGCGTCCCGCACGGTGCGCGGACGGTGTTCTCCCGGCGCGCACCCAGGTTCGGCCGCGGGACTTTGATGAGCAGCCCCTTTCGGTGCCGCGCATCAATCCCGCGTACCCGTGGCGTTGGCCGAGGGCCGACGACGGTCCGGTCGTGTCCGCAGGCGGTGTGCTGCACTGCCTGCCGGAGGGATGGGCACGCACGGTGGGGAGCCACCGGGGGCAGGGCCGGGGCCGAAGGGCGTGGGGGGCTTGCGTGGGGCGTCGTGAGAATCCGCTGGACCCGGCGGCCGGGCCGGTCGCACGGTTCGCCCTGGCATTGAGGGTGCTGCGCGCGCGAGCGGGCACGCCCACGTACCGGGCGATGGCACGGCAGGCGCCGTACTCCGCGACGGCGTTCTCGCGGGCCGCGGCCGGGGAGCAACTCCCCTCCCTGGCAGTCACCTTGGCCTATGCCGCTGCCTGCGGTGCGTCCACCGAGGAGTGGGAGCGGCGCTGGCGGCAGGCCAGGGCCGAGGCCGCGCGGCTCCCGGCGGAACCCGTCCTCGCCGAGGCGGCTCCGTACCGGGGCTTGGCACGGTTCGAGCCCGGGGACCGGGAAGCGTTCTTCGGCCGCGGCCGTCTGACCGACGCGCTCGTCGAGCTGACCCGTGCGCAGCGGATCGCGGTGGTCATCGGCCCCTCGGGCAGCGGCAAGTCCTCCCTGCTGCGGGCGGGCTTCATCCCCCGCCTGCGCGGGTCCGCCGACGGGGTGCCGCCCGCGTCCGCCATCCGCATCCTCACGCCCGGCGCCCGCCCGTTCGACGAGCACCGGGAGCGGTGTGTGCCCGTGGCGGGCCCGGGGGACACCTGGCTGGTGGTCGACCAGTTCGAGGAGGTCTTCACCGTCTGCCAGGACGCCCCGCAACGGTGTGCCTTCCTCGACCTGCTGATGCGTGCTCGTGACGCCGGGAGCGGCCTGCGGGTGGTGCTGGGGGTGCGGGCCGACTTCTACGTCCGCTGTCTGGAGCACGCGGACCTCGCAGCCGTCCTGGCGAAGGCGAGTCTGCCCGTCGGCCCGATGACCCCGGAGGAACTGCGGGACGTCGTCGTCAAACCCGCGGCGGCCGCCGGCCTCATCGTCGAGCGCGCCCTCACAGCACGCCTGATCGAGGAAGCGGCCGGGCAGCCGGGCAGTCTGCCGCTGCTCTCGCACGTACTGCTCGAGACCTGGCGCCGACGCCGGGGACGGACCCTGACGGTCGAGGCATACGCGGGAGCCGGTGGCCTGCACGGCGCGATCGCCCAGAGCGCGGAGGCCCTCTACACGCGGTTCACCACCTCCCAGGCCGAGCTCACCCGACTGCTCCTGCTTCGTCTGATCACCCCGGGAGAGGGCGCCCAGGACACCCGCCGCCCCGTTCCCCGCAGCGAACTCGACCTGGTGGCCGCTACCCCGGCCGCCGTCGACGACGTACTCGACCGACTGGCCCGAGGCCGCCTCGTCACCCTCGACGACCACACCGTCGACCTCGCGCACGAAGCCCTCATCACCGCCTGGCCCCGCCTGCACGCCTGGATCGAGGACAGCCGCGACCACCTGCGCTGCCACCGCAGGCTCACCGACGCCGCCCGCATGTGGGAAGAGCTGGGCCACGACGACGGGGTGCTGTATCGGGGCGCGTTGCTGGCCACCGCAGAGGAGCACTTCTCCTGCGCGCGCCGCCGACTGGAGCTCTCCGGCATCGAGCGGGCCTTCTTCACCGCCAGCGGGAACGCCCGTGACCAGGAACAGCAGGCCGTGGATCGCACCACCCGCCGCCTGCGCCGATCCACCGCGGCCCTGGCCGTCCTCCTCGCCCTCGCTCTGACCGCCGGGCTCCTGGCCCGGGACCAGAGCCGCCGCAGCGACCGGGAACGCGACCGGGCCCTGGACGCACAGCGCGTGGCCCAGTCCCGCCAACTCGCCGCGCAGTCGGCGACCTTGCTCGACGAGGATCCCGACCTGGCCTCGCTCCTCGCCGTTCAGGCGCATCGCACGGCCCCCACACGGGAGGCCGCCGACAGCCTCCACTCCGCCCTCGGCCTTCCCCTGCGCCACCGCCTCGACGGTCACGCCGGCGAGGTCCGTGCCCTGGCGTTCAGCCGCGACGGACGCACCCTGTTCGCCGCCGACGAGGCCCGGACGACGTATGTGTGGGACACGGCCGGCGGAGAGAAGCGGTCCGCTACCGGCACCGGCGACGCCGTCGACGAGGCGGGCGCATGGGCACTGAGTCGCGACGGCCGCACCCTGGCCGTCGCCAGCAGCGACGACGACAACGACAGCGACCCGGTCCACGACAGCGACACGGTACGGCTGATCGAGGCGTCGACGGGAAAGGTGCGGCATGCCTTGCCCAGGATGGACGGCTGCGACGAACTGGCGTTCAGTCCGGACGGCCGGACGCTCGTCACCGGATGCGATGTGGGGGTGCGGCTGTGGGGCGTGGCCGACGGCAAGCTGCGCACCACCCTCACCGGCGGCCGCCCCGAGGCAGCCGGTGGGCTCGCCGTCAGCCCGGACGGGCGGACGCTGGCCGTCGGCACCGATGACGGGGCGGGGCTGTGGGACGTGGCCACAGGCCGCCTGCGCGCCCTGCTGACCGGCCCCTTCGGGTCGGCCGACGCGCTGGCCTTCAGTCCCGACGGCCGCACTCTGGCGACCAACGGCGTGGACCGTCGGGTGTGGCTTTGGGACACGGCATCCGCCAGGGCGCGCTCCGCTCTGCCCACCGGAGCGGACGTGCTCGCCTTCAGCCCGGACGGCCGTACGCTGGCCACGGGAGGTTACGGCGCGGCACAGTTGTGGGATGTGAGGACCGGCAGGAGGCGGGCCGCGCTCCCCGGTCACACCGACGTGACGCATGTGATGCTGTTCAGCCCGGACGGGCGCACCCTGGCCACCGGCAGCGGTGACAAGACGGTACGGCTGTGGGACGTGGGAGCGGGTGCCACCCGGGCGACGGTCACCCACCACGTCGGCCGGGGCTATGTGTCGGCGCTGAGCCCGGACGGCCGGACCCTGGCCACGGCCGACCTGTACGACACGGTGCACCTGTGGGACGCGGCCCGGCGCGAACGGCGCTCGCGCCTCACCGGCCACACCCGTGACATCAAATGGATCGTGTTCAGCCCGAACTCGCGGACCCTGGCCACGGGCAGCGTCGACGACACGGTACGGCTGTGGGACGTGCGCACGGGCAGGAGCCGCGCCGTGCTCGCCGCCGAGTCCTGGGCGGGGACGTTCAGCCCGGACGGTGCGTCCCTGGCGTTCTCCGACCGGCACGGCGATGTGCGGATGTGGAACGTCGTCACGGGTGAGAGACGCGCTGTCCACCGCGCACACACCTTCCTGCTCGCGTTCAGCCCGGACGGCAGGACGCTGGCCACCGGCAGCGAGGATCACGCGGTGCGGTTGCGCAGCGCCACCACCGGCCGCACCCGCACCGTCCTCAGGGGTCACACCGCGGCCCTGACGAACATGGTGTTCAGCCGGGACGGGCGCACTCTGGCCACGCGCGGCGACGACAGCACCGTACGGCTGTGGGACGTGGCGACCGGCAAGGCGCGCAAGACCGTCATCCGCCGCTCGGCCGGGATCACGGCGCTGGCGTTCGGCCCCGGCGGGCAGGTCCTGATGGCCGCCTCCGCTTCCGATTTCTCGGTGCGGCTGTGGGACGTCGAGACGGGCGAGGCGCGCACCACGTTCACCGGTCACACCGACAGCGTCGACGCCGTCGCGTTCAGCCCCGACGCGAGAACCCTGATCACCAGCGGCGACGACGGAACGGTACGGCTGTGGAAGGTGGACCTGCCCGCCCCCGCCGTGATCGTCCGCACGATATGCGGTCGCATCCATCGCGACCTCACCCCACTGGAGCACTCCATCTACCTGCCGGATCGCCCGGCACGGCCCGTCTGCTCCTCCTGAGGCGCCGTGGCGCAGCGTTCCGGCAGCGCCGATCCCAGGAGGCCGCGGGGCGCCCAGGCGGGGCCCTGCGCCCGCGGGGCACCCTCGGAATCGCGGGATCGCAACCGCACGCCGGTCGCCCTTGCGTTGAAGTGGACTCCAGCTCGTACAGTCGCCGCATCCAACAGGACGGCGTCCAAGGAGAGTGCATGCGCCACCGTGTTCTGGGCGGGACCGGCATCGAGGTCAGCCCCTACTGCCTCGGCACCATGATGTTCGGCGCCGTCGGCAACACCGATCACGACGACTGCGTACGGATCGTCCACGCCGCGCTGGACGAGGGGATCAACTTCGTCGACACCGCCGACATGTACTCGGCCGGGGAGTCGGAGACGATCGTCGGCAAGGCGCTGAAGGGCCGCCGTGACGACGTGGTGCTCGCGACCAAGGTCCACTTCCCGATGGGCGAGGGGCCCGGCCGCGGCGGCAATTCGCGGCGCTGGATCGTCCGGGCGGTCGAGGACAGCCTGCGGCGCCTGGACACCGACCGGATCGACCTCTACCAGGTGCACCGCCCCGACCACACGACCGACGTCGAGGAGACGCTGTCCGCCCTGACCGACCTCGTGCGGCAGGGCAAGATCAGGGCGTTCGGCTGCTCCACGTTCCCTGCGGACCAGATCGTCGAGGCCCACCACGTCGCCGACCGCCGCGGGCTCCAGCGGTTCCGCACCGAACAGCCGCCCTACTCGCTGCTCGCCCGCGGCGTCGAGAAGCATGTGCTGCCAGTGGCGCAGCGCCTCGGCATGGGTGTGCTCACCTGGTCGCCGCTGGCCTCCGGGTTCCTGACCGGCCGCTACCGCAAGGGCCTGGCGCTCGATCTGAGCAGCGGACGGCCCACCCTGCACCCGGCCCGCTTCGACCCGTCGGCCCCGCTCACCACCGCGAAACTCGACGCCGTCGAGCAGTTCGTCGCCCTGGCCGAGGACGTGGGCTGCTCGCTGCCGGAACTGGCGATCGCCTTCCCGCTCGCCCACCCCGCCGTCACCTCCGTGATCATCGGCCCGCGTACGATGGAGCAGCTGCGGAACACGCTCAAGGGCGCCTCGGTGGTCCTCGACGACGCGGCCCTCGACCGGATCGACGCGATCGTGCCGCCCGGCAGCGACGTCTATCCGCCGGACGGCGTGTGGTCCCCGCCCGCGCTCACCACCCCGGCGCTGCGCCGCCGCACGATCGACACCAGAGCCGCCACCGTCTGACCGCACGCCCACCCCCGGCACGCCGCCGGCACGCGCCTGACGCCGCGATGTTGTCCTCCGGGCGGCGGAGAGGGCTTGACGACAGGTCCTAGGGTGCGTCCATGACCGCATCCGAAGAAGCCGTGCTGAGCCCGACGGGCTGGGTGGCCGAACAGGCCCGCCGCTACGAGGAGTCGGGAGGGACCGAGGGCACCACCGTCCACGGCGCCCCCTGCCTCCTGCTGGACTACAGGGGCCGTCGCACGGGGCAGTGGCGGCGCACCGTCCTCATCTACGGCCGCGACGGTGACGACCACCTGGTCGTGGCCTCCAACGGCGGCGCCGACGAGCACCCCCTGTGGTATCTGAACCTGTGCGACGAGCCCGACGTCCGGCTGCGCGTGGGCACCGAGCGGTTCGACGCCCGTGCCACGACCCTTTCGGCGCAGGACAAGGAACGCGTCTGGCCGCACCTCGTCGACGTCTTCGCCCCGTACGCCGAGTACCGGCTCAAGACCCGGCGCGACATCCCCGTCGTACGCCTGAGCCGCACCGACGGCTGACCACCTGCCTCCGCACCGCCCCCGTGACCGCCCCCCCGCGCCGTCCCCGTGCGGACTCCGCGGGGGCGGCGCGCCGCGGCTCCCGGGGCCACGCGGACGCGTGGAGTCGCCGGGCGCGGGCACGCGAGGCGGGAGAGAGTGGAACGGCCGGGCCCCGGTCCACGCCGCCCCCCGGCGTGCGCCGATCCCGGCCAAGAGCCGCCTCCGAACCGCTGGAGGAACCATGACCCATCCGTTCCCCGACCCCGCACCACCGGCACCCACACCGGGCCCGCCCCCCGACCCCTCGCAGCCCCCGAACCCGGAGCCGGACCCCGTCCCGCTGCCCCCGCCGGCCCCGACGCCGCGGCCGCCGGGCCCCGACCCCGCGCCGCCACCGGAGCCGGAGCCCTCACCCCTGGGGCGGCCCGTGACGCCGGGCAGCGACATCCCCGGCCTGACGTAGCCGGACCCGCCAGCCGGGCAGCGGCCGGCCCCCGCGCCCAGGGGCGAGATCCGGCCACCCGGAGGCCCACCCGGGCCGGGGTCCGCCCCGGCCCGGGCGCCGACGGCCGTGCACGGCGACCCCCGCCCGCCGGGCGCCTACGCCGGGACCTCGGAGCGGTCCCCGCCCCAGAGGGTGTGAAACGCACCGTCGCGGTCGGTGCGCCGGTAGGTGTGCGCGCCGAAGTAGTCGCGCTGTCCCTGGGTGAGCGCGGCGGGCAGCCGGTCCGCGCGCAGCGCGTCGTAGTACGCGAGGGCCGCGGAGAAGCCCGGTGCGGGCACGCCCTGGCGCGTCGCGGCGACGAGCACGGCACGCCAGTCGTCCTGCGCCTCGCCGATCTCCCGCGCGAAGCCCTTGTCGGCGAGCAGACTCGGCAGGTCGGACCGCGTGTCGTAGGCGGCCCGGATGCGGTCGAGGAACGCGGCCCTGATGATGCGGCCGCCGCGCCAGATCGAGGCAACCGCGCCCAGGTCGATGTTCCAGGAGTACTCCTCGCTGCCCGCCGCGATTTCGTGGAAGCCCTGCGTGTACGACACGATCTTCGAGGCGTACAGGGCCTGCTCGACCTGGTCGGCGAACGCGGCCGCCTCCTCCTTGCCGAGCGGCTCCGCCTTCGGGCCCTCGAGGTCGCGCGACGCCTCGCGCAGCTCCCGGTGGCCGGAGAGCGAGCGGGCGAACACCGCCTCCGCGATGCCGGAGACGGGCACGCCGAGGTCGAGGGCGATCTGCACGGTCCAGCGCCCGGTGCCCTTCTGCTCGGCCTGGTCCCGCACGACGTCCACTAAGGGCGCACCCGTCGCGGAGCCGACGTGGGCGAGCACCTCGGCCGTGATCTCGATCAGGTAGGAGTCGAGACGCCCGGTGTTCCAGGTGCGGAAGACGTCCGCGATCTCGGCGGGGGAGTAGCCCGCGACGTCACGCAACAGCTGGTACGCCTCGGCGATCAGCTGCATGTCGGCGTACTCGATGCCGTTGTGGACCATCTTCACGAAGTGGCCCGCGCCGTCCGGGCCGATACGCGCCGTGCAGGGGCTGCCGTCCGCGGCCTTCGCGGAGATCCTCTCCAGCATCGGGCCGAGCGCCGCGTAGGACTCCTCGGAGCCGCCCGGCATGATGCTCGGGCCGTGCAGAGCGCCCTCCTCGCCGCCGGACACGCCCGTGCCGACGAAGTGGGTCCCCCGCTCGCGCAGCGCGCGCTCGCGCCGCCGGGTGTCGGCGAAGTGCGCGTTGCCGCCGTCCACGATCATGTCGCCCGGCTCCAGGAGGGGCGCGAACTCCTCGATGACGGCGTCCGTGGGCTCGCCCGCCTTGACCATCACCACCAGGCGGCGCGGCCGCGCGGTCCGATCCGGGGCACCGCGTGCGGGCGCCGGTGTCGTCCTGCGGCGTAGCGTGACATCCCGGCACCGTGTCCGCCCGGAACGATCGCTGGAGTCGTACTCCATCGGCGGCCACGAGGCCGACGGAGCCCATTTCAGCGGGATGTCCAACTGCGACGGCTCAAAGGGCATTTGTGGAACCGGACGGCTGACGTCGACTTGAACGCCCCCTCCGGAAACCGCTCTTGTCACAGCCATGGCCGACCGGCTAACTTGCCGCCTGTCCTGTGGCTGACGTGTGACGTTGAGTTCGACGAGTTCGACGTATGTCTGAGGGGGCTTCCATGGCCTTACGAGGCCGGCATCGCCGGTACCAGCCGAGCCGGATCAACCGTGCCTCGCTCACGGTCACGGCAGGTGGCGCCGGAATGGCCCTGCCGCTGATGACCGCGGGCACGGGCCACGCCGCGGACGTGGACACCTGGAACAAGGTCGCGGCCTGCGAGTCCACGAACAACTGGAGCATCAACACCGGCAACGGCTTCTACGGCGGCCTCCAGTTCACCCAGTCCACCTGGCAGGCCTACGGCGGCACCGTCTACGCCCCGCGCGCCGACCTCGCCACCAAGGCCCAGCAGATCACCGTCGCCGAGAAGGTCCTCGACGGCCAGGGGCCCGGCGCCTGGCCGGTCTGCTCCCAGCGGGCCGGGCTCACCCGCGGCGGCGACAGCCCCGACCTGAGGCCCGCGTCGGCCCCGCAGCGGAAGGCGGCCCCGCAGCAGAAGGCGACGGGCGGCGCGAAGACCGAGGGCGTCCCCAAGGCGCCCAAGCGCACGGTGCGCGACGTCAAGCCCGAGGTGACCCCGCAGTCCACGGCGGGCACCGCCCGGATGTACACGGTCGTCCACGGCGACACCCTCTCCGGGATCGCCGACGAGCGCCGGGTGCGGGGCGGCTGGCCGCAGCTGTACGACAGCAACCGCGGCACCATCGGCACCGACCCGGACCTCATCACCCCCGGCCAGCGCCTCTCCCTGCGCGAGGCGGAGCGCGGCAAGGCACCGGTGCGGCCGCCCGAGCGGCGTGCCGACCCCGACCGGCAGACGCGCCCGGAGAAGCGGCCCGCGCGCCACGACGAGAAGCGGGCGGAGAAGAAGCCCGAGAAGAAGCAGGAGCGCAGGTCCGAACGGTCGCATCCGCCGGCCAAGGAGACCAAGCCCGCACCGAAGCAGAAGCGCGACACCGCGCCCGCGAGCAGGCAGCGCGCCGAGGCCGCCACCTCGTCCGGCGCCGCGGCCCCCGTCTCCGGCTCCATCGGCACCCCGTACCACGCGACGGGCAGCTCCTGGTCGAAGGGCTACCACACGGGCGTCGACTTCCCCGTGCCCACCGGCACATCGGTGAAGGCCGTCGTCGCGGGCACGGTGGTCTCCTCCGGCTGGGGCGGGAGCTACGGCTACGAGGTCGTCATCCGCCACACCGACGGCAGATACTCGCAGTACGGCCATCTGTCGGCGCTCACCGTGAAGGCGGGCCAGAGGGTCGCGGCGGGCCAGCGCATCGGCCGCTCCGGTTCGACGGGCAACAGCTCGGGCCCGCACCTGCACTTCGAGATCCGCACCGGGCCCGGCTTCGGCTCGGACGTCGACCCGCTCGCCTATCTGCGGGCCCGCGGGGTGCGCATCTGACGTACGCGGCACACGCGTCGGACGCCCCGCGCCGGGACGCGGGGCGTCCGACGGAGCGGGGCGTGCCTCAGGACACGCTGTGCTCGGGCGTCGGCCGCGGCAGGGGCCTGCGCGTGAACGCCATCGGCTGGAGGGGCAGCGCGGTCAGGACGTCGGCCACCAAGGCGTCCGGCACGGTCTCCGGCAGCGTGTCCGACGGGTCCGGGTCCGGGCCCCGCGGCGCGGTGGAGGAGTCCGGTGCGGACGGCTCGTTCGACAGCGGGCCCGACGAAGGGCGGTGCCCGGTGTCGGCAGGTGACCGCTCCTCGTGCGAGGGGGCGCGCTGCGCCACGACCCGGCTCGCGTCGTCGGTGACGAGGACCGCCGCCTCACCGGCGTCCGACGGGGCCGCACGGTCGCGGGTCCTGACACCTGCGGCCTGCTCACCGGCATCGGCACTGGCACCGGAGGCCGCGGCGCTCGCGTGCGCCCCGCCGATGCGCTCCGTCGTCAGCAGGATGAGACCGCCCGCCGCGACGACACCGCAGGCCAGCGCGAGCGCGGTGCCCGACGTCCCGTAGCGGAAGGACTCTCCGAACAGGGTGAGCCCGACGGCGGCCGCTATCACCGGGTTCACGACGGTCACCGCCGACAGCGGAGCCGTGAGGCCCGCGCCCTTGTACGAGGCCTGCGACAGGAGCAGCCCGCTCACCGCGAGGACACCGATGACCGCGAGGCTCGGCGCCTGCCGGGTGAGTGACCCCTGCATGTCCCAGTCCACGGCGACGGTCTTGGTGAACACCGAGGAGACGCCGAAGGCGATGCCCGCCGCGGTGGCGAGCAGCATGCTGCGCACCGCCGGGTGCCGGTGCACGGCGTGCGCGAGCAGCATCAGCGCGACGACGGCGCCACCGGTGCCGAGCCCGAGCACGACGCGCTCGGTGCCGGCGAGCGACTGCGAGGCCGTGGCCTGCGTCAGGGACAGCATCCCGGCGAGGCCGACGGTCGCCATGATGGCGCCGCGCCACGCGGTGGCCCCCGCCCGGCGGCGCACGAACATCGCGGCCATCGGCAGGGCGAACACGATCGTAAGGGCCCCGAGCGGCTGCACGAGGCTCAGCGGGCCGAAGGCGAGCGCCACCACGTGCAGGAGCCCGCCGAGGCCGTTGAGCACCACCGCGACCCACCAGGCGCCGCTGCGCAGCGGCGCGTACTGCTGCTCCGCCGCCCTCGCCGCCACCTGCTCCTGGATGATCGCCCCGCCGGCGTACGCCACCGCGGAGACGAGGGAGAGCACGACGGACAGCGCGAGGGCACTCATGAGGTGCTCCGCGGCGCGCGGCACGACCGGCGGGTGCGGTCGGCGGGGTCCCTGCGCACCCGGGGCGACGAGTGCGGCGAGCGGTCGGCTTCCATGTTCACCACGATGTCGCGCGGAGCGCGTTCCGTCGTCGTCCCTGAGCAGTCAATGTGTCCTACTCCCGATGGAGTATGGCTTCGCACATGTCCTCCCCAGGTCTGGTTACGCTCGGAAAACGCTCTCCTGCTGTACTGCTGTCGTGACTGCGCACACCTCTGCGATCGACTGGGACACCGTCGGGACCGTCGGCGGCTTCTTCGCCCTCAGGACGGGTGAACCCTGTGGTGGGAACCATGTTCCGCTGGCTCTCGTGTACACGGCAAGGCCACCTGAAGTGGGGCCCGACCGGGCCTCCACCGCACCGCGACCCGGCCTCCACCAGGACTGCGGCGATCCGCTGGGTTTTCGGGTCGCGAAGGTCGCGGGACGCCTGCGCGCCCCCGAGGAACGCGTCGCCGCGTCCGTGGCGCACCTCGGGCTCGCCGCCCGGCTGTGGTCCCTCGCGCTCGGCCCGGCCGCGCTGTACGGACGGGTGCCCGACCTCGACCCGGCCCTGCTGCGCTGGGACGCGGACGGCACCTCGCCCGATGACCTGTGGCTGGCCGGGACCCGGACGTACCCCGCCGACGCCGCCCGCGTCCTTAAGGTGGTCGAGGACGCCCACCTCACCCCGCTCGCCGCGGCCCTGCGCGCCCGCTTCCGCGTCTCCCCGGCCCTGCTGCGCGGCAACGCGGGCTCGGCCCTCGCGGGGGCGGCCCGCGAACTGCACGCCTGGGCCGGGCGCGAGGGCCGCCCCGAGGTGGGCCGGCGCGCCCTCGCCCTGGCCGCGGAACTCTTCGCGGGCCCCGCCCTGAAGGCCACCGGCACCCTGGCGGGGACCGCGTTCCGGCGCCGCAGCTGCTGCCTCTACTACCGCTGCCCCGGCGGCGGCCTGTGCGGCGACTGCTGTTTCGACCGGCCGCCGCAGCGGTCTTCCCACGGAGCGGTGTCTGAGTGACCATGAGGGAGCCGGTCGACGACGGGGGGCTCCGCTCGTGAAAGTGGGACTGCTCACCCGCGAGTTCCCGCCGGACGTCTACGGCGGCGCGGGCGTCCATGTCGAGTTCCTGGCCCGGGAGTTGCGGGCGCTCACCGACCTCGACGTGCACTGCTGGGGCGACGGCGCGGGCGAGGGGGTGGTGCGCCACCACGCCTGGGCCGACCTGGACTCCGCCAACGACGCGCTGCGCACCCTCTCCGTGGACCTGTCCATGGCGGCGGCGCTCGAAGGCCGCGACCTCGTGCACTCCCACACCTGGTACGCCAACCTCGCGGGCCACGTCGGCAAGCTCCTGCACGGCATCCCGCACGTGCTGACCTCGCACTCCCTGGAGCCCCTGCGCCCCTGGAAGGCCGAACAGCTCGGCGGCGGCTACGCCGTGTCCAGCTGGGCGGAGCGCACCGCGGTGGAGGCCGCCGACGCCGTCATCGCCGTCTCCCACGGCATGCGCGAGGACATCCTGTCCTGCTACCCGGCCGTCGACCCGGCGAAGGTGCACGTCGTCCACAACGGCATCGACACCGACCTGTACCGGCCGGACCACGACACCGACGCCCTGGCCCGCCACGGCATCGACCCCGGCCGCCCCTACGTCCTGTTCGTCGGCCGCATCACCCGCCAGAAGGGCGTGCCCCACCTGCTGCGCGCGGCCCGCGCCCTGGACCCCGGCATCCAGCTGGTGCTGTGCGCGGGCGCCCCCGACACCCCGGAGATCGACCAGGAGTTCCGTACGCTGCACGAGGAGCTCGGCAGGGTCAGGGGCGACGTCATCTGGATCCCCCGCATGCTGCCGCGGCCGGAGGTCGTGCAACTCCTCACGCACGCCACGGTGTTCGTGTGTCCCTCGGTGTACGAGCCGCTCGGCATCGTGAACCTGGAGGCGATGGCGTGCGGCACCGCCGTGGTGGCGTCCCGCGTCGGCGGCATCCCCGAAGTCGTTTCCGACGGCACCACGGGCCTGCTCGCGCCCTACGATGCGCTGCGGCCCGAACGCTTCGAGCACGACCTCGCCGCGCTCCTGAACCAACTGGCCGCCCACCCCGGGCGGGCGGCCGCGATGGGCTCGGCCGGACGGCAGCGGGCCGTGCGGGAGTTCGGCTGGGACACGGTGGCACGGCGCACCGTGGACGTGTACGGCGAAGTCATGGCGTTACGCAAGTCCGACTAGCGGCTAAGGGGGCGGCCATGCGCGGTGGACCTTCGGTGCTCGGCATCGTGCTCGCGGGCGGGGAGGGCAAGCGACTGATGCCGCTCACGGCCGACCGGGCGAAACCGGCGGTGACCTTCGGCGGCACCTACCGCCTCGTCGACTTCGTGCTCTCCAACCTCGTCAACGGCGACATCACGCGCATCTGCGTCCTGACGCAGTACAAGTCGCACTCCCTGGACCGGCACGTCTCCACCACCTGGCGGATGTCGAGCCTGCTCGGCAACTACGTCACCCCCGTCCCCGCCCAGCAGCGCCTCGGCCCCCGCTGGTACCTGGGCAGCGCCGACGCCATCCTCCAGTCCCTGAACCTCGTCCACGACGAACAGCCGGACCACATCGCGGTGTTCGGCGCCGACCACGTCTACCGCATGGACCCCCGCCACATGCTGGCGCAGCACATCGAGTCCGGCGCGGGCGTCACCGTCGCCGGGATCAGGGTGCCGCGCGCGGACGCCGACCAGTTCGGGATCATCACGCCCGCCGGGGACGGCACCCGGGTGAGCAGCTTCCTGGAGAAGCCGAAGGACCCGCCGGGCCTGCCCGGCTCCCCGCACCAGGTGTTCGCCTCCATGGGCAACTACGTCTTCGCGACGAAAGTGCTCGTCGACGCGTTGCAGCGGGACGCGGAGGACCCCGATTCGGTGCACGACATGGGCGGTTCGATCCTGCCGTCCCTCACCGAGCGCGGCCTCGCGCAGGTCTACGACTTCGCCGACAACCACGTCCCCGGCGAGACCGCGGGCGACCACGGCTACTGGCGCGACGTCGGCACCCTCGACGCCTACTACGAGGCCCACATGGACCTGATCTCCGACCGGCCCGCCTTCAACCTCGACAACCGCCGCTGGCCCATCTACACCCACCCGGGGCAGCTGCCGCCCGCCAAGTTCTGCGCGGGCGGCATCGCGGGGGAGTCCGTCGTCAGCCCCGGATGCGTGATCCGCGGGCAGGTCACCCGTTCCGTCCTGTCGCCCGGTGTGATCGTCGAGGAGGGCGCCGTCGTGCAGGGCTCGGTGCTGCACGACAACGTCCGGGTCGGCAGGGGAGCGGTGGTGCGCGGCGCGGTCCTCGACAAGAACGTCGACGTCCCGCCCGGCGCCACGATCGGCGTGAACCCAGAGCGGGACGAGGAGCTGTACACGGTGTCGAAGGGCGGCGTGATCGCCCTGGGCAAGGGCCAGCGGGTACCGGTGGACGGAACGTCGCTCACGTTCCCCTAGACCCTCGGGACGGGCCCCTGCCCGGCTACAGGACCGCCCCTGCGGCTACAGGACCGCCACTGCTGCTCCGGGACCGGCTCCTGGGCGACGGGACCGCCCCCTGCGGCGACGAAACCGGCTCCTGCGGCGACAGGACCCCGCCTCCGCCTCCCGCACGCGGCTACAACACCCGCCTCCCAGGCGCCCGTGCGGGGCTGCGACTGACGGTCGGAGACGCTCCGGCACCCCTCCGGGAAGGGGATCGGCCGGAGCCCGCCTCCGCGGGGCGACCGTTCGGGTTTGGTGCCGAGCGCCCGCTCTACGTAAAGTTCCGCTTTTGGAGCTTCCGCGGTCACCTCAGACGAGCCGCGGTACGAGTGCGGTGAGGAACGACAGCGCGATGACGGTGACAGAGGACAGCACGCGGCAGAGCGCCTCGCCGGCTTCGAGCGGGGCGCCGTCGGAGCCTGCGGCGCGGGTTGCGACCGAGGCCGCGGCGGAGGCCTCCGCGCACGGCCCCGGCATCGACCCCGAGCGGCTCGCCGTCTGCCTCGCCGTGCTCGCGGAGCTCGACGAACTCGATGTCGACCACCCCGACGCGATCACGGTGCGCCGCGCCACCGCGGGCATCTACCGAACGGTCAAGCAGCGCCGCCGCCAGGAGCGCCGCGCCGCCAAGACCGCCCACGACAAGGCCGTCACCGAAGCCACCGCCACCGGCTCCGCGCAGCGCATCGACGACGAGACGGAAGGCATCCTGCCCTCGTCGGCGACGGAGAAGGGGGAGATCGCGGGGATACTCCAGCGCCCCCGCTCCTGCTACACCTGCAAGACGCGGTACGTCGAGGTCGACTACTTCTACCACCAGCTCTGCCAGGACTGCGCCGCCGAGAACCGCGCCAAGCGCGACGTCCGCGCCGACCTCGGCGGCAAGCGCGCCCTCCTCACCGGCGGCCGCGCCAAGATCGGCATGTACATCGCGCTGCGGCTCCTGCGTGACGGCGCGCACACGACCATCACCACCCGCTTCCCCAAGGACGCCGTCCGCCGCTTCAAGGCCATGGACGACTCGGCGGACTGGCTGCACCGCCTGGAGGTCGTCGGCATCGACCTGCGCGACCCCGCGCAGGTGGTCGGCCTCGCCGAGCAGGTCGCGGAGCAGGGCCCGCTGGACATCCTCATCAACAACGCGACGCAGACCGTGCGCCGCCTGCCCGCCGCCTACGCCGCGCTCGTCGAGGGCGAGAGCGCTCCGCTGCCCGCCGGGGAACTGCCCGCCCACCAGGTGATCGGCGCCTTCAACTCCGGCGCCGTCGGTGATCTCGGCGGACCCGCCGCGCTGCCCGTCGGCGTCAGCGGCCTCGATGCACAGCAGGTCGCCGATCTCGCCCTGGTCGCGGGCAACGCCAGTGTCGAGCGGCACCGCGACGGCAGCGCCATCGACGCGGGCGGTCTGGTGCCGGACGTGGTGGACAGCAACACCTGGGTGCAGACCATCGAGCAGATCTCCCCGGTGGAGCTGCTGGAAACCCAGCTGTGCAACTACACGGCGCCGTTCATCCTGATCAGCCGGCTGCGGCCGCAGCTGGCCGAGGCCGCGAGGAAGGCGGAGAGCGGGCGCGCCTACGTGGTCAACGTCTCGGCCATGGAGGGCGTCTTCGGCCGCGGCTACAAGGGTGCGGGACACCCCAACACCAACGCCGCGAAGGCCGCGATGAACATGGTGACGCGGACCAGCGCGCAGGAGATGTTCCAGTCCGACGGGATCCTCATGACCTCGGTCGACACCGGCTGGATCACCGACGAGCGCCCGCACTTCGACAAGCTGCGCCTGGCCGACGAGGGCTTCCACGCGCCGCTCGACCTGGTCGACGGAGCGGCCCGCGTCTACGACCCGATCGTGCGCGGCGAGGTGGGGGAGGACCTGTACGGCGTGTTCCTGAAGGATTACAAGCCCGGCAAATGGTGACGACTCCGTAGCGGAGGCGTCACGATTCCTCCTCTTGGGTGAGCGCCATCGAGCACGGCCGCGCTCATTTGGTTAACCTGGTGCGAGTGGACGGCCACAGGGCGCACACCGGCACCCTCCACGCCGTCCCGGGACAGGCTGCGACCGACGGCCGCGATCCCGCCCCGACACGGCGCCACCGCGACCGCGAAGACAGTGCGACAGCGCTGCCGCACTGGCAGGTTCTTCCGTTACGCGACACAGAGGAGTGCGCGGTGACACCAGATCCGACCAAGCAGGAGAAGCGACCGGCCGATCGCGGCGGCGAGCGGGGCGGGCGGCCCCACAAGCTCCGCAATCTGGAGGCGTGGGCCAAGGCGGCACCCATCCGGCTCGCCGGGTACGAGGACGACCTCGCCGAGCCGCACATCCTCCCCGGCGTCGACTGAACCCTGTACGCATGCCCCTGCGCCCCCGTCGCTCCCGCGGCGGGGGCGCGGTGCTTTCCCCGTACTCCCGGAGCGGCGCGATCTGCGGGTGCGAGTGCGACCTGCGGTGCGGCCCGGGCCGGAGGGCTTTCCCAAAGTAATTCTGCAAAAATACTTTTGCAGAGTGCCCGGCCGTCCTACGCTCCTGTCATGACCGACGAAGGATGGCGCCTGCGGGTGCTCGACCCCGAGCGCGAGCCCGCCGCGATCAAGGCCCTCACGCACCCCCTGCGGATCAGCCTGCTCGGCCTGCTGCGCAGGGACGGCCCCGCCACCGCGAGCGAACTCGCGGCGAAGACCGGCGAGTCGTCCGCCGCCACCAGCTACCACCTGCGGGTCCTCGCGAAGCACGCGTTCGTCACCGAGGCGGAGCACCGGGACGCGCGGGAGCGGCGCTGGCGCGCCGTGCACGAGGTGACCACCTGGGACCACGCGGCGATGGAGGCGTCCCCGGTCGGCAGGGACTTCGCCGCGACCATGGCCCGGCGGCAGGTGGAACAGCTGGCGGCCTCGCTCGCCCAGCACGAGAGCGACATGGCCTCCGGACGCCTCGGACCCCAGTGGCTCCGGCACTCCGGCATCACCGACCTGATGCCACGCCTGACCCCCGAGTCGCTCGGGGAGCTCCAGCAGGCGTTCGAGGACAAGCTGGCGGAGCTCAGGGCACGGGACGCGGGGGACGCCCGCGCCGAGCAGGTGATGGTGCTCCTGGCGACACTGCCGGCCGCGGACCGTACGGGGACGGGCGGGACGGAGGGCGCCGGGGGAGCCGGGGTGGTGGAACCGCCGGGGGCGCCGGGTGACACCGACGGCGGCCCGGACGCCGGGCCGGTCGATGACGGCGACGTGGCGGACCGTTCCGTGCCGAGACGCGTACGGGGTTACACCCATGACTGAGGCGGGCGGTGCCGGACCCGTACGCCGGAGCGACGTCCTCGATCCGCGTACCGCGCGGCGGCGCTACGCCGTGGTGTGCGCCTTGTTCTGGCTGCCGCTGGGGATGGCCATCGCCCCGATGGTGGCGCTGCTCACCGAACGCGGCCTCGGCCTCGCGGCCGTCGCGGGCTGCGTCGCCGCGCACTCCCTCACCGCCGCCGTCCTGGAACTCCCCACCGGCGGCCTGTCCGACGTGCTCGGCCGGCGCTCGGTACTCGCCGCGGCCGGTCTGCTCGACCTCGTCGCCCTCGTCCTGCACGCCCTCGGCACCACCGTGTGGGTGCTCGCCCTCGGCATGGCCCTGAAGGGCGCGGGCCGCGCCCTGTCCAGCGGCCCCGCCGAAGCCTGGTACGTCGACACGGTGCACGCGAGCGCCGGGCCCGACGCGGAGCTGCGCACCGGCCTGGCCCGCGGCGCCGCCGCGACCGGCGCGGCGCTCGCGGCCGGCGTCCTCATCGGCGGCGCGCTGCCCTGGCTCCTCGGCCTCGGCCCCGACCTCGGCGCCCGGATCGAGCAGGCCACGGGCGGGCTCGTGCTGCCGCTCTCCGCTCCCGCGCTGCTCGGTGTGGCGGTCGAGATCGTCTTCCTCGTGTACGTGCTCACCGCGCTGCCCGAGCCGCCCCGGCCGCGCACCACCCTGCGCGGGGTCCTCAGCGGCGTCCCCGCCACCGTCATGGCCGGGGTGCGCCTCGGCGGCCGGGACGCCCTCGTGCGGCGCGTCCTGCTCAGTGCCGCGGCCGCGGGGAGCGCCCTGGTCACCGTGGAGGTCCTGACTCCCGGCCGGGCCGTCGACCTGACCGGCGCACCGGAGACGGGGGCGGTGCTCTTCGCGGGCCTCGCCTGCGCCGGGTTCCTGTGCTCGATGGCGGGCAGCCACCTCGCGCCGCTCCTCGCCCGGGTCGCGGGCGGTAGCGAACGGGCCGTCCTCGCAGGCCTCGGCGCGGCGGCGGCCGGGCTGCTGCTGCTCGGTGCCACCGCGGCAGCCGCGGTGCCCTCGGGCCCCGCGGGCCCGGCCCCGCTCGCCCTGGCCGTCCTCGGCTACGCGCTCGTGTACGTGGGACTCGGCGCCGCGGGCCCCAGCGAGAACGAACTCCTGCACCGCCGCGTCGACAGCGCGGGGCGCGCCACCGCCCTGTCGGTGCAGTCCCTCGCCCTGCAACTGGTCGGCGCGGGCACGGGCATGGTCGTCGGCCACCTCCCCGGGGGCGCGCCGCGCTGGCTCCTCGGCGGCCTCGTCCTGCTCGCAGGCGCCCTGCTGTGGGCCCGCCGCACCCCGGCCGCCACGGAACCCGGCGGCTCCGCGCCCACCCGCCCCGCACGCACCGCACGCACCGCGAAGGAAGGCACGTCCTGATGCGCACCCTCCACGTCGTCACCCACCCGGAGGCGACCCACCACGTCGAGAAGGTGGTCGGCGGCTGGCACGACTCCGAACTGACTCCCGCGGGGCGGCAGTCCGCGGCCGCCATCGCCCGCGCCCTGCGCGCCGACATCCCCGGCGGCGCGGACGTGGAGATCATCTCCTCGGACCTGCGGCGCACCGCGCAGACGGCCCACGCCGTGGCCGAACTGTTCGGTGTGCGGCCGGTCCTCGACCGGCGGCTGCGCGAGAAGTCCTACGGTGACGCGGAGGGCAGGCCGCAGGAGTGGCTCGACCGGCGCTTCGTCCCGCCGCCGGCCGAGGGCGACCGGATGAACCACCACGAGGGCCCGCGGGGCGCCGAGACCCGGGGGCAGTGCGCGCGCCGCGTCCACGCCGCGGTGGACGACATGCTGCGCCGCCCCCGCGCGCACCAGATCGTCGTCACCCACGGCTTCGCCCTGACGTTCGTCGTCACGGCGTGGATCGGGATGCCCCTGGAATCCGTGGGCTCCGTGAGCTTCCCGGTGCCCTCCGGCAGCATCACCGTGCTGCGCCAGGACGACTTCTTCCACAACCGTCAGGTCGTACGCCTGGGTCACATGCCCCCGCCGTGACAGCGCCTCCCCGAAAACCGGAGGCCCCGGCGCGCCGGGCGCGGATACCTTCGCCCGCATGGCCGACGAGATGTTCCAGGACCCGCGGCTCGCCGCGCTCTACGACGTGCTGGACCCCGACCGCGGCGACCTCGACGCGTATGTGGGGATCGTGACGGAGTTCGGTGCGCGGCGGGTCATCGATCTGGGGTGCGGTACGGGGGTGTTCGCGCTGCTCCTCGCCGAGCGGGGCATCGACGTCGTGGGCGTCGACCCGGCGCTCGCCTCCCTCGATGTGGCGAGGGCCAAGCCGGGCGCCGAGCGGGTGCGATGGATCCACGGGGACGGGGCGGGTCTGCCCCCGCTCGGGGTCGACCTCGTGACGATGACGGCCAACGCCGCGCAGCAGATCACCGGTGCCGGGGCCTGGCGGGCGACGCTGCGGGGCGTGCGGGGGGCGCTGCGGCCGGGCGGGCGGTTCGTGTTCGAGACCCGTGATCCGGCCCTGCGGGCCTGGGAGTCGTGGAACCGCGCGGCCTCGTAAGGCGTGACCGAGGTGCCCGGGGTCGGGGAGGTCGAGAGCTGGGTCGACCTGGTGGCGGTCGAGGGCCCCCTGGTGACGTTCCGCTGGAGCTATGTGTTCGCGGCGGACGGCCGGGTCCTGACCTCGCAGTCCACCCTGCGGTTCCGCGAACGCGCCGAGGTCGAGTCCGACCTGGCCGCCGCCGGCTACCTCCTGGACGCCGTACGGGACGCCCCCGACCGCCCCGGCAGAGAACTGGTCTTCCTGACCCGCACGCAGGCCCCCCATGGTGGGTGGCGTTGAGGTGTGCCCCATCAGGGGCGCGGGGAACTGCGCGCTCAGCCACGAAGTGCTCGCAGTCGCGTCTGCGGGGTGTTGTGGGCTGGTCGCGCAGTTCCTCGCGCCCCTTGAGGGGGGGTGTTGGGGTGTGCCCCGTCAGGGGCGCGGGGAACTGCGCGCTCAGCCACGGAATAGCCGCAGTCGCGTCTGCGGGGTGTTGTGGCAGTTGCGTGTGCGGGTTGTTGTGGGCTGGTCGCGCCGTTCCCCGCGCCCCTTGAGGGGGCGTTGGACTGTGCCCCGTTAGGGGCGCGGGGAACTGCGCGCTCGGCCACGAATTACCCGCAGACGCACCCGCGAGGTCTCGCGGGGTCGCGTCAAGGCGGGGGCGCAGGCCTAGGCGGTGCGCACCGCACGGGTGCTCTCCCGTTCGATCAGCCGCGGCAGCGGCACCTGCACCGTACCCGCGGGACCGTCGTCGAGGAGACCGAGAAGCTCCCGCGCCGCCGTCCGCCCGAAGGACACCGTGTCACGGGAGAGGGCGGTGAGCCACGGGTGCACCATGCGGCACAGGGCCGAGTCCTCCCAGGCCACCACGGACACGTCGTCCGGGACGGCGAAGCCGAGGGAGGCCGCGGCGGCCACCCCGGCCACGGCCATCACGTCGTTGTCGTACACGAGCGCCGTCGGCGGAGCATCCGCCCCGAGGACGCGCCGCGTCACCGCGGCGCCCTCCGCGTCGGAGTAGTCCGTGGTCACCGAGCGCACCTCGGTGAGCCCCCGCCGGTCGGCCTCAGCCCGCAGCGTCCGCACGCGCCGCTCGGTGTGCGCGAGACCGGGCAGCCCGGCGATGTGCACGACCCGGCGATGACCGAGGGCGTGCAGATGCCCGACCACGGACGCCATGGCACCCGCGTCGTCGACCCACACGGTGGACAGACCGGGGCGCTGCGGCCGCTCGGGGTCGGGCACACCCCCGGTGACGACCGCGGGCAGCCCGAGCTCCGCGAGCAGCTCGGGCCGCGGGTCGTCGGTGCGCGGGTCCACGACGAGGACACCGTCGACCCGGTGCTCGGCCCACCACCGCCGGTACACCGCGCACTCGGCGGCGACGTCCTCCACCACCTGGAACAGCAGGCCCAGTTGCCGCTCCGCCAGGACCTCCTGGATGCCCGAGATCAACTGTAGGAAGAACGAGTCCACGCCCAGCGTCCCCGCAGGGCGTGCCACCACCAGGCCGACCGTCGCCGCCCCCTCGCCCGAGAGGGCACGCGCGGCCGTGCTGGGCCGCCAGCCCAACTGCTCGGCGACCCTGCGCACCCGGTCACGCGTGATGTCGGACACCCCGGGACGGTCGTTGAGCGCGAAGGAGACGGCGCTCTCGGACACCCCGGCGCGCCGTGCGATGTCCTTCATGGTCGGCCGGCGTGCCGGTGACCGCTTGCCTTGCACCCTGTGCCCCTCTCCGCCTGCGGCGACGCGCAGGGTGTGTGCCGCGCCGCGCGCGGGGAATCGGCGCGGGCGTGGACTCGGTGCGCGCATCGACGGCCGACCGCCGCCTGCCGACCACCGCCTGCGCGGCCACGCACCGTGCTCGACCTCGTACTGGTCGTACCCGTACCCGGCCCGTACTCGTACCCGCACTTGTACCCGGGCCCGTACTCGTTCTCGTACCCGAGCCCGTACGAGCCCTCGTACGTACTAATGCGCTTGAGCCAGCACAGCCTAAAGCGCTTTAGTCTTCCCTGGCAAGGGATTCAACGCACCCTTCTGACCTGCTAGTTCGGCAGTGCGAACAGGTTCGGAACCAGCAAATCGTCCCCAATCCATTGACTTTTCACTTCCGTTCCATGCAGGGTCTGCCTCGGTGCGATTCCGACGCGGCCCACACTGCCGCCGGTGATCGCCGCCGCCCACGCCGGGCCGAGCAAAGGAGCCGTTCACCGTGCGTCAATCCCGGAGTTCCCGGATATCGAGAAGCCCCCGCGCAGCGGTCACCGCCGCCGCCCTCGCCGCCGTCATGCTCGGCCTGAGCGCCTGCGGCAGCGGCGACGACACCGGCTCGGCGGACGCCTCCGGCAAGGTCGAGGGCGACATCACCTTCCAGACCTGGAACCTGAAGGCGAACTTCAAGTCGTACTTCGAGGGCCTGATCGACGACTTCGAGAAGAAGTACCCCGACGCCGAGGTCAAGTGGGTGGACCAGCCCGGCGAGGGCTACGCCGACAAGATCAGCGCGGACGCCGCCGCGGGCACGCTGCCCGACGTCGTGAACGTCTCGCCCGACCTGGTGGCCCCGCTCGCCAAGGCCGGTCTCGCGCTCGATCTGGACAAGTCGGCGGGAAAGTACGAGAAGGAGTACCTTCCGGGCGCCTGGAAGAGCCACCAGGTGCCGGGCCTCGGGGGCACGTACGCCTTCCCCTGGTACCTGAACACCGGGCCGCTGTTCTACAACAAGCGCCTGTTCAAGGACGCCGGTCTGGACCCGGAGAAGCCGCCGAAGACCTACGACCAGCTGTTCGCCGACGCCGAGAAGCTGGCCGAGAAGAGCGACGGCAAGGTCGCCACGCTCGCCAACGTGCCCACCATCGAGGACTTCGGCCGCTACGGCGTCCCCCTGATGAACAAGGAGGGCACCGGTTTCGCCTTCAACGACGCCAAGGGCGTCGAGCTGCTCACCAAGTACAAGAAGCTGTACGACGCCAAGGCCCTGGACGGCCAGGCGCTGACCGCGACGCCCGAGTCGACCGGCAAGAAGTTCCTCACCGAGGCCGTCGCCATGAACCCGGGCAGCGCGCTCGACCTGGAGAAGTTCAAGAAGGACGCGCCCCGGCTCTACGAGAACATCGGCATCACCCCGCAGATCAGCAGCACCGGCAAGGACAACATGTACGTGATGGGGGTGATGGTGAACACCCGCACCAAGAAGACCCCCGCCGCCGTGGCCTTCGCCCACTTCGTCACCGACGCGCAGCGCCAGATGTCCTTCGCCAAGAAGGTCGCCATCTTCCCCAGCACCAAGGGCTCCCTGGACGACCCGTACTTCACCAGGACGGACGGCACGGACCAGACCAGGGTGCGGATCGCCGCCGCCAAGTCCCTGAAGACCGCCGTGAACTACACGCCCGTGCTGTTCAGCGAGCAGATGAAGGTGGAGCTGCGCAACGCCGTCGCGCGGGCCCTCCAGGGCAAGCAGAGCCCCAAGGAAGCGCTTGACAACGCTGTCAAGAGCTGTGACCGGCTGCTGAAGCAGAGCTGAACCCGGTGCCGAGTCAGCTGAACCACCCCAGGACCAGGGAACGTACGCCATGAAGAGTCAAGGAGCAGCCGCGGCGGCCACCGCGGGTCCGGGGGCCGCCCCCGCGCCGGGGCGCGGGCGCCGTGCCGGTGCGCCGGGCCCCGCGGGAAGGCGCCAGGGACGCGACGGCGCGTCGGGCACCCCCGGGAAGGGACCCGCACGGCGCCGCATCCGGCGCCAACTGGTCACCAGCCCCTGGCTGTTCGCCGCCCCCGGCCTCGCGATCGTCGGCGTCTTCATCCTCTATCCGTTCGTCAGCACCGTCATCAACTCCTTCACGGACAAACGGCAGCTGGTCGAGGGCAAGTACGTCGGCCTCGCGAACTTCCGCGAGCTGCTGCACGACGACATGTTCTGGATCGGCCTGCGCAACAGCACGCTGTACGTCCTCGTGGTGGTGCCCGCCCTCGTGGTGCTTCCGCTGCTGCTCGCACTCCTGGTGCAGAAGCAGATCCCCGGCATCACGTTCTTCCGGTCGGCCTTCTACACGCCGGTGGTCGCCTCCATCGTCGTGGTCGGTCTGATCTGGGTGTGGATGCTCGACGAACGCGGCCTGGTGAACGCCGTCCTGGAGGCGGTGGGCGCGGGCAAGGTCGGCTTCCTCAGCGACCAGTGGCTGCTGCTGTTCTCCGCCATGGCCGTCACGGTCTGGAAGGGCCTCGGCTACTACATGATCATCTATCTCGCGGCGCTCGCGAACGTGCCCCGCGAACTGCACGAGGCGGCCGCCGTGGACGGCGCGGGACCGGTACGCCGGTTCCTCTCCGTCACCGTCCCCGCGGTCCGCTCCACCATGGTGCTCGTCGCCGCGCTGTCCTCGGTGGCCGCCTTCAAGGTCTTCTCCGAGGTGTATCTGATGGCGGGGCCGACCGGCGGCCCCGCGGGCGAGGACACGACCCTCGTGATGCTCGTGCAGCGCACCGGCACCGGCCTGACCGGGCGCGTCGGCTACGCCTCCGCGATCTCCGTGGTCATCTTCGTCGTCACCGTCGCACTGATGCTCCTGGTGCTGCGCGCGGACCGGAAGGAGGACGCGTGATGCCCGCACCGAGGACGGCCCCCGAGGCCCCGGTGGCGCAGGTGGCGCCCGTGTCGAAGGAGAACCGCACCGCCCCCGGCGCCCGCGGTCGCCGCGGCCGGGTCAGGGACGAGAACGGCCGGCGCATGCCCGTGTGGGAGCTGATCCTGCGCTACGCCCTGCTGCTCGGTGTGCTCGCCCTGATGATCGGGCCGTTCCTGTGGCAGCTCTCGACGTCCCTGAAGGGGCCGCACGAGAACATCTTCAGCTCGCCGCCGAGCTTCCTGCCCTCCGACCCGACCCTGCACAACTACGAACGCGTCGCCGACACCATCCCCGTGTGGGACTACGCCCTGAACTCCCTCAAGGTCGCCGCCGCCAACGTCTTCACCAACTGCGTGGGCGCGGCGCTCGCCGGCTATGCCCTCGCCCGCCTGCGCTACCGCGGCCGCAAGGCGGCCACCCTGGTGTTCATCCTCGCCATGCTGGTCCCCGTCGAGGGCATCATCATCGCCCAGTTCACGACGATGCGGGACCTCGGTCTGAACAACACCCTGATGGGCGTGCTCCTGCCCGGCTGTGTCTCGGCCCTCAACGTGCTCCTGATGCGCAACGCCTTCCTCAACCTGCCCTACGAGGTGGAGGAGGCCGCGTTCGTGGACGGCGCCAATGTGTGGCAGCGGTTCTTCCGCATCGCGCTGCCCGCGGTGAAGGGCACGCTCGCCGTGGTGGCGATCTTCGCCTTCATGGGCGCCTGGGACGACTTCCTGTGGCCGCTGATCGTGCTCAGCGACCCCGACAAGTTCACGCTCACCATCGGCCTCAACTACCTCCACGGCACCTTCGCCAACGACGAACGCCTCGTCGCCGCGGGCACCGTGATCGCGGTCCTGCCGCTGATCGTGCTCTTCGCCTGCCTGCAACGGTACTTCTTCCGCGGCGTCGGCGAGGGCGCGGTCAAGGGCTGACAGGCGCCGTCCGCCGCTGCCCGCCCGCACCGCCCCAGCTCCGAGAACCCAGCTCCCAGCTCCCAGCTCCCAGAAGCAGGATCCGCATGACGTCTGACGACACGACCGGCGCGGCCCCCGCCGCCCGGCCCCGCTTCGGCGCCAACTACACCCCGAGCCAGGGATGGTTCCACCACTGGCTGGACTTCGACATCGACGCCGTACGCCGTGACCTCGACGGCGTCGCGGCCCTCGGCCTCGACCACGTCCGGGTCTTCCCCATCTGGCCGTACTTCCAGCCCAACCGCACCCTGATCAGACCGCGGGCCGTCGAGCAGCTCGTCGCGCTCGCCGACGCCGCCGCCGAGCGGGGACTCGACGTGAACGTCGACGGCCTCCAGGGCCACCTGTCCAGCTTCGACTTCCTGCCCGCCTGGACCCAGACCTGGCACCGCAGGAACATCTTCACCGACCCCGACGTGGTGTCCGGGCAGGCCGCCTATCTGCGCACCCTCGCCGCCGCGCTCGCCGACCGGCCGAACTTCATCGGCATGACCATCGGCAACGAGATCAACCAGTTCGCGGCCGGGCCGCACCCCGACCCCGACCGCATCACCCCCGAGCAGGCGGACACCTGGCTGCGCACGGTCCTCGCCGCCTGCGAGGAGGGCGCCCCCGGGAAGCTGCACCTGCACGCGGAGTACGACGCCGCCTGGTACCAGGACGACCAGCCGTTCACACCCGCCCAGGCCGCCCGCGCCGGCGCCGTCACGGCCGTGCACTCCTGGGTGTTCAACGGCACCGCCCAGCGGCACGGGCAGGACGGCGTCGCCACCGGGCAGCACGCCGCGTACATGATCGAACTGTCCAAGGCGTGGGCCCTCGCACCGCACCGGCCCGTGTGGCTCCAGGAGGTCGGCGCACCCGCGCCGCTCATACCGCCCGCCGCCGCCGCGGACTTCACCGAGGCCACCGTGAACGCGGCGCTCGACTGCGCGGACGTGTGGGGCGTGACGTGGTGGTGCTCCCACGATGTGTCCCGCTCCCTTGCCGACTTCCCCGAACTCGAGTACAGCCTCGGCCTGTTGACCAACGACGGGCGGGTGAAGCCCGCGGGGGAGGCGTTGGCGCGGCTCGCCAAGGAGTGGCGTGACCGGCCCGCGCCGCCGGTCCGGGCCACCGCGCTCGTCGTCGACGCGGGTGCCGGCTTCGGGGGGCGGTCCGTGTGTGCTCCCGGGGGAGCGGTGTTCGAGGCGTTCGCCCGGCTCGCCGGGGAGGGGGTGCGGCCCGCGTGTGTGCTCGCGGAGCGGGTGGGGGACGCCGCCCATCTTGCCGCCCGGGGCATCCGGGAGGTGGTCCGCCCGTCCGACGTCCTCGGCTGAGGGTCCCTGCCGGGGGCTCCCCAGTCCCGCCCCTTCCCGTAACCAAACGCCGGACGGGCTGAAATCCTCGCCGCACGGGGAGGGTTCTTGAGCCCGTCCGGCGATTGAGGACGAGGCCGCAGGCCGACAACGGGGTCTGGGGCGGAGCCCCGGTTTCGGTGAAGGGGCGGGACTGGGGCGCCCCCGCGAGGCCCCACCCACCCGCACCGCACCACCCACCGCACCCGGCACCCCGCACCCCGCACCCCACAACACGGAGACCCCACATGCACGACGACCGCAGCCTGGTCGAGGGCCGCCTCAAGCGCGTCCTCGACGAACGCATCCGCCCCGCCGTATACCCCGCCTCCGTCCCCCTGGACGTAGCCGTCTGGAACGCCCCGGGCGAACCGGTACCGGTGGCCGAGGGCATCGCCGCGAAGCCGGGGCCCACCGAGGTGGGCGCCCGCTGGGGCGCGCCCTGGGGCACCAGCTGGTTCCGGGTCACGGGCACGGTCCCGGCTGAGTGGGCGGGCAGGACGGTCGAGGCGATCCTCGACCTCGGCTTCGACGAGAACATGCCGGGCTTCCAGTGCGAGGGCCTGGTGTACCACCCGGACGGCACCCCGGTGAAGGGCCTGAACCCGCGCAACCAGTGGGTGCGGATCGCCGCCCCGGCGCAGGGCGGCGAGGAGGTGTGCCTGCACATCGAGGCCGCCTCGAACCCGGTGATCCTGGACTACCACCCGTTCCTGCCGACGCAGCTCGGCGACAAGGAGACGGCGGGCAGCGAACCGCAGTACCGCCTGGAGCGCATGGACCTCGCCGTCTTCGACGAGACGGTGTGGCAGCTCGTCGTCGACCTGGAGGTGCTCGGCGAGCTGATGCAGGAGCTGCCCGAGGACTCCGGCCGCCGGCACGAGATCCTGCGGGCCGTCGACCGCGCCCTGGACGCCGTCGACCTCCAGGACGTCAACGGGTCGGCGCCCGCCGCGCGCGCCGCGCTCGAAGGCGTGCTCGCCGCGCCCGCGCACGACTCCGCGCACCGCGTCAGCGCCGTGGGGCACGCCCACATCGACTCCGCCTGGCTGTGGCCGCTGCGCGAGACGGTGCGCAAGGTGGCGCGTACGACGTCCAACATGACGGCGCTGCTCGACGACGAGCCGGACTTCGTGTTCGCCATGTCGCAGGCACAGCAGTGGGCGTGGATCAAGGAGCACCGGCCCGAGGTGTGGGCGAAGGTGAAGAAGGCCGTCGCGGACGGGCGGTTCGTCCCCGCCGGTGGCATGTGGGTCGAGTCCGACACCAACATGCCCGGTTCCGAGGCCATGGCGCGGCAGTTCGTGCACGGCAAGCGGTTCTTCCTCCAGGAGTTCGGCGTCGAGAACGACGAGGCGTGGCTGCCGGACACCTTCGGGTTCGCGGCGGGGCTTCCGCAGATCATCAAGGCGGCGGGGTCCAAGTGGCTGCTCACGCAGAAGATCTCGTGGTCGCAGACCAACAAGTTCCCGCACCACACCTTCCAGTGGGAGGGCATCGACGGCACCCGGATCTTCACGCACTTCCCGCCCGTCGACACCTACAACTGCTCCATGAAGGGCAGCGAGATCGCCCACGCGGCCAGGAACTTCAAGGACAAGGGGGTCGCACGGCACTCGCTCGCGCCGACCGGCTGGGGTGACGGGGGTGGCGGCACGACCCGCGAGATGATCGCCAAGGCCGCCCGGATGCGCGACCTCGAGGGCTCGGCGAGCGTGCGGTGGGAGACCCCGGCCGCGTTCTTCGAGAAGGCCGAGGCGGAGTACCCGAACGCGCCGGTATGGGTCGGCGAGCTCTATCTGGAGCTGCACCGCGCCACCCTCACCAGCCAGGCCGGCACCAAGCAGGGCAACCGCCGCAGCGAGCACCTGCTCAGGGAGGCCGAGCTGTGGGCCGCGACGGCCGCCGTCCGGGCCGGATTCCCCTACCCGTACGAGGACCTCGACCGGATCTGGAAGACGGTGCTGCTGCACCAGTTCCACGACATCCTGCCCGGCTCGTCGATCGCCTGGGTGCACCGCGAGGCCCGCGCCACCTACGCGGCGGTGGCGGCCGAACTCGACGCGATCATCACCGCGGCCCAGCGGGCCCTGGCGGGTGACGGCGCGAGCACCCTGGTCTTCAACTCCGCGCCGCACACCCGCGAGGGCGTGCCCGCGGGTGGTGCCGCGCTGCCGGTGGCGGTCGGCGAGTCGGCGATCGCCGCGCGCGCCGACGGTGGCTACCTCCTCGACAACGGCCTGCTGCGGGTGGAGATCGACACCCGTGGCCTCGTGGTCTCCGCGTACGACATCGCCGCGGGACGCGAGACCGTCGCCCCCGGTGCCGCCGCCAACCTGCCCCAGCTGCACGCCGATTTCCCCAACATGTGGGACGCCTGGGACGTCGACGAGTTCTACCGCCACTCCGTGACCGACCTGACGGACGTGGTGGAGGTCGTCCCGTGCGACGGGGCCTCCGTGCGCGTCGTGCGGCGGTTCGGGTCCTCCCGGCTGACGCAGGTCCTGACCCTCGCGCCGGGCGAGCGGCGCCTCGACATCGACACGGAGGTCGACTGGCACGAGACCGAGAAGTTCCTCAAGCTGGCCTTCGCCCTCGACGTGCACGCCGAGCGGTACGCCTCGGAGACCCAGTTCGGCCACTTCCACCGGCCCACGCACACCAACACCAGCTGGGAGGCGGCCAAGTTCGAGGCGTGCAACCACCGCTTCCTGCACATCGAGGAGCCCGGCTGGGGTGTCGCCCTCGTCAACGACTCGACGTACGGGCACGACGTGACCCGTGCCGTGCGGGACGCCGACGCCGGTACGACCACGACGGTGCGCGTGTCGCTGCTGCGGGCGCCGCGGTTCCCCGACCCCGAGACCGACCAGGGGGTGCACCGGTTCCGGCACGCCCTGGTGCCGGGGGCGGGCATCGTCGACGCCGTGCGTGAGGGGTACCGCATCAACCTGCCGGAACGCCGTGTCACGGGTGCCGCGGACGCGGTGGCCCCACTGGTCGCCGTCGCCGACGACGCCGTGGTCGTGACGGCCGTCAAGCTCGCCGACGACGGCAGCGGGGACGTGGTGGTCCGCTTCCACGAGGCGCACGGCGGGCGCGCCAGGACGACGCTCACCCTCGGCTTCGAGGCCGGGTCCGTCGCCGTGACGGACCTTCTGGAGCGGCCGCTCGACGGGGCGGTGGCCCCGGAGCGGGACGGTGCCGTCCTCACGGTGTCGCTGCGGCCGTTCGAGCTGGTGACGCTGCGGGTGGCGCGAGCCTGAGCGGGTCCGTCCGCGGCGGGTACGGAGGGCGGCCACTTCCGTGCGCCCCTTCCGTGCCCGCCGCACCGGACCCGGTCGCGCGCGGTGCCCTCACCTGCCGTACATGGCGACCGCGTCTGCGGCCAGCTGGTCCAGGAACGTCTGGAGCGCGTCGTTGAAGGCGTCGGGGCGCTCCATGTTGGGGTAGTGCGCGCAGTCCTCGAGGGTGACCGTCCGGCCGTCCGCCACGGAGGAGGCGAGGCGCTCGGCCATGGCCAGGCAGTCCGCGGAGTCGACGGCGCCGCTCAGGGCCAGCACGGGTACGTCGAGTTCCGCGGCGCGGGCCCAGGTGTCGGTGACCGGCACGATCTTCGGCGGCTCCGCGCCCGTGTGCTTGCTCAACGTGTGCGTGACCATGTCGCGCACCCGTTGGACCACGCTCGGCTCCACGTCGTCGAGGGTGCGGTGCGGCCCCGGCACGAACAGCAGGTGCGCCGCGGCGAACGCCGCCGCGTCACCGGTGGCCGCCGCCCGTGCCCACTCCGCCCGGATGGCCTTCACCCACGGGTCGTCGTACTCGGGTTCGCTGGTCCCGGCGCCGCTGACCACGAGGGCCCGGACGAGATCAGGGTGTTCGATGGCGGTGTCCACCGCGATGCCCGCGCCCATCGAGAGCCCGACGAGGACGGCCGGGCCGACGTCCAGGTGGCGCAGGAGCGCGGCCAGGTCGTCGGTCTGGCGGAACGGCACGCTCGCGTTAGCGGACCGGCCGTGGCCGCGGGCGTCGGGGGCGATGACGCGGAAGGTCCGGGAGAAGCGCGCGATCTGGTCGTCCCACATGCGGTGGTCCACGAAGCCGCCGTGCAGCAGGACGAGCGGGGCGCCCCAGCCGGTGTCGCGATAGGCGAGCGGGCCGTCGGCGGTGTCGAGGAAGAGCACGTCGGGGGTGTGGGTATCCATCATGACAACCAAGGTGTCACCTCCCCCCAACTTTGACAACCAAGGTGTCATGTTGACAGGACGCTTGACACCTACGGTGTCATACTGGCGCCGTGACCGACGCCGCGGAACCGCTCGCCCCCGATGACCTCGCCGCCCGCCTCACCGAGGTCTTCGACCTGGTGGGCCCCCTGTACCGGCGCGTGCACCGCAAGGTGGAGCTGGCCGCGCCGCTCGACGGCCTCTCCGTGGGCACCCGTGCCGTCATGGTCCTGCTGCGCGAGCACGGCCCCATGACCGTCCCGCAACTGGGCCGCGCACAGTCCCTGAGCCGCCAGTTCGTCCAGCGCATGGTGAACGACGCGGCCTCCCACGGCCTGGTCGAGAGCATCCCCAACCCGGCCCACCAACGGTCGTCCCTGATCCGCCTCACCGCGGCGGGCACCGCGGCCGTCACCGCCGTCGTGGACCGCGAGCAGATACTCCTGCGCCAGGTCGGCGGCCACCTCACCGACGCCGACGTGACGGCTTGCGTCCATGTACTGACAAGGATGCTGGAGCTGTTCGACGACGTCGACGTCGACTGAGGCCATGGAGACGGACCGCCAGGTCCGGGCGCAGGCCCGGACCTGGCCCCGCCTCAGTTGCCTATGGTCGCCAGCGCCGGGCGGAACGCGGTGAGGGCGCCGTCGACCGGCTGCGGAGGCGTCCACGTGGTGGCGGGGAACCTGCTCCACCAGATCCGCTCGTCCCCGCCCACGCCCTTCCACGTCATGTAGACCGAGCCGGAGTGCACCGCGAGCGCCGGGCCGACGCTGCTGAAGGCACCCGGCACGGGCTGGGGAGCCGTCCAGGCCGTCGAGCCCGCGTAGAGGCGGCTCCACCAGACCCGCTCGTCACCCCCGGCGCCCTTCCATGCCATGTGCATGCCGCCACCGGGCACCCCGGTCAGGGCCACCCCCGCGCTGCTCAGGGCGCCCGGCACCGGTTGCGGGCCGGTCCAGTCGTTGGTGCCGCTGTCGCCGCCCCGGTAGGTGCTCCACCAGATCCGCTCGTCCCCGTCGGCGCCCCGCCACGCCATGCGCGCCACCCCGTAGGTGCCGATGTGGTCGACGCCGAGGGCGGGACCGAAACCGGTGAGGGCGCCGGGAACGATCTGCGGTGCCGTCCAGCGCCCGAACCGGCTGTTCCACCAGATGCGCTGGTCCCCGCCGAGCCCCCGCCACGCCATGAGGACACCCGCGTACGGAGCGAGTGCCGGGCCGACCTTGGTGAAGGCGCCGGGCACCGGCTCCGGCCCGGTCCAGGTCGTGCCGTCGAGCCGGTTCCAGAAGATCCGCTCGTCGCCCTCCACACCCTTCCACGCCATGTGCAGGGCCCCGCCGGAAGGCCCGGCCAGGGCGACGCCGCCGCTGCTGAGAGCGCCCGGCACCGGTTGCGGGCCGGTCCAGCCGCCGTCGTTGCGCACGCCGTTCCACCAGACCCGCTGGTCGCCGCCGAGGCCGCGCCAGGCCATGTACGTGCTGCCGTCGCTCGCGCGGCCTCTCGCGGGCGCGAGGCCGTACGCCTCCGGGGCGGCGAGCCCCGGCACCCCCGCCGCAGCGACCGCCGCCGCGCCCAGGCCGAGCACCCGACGGCGACTCAGCGAAGCGGCCGTGCGTGGTGTCCGTGTCCGTGACGCCTTCATGGTGTGCCCCCTCGGTCGTGGAACCGCCCGCGCGGACAGAGGCGCGGGCCCGTCGACTGTGCCGGGGCCGGACGGCGGCGGACAACGGTTGTTCCGCTGACCGGAACAGCGACGCGCCGCAGAATGCGATCACGGTCCCGGTTCGCGCGGCGACGAGAGCCGTGTCGGTGGCCAGAACTCCCGCACATACGTCCGCCGCCACCACACCCCCTCAGCCCGCAGCTCCCGCCACGTCGCGAACTCGTAGCGGTAGAGCACGGCCCGTACGTACGCGGGCGGGGCGGCGGCCGGGAACGGCACCCGGTGCAGGAGCCGGACCGTGTCCCGGTCCCCGTCCAGGAGCCGCTCCAGGAACGGGCCGAACCAGGGGCGGGCGTACGCGGGGGAGAGGGCGGCGAACCACATCATCCAGTCGAGGCGCAGGTGATGGGGTGCGAACTGGCGTGGTCGCCGCCGTACGTCCCCGGGCTTGCCCTTGAACTCGTACTCCCGCCACACGGAGTCCGCCCGCGGCACCGCGTCCGCCGTGCCCTCGATCACGACTTCCCGCCGGGTGCGGCTGACGCTGCCGAACGCGCCGTAGGAGTTGACCAGGCGCAGCGGGTCGAAGGAGACGTTCATGAGCTGCCGCCGCGAGAACAGGTTGCGGGCCGGGCGGTAGCTGAGGCCGACGAGGGCCGCGGCCGCGGCGACGACGAGGACCTCGTACCACAGCGGCGGGGCGGCGAGGTCCGCGGGCGGGGCCGCCGCGCCGCCGAACAGGCGGGTGAAGTCGACGGCGCCGACGGCCAGCACGATCGTCAGCCAGTTCAGCCACGCGAAGTTGCCGGAGAGCACCAGCCACAGCTGGGTGGCGATCATCAGCAGGGCCGCGCCCGTCGCGACCGGCTGCGGAGTGAACAGCAGGAAGGGCACGACGAGCTGGGTGACGTGGTTGGCGGCCGCCTCGACGCGGTGCAGCGGCCGCGGCAGCCGGTGGAAGAACCAGCTCAGCGGCCCCGGCATGGGCTGTGTCTCGTGGTGGAAGTACAGACAGGTCAGCTCGCGCCAGCACGCGTCGCCCCGCAGCTTGATCAGCCCGGCGCCGAACTCCACCCGGAAGAGCACCCAGCGCAGCAGGAACAGCACGAGCACCGGCGGCGCCACGTCGTCACCCGCGAGGAACACGGCGAGGAAGCCGACCTCGAGCAGCAGCGACTCCCAGCCGAAGCCGTACCAGACCTGCCCCACGTTCACGATCGACAGGTACAGCACCCACGGCACGAACCACAGCAGCATCGCGCCCCACAGCGGAAGCAGCCCGTCGGCGCCCGCGAGCAGCGCCACCGCGACCGCGCAGCCCGCCCAGGCGCAGAGCGCGAAGAACCGGTCCGAGTAGTGCAGGTGGAAGAGGCCGGGGGCCCGGCGGAAGGGCATGTGCGCGACGAACCGCGGCACCGGCAGCATGCCCCGCTCGCCGATGAGCGCGCGGAACTGAAGCGCCGCGCCCAGGAAGGCCACCAGGTACAGCGCGGCCAGCATCCGCTGGAGGACGAGACGGCTGAGCCAGTAGGAGTCCGCCGTGAACCATCCACTGCTCCATTGTGGGCAGGAGAGCGAAGGAAGCGCGTCACGGACGGGCGCGACCAGTGGACCGGGAGCACCGGGTGGTGCGCCCGCCCGCCGGTCCGCCGTCCACATGCGGCCGACCGAGGGTGCGCCTAGCGTTGGCGCATGGACGCGGGCACGGGAGGTGTCGAGGCGGCGCTGCGGCGCTGCGGCGGCTGTGCATCCGCTCACTCGGGCCCCACCTGCTGTTTCCTGGAGTCCTACGGCCCCGGCCTGGGAATGGGCAGCTTCGAGTGGGACCTCGGGTCCAATGTGCTGCTCCTGGACGAGGCCGGGCTCGCCCTCTTCGACATGCGGCGCGAGGAGTTCGACAACCGGCCGCAGTGCCTCGCCGTGCGGGTGCCGCCGGGCGAGGCCCACCGCCTGGACGTCCAGGTGTCCCAGGCCATCAAGAGCGGCGACGTCGGCTACGGCGCGTACTTCCGGGTACGGCTGCGCGACGGCAGCATGCACTGGCGGCACACCCAGGGCCACGTCCTGCACGACGGCTCCGAGCGGCCGCGGCGCATCGTGGGGGTCATCCGTGACGCCACCCGCGAGCTGAGCGACAGCACGGCGCACCGCGAACGCGTCGAGGAGGAGGCGGACCGGCGCCGCCGCACCAGCGTCGTGCAGGGCACCACCGCGGCCCTGGCGCACGCCCGCACCGTCGCCGACGTCATCGACGTCCTGAACGACGCCAGGGGCCTCGCGCACCTGGGGGCGTCGCACCTGGTCATGGGTCTGGTCGAGGCGGGCAGGATCCGCCTGGTCGCGGAGGGGCCGCCGGAGGGCTACGTACCCGGCACCCGGCTCACCCGCGTCGACGAGCAGTACCCCATGAGCGAGGCCGTGCGCACGCTGGCACCGCGCTACATCGAGACACCGCAGGACTTCGCCTCCTCCTACCCGAAGCTGTGGCCGCACATCGCGCACCTGGGCATCACCTCCGCCGCCTATCTGCCGCTGATCGCCCAGGCCAAGCCGCTCGCCGTGCTCGGCCTGCTCTACCAGGACCGCACCGGCTTCACGCAGGAGGAGCGCACCGTCCTCGTGGCGCTCGGCAGCAGCATCGCGCAGAGCCTCCAGCGAGCCATGCTGTACGAGCAGGAGAAGGACCTCGCCCAGGGCCTCCAGCAGGCGATGCTGCCCCGCACCATCCCCGGCGTGCCCGGCGCCGACATCGCCGTGCGCTACCGCAGCGCGGCACTCGGCCGCGACATCGGCGGCGACTGGTACGACGTGATCCCGCTGCCCGGCGGCCGGGTCGGCGCCGTCATCGGTGACGTCCAGGGCCACGACACGCACGCCGCGGCCGTCATGGGCCAGCTGCGCATCGTGCTGCGCGCCTACGCCGCCGAGGGCCACACCCCCGCCACCGTGATGGCCCGCGCCTCCGGCTTCCTGCACGAGCTGGACACCGACCGCTTCGCGACCTGCCTGTACGCCGAGACCGACCTCAGCACCGGTGTGGTGCAGCTGGTGCGCGCCGGGCACATCGACCCGCTGCTGCGGCTCACCGACGGCACCTGCCGCCGCGTGCCCGTCGAGGGCGGCCTGCCGCTCGGCCTCTCCGCCGAGTTCGGGCGGCTCGACTATCCCGCGGCCACCGTCGAACTCGACCCCGGCCAGACCCTGTTGCTGTACACCGACGGCCTCGTGGAGGAGCCCGGCGAGGACCTCGACGACGGCACCCAGGCCCTCGCCGAGCTCGTCGCCGTCGGCCCGCACGACCTCGAGGAGCTGGCCGACCGGCTGTGCGGCCGGGTCGACGACCGCCGCGGCGACGACGACGCGGCACTGCTCCTGCTGCGCCGCCGCACCGCGGACGCGCCACGCTCCGGCGGCAGGCTCCAGCAGCACGTCGCCCCGAACGACCCCGAGGCACTCGCCGAGGCACGGCACATGATCAGGGCCGCCGTACGCGCCTGGGGCGCCCGCGACCGCGCCGACGAGATCGAGCTGGCCGCCGACGAGCTGATCACGAACGCCCTCATGCACACCGACGGGCCCGCGATCGTCACCCTGCGCGTGGTGTCCGCCGCCGACCGGCGGCTGCGCGTCGACGTCGACGACTCCTCCAGCGCGCTGCCCCGCCTCCGCGAGGCCTCCGACGACGGGGTGTCCGGGCGCGGACTGCTGCTCGTGGACCGGCTCGCGGACGTGTGGGGGGTGGACTCGCGGGGCGGCGGCAAGTGCGTGTGGTGCGAGTTCGTGGTGCCCGCGCGCGGCGCGACGGACGGAGGGTGAACGAGGCATGCCGGAACTGCCGGAGGTACAGGCCCTGCGGGACTTCCTCGACGAGGAGCTGACCGGGCACGAGATCGTACGGGTCCTGCCGGTCGCGATCAGCGTCCTGAAGACGTACGACCCGCCGGTGACCGCGCTCGAAGGGAGAACCGTCACGGGCGTCGCCCGGTACGGCAAGTTCCTCGCCGTCGACACCGGCGGACCCCGGCTCGTCACGCATCTCGCCCGCGCGGGCTGGCTGCACTGGAAGGACCCGCTGCCGGGCGGCGTCCCCCGGCCGGGCAAGGGCCCGCTGGCGCTGCGCGTGGCCCTGGAGACCGGGGCGGGCTTCGACCTCACGGAGGCGGGCACCCAGAAGCGGCTCGCCGTGTACGTCACCGAGGACCCCGCCACCGTCCCCGGCATCGCCCGCCTGGGCCCCGACCCGCTGGCCGCGGACTTCACGCCGGAGAGGTTCGCGGAGCTGCTGCGGGGGGAGCGGCGCCGCGTCAAGGGCGCGCTGCGCGACCAGAGCCTGATCGCCGGCATCGGCAACGCCTACAGCGACGAGATCCTGCACGCGGCCCGCATGTCGCCGTACAAGCTCGCCGGGAGTCTCTCCGCGCAGGAGACGGAGCATCTGTACGCGGCGCTGCGCTCGACCCTGGAGGAGGCCGTCGAGCGGTCGCGGGGCGTCGCCGCGGCCCGTCTGAAGTCGGAGAAGAAGTCCGGCCTCCGTGTGCACGGGCGCACGGGGGAGCCCTGCCCGGTGTGCGGCGACACCGTCCGCGAGGTGTCCTTCGCCGACTCGTCGCTCCAGTACTGCCCCACCTGCCAGACCGGCGGCAAGCCCCTGGCCGACCGCCGGACGTCCCGCTTCCTCAAGTAGGCCCCCGCGAGTAAGAAACCCCGGTCAGGCAGCGGCCCGTGGTCAGAACAGCTGGATGGCCAGATGCCCGAGCGGAAGGCCCAGCTGCCACGCGGCCGTCCACACCTTCGGCACGTGGTCCTCGTCGTCGTCCCCGTACCCGGCGTACGGGTCCGGGTCCCCAGGGACGGCGTCCAGGTCCGGGGCGAGCAGTTCGGTCTCCTCCAGCCAGCGCCAGGCCGCCTCGGCGAGCACGAGATCGGGCGCGGGACCGCCCGCCGCCGCGACGTCGGCGCCGAGGCCGTCCATGCGCTCGCGCACCCACTCCTGCCACGGCTGGTCGTGGGCCGTCAGGGAGAGCCAGGTCTCCAGCTGCGAGACCACGCGGATGCCGGACAGCTCCCCGCGCGTGTCCGACAGGAAGATGGTGAGCGCGAGGGCGTCGCGCCCGGCCCGGTACTCGAACGACGTGGGCGGCATCAGGTCGCCGGTGCGCAGCAACTCGTCCGCGATGTACTCGGCGTACAGCCACGCCATCGGGACCGTCAGCTCGTCCCCGTCGGGGCCCTGGGCGCCGTCCGTGCTCTCGTGCAGCATCACGCTCCGCCTTCCTGTGCTCCGTGTGTACGCGTCACCGGCTCATGGCCCCCCACCCCGGAACACGGATGAGGACAGCCGATTACCCAACAGGGGTACCGAGCAAGGCGCTTTACCGAGCCTTGACCCGGCCTACGGTTTCACCGCAGGTCGCGGCGGCTGTGTTCTTCGGCTCACCGGGTGAAGAGTTTGACGCTATTTCGGTGAATTGCAGGCCATTGCTCCTTGACTCACCCTTGTATTCGTATGTGGATCGTTTTTAACGAAAATCTCCCCATACGGAAGTCCGGTCGATGACACAGCGCACCCGCCCCGCACGGCCCGCCCGCCGCACTCGCCGCACCCGGGGCACCCGGCGCGCGCACCGGGCCCTCGCCGTCCTCACCGCCGCACTGGTCGGCGCCACCGCAGGCTGCACCGCGCAGCAGCCGTCCGAGCGGGACAAGGAGCACGAGCGGGCGTCCGCCGCCCGGCATCCGGCGTCCGCGCCGTCCGCGGCGGGCGGCGCGAACGACGCCCGCGCCTTCACGCTCGTGGCCTCCGGCGACGTGCTGCCGCACGCCTCGATCATCCGGCAGGCGCACGCCGACGCGGGCGGCGACGGCTACGACTTCGCGCCCATGCTGGCGGGCGCCAGGTCCGTGGTCGCCGACGCGGACCTGGCGATCTGTCACATGGAGACGGTGTACGGGCCGCCCGGCGACTACACCGGCTATCCGGCCTTCAAGTCGCCGCCGCACGTGGCCCGGGCGCTGCGGACCACGGGCTACGACTCGTGCTCCACGGCCTCCAACCACACGCTCGACGACGGCGCGGACGGCATCCACCGCACCCTGGCCGCCCTGGACCGGGCGGGCGTCGCACACGCGGGCTCCGGGCGCACGGCCACCGAGGGCCGCTCCCCGGCCTGGCTGCGCGCGGGCGGCGCCAAGGTCGCCCAGCTCGCCTACACCTACGGCACCAACGACATCCCGCTCCCCCAGGGCAAGCCCTGGTCGGTGAACCTCATCGACAGGGACCGCGTCCTCTCCGACGCCCGCGCGGCGAGGAGGGCGGGCGCCGACGTGGTGGTCGTGTCCCTGCACTGGGGCACCGAGTGGCAGGACGCCCCCGACCGGCAGCAGCTGGACCTGGGCAGGCGGCTGACCGCCGCGCGCACCGCGGGCCGACCGGACGTCGACCTCATCATCGGCACCCACGCGCACGTCCCGCAGGCCTACGAGAAGGTCAACGGGACCTGGGTCGTCTACGGCATGGGCGACCAGATCGCCGGTGCCATGATCAACCACGCGGGCGCGGCGGACCCGCGCGGCAACCAGGGCACCGCGGGCCGCTTCACCTTCGCCGCCCCCGAGAAGCCCGGTGGCCGCTGGAAGGTGGCGAAGGCGGAGTTCGTGCCGTTCTGGTTCGACACGGACGCGGGCCGCGTCGTCAACCTCAACGCCGCCCTCGACCGCGGCCGGGACGTCGGTGGACTGCGCGACCGCATCCGGGGCGTCGTCCTGAGCCGGGGCGCGGGCAAGGACGGCCTGACGATGGGGCAGTGACCATCCGCCACCGGGACGGGGACGGCCCGGTGGCGGAATGCGGCGGGCGCCCGCCTAGGAGCCGGGTCGCCGCTCCGCCTTCGCCATCTCCGACCTGCGGTAGGAGTACGCGAAGTACACGACGAGGCCGAGGGCGAACCACACCCCGAACCGCACCCAGGTCTGCCACTCCAGGAACGTGATGAGCCAGAGGGAGAAGACGACCCCGAGCGCGGGCACCACCGGCATGCCGGGGCAGCGGAACGTACGCGGCAGGTCGGGCCGCTTGTAGCGCAGCACGATCACCGCCACGCACACCACGACGAACGCGAGCAGGATGCCGATGTTGGTGAGCTCGGCCGCCTCACCGATCGGCAGGAAGCCGGCGATCGCGGCCGACGCGAACCCGACGATCCACGTCACGCGCGTCGGCACGTGCCGCGTGGGGTGCGTCTTCGCGAACCACTTCGGCAGCAGTCCGTCGCGGCTCATCGCGAACCACACGCGCGTGCAGCCCAGCATGAACGTGAACATCACCGTGAGGATGCCGATGATCGCGCCGACCGCGATGACGTCGGCGAGCCCGCCGAGGCCCGCCGCCTTGAACGCCGAGGAGAAGCCGCTCTCGGGGTCGATGTCCTTGTAGTCCTGCATGCCCGTCAGGACCAGGCACGCGAGCACGTACAGAACCATGGAGACGGCCAGCGAGTACATGATCGCCTTCGGCATGTGCCGCTGGGCGTCCTTGGACTCCTCGGCCGCGGTCGACATGGCGTCGTACCCGAACACCGCGAAGAACACGGTGGCCGCCCCCGTGAAGGCGCCGCTGAGCCCGAACGGGAAGAACGGCTCGTAGTTGCCCGTCCTGACGTGGAAGAAGCCGACGCCGATGACGAGCAGCACCACCAGGACCTTCAGGATCACGACGACCATCTCGAAACGCACCGCGTTCTTGATGCCGAGGGTCAGCAGATAGGCGATGAACAGGCACAGGACCGCCGCGAACAGGTCCACCCTGTGGCCGTCGCCGGTGCCCGGCGCGCCCAGCATCCACGCCGGCAGCTCCGTGCCCATCTCGTTCAGGAGGAAGTTGAAGTACCCGGAGATGCCGATCGCGACCACCGCCACGATCGCCGTGTACTCCAGGAGCAGGTCCCAGCCGATCAACCAGCCCGCGATCTCACCGAGCACCGCGTAGCCGTAGGTGTACGCCGAACCCGCCTTCGGGATCAGACCGGCGAACTCCGCGTACGAGAACGCGGCGGCGGCGCTCGCCACGCCCGCGATCAGGAACGAGAGAAGAACGGCAGGCCCTGCCTTCTCGTTCGCGACGGTGCCCGCGAGGGTGAAGATCCCGGCGCCGATGATGCCGCCCACGCCGATCGCGGTGAGCTGCCACAGGCCGAGGGTGCGGGTGAGCCGCGCGGGCCCGCCGCCCGCCTCGGTGTCCTCGATGTGGTCGATGGGCTTGCGGCGCAGGATTCCCTGCCCCGTCCGTGGTCCGGCCATGAGCCTCACCTCTTCGCTGACGGCGGTCGGCTGATGGCGGATCATGATGGCTCAGCGACTCGCGGCACGGAAGACACCACGCAGTACGCGCGGGGGCACGGTGGCACCGGCGAAGGGGTTCGCCCGGTCGGCTCTGCGGCGCCCGGGAAGGAGCCCGTCCTACGGCACCACGGTGACCGGCCAGCGGCCCGCCTTCACCAGACGCACCGCCACCGAGCCGACGATGCGGTGCCCCGCCTGCTCCGACGCGCCGACCACGACGGCGTCCGCCTTGAGTTCGTCGGCGGCGGTGACCAGGCCGTTGTAGGGGTCGCCGCGGAAGGTGTGGAACTCCCAGCGCACGTCGAATATGCCCTTCACGCGCTCGGTCGCGTCGCGGATCTCGGCGATCAGGTTCTCCGCGATCTCCTCGGTGGTGTCCGCGATCGGCGCGCCGAGGGCGGCGCCCGCGGCCACCACCGGCTGGACGTAGACGACGGCGAGCAGCGCGCGCTGTCGTCTGGCCAGGCCACCGGCGTAGGCCGCGGCACGCAGCGACGAGTCCGAGCCGTCGACCCCGGCGACGATCACTTTCGGACCGTCGGTGCCGCGTTCGAACTGGTGGGACTGTTGAGGGGCGTCTTCCGTCACCCCCCGAGGCTAGCCCAGCCCCCACCCTCCACAAGGCCCGGGGGGCGCACATCGCAGGCCCCGGGGGCGGGGCGCCCCTCCGCGGACCGCTGGTCCCATCGGGTGCAATCGCCTGCCGCGCCGGTGTCGCGAGGACGCCGCGGGCCTCGGCCGTGCCACGGATTATTCATGAAAAACGATCAGATGCCTCCGGGACGCCGGGCCCTGCTCGGCTGGGCAGCCGTGCTCGGCGTCGCCACCACGGCCCGGTTCCTGACCGCGGACACCGCGGAGCCCCCCGGCCCGCGCGCCCCCGCGGGCACCGGCGCCGAGTCCGGCACCGGATCCGCGGCCGGACCGCAGGCGGGCGGCGCGCCGAAGGCCCCCGGGCGCGCCCCCTACCGGTTGCAGCCCATGGCGGGGTACGGCCCCCACCGCGGCGCCCCGGCCCGCCCGCCGGTGCGCAGGGCGCCGATCCTGCGCGTCCCGGGCCGCGTCCGCTCCATGGTCCTGAGCTTCGACGACGGCCCCGACCCGCGGTACACCAAGGACATCCTGCGGATCCTGCGGCGCCACGACACCCGCGCGATGTTCTTCGTGTGCGGCGAGATGGCGGCGTCCCACCCCGACCTGCTGCGCGAGATGGCCGCCGACGGACATGTGATCGGCAACCACACCTGGAGCCACCCGCTGCTGACCCGCCTCACCCGCGCCGGGATCCGCCGCCAGATGGAGCGCACCTGCGAGGTCGTCGAGGCCGTGGCGGGCACGCCGCCGGTGTGGTTCCGTGCCCCGTACGGCGCCTGGAACCGCGCGGCCTTCGAGATCGGCGCGGACCTCGGCATGGAACCGCTCGCCTGGACCGTGGACACCCTGGACTGGCGCTCACCCGGCACCGGCACCATCGTGCGGCGGGTGCTCCGGGGCGCGGGGCCCGGAGTCGTGGTGCTCTCGCACGACGCGGGCGGCAACCGCTCGCAGAGCGTACGGGCGCTGCGCCGCTATCTGCCAGAGCTCCTCGACGAGGGCTACCGGCTCACGGTGCCGAGCCGGTACCGGGTGTAGCGCCCGTGACAGCGGGCGCGCGGCGCGCGAGAACGCCGCCGCGCGCCGCACCGGGAGCCGCCTCGGGGAACGCCTCAGCGCACGTCCACGAGACGGGCGAACACGACCACGTTCCCGTCGTAGCCGTTCTGCTTGGAGAAGCCGCCACCGCACGTGATGACCCGCAGTTCCGGAGTCGCGCCGTTCCTGTACACCCGGTCGCCGGGGAATTTGTTCTTCGCGAACACCTCGATGCCGTAGATCTCGAAGACCGCGGTGCGCCGGTCCTTGCGTTCGATCTCGATGCGCTGCTTCTTCTCGAGCGAGCCGAGGCCGTAGAAGACGGCGGGCCCCTGCTGATTGTCCACATGGCCGACGACGACCGACGTGCCCCGCTCGCCGGGCGACACCGCGCCCGTGAACCAGCCCGCGAGATTGGAGTCGTCCGGCGGCGGCGCGTCCACCCAGCCCTCCGAGTCGAGGCCGACCGCGATCACGGGGGCGTCCACCCGGATCGGCTCGATGCGGATGCGGTCCGCGGGCGAGAACGCCAGCGGCGCGGGGGCGCCCTTCCTGGTGGGGGCCCGGTCCGCGGCCGCGGCCGACGCGGGCTGCGGCGGGCCCACGTCGAACTCTCCGGAGCCATTGCGGATCAGTGCGAGCCCGGTCAGCAGCACAAGCGCCATGACGCCCCACGGCGCCCGTCTGCGCTGCCTCTCCTCCTCTTCGAACTCTTCCGACGGCTGGGACGAAGACATGCTCTATCCCCTCTCGACGCGACTTGTGCGGCCACGTCCATTGCGCGTACGAAAAACGCTATGCGCAGCGCGCCCCGCGTGCGAAAGGGCGGGAGCGAACGGGTGGCCCGCACCGGCGGCGTGCGCCATCCGAGTTCGGGCCCGCAGGAAATTTCTGACGGTCCGTGACCTGCGGCAATATCGACCTGCGCGGACGCCCTTCGGCGTGTCTTCTCACCAGTACGGCCGATTCCCGAAATGCGGCCCCACGCACCGCGCCCGAGGGTCTGACTGGGAGGCGTTCTCGCCGATCGACCGGGGAAATGGTGTCCCCGGGACGCTTTCCGCGGAGGAAGAGACCCATGCGCAACTCTCGTGCACTCGCGGCCGTCGTGGCCGCCGGGGCCCTGGTCGGGTTCGGCGCGCCGTCGGCCGCGGCCTGGGCGGAACCCAGCAACATCGTCGCCATGCCCAGCGTCATCGCCAGGGGCGGTCATCTCACGGTCACCGTCGACGGCAGCTCCTGCCACGCGGCCGGCAGCTATGTCGAGTCACCGGCGTTCCCGCGCACGCACCTCAAGCCCATCACGGGCGGCACCACCGCGAGTGCGACCGTGAAGATCAACCACAACGCCCACCCGGGTGCGTACGACATCACGGCCAATTGCAGCGGCAAGCCCCTGACCAGGCCGCACGCCTTCACCGTCATCCACGGCGGGGTCCGCGGCGGTGTCGGCGGCGGCACCACGTCCGGTGCGACCCGGACCGACATGGCGATCGGCGGGGCCCTGGTGACCGTCGCGGTCGTCGGCGGTGGGGTCTTCTGGATGCGCCGCCGGTCCGAGAGCAAGGTCTGACGGCCCCGCGGCCTCCCTGCCCGGTGCGACCCCTTCCGCGCCGGGCCGGGACGCCGGGACGTCAGGAGCCGTGGCGGCCGGTCCTGCGGCGGGTCCAGACGTACGCCGTGCCGATGACGCCCGCGACGAGGGCGCCCCCGACCGCGAGCTGCTGGGCGTCGAAACCGTCGGAGCTGCCGCCGACACCGGCCTTGACGCCCCGGGTGTGGCGCGGGGAGGGCTGGTGGGTGGGGTTGTTGCTCGAGCCGCCGCCGACGATGGTCAGGTCGGTCGTGCCGGACTCCTGGCCGCAGGCGAACGTGACCTCGTACATAGCGCCGGGCTTGGCGTCCCAGAACACCTTCGCGGTGGCCGACGCCTGGCCCTTGGGGATCGTGACGTCGTCGAAGATGCCGGACGTCACCTTGGCGTTGTGCTCGCAGCCCTCGACGCTGAGCGTGACCCGGCCGCCCGCGGCGATCGCGGCGGGGGTGACGCGGAAGCCGAACGAGGTGACGTTCTCCTCGCCGGCGCGGGCCGCCGACGCGGGGGGCGAGGTCAGGGCCAGGGCGGTGGCGGTGAGCAGAGCGGCCGAAGCGACGCGTATCGCGTGCATGAACATTCCTCCGGGTCCCCGAGGAGCAGCCGCGGACCTTCTTCCGCTTGCGCCGGTGATGCACCTCGATGTCCCGAACGCTAGGCAGGGCCGGGGCGCCCCGCGATCGGTGTCGTGCGAACGGGTCACAGGGCTGGGCCGGACGGGCGAAGGTGACGGCGTGGCGTGCCGCACGGGCGGCGGGACGGGGCAGAGGGGGGTGCGTCCGCGGCCGGGGGACGGGTACGGACGGCGCGGCCGGGGGCGGGCACCGACGGTGCGCTCCGCGGCCGGGGGACGGGTGCGGCTCACACGCCGTGTGTTCCCCGCGCACCTACTGGCGCCCCGCACACACTCCCCGCGCGGCCGGGGAAAGGGGTTTGATGTCGCATATGCCGCACGGATGGGGTCCGTCCAAGGGCCGCGGGGGAACACGGGGGACAACGGGGGCGTCCGGCGGCAGGGCCACCGGAACTTCCCCCGCGCCGGTGGCCCCCTCGGACAGGTCCTGCCGACCCGCCTTCCCCGGCAGGACCCGCTGCCCGCTCCGGCAGGGCCGCCGCTTCCGCGGCCCTAGTCGCCGATTCCCGGGAACAGCGTCTCGAACGGCTCTGCCGTGGCCGCGATGCCGCGGCTGTAGGGGGCGTCGAAGTCCCAGATGAGGAAGAGCAGGAAGGCGATCAGGGAGGAGAAGAGGCCCGCCAGGAGCAGTTCGCGGGCGGTGCGGCGGATCTGGAGCGGGAAGATCAGGCCCACGGTGACGAGCCCGCCGGTGATCAGCCCGAACCAGACCACCCCCGGCATGGTGGCCTCCACGCTGTCGCCGCGGTTGCCGCGGGCCTCGTCGGCGAGTGTGATCTGGTCGAGCAGCGGCTGGTAGGCCTGGGCCTGGAAGTCGTTCGCCGGTTCGTAGTCGGTGACGTCGTGACGCAGCTTCGCGAGCAGTTCGTCACCGCGGTCCGTCACTGTCTGCCGTTCGACCATGGCGTCCCACTCGGTGTTCACGACATGGCCGACATACGCCGTTACGTCGTCGCGAATGCGGTCCCGGGCCTCGACGGGGTACACCCGGACCCGCTCGTGGATCTCGTGCAGGGCCTGGGCCTCGGCACGCACATGATCCTGGGCCGCGCTGCGGGCCTCCCACACACCGGCGATGGCGAGTCCGAGGACGATGGCGTAGACCACGCCGATCATCATCGTCATGTACTCCATCACGTCCGGTGTTTCCGAAGCGTCCACATCCGGGGCGGTTCGTCGGCGCTGGAGCACCACGACGGTGAGGACGATGCCGCACACGGCGAGCATCGCGAGGGTGAGAACAAGCCATTCCGACATGGGGGTCCTCCGGCGGTCAGCGCGGTCGCAGCGCGGCGACGGCGAGCACCGCGGGCGCGGTGATGAGCAGGGTGAGGGTCACGAGTGAGGAGCCGTTGCGGGGCGGCCGCTTGTGCGGGGACGGGCGGTGCGCGGGGTAGGCCACGGGCTCGGGCGGCGGGGTGACCCTCGGGGGCTCGGGGGCGGGGGCGGGTGGTGGCGGGGGCAAAGGTGCGACGGGTGCGGGAGGGGGCGGAGGCGGGGGCGTGACGCGAGGTGGACGCGGTGCGGGAGGTGCGGGGGCCGTCTGCGCGGGCGGGGGCGCGGAGGTGCGTGGCGGGGTGGGCTCGGGGGGCGGGGGCGGCTTCGGGGGTGGCGTCGGCTCGGGCGGGGGAGTGGGCTCGGGAGGCTTGGGAGGCGTGGGCTCCGGGGGTTTGGGCGGTGTGGGCTTGGGGGGTTTGGGGGGCGTGGGCTTGGGGGGTTTCGGCGTCGGCTTCGGCGGGGGTGTCGGGGGCGGCGTGCACCGCACACCGCTGCCGGCGGCGGCCGTCGCGGTTCCGCCCGACGCGTACGCGCAGGCGTCGGCGGGCGCCGCCGCGGCGCCCGCCGGTGCGCCGACGAGCCAGGCCACGGTGAGCAGCGCGAGGGCACGGGTGACGGGGGCCGTACGGCCCCGGGAGGATCCGGGCACGAGCAGATCATGAGGCGTACGCCGCCCGCGCGGGCGCGAGGAGGCGCACGATCGCTCGAAGGGGGGTGCGGTCGGACAGGAGTTCGCCACCCCGCGGAGCGCGCCCGGCCGCACTCACACCCGTACGCCCCGAGGAATTTTTTTCTTGAGCGCGTTGAACGCCGCGCCGGTTTCCTCTCGTACCTAGGGCCATGCGTGACGCAGCGGGCGTCACCGTGACGCACGTGGCGTCACCACAGCTGAGCGACAGCAGGAGTAAGAGATGCGGCATGTATCAGGGGGTTCCCTCCGGGCCCGGCGGAGCGCCTCGCTCGTAGCGGCGGCTGCGGCCCTGCTGGCGCTGACGACGGCGTGCGGTCAGGACAAGGGCGAGCAGTCCCCCAAGGGGCAGAACGTGGGCAACGAGGCGCCGGTCGAGGACGGGGCGGGCGCGGGCGACGGCTACGGATCGGGCGACGGCTACGGCTCGGACTCGGGGAGCGATGAGGGCGCGGGCAAGGCCAAGTCCGCCGGGCGCCTTGCGGTGTGGGACAGCGAGAGGCTCGGCAAGGTCGTCACCGACAGCGCGGGCCGCACGCTCTACCGGTTCGACAAGGACACCGCCCAGCCGCCCAAGTCCACCTGCGACGGCGCCTGCGAGACCGCCTGGCCCGTCGTCGCGGCCAAGGGCGCCGAGGCCGCCCCCGGCGTCGACAAGTCGCTGCTCGGCGAGGTCACCCGCTCCGACGGCACCGAGCAGCTGACCATCGACGGCTGGCCGATGTACCGCTTCGCCAAGGACAAGAAGCCCGGCGACGCCAAGGGCCAGGGCGTGGGCGGCACCTGGTACGCGGCGGCGCCCGACGGCAAGAAGGCCGCACCGGGCGCCGGGGGCGGCGGGGACGCCGGGGACGATGCCGGGGACGCCGGGGACGACGCCGCCCGGCCCGCCGATCCGGCCGGGCTCTCCACCCGCAACGACCCGAAGCTCGGCGAGATCGTCGTCGACAGGAACGGCATGACGGTCTACCGCTTCACCAAGGACTCCGCCTGGCCCATGAAGTCGGCGTGCACCGGCGCCTGCCTGAAGAAGTGGCCGGTCGTCGAACCCGTGGAGAAGGACGCGACCGAGGGCATCCTGAAGAAGGGCTTCGTCACCTTCGACCGGCCCGACGGCATCGAGCAGCAGACGATCGACTGCTGGCCGCTGTACACGTTCGCGGGTGACAAGAAGCCCGGCGACACCAACGGTCAGGGCGTCGGCGGCACCTGGTACGCCGCGGCGCCGAACGGCAGGGCGGTGGGCGCCACCGAGTAGCCCGCCCCCGGGCATCGCCCCACCCTCGTCGGCCGGTCCGTTCCTTCCGCACCAAAGGGAGGGAATGGACCGGTTCTTCGGTGTGTGGACAGCACGTGCCAACGGCAGTGACCGAGAACGGACGGCCAATTTCCGGTTCGACTCGCTCCGTTGGCCGACGATCAGTAGCCTCACCCTCGAACACCGGCTCGCCTCGACTACGACCTTTGCCCGAATCCTTGGAGTGTTGATGGAGCGTCCCGCCTGGGCCCCGCCGGGCATCGACACCACGATGCCGAGCGTGGCCCGGATGCACGACCACTACCTGGGCGGCTCCCACAACTTCGAGGTGGACCGGGAGGCCGCGCGCCGGGCGATGGAGTTCATGCCGGGACTGCCCAAGATCGTGCAGGCGAATCGTGCCTTCATGCGCCGAGCTGTGCGTTTCGCCGTCGACGAGGGCATCACCCAGTTCCTCGACATCGGCTCGGGAATCCCTACATTCGGAAATGTGCACGAAGTCGCCCAGCGGGCCGACGAGGACGCGCGCGTCGTGTACGTCGACCACGATCCGGTCGCCGTGGCGCACAGCCGTGCGGTTCTCGAAGACAATGACCAGGCCGCGGCCCTCTACGCGGATCTGCGCAAACCCCGCGACATCCTGGGCAGTTCCGAGGTGCGGGACCAGCTGGACCTCGACCGGCCGGTCGCGCTTCTCCTGGTGGCCATACTCCACTTCGTCGAGGACGCGTACGATCCCTACGCGGCGGTCGCCGAACTGCGGGACGCGTCGGCGCCCGGCAGCCTGATCGCCGTGACACACGCCTCGTACGAAGGGATACCGGTTCCGCAGGAACAGGCCGGCGGGACCGTCGGCGTATACAAGGACATCCGCAATCCATTGATCATGCGATCGCGTGCCGAGATCGCGCGGTTCTTCGAGGGATACGACATGGTGGAACCCGGCCTCGTGCCGATGCCGCACTGGCGGGCCGACACGGAGCTCGCGGACGAGGACCCGTGGTCCTTCTCCGGGTTCGCCGGCGTGGGACGCAAGCGTTGAGCGCGGAGCCGGACGGGCCGGAGGACAGACTGCGCAGGTTCGCCACGATCTGGAGCCGTGCGCTGTTCCCGGTGACCGCGACCTCGATCACCCGCCCCGACTTCGAGCGTCTGCTGCTGCCCCTCGCCCGGCGGCTGCGCGAAGCCCTCGACGAGCGGGTGTTCGCCGCCGCGGGGAGCGAGGCCGTGGGCGAGTCCCTGGTCGCCGCGCACTGCACCGAGCCGGAGGCGCTGAGCCGCACGCTCGACGTCGTCGACGCCTACCTCGTCCTCTACTGCGGCGCGGACGCCGGCAGCGGTGAACGCGAGGAGCTGCGGGCGCGCTGCTCCCGGATCCAGCACGCCGTCGCGGCCGGGTTCGCCCGCGCACTGCGCGAGCGGACCCTGGTCGAGCAGGAGGCCATCGCCCGGGCCGCCCTGGAGGCGCGCGGCACCGTGGCGGAGGCCCTGCACGCCAGCGAGGCGCGGTTCCGCGCGGTGTTCCACGGCGCCGCCGTCGGCATCGCCATCGCCGACCTCGACGGCACGGTCCTGGAGGCCAACGACGCGCTGATCCGCATGTTCGGCGGCCTGGAGCACCACCTGCGCGGGCGCAACGTCGCCGAGTGGACGCACCCCGACGACTCCCCGCACGTGTGGAGGCTGTACGAGGAGCTGGTGCGCGGCGACCGCGAGCACTACCGCGTGGAGAAGGCCTTCTACCGCCCCGACGGCACCGTCCTGTGGACCAATCTGACGGTGTCCCTGCTGCGGGACGCCGACGGGGCGCCGCAGTACCAGCTGGCGCTGATGGAGGACACCACCGAGCGCCGGCTCCTGAACCTGCGCCTGCGCTACGAGGCCACCCACGACGCCCTCACCGGACTGCCCAACAGGACGCTGTTCTTCGAGCGCCTGGAGAAGGCCCTCGCGGCCGGTGAGGGCGCCCGGTTCGGGCTCTGCTACCTCGACCTCGACGGCTTCAAGACCGTCAACGACAGCCTCGGGCACGCGGCGGGCGACCGGCTCCTGGTGGAGGTCGCGGACCGGTTGCAGGCCTGCGCGACCGCGCCGGGGGAGATGGTGGCGCGGCTCGGCGGCGACGAGTTCGTGGCGCTGACCACGGGCCCCGACACCGCGAGCGAGGTCGACGACCTCGCGGGCCGCATCATGAACGCCCTCGCCGCTCCGATCCGCGTCGAGGGCCGCGAGCTGACCGTGCGCGGCTCCATCGGCATCGTCGAGGGACCCGCGGCCGACCGCGGCGCCGCGGAGGTGCTGCGCAGCGCCGACATCACGATGTACCGCGCCAAGCACGCGGGCGGCAACCGCTACGAGCTGGCCGACCCGGAGGCCGACGCCCGCACCATCACCCGGCACGGGCTCACCACGGCACTGCCGGTGGCCCTGGAGCGCGGCGAGTTCTTCATCGAGTACCAGCCCCTCGTGCACCTCGGGGACGGCAGCGTCCGCGGCGCCGAGGCCCTCGTACGGTGGCTGCACCCGCAGCACGGCGTCATCAGTCCGGACCGCTTCATCCCGCTCGCCGAGCACACCGGGCTCATCGTGCCGCTCGGCCGCTGGGTCCTGGAGCAGTCGGTGCGGCAGGCGCGTGCCTGGGAGGCGCGCACCGGGGCGGCGCAGGCCGCGGGCCCGCTGCGCGTCAACGTGAACCTGTCGCCGTGCCAGCTCACCCACCCCGGCCTGGTCTCCGACACCGTGGAGATCCTGGAGCGCGCGGGCCTCGCGCCGGCCTCGCTGTGCCTGGAGGTCACCGAGTCCGCGCTCATCGGCGCCGACGACGACCTGCTCAAGCCGCTGCGCAGGCTCGCCGAGATGGGCGTCGACATCGCGCTCGACGACTTCGGCACCGGCTACTCCAACCTCGCCAACCTGCGCCGCCTGCCGGTCAGCGTCCTCAAGCTCGACCGCGCCTTCACCCAGGGCATGCAGCACTTCCCCGCCGACCCGGTCGACCTGAAGATCATCGAAGGCATCGTGTCCCTCGCGCACAGCCTCGACCTGGCCGTCACGGTCGAGGGCGTGGAGACCGGCGCGCAGGCCGACCAGCTGCGGGAGCTGGGGTGCGACACCGCTCAGGGCTGGTACTACGCGCGGCCGGGGCCGCCCGACCGGTTGCACGAGCTGGCGCTCGCCGACGCGCGGTAGCTGGCGGGGGCGCCTTGGGCTGGTTCACCTCGGGGTGCCGCCCGGGTTCGTGGCGCGGCTGCGGGGTTGTGGGGGCTTGGCGCGCCGTTCCCCGCGCCCCTTCGGGGCGCTTCCCTGAGGGTCCCTAAGGGCGTTCCGGGGCCGATGTCGTCGACGGGGACGGGCTCGGGGTCTCCACCGGGGACGTGACGTTGTTCGCCCAGGTCGTGGCCAGGACCGTGGCCACGGCTGCCATGGTCGCGACCAGTACCGCGCTGAGCGGGGTGGCCAGCGAGGACAGGCGGCGGAAGTTGCGGATGTGGCCCCACAGCAGGTCCGCCCTGCGCACCAGGCGGATCTCCCAGTACAGGGCGAGGCCGAGGGCAAGGACGGTGCTCTGGGCGAGCAGCAGGAACACCGAGAGCGCGATCGGACCCTGCGGCACGCGCAGTCGCGGTACGAGCAGCAGGACCTGCACCGCCGACATCACCGCCCACAGCCAGCCCGCCTTGGCCACCGGGGTGGCGCCCCGCAGCCACGGATACAGATAGCCGTAGGCGAAGCCGTGCGCGAGCCAGACGCAGGTCGGCGCGCCCGCGACGGTCACCGCCTCGGGCACCCCGCTGTAGCCGTCGGCCTGCCACAGCGTCCACGCCGTCCACGGCAGGGTGAGCAACGCGGTGACCGCGGCCGCGGTGACGCCGTTGCACCAGGCGGTACGGCCCGCCGAGCCGCCGAGCGCGACGGCCTTGAGCCGCGCCGTCTCGCGGGCCGCGTCCGCCGCGGTGGGCTGCCGCAGGCTCTGCCAGGTCTCCTCCCAGCTGTCGGCGGCCAGCGAGGTGTCGGCGAGGGTGGAGCGGGACGAGGTGAGGAAGCGGTGCCTGCCCTCGGCGAAGAGCAGCGCGCGGGCCAGGGAGTTGAGCAGCCTGGCGTGGGCGGCGCCGGACAGCGCGTGCAGGCGTGTGGCGTGGGCCGCGCGGGCGGGGGGAAGCAGCAGGTGCGCGCCCGCCCAGGCGGTGAGCAGCGCGGCGGCCGTGGTCCAGTACGGCAGCCAGCTGTCGGGTGAGCCGATGACGGTGGCGGACGCCGCGAACAGGAGCAGCGTGACGCAGTCGCGGCGGACGCCGGGGCCCCAGCGGCCACGCTCGGTGCCGCCCGCGTAGAGGTGGGCGAGCAGCACGACGACGGCGGCGCACCACATCACCTGCACGGCCGGGGCTATGGTGCGCACGCCGTAGATGAAGTCGTCGCCGGGCCACTGCCCCGCGAGCTGGGCGAAGAGGTCACTGGTGGCCGGGCGGCCCGGCCTGCGCAGCGACGTCCACCACGGCAGCAGGGCGGTGACGAGCACCGCGCCGAGGGCGAGGCGCCCCTTCCAGGCGGGACGGATCGCCGGTGGCAGCAGCGGGCAGGCCAGCAGGAGCAGCGCCGTCACCCAGGGCACGGGAAGGAGGAAGGCCAGGGGCCAGGAGACGCCCACATCGCGGTCGGTGAGGCTGAGGGTTCCGTCGTCGGGCGACAGCTGGAACTGCCACGGCAGGACCTGGAGCACCACGACCGCCGCTACCGCCGTCCAGGCCGCCACGGCGAGCGGCGCGGCCCAGGGCCGCGCGGCGGACCCGCACAGCCGCCACCGCAGCGCCGCGTACACGGCGCAGGCGGCGGCCGACGCGGTCACCAGGCAGGTCAGCACCGCCCGGGTCCAGTGGCCGCCGCCCATGAGCCAGGCCAGCAGGACGAGGGCCGGTGCGGGGGCGGCGACGAGGCACAGCTCGGCGCGGTGCGGGAGGCGACCTGCGCGCAGCCGCAGCGTGACGGTGACCGCGAGCACCGGCAGGACGAACAGGACCGTACCCAGGAGCGTGCCCTGGGTACGGGACTCCAGGGGCAGGGTGTTGGGGACGAGTGCGTTGTGCGGGTAGCTGACGGCCCCCCAGAGCCAGAACAGGACCCGCCACTTGCTCGAGTAGGAGTGCACGAGCAGCGCGGCGACGGCGCCGAGCAGCGCCGTGACGGTGAGCGCGACGGCGGCGCGGGTCCGCCGGGGGCTCGCGGCCGAGCCGCCGGGCGCGGTGAGGAAGGCGGACAGCGCGCCCACGGTGACGGCGGCCAGGGCGAGCAGCGACAGCAGGGCCTCCTGGCTGCTGCCCGGACGGACCTGCCACACGGGGCGGCGCTCGCCCTTCTGCGCGGTGCGGGGCGCGACGAGCTCGGCGATGACCGTCATCTGCGCGGGCTGCTCCGGCAGTGTGTACCGCACCGTTCTCGCCGTTTGCAGGGTCGGCCGTCCGCTGACGCTGAAGCCCCAGCCGTCGGGTACGTCCATGCGCCAGTGCCAGCGTCCCGGCGGGCGAGGCACGGGCTTGGCCTCGGCGTCCGTGACCAGGGTGCCGAAACGGTAGGCGAACTGGGTCCCCGGCTGGAGGTCCTTGAACGTGGTGCTGTGCTCGGCCGTGACCGTCACGGTGCCCCGGGCGGACGTCTGGCTGACGGTGCCGCGCTCGGGGTAGGTCCGGTCCGTGGCGTTGCGCCGTGCCGCGAGGGCGGTGGCGTAACCGCCGGGCATGACGCCGGAGACGCCGCCGAAGGTGTCCGGCCCGGCCCTGAGCCGGGCCGCGAGCGGGTCCGACTCGCGCAGCAGCAGCCGGTACTGTGCCGTGACCCGCCAGTCGGCGCCCTTGGCGCGGCTGACGCGCACCACGATCTCACCGCTGCTGCCCTTGCCCGGCCTGTCGTCCGCCGTGGGCACGGGAAGGGCCGAGGGGCTGGTGGGTTTCAGGGGCCTGAGCCCGGCGTGCGCGCGTTCCGCGAACTGCCCGGCGACCTGGCGCTGAGCGGTGTCGCCCCACTCGTCCGACGCCCACACCGCACACCCCACGACGACCGCGCACAGCAGCACCACGGCCGTCGCCCGGCCCGCCGCTCTGCCTGCCGCCGCTCGGCCCGCCCTGGATCCGCCCGCCGCCGCGCCGCCCGTCGCCGCGCCGCCCGCCGCCGTGCCCCCGCCCTGAGCCGCTGCCATGGGGCGCTCCCTCCCGCTCAAGGAGAGTCAGGTTAGAGCCGGGCGCACGGCTTGCGGGACCCTCGGGATGGCGTGAAATACCCGGCGCACAGGGTACTTTCACGGAGCGCGTGCGACGGTTCGCGCCCCCGGTCGTTCAACGCCCCGGTCGTTCAATGCCCCGGTCGTTCAACGCGACAGCAGCATCCGCTGCAACTCGCGCGCCGCCCGCGGTGGCGCGACGTCGCTGCGGTGGGCCAGCGCGATGGTGCGCCGCAGCCGGGGGCGGGACAGGGGAGTCATGCGCAGGTCGCTGCCCGCGCGCTCGGCGACCATGCGGGGGACGACGGCGACGCCAAGACCCGCGCGGACGAAACCGAGGACGGCGTCCATCTCGCCGCCCTCGACGGCGAACTCGGGCTCGAAGCCCTCCGCGCGGCAGGCGGCGACCGTCAGCTCCCGCAGGTCGTACCCGTGCCGGAACATCACGAGGCGCTCACCCCGCAGGTCGGCGACGCGCGCGGACGCGCCGAGGCCCTGCGCGTCCGGCGCGGACACCACCACCAGGTCCTCGCGGAGCAGCTCCACCGTCGTCAGGGCGGGCGAGGCCGTCGGCAGCGGAAGCACCACCAGGGCCAGGTCCAGGGCGCCGCGCGCGAGCTGGCGTACCAGGTCGTGGCTGCCGCCCTCCTCGATCAGGAGCTGGATGCCCGGGTGCCGGTCGTGGAAGTCGCGCAGGACCTGCGGCAGCAGACCCGTGCACACGCTCGGCGTCGCCCCGAGCCGCACCCGGCCCCGGCGCAGCTGCACCAGCTCCTGCACCTCGATCCGGGCCGTGTCGGCGTCGGCGAGGATGCGGCGTGCCAGCGGAAGCAGCGCCTCGCCCGCGTCGGTGAGGGCGATGTTGCCGCGCGCCCGGCTGAACAGCTCGGCGCCCAGCTCGCTCTCCAGCGCCCGCACCTGCTGCGAGAGCGACGGCTGTGAGACGTGCACCTGCTCGGCGGCGCGCGTGAAGTGCCGGGTCTCGGCGACGGCGACGAAGTAGAGGAGCTGCTGGAACTGCATGCGCCCCACGATACGCCTCCATAGGCTCTGCCTATGCAGATGAGCAGATCCATCTCTTGGACTGATCGGGGCCTTCGGCCGTAGCGTGCATGACATGGCTCTGGCAACGCGGACGGACCGACGGCCGTCCCTTCCGCGCACGGTGTGGGACTCCACCGTCGGCAAGAAGACCGTGATGGCGGTGAGCGGCCTGATCATGCTGCTCTATCTGGTCGCCCACATGGTGGGGAACCTGAAGATCTTCTTCGGGCCCGGGGACTTCAACCACTACGCGCACTGGCTGCGCACCCTCGGCGGTCCCGTCATGCGCTGGGAGTGGACCCTGTGGGTCGTCCGCTTCGGCCTGGTCGTCGCCGTCGTCGCGCACGCCGTGTCCGCGTACCAGCTCAGCCGCCGTGACATCGCGGCGCGCCCGAGCAAGTACGTGCACAGGAAGCCGCGCGCGAGCTACGCCACCCGCACCATGCGGTGGGGCGGGGTCATCCTCGGCCTGTTCATCGTCTGGCACATCCTGGACCTGACGACGGGCACCGCGCACCCGGGCGGCTACGAGCATCTGCACCCGTACCAGAACGTCGTCGACACCTTCTCCACCTGGTACGGCAACGTCGTCTACATCGTGGCCGTCTGTGCCCTCGGCCTCCATGTGCGGCACGGCTTCTGGAGTGCCGCCCAGACCCTCGGCGTGGGCAGCGCGACCCGCGACCGCGTCCTGAAGACCTGTGCCAACGGCCTCGCGCTGCTGCTGACCGCGGGCTTCGTCTCCGTACCCGTCGGTGTCATGACCGGAGTGGTGAGCTGACCTATGAATCCATCCGCAGAGAGCGCCGGGAACGTCGGGAGCGCCGAGAGCGCCGAGAGCGCCGAGAATGCCCAGAGTGCCGCGTATCCCGTGAACGCCGCATACGCCGAGTACGCCGCCTACACCAGCGGCGCACCGGTCCTCGACAGCAAGGCGCCGCCGGGCCCCGTCGCCGAGCGCTGGGACACCCGGCGCTTCGAGGCCAAGCTGGTCAACCCCGCCAACCGCCGCAAGCACACCGTCATCGTCGTCGGCACCGGGCTCGCGGGCGGCTCCGCGGGCGCGACGCTCGCCGAACAGGGCTACCGCGTCGTGCAGTTCTGCTACCAGGACTCGCCGCGCCGCGCGCACTCCATCGCCGCGCAGGGCGGCATCAACGCCGCGAAGAACTACCGCAACGACGGCGACTCCGTGCACCGCCTGTTCTACGACACCGTCAAGGGCGGCGACTTCCGCGCCCGCGAGTCCAACGTGCACCGCCTGGCGCAGATCTCCGTCAACATCATCGACCAGTGCGTGGCCCAGGGCGTGCCGTTCGCCCGCGAGTACGGCGGGCTCCTCGACACCCGGTCCTTCGGCGGCGTCCAGGTCTCCCGCACCTTCTACGCCCGCGGCCAGACCGGCCAGCAGCTGCTCCTCGGCGCCTACCAGGCCCTGTCGAAGGAGATCGCCGCGGGGAACGTGGAGCTGCACGCGCGCACCGAGATGCTCGACGTGATCGTCGTCGACGGGCGGGCCCGCGGCATCGTCGCCCGCGACCTCGTCACCGGCAGGATCGACACCTACTTCGCGGACGCCGTCGTCCTTGCCACCGGCGGCTACGGCAACGTCTTCTACCTGTCGACGAACGCCATGAACTCCAACGCGACAGCCGTCTGGCGGGCCCACCGCCGCGGTGCGTACTTCGCGAACCCCTGCTTCACCCAGATCCACCCCACCTGCATCCCGCGCACCGGCGACCACCAGTCCAAGCTCACCCTGATGAGCGAGTCGCTGCGCAACGACGGCCGCATCTGGGTGCCGAAGGCCAAGGGCGACACCCGCCCGGCGAACGAGATCCCCGAGGACGAGCGCGACTACTACCTGGAGCGCGTCTACCCCTCCTTCGGCAACCTCGTGCCCCGCGACATCGCCTCGCGCGCGGCCAAGAACGTGTGCGACGAGGGCAGGGGAGTGGGCCCCGGCGGCCAGGGCGTGTACCTGGACTTCGCGGACGCGATCCGGCGCATGGGCCGGGCGGCGGTCGAGGAGAAGTACGGCAACCTCTTCGACATGTACGAGCGGATCACCGCGGAGAACCCCTACGAGGTCCCGATGCGGATCTACCCCGCCGTGCACTACACGATGGGCGGACTGTGGGTCGACTACGACCTCCAGACCACCGTCCCGGGCCTGTTCGCGATCGGCGAGGCGAACTTCTCCGACCACGGCGCGAACCGGCTCGGCGCCTCCGCCCTGATGCAGGGCCTCGCGGACGGCTACTTCGTGCTGCCGTCCACCATCAACGACTACCTCGCCCGCCACCCGCACCAGGACGAGGTCGACGACGAGCACCCGGTGGTCCGCGAGGTCCTCGCCGAGACCGAGGACCGCCTGAACCTGCTGCTCGCCGTCGACGGCGACCGCACCCCCGACTCCTTCCACCGCGAACTCGGCGAGCTGATGTGGGAGTTCTGCGGCATGGCGCGCACCGACAGCGGGCTGCGCAAGGCCCTGGAGCGCATCCCGCAGATCCGGGACGAGTTCTGGCGCCGCATCAAGGTCCCCGGCACCGGCGAGGAGTTCAACCAGTCCCTGGAGAAGGCCAACCGCATCGTCGACTACCTGGAGCTCGCCGAGCTGATGTGCCTCGACGCGCTGCACCGCGCCGAGTCCTGCGGCGGCCACTTCCGCGAGGAGTCCCAGACCCCGGACGGCGAGGCCGAGCGCCGGGACGAGGAGTTCTCGTACGCGGCGGCCTGGGAGTTCTCCGGCACCGGCACCGCACCCGTCCTGCACAAGGAAGACCTCGTCTTCGAGTACGTCCACCCCACTCAGCGGAGCTACGCATGAAGCTCACCCTGCGCGTCTGGCGCCAGCGGAACGCCGACACCGACGGCGCGATGTCCACGTACGAGGTGGACGGCATCTCGGCCGACATGTCCTTCCTGGAGATGCTCGACACCCTCAACGAAGAGCTGATCGTCAAGGGCGAGGATCCGGTCGCCTTCGACCACGACTGCCGCGAGGGCATCTGCGGTGCCTGTTCGCTCGTCATCAACGGCGACGCGCACGGGCCCGAGCGCACCACCACCTGTCAGCTACACATGCGGTCCTTCGCGGACGGCGACACCATCGACATCGAGCCGTGGCGGGCGGCCGCGTTCCCGGTCGTCAAGGACCTGGTCGTCGACCGCTCCGCCTTCGACCGCGTCATCCAGTCCGGCGGCTACATCAGCGCCCCCACGGGTTCCGCACCCGAGGCGCACGCCACTCCCGTGCCGAAGCCGGACGCGGACTTCGCCTTCGAGCACGCCGAGTGCATCGGCTGCGGCGCCTGCGTCGCGGCCTGCCCCAACGGCTCGGCGATGCTCTTCACCTCGGCGAAGGTCAACCACCTCAACGTCCTGCCGCAGGGCGCCCCCGAACGCGAGACCCGGGTCCTCGACATGGTCGCGCAGATGGACGCGGAGGGCTTCGGCGGCTGCACCCTCACCGGCGAGTGCGCCACCGCCTGCCCCAAGGGCATCCCGCTGCCGTCGATCGCGGCCATGAACAAGGAGTGGCTGCGGGCCACGCGCAAGGCACGGCGCTGACACCGACGGCTGTCGGCGCCCCCTTCCGGACGCCGACCCTCCGGCCCGAGGTCCCGAGGTCCCGAGCTGGCGGTACGAGGCATCAGCGGCCATGCCCTGAGGGTCGTGCACGAGGAGACGTCGCCCGTGCCAGATAGGGCGCCGTCCGGCTGTTCACCGCCGCGGCCACCTCCGCGGGCGTCCCGGCGGCGACCACGCGCCCGCCCTCCGTGCCGCCGCCAGGACCGAGGTCGATCACCCAGTCCGCGCCCGCCACCACGGACATGTCGTGCTCGACGACCACCACGGAGTGCCCCGCGTCCACCAGCTCGTGCAACCGGCCCACAAGGACCTCCACGTCTGCGGGGTGCAGCCCGGCGGTGGGCTCGTCGAGGAGGTAGAGGGTGCGCCCGCGGCGCACCCGCTGCAACTCGCCGGCCAGCTTGATCCGCTGCGCCTCCCCGCCGGACAGCTCCGTCGCGGGCTGCCCGAGCCGCAGATAGCCGAGCCCCACATCGAGGAGCGTGCGCAGGCTGCGCAGCACCGCCGGGGTGTCGGCGAAGAAGGCCGCGGCGGCTTCGACGGTCAGGTCCAGGACGTCCGCGACGGTGAGCCCGCGGTGGGTGACCTGGAGGGTCTCGGGGTTGTAGCGGGCGCCCCCGCAGTCCGGGCAGGGGGCGTAGGTGCTCGGCAGGAAGAGCAGCTCGACGCTCACGAACCCCTCGCCCTGGCAGGTCTCGCAGCGGCCGCCCGCCACGTTGAAGGAGAAGCGGCCCACGCCGTAGCCGCGCGCCCGCGCCTCGTCCGTGCCGGCGAAGACCTTGCGGACGACGTCGAAGAGTCCGGTGTACGTGGCGAGGTTGGAACGCGGGGTGCGGCCGATCGGCTTCTGGTCCACGCACACGAGCCGGTCCACACCCGCGAGGTCCTCCGTGAGCTCGCCGATCAGCGTGGACTTGCCCGACCCGGAGACGCCGGTCACCGCCGTGAACGCGCCGAGCGGGAACTCCGCGGTCACGTCCCGCAGGTTGTGCCGCGACACCGGCCCCACCTTCAGCCGGCCCCGCGGCGTCCGCACCTGTCGAGGCGTCACAGGCGTCCGGTCGAACAGGAAGCGTGCCGTCGCCGACTCGGCCACCGCCTCCAGACCGGCCACCGGGCCGCTGTGCAGCACCCGGCCGCCGTGCTCGCCCGCCCGGGGGCCCACGTCCACCAGCCAGTCCGCGTGCCGCATCACGTCGAGGTGGTGCTCGACCACGAACACCGAGTTGCCCGCGGCCTTGAGCCGGTCGAGGACGGTCAGCAGGGCCTCCGTGTCGGCGGGGTGCAGTCCCGCCGACGGCTCGTCGAGGACGTAGACGACGCCGAAGAGCCCCGAACGCAGCTGCGTGGCCAGGCGCAGGCGTTGCAGCTCGCCCGCGGACAGGGTGGGGGTCGCGCGGTCGGGTGCGAGATAGCCGAGGCCCAGCTCGGTGATCGTGGCGATGCGGGCGAGCAGGTCGTCGGTCAGCACCTCCGCCGGCTGCGCGCCCGCCGCTCCCCTGCCGGACCCCGCCGCCTCCCGCAGGCACCGCGCGAGGTCGGTGAGGGGCAGCGCGGACAGCTCCGCGACGGTGCGGCCCGCGAAGGTGACGGCGAGCGCCTCGGGCCGCAGCCGGCTGCCGCCGCACGCCGGGCACGGCTCGCTGGTCAGGAAGCGCTCCGCCTTCGTACGCAGCGCCGGGGACTTGGAGTCGGCGAACGTCTTCATGACGTAGCGCCGGGCGCTCATGTACGTGCCCTGGTAGGGGCGCTGGATACGGCCCGCGTCGCGCACCGGGTGGACGGTGACGACCGGCTGCTCGTCGGTGAACAGGATCCACTCGCGGTCGGCCCGCGGCAGCTCGCGCCACGGGCGGTCCACGTCGTGGCCGAGCGCGTCGAGGACGTCCCGCAGGTTCTTGCCCTGCCAGGCGCCCGGCCAGGCCGCGACGGCGCCTTCGCGGATGGACAGGGAGGGGTCGGGGACCAGGAGTTCCTCGGTCGTGCGGTGGACCCGGCCGAGGCCGTGGCAGCCGGGGCAGGCGCCGGCCGCGGTGTTGGGCGAGAAGGCGTCGGAGTCGAGCCGTTCCGCGCCCGGCGGATAGTCGCCCGCGCGGGAGAACAGCATCCGCAGCGAGTTGGACAGCGTGGTGACCGTGCCCACGGAGCTGCGGGACGTGGGCGCCGCGCGGCGCTGCTGGAGCGAGACCGCAGGCGGCAGGCCCGTGATCTCGCCGACCTTCGGCGCGCCGACCTGGTGGATCAGGCGGCGTGCGTACGGGGCGACGGACTCGAAGTAGCGCCGCTGGGCCTCGGCGTAGATCGTCCCGAAGGCGAGCGAGGACTTCCCTGACCCGGAGACCCCGGTGAACACGGCGAGGACGTCACGCGGAACGTCCACGTCGACCCCGCGCAGATTGTGCTCCCGGGCACCCCGGACCCGTACGAAGGGATCGTGGCCGTGGTCGGGGCGACTGTGCATGGGGCGGGCTCCGTACGCGGATCGGGGGCAAACCCCACGATTCTAGGCCGGGGTGCTTTCCGCACCCCGGGGGCGTCCGGTGCCCCGCGCGAGTGCGGGCGAGGGGGCGGGCGACGGCAGGCCGGTGATCCGGGCGAGGCGCCTGAAGGAGTCGCGCAGGCCCTCGCGGTCGTAGGTGCTCGTGGTCACGAGGACCTCCTGCGCGCCGCTCTGCCCGATCAGTGTCGCAAGGGCCTCGGCGACCTGGTCCTCGGTGCCGTGGATGTGCCCGCGCAGCCCCGACTCGTAGAGGTCGCGCTCCTTCTGCTTCATGGCACCGGTCGCCGCGCGCTCCTCGACGCGCTCGGCGGGCGGCAGCGGCGGAAACGTGCCGTGGGTGCGTGAGTACGCCATCGACCAGGCCTCCGGCACGAGCAGGCGGCGGGCCGCCGCCTCGGACTCCGCGACGGCGACGGTCCCCGAGACCACCACGTACGGCTCGTCCGACCAGACGGAGGGCCGGAACGCGGCACGATAGCGGTCGATGGCGGCCAGCATCTTTTCGCGACCCCTGAGGTCGCCGACGACCAGCGGCAGACCCGCGGCCGCGGCGATCGCGGCGCCCTCGCCGATGGCGAGGACGAACGGCGGGACCCTCAGGCCCTCGCTCGGACGGGCGTGCACGCCCGTCCCCGACGTACCGCGGAACCAGCCGAGGAGCTCGGCCAGATCGGCGGCGAAGTCGTCCGCGTCGCCCTTGTCGTGCCCGAGCGCCCTGCGCACACCGTCGGTGAACCCGACCGACCTGCCGAGCCCCATGTCGATCCGCCCAGGGAAGAGCGCCTCGAGGACCCCGAACTGCTCGGCCACGACCAGCGGCTGGTGGTTCGGCAGCATCACGCCGCCGGTGCCCACGCGGATCGTGCGCGTGGCCGCGGCGACCGCCGCCGCGAGTACCGTCGGCGCCGAACCCGCGACCCCGGGCACACCGTGGTGCTCGGACACCCAGAACCGGTGGTAGCCGAGGCCTTCGAGCTCCCGCGCGAGCGCCACGGAGTCCCGCAGCGCCGCGGCGTCGTCGTGCCCCTCCCGGGTGCGGGAGCGGTCGAGCACCGAGAACCGCACCGCCGGGACGCCGGGAGCCGGAGCCGACACCGCTTGGGAGCCGCCCGGCTCCCGGTCCCGCGTGCCGCCGCTCATGCGGCGTGCCGAGCGAGGACGGCGTCGACGCACGCGACGAGCCGTTCGCCGATGCGGTCCACGCTGCCGTTCTGAGCGCTCACCTGGGCCCCCTCCAGGGCGAAGGTGATCTCCGCCGCGGCCCCCTCGGGGTCCGTGAGCCCTGCCGCCGCGCACATGGCGGTGAGGCGGCGGAGCTGGCGCGCCTTGTGTTCCTCGACGACCCGGCGCGCCGGGTGGTCGCGGTCGGGCAGCTCCGCCAGGGAGTTGATGAAGGGACAGCCCCGGTGCGAGAGCGTCGGCAGGGTGTCGACGACGAACGCGGCGATGCCCCTGACCTGTGCCAGGGGGTCGTCCGGCCACCGTGCCTCGACCCGGTCGAAGGCCGCCACGTAGTCGGCGGCGACGATCAGCAGCCACTGCGCCACCAGCGCGTCCTTGGTGCCGAAGTGGCGGTACAGCGCGGCCTTGGTGGTCCCGGCCCTGTCCGCCACGGCCTGGACGCCGACGCCCCTGATCCCCTCGGCGTGGAACAGCTCCTCGGCCGCGTCGAGGATGCGCTCGCGGGGCGGCAGTTTGGCCACGCGGTTCGCGCGGCCGGGCCTCGCCTCGTTCGTTGCTTCCGGCATGGCTGCCCCTTTCCGTCCGGATCCGTTCAGACAATCGGCGCTTCGCGCCTCGTCCTCAAACGCCGGACGGGCTGAAAAAGATCTCGCCCGGCCGTCGGTCAGGTCCCATGTTACGGTACCGTCCGGTCTTGTATGATACCGGTCGGTATCGTTCGAGACTGAACGGTGCTTTCTGTGGAGGGATTCCCGTGAAACTGTCGGAGTACGTGACCCATGACGCCGTGGGGCTCGCCGGGCTCGTCGCCCGGGGCGAGGTGACCGCGGCCGAACTGGAGGCGGTCGCGCTCGATGCCGTCGCCGCCGTCAACCCGCTGATCAATGCGGTGGTGGAGACCTGGCCCGCCGAAGGCGGCGAGGGGGCGGACGGTGCGGGCGGCGCGGACCGGGCGGCCGCAGGGCCGGCGCCGCTGGCCGGGGTGCCCTTCCTGATCAAGGATGTGGGCGTGACCATGGCGGGCAAGCGGTCGGAGCTGGGCAGCCGCCTCGCCCGAGGCATGGTCGCGCGGGACGACTCGTCGCTGATGCGCCGCTTCCGCGCGGCCGGGCTCGCGACCTTCGGCCGCACCGCGACCCCGGAGTTCGCCTACGGCATCACCACCGAGCCCGTCCTGTACGGGCCGACCCGCAACCCCTGGGACCTCGGCCGTTCGGCGGGCGGCTCCAGCGGCGGCGCGGCGGCGGCGGTCGCGGCCGGGATCGTCCCGATCGCCCACGGCACGGACGCCGCGGGCTCGATCCGCATACCGGCGGCCGGAACCGGCCTGTTCGGTCTGAAGCCGACCCGTGGCCGGGTCTCCATGGGCCCCGACGCCGACGAGATCTTCAACGGCCTCGCCGTGCAGAGCTGCGTCAGCCGCACGGTGCGCGACAGCGCGGCGCTGCTCGACCGGATGCGGGGGCCCGAGAGCGGCGACCCGTACTCCGCCGCGGAGCCGGACCGCGCCTACGCCGAGGAGGTCACCCGCGCCCCGGGCCGCCTGCGCGTCGGCGTCGTCACCGCGGCGGGCGGTGGCCGCGGCACCGCGGGCCCGGTGGCCGCCGCCCTGTCCCGCACCGCGGAACTCCTCACCTCGCTCGGCCACGACGTGTCGGAGGCCACGCTGGACCTCGGCGTGAGCTGGGAGGAGTACGTACTCGCCAACGCGCGGCTGTGGACGGCCAACCTGGTCCCCTGGCTCGACGGCCTGGCCGCCGCGCTCGGCAGGACCGTCGACCCGGGCACCGTGCAGGCCGAGACGCTCGCGGGCTACTCCTTCGGCCGCCGCGTCACCGGCCCCGACCTCGTCCGCGCGCTCGGCGTGCGCAACACCGTCGCCCGCAGCGTCGGCCGCCACTTCCTGCGGTACGACGTGCTGCTCGGCCCCACCCTGCCGGAACTGCCGCCGCGCCTCGGCGAGTGGGCCGAAGGAGTCGAGGACCTCGACGGCCCCGGGTGGATCGACCGGATCTTCGACCGCTCGCCCTTCACCGCCGTCCACAACGTCGCGGGGACCCCCGCCATGTCCGTGCCACTGGAGTCCGACCCCGCCACCGGACTGCCCGTCGGTATGCAGTTCGCCGCCGGACACGGCCGCGAGGACACCCTCTTCCGCCTCGCCGGCCAGCTGGAGCGCGCCGCCCCCTGGGCCCACCGCGTCCCGGGGGTGTGGGCCGGGTCGGTCCCGCCGGGCCCGGGCCGCGCCGCCCCGGGCTAGTCGCAGGCGAGCAGGCCCGTCCGCAACCGCGCCAGGGTGTGCGAGAGCAGCCGCGACACCTGCATCTGCGAGATGCCGAGGACCCGGCCGATCTCGGCCTGGGTCAGCTCCTGGCCGAACCGCATCTCGATGATGCGGCGCTCCCGCTCGCCGAGCTCCGCGAGGAGCGGGGCGAGGGCGTGCAGCTGCTCGACGATCTCCAGGGCGGGGTCCGGCGCGCCCATGACGTCGGCGACCGAGCGGCCGCCGTTGCGGGTGTCGCCGTCCTCGCCGGGGTCGTTCGGCGCGTCCAGGGACCCGGCGGCGTACCCGTTGGCGGCCACGATCGCCTCCAGGGCCTGCTCCTGCGGCACTCCCAGATCGGCGGCGAGCTCGTCGACCGTCGGCTCACGGCCGAGGACGCAGGAGAGCCGCTCCTGGGACCTGGACAGCTCGGACCGCAGCTCCTGGAGTCTGCGCGGCACGTGCACGGCCCAGCTGGTGTCACGGAAGTGGCGCTTGATCTCGCCGAGTATCCAGGGCACGGCGAACGAGGTGAACTCGAAGCCGCGGCCCACGTCGAACCGGTCGATCGCCTTGATCAGCCCCACCGTCCCGACCTGGACGATGTCCTCCATGTGACCGCTGCCGCGGTTGCGGTACCGGCTCGCCACGTAGTGCACCAGGGTGACGTTCATCTCGATCAGGGTGTTGCGCGCGTACGTGTGCTCCGGCGTGCCCGGCTCCAGGCCCTGGAGCCGGTCGAAGAACAGCTTCGTCAGCTCCCGGGCGTCGCGCGGCGCGACCTGGACCGCCTCCTCGATCCACGGCAGGTCGACGTCGGCCGTACGGGAGCACACGGGCTCCCCGGCGTGGCGCATACCGGTCTCGCCTGGCACAGCCCTAACTCCCTCAGCCGGTTCGTGCGGTCCGGGATCTGGTTCCGCGTTCGGCGGCGCCGCACACCGGGACCAAACGCACGAACCCCCGGGACCATGGCCCCCCGGCCGGGGGCCGTGGGACCCGCCGCGCGCACCGGGGCCGAGCGCGGGCGGGATGCGGCGCCCGGTGTGAGACTGCCCCTGAGGCGGTGATCGCAGATGGTGAGCCAACCGAGGGCGTCAGGGCCGGGGGAGCAGCTCCTGGAGGAGCTCCTCGCCGCGGCGCACGCGGCGACCCCGGCGGAGCTGCCCGCCCTGGTGCAGCGGTTCGCCGACGCCGAGGGCCTGGACCGGATCGACGTGTACCTCGTGGACCTCCAGCAGCGGGCCCTGGTGCCGCTGGCGCAGGGGCCGCCCGCCCTGAGCGTGTCCACGTCCGTCGCCGGATCGGCCTATCGGGCGCAGGAGCTGCGCGTGGAGGAACTGGCCCAGGGCGGCAAGATCACCACCTGGCTGCCGCTGATCGACGGGGCCGAGCGGCTCGGCGTGATCGGCGCCACCGCCCCGCTGATCGACGGGGTGCTGCTGCGGCGCTGCCGCATGCTGGCCTCCGTCCTGGCCATGGTGATCACCTCGAAGCGGGCGGCGAGCGACAGCTTCGCGCGCCGCACCCGCTCCCAGGTCATGCAGCTCCCCGCCGAGATGCTGCGGGCCTTCCTGCCGCCCCGTACGGTCGGCAACTCGCGGGTGGTCTCGACCGCCGTGCTCGAACCCGCCTACAGCATCGGCGGCGACGTCTTCGACCACTCCCTGACCAGTTCCACCCTGCACGTGGCGATCCTGGACGCCATGGGCCACAACCTCGCCTCGGGCCTGACGACGTCGGTGGCCATGGCCGGCTGCCGCAACGCCCGGCGGGCCGAGGCGGAGCTGCCCGAGCTGGTCGACACCATCCAGCACGCGCTCGCCCAGTGGCTGCCCGAGCAGTTCTGCACGGGCATCCTCGCCCAGCTCGACCTCGCGGGCGGGGTGCTGCGGTGGTGCAACTGCGGGCATCCGCCGCCCCTGCTCATCCGTGACCACCGGGTGCTCGGCGGCGCGCTCGAACGCCCGCCGCAGCCGCCCCTCGGCACCCCCGCGATGCTGGCCGACGTCGCGTGGGAGGTCCACGAGGAGCCCCTCGAACCCGGCGACCGGGTGCTGATGTACACGGACGGCGTGACGGAGCTGCGCACCGGCGGCGGCACCCAGTTCGGCCTGGACCGGTTCACCGACAGCATCATCCGGGCGACGGCCGCGGGCGAATCGGCCCCGGAGGCGCTGCGCCAGCTCATCCACTCCATCCTCGACCGGCAGGGGAACCAACTGCGCGACGACGCGACGCTGTTGCTCCTCGAGTGGTGCCCGCCGAGCGGCTGACGGGTGCGTTCCCTAGGCTGGCCGCGTGACGTACGACGACAGCAGGGGCGAGCGGCCCCTCGCCGTGTTCGACCTGGACAACACCCTCGCGGACACCGCGCACCGCCAGCGCCACCTGCGGCGCAGACCTCGTGACTGGAACGCGTTCTTCGCCGCCGCCCCCGCCGACCCGCCGCTGGAGCGGGGGGTGCGGCTCGCGCGCGACAGCGCCGAGGAGTGCGAGGTCGTCTATCTGACCGGGCGGCCCGAGCGCTGCCGCGCCGACACCGAGGCGTGGCTGGCCGCGCAGGGGCTGCCCGCCGGGCGGATCTGGATGCGCGGCGACCAGGACCGGCGCCCCGCGCGCCGCACCAAGCTGGAGATCCTGCGCCGCCTCGCCCGGGACCGGGAGGTCCGGATGCTGGTGGACGACGACGAGCTGGTGTGCGCCGACGCGGAGCGTGCCGGGTTCACGGTGGTGCGGGCGCGCTGGGGCAGCGCGTCCGCGGAGCTGCGGGACGCGCAGGAACGGCAGGGGCGTACGTGAGGGGCGTGCCACCCGCGGTCGATGCGTGCGGGCAGGCCGTGTCCCGGGACGCGCCCTGTGACGCGGTGGCCTGGGGGCAGCGGCCTAGGAGGCGTCCTCCAGGCGGAATCCGACCTTCATGCCGACCTGGAAGTGCTGGATCTCCCCGTCCTCGATGTGGCCGCGCACCTGGGTGACCTCGAACCAGTCGAGGCCGCGCAGGGTCTGTGACGCGCGTTCGATGCCGTTGCGGATCGCCTGGTCGACGCCCTCGTGCGAGGTGCCGACGATCTCGGTGACCCGATAGGTGTGGTCGGACATGAGCGGGCTTCTCCTCTCCGCGGCGGTGCGGTGCCCCCCACCGTAGTGCCGGGTACGTGCGGGGGCCTCTCGGAGGAATCGTAGGAACCCGTGGGCACGTGTCCACCGAAGTGCCACAGATGTGCCACAAATGTGTGCACGCCCCTTGACCGGTGAGTTGGTCCATACCAAAATCCTGCACACCCGTTCGAGCTGGTGCTCCTTCGAGCTTGAGCTCTTCCCCACGTCGGGCCATCCCCGTGCTGTCCGCAGTCAGAAAGTGACCGACGTGAACCCGCGCCGCCTCCGTATCGCCCTTTCCCTCACCCTGGCTCTCGCCTCCACCGCCCTGCTGCCCGGCTGCGGCCTCCTGCCCGGTGGCGGTGACGACCGCAGCACCGTCACGGTGTGGCTGATGAGGGGCAGCGCGTCGGACGCCTTCCTGAAGCGGTTCACCGAGGAGTTCGAGAAGCAGCACGACGACCTCGACCTGGAGATCAAGCTCCAGGAGTGGACCGGCATCGGCGAGAAGGTCAAGGCCGCCCTGAAGGGCGACGACGGGCCCGACGTCATCGAGGTCGGCAACACCCAGGTCGCCCAGTACGTCGACCAGGGCGGCCTGGAGGACCTCACCCTGGAGTCCGCCCGCGACCTCGGCATGGAGGACTGGCTGCCGGGCCTCGCCGAGCCGGGCCGCTACGACGGGGGCCAGTACGGCATCCCCTGGTACGCCGCGAACCGTGTCGTGATCTACCACAAGGAGCTGTTCGCCCAGGCCGGGATCAAGAAGCCCCCGAGGACCCGGCAGCAGTGGCTCGCGGACACCGAGCGGCTCAACTCCGGCGGCACCCAGGGGATCTACCTGGCGGGCCAGGACTGGTACACCCTCGCCGGCTTCATCTGGGACGAGGGCGGCGACCTCGCCAAGGAGAGCTCCGGCAACTGGCAGGGCACCCTCGACACGCCCGCCGCGCTGCGCGGCATGGACTTCTACCGGCAGTTGCAGGCGCTCGGCGAAGGACCGCCGAACGCGGACGAGGAGCACCCGCCGCAGGCGGAGGTGTTCGCCAAGGGCGACGTCGCGCAGCTCATCGCCGTACCCGGAGTCGCCCGCGCCATCGAGGAGAAGAACCCCGAGCTGAAGGGCAAGCTCGGCTACTTCCCCGTCCCCGGCAAGACCGCCCGCAAGCCCGGCGCCGTCTTCACCGGCGGCTCCGACCTGGTCGTGCGGGACGGCACCGGCGAGCGCAAGGGCGCCGTCGAGGTCGTGAAGGCGCTCGCCGGTGACAAGTGGCAGCGCGACCTCGCGCGCACCATGGACTACGTGCCGAACAAGACGACGCTGGCCTCCGCCGTCTCCGGGGAGGCCGCCGTCGCCGCGATGGCCACCGGGGCCGCGCAGGGCAGGGCCACGCCCAACTCGCCCCAGTGGGCGGCCGTGGAGGCCGACAACCCGATCAAGAAGTACATGTCCAAGGTGCTCGGCGGCGCCGACGCGGCCGCCGCCGCCAAGGCGGCGTCCGCCCGGCTCACCGAGGAACTGGACGCCCCCTGACCGACATGCCGAGGAGTGGGGCGCGTGGTGCGCCCCACCCCCGGCGCACGGTCAAGGGACGGCCCGCTCCGGTCGGACCCTCAGGACGGAGTGCTCAACGACAGCGCGAAGCGGTTCCGCTCGTCCGTCCACCAGTGGGTCAGCGCGAGACCGGCGTCGGCGAGCTCGGCGCGCACGCCCTCCGGGCGGAACTTCGCGGAGATCTCCGTACGCATCTCCTCGCCCCGCTCGAAGTGCACCGCGAGGTCGAGCGCGGGAATCTTCACGGTCTGGTCCACGCCCGAGCGCAGCCGCATCTCCATCCACTCGCGGGCGGAGTCCCAGACCGCGACGTGCGTGAACGCGTCCGGATCGAAGTCCGCGCCCAGCTCGCGGTTGATGACGTGCAGGACGTTCTTGTTGAACGCGGCGGTCACCCCCGTCGCGTCGTCGTACGCCGACACGAGCACCGACTCGTCCTTGACCAGGTCCGTGCCGACGAGCAGCGCGTCACCGGGGGAGAGCAGATCGCGTACGGAGCCGAGGAACGCGGCGCGCTCGGCGGGCAGCAGATTGCCGATGGTGCCGCCGAGGAACGCGATCAGGCGCGGCCCCGGCGTGCCGGGCAGCGCGAGACCGCGGGTGAAGTCCGCGACGAGCGCGTGCACGTTCAGCGCGGGACGCTCGGCGAGCAGGGTGTTCGCCGCGCCGGTGAGCGCGGACTCGCTGACGTCGACGGGCACATAGGTGTGCAGGCCGGGCAGCGCGTCGATCAGGTGACGGGTCTTCTCGGAGGAGCCCGAACCGAGCTCGACCAGGGTGCGCGCACCCGTCACCTCGGCGATCTCGGCGGCACGGGCCACCAGGATCTCCCGTTCGGCACGCGTCGGGTAGTACTCGGGCAGGGTGGTGATCTCGTCGAACAGGACGCTGCCGCGCGCGTCGTAGAACCACTTCGGCGGCAGCGACTTCGCCGTCGGGGCCACGCCCGGGCGGGCGGAGCCGTCGGCGGGGTCGTGGGCGGCGGATCGGGTGAGGCCGTGCAGGACGTCGGCGCGCAGCGCGGCGCCGGTGGCGTCCTCGGGCAGGGTGCGGGTCAGCAGGAACGGGCTCACGCGGTGGGCTCCTTGAGCGGGGTCAGCAGGATGTCGGTGCGCCCCGCGGCGAGCAGGGTGCGGTCGGGCACCTCGCGCCAGCGCGGGTCCTCGTCGTACGGCTCGGAGGCCACGACGGTGCCCCGGCCGGGCTCGGCCCGGTACCAGAGGGTGTCGCCCCAGGCCGTCGCGGCGATCGTCTCGCCGTCGGTGAGCAGCAGGTTCAGACGGGAGCCCGGCGCGGCCCCCGCGACCTCGGCGGTGACGTCGCCAAGCGCCTGCGCCATGGCGTCGCCGCGCCGCAGCCGCTCCAGGACCAGGGCCCACACCAGGGCGGAGTCGCAGCGCGCCTCCAGGGACAGCAGGTCGGCGGGCGGCAGCGCGGTCGCGACGGAGGCCAGCGTGCCCGGCCAGCCGGACACCGCGCCGTTGTGGCTGAACAGCCAGGGCCCCGAGCCGAACGGGGCCGCGGCGGCCTCCCCGTCGGCGCCCGCCTCGGTGGCGTCGCGCACCGCGGCGAGCACCGCCGACGAGCGCACCACGCGGGCGAGGTCGGCGAACGACTGGTCGGCCCAGATCGGCCCGGCCCTGCGGTAGCGCGCGGGCACCGGATCGCCGTCCGCGTACCAGCCCACGCCGAAGCCGTCCGCGTTGACCGTCCCGTACCGCTGCCTGCGGGGCGCCCACGACTGCCGGAAGAGGCTGTGCGCGGGCGCCACGAGCAGCGCGCCGAGGGTCTCGGGCTCGCCGACGAAGGCGAGGTGGCGGCACATCAGGCGAGTCCCGCGGCGGTCTCGGCCGCCGTGAGGTCGCGCGCGGTGCGGAAGCCGGAGAATATCTGCCGCCGCACCGGGTGGTCCCAGTTGCGGAACGTACCGCGGCAGGCGACGGCGTCCACGGAGAAGGCACCGCCGCGCAGCACCTTGTAGTCACCGCCGAAGAAGACGTCCGAGTACTCCCGGTAGGGGAAGGCGACGAAGCCCGGGTAGGGCAGGAAGTCGCTCGACGTCCACTCCCACACGTCGCCGATCAGCTGCCGGACGCCGAGGGGCGAGGCACCCCGCGGGTAGCTGCCCGCGGGCGCCGGGCGCAGGTGCCGCTGGCCCAGGTTGGCCCGGTCCGGCGTCGGCTCCGCGTCCCCCCAGGGGTAGCGCGTCGAGCGGTCCTCGCCGGGGTGGTGGCGGGCGGCCTTCTCCCACTCGGCCTCCGTGGGCAGCCGCCGCCCGGCCCAGCGCGCGTAGGCGTCCGCCTCGTACCAGCTGACGTGCAGGACCGGTTCGTCGTCGGGCACCGGCTCGACGTGGCCGAAGCGGCGCCGCAGCCACTGGCCCGCCTCGCGCCGCCAGAACAGCGGCGCCGTCAGCTCGTCGCGGCGCACCGTGTCCCAGCCGCGCTCGTCCCACCAGCGCGGGTCGTCGTAGCCGCCCGCGTCGATGAAGCGCCGGTAGGCGGCGTTGGTGACCGGCGTGGTGTCGAGGAAGAACGGCGGCACGACCCGTCGGTGCGCGGGCCGTTCGTTGTCGAGCGCCCACGGCTCCGTCGTCGTGCCCATCCGGAACGGGCCGCCGGGGACGAGGACCTCGGCGGGGCCGGTGAACGGGGGAGCGGGCTCGGGATCGGGAGCGGTGAGCGCCGGGGCGCCCGCGCGCAGCTGGTGCGTGATCAGCATGGTCTCGTCGTGCTGCTGCTCGTGCTGCGCGATCATCCCGAAGGCGAAGCCCGCGTCGGTGAGCCGCGAGCCGTGGAACGGCGTGCTCTCGAGGACGTCGAGCGCACGGCCGCGCACGTCGGCGGCGTAGCGGCGCGCCTCGTCCGGCGCGAGCAGGGGCAGCGAGGGCCGGGCGGCCCGGGGGTGCTCGAAGGCGTCGTACAGCGAGTCGATCTCGGGCCGCAGCGCGTCACGGCCGCCGACGGCGCGCAGCAGCCACTGCTCCTCCTGGTTGCCGATGTGCGCGAGGTCCCACACCAGCGGGGACATCAACGGCGAGTGCTGCGCGGTCAGTTCGGGGCCCTCGACGCAGGACGTGAGCAGCGCGGTGCGCTCCCGCGCGGCGAGCAGCGCGGTCCGCGCGCGCTCGCGCAGCGCCTCGGGGTCGGTGAGGGTGTCGGCCGGTGTGTCGTGGGGGGTGCCGTGGGAGGTCTCGTGGGGGGTGCCGTGGGGGGTGCCGTGGGGGGTGGTCGAAACGTCGTCCTGGATTCCGGTCCTGTCACCGGTCATCGGTGTGCGTCCTTCCCGGGTGGGGCGTCCCAAGTCCCTGGTGTGTCTCGTCTGCCCCGTGCGTCCCGTGTGTCCCAGGTATCTCGTGTGTCCCGTGTACGGGCGTGTCGTCGGGCAGGGCGTCGAGCAGGTCGTCGGCGGGGCAGCGGCCGTGGGCCACGTACCGCTCGGCGTACGCGGCGACCGCCGCGAGCACCCGCCGGTCGGCACCGAGCCGCGGCAGCGCGTCGAGCGCGGCGGCGAAGCAGACCGCGGCGGTGTCGTGCAGCTCCGGGTCGGAGAGGCCGTACCGGGCCGCGTCCAGCCACAGCGGGCTGTGCGGCGGCGGCGTGGCCCCCGCGCGCTCGGCGAGGGGCTTGACGGCGCGGTAGGCCGTCTCGGCCGCCTCCGCGTCGTCGAACAGCGCGCAGGTCACCGCGAGCGGCACGATCCACCCGTCGTCGCCGGGCTGCGCGTCGACCATCCGCAGCTCCAGGTGCCCGCGCGGTCGGACCGGCGGGAACAGCGTCGTCAGGTGGTAGTCGAGGTCGTCGCGGGTGGGCGCGCGGGGCGTCCTCGAGCGCGCCCAGGACCGCAGGGTCAGGCCCTCGGGCACCAGCCACGGCGCGCTGTCGGCGGGCTCGGCGCGCACACACATCACCGGCGCGTCAAGGGCGTGCCGCGACCAGGCCGCCCGCGGCTCCTCGTCGAGCGCGGGAGCCGCCGACCTGCCGGGGTCGATGCCCGCCCACACCGCCTGCCGCGTGGAACGCCAGCCGGTGCGCCTGCCCTCCGTCAGCGGGGAGTTGGCGAAGGCGGCTACCAGGACGGGCCCGAGCAGGTGCGCGAGCCGCCAACGGCGGGCGTAGCCGAGGGGACCCGGCTCCTCGTACCCCGCGTCCAGGCAGATCTGCACGGACGCCGTGGAGCACATCATCCGGCGCCCCGCGTCACCCGCGCGGTCGAACCAGGTCTCCATCGCGTCGTAGCGCGGCTCGTGCAGGATGCGGCTCGGGGCGCGCCAGGGGTCGGCGCCGAGGCCGGTGAGGGTGAGGTCGAGGGGTCTCAAAGCGTCGCGCACGACGGCCAGATCGGCCGATACGGCTGCGACGCACTCCATGAGCGAGTCGGCGGGCAGCGAGCTGAGCTCCAGCTGGCCGCCGGGTTCCACGGTGACCGCCGAGTGCAGGGACCTGGTCCCGAGGGCCGCGCGGGCGGCGTCGACACGGGCGGACGTCACGGGGGCGTCGGGTGCGTCCGGTCGGTGCAGGAGCCATTCCAGCTCCACACCGGTGACGGTGGGCGGGCCCGTCTTGAAGCAGATGCCGCGCACCAGGGCCTCGATCTCCGGCTCCGTCACGGCTCGGCCGAGCCGCGCGGGGCGTTCCGTACAGTCTCCCTCTGGCATGTCGAGTTCCTCCTGTTCCGGCCTGCACGGGCGGACTGCCCGGCAGCGCTCGTAACACCCAAGACCGTGAAGCTATTTCGCACAAGACTGCCTTCATGGCCGAAAAACGCTGTTGCGACGGCCGTCGGGAGCGGCACACCATCTGTTCACGCACGGCACGGGGGAGATCGGTCCGACGGACGGGTTCCTGGGCGGAATGCGTATGTCCAGAATGCGCGACGTCGGGGCGCGGGGCACGCGGAGTGCGGCGCGGGCCACCGGGGGCGGGTGGGCCCCCGGCTCAGGTGGTGCCGAGGCCCTGCTCGATGCGGTACTGCTCCGCCAGCTCGTCGAAGGTGTCCGTGACGGCCTCACGGAGTACCACCCGGTGCGCGTCGCCGACGAACGACCGCACCCGCGCCAGGACCTCCGCGGCCTTCCGCGCGTCCGCGAAGATGCCGAGCACGAGGACATGCTCCGGCTCGCCGTCGCCGTCGCCGTCGCCCTCGTCCGGTTCGGTGCGCAGCGTGCAGCCCCACGGCACCTCGCAGGGGCCCTCGTGGTCCTCGACGGGACACAGCAGCCGGGCCAGGGGCTCCTGGAGTGCGAGCGCCTCGTCCGTCCCGGCGCATCCGTGGATGTGGATTTCGTAGATCTGCACGTTCTGGACGTTAGGCGCACGCGAGCGCGTACGCACAGGTTTTTCACCGCTTGCCGGTGTCAGGGCGCCGCCCGGGCGCCGGCGAGCGGCTCGGGCCAGTGCTCGTGCCAGGGCAGATCGTCCTCGAGCTGGGCGGCGAGCGACAGGAGCCGGGGTTCGCTGCCCGCGGGGCCGAGGAGCTGGGCGCCGACGGGCAGACCGCCCGCGACCCGGCCCGCGGGCACGTTCACGCCGGGCCAGCCGAGCACGTTCCACGGCCACGCGTACGGGCAGGCCGCGATGATCGCCTGGTCGGTGCGCCAACCGCTCAGCCCGGCCATGGCGCCCACGCGGGGCGGCGGGGTCGCCGTCGTCGGCGCGAGCACCACGTCGTAGGTGGCGAACACCGCGCCGACCCGGCGGTGCAGCGTGGCCTCGGCGCGGCGCGAGAGCCGCAGCGGGGCACCGCCGAGGAGACGGCCGAGGCGCGCGGCCTCCTTGGTGCGCCGGTCCAGCAGCGAGGGGTCGGGCACCCGGCGCGCCCAGTCCGCGACGCCCGCCGTGGCACGCGGCACGAAGGCGAGGCCGATCCGGCCGTAGCGCGGATCGGCCTCCTCCACCTCGTGGCCGAGCGCGGCGAGGCGCTCCGCCAGCTCGACGACCTTGCCGTGCACCAGCGGGTGCAGCCGCTTCGGCGTGGCGGTGAAGGGCATGCGCAGGGACAGGGCGATCCGCAGTCGCCCCGGGTCGCGCCGGGCCGCGTCGGCGGCCCCGATCGCGGCGGGCCGGTGCGGGTCGTCCGCGTGGTTGCCGCTCGCCGCGTCCAGGAGCAGCGCGGCGTCGGCGACCGTACGGGCCAGCGGGCCGTTGACGGTGATGCCGTTGAACGCCTCCGGCCACGGCCAGGTCGAGATGCGCCCGCGCTGCGGCTTGATGCCGACCAGATGCGTCCAGGCCGCCGGTATCCGCACCGATCCCGCGCCGTCCGAGCCGAGGGCCGCGGGGACCAGGCCCGCGGCCACCGCCGCCGCCGAACCCCCCGAGGAGCCGCCCGGGGTGTGCCCGGTGTGCCACGGGTTGCGGGTGTCGCCGAAGGCGGGGCCCTCCGTGAACGGCCACTGCCCCAGCTCGCACGTGTTGGTCTTGCCCACGATCACCGCGCCCGCCGCCCGCAGCCTGCGCACCGCCTCCGCGTCCGCTGCCTTCGGCGGGAAGTCCCCCGGGCAGCCGAACGCGGTGGGCTCACCGGCCACGTCCGTGTCGTCCTTCACCGCCACCGGCACGCCGAGCAGCGGCGTGCGCACCCCCGCCGCCAACTGCCGGTCGGCCGCGTCCGCCTCGGCGAGCGCGGCATCGGCACGCACCACCCGGAACGCGTTGAGCACGGGTTGCGCCGCCTCGATCCGGGCGAGCGCCCGCTCGGTCACCTCCCGCGCGGACACCTCCCCCGCGGCCAGGGCACGGGCGGTCTCCGCGAGTCCCGCGGAACGATCGGCGGTCATGTGGGGGCACCTTCATTCGGGCGGGCGGACCGGACGGTAGCCGGGCAGAGGGCAGAGGGCAGAGGGCAGAGGGCAGAGGGCAGGGCAGAGGGCAGGCGGGCGGGCGGCCGGGGAGGCGGGCAGTCGGCGGGTCGGGGGCCGGACGGACGGGCCGGGGCGGGCCGGAGCGGGCCGGGGCCGAGGGGGCGTGCGGGTGACCGCACGGTAGTCGTCGGCGTCCCAACGCGCCATCCGCGCGGCGGAGTTCACGCCGCCCCCGGGAGCGGCGGCCACCGCGGAGGCGCGCGTGGGCGGCGTGCGACCCACCGTCGGCGCCGCGTGTGCGCCGCCGCGGGCGTGCGTGTCGTGGCACGCGACCGGACAGGACGGTGTGCGCGGCCGTGCCCCGCCGCCTGCCCGGCAGCGCCCCCGCGCCCGCCTGGGTGCGCCCCGGGTTCGTCTGGAAGGATTGCGGCCGTCATGGTGCAGATACCGAAGCAGCAGTCCGTGCCGGGCCCGGCACCGGCTGCGCCGAGCCCCCCGCCCGACTCCGTGCCGCAGGGCACGCCGCATTCCGTGCCGCCGGGCACGCCGCACTCCGTGCCGCAGGGCACGCCGCACTCCGTGCCGACGAGCGCCGACGTCGCCCGCCTCGCCGGCGTCTCGCGCGCCACCGTCAGCTATGTCCTGAACAACACCAGCGCCGTCCGGATCAGCGAGCCGACCCGCCGCCGTGTGCACGCCGCGGCCAAGGAACTCGGCTACGTCCCGCACGCCGCCGCCCGCAGCCTGCGCGCCGGGCACTCCCGCATGGTCCTCATGCCCACGCCGCAGATCGCTGTGGGGCCGCTGCTCAGCGCGTTCCTCAACGAACTCCAGTGGGCGCTCAGCCGCTTCGACTACACGGTCGTGCAGTACGGCAGCCTCGGCCTGACCGGCGAGGACGCGGCCCGGGCCTGGGCCGAGCTGCGTCCGGTCGCCGTCCTCGCGCCCGACGCCACCGCGCTCGGCGCCCGCGGCGTCGCCGTACTCAAGCGCTCCGGCGCCAAAGCCGTCTTCACCCTCGGTCCGCAGCGGGCCGACGGCGCGCACGCCCTCCTGATGGACCAGCGCCTGGTCGGCCGCGCCGCCGCCGAGCACCTGCTGGCCCGCGGCCGCCGCCGCATCGGCGTCGTCGTCCCCGAGGAACCCGGACTCGAGGTCTTCTCCCGGCCGCGCCTGGACGGCGTCCGCGCCGCCGTGCGCGGTGCGGACGGCGGCGCGGTGACCGAGCTGCCGCTCGCCTACACGGAGGCCTCCGCGGCCCGCCTCACCGACCACTGGTCCGCGCTCGGCCTCGACGCGGTCTTCGCGTACAACGACGACTACGCCATGCTCCTGATGCGCGCCCTCCAGGACCGTGGCGTCGCCGTCCCCGGGGACACCGCCGTGGTCGGCTCCGACGACCTGATGCTGGCCCGGCTCCTGAGACCCCGCCTGAGCAGCGTGCGCATCGAGCTGCCCTCGGGCCGCGAGCTCGCCGAGCTGGTCGACCGGGTGGTGCGCGAGCCCGGCGGGCGGCCGGAGACGCACGACCTGCTCGGCGCGGGCGTGGTGCACCGCGAGTCCAGCTGACCGCACGCGCGGAGTCGGGGGGGGGGGGGGGGGCCGGGGGGTGGGGGCCCCCCCCCCCCCCCCCCCCCCCCCGGGGGGGGGGGGGGCCCCCCCCCCCCCCCGCCCCCCCCCCCCCGGCCGCTCGGCTCCGGGGCCCTGGGGGCCCCTCACTGCCCCTGTTCGCCGGCCTGCTGCTCGGCGACCGACTTGCGCACCTCGTCCATGTCCAGCTTGCGGGCCTGGCCGATGACGTCCTCCAGGGCCTCCTGCGGCAGGGCGCCGGGCTGCGCGAACACCGCCACCTGATCGCGCACGATCATGAGGGTCGGGATCGACTGGATGCCGAACGCGGCCGCCAGTTCCGGCTGGGCCTCCGTGTCGACCTTGCCGAAGACGAGGTCGGGGTTGGCCTCCGCGGCCTTCTCGTACACCGGGGCGAACTGGCGGCAGGGCCCGCACCAGGACGCCCAGAAGTCGATCAGGACGAAGTCGTGCTCCGTCATCGTCTGGTCGAAGTTTTCCTTGGTGAGCTCCACTGTCGTGCTGCTCATGGTCTGTCTCTCTTCCTGATCTTCCTGATGAGGGCGAAGCCGTCGTGCACAACGGCCGGGGCGACGGCCGTATTCCGCGCGCGTACCCGTGTGGCCACATTCCGCGCGCGTACCCGTGTGGCCACGGCGCACACATGGACCAGACTGTCCCCATGACGGAAGCCTCGACTGCCAGCCGGACGATTCCCTACGACGTCGTGGTCATCGGCGCCGGACCCGTCGGCGAGAACCTCGCCGACCGGGCCCGCGCGGCCGGACTGAGCGCCGCGATCGTGGAGAGCGAACTCGTCGGCGGCGAATGCTCGTACTGGGCCTGCATGCCCAGCAAGGCCCTGCTGCGCCCGGTCGTGGCCCGCGCGGACGCCCGCCGGGTCCCGGGCCTGCGCCACCTCGTCGACGGCGACCTGGACGCGGCCGCCGTCCTCGCCCACCGCGACGACTACACCTCGCACTGGAAGGACGACGGCCAGGTCGGCTGGCTCGAGTCCGTCGGCGTCGACCTGCACCGCGGCCACGGCCGCCTCACGGGCACCAAGGAGGTCACGGTCACCGGCGCCGACGGCACCACCGTGCGCCTGACCGCCCGGCACGCCGTCGCGGTGTGCACCGGCAGCCGCGCCGTCGTGCCCGACCTGCCGGGCGTCGCCGACGCCAGGCCGTGGACCAGCAGGGAGGCGACCAGCGCGGACCGGGTGCCCGGACGGCTTGTCGTGGTGGGCGGCGGCGTGGTCGGCGTGGAGATGGCCACGGCCTGGCAGGCACTCGGCTCCCGGGTGACACTGCTGGTACGCGGTGGGGGGCTGCTGCCGAAGATGGAGCCGTTCGCCGGGGAACTGGTCGCGGACGCGCTGCGCGAGGCGGGCACCGATGTGCGCGTCGGCGTCTCCGTGACCGAGGTGCGCCGGGACGGGGACACCGTCACCGTCGTCCTCGACGACGGCAGCGACATCGAAGCCGACGAGATCCTCTTCGCCACCGGGCGCGCCCCGCGCACCGACGACCTCGGCCTCGACGCCGTCGGCCTGGAACCCGGCGGCTGGCTGTCCGTCGACGACAGCTGCCGGGTGACCGGCAAGGACTGGCTGTACGCCGTCGGCGACGTGAACCGGCGGGCGCTGTTGACGCACCAGGGCAAGTACCAGGCGCGCATCGCGGGCGCCGCCATCGCCGCCCGCGCCCAGCAGGTCCCCCTCCTGGAGACCGACCGCTGGGGCGCCCACAGCGCCACCGCCGACCACGCCGCGGTGCCGCAGGTCGTCTTCACCGACCCCGAGGCGGCATCGGTGGGCCTCACGCTCGCCGCCGCCGAGTCCGCGGGCCACCGGGTACGAGCCGTCGACTACGACCTCGCGAACGTCGCGGGCTCCGGCCTGTACGCCGACGGCTACCGAGGCCGCGCCCGCATGATCGTCGACCTCGACCGCGAGGTCCTCCTCGGCGTCACCTTCGTGGGGCCCGGCACCAGCGAACTCCTCCACTCGGCCACGATCGCCGTCACCGCCGAGGTCCCCGTCGACCGCCTGTGGCACGCGGTGCCCGCGTATCCGACGATCAGCGAGGTCTGGTTGCGGTTGCTGGAGACGTACCGGGGCTGAGGGTCCCCGCCCGGCGGCGGGCGGGACCCGTGCACCGGGGGTTCCGCCCGCCCGCCGGGCCGGGTTCGGCGGCAGTCGTCGGACCGGCCCGCGTCGGGCCCAGGCCCGGCCATGGGTGGCCCGGCGGTACGGGGCCCGTCTCAGCCCGCGCGTCGGAAACCGGCCTCCGCCGCCTCCCGGGCCGCGACCCCGGGAGGCGCCCCGCGCCGCTCCGCCGCGCGGCGCCTGCGGCGCAGTGCCGCGAGCTCACCCTCGTCCTTGCCGCCCCACACGCCCGCCATCTGGCCCGTCCGCACGGCGTACGTGAGGCACTGGCGTGCCACGGGACAGCGTTCGCACACGCGCTTCGCCTCCTCCTGATCGCGTTCCGCGGGGCCGGTCGTACCGACCGGGAAGAACAGCTCCGGATCCTCGTCGGCGCACGCGGCCTTCTGGATCCACTCCTGTCGCAGGGGTACCTCATCCATGCGTCGGCGGGTGCCCGACGCATCCACGGACAAACGGAGTTCGGGAAATCGCGCGGTCCCGGCCCTCACGACCCGTCCGCGAGGATCGCCTCCAGATGGCGCAGCGCCGTCGTCACCCGGGCCGGGTCCTGCTGGAAGAACGGGTCGTCAGGAACCGGCAGCGACCCGGCGAGAGCGATCCCACGCCCCCGCGCCCAGGTCGCGTCGTCGGCGCCGACTGCCGCACGGAACGTCGCGCGCGCCGCGGCGGGCAGGAACATCCACGCCGGGATCAGATCGCAGGCGGGGTCGCCCACGGCCAGCGTGCCGAAGTCGATCACCGCGGTGAGGCGGCCGTCCACGGCGAGGAGGTTGCCGGTGGCGAGGTCCCCGTGCAGCCACACCGGCGGCCTGTCCCACGCGGGCGCCGCGAGCGCCTCCTCCCACACGGCCGTGACCGCGTCCGTGTCGACCGTCCCGCGCAGCTTCGCGATCTTGGCGCGGACCAAGGAGTCGGCGGTCAGCGCGTCGCACTCGGCACCGACCGGAGCACCCCGGAAGGCGTTGCTCCGCTGCGGTGCGGGACCGCCCGTCGCGTCGATCCCCTGGAGCGCCGTCACGAACGCCCCGAGCTCCGCCGCCGTACGGTGCGGATCGGCCAGGCCGTCCGTCGTCGCGGGCACACCCTCCAGCCAGCGGCACACCGACCACGGGAAGGGGTAACCCGCCCCCGGCTCGCCCTGCGCCAGCGGTTGGGAGACATCGAGCGGCAACCGCGGCGCCAGCCACGGCAGCCAGCGCTGCTCACGCTCGACCTGCCCGACCCAGCGCTCGTACCGGGGCAGCCGCAGCGCCATGTCGTCACCGAGGCGGTACGTCGCGTTGTCCATCCCCGGGCGCGGCACCGGCCTGATCGGCAGATGGGCCCACTGCGGGAACTGCGCGGTGAGCAGCCGCCGCAACAGCGGCTCATCAATGCGAGGGCCCTCCTCGTCATCGTCGCCCCCGTCACCTCCCGCAGGCCCGCCGACGGTGTCCCGGACCCCGTCTGCGCCGTCGGTGCCGTCGGCGCCGTCGGTCTCGTCGTCGTCCTCGTGGTCCTCGAACTCGTCGTGGTCCGCGTACTCCGCGTACGCCATCGACTCCTGGCCACCACCTGTTGACACGAACTCTCCTCTGCCGACCTCGACCGGACCGGGCCCGGCGGCAGCCGGACACGCGGACGCTCATCCCACCCACCGGGCGAAAGGATGTCCACCGAGTTTCCGTACGCCGCCCGGACGGCCCGGGTGGCCCGGCCCCGGAGGCGGCGGCTAGCCTGGTACCCGCGGTGATCTTCTGCGGACGCCGCGCGGCGGTGGGGCCCGCCGCACCCGAACCGCGGCGACGGTGCCGCCGACGGTCCCTGCTTGCGACGGAGCGCGCCCGGTGCCGGGCGCGCGGCGAGTAGGAGACGTACGCATGTCCACGCAACCCGGCCGGCGCCCCGCCCTGCTGCGCGGACAGGGGCGCGTCCTCGCCGTCGTGGCCGTCGGCGGGGCCCTGGGCGCCGCCGCCCGGTACGGCGCGGCGCTGCTCTGGCCGACCGCCGCGGGCCGCTTCCCCTGGACGACGTTCGCGGTGAACGTCACCGGGTGCGCGGCGATCGGCGTCCTGATGGTCCTGGTCACCGGGACCACCGAGGTCACCGGGCGAGGACCGGCGCACCCGCTGCTGCGGCCGTTCCTCGGCACCGGGGTCCTCGGCGGCTTCACCACGTTCTCGACGTACACCGTGGACGTCGAGCGCCTCGCCGACGCGGGACACGTCCGTACCGGCCTCGCCTACCTGGCCCTGACGCTGCTCGCGGCACTCGCGGCCGTGTGGTGCGCGACGGCGGTCACGCGGCGCGCCGTGGCGCGGTGGCGGCCCTGCCCGGGGGAGGGCCGGTGAGCTGGCTCCTGGTGGTGGCCGGGGCGATGATCGGCGCACCCCTCAGGTATCTCACCGACCGCGCGCTGCGGGCGCGGTACGGCACCCGCTACCCGTGGGGCACGTTCACCGTGAACGTCGTGGGCAGCCTCGTCCTCGGCCTGGTGACCGGCGCGGCGGTCGCGGGGGCCGCGTCCGCGCACACGCAGCTGTTCCTCGGCACCGGCCTGTGCGGCGCCCTGACCACGTACTCGACGTTCTCGTACGAGACCCTCGGGCTCGCGCAGGAGGGCGCGCGGCTCACCGCCCTCGTCAACGCCGCCGCGAGCGTGCTCGCCGGGCTCGGGGCCGCTTTCGCGGGAGTCGCCTGCGCGCAGGCCTGGTGGGCATGAGGAAGCCGGGCCCTCAGCCCCGCAGCGCCGACGACACCTCCGCCGCCCACCGCCACGGCTCCGCCGTGCCCCCCGGCTGCGAGTTGAAGTACTCCCAGCCCATGACGCCGCCCATGTCCGGGTACTTGGCGACCAGGCTGCGGACCGTCGACTTGAGCCGCGCCGGGGAGACATAGCCGCTGCCGCCGTTGGAGGGGTCCGTCAGGGTGCCCGCGACGACCTTCGAAGGGGGGACGACCCCGCGCCGCACGACCGCGTCGTAGCTGGAGGTGGACGTCATGCTGCCCCAGCCGTTGTAGAACTGGGCGTTGAACCAGGCGATGTCCTTGCCCCGGTCCCGGTAGAGGCGCTCGTAGTCGAACCCGGAGAGGTTGCCGCCGCCGCTGAGCGCGGAGCCCACCGGGGCGAGCGTGATGAGGAACCCGGGGCCGAAGTCGGCGCGCAGCGCGTTGATGACCCGCTCGATGCCCGCGAGGGACATCCGCTCCTCGACGTCCAGATCGACGCCGTCGAGCCCGTACCGCCGAATGAAGTCGCGCAACAGCGGGTAATACGTGTCGAATTCGGTGTCGAGCCGTGTGAAACTGCCCGGCGCCGCACCGCCGACCATCGCGAGGACGTGCACGCCCTGCCCCTGCATCGTCTTCAGGTCGCGCCACATCTGGTCGAACTTCGCGGCCGTCGGCGGATCGTCGTTCAGGTGCACCGGCGCATAGGGGCCGTTGATGTCGTTGAGGTGCACGGCGGCCACGAGCACATCCGTCACGCCGGTGTTGTTCCTGGTCAGACCCAGCGGCGAGACATATCTGCCGTTGGTGTACTGCGTCTGGTAGTAGACGACGACGCGCCTGCCCGCCGCGGCGCGGGGCGCGGCCGTCGCCGTCGCGCCCGTCGCCACCGTCAGGGCGAGGGCGCCGAGAAGGACACTCCGTCTCTTCATCCTGAACTCTCCTCCGGGTACGTGGAATTGCCCGGGTAATGCCGCTCCTCCGGGTGACGGCAATTCTGGCGAGCGGGGCGGTCGGAGGCTAGAGCACGGAGAAAACTAATGCGCTTTAGTGGGTGGGGCGCAGCCGCCGGAGCACCCGTCCCGCCAGCTTCCGCGCCCGCCGCACGGACCGTCTCGGCGCGCTCCGCAGGGCACGTGTGCGGCGGGCGGCGCGCAGCTCGGCGAAGAGGCGTTCGTGGCGGGCGGCGATCGGCCCCGGGTCGTAGCGGCGGGCGCTCTCCAGGGCCGCGGCGCCCATCGTCCGCCGCAGCCCGGGGTCCTCGATCAGCTCGACGATGGCCTTGGCGAGCGCCGCGGCGTCGCCGGGCGGCACGAGCCTGCCGTCGTGTCCGTCGGTGATGATCTCGGCGGGGCCGAGCGGGCAGTCGGTGGACACCACGGGGACGCCGCAGCGCATCGCCTCCACCAGTGTCATCCCGAACGACTCCGCGTCCGAGGCCGAGGCGACGATCGAGGCCCGGGCGAACTCGGGCTCGATGGGGGAGCGCACCCCCGCGAGCTCCACGGTCCCGCCGAGCCCCAACTCGTCGATCAGGTCCCGCAGCGGCTCCTGCTGGGTGCCGCTGCCGTAGATCCGCAGCCGCCAGCCGGGGTGCTGCTCGGCCACCGTGGCGAACGCCCGCACCAGCAGGTCGAACCGCTTGCCCGGAGCGAGCCGCCCCGCCGCCGCGACGACCTCCGCGGTGCCGTCGGAGGGCCGCACGTCCGGGGCGGGCACCATGTTGGGCACGGCGAGCACCCGCACACCCGGCAGCGCCATCCGCTCGCGGTAGACAGCGGCGTCGGCCTCCGTGGTGGTGACCAGGGCGTCCAGCTTCCGGTAGTGCGGCGCCAGCTGTCCGCGCAGCCGCTTGCTGTGCGCGTCGTGGCGCAGGTGCTCCTGGGCGACGCGCAGCGCGCCACGGGGTCCGTAGCGGGCGAGGTAGACGTTCAGGCCCGGGCGCGTGCCGATGATCACGTCGGCGTCGCAGTCCCGCAGCCAGGCCGCGGCACGCACGTCGTGCAGACGTGAGTACTGCCGGTGCCGGCCCTCCGCGGACGGGAACGCCGTGGCGGGCTCCGCGAGCAGCGGGTCCGCCGCGTCCGCGCTTTCGGGGCGCAGATCCACCAGCGGTACGAGGGTCACGCGCGGGTCCACGGTGAAGCGCGGCACCTCGCGGTGCCGCTGCAACGAGACGATGGTGACGCGGTGGCGGTCGGCCAGCGCGGAGGCGAGGTTGAGGGTGGTGCGGATCGTGCCGCCCACGCCGTAGGCGTTGTGCAGCAGGAACACGACCTTCAGAGCCTTCATGCGGAGAGGTCCCCCTGGGTGGAACTCGGCGATGTTCGACGGAGCCGTACGGATGGTCAATTTTGCACGGATTTGTACGATCAAGAGTAAAGATCAAGAGTGGTCAAGAGTAAAGCGGTGCGGGCCGGTGAACGGTGTGCGGCGGTACGGGAAACGTAAGGCCACTCCTGTACCCCGGGGTAACCCAGGATCCGGCCAGGGTGGGAGGGCGGTGAGAATGGGCCATCCCTGGCGGGTGCGGTGCGCGGGCCCCGTCCGGGGCGGCCTCGGCGGTTGGTGGACTGGCCCGATGGCTCCCGGGGGCCCGGGGATAGGGGAGCGGCCGGGTCCTGCGGCGAGCGGCCGGGCGGCCGGGGTGTGGCTGGCGACCTGCGGTGAGGGCTCCGGCGGCCGGGGCGTGGCTGGTGACCTGCGGATCGACCCAGAGCGACCCCGGCGGCGGGGTCGTCGGCCGCGTCACCCCGCGGATGCCCGTGTCCGGCGCGGACCGCGAAGTCGCCGCCCACTGGCGGGCGGGCGTGGTGACGCGACCGCCTTCCGTGCCCGAGCGGGGCGACATGGCTCCGCTCGGGCACGGCGGGGATCAAACCACCGGCTCACCCGACATCGCCGCCGCCACCCGCAGGTGCCCCTCGGCCTCGTCGTCCCTGCCCTGGCGCTGGAGCGTGCGGCCCAGCATCAGCCGGGCGTAGCCCTCGACCGGGTCGAGGTCGACGACCGTCCGCAACGCGGCCTCCGCGCGCCGCAGTTGCGCCGAGTGGTAGTAGGCGCGCGCGAGCAGCAGCCGCGGGGCGACCTGCTCGGGCACCTCGTCGGCCAGCGGGGCGAGGACGAGCGCCGCCGTCGCGTACTCCTTGGCGTCGAAGAACTGCTGCGCACGCTCCCAGCGCTCGGCGGGCGTGCCGTGGTCGAAGTAGGTGAACTCCACTGTGTGCCTCCTCGACGGCCACAACCGAACCCAGTGGTTGAATATTCCACCATCTAGGTCGCGGGCGTGCTCCGCCCGGCACTCGGCTCCTCGGCCGCGGCCCGGGCGATGTTGCGGGCCATGCCGCCGAAGACGACGGAGTGGAAGGGCGCGACGCTCCACCAGTAGGCGTGCCCGAGCAGCCCGCGCGGGTGGAACAGCGCACGCTGCCGGTACCGCGTACGGCCGTCGTCGCCCCGCTCCACGTACATCTCGAGCCAGGCCAGGCCGGGCACCCGCATCTCGGCGCGCAGCCGCAGGAGCCGGCCGGGCTCGATCTCCTCCACCCGCCAGAAGTCCAGGGAGTCCCCGACGCGCAGCCGGGCGGCGTCCCTGCGCCCGCGCCGCAGCCCGACCCCGCCGACAAGCCGGTCGAGCAGGCCCCGTATCGCCCAGGCGAGCGGGAAGGAGTACCAGCCGTTGTCGCCCCCGATGCCCTCGATGACTCGCCACAGCGCTTCGGGCGACGCGGCCACGGCGATGTGCCTGTCGTCGGTGTAGAGGCTGCCTCCGGCCCAGTCGGGGTCCGTGGGCAGCGGGTCGCTGGGTGCGCCCGGCACGGCGGCGGAGGACCAGCGGGTGGTGACCTGCGCCTCGTGGATGCGCCGCAGGGCGAGGCGCAGCGCGGCGGCACAGGTCAGCGGCTGGCCGGGGCGGTCGGGCACGTACCGCGCGATGTCGTGTTCCGCGCACACCACCTCATGGCGCAGGGACTCCGCGAGCGGCCGTGCGATGGCGTGCGGGACGGGCGTGACCAGGCCGATCCAGTAGCTGGACAGGGTCGGGGTGAGGACGGGCACGGGCAGGATGACCCGCTGCGGTAGGCCCGCCGCCACGGCGTAGGCGCGCATCATGTCGCGGTAGGTAAGGATGTCGGGGCCGCCGACGTCGAAGGTGCGGTTCAGGCCCGCGGGCAGCCGGGCGGCGGCCACCAGGTAGCGCAGGACGTCGCGTACGGCGATGGGCTGGATGCGGGTGCGGACCCAGCTGGGGGTGACCATGACGGGCAGCCGCTCGGTGAGGTAGCGCAGCATCTCGAAGGACGCCGAACCCGAGCCGATGATGACGGCGGCGCGCAGCACGACGCTCTCGACGCCCGAGTCCAGGAAGATCCGCCCCACTTCGGCGCGGGAGCGCAGATGCGGGGACAGCTCCGCCTCCGGCTTCCCCGCGGGGGTGAGCCCGCCCAGGTAGACGATCCTGCGGACCCCGGCCGCGCGCGCCGCCTCGCTGAAGACGCGGGCGGCGCGCCGGTCCGTGTCCTCGAAACCGGAGCCGGTGCCGAGCGCGTGCACCAGGTAGTACGCGACGTCGATGTCCCGCATCGCGTCGCCCACGGACCGCGGGTCGGTCACATCGCCCCGGACGACGTCGGCGCGCCCGGACCAGGGGTGGTCGCGCAGCTTCTCCGGGGAGCGGGCGAGGCAGCGCACGCGGTGCCCCGCCGCCAGCAGCTCGGGCACGAGACGGCCGCCGATGTAGCCGGTGGCCCCGGTGACGAGGACGCGGAGGCCGGGTTCGGCGGGACGGTGGTCGCAGGCGCGGTCGGATTCCCCGCCGGAGGGCAGGTCGTCGTCGCTTCCCCTCTTCTTCGTCATCGGAACTCGTTCTTCCCCATCTGCCCATGGTGATGCCCTCCGTACGGTGCCGCGACCGGGCGGCAACCGGGGCGGAGCGCGGCCCGACCGGGGGCCGCATGCATCGCCGGGAACGGGAAAACGGAGTTGTGCCGAACACCGGCAGGCGCACGGCGGCGCGGGGTGGACAATGGGCCGCCTCCGCACACCGCGTACGCCGCACACCGCGCGCCGGGCGCACACGACGCAGACCGCACACGACGTAGACCGCACACCCCGCACACCGCCTACCACGCACACCCCCACACCCCACGTACCTCGCACACCCCGCACACCCCACACCACGCACACCGAGCGAAGCCGAACCGCGTACATCGCGAGAACCAGGAGCGCATGCCGTGAACGACATCTGGGCCTACCCGCCCGGCAGTGGTCACCAAGGCGAGCAGCAGGATTCCCTGACCGGATTCACGGTCGAGGCGACGGACGGAGTCATCGGACAGGTGGACCGGCACGTGGACCAGCCGGGCAGACAGCACCTGGTGGTGGACACCGGCGTGTGGGTCTTCGGCAAGAGTGTGCTCATCCCGGCCGGCGCGGTCACCCGCATCGACCGCGAGGCCGGGACGGTGACGGTCGGTCACTCCAAGGAGCAGGTGAAGGAGGCACCGCAGTTCACCACCGACAGCGAGACGAGGGATCCGGCGTACCTCAACGAGGTGGGCGCGTACTACGCCACGCTGGACACCGGCTCCGAGCTCTGAGCGGCCCGAACGCCCCCACCAGTAGCGATGCGGGCGGGGGCGTTCGCGGCGGCTGTCCTACCGTGCCCGGCCGCGCGGCTTGAGCGGCGTCGAGGGGAGTGTCGGCGCAGGGAGCGGGCCACCGTCGTACCCCTTCACCTCGCCGAACCGGGTGCCGGTCATCCAGTCGGCGCGCGCCTGCTCGATCTCCTCCTGCGTGCGGCCGACGAAGTTCCACCACATGATCAGTTCCTCTTCGAACGGCTCACCGCCGAGCAGCATGACTCCGGCCTCGGACTCGGCGCGCAGGGGCAGTTCGGTGCGGCCGCAGCCCAGGTACAGCATCGATCCGGGGAGGACCGGGACGCCGTCGACGTGTACCTCGCCGGACATCGACAGCACGCCGTACTCGAAGTCGGGCACGAGCGGCAGGCGGGTCTCGGTGCCCGCGGCGAGGGTGATGTCGGCACCGACGATCGGCGTGTACGTGGTCCCGGGTGACGTGGCGTCGTCGAGGCTGCCGAGGATCACGGTGGCGTCGATGCCGGGGCCGGTCACCTTCGGCAGGTCCGCGTGGTGCTCGAAGTGCGCCTCGGTGTGCCGGTGGGCGTCCGGCAGGGCCACCCAGAGCTGCGCGCCGTGCAGGAGGCGGGCATGTGCCCTGGGGCTCTCCTCGGAGTGGGAGATGGCCCGGCCCGACGTCATGAGCCCCAGTTCGCGGGGGCGGATCGTCTGGAGGCTGCCGGTGCTGTCGCGGTGCAGGACCTCGCCCTCGTGCAGCCAGGACACGGTCTGGAGACCCATGTGCGGGTGCGGCGGCACCTGCATGCCGGGCTCGTCGGCGATGTCGTCGGGCCCGTAATGATCAACGAAGGCCCACGCCCCGATCATGCGTCGTCCGAGGTTGGGCAGGAGTCGGCGGACTTCCGTGCCCGCGCCGAGCTGTACACGGCGCGGGCTCAGCAGCTCCCGGACGGGTTCGGCCACGACGAACCCGCGGCCACCGCACAGTGAGGGGGTGGCCTGTTGGTCAAGGTTACTCATGTCGGACAACGTATCCGTGGTCTGGTGGCGGACATACCGGCGCCCCGATCCCGTCTCGCGGAGACGAGTGGACCGGGGCGCGGCGTCGGGTTCCAGTGCGGGGCACTGGTCGGCGACGTCCCAACGTCCGCCGCTCTGTCGCAGTGAGGCGGACGCGATCGAGGTCAGTGCAGCACGTCGAACACATTCTTCTGCAAGCCGTTGGCGTAGGCCTCGTGCTCGACGAGCCGCAGCTTCTGCGCGTCCTTGTCCGTGTCGCTGAACAGCCGCTTGCCCGCGCCCAGGAGGAGCGGGAAGACGAGCAGGTGGTAGCGGTCGATCAGACCGGCGTCCGCGAGACCGCGGTTGAGCGCGGCACTGCCGTGGACGATGATCGGGCCGCCCTCGGTCTTCTTCAGCGTGGCGACGTCGTCGAGCGAGCGCAAGATCGTGGTCTCGCCCCAGTTGTCGACGAGGTCGCCCTCGCGCAGGGTCGTGGAGACGACGTACTTCGGCATCACCTTGTAGTCCGCGAAGTCCTCCATGCCCGGCCAGACGGGGCTGAACGCCTCGTAGCTGACCCGGCCCATCATCATCGCGGCGGCCTCCTGCTGCTCCCGGCCCTTGATCTCGTACGCCTCCGGGAGGAAGTCGATGTCCTTGAACGTCCACCCGGAGTTCCGGTAGCCGGGTTCACCTCCCGGAGCCTCCACGACGCCGTCGAGCGAGACGAAAGCGGTGCTGATCAAGGTACGCATCTGGAGGCTCCCGGAAGTCTTGGTGTGCGGCAACTATCTCTGAGGACCGCCGCACGCGCGGGAACTCATCGCAGGTCCGGGTGCCGCTTTCAGCGGCGTCCCCGCAGCCGGGAGAGGAGCGAGCGGGCCTGCGCGCGCTTGCGCGGGTCGGAGGCGGCGCGGCGCGCGGACGTGATGGTGCGTCGTCCCTGCGGGGTGCGACTGTAGGCCTTGAGGCGTGAGAGCAGTCCGGCCATGGAGTCCTCCTCGGTTCGTTCCGCGGTCCTGCCGTAAGGGCGGGGGCGGTCGGTCTTCGGTTGGTGTTCCCGTACCCGGAGCGGCCCGTCTGATGCCGTCTGACCGACCGCCCGTATAGATGAGCACGACGGCACGGCGGCCCGCACGCCATGGGCGGGAGGGAGCGCGGCACCGGAGGTGTACCAAGGTCATATATGGATACTCTCCGTACATGCGTCACCATGATCTCCTCGTCCTCGGCGTCGGCTCAGGAAACGTGCTGATCGACGACCGCTTCTCCCATCTGGACGTCGCCGTCCTGGCGGAGGGCCCCTTCGGCGGCACCTGCCTCAACGCGGGCTGCATCCCCAGCAAGATGCTGTCCGTGACGGCCGAGGTGGCCGACGGGGTACGGGAAGCGGATCGGCACGACGTGCGGGCGACGGCGGACGGCATCGACTGGCCGGCCGTCCAGAAGCGCGTCTTCGACCGTCTCGACTCCGTGTCGCGGGACGGCGAGGACGGCCGCCGCGCCTCGGACTTCGTGACCGTGTACCGCGGCCGCGCCCGCTTCACCGGAGAGCGCGAGGTCCTGGTCGAGACGGCCGACGGGCCCGAGACGCTGCGCGCGGACCGGATCGTCGTCGCGGCGGGCGGCCGCCCCGTCGTCCCGCCCCCGGTCGCCGACTCCGGTCTGCCCTACGAGACGTCCGACACCGTGATGCGCCTCGACGAGGTGCCCGAGCGGATGGTGGTACTCGGCGGCGGCTACATCGCCGCCGAGCTCGCCCACGTCTTCCACGCGGCGGGCACCTCCGTCACCGTCGTCGAGAAGAAGGACACGCTCCTCGCCGAGCAGGACGAATCGGTCGCGTCGGCCTTCACCGACGCCGTGCGCGACCAGTACGACCTGCGGCTCGGCCGCGAGCTCGTCCGCGTGGAGGGAAGCCCCGGGCGGCTGCGCCTCACCCTCGACGACGACTCGGTCGTCGAGGCCGACACGCTGCTCGTCGCCGTGGGCCGCGAGCCCAACAGCGACACCCTCGACCTGGACAAGGCGGGCATCGCGTGCGACGACAAGGGAATGATCGAGGTCGACGCGCAGCTGCGGACCGGCGCCGAGGGCGTCTGGGCGCTCGGCGACATCATCCCCGGACCGCCCCTGAAGCACGTGGCCAACCGTGAGGCAGAAGTGGTGGCCCACAACCTTCTGCACCCCGACCGGCCGCGCACGATGTCGTACGACGTGGTGCCCGCGGCCGTGTTCACCCGGCCCCAGATCGCCCAGGTGGGGCTCACCGGGCAGGAGGCCCGCGAGCAGGGCGAGGAGTACGTGGTCGGCGCGCGCCGGTACGAGGACGTGGCGTACGGCTGGGCCCTGGAGGAAGCCCAGGGCTTCTGCAAGGTGTTGGTGGACCGGCGGACGGGCCGCCTGCTCGGCGCGCATGTGCTGGGGCCGCAGGCCGCGACCCTCATCCAGCCGCTCGTCCTCGCGATGACCTTCGGGCTGACGGCGCGGGACGTCGCCGAGCGTCCGCTGTGGATCCACCCGGCCCTGACCGAAGTGGTGGAGAACGCCCTGCGCGACGCCATGTGACGCCGCGGCACGCGGCAATCGGCACGGAACAACGGGAGGCCTTCGAACAGGCCTCCCGTTTTCACGCTCCCACCATGGTTAAGTTAGGTTAGCCTTCCCTGAATTGGTGGCGGGGGCGGAGAGTCCGTGCTGCGTGTTTTCCTGAAGGAGCGTCCGATGAACCAGAGCTTGTCGCCCGAGCGTGTCCGCGCCGACATCGCGGAGCTGCTCGACTGCGACCCCGCCGAGATCGTTCCGGACGAGGACCTGTTCGACCTCGGTCTCGACTCGGTGCGGATCATGACCCTGGTTCAGCGGTGGCGTGCCGCGGGGGCGACCACGCTGGAGTTCCCCGACCTGGCCGAGCAGCCCGAACTGGGCCACTGGACGGCCCTCGTGACGGAGCGCGCCGCGTGACCCGGGCCGACCACCGCCACCGCCACCTGGACCGGATCGCCGAGGTCCGCGAAGGGCAGCACGCCGAGAAGGTGGGCTACCCGATCGGCATCCGGAGGACCGAGGTCGTCCGCACCGCCAAGGTCGGCGAAGGGCTGCTGCGGCTGACCCTGGGCGGTCCCGGCACCGAGGGGTTCCAGGCGCACGCCCCGGACGAGCACGTGAAGCTCATCTTCCCGGAACCGGACGGCGAGCTGCGGCTGCCCGAGCGCGACGGGGCGATGCTGCGCTGGCCCCGGCCCGCGCCCACCTCGCGCGAGTACACCGTGCGCCGCTACGACCCCGCCACGGGCGAACTCGACATCGACATCGTCCCGCACGACGGCGGCCTCGCGTCGGACTGGGCGCACGCGGTCGAGCCCGGAGCCGTCGTGCACGTCGCGGGCCCGCCCGGCGGCCTGATCGTCCCGCACACCTACGACCGCTATCTGCTCGCCGGTGACATCACGGCCCTGCCCGCCATCGCGCGCCGGCTGGAGGAGCTGCCGCGGACCGCGAAGGGCTGGGCGTTCGTCGAAGTGGCCGACGCCGGCGAGGAGATCGAGCTGTCCGCGCCCGAGGGCTTCGAGGTGCACTGGCTGCACCGCGGCGGGCTGCCCGCGGGCACGGGCGGCGCCCTGGAGCGTGCCGTGACCGCGGTGTCCGTGCCCCCGGGTGAGCGCGTCTACGTGTGGGTCGCCGGTGAGGCGGGCCAGATCAAGCCCCTGCGCCGCTGGGTCCGCGACGAGCTGGGGCTCGGCAAGGCCGACCACGACATCACCGGGTACTGGAAGCGCGGCGTCGCCGACTTCGACGAGGACGACCACTGATCAACCGGCCGGACCGGGCGCGCGACACCGTCACGCGCCCCGATCGACCTGCCGGGCGGGCCGTCCACCAAGGCCACCCCTACCTGAGTAACAAGTAACTAGTAACACGTAACAAGGAGCGAAACATGTCCATACGCAGATCGTCGGGTCTGGTCGGTGCCGTGGCGCTGGCCCTGTTGGTGACCGGGTGCGGTTCGTCGGACGGCGGGTCGGACGACTCGGGCAAGGGGAAGACCCGGACGTTCACCGCGGACAACGGCAAGATCAAGATCCCGTCCGACCCGAAGCGTGTGGTCGCCACCGGCTACGCCGTCCCGGCCCTGATCGAGGGCGGCGCCCCCCTCGTCGGCATCTCGTCCTGGAAGCGGGGCGAGTCGATGATGAGCAAGCAGGACCTCGCCACGTACAAGAAGACGCCCAAGGTGGCGGGCGAGCTCGCGACCGAGACCAACTACGAGGCCATCGCCGAGGCCGAGCCCGACCTGATCGTCATCGGCGTGCCCGCCCCGGTCCTCGGCGACATCGACGTCAAGCGGCTCGAAGGCATCGCCCCCGTCGTCGCGATCGGCCCGACCGTGCCGTCCGCCTGGCGCAAGCTGGCCCACAAGCAGTCCGACGCGGCGGGCGCGCTGAAGAAGTTCGACGCCGCGAAGGAGAAGTACGAGACCGAGGCCGGCAAGCTGGCCGAGAAATACGCGAACGTGCTGCCCCGGCTGAAGCTCGGCCACGTCGGCGCGTACGGCGAGACCGCGAAGGGCACGTTCCAGCGCGAGTTCGGCGGCTCGTGGGGCACCAACATCGCCCAGGACGTCGGCGCGAAGTACTACGGCAAGGTCAAGGAGCCCGGCCCCGGCTCCAAGGCCGTCAGCGAGTACCCCTCCATCGAGGAACTGCCGGACGCCCTCGGCGAGGCCGACGCCATCACCTACTCCGTCAACCCCGACGGCAGCGTCCCCAAGCCGGTCAAGTACGTCATGGACTCCAAGCTCTGGAAGAACCTGCCCGCCGTCAAGGCCGGCAAGACCTTCCCGATCCGCTACACCGAGGCCGCGACCTACGGACAGGCCATGCAGACCCTGGACGCGATCGACACGTCGTTCGCTCCGCTCCTGAAGCGGTGACCGTCGCGGGCCGCGCCTGTGAGGCGGCCGGAACCGGAAGGACCGTCTCGCGGACCGGCCTGCTCGTCGGCGGCCTGGTGCTGATGGCCGTCGTCGCCGTGCTCAGCATCGGCATCGGCGCCCGCTCGGTCGCGCCCGGCGAGGTCGTGCGGGCCCTGTTCGACTACCAGGGCTCCAACGACGACCACGTGATCGTGCGGGACGTCCGCGTGCCGCGCGCCCTGCTCGCCATCGCGGTGGGCGCGGCCCTCGCGGTGGCGGGCGCCCTCATCCAGACGCTGGCCCGCAACCCCCTCGCCGAACCCGGCATCCTCGGGGTCACCGCCGGAGCCGGATTCTCCATCACCATCGGCTCGGCCCTCGGGCTGACGGTCAATCAAGCCGGTGAGCTGGGCTTCGCGGTCGCCGGCTCGGTCGTCGCCGCACTCGTCGTCGTCGCGGTCGGACGGCACTCGCCGCTGCGCCTGGTGCTCGCGGGCGTCGCCCTCACCGCCGTACTGAACGGTGTCGCCCTGGGCCTGCGCCTGATGCTCCCCGACACCTTCGACGCGTACCGGTTCTGGTCGGTCGGCTCCCTCGCGGCCCGCGAACAGGCACCGATGGCCCTGCCCCTGACGGTCATCGCCCTCGCCCTCGTCGGCGCGCTGCTCCTGAGCCGGGCGCTCAACGCCCTGTCGCTCGGCGAGACCGTCGCGCACACGCTGGGCGCGAACGTCGGACGGGTGCGCATCGCCGCACTCGTGCTGATCACCTTGCTCAGCGGCGCGGCGACCGCCGTGGCGGGACCCATCCTGTTCGTCGGCCTGATCGTGCCGCACCTGGTCCGCAGGCCCGCCGGCGGCTCCGTGCCGTGGCTGATCCTCTACACGATGGTGCTCGGCCCGATCCTGCTCCTCGTCGCCGACATCGGCTCGCGCGTCCTGCTGCCCACCGGCGAGGTGCCGGTGGCCATCGTGACCGCGTTCCTCGGTGGCCCCATGCTCATCTGGGCCGTGCGCCGCTACGGGGCGGGGTCGCTGTGAACACACTCGTGACGAAAAGAGCCGTGCACACCCTCGTACCGAGAACCGAACGCCGCACGGTGGTCCTCGTCGCCGTCATGACCGTCCTGATGCTCGGCCTCGGCCTGCTCGGACTCTGCTACGGCACGTCATGGTCCACCCCCGGCGAGGTGTTCGCCTCGCTGACCGGCACCGACCGCTCCGTGGTCATCTCCGACTGGCGGCTGCCGCGCGTCCTCGCCGGACTGGTCTTCGGCGCCGCCCTCGGCGTCGCCGGTGCCCTCTTCCAGAACCTCACCCGCAACCCGCTGGGCAGCCCCGACGTGATCGGCCTCGACGCGGGCGCCTACACCGGCGCCCTGTTCGCCCTCACCGTCCTGTCGGGCACCTCCGCCCAGCTGGCCACGGGATCGGTGCTCGGCGGACTGGTCATCGCCGCCGTGATCTATCTGCTCTCGTTCGACCGCGGCTTCTCCGGACTGCGCCTCGTCGTCATCGGCATCGCCGTCAACGCGATGGTCACCGCGGTCAACTCGTGGATCGTGCTCCGCGCCGACCTGGAAGTGGCGATCGCCGCCGTCGGCTGGAGCGCGGGCTCCCTCGCCGGAGTCGGCTGGGAGGACCTGGGCATCCCCTTCACCGTCATCGCCGTGCTCCTCGCCCTCATGGCGTCGCGGGCGCACGCCATGCACCAGGCGGCACTCGGCGACGCGATCGCCGTGACCACCGGCGTCGGACTGGGCCGGCTGCGGCTGCTCATGGTGCTCGTCGGCGTCGGCTGCACCGCCACGGTGACCGCCGTCGCCGGACCGATCGCGTTCATCGCCCTCGCCGCCCCGCAGATCGGCCGCAGACTCGCGGGCGCCGCGGGCGTGCCGCTGCTCCCGGCCGCGCTGACCGGCGCGGTGCTCCTCCAGGGCGCCGACCTGATCGCCCAGATGCTCCTCGCCCCTGTCGCCCTGCCGGTCGGCGTCGTCAGCACCGCGATCGGCGGCTGCTACTTGATCTGGCTCCTCAGCAAGGAGGTGGCGCGCGCGTGACCGCACGCCTGACCGCGCGGGACATCACCCTGCGCTACGGAGACCGGGTGGTCTCCACCCGGCTGAACCTGGACGTCCCCGACGGCGCCTTCACCGCCATCGTGGGCCCCAACGCCTGCGGCAAATCGACCCTGTTGCGGGCGCTCGTGCGGCTGCTGCGCCCCCACGAAGGGCGCGTCGAGTTCGACGGCCGCGAAGTCGGTGGCTACCCCGCCAAGGCCCTCGCCAAGCAGCTCGGCTTCCTGCCGCAGGACCCCCTCGCCCCCGAGGACATCAAGGTCCGCCAGCTCGTGGCCAGGGGCCGCTTCCCGCACCAGTCGCTGCTGGCCCTGCGCTCCCCGGACGACGACGCGGCCATCGACGAGGCGATGGTCGCCGCCGGGGTCGAGGACCTCGGCGACCGGCCCGCGCAACAGCTGTCCGGCGGACAGCGCCAGCGCGTGTGGATGGCGATGGTCCTCGCCCAGGAGACGCCCTACCTCCTGCTCGACGAGCCGACGTCCTTCCTCGACATCACGCACCAGTACCAACTGCTCGGCCTGCTCGCCCGGTTGCGCGACGAGGGCCGCACCGTCATCGCCGTACTCCACGACATCAACCAGGCGTGCCGCTTCGCCGACCACCTCGTCGCCATGAAGGACGGCCGGGTCGTCGCAGAGGGCGACCCCGGGGACATCGTGGACGCCGCGCTGATCAAGGACGTCTTCGACCTGCCGAGCGTCATCGTCCCCGACCCGGTCACCGCCACGCCGATGGTCGTCCCCACCCTGCAAGGAGAGTAAGTTGAGCACCGCAAGCGTCTCCTCGGACGGCCTGCTCCCCCTGACCGGCGCCCAGCTGGGCATCTGGAACGCGCAGCGCCTGGAACCGGACTCGCCGTACTACGTGGTCGGCGACGTCGTCGAGATATCCGGCGGCGAACCCGTCGACGTCGCCGCGCTCGTCGAGGCCGTCCGGGCCACCACCGAGGAAGCCGAGACGCTGCGGCTGCGCGTGTACGACACCCCGGAAGGGCCGCGCCAGACGGTCTCGCAGGACCCCGTCGCCGCGCCCGAGGTGATCGACGTCAGCGGCGACCCCGACCCGGTGGCCGCCGCCCACGCCCTCGTCGACGCCGAACGGGCCCGGACGGGCGCCGCCTGCCGGGGCATGGTGGACCGGCCGCTGTACGCGCGGACCGTCATCCGGCTCTCCGACCGCGAGGTCTGGTACACCCAGCTCGGCCACCACCTGATCTTCGACGGCTACACCGCCGCGATGCTCGCCCGCCGCACCGCCGCCCGCTACACCGCCCTCGTCGACGGCACCGAGCCCCGCACGTCGACGTTCGGCGGGTTCGCCGCCCTCGTCGAGGCCGACCGCGCCTACCGCGCGAGCGACCGCTTCACCGAGGACCGCGCGTACTGGGTCGAGCGGTTCACGCCGCTCCCCGAACTCGGCGAGCACGCCGAAGCCGCCGGCGGCGCGCCCGACAGCACGCTGACCGCACGCGCCGCCCTCACCCCCGAGGAGACCGCCGCGCTCCGCGCGTTCGCCGACGCCGAGGGCGTCACCTGGGGCGAAGCGCTCATCGCCTGCTACGCCGCGTTCCTGCACCGCATGCTGGGCCGCACCGACGTCGTCTTCGCCCTGCCGCTCATGTGCCGCACCGGCTCGGTCGAGCTGCGCACGCCCGCCATGGCCGTCAACGTGCTGCCGCTGCGCGTCACCGTGCAACCCGGCGACGCGCTCGGCGCGTTGAGCCGCCGCGTCGCCGCCGCCATGAAGGAGATGCGCGACCACCAGCGCTACCGCGGCGAGGACCTGCCCCGCGACCTCGGCGTGCCCGGCGCGGGCGCGCTCCTGCACGGCCGCGGCATCAACCTCAAGGCCTTCGACCTCGCCCTCGACTTCGCCGGCGCCAATGGCGTGCTGCGCAACGTCGCGGGCGGCCCGCCCGAGGACATGGGCCTGAGCGTCCTGCCGGCCCGCGACGGGGGGCTGCTGCTCGGCTTCGAGGTCGATGCCAGGTCCCAGGACCAGGCCTCCGTGGACGGGCTCCTCTCCGGCCTGCGCGCCCTGCTCGCCGGGCTGATCGACGGCCGGCCCGTCGGCCGGATCCCGCTCGCCGGAAGCCCGCAGGACACCGAGCGCCTCCTCGCGGCCTGGTGCCCGCCCGCCCTGCCCGGCGTGCCCGCCGACATCCCGGCCGCGTTCGACGCGATGGTCGCGGCCGACCCCGGGCGCACCGCCCTGGTGTGCGGCGACGACCGGTGGACCGCGGCCGGACTGGCCGACCGCGTCCACCGGGTCGCCCGCGCCCTGCGCGCCCGGGGCATCGGCACCGACGACGTCGTGGCGCTCGCGCTGCCCCGCTCCGCCGACTCGGTCGTCGCCCTCCTCGCCGTACTCGACGCGGGCGCCGCCTTCCTGCCCCTGGACACCGCGTACCCCACCGAGCGGCTGCGCGGCCTCATCGACGACACCCGCCCCGCGCTGGTGCTCACCGCCGCCGACGACATCGACGGAGTGCCCTGGAGCACGCTGCTCGACGAGGCCGCCACCCTGTCCGGCGCCCCGCTGACCGTCGACGAACTGGCAGCGCCCCGCCACCCCGAACACCTCGCCTACGTCATCCACACCTCCGGATCGACCGGCCGCCCCAAGGGCGTGCTCGGCCGGACCGGCGGCCTCGCCGCGCTCCTGCACCACCAGCGCTCGACCGTCGTCGCCGAGGCCGAGGGCGCCGCGGGCAGGCAACTGCACGTCTCCCACACCTACTCGTTCGCCTTCGACTCCGCGTTCGACCACCTGATCTGGCTGCTGTGCGGGCACCGCCTGCACGTGTACGACACCGAGACCGCCCGCGACGCCGACGCCCTGCTCGCCGCGTACGCCCGCGACGCCATCGACATCGTCGACACCACGCCGTCCATGGCCGCGCCGCTGATCGACGGCGGCCTCCTCGACCGCAGACCCACGCTCCTCGTCCTCGGCGGCGAGGCCACCCCGCCCGCGCTGTGGCGGCGCGTCGCCGACTCCGGCATCACCGCGCGCAACATGTACGGCCCGACCGAGGCCACCGTCGACGCCACCACCGCCCGCATCGACGGCGGCGAGCCGACCATCGGCCACCCCCTCGCCGGCACCCGCGTCTACGTCCTGGACGGCGCGCTGCAACCCGTCTCGCACGGCCGCACCGGCGAGCTGTACCTGGCGGGCCCGCACCTGGCCCGCGGCTACCTGGGCCGACCCGGCGCGACCGCCGACCGGTTCGTCGCCGACCCCTTCGGCCCGCCCGGCGCGCGCATGTACCGCACCGGCGACCTCGCCCGCTGGATACCGGGCCGCGGCCTCACCTACCTGGGCCGCGGCGACGGACAGGTCAAGATCCGCGGCCACCGCGTGGAGACCGGCGAGGTCGAGGCCGCGCTCGGCGCCGTGCCCGGCGTCACCGCGGCCGCCGCCACCGTCCGCTCCTCCCGCCTCGTCGGGTACGTCGTGTCCACCACCGTCACCGGCGAGGCGGTCCGCGCCGAACTCGCCGCGCGGCTGCCCGAGCACATGGTGCCCGCGGCCGTCGTGGTCCTCGACGAACTGCCCGTCACCCCCAACGGCAAGCTCGACCGGGCCACCCTGCCCGCCCCTGCGGCCTCCGGCGGCGGCCGCGAGCCGAGCACCGAGCGGGAACGGCTCCTGTGCGCCGTACTCGCCGACGTCTTCGAGGTCGAACGCGTCGGAGTCGACGACGACTTCTTCTCCCTCGGCGGTGACAGCATCACCGCGATCTCCCTCAGCAGCCGCCTGCGCGCGAAGGGCCTCGAACTGCGGCCGCGGGACCTCCTGGCCCGCCGCAGCTTCGCCGCGCTCGCCGCCTCCGCCACCCTCGTTCAGGACGTCGCAGGCCCGGCGGACGAGCCGACCGGGCCCGTGCCCGCGCCGCCCATCGTGCGCGGCCTCCTCGACCCGCACCCGGACGTCGACACCGTCGCCGGGTACGCCCAGTGGACCGCCCTGTACGTCGACGACCACCTCGCCCACGGCGACCTCGTCGCGGGCGTCCAGGCGGTCCTCGACCACCACGACGCCCTGCGGCTGCGCGTGGACGACGGACTCGACGTGCTGCCCCGCGGCGCGGTGCGCGCCGTCGTCGACGAGGTCCACGGCGAGGACGACGTCACCGCGCTCGCCGAACGCCTCGCCGCGCGACTCGATCCGCGCACGGGCGACCTGGTGCGGACCGCGCTGCTCCGTACGGGCGACGACACGCCGGACCGGCTCGTCGTCGTCGTCCACCACCTCGCCATGGACGGAGTGTCCTGGCGCATCCTGCTGCCCGACCTGCACACCGCCTGCACGGGCGCCGCACTCGAACCCGCCGGCACGTCGTGGCGCCGCCACGCCACGCTCCTGGCCGAGCAGGGCGCGTCCGGCGCGCGCCGCCCCGAACTCGACCACTGGCGCGCCGCCCTCGGCTCCGCGTCCCGCGTCGGCGCCCGCCCCCTCGACCAGAAGCGGGACACCGTCGCGACGGCCCGCCGGACCGTCACCGTCGCCTCGCCCGAGGTCACCGAGGCGCTGCTCACCACGCTGCCCGCGGCCTACCGCGCCGGGGTCGACGAAGTGCTGCTCGCCGCACTGGTGCTCGCCCTGCGCGCGTGGGGACCGGTCGACGACGACGCGGTGACCGTCACCATGGAAGGCCACGGCCGCGAACACCTCGACCTGTCGCGCACGGTCGGCTGGTTCACCAGCGAGTACCCGGTCCGCGTCCCCCTGGCCGACGGCGTGGGGCAGGCGCTGCGCGCGGCCAAGGAGGCCCGGCGCGGCGTCCCCGACGCCGGGATCGGCTACGGCGTCCTGCGCCACCTCGACCCGGAGGCGGGCGCCGAACTGGGCGCCGTCGGCCCGCCCGACGTCCTGCTGAACTACCTGGGCCGCTTCGGCTCGCTGCCCGGCACCGGCTGGCGGCTGCCCGAACACGACGCGTTCTCCGTCATCGAGCCCGACGCCAAAGCACTCGAACAGGTCCTCGCCCTCAACTGCTTCGTCCACGAGGAGGGCGCCCCCCGGCTCGCCGTCGAGTGGACGGCCGCGTCCGCGGTCCTCGGCGCCGAAGCGGTCGCGGACCTGCAAAGCGCCTGGACGGCCGCCCTCGACGCGCTCGCCGAGCACGCGCGCCACACCTCCGGCGGACTCACCCCGTCGGACCTGCCGCTGGTCGACCTCGACCAGCCCACCATCGACGCCCTCGAACGCACCGGCCGCGTCGCCGACGTCCTGCCCGCCACCCTGCTCCAGGTCGGGCTCTCCTTCCACACCCTCGTCCGCGACGACCACGAAGCCGACGTGTACGTCGTGCAGGCCGTGACGACGCTCGTCGGCGAGGTACGACCCGAGGTGATGGCCGAGGCCGCACGCGAACTCCTGCGCCGCCACCCCGCGCTGCGCGTGTACCTGGGCACGGTGGGCGATGACGTGGTCCAGGTCGTCCCTGCCGACGTCCACCTCGACTGGCGCGAGGACGACCGGTTCCCCGAGGCCGCCCGCGAGGACCTGGAGCGCCCCTTCGACCCGGCACGCCCGCCGCTCGTCCGCTTCCTGCTGTCCCGCGTCGGCCCCGACGAGCACAAGCTCGTCATCACCAACCACCACGCGCTGCTCGACGGTTGGTCCATGCCGATCGTCGGCCGCACCCTGCTCGCCCTCTACGCCGAGCTGACCGGCGGCCCCGCCGCCCCCGTCGCCCCGCCGCTCTCCGAGTACTTCCGGTGGCTCGCGGACCGCGACCACCAGGCGTCGCTCGGCGCCTGGCGGGACGCGCTCGGCGGCGTCGACGACGCGACCCGCCTCGCCCCCGCCAGCACCGGGACCGCCGTCGAGCGGCCCGGACGCGAATGCGTCACCCTCGACCGCGAGTTCAGCGACCGGCTGCGCGCCTTCGCCCGCGAACAGGGCATCACCCTCACCACCGTCCTCCAGACGGCGTGGGGCCTGCTCCTCGGCAAGCTCACCGGGCGCCGCGACGTCGTCTTCGGCTGCCCCGTGTCGGGCCGCCCCGCCGAGGTCCCGGGCGTGGAGTCGATGATCGGCCAGCTCGGCACCACCATCCCGGTGCGCGTGCGGCACACCCAGGACCAGACCGCGAGCGACCTCATGGCGCACGTGCACGCGGAGAGCGTCGCGCTCGCCGAGCACCACCACGTCGGCCTGCCCGGCATCCAGCGGGCGGTCGGCGTCGGTGAACTCTTCGACACCATGCTGGTGATGGAGAACTTCCCGCTGTCCAGCAGGAAGCGCGCCCCGCTCGCCCCCGGACTCGACCTGACGGGCGTCGACATCACCGACGCCACGCACTATGCCCTGACCGTCATCGTCATCCCCGACGACGAGATCACCATCGGCCTCGGCTACCAGCCGCGCGCCTTCGACGCGGGCACCGTCCGCGACTACGGCCGCTGGCTGCACCACCTCCTGCGCGAGATCGTCGCCGACCCGGCACGCCCCGCCCTGCGGCTGCCCACCCTCGACGCCGACGAGCGCGAGCGGATCCTGCGCACCGGCACCGAGATCGTCCCCGCCAAGGCCCGCGGCCACTGGCTGGAGGAGTTCGCCGCCCAGGTACGCCGCAAGCCCGACGCCGAGGCCCTCGTCTGCCGCGACCGCAGTCTCAGCTACAGCGAACTCGACCGCGAGGCCAACCGCCTCGCCCACGCGCTGATCGCCCGCGGCGTCCGCCCGCAGGACCCGGTCGCCGTGCTGCTCGGCCGCGACATCGAGATGACCGTGGCACTGTTCGGCGTGGCGAAGGCCGGTGCGGTGTACGTGCCGATGGACGCGAGCTACCCCCGCGAGCGGCTCGCGTACATGTTCGACGACATCGCCCCGGCCGCCGTCGTGTCGACCGGCGCCGCACTGCCCGTCGACCGCGACATCCCCGTCCTGCGCCTCGACGACCCCGCCACGCTCGCCGCCGCGCCGGACACCGACCCGGCCGACGCCCGCGCCCGGCTCACCGAGGACGCCCTCGCGTACGTCATCTACACCTCCGGAACCACCGGGCGCCCCAAGGGCGTCGGCGTGACCCACCGGGGCGTGCCCGACCTGATCGCGTTGCAGGAGGAGGTCGTCGGCGTCACCGAGCACGACCGGTACCTGCACTTCGCGTCGACCAGCTTCGACGTCGCGTTCTGGCAGACGATGGTGCCGCTCCTCTCCGGCGGCACGTCCGTCATCGCCCCGGAGGAGGTGCGCGTCCCCGGCGACGAACTGCTCGACTACATCGTCGAGCACCGGGTGACGGGCGTGAACCTGCTGCCGTCGTTCCTCGCCGCGATGCCCGACGACCGCACGGTCGACCCCGACGTGTTCTTCGTCGTCGGCGCCGAGCGCCTCGACCCCGAACTGGCGCGGCGCTGGGGGCAGGGACGGCGGGCGCTCTTCAACGCCTACGGCCCGACCGAGGTCACCATCAACTCCGTGACCTGGCACTACGACCCGGACGACGAGGGGCCGCTGCCCATCGGCCTGCCCGACCCCAACGTTCGGGCGTACGTCCTCGACGGCGGCCTCCAGCCGGTCGGCGTCGGCGTGACCGGTGAGCTGTACCTCGCGGGGCCCAGCCTGGCCCGCGGCTACCTGGGGCGTCCAGGACTCACCTCCGAGCGGTTCGTCGCCGACCCGTTCGGGCCGCCCGGCGAGCGCATGTACCGCACCGGCGACCTGGTGCGGTGGCGCCCCGACGGGCAGTTGGTGTTCCTCGGCCGCGTCGACCACCAGGTCAAGGTCCGCGGCTTCCGCGTCGAACTCGGCGAGATAGAGTCCACGCTCACCGCGCACCCCGACATCCGCGCCTGCGCCGTCATCGTGCGCGAAGGACGCCTCGTCGGCTACGTCATCCCGACCGACGGCGCCGACCTGGACACCGCCCGCGTACGGGAGTTCCTCGCCGCGGAGCTGCCCGACCACATGGTCCCGACCGTGCTCGTACCCATCGACCGGCTGCCGCTGAGCCCCAGCGGCAAGCTCGACCCGACCGCGCTGCCCGCCCCCGAGACCGTGACCGCCGCACGCCGCGACCCCGCCACCGAAGCCGAAGCGGTACTCCTCGGCGTCTTCCGGGACGTCCTCGGCACCGACGCCGTCGGACCCGACGACGACTTCTTCGCCATCGGCGGCGACAGCATCGTGTCACTGCAAGTCGTCTCCCGCGCCCGGCGCAAGGGCCTCGGCCTGACCGCACGGGACGTCTTCGAGGGAGCGACGGTCGCCGGCATCGCCGCCCGCGCCCGCACCCTCGACGACGGCGACGCACCCGCCACCGGCGACGCACCGCTCACCCCGATCATGCGCGACCTGCTGCGCCGCGCCGGAACCGCCGCCGACGGCTTCTGCCAGTGGGTGGAGATCTGCGTCCCGGCCGGTGGCGACGCGGGGGAGTGGCAGGCCGTGCTCGACGCGCTGCTCGCCCGGCACGACGTGCTGCGCGCCCGCCTCGGCGCGGACGTGCTGCACATCCCGCGGGCCGGCGCGGTCACCGGCGCCGACATCCTCACCGTCGTCCGCGCTGCCGACGGCGACCTGCGCACCCTCATCGACGCCTGCGTCGCCGACATCCGGGACGCGATGGACCCGCGCACAGGACCACTGCTGCGGGCCCTGTGGGTGGACGCCGGACCCGACAGGCCCGGCAGGCTCGTCCTCGTCGCCCACCACCTGGTCGCCGACGGCGTCTCCTGGCGCATCCTCCTCGACGACGTCCAACACGCCTACACAGGCGGGGAGTTGACCCGGCACGGGCAGTCCTTCCTCGGCTGGGCACAGGGTCTGCGCGACGCCGACCGCCGAGCCGAACTCCCGCACTGGCAGCGGATGACCGCCACTCCCGCCCTCACCGCGCCGCTCGACCCCACCAGAGACACCGTCGCCACCGCACGCCACCACGAGATCCACCTCGACACCGACGCGACCCGCGCGCTGATCACGACCCTGCCCGCCGCCCACCGCACCACACCGGACGCCGTGCTGCTCACGGCGCTCGCCCGTGCCGTACGGGCCTGGCGCGGCACCCCGCGGGTCCTCGTCGCGCTGGAGAGCCACGGACGCCCGCGGCACGTCGACCTCTCCCAGACCGTCGGCTGGTTCACCGCCGTCCACCCCGTGCGCCTCGACGCGGACGACGACGTACAGACGGTCAAGGAGCGGCTGCGCGCCCAGGGCGACGGGCTCGGCCACGGCATCCTCACCTCCGCGGGTCTCCTCGACCCGGTCACGCCGGAGATCGCCTGGAACTACCTCGGCCAGTTCCCCGGCGCCCCCACCGACGAGACGCCCTGGCAGCCGTCCCCGGACGCCGACCCGCTCGGCTCCGGCGGCACCGACGCCCTGCCCCTGCCGCACAGCCTGATGGTCAACGCCCTCGTGCGCGACGACGCGCTCGGGGTCCGCCTCACCCGGCCCGCCGCCCTGTTCACCGCCGCGGAGGCGGAGGAGCTCGCCGAGTGCCTGCGCACCGCCCTCCTCGGACTCGCCGCCGCACCGGAGATCAGCGCACTCGACGGCGGCGGGACCGGCGCCGAGATCCAGCCGCTGACCCCGCTCCAGGAAGTGATGCTCCGGCACTCGCGCACCGAACACCCCGACCCGTACACCGTCCAGTCGACCTTCACCCTCGAAGGGCCGCTCGACGTCGACGCCCTGCGCGCGGCGGGCGCCGACCTGATGGGACGCCACCCGAACCTCGGCGCGGTCTTCCCCGCCGACCTCGCGGTGCTCCCCACGTCGCCGCGGCCGGACTTCCGCGTCGTCGAGGGACCCGCCGACGAGGCGCTCGCCGCCGACCTCGCCGAACCGTTCGACCTCGCCGAGGGCCCGCTCCTGCGCCTGACCGTGATCCGCGACGGCGCCGACCGGTCCCACCTCGTCATGACCAGCCACCACGTCCTCTCCGACGGCTGGTCCGCCCCGCGCATCCTCACCGAACTGTTCGACCTCTACACGGCCCGCACCCGCGGTGTCGCCCCCGACCTGCCCGCCCCCGTGCCGTTCGGCGACTACCTGCGCTGGCGCGCCGACCACGAACCCGACCTCGGCCTGTGGACCGCCGAACTGGCCGGGCTGCCCGAGGGCGACTACCTGAGCGAGGGCGAACCGGGCCCCGCCTGGCAGGAACCCACCCTCATCACCTTCGACGCGGAACTCGTCGACGCCCTCACCCGCCTCGCCGCGCGCCGCGGCCTCACCCGCAACACGCTGGTGCAGGGCGCCTGGTCGGTGCTGCTCGCACGGCGCTCCGGCCGTACGGACGTCTGCTTCGGCGCCATGGTCGCCTGCCGTCCCCCGGAGCTCGCGGGCGTCGAGGAGATCGTCGGCCTGCTCGCCAACACCGTCCCGGTCCGCGCTCGGCTCGCGGGCACCCTCGCCGAGACGCTCGCCGGGCTCCAGGCCGGGCAGCGCGCACTGGTCGAGCACCACCACGTCGCCCTGACCGACCTGGAGCGGCTGACCGGGCGGCGCAGGCTCTTCGACAGCATGGTGGTCTTCGAGAACTACCCGGTCGACCCCGACCGGCTCCGCGAGCCCGCCCCCGGGCTCACGGTCGTCGGCACCCGCTTCCGCGAGTCCACGCACCACCCGGTGACCCTGACGGTCATGCCGGACGGCGACGGCTGGACCGGCGTGCTAGCCCACCGCGCCGGGGTGCGCGCCGACGGACTCGCCGACGAACTCCTCGACGTCCTCCGCACCCTGGACGAGCACCTCGACCGCGACGTCCGCGACCTCCTGGAGGGCCGATGACCAGCACTTCGGGCGGCGGGGCGACGGAGGCCTCGCCGCCCGCCGACCGGGTCGACGGCCGCCTGCTGCGCATCGCGTTCATCCTGGTCCTCGGCACCTTCATGGCCACGCTGGACGCCACCATCGTCAGCGTCGGCATCGACCGCCTCACCGAGGAGTTCGACGCGTCGGTCGCCGACATCCAGTGGGTCAGCACCGCCTACCTCCTGGCCGTCGTCGCGGCCGTCCCCGCGTCCGGCTGGCTCGCCGACCGCTTCGGCGGCCGACGCACCTGGCTCGCCGCCATCGGCGTCTTCCTGCTCGGCTCGGTGCTGTGCGCGCTTGCCTGGTCGGCGACCAGCCTGATCGTGTTCCGGGTCGTCCAGGGGCTCGGCGGCGGGCTGCTGCCCGCGACCGGGCAGGCGCTGCTCGCCCGCATCGCGGGCCGCAACCGCACCGGCCGCGTGATCAGCGTCGTCGCCGTCGTCCCGCTGCTGTCACCGGTGTTCGGCCCGCTCGTCGGCGGCGCCATCCTCAGCGCGGCGTCCTGGCCGTGGCTGTTCCTCGTCAACCTGCCGATCGGCGTGGTCGCGGCCGTCCTCGCCCGCCGCCACGTTCCCGCGGTGCCCCCAGCGCCCCGGCGCACGGCGTTCGACCTGCGGGGCGCCGTGCTGCTCTCGCCCGGCCTCGCCGTCCTCGTGTACGGGCTGACCGAGGTGGCCCACGGCCGCGACCTGCCCGCGGCGCTCGGCGTGACGGCGGGCCTCGCGATGCTGGCGGGCTTCGCCGTGCACGGGCTGCGCACCCGCGCCACGCCGCTGGTCGACCCCCGGCTGTTCGCCCGGCCGCCGTTCGGCGCGGCGGCCCTCGCGCTGCTCGTCCTCGGCGCGTCGGTGTTCGGTACGACGTTCCTGCTGCCGCTGTACTTCCAGACGGGCCGCGGCCTCTCCGCGTGGGAGGCCGGGCTGCTGCTCGCCCCGCAGGGCATCGGCGCGGCGGCCGGGTCCGTCCTGGTCAACCGCACCATCGACAAGGTCGCGCCGCGGACCCTGGTCGTCACGGGCATCGCCCTGATCGTCGCCGGGACGGTCCCGTTCACCCTGCTCGGCCACGAACCGCCGGACGCGGTGATCATCGTGGCGCTCGTGGTCCGCGGGATCGGGATGGCGATGATCGGCGCGCCCGTGATGAACATCGTCTACAGCCGCATCGAGCCCGAACAGCTCCCGCGGGCGGCGGGAGCGCTCAACCTGCTCAACACGGTGGGCGGCTCGGTCGGCACGGCCGCCCTAGCCGTGGTCCTGGAGAACCGGCTCGCGGCCCGGGGCCCCGACATCTCCGCGGCGTTCGGCGACACCTTCTGGTGGGTCCTCGGCTTCTGCCTGCTCGCCGCCGCGGGAGCGACGAGGCTGCCGAGGACTCGCCCCAAGGGGTGAGCGGGCGTCGTCAGGGGGTGAAGCTGTCCGGGACCGCCGTGTGCCGGTCGGCGGCCCAGCTCTCGGGCGGCCCGGCGGTGAGCTCGCCGGGGGAGAGCCAGTCGTACAGCTCGGCGTACGTAGGACCGGAACCTGCCGTTGTCCTCGCGGCGCCGCACGAGATGCGGGCCCAGGTCGGCGGCGTCGGGCACGCCCATCGCGGCCATGAGCTGCAAGCGCGCTGTGGACTGTGGCCCTCTGGAACCGTTCGACGCGCGCCGACTCGTCCACGACGTGGAGGGCGCGGGCACGGCGCGGGTCCACTTTGGTGACGCCGGCACGTGCTGTTCCGCTCAGCGGAACGAACCTTGGCCATGCTGGAGGCGCGCAGAGATACTCCTCGCCTGCGACCTGATCGCTCATGCACCGCACTCACTCGATACACAGGCGAGCAGACAGCGGCACGAGAACGCACGGCAGGACAACCAAAAAAAAGGGGGCAAGGGCCCATGCGGCGCGCTGTCTCGGAGCGGAGCGGCACGCAACATGCCGCAGGCCTGACCGCACTCGTCATCGCGCCGTGAGCTCCCGGACGAGTCGGGCGCCGCCGTGCTCGCTGACTTCGGCACCGGCCTGTCGGGGGTCCTTGCCTTCCTGCTGAACCCGCAATCTCGCTACGCCGAACCCGACGTGACGCGACCCGGTCTGAACGCGCGGCCGACGATGCCGGGCGTATGGGCGGAATTCACATAGGGGAACCCGACCAACAGGGTGAGTGGATCGCAAGGTGAGCGGGAGCGGTGCCGTCGGAGATGGGCATCGCTCCCGCTTTCGTACGGCCATGCCCGTGACCGACTGCGTGGCTGCGACCACCGCCCTGGTCGTCGCCGGAGGCCTCGATGTCGCGTACGTCAGGGACCGTGGCCGCTGCGGTGACGCGCGGGGGGCGGTTGGGGGCGCCGCGGCGCTGGGCGCGCGGCAGGACGGCCCGGGGGAAGAAGCCGAGCAGGGCGGGCAGAAGCGTCAGGGCGACGAGTACGGCGATGACGACGGTTCCTGCGGCGGCAAGACCCATGTCCGTCAGCGTCGGTACGCCCGCCACGGACAGCCCGGCCAGCACGATGACGACGGTGGCGCCGGCGAAGACGACCGCGGATCCGGCGGTGCCCACCGCCCGGCCCGCGGCCTCCTGCGGCGCGTGCCCCGCGGTCCGTTCGGCGCGGTAGCGGGAGACGATGAACAGGGCGTAGTCGATGCCCACGGCCAGGCCCAGCATCAGGGCCAGGGTGATCGTCGTGGTGGACATGCCCGCGGTGACGATGGCGCAGACTCCGGCGCCCAGGCCGACGAGGGCGGTGACCAAGGGAAGTCCGGCGGCGACTATCGCACGGAAGGTGATGAACAGCACGAGCGCGGCGACAGCGATGCCGATCAGTTCGGTGACACCGCCGAGTTCAGGGCCGCCGTCGACGGCCGAACCTCCGACTTCCACGGTCAGGCCCGCCGCGCGGCCGTCTTCGACGGCGTCCATGAGCGCGGCGGACGTGGCTCCGCTCAGTTCGTCGCTGGAGACGGTGTAGGTGACGGGTGCCCGAGCGGGCGGCGCAGACGGCGATGCTGGCAGCGGGCCGCTACACGGTCGGCTGCGTCCTGGAGGAGCAGGCGGACACAGAGCCGCCGGACGCCAAGGACCTGCCGGGCGACGTCCCCGTACTCGATCATGAGACGGCGTTCGAGGCGGACCTCACCCTCATCCTCGGCGGCCTGGAACAGCACACCGCGGCATGACAGTGCGGCCCGCGAGCACGCTTCCCGAAGCCCCCTGCTGCCCGATGACGCGACACCAACGGGTGACAGACCGTCCCCATATACCCCTCGCCGGTGTTTACACGGTGGCGCACGGACAAACGGGTGACAGGAGATCCAGGCATGACGCAGGCAGCGGAGGACGCGGCGCAGGCGGTCCTTCCCGAGGGAGCGGAGGCGGTCCTTCCCGAGGAAGCGGAGGTGGTCCTCCCCGAGGCGGCGGAGTCCGCTCTTCCCGAGGAACTGGTGGCCCTGCTGACCGGCCGCCTCGATGTGCGGGCGGATGCCGGTGAGTTGTCCGGCGGGACGACGTTCGAGAGTCTCGGCCTGGACTCGCTGTCGTTGATGGAGTTCGTGGTGGCGGCGGAGGAGGAGTACGGCATCGTCCTGCCCGCGGACGCTCTGGACCTGCGCCCGTCCTCGACCCTGGGCGAGGCGGCTCGGGCGTTCGCGCATGCACGCTGAGATCGCGGTCACCGGGCTTGGCCTGGTGACCCCGGCCGGGCACACGGCGGACGCCAACTGGACGGCCCTGTGCCGAGGGCGTTCGCTGGCCGCTACGGATCCCGACCTGGCGGGACTGCCCGTCGACTTCTCCTGCCGGGTGACGGACTTCGACGCCGACACGGAGCTCGGCCGGGCGCAGGCCCGGCGCGTGGACCGCTTCATCCAGTTCGCCCGCGTCGCCGCCCGGCGGGCCGTCGCGGACGCGGGCCTCGATCGTCGCACCTGGGAAGCGGAGCGGGTCGGTGTCGTGCTGGGCGTGGGATCCAACAGTCTGAGTGCGTACGTCACCGAGTTCGGCCACCTCGGCGCGGGGCGGCCCGAGCGGGTCTCGCCCCTCGCGCTCACGCGCAGCGTTCCGAGCATGGCCGCGGGCGAGGTCGCCATCGACCTCGGTGCGCGCGGCCCCAACTTCACCACCGCCAGCGCCTGCGCGTCGGGCGCCACCGCGATCGGAGTGGCCCGGGACCTGCTGCGGTCCGGCACCTGTGACATCGTCCTGGCGGGCGGCAGCGAGTCGGCTCGCTCGCGCATGACGGCCACGTGCTTCACGCGGATGCGGGCGCTGTCCCGGCGCGGCGAAGAACCGGACTTGGCCAGCCGCCCGTTCGACGCGCGGCGTGACGGCTTCGTCCTGGGCGAGGGCGCCGGCGTCCTCGTCCTCGAACGCGCCCGCGCGGCCCGGGCACGGCGGGCTCCCGTCCTTGCGCTGCTGCGGGGCTACGGAGCCGGTGCCGACGCGCACCACCCCGTCGCCCCGCACCCCCAGGGCGACGGCGCGGTCCGTGCCATCCACACCGCTCTCGCGGACGCCGGGTGCGGGCCGGGGGACGTCGGCCACGTCAACGCGCACGGCACCTCCACCCCGCTGAACGACGCGGCCGAGGCACGGGCCATCGTCCGCGTCTTCGGTGCCGACGGGCCGCCGGTCACCGCGTCCAAGGGCGTGATCGGGCACGCGCTGGGGGCGGCCGGGGCGATCCAGGCGGCGTACACGGTCCTCGCGCTGTGCCATGCTGCCGTCCCGCCGGTGGCGAACTTCGACGGCCAGGACGGGGAGCACAAGCTGGACATCGTCGCCGGACGGCCCCGCCCGACGCGCGGCGGAGCGGGGCTCAGTTGCTCCTTCGGCTTCGGCGGCCAGAACGCCGTTCTGCTGTTCACGGCTTCCTAGTGGGAGCCGGACGTAGCGCCAGGACCGGAGGCGGGACGGAGGCACACGAACGGACGCGCCTGCGGCGCCGGGCCCGGCGGGTGGTGCTGAGTGCCCTGCCGGCGGCGGTGTGCGCAGTATTGCTTGCCCCCGTCGCCATGTCGGCGCTCAGCACGGGCGGCACGGTCGCGACGGACACGGAGGCGGCGCGCGCCCGGCAGCGGGCAGAGCGGCTCGGCGTGCTCACGCCCGATCTCTTCCTGGCCGTCGCACAGCGCCCCGGCGATGAACGTCAGGCCCGCGTCCGGGACGGCACCGCAGCGATGACGGCGAAGCTGGCCGGGCAGCGCGACGTCGAGGCCGTGTGGCCGGCACAGACCACCGACGGCACAGGGCCGCGCTCCAAGGACGGACGGACCCACCTGGTCGCCGTACGGCTGAAGGGAACGGACGACGAACGCAAGCAGGCGGCGCCCGACGTGGTGGCGGCCGCCCGCTCCGCCGTCCCCGGGACGCGGGTGGAGCCCAGCGGCGAGATGTGGGCCGACCGCGCGATCGACGAGACCGTCGAGCACGATCTGAGCCGGGCCGAACTGCTGGCCGCGCCGGTGCTCTTCGTCGTCCTGGTCTTCGTCTACGGGTCCGTGGTGTCCGCGCTGCTGCCCGTCGTCGTGGCGGCGCTCGCCATCGGCTGCACCGTCCCCGTTCTGGGCCTGCTGGCGCAGGTGACCGACATCTCACGGGTCGCGGTCAACGCCGCGTCGGCGATCGGGTTCGGCCTGGCCGTCGACTACAGCCTCTTCCTGATGGCCCGCGTACGGGAGGAGACCGCGCGGGGCGCGGACCTGCACACGGCGCTGGTGGCCGCCCGCCGCTCCAGCGGCCGTTCCATCGCGTTCTCCGCCGCCGCCGTCACCGTGTGCCTCGCCTGCGCCCTGCTGGTGCCGGTGCCGATGCTGCGCGCACTGTCCCTGGCGGGCATGATCGTCACCGTGCTCGCGGCACTGGTCGCCCTGACCGTACTGCCCGCCTGCCTGCGGTTGCTCGGCCCCCGGGCGCAGGCGTGGGACCCGCTGGCGCGGTGGCGGCGTGTCCGGACCGGGGACGTGAGTCGCTTCTGGCACCGCACGACGTCCACGGTCACCGCACGGCCCCTCCTGGCGGGCGGCCTCGCGGTGCTGCTGCTGGCCCTGCTGGCGCTGCCCTTCACCCACGCACGGCTCGGCGTCGTGGACGAACGCACGCTGCCCGCGACGGCTCCGGCCGCCGCCGCGGCCGAGCGGGTGCGCGCCGAGTTCACCGTGCCACCGGAGCGGCTCCTCACCGTGGTCGTCACCGGACCGCGGGCGACGGACGCCGCACCGGCTCACGCCGACCGACCCGCCCGTATCCCGGGTGTCGCAGACGGCGCACCGGCTCACAGCGACCGACCCGCCCGTCTCCCGGGCATCGCGGACGGCGCACCGGCTCACGCCGACCGACCCGCCCCGGTCCCGGGCATCGCGGATGCCGCACCGGCCTACCGCGACCGGCTCGCCCGGGTCCCGGGCATCACCGGTGTCCGCGTGGTGCGGATGGCTCCGTCCGGTGCGGCGTTCGTGCTGCTCGCGGCCACGTCCGCCGCGCCCGGCACGCCAGAGGCGGACAGCGTGGTGCGCGAGGTACGGCAAACCTCCGCCCCGGGGGGCGTCGAGGTGGGCGGGCGGGCCGCGGAGGTCGTCGACACGGCGGACGCCGTACTCGGCGCCCTCCCATGGTGCCTGCTCCTGCTGGCCGTGGGGCTCCTGGTCCTGCTCAGCGCCTGCACCCGTACGCTGGTCGCCCCCCTGAAAGCCTTGCTCGTGGCCGCCGTCAGCCTCGGGGCGAGCCTCGGCGCGCTCGTCGTCCTGTTCCAGGACGGCCACGGCAGCGCGCTGCTCGGCCACTTCACGGCGACGGGAGCGCTGGACGCCTCGACCCTGCTGTTCGTCCTGCTCGTCACGCTCGCCCTGTCGCTGGACTACGAGGTCTTCCTCCTCGGCCGCATCCGGGAGGAGTACGACCGCTGCGGAGACAACCGCACCTCGATCATCGAGGGCGTCGCCCGCACCGGCCGGCTGATGACGTCCGCCGCGGCAGCCGTGGCGATCTCGACCGCGGCCATGGCCACCTCCCACGTCGCCCTGCTCAAGTTCATCGGCATCGGCGTCGCACTCGGCGCGCTCGTGGACGCCGTCCTGGTGCGAGGAGTCCTGGTGCCCGCTGTCATGGCGGCCCTCGGCCCGGCGAACTGGTGGGCCCCGGCCCTCGTCAGGTCCCCGTTGTCGACCACCGCACCCGTGAAGAAAGGCGGAAGCTGATGCCGACGCGTCAGGCGACACATGACCACACCCGGCCGTCAGGAGCCGCCGGGCCACAGGTGGCGGCGATCCGGACGGTCTTCCCGCCGTACCAGTACCGGCAGGAGGAGATCCTCGCCGCCCTCGCCCGCACGACGCTCCTGGAGTCCGAGACGGGCGCCCTGGTCCTCCGCAAGATCCACGCCAACTCGGGTGTGGAGACCCGCTCCCTGTCCCTGCCGCTGGAGAAGCTCGTCGAACTCACCCGCGGGAAGGACTTCACCGAGCAGAACCGCGTCTGGCTCGACACCGCCATGGACCTGGGGGAACAGGCGCTGACCGGCGCGCTGCGCACCGCGGGCGTCCAGCCGGATGAGGTCGACGCGGTGATCAGCACCACCGTCACCGGCCTTGCCGTACCGTCGTTGGAGGCTCGGCTCGCCCACCGGGTCGGGCTGCGACCGGACGTCAAACGCATCCCGCTGTTCGGCAACGGCTGCGCCGGAGGCGCCGTAGGTCTGGCCCGGCTCCACGACCACCTCCTGGCCCACCCCGACCAGGTGGCCGTCCTGCTCGCCGTGGAACTGTGCTCCCTGGCACACCAGTTCGCGGACGGTTCCGTGGCGAACATCGTCGCGGGCAGCCTCTTCGGGGACGGCGTGGCCGCCGTCGTGGCCCTCGGATCCCGGCGGGACGGCTGCCCCGCCGGGCCCGCGCTGGTGGACACGCACAGCCTGCTGGTCCCCGGCACCGAGGACGTCCTCGGCTGGGACATCGGCTCCCACGGCTTCCGCATCCTGCTGTCGCCCGAGGTCCCGGCGCTCACGGAGAAGCACGTGCCGACGGCCGTCCAAGGGCTCCTCGCGCGGCACGCGCTGGCCCCGCACCAGATCGCGAGCTGGATCATCCACGGCGGCGGACCGAAGGTCTTCACCGCTGTACAGCAGGCCCTCGGCCTGGAACCTGGTGCCTTGGAGCTCACCCGGCGCTCCGTGGCCGAGCGGGGCAACCTCTCGTCCGTCTCCGTACTGGACATCCTGCGCGCGGCCATGGAGACACCGCCCCCCGCGAACACCCCCGGCCTGGTCGCCGCCATGGGGCCGGGGTTCGCCATCGAACTGGTCCTCCTCCGCTGGTAGCGGCCGCCCGCCGAAAACCGCCGCCCGCACGACTGGAAAGGTGTCACGGACCGTGCCCGCCATCCCCGCCGACGCACGCATCCTGATCGATCTCGAACCGGTAGTCGCCGACGCGCTCGACACGGCGGGCACGCCCAGGAAGAGATCGCCGCGCACCTGGAGGAATCAGCGGCCCGCGCGGGCAGATACCGCGCCCTGGCCGAACGGCTCAACCGCCCGGCGCCGCCACAGCGCGAACCCGGCCGCCGCGACCAGCGCGTACACCGGTACGAGGAGCTCCACCCCGGGTGACGACAGCTCGGCGTACCAGCCCGCGTCGCGTCGGTCGCCCTCGAACACGACGCGGTTGACGGTCAGGAAGGCCAGGTGGGCGCCGATCGCGGCGCACAGGGGAGCGCGCCCGGTCGCGGTGCGGGCCGCGAGGAGCAGCACGCCGAACGCCGTGAGGAGGATCAGATAGCCGACCGGCTCCTGACCGCCGGGGGCCAACCCGACAGGCCCGGCCTCGCGGCCGACGAGGGGCGCCACCCCCGCACCCACCACCGTGGAGACGCCGGGTGTGACCAGGAACAGGGCGGTCGTGCCGAGCGCGGCGCCGAGGCCGCCGAACCGGCCGCGCAGGGACGTCCACGCGTAACCCCGCAGCGTCGTCTCCTCGGGCAGCGCCTCGAGGAGCAACGCGACCGCCCCGTTCGCCACGACGTACCCGGTGAGTGCGAACAGGTCGGGTCGCGTCCAGCGCAGCATCCCGGCGGCCGTCCCCGCGCCGAGGACGAGCACCGCGGCCGCCAGGGTCACCCCCGCCCCGAAGAGCAGAGCCCGGACGTTCGCCCCCGCGCCACCGAAGCCGATGTCCTCGAGCGAACCGCCCCTTCGGCGCAACGCCCACCCCACCAGCGGCACCGCCACCGCACTGACCAGCAGGGCGGGGATCATCCGCGCCGCGAACCCGGTCAGCCCCAGCACATCGGCGACCGCCGGCCCGAGCTCTGTCCCCGAGCCCAACGCGACGCCCATGAGGAGCGCGCCGCCCAGCGCGCGCCCGAGAGCTCCGAAACGTGTGGGTACGCAGGCGCGGGATGCGAGCCCGGTCATGTGTCTCTCCTCGTTCCACGGCGTGCGGGGTGTGATCACTCACCATCCTCCGCGCCGGGCAGCGCGTGCGGGTCGTAGCGCCGGACGAGATGCCGGTACACCGTTCGATGCAGCGGTGACGTGGCTCCCGGGACTAGGAGGAGGCGCGGTCCGAGGCCGGCCAGAGGTAGGGCAGGTCGGCGGGGACGTCCGGGAAGAGGGGGGTGTAGACCTCCGGGGCCTTGCGGACCAGCGCCGAACGGTGGCTGCGGTGGAAGGCGGGATCACCGAGCCAGGGCGGCAGTTCGCCCTCGGCGGCGAGCTGCTCCTGGGCGCGGACGGTGGCGCCGGGGCGGTGTCGGGTGAAGTCGGTGACCAAGGTGGCGGCGCAGGTGTCGGCGCGCCCCTCCGCCACCCACACCGCGCACACGTCGAGCCCGTAGCGGACCAGGGCCTCCTCGTAGCCGATCCACATGCGTACCGCGGGATGGTGCCGCCACCCGTAGTCGGGCACCGTCAGGCCGCGCAGCACCTGGAGGGCCTCGACCCGCTGCTTGCCGAGCCGGGCCCGGTCCAGGACCGCGGCGGAGCGCGTGAAGTCTGCGTACGGAAGGAAGGTCTGCACGCGCAATGCCTACCGCGGCAGGCCCGGTCCCACCCGTACCCGTTCGGCCGGTTCGGTCAGGGCAAGGGGCCGCCGCGGGCGGTGACCCACAGGTCGTACCACTCCTCGTGGGTGAGTTCCGGCGCGCGGCTCACGGCGTCGCGGCAGGCGCGGACGCGTTCGGGACGGCTGGTGCCGATGACCGGGGCGATGCGGGCCGGGTGGCGTTGCAGCCACCACAGCAGGATGGTCTCCGGTGTCGTCCGTTTGCGTTCGGCGAGGTCCGCGACGAGCCGCGCGGCCGGTGAGTCGGCGGCGCCGGTGTAACGCCCCTGGGCCAGGGCGCCCCAGGCCTGGAGCTGGATCCCGTGGGCGTGGCAGTACTCGACGGTCCCGTGCGGAAAGCCGTTCCCGGCCGCCGCGGGGGTGTTCACGAGGACGCCCGCCTCGACCCAGTCCCGGCTGCCCAGGCTCATCTCCAGCTGGTTGGCGACCAGCGGGACATCGAGGTGGCCCTGGAGGTGCGCGATCTGCGCGGCGCTCATGTTCGACACGCCGAAGCGGCGCACCAGGCCCTGCCCGTGCAGCGAGGTGAGGGCCTTCGCGATGTGCTGCGGGTCGGCCAGCGGGTCGGGCCGGTGCAGGAGCAGGACGTCGAGCACGTCGGTGCGCAGACGGGTGAGGCTCTCCTCGACGCTCCGCAGGATGTGCGAGCGCCGCAGGTCGTACATGCCGGGGCGGTGGCCCTCGGCCTGCCGGATGCCGCACTTGGTCTGGAGGACGATGCGCTCCCGCAGCCCGGACGCTCTGCCGAGCAACTCGCCGAAGACGGCCTCGGACTTGCCGCGCCGGTAGATGTCGGCGTGGTCGAACACCGTGATCCCCGCGTCGAGCGCGGCCTCGACGGCGGCTTCGGCGTGCGCGATGTCCGCGGCGGTGTACGGCACGCCGTCCCACGTGCCGCCGAGCCCCATGCACCCGTACACCGGCTGTCCGGCGCGTACGTCGGTCTGCCCGGTCATGCGTCGCCCTCCCTGTCTCGGTGGACTCTCCCACCGGAGATGTGCCCAGGGCGCGCCTTCCTACCGCGTCACCGCGGCACATGCCGGTGGGGCGGCCCCTTCGAAGGGGCCGCCCCCCCCGGAGGTGGCCACCGGGGGGTCCCCCGCCCGGCCCCGCGCCCCCCCTGGGTGGCCCCGGCCCTGGTATTCTCCGTGGGCGGGGGGGC
>NZ_JBIRHJ010000002.1:0-457906 GCF_044328435.1 Streptomyces sp. NPDC017940 | reverse complement strand
CGTTGTGCGCGGTGTTGTCTCGCACGCCGTGCCTCGTGGCGCCGACCCCCCTGAGCGGGGCCCCGGGCGGGCCTGCCTTCCGGGCGCCCGCGGCACATGCCGGTGGGGCGGCCCCTTCGAAGGGGCCGCCCCACCGGCATGTGCCACGAGGTCGTACGACGACCGGGCGCCGCGCGCTCAGTGCTTGCCGACGTCCTTGGTCTTCTCCTTGGCCTGGCGTGCGTCGCCCTTCATCTGCTGGGCGCGGCCCTTGGCGGTGAGGCGCTCGTTGCCCACGGCGCGTCCGGCGGCCTGGGCGGCGGCACCGGTGGTCTGCTCGAACTTCGCCTTGGCCTTCTCGTTGGCGCTCATCGTCCGCTCACGCTCCTTGGCATCGACATCAGGTCCTGACGGTACGCCTGGCCGCTCAGCCGTTGCGTAAACGTGGCACGCCGCGAGGGCGGCCGGGCACGCAGGTCGGTGAAAGATGGCACGTATGTACGGCTGTTTCGCGGGTAAGCGGCGCGCTACGGGGGTGAAGAAACAAGCTCGATTCGAAGGGGCGGACACAAATGATCACCGTGAAGGCGCGGGAGCAGGCCCAGACCCATCAGGCCGAACAAGCCGAACAGGCCGCGGCCCGTCAGGCCGGAGAAGAACTCGTCGAACGCGCGTACACGGACCCCTCCTCCATCGCGCCCAAGGACGCGCGAGAGGTCGGCAAGCGGTTCTTCGACCGCCTCGCCGGGCTCGAGGAGGGCACGCACGAGTACCAGTACGTGCGCAACTGCCTGATCGAGATGAACCTCTCGCTGGTGCAGTACGCGGCCTCCCGGTTCCGGCACCGGGGCCCGCAGGAGATGGAGGACATCGTCCAGGTCGGCACCATCGGCCTGATCAAGGCGATCGACCGGTTCGAACTCACCCGCGAGGTCGAGTTCACCTCCTTCGCCGTCCCGTACATCACCGGTGAGATCAAGCGGTTCTTCCGCGACACCTCCTGGGCCGTGCACGTGCCGCGCCGTCTGCAAGAAGCACGCATCGAACTGTCCAAGGCCACCGAGGAACTGCGCACCCGCCTCGGCCGGCTGCCGTCCACGGCGGAGCTCGCGGAGCTGATGCAGCTGGAGCCGGCGGAGGTCACGGAGGCGCAGAAGGCGTCCAACGGCTACAACGCCGTCTCCCTGGACGCCGCGGTCAGCAGCGCCGACGACGAGTCCGACACGATGCTCGCCGACTTCATCGGCATCGACGAGCAGTCCTTCGAACTCGTCGAGAACTTCCACTCCCTCGCCCCGCTGATCGCCGACCTCGACGAGCGCGACCGTACGCTCATCCACCTCCGCTTCGTCGAGGAGCAGACCCAGCAGCAGATAGCCGACGCGCTCGGCTGCTCGCAGATGCACGTCTCCCGGCTGCTCTCCCGCGTGGTGGGCAAGCTCCGCGCGGGCCTGCTGACGACCGAGTGACCCTGACGGCCCAGCAACCCTGACGGCCGATCACTCCTTGCGGCCGAGTGGTCCCCGTACCGTGCGCCACCCCGCCGCCCGTCCCATCCTGATTCCTCCCTGTTTCGCCTTGTCCATTGTGGTTACGTGTGCTGTTCCAGTCCCCGACGCGCGGGACCCGGGAACAGAAGGAGAAGTCGGAACACGTGGTGGATCGGGTGCGGAGGGGCTTGGCGTGGGTGGCGCGCGCGTACGGCGCGCCGGGGCACGAGCGCAACACGGCCCTGTTGATCGTGAAGTGTGTGCTGGCGGCGACGCTGTCCTGGTGGGTCGCGCACGCCCTCCTGAACGCGACGTCACCGGCGTTCGCACCGTTCTCCGCGGTGCTGACCATGAACGTCACGATCTACCGGTCCGTGTGGCAGACCCTGCGCTACACCGCCGCGGTCGTGGTCGGTGTGGCGGTGCAGGCCGTGATCGGGTTCACGGCGGGGCCCGACCTGTTCGCGTTCATGATGGTCGCCGTCATCGCGCTGACCCTGGGCCAGTGGCCGGCGCTGGGGGAGCAGCGCTCCCAGGTCGCCACGGCGGCGTTCTTCGCCTTCTCCACCTACGCGACGGCCACCACGAACACCGACAGGGCCCTCCAGCTCGGCCAGATCGTTCTCCTCGTCCTCATCGGCTGCGGCATCGGCCTGGTCGTGAACCTGTGCATCGCGCCCCCGCTGCGCTACCGCAGCGCCGAGCAGGGCCTGCACGCTCTCGCCGCCGAGGTGGAGTACCTCCTCGACGACATGGCCGACGGCCTGAGCAGCGGGGACGTCGACAGTGAGCGCGCCGGCCAGTGGAGTGCGGCGGGGGAGCGCGCGCAGCGCGCGGTCGGGCAGGCCCGCACCGGGCTGAGCACGGCGGAGAACAGCCTGCCCTTCAATCCGCGGCGGCTGCTGCCCGCCCACCGCAACTATCTGTCCTTCGACCGCTATCGCAATGTCCTGAACGCCCTGGAGCGAGCGGTGTACCAGCTGAGTTCGCTCACCCGCAGCCTCGACCGGTGGCGGGAGACGGAGGACACCTACACCTACGCCCCCGTCCTGGAGGCGTCCGCCGACTACGCCCGCCGACTGCGTGACATCGCCCATGTCGTCGCCGAACTCGACAGCGACACCCTCACCGAGCAGGCCGAGGAGATGCGCGGGCGGGCCGCATCCGCCCAGGAGGCGTTGCAGAAGGTCCTCAACGCGGCCGGGGAGTACGAGCTGCCGCTGGCCGACGCCTCCCGTCCGTACGGAGTCCTCGTCGTCGAGGCCACCCGGTTGATGGAGGAGTTCCAGCACACTTGCGACGTACTCCAGGACACCGCCGACGACTGAGGCGTCCGGGCCGGGCCGCGTCGGGTCAGGTCCGTCAGGGGCGGGGGTTGCCCTGGTCGGGGTCGTCGTCGGGCGTCTGCCAGGTGCTGCCGCGCTGGGCCTCGCCACCGGCCGGGTCGCCGCCGTGGGCGGGCGTGCTGCTGCGGGTGCGCTGAGCGGCGCGCCGCCGGCCGGCGACGAACATGGCGAGGAGGCCGACGACCACCACGACGCCGACCGCGATCAGGGCCAGCGAGGCGCCGCCCGAGGCGGCGAGAACGATATGGCTGTGAGTCTGCATGTCCGCTCGTGTACCCCGTCTTCGGCAGATGGTGCAGGTCCGTGAGGGTGATAGCGACCGCGGGACCACGGCCGGGGCCGTGGGCCGCGCCGTGGGAGCGCCCCCGCGGGGCATCGCGGGACGGGGCCGTCACTGAACGACGCCCTCCGGTGTGCGAGGTGTGAGGTGAACCACGATTGCGCGGGTCAGGGCCCGAAACGGGCAGGAAACGGAGCGCCACGAGAGCCAAACGGGCGCAGTGATCACCGGGTCCGCCCGCTTCCCCGGACCGCCGTGTGCCACTCGACCTCTCCGGCGCCGGGTGTCGCGGACGCGAAGTGTGTGCGGTGATGCCAGGTGATGCCCGGCGTCGGTGCTTCGCGTCGGCATATGCAAGGGTGCGTTCACCATCGGGACCAGCTCCGGACAATGCTGCTTACGCACGAGTCAGTAAGTGTTGTTTCGCTTCCGATAGCCACAAACACAGAGGCTGGTACGGGCGGTGGCCATTCGGATACGGTTGTGCGTAGTACGGGATCGCTTGTTTTCGCGATCCCTCCGACGTCGCGCGATCCATCCGCGCATCCAATGGAGCTTTCCGGGGCGTCGTACCCCTGGATCTCCGTATCGCGCCGTTCCTCTGTATCGCGCCGATGTCCGCGTTGAGTCCATACAAAGGGGGGGCCGAGGCACAGTGACCCACGAAGCAGGTTCCGGTGCTTCCGGACAGGTTCTGTCCACTGTCCCGAGAAGACCGGAACGGTCTGTCGGCCATGTCCCGAACCGCATTGCCTCAGCCGTCCCGCTGTACTCGACCCGTGTATCGACTGTCTCTCCCCCGACGTGCGTTTTGGCGCGCTCGGGGCGGAGCTATTGCATTACCTTTCCACGGGCCCCCACGGCCATGACGGCATCGGTCATATTGCTGCCATGAATCGGCCACCTCGACGCCACCAGGCGGCGCGCCGACTGGCGCGCCAGGTGGCGCCCGGGTGGAGGGGTGCGAGGCCGCAGCGCCACGCCCATGATGTGCACCGAGCTGGGAGATCTCCTGCCCAACCCGTCTGACGTGCGGTTTCTTGGGCGGTCCGGCATGGGGGCGTGGACCGGATCCGGTCCGGCGTGCCGGTTCCGTCTCGGTACGGGGTCGGCACGCAGATGACGTGTAGGCGGCACGCAGTTGGCGCACAGTCGGCATTCACGGGGGTGCCCCCTATCGACTGGCTTGTTAACGGGGGTTGTCTGGCCAGAATTTGACGGTCTTATGTTGAGCATATGTCGGGTGCCTGTTGGATGGTGCTCCGACGGGCCCTTCCAGGCTGCGTCCTCATGTCGCACAGAGGGCAAGATTCGTTGTGCCCATTGGGCGGAGGTCGCTGCGCCCCGACTCTCGGGGCCCGGCTCTCGTGAAGAGTCTAGAGTCGGTAAATTCCGTAAGGCGGCACGGTAAATTCCGCACGTCCGCGTGGAGGGATCCGCGTCCGTGCGTACCTGACAATCATTCCCTCACCTGGGGCGGGAACCGTCCTGTAACACGGCCGCAATGTGCCCGAGCTCAAATAGTCCTCGGTTGACAATTACTTGAGCGCTGGCTTGACTTACGGCCGTTGTCTCGGCGCATTGGCCGAGAAAGAGTGGGGCCAATTCGGGCCAAGCGTGTGTTGAGTTCCAACGAACGACTGACGGGGGCGGAGACTGCCATGTGCGAATCAGCGCGAGTGAACGCCGGCACTGTCGCGGTCATCGGGGCCGCCCTCGCGGCGCCGGTGCGGGCGGAGCGGGTTCCCGCTGTCCTGGCCGAGCTGACCGGTGTGCCGCTGCCCGCGGACCGGGCGGCCGAGCTGGAGTCGGCGTGGACGGCCTGCGAGGACGCGGGCGTCCACGCCCGCGTCCCGGTGGGTGTCGGTGTGTACCTGGCGAGTGGGGGCGAGAACCCGGCCGGTGGCGGCGAGCCCCCGAGCGGCGGCGGCGAGGGAGCGGACGGCGGTGCCGCCTCCGACGGTTCCGATCACACCGACGGTGCCGACCCCGCCGACGGTGTCGGCCGCTCCGACCATGCCGACCGCTCCGATCACGCCAGCCGCTCCGACCGCACCGGCCGCTCCGACGACGCCGGCCGTGCGGAGGAACTGGCGCGTCTGCTCGGTTTGTCGGGCCCCCGGTGGACCGGGCGCGACCCCCTCGCCGAGGCCGTCGCCGCCGTGCGGTCCAAGGAGTGCGACCTCGCGCTGGTCGGGGCGGACGGCGCGTTCGCCGTGCTGACCCGCGCGGACGACCCGCGCACCCCCACCTTCGGCTACCTGCTCGGCAGCGGGTCCGAGTGGCCCGACAACGTTTCCGCCCTCGCCGCGGCGGCACTGGCGGCGGGCCGTCCCGCACCCGGCCGCCGCGTGGCCGCCCCCGGGGGGACCGCCGCCGGGAGCCTCGCCGCAGGCGCGGCCGACGGTTCCGACCTCGGCGGCGTCTCGGCGCTCGACGGAGGCGCCGCCCCCGAAGGCCCCGCGCTCGAGCCCGACGCGCCCGCCCCGCGCGAACCCGCCGTCCCCCTGACCCTCTCCGCACACAGCGTCGACGCCCTGCGGGTGCGTGCCGCCGATCTGCGTGCGTTGCTCGCTGCCGAGCCGGAGCTGCCGCTCGTCGACGTCGCCTACTCCCTCGCCACCACCCGGCCGGTGCTCGACCGCCGTGCCGTCCTCGTCGGTGCGGACCGCGCCGCGCTCGCCGAGGAGCTGCTCGCTCTCAGCGAAGGCCGGTTACCGTTGCCGGGGCTCGCCGCACCGGTGCACGGGGACCGGGGCGTGGGGCCCGCGGCGGACGGACCCGTGCTGGTGTTTCCCGGACACGGGCCGCAGTGGCTCGGCATGGCCGACGAACTGCTCTCCGCGTCGCCGGTGTTCGCCGAGCACCTGCACGCCTGCGCGGAAGCCCTCACCCCGCACGTCGACTGGCCCGTCATCGACGTCCTGCGCGGCACCGCGGACACGCCCTCCCTGGAGCGGCCGGACGTCGGACAGCCCGCGCTCTGGGCGATGACGGTGTCCCTGTCCGCGCTGTGGCGCTCCTGGGGCGTGCGACCGGGGGCCGTGGTCGGCTCCAGCGTCGGTGAGATCATGGCCGCGACGGTCGCGGGGGCGCTGTCCGTCGAGGACGGCGCGCGGGTGGTGGCCCTGTTCAGCCAGGCGCAGGTGCACCTGCTCGAACACGGCGTGATGCTGTCCGTCCTCGCGGGCGCCGACGACGTGCGGGAACGGCTCACCCGGTACGAGGGGCTCGACCTGGCCGCCGTACACGCCCCCGGCTCGGTCCTGGTCTCCGGCGCCGAGGACGCGGCCACCGAACTCCTCGCCGAGCTGGCCGCCGACGGCGTCAGGGCCAGGAGCATCGCCATCCGGCTCGCGGCGCACGGCCGTCAGGTCGACTCCGTACGCGACCTGCTGCTCGACGGCCTCGCCCCGATCAGGCCCCGCGCGACCGAGGTGCCGATCCACACGGCGACCACCGGCTCGCGGATCGACCCGCTCGCGCTCACCGCCGACCACTGGTTCCGCAACATGCGCCGCACCGCCGACTTCGAGAGCGCCACGCGCTCCGTCCTCGGCGCCGGGCACCGCCTGTTCCTCGAACCGAGCCCGCACCCCGTCCTCACCAGAGCCGTGCAGGAGACCGCGGAGACCGTCGAGGCGGCCGAGGGCACAGCCCGGGAAGTAGCCGTCGTCGGCACGCTGCGCCGCGACCGGGGCGGCGCCGACCAGATGACCGCCGCGCTCGCCGAACTGCACGCGCACGGCGTGCTCCCCGACTGGGACGCGGTGTTCGCGGGACGGGACGCACGCGCCGTGCCGCTGCCCGCCTACCCCCTGCACGCGGCGCCCGCGGCCGACGCCGCGCCGTCGTTCGCCGACCGGGTCGCGGACGCCCCCGACCGCACCGCCTTCCTGCTCGACGTGGTCCGCGCCCAGGTGGCCGCCGTCGTCGGTGCCCCCCGCGGCGGGGACGCCGACATCGCCGCCGACATCGACGCGCCGCTCCTCGACCTCGGCGTCGACTCGGCGGGCGCGGTGTCCCTGCGCAACCTCCTGAACGCGGCCACCGGCCTGAACCTGCCCGTCTCCGCGGTGTTCGACAACCCGACGTGCCGAGGCCTCGCCCGGCACGTCGACCGGGTCCTGCTCGGCGCCCCCGCCGACGACGACGAGCCGATCGTGCCGACGGGGGCCGGCGACGACGACCCGATCGCGATCGTGGCCATGAGCTGCCGTCTGCCCGGCGGCGTACGCAGCCCCGAGGACCTGTGGGAGCTGCTCGCCGCCGAGGGCGACGGCGTCACCGCGTTCCCCACCGACCGCGGCTGGGACCTCGAAGGGCGCTACGACGAGGACGCCGAGCGCGCGGGCGGCTACTACCAGCGCGAGGCCGGGTTCCTGCACGACGTCCACCAGTTCGACCCCGAGTTCTTCGGGATCTCGCCGCGCGAGGCCCTCGCCATGGACCCGCAGCAGCGGCTGCTCCTCGAGATCTCCTGGGAGGCCATCGAACGCGCGGGCATCGACCCGGCGGGGCTGCGGGGCAGCAGGGCGGGCGTGTTCGTCGGCGCGATGGCGATGGACTACGCGCCGAAGCTGCACGAGGCCCCCGCGGACCTGGAGGGCTACCTCCTCACCGGCAACACCGCGAGCGTCGCGTCCGGCAGGCTCTCGTACACGTTCGGATTCGCGGGACCCGCCGTCACCGTCGACACGGCGTGCTCGTCGTCGCTGACCGCCCTGCACATGGCCGTGCAGTCGCTGCGGCGCGGCGAATGCCCCCTCGCGCTCGCGGGCGGCGTCACCACCATGTCGACGCAGGGCATGTTCGTGGAGTTCAGCAGGCAGCGCGCGCTCGCCCCCGACGGGCGGTGCAAGGCCTTCTCGGCGAGCGCGGACGGATTCGGCCTCGCCGAAGGCGCCACGATGGTGCTCCTGGAGCGGCTCTCCGACGCGCGCCGCAACGGGCACCCCGTGCTCGCGCTGGTCAAGGGCACCGCCATCAACCAGGACGGCGCGTCCAACGGCCTCACCGCCCCCAGCGGCCCCGCGCAGCGCAGGGTGATCCGGCAGGCCCTCGCCGACGCGGGTGTCCCCGCCTCCGAGGTCGACGCCGTCGAGGCACACGGCACCGGCACCCGCCTGGGCGACCCCATCGAGGCGGACGCGCTCCTCGCCACCTACGGCCGCGAGCACCCCGCCGACCGGCCGCTCCTGCTCGGCTCGGTGAAGTCCAACATCGGCCACACCCAGGCGGCATCCGGCGTCGCGGGGCTGATCAAAATGGTGCTCGCGCTGCGCCACGGCGTCCTGCCGCGAAGCCTGCACATCACCGAGCCCACGCCGCACGTGGACTGGACGTCCGGCGCCGTGTCGCTGGCCACCGAGGCCACCGCGTGGCCCGAGGTCGCACGGCCCCGGCGGGCCGGTGTGTCCTCGTTCGGCATCAGCGGCACCAACGCCCACGCCGTCCTCGAACAGGCCCCGGACCAGGTCCTCGTCGACCCGCCCGCCTACCCGCGGTCGGCGTCGGGGCCGGTTCCGCTGGTGCTCTCCGCCCGTACGGAGGACGCCCTGCGCGCCCACGCCGGGCAACTCGCGCCGTCGGCCGCCCGGTTCGCCCCTGCCGATGTGGCGGCCACCCTGCTCTCGCGGTCGGTGTTCGACCACCGGGCGGTGGTGGTGTCGGGCGGTACGGACGCCCTCGCGGCGGTCGCCGGTGGCATGGAGTCGGCCCGGGTGGCCGTGGGCGTGGCGCGGCCCGCGGGCAAGGTCGCGTTCGTGTTCCCCGGCCAGGGCTCCCAGTGGCTCGGCATGGGCGCCGAACTGGCCCGGTCGTCGCCGGTGTTCCGTGCCTCCCTCGACGCCTGCGCCGAGGCACTGGCCCCGCACGTGGACTGGTCGCTGCACGACGCGCTGGCCGACGCCGCCCAGCTGGAGCGGGTGGACGTCGTACAGCCCGCCCTGTTCGCGGTGATGGTGTCGCTCGCCGCGCTGTGGCGCTCCTACGGCGTCGAGCCGGACGCGGTGGTGGGCCACAGCCAGGGCGAGATCGCCGCCGCGTACGTCGCGGGCGCGCTGTCCCTGGACGACGCGGCCAAGGTGGTCGCGCTGCGCAGCAAGGCGATCCTGGCCCTCTCGGGCCGGGGCGGCATGGTGTCCCTCGCCGTCACGGTCGACCGGGCGCGGGAGCGCACGGCGCGCTGGGACGGCCGGATATCGGTGGCCGCGGTCAACGGCCCGCGTTCGGTGGTGGTGGCGGGCGACGCCGACGCCCTGGACGAGCTGATGGAGTCCTGCGCCGCCGACGACGTGCGCGCCCGCCGGGTGCCCGTCGACTACGCCTCGCACTCGCCGCACGTCGAGCGCCTCCAGGAGGCCTTGGCGCAGGCCCTCGCCGGGGTGGAGCCCCGGCCCGCGACCGTGCCCATGCTGTCCACGGTCACCGGCGACTGGCTGACCGGGACCGAGGTCGGCGCCGGGTACTGGTACCGGAACCTGCGCAACACCGTGCGGTTCCAGGACGCGACCCACGGCCTGCTCGACCACGGCGTCGGCGTGTTCGTGGAGTGCAGCCCCCACCCCGTACTCACCATCGGCGTGCGCGAGACGGTGGAGGCCGCCGAGCGCGAGGCGATCGTCGTCGGCACCCTGCGCAGGACCGACGGCGACCTCGACCGCTTCCTGCTGTCCGCCGCCGAGGCGTACGTGGAGGGCCTGCCGTTCGACTGGAGTGCCGTGGTGCCCGCCGGGCGCCCCGTGGACCTGCCCACCTACCCCTTCCAGCGCAGGCGGTTCTGGCTCGACGAGCAGGTCCGCCCCTCGGCGGCCGGCGACCCCGCGCTGGCGGAGTTCTGGTCCGCCGTCGAGCGCGGCGACCTCGCCACCACGCTGGACGTGCCCGCCGACGCGCCGCTCACCGACGTCCTGCCGAGCCTCGCCGACTGGCGCCGCCGCAGGCAGGAGCGGTCCGCCGTCGACGCCTGGCGGCACCGCATCACCTGGCGGCCCCTCACCGCCCCCGACGCCCCGGCCCTGTCCGGCACCTGGCTGGTCGTCGGTTCGGCGGCCGAGGCGGAGCACCCGTGGCGGGCGGCCGCCGTCGAGGCGCTGCGCGCCCACGGCGCCGACGTCGTCGAGGCCGAGGGCACGGCGGACTCCCTGCGTGCCCTGGACGTCGTACCCGAAGGAGTGCTGTCCCTCCTCGCCCTCGACGAGGAGGCCGACCCCGCCGCACCGGCCGTCCCGAGCGGCCTCTCCGGCACGCTGGCCCTCGTACGGGCGCTCGGTGAAGCCGGGATCGGCGCGCCGCTGTGGCTGGCCACGACCGGCGCGGTGTCCGTCGGACGGTCCGACCCGCTCACCCACCCGGTGCAGAGCCAGACTTGGGGCCTCGGCCTGTCCGTCGGCCTGGAGCACCCCGAACGCTGGGGCGGCCTCGTCGACCTGCCCGTGACCCCCGACGCGCGGACCGCGGCGCGGCTCGCCGCCGTCCTTGCCGGGCCCTCGGACGAGGACCAGCTGGCGATCCGCGCCTCCGGTGTGTCCGTACGACGCCTCACCCCCGCCCCCGCGCCGGCCGAGGCGCCCGCGTGGCGCGCCGCGGGCACCGTGCTCATCACCGGTGGCACCGGCGCCATCGGCGGCCACGTCGCCCGCTGGCTCGCAGGCAACGGCGCCGAGCATCTCGTGCTGACCAGCCGCAGCGGCACGGACGCGCCCGGCGCGCCCGAACTGCGGGACGAACTGACCGGCCTCGGCGTGCGGACCACGATCGCCGCCTGCGACGCCGCCGACCGCACCGCCCTCGCCGACCTGTTCGCCCGGCTCGACGCCGAAGGCACCCCGGTCCGCTCGGTCTTCCACGCCGCGGGCACCGTCCCCTCGCTGCCGCTCGCCGACACCGGCACCTCCGACCTCGCGTACGCCCTCGGGGCCAAGGCCGTCGGCGCCGCCCACCTGGACGAGCTGTGCGCCGGGCGCGAACTCGACGCGTTCGTGCTGTTCTCCTCCGGGTCCGCGGTGTGGGGCAGCGGCGAACTCGGCGCGTACGGCGCCGCCAACGCCTTCCTCGACGGCCTCGCCCAGCGCCGCCGCGCCGAAGGACTGCCCGCCACCTCGCTCTCCTGGGGCATGTGGGCGGGCGGCGGCATGGTCACCGGCGACCTCGACGACCAGCTGCGCCGCCGCGGCCTGCGACCCATGCGGCCGGAACTCGCGGTCGGCGCGCTCGCCACCGCCCTCGCGACGGGCGAGACCACCCTGACGGTCGCGGACGTCGACTGGGCCCGCTTCACCCCCGGCTTCACGGCTGCCCGCGCACGGCCCCTCATCAGCGAGATACCCGACGTCGTCGCGCTCGCCGCCGAGGACGCCGCGGAGCAGCCCGCCGCCGCCGGCGGCGCCCTTGCCGAACGCCTCACCGGGCTCAACGACGCCGACCGGCACCGCCTCCTGCTCGACCTGGTCCGCGGCCACGCGGCGGCGGTCCTAGGCCACGAGGGACCCGACACCGTCACACCGGACCGGGCGTTCCGCGAACTGGGCGTGGACTCCCTCACCGCCATCGAGCTCCGCAAGCGCCTCAACGCCGCCACCGGCGTACGGCTGCCCGCCACCGTCGTCTTCGACCACCCGACGCCCGAGGCACTCGCCACCCGACTGCACTCCGTGGTGCTCGGCGAACGGCCGGACGAAGCGCCCGCCGGGACCGCCGTCACCGGCGCCGCGGACCGCGCCGCCGACGAGCCGATCGCCGTGGTGGCGATGAGCTGCCGCTACCCCGGCGGCGTGCGCGGCCCCGAGGACCTGTGGTCGCTCGTCCTCGACGGGCGCGACGCCATCGGGGCCTTCCCGGACGACCGGGGCTGGGACACCGACCGCCTCTACCCGGCCGACGCCGGGGCCCACGGCCGCAGCACCACCCTGGAGGGCGCCTTCCTCGACGAGGCGGGCGGCTTCGACGCCGCCTTCTTCGGCATCGCCCCGCGCGAGGCCCTGGCCATGGACCCGCAGCAGCGGCAGGTGCTCGAACTCGCCTGGGAGGCCTTCGAACGCGCCGGGATCGACCCGTCCTCCGTACGCGACAGCCTCACCGGCGTCTTCGTCGGCGCGTCCCCGCAGGGCTACGCCGGCACCCTGGAGCAGGCCGCACCCGAGATGGACGGCTACCGGCTCACCGGCGACGCGCTGAGCGTCGTCTCCGGCCGGATCGCCTACTCCCTCGGCCTGCGCGGGCCCGCCGTCACCGTGGACACCGCGTGCTCGTCGTCCCTGGTCGCCCTGCACCTCGCGGTGCAGGCGCTGCGGTCGGGGGAGTGCTCCATGGCCCTCGCGGGCGGCACTGCGGTCATGGCGTCGCCGGTGCCCTTCGCCGAGTTCAGCCTCCAGGGGGGCCTCGCCCCCGACGGCAGGTGCAAGCCCTTCGCCGACGCCGCCGACGGCGTCGGCTGGGGCGAGGGCGCCGGTCTGCTCCTCCTCGAACGGCTCTCCGACGCGAGGGCCAACGGCCACGAGGTGCTCGCCGTCGTCAGGGGCTCCGCCACCAACCAGGACGGCGCGTCCAACGGCCTCTCCGCACCGAGCGGACCCGCGCAGCAGCGGGTCATCCAGGCCGCGCTCACGAACGCGGGCCTCTCCGCCGCGGAGGTGGACGCCGTCGAGGGCCATGGCACCGGCACCCGCCTCGGCGACCCCATCGAGGCGCAGGCACTCCTCGCCACCTACGGCCAGGGCCGGCCCGCCGACCGGCCGCTGCTCCTCGGCGCGCTGAAGTCCAACATCGGCCACACCCAGGCCGCTTCCGGCGTCGCGGGCATCATCAAAATGGTGCAGGCGATGCGGCACGGCGTGCTGCCGCGCACCCTCCATCTCGACCGCCCGTCCGAGCACGTGGACTGGACGACCGGCGCCGTGGAACTGCTCCCCGAGCAGCGGCCCTGGCCCGAGACCGGCCGGCCGCGGCGCGCCGCCGTCTCCGCGTTCGGCGTCAGCGGCACCAACGGCCACGTCATCCTCGAACAGGGGGAAGCCGCCGTGACGCAGGGCTCCGCGGGCGCGGCGCAGGACCCCGGCTCCGTGGCGCAGGACTTCACCGCCGTGGCGCAGGGCTCCGGTTCCGCCGCCGGTGGTGCCGAGGGCCGCGCCCTCGCCTGGGCGCTGTCCGCCCGCGACACCGCCGCGCTGCGCGAGCAGGCCGTACGCCTCGCCGCGAGCGTCGACGCACGGCCGGAACTGAACCCGGTGGACGTCGCCACCACCCTCGCGACCGGCCGGGCGGCACTCGACCACCGCGCGGTCGTCCTCGGCACCGGCACCCCCGCGCTGCGCGCGGGTCTCGACGCCCTCGCCGCGGGCACCGACGACCCGGCCGTCGTCCGCGGCGCCCCCGACGGCGGCAGGCTCGCCGTGCTGTTCTCCGGCCAGGGCTCCCAGCGCGTCGGCATGGGCCGGGACCTGTACGCGGCCCACCCCGTGTTCGCCGACGCCCTCGACGAGGTGTTCGCCCACCTCGACGCGCTCCTCGACGTGCCCCTGCGCGACGTCGTCTTCGGGGCCGACCAGGCCGTCCTGGACCGCACCGAGTACGCCCAGCCCGCGCTGTTCGCCGTCGAGGTCGCGCTGTACCGGCTCTGGGAGTCCTGGGGCCTGCGGCCCGACGCCCTCGCGGGGCACTCGATCGGCGAGCTGGCCGCCGCGCACGTCGCGGGCGTGTTCTCCCTGGCCGACGCCTGCACGATCGTCGCCGCGCGCGGCGCGCTCATGCAGGCGCTGCCCGCCGGTGGCGCCATGGTCGCGGTGCGGGCCACCGAGGACGAGATCGCACCGGAGTGCTCCGAGCACGTCGGCATCGCCGCCGTCAACGGCCCCGAGTCGCTGGTGCTCTCCGGCAGCGAAGCGGAGGTCATGGAGCTCGCCGACCGCTTGCGGGCACAGGGCCGCAAGGTGACCCGGCTGCGGGTCAGCCACGCGTTCCACTCGCCGCTGATGGAGCCGATGCTCGCGGAGTTCCGCCGCGTCGTGGCCGGTACGACCGCCCACCCGCCGACGCTGCCGATCGTGTCGACCCTGACCGGCGCGCCGGTCGGCGCCGAGGAACTCACCGCGCCGGACCACTGGGTCCAGCACGTGCGCAGGCCCGTACGGTTCGCCGACGGCGTCACGGCCCTCGTCGCCCAGGGCGTGACGACGATGGTGGAGGTCGGACCCGGCAGCGCGCTCACCGCGATGGGCCAGGACAGCGCCCCCGGCGCCGTGTTCGTGCCCACGCTGCGCTCCGACCGCCCCGAACCCGACACCCTCGCCCTCGCCGCCGCACAGCTGTACGTACACGGCGCACCCCTCGACCTCACAGCCGTCACCGGCGGCCGCGGCAACCGCGTGGACCTGCCCACCTACGCCTTCCAGCACGAGCGGTACTGGCTGAGCGCGGCCGTCGCCCCCGCCGGAGACGGCGCGACGGCGGCCCTCGGTGTCGCCACGGGCGGTCACCCGCTGCTGCGCGCCGCGGTCGCGCTGCCCGACTCCGACGGGGTCGTCTTCACCGGCAGGCTGTCCGCGCGGACCCAGGCCTGGCTCGCCGACCACGGCGTCGGCGACCAGATCCTGTTCCCCGGCACCGGGCACCTGGACCTCGCCCTGCACGCCGCGGACCACTGCGGCCTCGACACGGTCGAGGAACTGACCCTGCACGCCCCGCTCGTCCTGCCCGAGCGCGGCGGCCGGGACCTGCGGGTCACGGTCGGCGCGGAGACCGAGGGCAGGCGGAGCATCCGGGTGCACTCGCGGGCCGACGACGCCGACCGGGACGCGCCGTGGACGGAGCACGCGACCGGCAGCCTCACGTCGGGCACCGGCACGTCGGGCACCCTCACGTCGGGCACCCGCAGGGCAGATGGGGACCCGGCGGCCGAGCTGTCCGTGTGGCCGCCGCGGGGCGCGACGCCGATGGACGCCGACGGCATCTACGAACGCCTCGCCGAACTCGGCTACAGCTACGGCCCGGTGTTCCGGGCGGTGCGCGCCGCCTGGAGCCTCGGTTCGGACGTGTACGTAGAGGTGTCCCTGCCGGAAGGCACCGGCGGCGAAGGCTTCAGCGTGCATCCCGCCCTCCTGGACGCCTCCCTGCACGCGCCGGTCCTCCGCGCCCTCGACGAGGCGGGCGGCGGGCCCCGGCTGCCGTTCAGCTTCACCGGGGTGCGGCTGCACTCCGTCGGCGCCTCGACGCTCAGGGTGCGCTGGACGCCGACCGGGCAGGACGAGATGTCGCTGGCCGTCGCGGACCGGGCGGGCAGGCCCGTCGCGACCGTCGAGTCCCTGGTGATGCGGCCGGTGGAGCTCCGGAAGGCGACGCCACGGACCGCCGACGCCCTGTTCTCGCTGGAGTGGGCCGCCGCCGACGGGGCGACGGAGGAGAGGCCGGTCGCGCTCGCCGTGCTCGGAGCGGAGAGGAACGGCCGAGGCGACCTCGGCCTCGACATACCGGCCGTGACCGACTTCGGAGCCCTCGCCGACGTCACCGATCTGCTCGCTCTCTGCCCCCGGCCGACGGGCACGTACGGAACGAACGGAACGAATGGAAAGGGTGGAACGGACGGTCAGGGTGGACCGGACGGAACGGAGGCGCAGTCGGTGCGGGCGGCGGTGTCCTGGGCCCTCGCACTGGCCAAGGACTGGCTCGCCGACGAGCGGACGGCCGACACCCGCCTGGTGTTCGTGACCCGCGGCGCCGTCGACACCGAGGCACCCGACCCCGCGCAGGCCGCCGTGTGGGGGCTCGTGCGGTCGGCGCAGACCGAGAACCCCGGCCGGTTCGCGCTCGTCGACCTCGACGGCACCGCGGAGTCCGCGCTCGCCGTACGGACCGCGCTGGCCTCCGGCGAACCCCAGTCCGCGGTGCGGGCGGGACAAGTGACCGCGCCCAGGCTCGCCCGTGCCACCGCCGACCACCTGCTCGTACCGCCCGCCGACGGCCCGTGGCGCCTGGACGCCGCGGCGCGCGGCTCCCTCCGCGAACTCGCCCTCGTGCCGCACCCCGAGGCCACCGCGCCCCTCGCGCCCGGCCAGGTACGTGTCGCCGTGCGCGCGGCGGGCCTGGACTTCCGTGACGTCCTCGTCGCGCTCGGCGCCCACCACGGTGAGGGCGAACCGGGCAGCGAGATCGCGGGCGTGGTGACGGAGGTCGGCGCGGCGGTGACCGACCTGGCCGTGGGCGACCGTGTCCTCGGCATGGCCACCACGGGCGTCGGGCCGCTCGCCGTCGCCGACCGCAGGCTGCTCGCCCCGATGCCCGCGGGCTGGTCCTTCGCCCGCGCCGCATCCGTGCCGCTCGCGTTCCTCACGGCCCACTACGCCCTGCACGACCTGGCGGACCTGCGCCGGGGCGAGGCCGTGCTCGTGCACGACGCGGCGGGCGACATCGGCCTCGCGGCCGTGCAGCTCGCCCGCCACCGCGGCGCGGAGGTGTTCGCGACCGCGAGCCCCGCCGAATGGGACGCCGTACGGGCGGCGGGCGTGCCCGACACCCACCTGGCGTCGTCGCTCGACACCGGTTTCGCGGCACGGTTCGCCGCCGAGACCGGCGGCCGGGGCGTGCGGGTGGTCCTCAACTCGCTGGTACGTGAACTGGTGGACGGCTCCGCCCAGCGGGCGAAGCTTTCGGACGGCACCGTAGGCCTGCCGGGGCCTGCGGACGGCTCCGCGAACTTGCCGGGGCCTGCGGACGCCTCCGTAAACCGGCCCGGGCTCGCGGAGGGCTCAGCGAACCTGCCGGGGCTCGCGGACGCCTCCGCGAACCTGCCCAACCCCGCGGACGGCTCAGCGCAGCTGCGCGCACCCTCGGACGGTTCCGTGGCCCTGCCCGGTCCCACGGACGGCCCCGCGCGCAACCCGGAGTACACCGACGACTCCCCGGCCCTGCGGGAGTTCGTACGGGCCTCCCTGGAGCTGCTGCCCGACGGCGGCCGGTTCATCGAGCTGGGCAGGGCCGACGTGCCCGAGCCCGACGACCTGCCCGCCGGTGTCAAGTACGCCACGTTCGACCAGGCGCAGCCGGACCCCGACCGGTTCCAGGACCTGCTGGCCGAGGTGCTCGCGCTGTTCGCGGCGGGCGCCCTCAGCCCCCTGCCGGTGCGTGCCTGGGACGTGCGCCGCGCACCCGAGGCGTTCCGCCACCTCAGCGAGGGACGGCACGCGGGCAAGGTCGTCCTGACCGTGCCCGCCCCGCTCGACCCGGACCGCACGGTCCTGGTCACCGGCGGCCTCGGCACGCTCGGCGCCCTGGTGGCGCGGCACCTGGTCACCGCACGGGGCGCCCGCCACCTCGTCCTGACGGGACGCGCGGGCCTCGCCACCGACGGCGCGCGGGAACTGCGCGCCGAACTGGCGGCCCTCGGCGCCGAGGTGCGGGTGGCGGCCTGCGACGTGTCCGACCGGGACGCGCTCGCCGCGCTCGTCGCCTCCCTCGACCGGCCGCTCGGCGCCGTCGTGCACGCGGCGGGCGTCGTCGACGACGGCGTCCTCGCGGCACTGACCCCCGAGCGGGTCGACCGCGTACTCGCCCCGAAGGTCGACGGCCTGCTCCACCTGGACGAGCTGACCCGGGACGCCGACCTGTCCGCGTTCGTCGTCTTCTCCTCGGCGGCCGGGATCCTCGGCAGCGCGGGCCAGGCGAGCTACGCCGCCGCGAACGCGGCACTGGACGCACTCGTGCGCCGCCGCCACGCACACGGCCTGCCCGGCGTCTCCCTGGCGTGGGGCATGTGGGCCGCGGCCAGCGGCATGACGGCGGGCCTCGACGCCGACGACCGGGCCAGGCTCGGCCGCTCCGGCATCCTCGAACTGCCCACCGGAACCGCGCTCGACCTGCTCGACGCCGCGACGGACGACGACCGCGCCGCACTCGTGCCGGTGCTCCTCGACACCGCGACGCTGCGCGGGCAGGCGGCGGACGGCACCCTGCCCCCGATACTGCGGGGTCTGGTCCGCACCCCCGCCCGCCGCGTCACGGCGGCGCCCGCCACCGCGAGCGCGACGTTCACCGACACCGTCGCGGGACAGTCCGCGGCCGACCGCGAGCAGACCGTGCTCGACCTGGTCTGCGCACAGGTCGCCGCGGTGCTCGGCCACTCCGCCGGCACCCAGGTCGACCCGGGCCGTGCGTTGCAGGACCTCGGCTTCGACTCGCTGACCTCGGTGGAACTGCGCAACCGGCTCACCGCGGCCACCGGCATCCGGCTGCCGTCGACGCTGGTCTTCGACCACCCGTCGGCCGCCGCGATCACCCGGCACGTCCTGACGCTGTTCCCGAGCGCCGAGGCCGAGGCGGAGACCGGCGTACTCGACCAGCTGGACCGCCTGGAGAGCACACTGCTCGCCCTCGGCGACGACGGCACCGCCACCAAGGTGGACCTGAGGCTGCGGGCCCTCCTCGCACGGTGGAGCGACGCGCGCGCCGACGACGCCGCCGAGGACGCGGAGTCCGACGACCTCTCCGCGGCCACCGACGACGAACTCTTCGGCTACCTCGACAACGAACTCGAGACCTCGTGACCGGGTCGGACCGCAACGATCTCGCCCGCACCGCCGTAAGGAGCACACGCCAGATGCAGAACGAGGACAAGCTCCGCGACTACCTCAAGCGGGCCACCACCGATCTGCGCACCGCACGCCGTCGCCTGCGCGAGGTCGAGGAGCGGGAGAACGAGCCCATCGCCATCATCGGGATGAGCTGCCGCTACCCCGGCGGCGTCGAGTCGCCGGAAGACCTGTGGGAGCTGGTCGCCGAGGGCCGCGACGCCGTGGTGGAGTTCCCCTCCGACCGCGGCTGGGACGTGGAGTCGCTCCACGACCCGGACCCGGACCACGCGGGCACCTCCATCACCCGGCACGGCGGCTTCCTCCAGGGCGCCGCGGGCTTCGACCCGGCGTTCTTCGGCGTCAGCCCGCGCGAGGCCCTCGCGATGGACCCGCAGCAGCGCCTGCTCCTGGAGACGTCCTGGGAGGCGTTCGAGCGCGCGGGCATCGACCCCGCGCGGGTGCGGGACACCAGGACCGGTGTGTTCGCGGGCGTCATGTACAACGACTACGCGATGCGGCTGCCCGAGGCCCCCGAGGGGTTCGAGGGCTTCCTCGCCAACGGCAGCGCGGGCAGCATCGCGTCCGGCCGGATCGCGTACACGCTCGGCCTCACGGGGCCCGCCGTGACGGTGGACACCGCGTGCTCGTCGTCCCTGGTCGCCCTGCACCTGGCGATGGTGGCGCTGCGCCGCGACGAGTGCTCGCTGGCGCTCGCGGGCGGCGCCACCTTCATGTCGACGCCGCGCACGTTCGTCGAGTACAGCAGGCAGCGCGCCCTGTCCGTGGACGGCCGCTGCAAGGCGTTCTCCGACAGCGCCGACGGCACCGGCTGGGGCGAGGGCGTCGGCATGCTCCTGGTGGAGCGCCTGTCCGACGCCCAGCGCAACGGGCACCCCGTGCTCGCGGTCGTCCGCGGCTCCGCGGTGAACCAGGACGGCGCGTCGCACGGCCTGACCGCGCCGAACGGGCCCTCCCAGCAGACGGTCATCAACCAGGCCCTGGCGAGCGCACGGCTCACCCCGGCGCAGGTGGACGCCGTCGAGGCGCACGGCACCGGCACCACGCTCGGCGACCCGATCGAGGCGCAGGCCCTCATCGCCACCTACGGCGCGGAGCGGGAAGCCGACCGGCCGCTGTGGCTGGGCTCGCTGAAGTCGAACATCGGCCACGCCCAGGCGGCCGCCGGAGCCGGCGGCATCATCAAGATGGTCATGGCGATGCGGCACGGCGTGCTGCCGCGGACCCTGCACGTCGACGAGCCGAGCAGCCACGTCGACTGGTCCGCGGGCACCGTGGCCCTGCTGACCGAGGGCAGACCGTGGCCGGGGACCGGTGAGCCGCGCCGCGCCGGTGTGTCCTCGTTCGGCGTCAGCGGCACGAACGCCCACGTCATCCTCGAGGAGGCGCCGCCCGCCCCCGCCCCCGAGCCCGCGACGGAACCCGCCGCCCCGTTACCCGCGGCACAGGCCGAGGCTCCGTCAGCCGCGGCGCAGGCCGAGGCTCCGTCAGCCGTAGCACAGGCCGACGCTCCGTCAGCTACGACGCAGTCTGCCGCTCCGTCAGCCGCGGCGTCGAGCACCGCTCCGGAGCCCGCAGCGTCCGCAGTGGCCCCGGCTCCGCCGGCCCCCGCCCCCGTCACCCCGTGGGTGCTGTCCGCCCGCACCCCCGACGCGCTGCGCGCCCAGGCCGACCGCCTCCGGTCCACCGTGGCGGCCGCCGCCGACTACGACGCCGCGGGCGTCGGCTTCTCGCTGGCCACCACCCGGTCCCTGTTCGAGCACCGCGCCGTGGTCCTCGCCGAGGACCGGGCCACCACCACCGACCGGCTCACCGCGCTCGCCGAGGGACGCGGCGGCCCCGGCGTCGTACTCGGCGAGGCGAAGCCCCACCGGCTGGGCTTCCTGTTCTCCGGCCAGGGTGCGCAGCGGCTCGGCATGGGCCGTGAACTGGCCGCGCGGTTCCCGGTGTTCGCCGAGGCCCTGGACGCCGTACTGGACGAGTTCGACCCGGCCGTACGCGAAGTCCTCTTCGGCGCCGACGCCGACGCCCTGAACGAGACGGGGGTGACGCAGCCCGCGCTGTTCGCGGTGGAGGTGGCGCTGTTCGGCCTCCTAGAGTCGTGGGGGGTTCGCCCCGACGTCCTCGCGGGTCATTCGATCGGTGAGCTGGCTGCCGCGTATGTGGCGGGTGTGTGGTCGCTGTCGGACGCGGTGAAGGTGGTGTCGGCGCGCGGCGCGCTGATGCAGGCCCTGCCCTCCGGTGGCGCGATGGTGGCCATCCAGGCGTCCGAGGCCGAGGTCGCATCCGATCTGTCGGAGACAGTGGGGATGGCGGCGGTGAACGGCCCGTCCTCGGTGGTCGTCTCCGGTGTCACGGCCGACGTGGAGGCGGTGGCGGAGCGGTGGCGTGCTGCGGGCCGCAAGGTGTCCCGCCTGAAGGTCAGTCACGCCTTCCACTCGCCGCTCATGGACCCGATGCTGGACGACTTCCGTCAGGTCCTTGAGGGTGTGGCGTACGAGGCCCCGACCGTACCGATTGTGTCGACGCTGACCGGCGCCCGCGTGACCGCCGAGGAGCTGGCGTCCCCCGACTACTGGGTGCGGCACGTGCGCGAGTCCGTACGGTTCCACGGCGCGGTCGTGGAGCTGCGCGAGCAGGGCGTCGACGTCTTCCTGGAGATCGGTCCCGGCGGCGTGCTGTCCGGCCTCGGGCAGCTCAACGCCCCGGAGGCCGCCTTCGTACCCGCGCTGCGCGGCGACCGCCCCGAAGCCACCGCCCTGACCACCGCCATCGCCCACCTCCACGTACGCGGTGTCCCCGTGGACCTCGCCGCGCTGTTCGACGGCAGCGGCGCCACCCGCGTCGACCTGCCGACGTACGCCTTCCAGCGCGAGCACTACTGGCTCGACGCCCCCGCCGCCGAGGTGCCCACCGAGCGGACGTCGCCGGTGGAGGCCCGGTTCTGGGAGGTCGTGGAGGAGGGCGACATCGCGGATCTCGCCCGCACCCTCGGCGTGTCGTCCGACGACCCGCTGAGTGCGGTGCTGCCCCGTCTGTCGGCGTGGCGCAGGAAGCAGCTGGACCGGTCCACCGCCGACGGTTGGCGGTACCGGGTCGAGTGGCGGCCGGTGGCCGCCGGGGCCGGGAGCCTCGACGGTGGCTGGCTGGTGGTCGCGCCTGCCGGTGAGGGGCGTGCCGAGTGGGTGCGTGCGTCGCTGGCCCGGAACGGTGCGGACGACGTACAGGTTCGGTACGTGGATCTCGAAGCAGGCGGACTCGGCGCGCAGTTGGGTGACCTGTCCGCGCTGAGCGGTGTGGTGTCACTGCTCGGGTTCGCCGACGCGGGCGGTGCGGCCGTGCCCGCGGGCGTCGCGGCAACGATCGCCCTGGCGCAGGCCCTTGGTGACGTGGAGGTGCCGCTGTGGTGCCTGACGTCGGGTGCTGTGTCGGCCGGTGCGGGTGATGTGGTCGCCGGGTTCGAGCAGGCGATGCTGTGGGGTCTTGGCCGGGTCGCGGCGTTGGAGCAGCCCGGCCGCTGGGGCGGTCTCGTCGACCTGCCCGAGGTGGGGGACGACGCGGCGCTGGACGAGGCGTGGGACGAGGCGACCGGAGACCTCCTCGCCGCCGTCCTCGCCGGTACGGCCGGAGAGGACCAGGTCGCCCTGCGCGGCACCGGCATCCTCGGCCGCCGCCTGACGCCCGCCCCGCTCGGCGACACCTCCGGGGAGAGCTGGTCGCCGCGCGGCACGGTCCTGGTCACCGGCGGCACCGGCGCCCTCGGCGGCCATGTGGCCCGCTGGCTGGCGGCGCACGGCGCCGAGCACATCGTCCTGGCCGCCCGCCGCGGCCGGGCCGCCCCCGGGGCGGAGGAACTGGAGGCCGAACTCGTCGGACTCGGCGCGCGCGTCACGTTCGCCACCTGCGACGTGGCCGACCGGGAGTCCGTGCGGGAGCTGCTCGACGGCGTCCCGACGCTCACCGCCGTCGTCCACACGGCGGGCGTCGAACGCCCGGCGGCCCTCGCCGACCTCGACCCGCACGACCTCTCCGGTGTCGCCGAGGTCCTCGCGGCCAAGGCCGAGGGCGCACGGCACCTGCACGAGCTGCTCGGCAACACCCCGCTGGACGCGTTCGTCCTGTTCTCGTCCATCGCCGGAGTGTGGGGCAGCGGCGGCCAGGCCGCCTACGGCGCGGCCAACGCCTACCTGGACGCCCTCGCCGACCACCGCCGCGCCGCGGGCCTGCCCGCCACGGCCGTCGCATGGGGCCCGTGGGGCGGCGGCGGCATGGTGGCGGACTCCGGGCAGGAAGCGCACCTGAAGCGCCTGGGCCTGGCCACGATGAGTCCGCAGGCGGCGCTCGCCGGCCTCGGCTCGGCCGTCGGACACGGCGACGGCAAGGTCACCGTCGCCGACGTCGACTGGACCCGGTTCGCCGCCACCTTCACCGCCCAGCGGCCGAGCGCGCTCCTGAGCGAACTCCCCGAGGTCCGCGCCGCGTCACAGGCCACCCCCGCGCGGCAGGCCGGCGGCACGTCGGCGCTCGCGCAGCGCCTCGCCGGACTCGGCCACGCCGAGCAGGAGCGGCAGCTCACCGACCTCGTCAGGGCCGAGGCCGCAGCGGTCCTCGGGCACGCGACCGCCGACGCGTTCTCCGCGACCCGTGCCTTCAGGGAACTGGGCTTCGACTCGCTGACCGCCGTCGAGCTGCGCGCCCGCCTCAGCGAGGCCACCGGCGTCGCCCTGCCCGCGTCCGTGGTGTTCGACTATCCGACGGCCGCCGCCCTGGCCGCCCACCTGCGGGCAGAGCTGTCCGGAGCGGCACCCGCCGCCACCACCCCCGCCGCCGTCGCCGGTGTGACGGACGAACCGATCGCGATCGTGGCGATGGCGTGCCGGTACCCCGGCGGCGTGGCGAGCCCGGAGGACCTGTGGCAGGTCCTCCTCGCGGGCGAGGACGCCGTGACGGAGTTCCCGGCCGACCGCGGCTGGGACGTCGAGGCGCTGTACAGCCCCGACCCGGACACGGCGGGCGTCGGCACGACGTACTCCCGCAGGGGCGCCTTCTTCGACCACGTGACGGACTTCGACCCTGCGTTCTTCGGGATATCCCCGCGCGAGGCCCTCGCGATGGACCCCCAGCAGCGACTGCTCCTCGAAACCTCCTGGGAGGCGTTCGAGCGGGCGGGCATCGACCCGCACGCGCTGCGCGGCAGCCGCTCGGGTGTCTTCGTCGGCACCAACGGCCAGGACTACACGACCCTGATGGCGGCCGCGCCGGACAGCGTCGACGGCTACTTCGGCACGGGCAGCGCGGCGAGCGTCATCTCCGGCCGCTTGTCCTACACGTTCGGCCTGGAGGGCCCCGCCGTCACCGTCGACACGGCGTGCTCGTCGTCCCTGGTCGCCCTGCACCTGGCGGTGCAGGCCCTGCGCAAGGGCGAGTGCGAACTCGCGCTCGCGGGCGGTGTGACGGTGATGTCGACACCCGCCGCGTTCGTGGAGTTCAGCCGCCAGCGCGGCCTATCGGTCGACGGCAGGTGCAAGGCCTTCGGGGCCGACGCGGACGGCACCGGCTGGGGCGAGGGCGTCGGCATGCTCCTCGTCGAGCGCCTTTCGGACGCCCGCCGCAACGGCCACCAGGTCCTCGCGGTCGTACGGGGTTCCGCCGTCAACCAGGACGGCGCGTCCAACGGCCTGACCGCCCCCAACGGCCCCTCCCAGCAGCGCGTCATCAGGGCCGCCCTCGACGCCACCGGCCTCGCACCGTCCGACGTGGACGCGGTCGAGGCGCACGGCACCGGCACCAAGCTGGGTGACCCCATCGAGGCGCAGGCGCTCCTCGCCACCTATGGCCAGGACCGCCCCGCCGACCGGCCGTTGTGGCTCGGGTCGATCAAGTCGAACATCGGTCACACCCAGGCCGCCGCCGGTGTCGCGGGCGTCATCAAGATGGTCATGGCGATGCGGCACGGCGTACTCCCCAGGACACTGCACGCCGACGAACCTTCGCCGCACGTGGACTGGTCGGCGGGAGCGGTGCGGCTGCTCAGCGAACAGCGCGAGTGGCCTGCCGCCGACCGGCCGTGGCGGGCGGGTGTGTCGTCGTTCGGGTTCAGCGGTACGAACGCCCACGCCATCATCGAGCAGGCCCCGCAGCCCGCCGGGCCCGAGCAGCAGCAGGCCCCGGACCCGCTGCCCGCCGGCACGGTCGTCCCGTGGTCGCTGTCGGCGAAGACCCCGGATGCGCTGCGGGAGCAGGCCGCGCGGCTCAGGTCCTTCGTGGCCGGATCACCGGACCTGGCCGTGGCGGACGTGGCCCGCGCGCTGGTGTTCTCGCGGGCGGCCCTCGAACACCGCGCGGTCGTCGTCGCGGCGGACCCCGCCGAGTTCCAGTCGGCGCTGACCGCACTCGCCGAAGGCAGGGGCGGCGCGGGTGCCGTGGTCGGCGAGGCCACGCCACAAGGGCTGGGTTTCCTGTTCTCGGGCCAGGGTGCGCAGCGCCTGGGCATGGGCCGCGAACTCGCCGATCGTTTCCCGGTGTTCGCCGAGGTTCTGGATGCCGTGCTGGACGCGTTCGACCCGCGGGTGCGGGAGGTGTTGTTCGGTGAGGATGCCGATGCGCTGAACGAGACGGGGGTGACGCAGCCTGCGCTGTTCGCGGTGGAGGTGGCCCTCTTCCGCTTGCTGGAGTCGTGGGGTGTGCGCCCCGACATGGTGGCTGGTCACTCGATTGGTGAGTTGGCGGCGGCGCATGTGGCGGGTGTGTGGTCGCTGGCTGATGCGGTGAAGGTGGTGTCGGCTCGGGGTGCGCTGATGCAGGCGCTGCCGTCCGGTGGCGCGATGGTGGCGATTCAGGCGTCCGAGGCCGAGGTTGCTGCCGATCTGCCGGAGACGGTGGGCATTGCTGCCGTCAACGGCCCGTCATCCGTGGTGATTTCAGGAGTCGTCGCGGACGCGGAGGCGGTGGGGGAGCGGTGGCGTGCGGCGGGCCGCAAGGTGTCACGTTTGAAGGTCAGTCACGCGTTCCACTCGCCGCTCATGGACCCGATGCTCGACGACTTCCGTCAGGTCCTTGAGGGTGTGGTGTACGAGGCCCCGACCGTACCGATCGTCTCGACACTGACCGGTGTCCGTGTGACTGCCGAGGAGTTGGCGTCGCCGGAGTACTGGGTGCGGCATGTGCGTGAGTCGGTGCGGTTCGCCGATGCCGTGCGCACGCTGGCCGACGAGGGTGTGGGTACGTTCGTGGAGGTCGGTCCCGGCGGCACGCTGTCCGCCCTGGGCCAGGAGGCCGTACCGGACGCGGTCTTCGTACCGGCACTGCGCGGCGACCGCCCGGAAGCGGTGGCCGCCACGACGGCCCTCGGGCACCTGCACGTACGGGGTGTCGAGGTGGACTGGGAGGTGTTCCTCGCCGGGCGTGGCGCACGCCGGGTGGAGCTGCCGACGTACGCGTTCCAGCGCGAGCGCTACTGGCTGGACACCCCGGCCGCCGACCCGTCCACCGAGCGGATGTCACCGGTGGAGGCCCGGTTCTGGGAGGTCGTGGAGGAGGGCGACATCGCGGATCTCGCCCGCACCCTTGAGGTGTCGTCCGACGACCCGCTGAGTGCGGTGCTGCCCCGTCTGTCGGCGTGGCGCAGGAAGCAGCTGGACCGGTCCACCGCCGACGGTTGGCGGTACCGGGTCGAGTGGCGGCCGGTGGCCGCCGGGGCCGGGAGCCTCGACGGTGGCTGGCTGGTGGTCGCGCCTGCCGGTGAGGGGCGTGCCGAGTGGGTGCGTGCGTCGCTGTCCCGGAACGGTGCGGACGACGTACAGGTTCTGTACGTGGGTCTCGAAGCGGGCGGCGTCGGCGCGCAGTTGGGTGACCTGTCGGCCTTGAGTGGCGTGGTGTCGCTGCTGGGGTTCGCCGACGCGGGCGACGAGGGCGACGAGGGCGACGAGGGCGACTTGGGTGACACGGGTGCTGCGATGGTGCCCGCCGGTGTCGCGGCAACGGTTGCTCTCTTGCAGGCCCTCGATGGTGTGGAGGTGCCGTTGTGGTGCCTGACGTCGGGTGCTGTGTCGGCTGGCGCGGGTGATGTGGTCGCCGGGTTCGAGCAGGCGATGCTGTGGGGTCTTGGCCGGGTCGCGGCGTTGGAGCAGCCCGGCCGCTGGGGCGGACTCGTCGACCTGCCCGAGGTGGGGGACGAGGCGGCGCCGTACGGGACGTGGGACGACAAGACCGGTGACCTGCTGGCCTCTGCCCTCGCCGGGACGAACGGTGAGGACCAGATCGCCCTGCGCGACGGCAAGGCACTGAGCCGCCGTCTGGTGTCCGCGCCCACCGGCCCCCGGAACGGGGCGTCCGGCGATGCCTGGTCGCCGCGCGGCACGGTTCTGGTGACCGGGGGCACCGGTTCGCTCGGTGGGCATGTCGCCCGGTGGCTGGCGGGCAGGGGTGCTGAGCACCTGTTGCTGACCAGCAGGCGCGGGCTTGCGGCGGAGGGTGCGGAGGAGCTGCGTACGGAGCTGACCGCGCTGGGTGCCCGGGTCACGATCGCGGCTTGTGACGCCGCCGACCGGGATGCTTTGGCGGAGGTACTCGCTGCCGTGCCGGAGGAGTTTCCGCTGACGGCGGTCGTCCACGCGGCGGGCATCGAGCGCTCGGCCGCACTCGCGGACCTGGACCCGCAGGACCTGGCCGAGTTCGCCGACGTACTGGCGGCCAAGGTCGAGGGCGCCCGCAACCTCCACGAACTCCTCGGCGACCGGCAGCTGGGCGCGTTCGTGCTGTTCTCGTCCATCGCCGGAGTGTGGGGCAGCAGCGGACAGGGCGCGTACGCCGCCGCCAACGCCTACCTCGACGCCCTCGCCGATCATCGACGCGCGGCGGGCCTGCCCGCCACGGCCGTCGCGTGGGGCCCGTGGGGCGGCGGCGGCATGGTCGCCACCCCCGAGCAGGCCGCGCGGCTGGACCGGTGGGGCCTGGCGACCATGGACCCGGCGGTGGCGGTCGCGGGCCTGGCCACGGCCCTGGAGCGCCGGGACGGCACCGTCGTCGTCGCCGACGTCGACTGGACGCGGTTCGCAGGAACGTTCATGGCGCAGCGCCCGAGCGTGCTCCTGAGTGAACTGCCCGAGGTCCGCGCCGTGTTCGACGCCGCCCCCGCAGACCGGGCCGGCACGTCGGCTCTCGCGGGGCGCCTCGCCGGGCTCGACGAGGCCGAGCAGGAGCGGCAGCTCACCGACCTCGTCCGGTACGAGGCCGCCGCGGTCCTCGGCCATGTGTCCGCCGACGCCTTCTCGCCGACGCGGGCGTTCAAGGAGCTCGGCTTCGACTCGCTGACGGCCGTCGAGCTGCGCGCACGCCTCCGCGACGCCACCGGCATCGCGCTGCCCGCGACCCTGGTCTTCGACTACCCGACGGCCGCCGCCCTCGCCGCCTACCTGCGCGTGGAGCTGTGCGGTGCGGACGCCGCACCCGCCGCGTCCGCCCCCGCAGCTGTCGCCGGTGCGACCGACGAACCGATCGCCATCGTGGCCATGGCCTGCCGGTACCCCGGCGACGTGGCGAGCCCCGAGGACCTGTGGGAATTCCTCCGGGCGGGCGGGGACGCGGTCACGGAGTTCCCGGCCGACCGCGGCTGGGACGTCGAGGCGCTGTACGACCCCGACCCGGACGCGGTGGGGACCACCTACCTGCGGTCCGGCGCGTTCCTCTCGGACGTGAGCGGGTTCGACGCGGAGTTCTTCGGGATCTCGCCGCGCGAGGCCCTCGCGATGGACCCGCAGCAGCGACTGCTCCTGGAGACGTCCTGGGAGACGTTCGAGCGGGCCGGGATCGACCCGGAATCGCTGCGCGGTGCGAACGTCGGCGTGTTCGTGGGCTCGAACGCGCAGGACTACGGCCTCGTCCTCGATGAGGCCGCCGAGGACGTCGGCGGCTACCAGGCGACCGGCAACGCGGCCAGCGTGGTGTCCGGCCGCCTGTCCTACACGTTCGGCTTCGAAGGCCCCGCCGTCACCATCGACACGGCCTGCTCGTCGTCCCTGGTCGCCCTGCACATGGCGGTGCAGTCGCTGCGTTCCGGTGAGTGCTCGCTCGCTCTCGCGGGCGGTGTGACGGTGATGTCGACGCCGGGGGCGTTCATCGAGTTCAGCCGCCAGCGCGGGCTCTCCCTCGACGGCCGGTGCAAGGCGTTCGCCGCCGCCGCCGACGGCACCAGCTGGGGTGAAGGTGTCGGCATGCTCTTCGTGGAGCGGTTGTCGGACGCCCGGCGCAACGGCCACCAGGTGCTCGCCGTCGTCCGCGGTTCGGCGGTGAACCAGGACGGCGCGTCCAACGGCCTGACCGCCCCCAACGGCCCCTCCCAGCAGCGCGTCATCAGGGCCGCGCTGGCCGCCGCGGGCCTGACGCCGTCCGACGTGGACGCGGTCGAGGCCCACGGCACCGGCACGAAGCTGGGTGACCCCATCGAGGCGCAGGCGCTCCTCGCCACCTACGGCCAGGACCGGCCCGGGGACCGGCCGCTGTGGCTGGGCTCCGTCAAGTCGAACATCGGTCACACCCAGGCACCCGCGGGTGTCGCGGGCGTCATCAAGATGGTCATGGCGATGCGGCACGGCGTCCTGCCGAAGACGCTGCACGTCGACGAGCCGTCACCGCACGTCGACTGGTCCGCGGGCGCCGTCGAACTGCTCACGCGGGAGCGCGCGTGGCCCGCCGTGGACCGGCCCTGGCGGGCCGGTGTCTCCTCGTTCGGGTTCAGCGGAACCAACGCGCACGCCATCATCGAGCAGGCCACCGAGACGATCGAGCACACCCCCGAGGTGCCGCCCGCCGGACCCGCGGAAGCGACCGGACCCGCCGAACCGGCAGTGCCCGCAGAGCCCGCCGAGCAGGCGGCGGCCGGCCCCCGCGCCGTGCCGTGGGTCCTCTCGGCGCGGACCGGCGAGGCGCTGCGTGACCAGGCCGCCCGGCTCCGGCAGGAGTGCGAACGGGAGCCGTCCCTCTCCGTCGCCGACGTCGCCCACACCCTGCGGTCCCGCGCGGTGTTCGACCACCGGGCCGTAGTGGTGGGCCAGGACCGGGAGGAGCTCGTCGCCGGGCTCACCGCACTCGCCGAAGGCCGTGAGGCGCCGAACGTCACGACCGGCGTGGCGGAGGACCGCGGTACCGGAACAGTGTTCGTGTTCCCCGGCCACGGCACGCAGTGGGTCGGCATGGCCCTGGAACTCCTGGAGCACTCGCCGGTGTTCCGAACGCGGATGCGGGAGTGCGCCGAGGCACTCGGCGAGTACACCGACTGGTCCCTGCTCGACGCGATCCGGGACCCCGAACACATGGAGCGGCTCGACGTCGTCCAGCCCGCGCTGTTCGCGGTGATGGTGTCCCTCGCCGCCACCTGGCGGTCGTGGGGCGTCGAGCCGAGCGCCGTACTCGGCCACTCCCAGGGCGAGATCGCGGCGGCGTGCGTCGCGGGCGCCCTGTCCCTGAAGGACGCGGCACGCCTCGCCGTCCTGCGCAGCAAGGCACTGACCGCCATCGCCGGACAGGGCGGCATGGTGTCGCTCGCGCTCGACGTGGACGCCGTACACGAACTCCTCGCACCCTGGGAAGGGCGGCTCGCGGTCGGCGTCGTCAACGGCCCCGCCTCGGTCGTCGTCTCCGGTGACAGCGCCGCCGTCGACGAGCTGGTGGAGGTCTGCGCCGAGCGCGGGGTGTGGGCGCGGCGGGTCCTCGCGGACTACGCCCCGCACTCCCACCACGTCGAGCGGATCGAGAGCGAACTCCTCGAAGGCCTCGCCGACGTGACACCGCGCGCCGGTGACCTGCCGTACTTCTCGCCGCTGACCGGCGGCTGGCTGGACACCCGCGAACTCGACGCCGCCTACTGGTACCGGAGCCTGCGGCAGCCCGTGCGGTTCGCCGACTCCGTCTCCGCACTGGTGGCGGCGGGCTCCAAGACCTTCGTCGAGGTGAGCCCGCACCCCGTCCTCACCTCCGGCCTCGGCGAACTCGTGGGCCCCGACGGCGTGGTGACCGGATCGCTGCGCCGCGGCGACGGAAGCCCGGCCCGGCTGCTCCACTCGGCGGCCGGCCTCTTCGTACGCGGTGGCCGGGTGGAGTGGGAACTGCCCGGCGGGCACCACATCGACCTGCCCACCTACCCGTTCCAGCACCGGCGCTTCTGGCCCACGGCGGCCGCCACCGCGTCCGGCGACGTGACATCGGCCGGCCTCGGCCGTGTCGACCACCCCCTGCTCGCCGCCGTCACCGAACTCGCGGACTCCGAGAGCCTCGTGTTCAGCGGCAGGCTGTCCCTGCGCACCCACCCCTGGCTCACCGACTACCGCGTCCTCGACACCGCGGTGCTCCCCGGCGCCGCCTACGTCGACCTGGCGCTGCGCGCCGGTGACCACGTCGGCTGCGCGTCCCTCGACGACCTGGTCCTCGAAGCGCCCCTGGTGCTGCCCGAGCGGGACGGCGTCCAGATACGGCTCAGCCTCGACGGGCCCGACGCGTCGGGCGCGCGCGCCTTCACCGTGGACGCACGGGGCGACGAGGGCGGGACCTGGACCCGGCACGCCACCGGCACCCTGACGGAGGAGGCGCCCCCCGTCACCGGCGACCTCGTGGCCTGGCCGCCCGGCGAGGCCGAACCCGTCGACCTGGACCCGCACCGCGCCACCGCCGCCGCATCCGGAGTCGACCGCGGCCCCGCTTTCCAGGGCTTGACCGCGGCCTGGCGCAAGGGCGACGAGGTGTTCGCCGAAGTGGCGCTGCCCGACGGCCTCACCGCCGAGGACTTCGGCCTCCACCCGGCGCTCCTGGACGCCGCGCTGCACGCCGTCGGGCTCGGGGTCGGCTCGGACGGGCTGCCGTTCTCGTGGGCCGGGGTGCGGCTCCTCGCGACCGGGGCGACGGCGCTGCGGGTGCGGTTGACGCCGGTCGGCGTGGACGCCGTGGCGGTGCTCGTCGCCGACGGTTCCGGCGAACCGGTCGCCGCCGTCGACGAGCTGAGCCTGCGCCCCCTGTCCGCCGACCGGCTCGACGCCGCGCGGTCCGCCCACCGCGACTCACTGTTCGAGGTCACCTGGGCGCCGATGCCCGACGCCGCCCCCGGCACCGGCCCCTGGGCGGTGCTCGGCGGCGACACCGCCCGCGTCGCCCGCGCGCTCACCGCGGCCGGTGAACCGGTGGACGAGTACGGCGACCTGGCCGCCCTCATCGCCGCGGTCGACGCGGGGGCGCCCGTACCCCGGCAGGTGGCCGTGACGCCCGGCGAGGACGCGACGACCCCCCGCGAGGCGACGCACCACACCCTCGAACTGCTCCAGAAGTGGCTCGCCGACGACCGGTTCGCCGACGCCAAGCTCGTGCTCCTGACGAGCGGCGCCGTCGCGGCGGGACCCGACGACGGCGTACCGGACCTGGTGCGGGCCCCCGCCTGGGGCCTGGTCCGTTCGGCGCAGTCGGAGCACCCCGCGCGGTTCGTCCTCGTCGACGTGGCCGAGACCGGCGACGCGGACGGGTACGAGAAGTCCCTGCGCGGCCTGCCCGCCGCGGTGGCCACGGGGGAGCCGCAGATCGCGGTCAGGAACGGCACCGCCACGGTCCCGAGGCTGGCACGGCTCGCCCCGCCCGCCGACGCGCCCGGGCAGGCGGCGTTCACCGCCGGGAGCAGGGTGCTCATCACCGGCGGCCTCGGAGTGCTCGGCGGTCTGACGGCACGGCACCTCGTCACCCGCCACGGGGTCCGGGACCTGGTCCTGACCGGCAGGCGCGGCCCCGCCACACCGGGCGCGGAGGAACTGCGCGGGGAACTGGCCGCACTGGGCGCGCGGGTCACGGTCGCGGCGTGCGACGTCGGCGACCGCGACGCCCTCGCCGCGCTCCTCGCCACGCACCCCGTGACCGCCGTCGTGCACACGGCGGGCGTCCTCGACGACAGCGTCCTGGAGTCCCTGACCCCGGCGCGCGTCGACACGGTGTTCCGCCCCAAGGCCGAAGCCGCGCTGCACCTGCACGAGCTGACCCGGGACACGGACCTCACGGCGTTCGTCCTGTTCTCCGGCGCCGCGGGCGTGTTCGGCAGCCCCGGCCAGGGCAACTACGCCGCCGCCAACGTGTTCCTCGACGCGCTGGCCCAGCACCGCAGGGCCGCGGGCCTGCCCGCGACCTCCCTCGCCTGGGGCCTGTGGGCCGAGGCCAGCGGCATCACGGGCCACCTCGGCGCCGCCGACGTGCAGCGGATGGCGCGGGGCGGCATGAACCCGCTGTCCACCGCGGACGGCATGGCGCTGCTCGACGCGGCACAGACGACCGGCGCCGCGGCGGCGGTGCCCGCCGCGCTCGACCTGGCCGCGCTGCGCGCCCACCCGGAGCAGGTGCGGCCGCTGCTGCGCGGCCTGGTGCCGACCCCCGCCCGCCGCTCCGCGCGGTCCGGCGGCCCGGGCCCGGTACCGCTCGCCCAGCGCCTCGCGGGCCTCACCGAGGCGGAGCAGGACCGCGCCCTGGTGCAGCTCGTGCGCACCCACACCGCGGCCGTGCTCGGCTTCCCGGGCCCGGACGCCGTGGCGGCGGACCGGGCGTTCAAGGAACTCGGCTTCGACTCGCTGACCGCGGTGGAGCTGCGCAACAGGCTCGACGCCGAAGTCGACGCGCGGCTGCCCGCGACCCTGGTGTTCGACCACCCCAACCCGGCGGCACTCGCCGCCCACCTGCGGACCACGGTGCTCGCCGACGGCGGCACACCCGCCGCCGCGGTCCTGAACGAACTCAACAAGCTGACGGTCACCATCGCCAAGCTCGACCCGGACGACGTGCTGGCCGGTGACATCCGGCTGCGGCTCCGCTCGCTCCTGTCCACCTGGGAGGAGAGCGAACCGGAGGCCGCGGTGGACGACCTGGACTCGGCGACCCTCGACGACGTCTTCGACATCATCGACGAGGAACTAGGAAAGTCCTGACCAGCTGGTACGGACTGCCATCAACCGGATGTGCCGGTATGGAACACCACCGTCCTGACCAACCGGTACGGACTCTCACCGACCGACACGGGCACGGACTCTCACCCGGAGGGGTAGCAAGCGCATGTCGAACGACGACAAGGTCCTCGACTACTTGAAGCGGCTGACCGCGGACCTGAGGCAGACCAAGCAACGGCTTCGCGAGGTCGAGGAGAAGGACAGCGAGCCGATCGCGATCGTCGGCATGAGCTGCCGCTTCCCCGGCGGGGTCGAGTCGCCCGAAGATCTGTGGCGCCTGGTCGAGTCCGGCGTCGACGCGGTGTCCGGGTTCCCCGCCGACCGCGGCTGGGACCTGGAGTCGCTGTACGACGCGGACCCCGACCACTCCGGTACGACCTATGCGCGTGAGGGCGGTTTCCTCTACGACGCACCGCGGTTCGACTCGGAGTTCTTCGGGATATCCCCCCGCGAGGCCGCGGCGATGGACCCCCAGCAGCGACTGCTCCTCGAAACCTCCTGGGAGGCGTTCGAGCGGGCGGGCATCGACCCGCACGCGTTGCGCGGCAGCCGCTCGGGCGTCTTCGTCGGCACCAACGGCCAGGACTACGCGGCACTGTTGCTGGCCGCGCAGGAAGAGGTCGCGGGATTCGCGGGCACCGGCATCTCGGCGAGTGTCATCTCCGGCCGCCTGTCGTACACGTTCGGCCTCGAAGGGCCCGCCGTCACCGTCGACACGGCGTGCTCGTCGTCCCTGGTCGCCCTGCACCTGGCGGTGCAGGCGCTGCACAAGGGCGAGTGCGAACTCGCGCTCGTCGGCGGTGTGACGGTGATGTCGACGCCGGGCTCCTTCATCGAGTTCAGCCGGCAGCGCGGCCTCGCACCGGACGGCCGCTGCAAGGCGTTCTCCGACAGCGCCGACGGCACGGGCTGGGGCGAGGGCGTCGGCATGCTCCTCGTCGAGCGCCTTTCGGACGCCCGCCGCAACGGCCACCAGGTCCTCGCGGTCGTACGGGGTTCCGCCGTCAACCAGGACGGCGCGTCCAACGGACTGACCGCCCCCAACGGCCCCTCCCAGCAGCGCGTCATCCGCCAGGCGCTCGCCGCCGCCGGTCTGACCCCGTCCGACGTGGACGCGATGGAGGCGCACGGCACCGGCACGACCCTCGGTGACCCCATCGAGGCGCAGGCGCTCCTCGCCACCTATGGCCAGGACCGGCCCGCCGACCGGCCGCTGTGGCTGGGCTCCATCAAGTCGAACATCGGTCACACCCAGGCCGCCGCCGGTGTCGCGGGCGTCATCAAGATGGTCATGGCGATGCGGCACGGCGTACTCCCCAAGACGCTGCACGCCACCGAGCCCTCCTCGCACGTCGACTGGTCCGAGGGAGCGGTGGAGCTCCTCACGGAGACCCGGTCGTGGCCGGAGACGGGACAGCCGTGGCGGGCGGGTGTGTCGTCGTTCGGAGTCAGCGGCACCAACGCGCACACCATCATCGAGCAGGCCCCGACAGCCGAGGAGCAGGTTCCCGACCCGGAGCCCGTGGCCGGCGGCCCGGTGCCTGAGGTGAGCGGCCCGGTGCCCCTGGCCGACGGCCTGGTGCCGTGGGTCCTCTCGGCGAGGACCGAGGAGGCGCTGCGGCACCAGGCCGAGCGGCTGCGCTCCGCCGTGGCCGGCCTGAACCCCGTGGACGTCGGCTTCTCCCTCGCCACCACGCGAGCGTCCCTCGAACACCGCGCGGTGATCGTCGCGGACGACCCCGGAGCCCGGCTGACCGCCCTAACCGCACTGGCCGAGGGCAGGCAGACACCAGGCCTGGTGACGGCTTCCGCCACCCCGGGGCTGCTGGGCTTCCTCTTCTCGGGCCAGGGTTCGCAACGCCTGGGCATGGGCCGAGAACTGGCCGCCCGTTTCCCGGTGTTCGCCGAGTCCCTGGATGCCGTCCTCACGGTGTGCGACCCGCGGGTGCGGGCGGTGCTGTTCGGCGCGGACACCGATGCCGATGCCGACGCGCTGAACGAGACGGGGGTGACGCAGCCTGCGCTGTTCGCGGTGGAGGTGGCCCTCTTCCGCTTGCTGGAGTCGTGGGGTGTGCGCCCCGACATGGTGGCTGGTCACTCGATCGGTGAGTTGGCGGCGGCGCATGTGGCTGGTGTGTGGTCGCTGGCTGATGCGGTGAAGGTGGTGTCGGCTCGGGGTGCGCTGATGCAAGCGCTGCCGCCCGGTGGTGCGATGGTGGCGATCCAGGCGTCCGAGGCCGAGGTCGTCTCCGATCTGCCGGAGACGGTGGGTATCGCTGCCGTCAACGGCCCGACTTCGGTAGTCGTTTCGGGTGTTGCGGCTGACGCGGAGGCGGTGGGGGAGCGGTGGCGTGCGGCGGGCTGCAAGGTGTCCCGTTTGAAGGTCAGTCACGCGTTCCACTCGCCGTTGATGGACCCGATGCTGGACGAGTTCCGTCAGGTCCTTGAGGGTGTGGCGTACGAGGCCCCGACCGTCCCGATCGTGTCGACGCTGACGGGTAGGGCGACGACCGCCGAGGAACTCGCCTCGCCCGAGTACTGGGTGCGGCACGTGCGGGAGTCGGTGCGGTTCGCCGATGCCGTGCGCACGCTGGCCGCCGAGGGCGTGGCGACGTTCGTGGAGGTCGGCCCCGGCGGCACGCTGTCCGCCCTCGGCCCTGACAGCGCGCCCGACGCCGCCTTCCTGCCCGCCTTACGCTCGGACAGGGCCGAGGAGAGCGCCCTCGTCACCACGGTCGCCGCGCTGCACGCACGGAGTGTGCCGATCGACTGGAGCGCGTACTTCGCGGACAGCGGTGCCCGGCGCGTGGACCTGCCGACGTACGCGTTCCAACGCGAGCGCTACTGGCTGGACGCTGCCGCCGTCGACATGGGCATCGAGCGGATGTCCCCGGTGGAGGCCCGCTTCTGGGGGGCGGTCGAAGACGGCGACATCGCCGACCTGGCCCGCACCCTTGAGGTGTCGTCCGACGACCCGCTGAGTGCCGTGCTGCCCCGCCTGTCCGCGTGGCGCAAGGAGCAGCAGGGCCGATCCGCCGTGGAGGGCTGGCGGTACCGGGTCGAGTGGCGGCCACTGACCGCCGGGAGCCGGCGTCTCGACGGTACGTGGCTGGTGGTCGCGCCGACCGGTGAGGGACGTGCCGAGTGGGTGCGTGAGTCGCTGTCCCGGAACGGTGCGGACGACGTACAGGTTCGGTACGCGGGTCTCGAAGCGGGCGGCGTCGGCGCGCAGTTGGGTGACCTGTCGGCGCTGAGTGGGGTGGTGTCGCTGCTGGGGTTCGCCGACGCGGGCGACGCGGGCGACTTGGGTGACGCGGGTGCTGCGGCGGTGCCTGCCGGTGTCGCCGCAACGATCGCCCTGTCGCAGGCCCTTGGCGACGTGGAGGTGCCGTTGTGGTGCCTGACGTCGGGTGCTGTGTCGGCCGGTGCGGGCGATGTGGTCGCCGGGTTCGAGCAGGCGATGCTGTGGGGTCTTGGCCGGGTCGCGGCGTTGGAGCAGCCCGGCCGCTGGGGCGGACTCGTCGACCTGCCCGAGGTGGGGGACGACGCGGCGCCGGACGACACGGCGGCGCCGGACGAGGCGTGGGACGAGGCGACCGGAGACCTCCTCGCCGCCGTCCTCGCCGGTACGGCCGGAGAGGACCAGGTCGCCCTGCGCGGCACCGGCATCCTCGGCCGCAGACTGGTGCCCGCGCTGCTGACCGGGGCGTCCGGTGATGCCTGGTCGCCGCGCGGCACGGTTCTGGTGACCGGGGGTACCGGTTCGCTCGGTGGGCATGTCGCCCGGTGGCTGGCGGGCAAGGGTGCCGAGCACCTGTTGCTGACCAGCAGGCGCGGGCTTGCGGCGGAGGGTGCGGAGGAGCTGCGTACGGAGCTGACCGCATTGGGTGCCCGGGTCACGATCGCGGCTTGTGATGCCGCCGACCGGGACGCTTTGGCGGAGGTACTCGCTGCCGTGCCGGAGGAGTTTCCGCTGACGGCGGTCGTCCACGCGGCAGGTATCGAGCGCTCGGCGGCGCTCGCTGACTTGGACCCGCAGGACTTGGCCGAGTTCGCCGACGTACTGGCGGCCAAGGTCGATGGCGCCCGCAACCTGCACGACCTGCTCGGCGACCGGCAGTTGGACGCGTTCGTGCTGTTCTCGTCCATTGCCGGAGTGTGGGGCAGCGGCAAGCAGGGCGCGTACGCCGCCGCCAACGCCTACCTCGACGCACTCGCGGAGCACCGCCGGGCCGCGGGCCTGCCCGCCACAGCGGTCGCGTGGGGCCCGTGGGGCGGCGGCGGCATGGTGGCCGATTCCGGCCAGGACGCCGCGGCCCAGCTGCGGCGCAGGGGCCTGGCGACCATGGACCCGGACGTGGCACTCGCGGGCCTGGCCACGGCCGTGGAGCGCGGCCACGAGAACGTCGTCGTCGCCGACGTAGACTGGACGCGGTTCGCGGGCACCTTCATGGCGCAGCGCCCCAGCCCGCTCCTCGGCGAACTGCCCGAGGTCCGTGCGGCGTTCGGCGCCCGGTCGGCCGACGGCGGCACGTCGGCCCTGGCGCGGCGCCTCGCCGGGCTCGACGAAGCCGAGCAGGAGCGGCAGCTCACCGACCTCGTCCGGTACGAGGCCGCCGCGGTCCTCGGCCATGTGTCGGGTGACGCGTTCTCGCCGACGCGGGCGTTCAAGGAGCTCGGCTTCGACTCGCTGACGGCCGTCGAGCTGCGCGCACGCCTTCGCGACGCCACCGGCATCGCGCTGCCCGCGACCCTGGTCTTCGACTACCCCAACGCGACCGCCCTCGCCGCCTACCTGCGGACCGAGCTGTCCGGCGCCGCGGCCGCCGCACCCGCCGCCCCGGCCACGGTCGCCGGTGCGACCGACGAACCGATCGCCATCGTGGCCATGTCCTGCCGGTACCCCGGCGGCGTGGCGAGCCCCGAGGACCTGTGGGACTTCCTCCAGGCGGGCGGGGACGCCGTCGCGGACTTCCCCTCCGACCGCGGCTGGGACCTGGAGTCGCTCTACGATCCGGACCCCGAGAGCTCGGGCACCAGCTACAGCCGCATGGGTGCCTTCCTCGACGGCGCGGCGGAGTTCGACCCTGCGTTCTTCGGGATCTCGCCGCGCGAGGCCCTCGCGATGGACCCGCAGCAGCGGCTGCTCCTCGAAACCTCCTGGGAGGCGTTCGAGCGGGCCGGGGTCGACCCGGCCGCGCTGCGCGGCGAGCGCGTCGGCGTCTTCGTTGGCTCGAACATGCAGGACTACGGAGTGGTGCTCGGCGGGGCCGCCGAGGACGTCGGCGGCTATGTGGCGACCGGCAACGCGGCCAGCGTGGCCTCGGGCCGCCTGTCGTACACGTTCGGCTTCGAGGGGCCCGCCGTCACGGTGGACACGGCGTGCTCGTCGTCCCTGGTCGCCCTGCACCTGGCGGTGCAGGCGCTGCGCTCCGGTGAGTGCTCGCTCGCCCTCGCGGGCGGTGTGACGGTGATGTCGACGCCGGGTTCGTTCATCGAGTTCAGCCGCCAGCGCGGGCTCGCGGTGGACGGTCGCTGCAAGGCGTTCGCCGCCGCCGCCGACGGCACGGGCTGGGGCGAGGGCGTCGGCATGCTGTTCGTGGAGCGGTTGTCGGACGCCCGTCGCAACGGCCACCAGGTCCTCGCGGTCGTACGGGGTTCCGCCGTGAACCAGGACGGCGCGTCCAACGGCCTCACCGCCCCCAACGGGCCGTCGCAGCAGCGGGTGATCCGGCAGGCGCTGGCCAGTGCGGGTCTGTCGCCGTCCGACGTGGACGCGGTCGAGGCCCACGGCACGGGCACGACCCTGGGTGACCCCATCGAGGCGCAGGCGCTCCTCGCCACCTACGGCAAGGACCGCCCGGCCGACCGGCCGCTGTGGCTGGGCTCGATCAAGTCGAACATCGGTCACACCCAGGCCGCCGCCGGTGTCGCGGGCATCATCAAGATGGTCATGGCGATGCGGCACGGCGTCCTGCCGAAGACGCTGCACGTCGACGCGCCGTCGCCGCACGTCGACTGGTCCGCGGGCGCCGTCGAACTCCTGGCGGAGCCCCAGCCGTGGCCGGAGACCGGCGAGCCGCTCCGGGCCGGTGTGTCGTCGTTCGGGTTCAGCGGCACGAACGCCCACACCATCATCGAGCAGGCGCCGCCGACTGGGCTGCCGGAGACACCGGAGCCGGCGCGGGACGGCGACCTGGTCCCGTGGGTCCTGTCCGCTGCCGACGGGACCGCCCTGCGCGGCCAGGCGGAGCGGCTCCTGTCTGTCGTCGCCGAGGACACATCGCTCGTCGACATCGGCTACTCGCTGGTAACGACACGGTCGGCGCTGGACCACCGCGCGGTGGTGGTGGCCGCGGATCGTTCCGAGTTCCTCGACGCCCTGACTGCCGTGGCCGAGGGCCGTACGACCGGCGCCGTGGTCACCGGGGTCGCGGACGAGCCGGGCCGGTTGGGTTTCCTGTTCTCGGGCCAGGGTGCGCAGCGCCTGGGCATGGGCCGCGAACTGGCGGGTCGCTTCCCGGTGTTCGCCGAGGTTCTGGATGCCGTGCTGGACGCGTTCGACCCGCGGGTGCGGGAGGTGTTGTTCGGTGCGGATGCCGACGCCGACGCCGATGCGCTGAACGAGACGGGGGTGACGCAGCCCGCGTTGTTCGCGGTGGAGGTGGCGCTGTTCCGCCTCCTTGAGTCGTGGGGTGTGCGTCCCGATGTGCTGGCCGGTCACTCGATCGGTGAGTTGGCGGCGGCGCATGTGGCTGGTGTGTGGTCGCTGGCTGACGCGGTGAAGGTGGTGTCGGCGCGCGCCGGTCTGATGCAGGCGCTGCCTACCGGTGGCGCGATGGTCGCTATCCAGGCGTCCGAGGCCGAGGTTGCCGCCGATCTGCCGGAGACGGTGGGGATGGCGGCGGTGAACGGCCCGTCCTCGGTGGTCGTCTCCGGTGTCACGGCCGATGTGGAGGCGGTGGGGGAGCGGTGGCGGGCTGCGGGCCGCAAGGTGTCGCGCCTGAAAGTCAGTCACGCGTTCCACTCGCCGCTCATGGACCCGATGCTCGACGACTTCCGGCAGGTCCTTGAGGGTGTGGCGTACGAGGCCCCGACCGTCCCGATCGTCTCGACACTGACCGGTGCCCGTGTGACGGCCGAGGAGTTGGCGTCGCCGGAGTACTGGGTGCGGCATGTGCGTGAGTCGGTGCGGTTCGCCGATGCCGTGCGCACGCTGGCCGACGAGGGTGTGGGCACGTTCGTGGAGGTCGGTCCCGGCGGCACGCTGTCCGCCCTGGGCCAGGAGTCCGTACGGGACGCGGTCTTCGTACCGGCACTGCGCGGCGACCGCCCGGAAGCGGTGGCCGCCACGACCGCCGCGGGGCACCTCCACGTGCACGGCGTCGGCGTGGACTGGGAGGCGTTCTTCGCCGGGCGTGGCGCACGGCGGGTGGAGTTGCCGACGTACGCGTTCCAACGGCAGCGCTACTGGCCCGCGACGCTGCCCGCGACCGGTGACGCCGGAGCGATCGGGCTCGGTGCGGCGGAGCACCCGCTGCTGGGTGCGAGCGTGACGGTGGGCGGCACGGACGGAGTACTGCTGACCGGCAGGCTGTCGGTCCAGTCCCACCCGTGGCTGGCCGACTACCTGATCCGGGGCTCGGTGCTGCTGCCCGGCACGGCGATGGTGGACCTCGCGGTGCGCGCGGCCGACCAGGTGGGCTGCGACGTGGTGGAGGAGCTGACCCTGGAGGCGCCGCTCGTCCTGCCCGAGGACGGCTCGGTGCGGGTACAGGTGTGGGTCGGCGCGGCCGACGAGTCGGGCCGGCGCGAGCTGACGTTCCACTCCAGCGCCGGTGCTGCCGACGACGCCGGTTCATGGACCCGGCACGCCACCGGTGTGCTCGGTACGGGCGACCGGACCGGCGAGGTCTCCCTGGCCGAGTGGCCGCCCGCGGGCGCGGAGGCCGTGGACCTGGACGGGTTCTACGACGGTACGGCGGAGAACGGATTCGTCTACGGGCCGGTCTTCCAGGGGCTGCGGGCGGTCTGGCGCAAGGGCGGCGAGGTGTTCGCCGAGGTCGCGCTCCCCGAGGGAGTGGGCACGAACGGCTTCGGACTGCACCCGGCGCTCCTCGACGCGGCACTGCACGCCACCGGAATGCTGGCCGAGGGCGACGCCTCCGGCACGCTGCCGTTCGCGTGGACGGGTGTGCGCCTGCACGCCGCGGACGCGACGGCGCTGCGCGTGCGGTTGGCACCCGTGGCGCAGGACGAAGCGGCGGACGCGGACTCCGGCCTGGTGTCGTTGACGGTCGCCGACGGGGCGGGCGCCCCCGTGGCGACGGTCGGATCGCTGACCCTCCGCCCGGTGGCGGCGACGCTGACACGGCAGGACCGGGACTCGCTCTTCGGCGTCGACTGGGTGCCCGCCCCCCTGCCCGAGGGCGACACACCGACGACCACGTGGACAGACCTGGACACCCTGAGCCAGCCGCAGGACACGGATCGCACAGATCTCACCGATTTCGCAGACCTGACGAACCTCGCGGACTTCGTCGTCGTGCCCTGCCCCGGCACCTCCGCGTCCGACCCGGTGAGCGCCGCCCACGAGGCCGCGCACTGGGCGCTGGACGCGGTCCGGACGTGGCTCGCCGACGAGCGGTTCGACACGGCGCGCCTCGCCGTCGTGACCAGGGGCGCCATGGCCACCACGGCCGAGGAGGACGTACGCGACCTCGCGCAGGCAGCGGTGTGGGGCCTGGTGCGTTCCGCGCAGTCGGAGAACCCCGACCGGATCGTGCTCGTGGACCTCGACGACGAGGCGGCTTCACTCGACGCGCTGCCGTCCGCCCTGGCCACCGGTGAGCCACAACTCGCCCTGCGCTCCGGTGAGGTCCTCGTACCCCGCCTGGCCAGAGCCGGACGCTCCACAGCGGACGACGACCCCGGCTTCGGTACGGGTACCGTCCTCGTCACCGGTGCCACGGGCACGCTTGGCCGTCTGTTCGCCCGGCACCTGGTCGCGGAGCGCGGCGTACGGGATCTGCTTCTCGTGAGCAGGCGGGGTGCCGCCGCCGAGGGCGCCGAGGAACTGCGGGACGAACTGGCGGCGCAGGGCGCCGAGGTGACGCTCGCCGCCTGCGACGTGGCCGACCGCGAGGCGGTGGCCGCGCTCCTCGCCGAGCACGAGGTCACCGCGGTCGTCCACACCGCAGGTGTCCTTGACGACGGCACCATCGGCTCGCTGACACCGGAGCGCATAGACACCGTCTTCCGACCCAAGGTCGACGCCGCCTGGCACCTCCACGAGCTGGCCGGGGACCTGTCGGCGTTCGTCCTCTTCTCCTCCGTGTCCGGCATCCTCGGCGCGCCCGGCCAGGGCAACTACGCGGCGGCCAACACCTTCCTGGACGCGCTCGCGCAGCACCGCCGCGCCCAAGGGCTTCCCGCCACGTCGCTGGCGTGGGGCCTGTGGGCCGACAGCGGTATGGCGGGCAGCCTCGACGACACCGACGTACGACGCCTCGCCAGGGGCGGAGTGATCCCGCTGCGCCCGGCCGAGGGCCTCGCGCTGTTCGACGCGGTGGGCGCCACGGAGCGCGCGCTCCTTGCCCCAGTACCGCTCGACCTGCCCGTGCTGCACCGGCAGGCACGCTCGCAGCCCGTACCGCACCTCCTGCGCGGACTTGTACGCGGCACGGCCCGCAGGACCGCCGCACCCGCGGCGGGCCGGTCCGCGCTCGCCCGGTCCCTGGCGGGGCTGACCGCCGCCGAACGCGAGAAGACGCTCCTGGACCTCGTGCTCGGCCAGGTGGCCGCGGTGCTCGGCCACAGCTCGGCGGGGGCCGTCGCGCCCGACCGCGCCTTCAAGGACCTCGGCTTCGACTCGCTCAGCTCCGTCGAGCTGCGCAACCGGCTCAACGCGGCCACCGACCTCGCCCTGCCCGCCACCCTCGTCTTCGACCACCCGACCCCCGCCGCGCTCGCGGCGCACCTCGGCGCCGAACTCCTCGGCGAGGTGCTCGACGTCGCCGCCGCCGACCACGCCGTGGCCGTGACCGGGTCCGACGAGCCGATCGCGATCGTCGGGATGAGCTGCCGGTTCCCCGGCGGGGTCGCGTCACCGGAAGACCTGTGGCACCTCGTGGCCGCGGGCGGGGACGCCATGTCGGAATTCCCCGCCGACCGCGGCTGGGACGTGGATTCGCTCTACGACCCGGACCCCGAGAGGACGGGCACCACCTACGCGCGTGCGGGCGGGTTCCTGGACGACGCGATGGACTTCGACCCGGCGTTCTTCGGGATATCCCCGCGTGAGGCCGCGGCGATGGACCCGCAGCAGCGACTGCTACTGGAAACCTCCTGGGAGGCGTTCGAGCGCGCGGGCATCGACCCGGACACCGTGCGCGGCAGCCGGTCCGGTGTGTTCGTCGGCACCAACGGCCAGGACTACGCGGCCCTGCTGATGGCCGCACGGGAGCAGGTCGAGGGATTCGTCGGCACGGGCAGCGCGGCGAGTGTCATCTCCGGCCGCCTGTCGTACACGTTCGGCCTCGAAGGGCCCGCCGTCACCGTCGACACGGCCTGCTCGTCGTCCCTGGTCGCCCTGCACATGGCGGTACAGGCCCTGCGCTCCGGCGAGTGCTCCCTCGCCCTCGCGGGCGGTGTGACCGTGATGTCGACGCCCGGCGCGTTCGTGGAGTTCAGCAGGCAGCGCGGCCTCGCACCGGACGGCCGCTGCAAGGCGTTCGCCGACGGCGCCGACGGCACGGGCTGGGGCGAAGGCATCGGCATGCTCCTCGTGGAGCGGTTGTCGGACGCCCGGCGCAACGGCCACCAGGTCCTCGCGGTCGTACGGGGTTCCGCCGTGAACCAGGACGGCGCGTCCAACGGCCTGACCGCCCCCAACGGGCCGTCGCAGCAGCGGGTGATCCGTCAGGCGCTGGCCAGTGCGGGTCTGTCGCCGTCCGACGTGGACGCCGTCGAGGCCCACGGCACGGGCACAACCTTGGGTGACCCCATCGAGGCGCAGGCGCTCCTTGCCACTTACGGCAAGGACCGGCCCGCCGACCGGCCGTTGTGGCTGGGGTCGATCAAGTCGAACATCGGTCACACCCAGGCCGCCGCCGGTGTCGCGGGCATCATCAAGATGGTCATGGCGATGCGGCACGGCGTCCTGCCGAAGACGCTGCACGTCGACGCGCCCTCCTCACACGTCGACTGGTCCGCGGGAGCGGTGGAGCTCCTCACCGAGCAGCGTGCGTGGCCCCTCGCGGACCGTCCCTGGCGGGCGGGTGTGTCCTCGTTCGGAGTCAGCGGCACCAACGCCCACACCGTCATCGAACAGGCCCCCGAACCGACGCACGCCGAGCAGGCAGAACCCGCGGGAGCCCCGGCGCCGGCGCACGCCGGAGGCCCGGTTCCGTGGGTCCTCTCCGCCCGTGACGCGGGTGCCCTGCGCGGCCAGGCCGAGCGGCTCCTGTCCTTCGTGGACGACCAGTCGCCTCTCGACGTGGGCCACTCGCTCGCGACGACACGGTCGGCCCTCACGCACCGCGCGGTGATCACGGCCACGGAACCCGCCGACTTCCAGTCGGCGCTGACCGCGCTCGCCGAAGGACGCGACACGCCGGGAGTCGTGGTCGGCGAGGCCGCACCGCACCGGCTGGGTTTCCTGTTCTCGGGGCAGGGCGCGCAGCGGCTCGGCACGGGCCGTGAACTGGCCGCTCGTTTCCCGGTGTTCGCCGAGGCCCTGGACGCCGTACTGGACGCGTTCGACCCGCGGGTGCGGGAGGTGCTGTTCGGCGAGGATGCCGACGCCCTGAACGAGACCGGCGTGACGCAGCCCGCGCTGTTCGCCGTCGAGGTGGCCCTGTTCCGCTTGCTGGAGTCGTGGGGTGTCCGGCCCGACATGGTGGCGGGGCACTCGATCGGTGAGCTGGCCGCCGCGCACGTCGCCGGTGTGTGGTCCCTCGCCGACGCCGTGCGGGTCGTGTCGGCGCGTGGCGCGTTGATGCAGGCGCTGCCCGAGGGCGGCGCGATGGTCGCGATCCAGGCGAGCGAGGCCGAGGTCGCCTCCTCGGAGCTGCCGGAGACCGTGGGCGTCGCGGCCGTGAACGGCCCGACGTCGGTGGTCGTCTCGGGTGTCGCCGCCGATGTGGAGGCGGTGGCGGAGCGGTGGCGCGATGCGGGCCGCAAGGTGACACGGCTCCGGGTCAGTCACGCGTTCCACTCGCCGTTGATGGACCCGATGCTCGACGACTTCCGCCAGGTCCTCGAAGGTGTGGCGTACGAGGCCCCGACCGTCCCGATCGTGTCGACGCTGACGGGCCGCCCGGCGTCCACCGAGGAGTTGGCCTCGCCCGAGTACTGGGTGCGGCACGTGTGCGACTCGGTGCGGTTCGCCGACGCCGTCCGCACCCTGACCGACGAGGGCGTGGGCACGTTCGTGGAGGTCGGCCCCGGCGGCACGCTGTCCGCCCTCGGCCAGGAATCCGCACCGGAAGCGGCCTTCGTACCGACACTGCGGAACGACCGCCCGGAAGAGACGTCCCTGATCGGCGCGGTCGCGGAAGCGTATGTGCGGGGCGCCCGGGTGGACTGGGCCGCCTGCTTCGACGGCGGCGGCGGCGCGCGGCGGGTCGAACTGCCCACGTACGCGTTCCAGCGGCAGCGCTACTGGCTGGACACGCTGCCCGCGATCGGTGACGTCCGGGCGGCTGGGCTCGGCGCCGCGGAGCACCCGCTGCTGGGTGCCACGCTCGCGGTGGGCGGCACGGACGGTGTGCTCCTCACCGGTCGCCTCTCCGTCAAAACCCACCCGTGGCTCGCCGACCACGTGGTCCACGGTTCGGTGCTGCTGCCCGGGGCCGCGTTCGTCGAGCTGGCGGTGCGCGCGGGCGACCAGGTCGGCTGCGACCTCGTCGAGGAGCTGACCGTCGAGGCACCGCTCGTCCTGCCCGAGAACGGCTCGGTGCGGGTGCAGGTGTGGGCGGGGGCGGCCGACGCGGCGGGTCGGCGTGAGCTGACCTTCTACACCGGTACGGGCGACGACGACCGGGCGTGGACCCGGCGCGCCACCGGTGTGCTGCGGGCGGGCGGGAGCTCCGGCGGGAACACCGGCGGGCTCTCCCTGGCCGAGTGGCCGCCCGCGGGCGCGGAGGTCGTGGACCTGGACGGGTTCTACGACCGTACGGCGGAGAGCGGATTCGTCTACGGGCCGGTCTTCCAGGGGCTGCGGGCGGTTTGGCGCAAGGGCGGCGAGGTGTTCGCCGAGGTCGCGCTCCCCGAGGGGGTGGGCACGGACGGCTTCGGGCTGCACCCGGCGCTGCTCGACGCGGCGTCGCAGGCGGCCGGCCTGGTGGACGGCCCGGCGGACGGCGCTTTCGACGGGCCCGAGGGGCTGCCGTTCGTGTGGTCGGGTGTGCGGCTGCACGCTTCGGGCGCGTCGGTGCTGCGGGTGCGGTTGGCGCCCGCGCAGGCGCCCGACGGCGTGTCCGGCGGGGTGTCGTTGTCCGTCGCGGACGGGACCGGTGCCCCGGTGGCCACGGTCGATTCCCTGGTCCTTCGCCCGGTCTCGCAGGCGCAGCTGACCGGGGACGACCTCGGTGACGCGCTGTTCGGCGTGGACTGGGTGCCGGTGCCGGTGCCGGTGCCGACGGCCGAGGGGGATGTTCCAACGGCTCGGTGGACCGACCTGGAGACGCTCGTCCAATCGCAGGACACGGACCTCACCGACCTCACGGACCTCGCGGACTTCGTCGTCGTGCCCTGCCCCGGCACTTCCACGTCCGACCCGGTGAGCGCCGCTCACGAGGTCGCGTACTGGGCGCTGGACGCGGTCCGGACGTGGCTCGCCGACGAGCGGTTCGACGCGGCGCGTTTGGCCGTGGTGACCAGGGGTGCGGTCGCCGCGTCGGTCGACGAGCAGGTGCGTGACGTCGCGCAGGCGGCGGTGTGGGGTCTGGTGCGTTCCGCGCAGTCGGAGAATCCCGACCGGATCGTCCTGGTGGACCTCGACGACGAGGCGGCTTCGCTAGACGCGCTGCCGTCCGCCCTGGCCACCGGTGAGCCGCAACTCGCCCTGCGCTCCGGGACGGTCAGCGCGCCGCGCCTCGCGAGAGTGGCGCAGTCCGTGACCGACGACCCCGGCTTCGGTACGGGCGCGGTCCTCGTGACCGGTGCCACGGGCACGCTCGGCGGCCTCGTCGCCCGGCACCTGGTCGCGGAGCGCGGCGTACGGGATCTGCTGCTGGTGAGCAGGCGGGGTGCCGCCGCCGAGGGCGCCGAGGAACTGCGGGACGAACTGGTGGAGCAGGGCGCCGAGGTGACGCTCGCGGCCTGCGACGTGGCCGACCGCGAGGCGGTGGCCGCGCTCCTCGCCGAGCACCGGATCTCCGCCGTGGTGCACACCGCAGGTGTCCTGGACGACGGCACCATCGGCTCGCTGACCCCCGAGCGCATAGACACCGTCTTCCGGCCCAAGGTCGACGCGGCTTGGCACCTGCACGAGCTGACCCGCGACCAGGACCTGTCGGCGTTCGTCCTGTTCTCCTCGGTGGCGGGCATCCTCGGCGGACCCGGCCAGGGCAACTACGCGGCGGCGAACGCGTTCATGGACGCGCTCGCGCAGCACCGCCGCGACCGGGGCCTGCCCGCCACGTCGCTGGCGTGGGGTCCGTGGGACGCCGAGGAAGGCGGCATGGCCGGGCGGCTCGACGAGGCCGACACGCAGCGCATGAGCAGGGGCGGCCTGATCCCCCTGCGTGCCGCACGCGGCCTCGCGCTGTTCGACGCGGCCGGCGCCACGGGGCGGGCGCTCCTCGCCCCGGTACCGCTCGACCTGCCCGTGCTGCACCGACAGGCACGCTCCACCCCCGTACCGCACCTCCTGCGCGGACTCGTACGCGGCACGGCGCGCAGGACCGCCGAGTCCGGCTCCGCGACCGGGTCGGCCCTCGCCCGTTCGCTCGCGGAGCTGACGGCGACCGAACGGCAGGAAGCACTGCTCGACGTGGTCCTGCACCACGTGGCCGTGGTCCTCGGCCACACCTCGGCGCAGGCCGTCGCACCCGACCGCGCGTTCAAGGAACTCGGCTTCGACTCGTTGACCGCCGTCGAACTGCGCAACCGCCTCAACGCCGCAACCGAACTGCGCCTGCCCGCCACGCTCGTCTTCGACTACCCGACCCCCGCCGCCCTCGCGGCACACCTCGACGCCCACATCGTGGGCGCACCCGTCGCCGCGACGACGCCCGCCCGCACGGCCGGGGCGGTCCTCGACGAGCCAATCGCGATCGTCGCGATGAGCTGCCGCTTCCCCGGCGGCGTGAACTCGCCCGAGGACCTGTGGCAGCTCGTCCTGAACGGCGTCGACGCCATCGGCGAGTTCCCCGCCAACCGCGGCTGGGACCTGGCGAACGTGTACGACCCCGACCCGGACCACACAGGAACCTCGTACGCACGCGAAGGCGGATTCCTCTACGACGCCGACCTGTTCGACCCGGCGTTCTTCGGGATCAGCCCGCGCGAGGCCCTCGCCATGGACCCCCAGCAGCGGCTGCTCCTGGAGACCTCCTGGGAGGCCTTCGAACGGGCCGGGATCGACCCGAGCTCGGTGCGGGGCCGTGACATCGGCGTCTTCACCGGCTCGAACGTGCAGGACTACACCATGCTCCTCGCGACGAGCGAGGAGACCGTGGAAGGGTTCATCGGCACGGGCAACGCCGCGAGCGTCGTGTCCGGGCGCGTCGCCTACGCGTTCGGCCTCGAAGGCCCCGCCGTCACGGTCGACACGGCGTGCTCGTCGTCGCTCGTGGCCCTGCACATGGCGGTGCAGGCCCTGCGGACGGGTGACTGCTCCATGGCGCTCGCCGGCGGCGTGACGGTGATGTCGACGCCCGGCTCGTTCATCGAGTTCAGCCGCCAGCGCGGCCTCTCCACCGACGGCCGGTGCAGGCCGTTCTCGACGGACGCCGACGGCACCGGCTGGGGCGAGGGCGTCGGCACGGTCGTCCTGGAGCGGCTGTCCGACGCCCGGCGCAACGGGCACCAGGTCCTCGCCGTCGTACGGGGCTCCGCGATCAACCAGGACGGCGCGTCGAACGGCCTCACCGCGCCCAACGGCCCGTCGCAGCAGCGCGTCATCCGGCAGGCGCTCACGAGCGCGGGCCTGACGCCGTCCGACGTGGACGCCGTCGAGGCCCACGGCACCGGCACCACCCTCGGCGACCCCATCGAGGCCCAGGCCCTGCTCGCCACCTACGGCAAGGACCGGCCCGACGACCGGCCGCTGTGGCTCGGGTCGGTGAAGTCCAACATCGGCCACACCCAGGGCGCCGCCGGTGTCGCGGGCATCATCAAGATGGTCATGGCGATGCGTCACGGCGTCCTGCCGAAGACGCTGAACGTCACCGAGCCCACCGCGGAGGTCGACTGGACGGCCGGGGACGTCGCGCTCCTCACCGAAGCCCGTGACTGGCCGGACACCGACAGGCCCCGCCGGTTCGGCGTGTCGTCGTTCGGATTCAGCGGCACCAACGCGCACGCCATCATCGAGCAGGCCCCGGCCGCCGAGACCCCCGCGCGGACACCCGACCCGGGCAAGGCCCTGGTGCCGTTCCTCGTCTCGGCCAAGGACGATGACGCGCTGCGGGCGCAGGCCGACCGGCTGCGCGCCCACCTCGTGGCGCACCCCGAGCTGAACCCGCTCGACGTCGCCACCACCCTCGCCGACGCGCGTTCGACGTTCGAGAGCCGGGCGGTCGTCGTCGGCCAGGGCCGCGACGGCCTGCTCGCAGGCCTCGCCGCGCTCGTCGAAGGGCCCACGGCGGTGGCACGGGGCGTCGAGTCGGCCCGGGTCGCGACGGGAACGGCACGGACCGCGGGCAAGGTCGCCTTCGTCTTCCCCGGCCAGGGGTCGCAGTGGCTGCACATGGGGGCGGCCCTCGCGCAGTCCTCACCGGTGTTCCGGGCCTCCCTCGACGCCTGCGCCGACGCGCTCGCGCCCTACGTCGACTGGTCCCTGCACGAGGCCCTCGCCGACGCGGCCGAGCTGGAGCGCGTGGACGTGGTGCAGCCCGCGCTGTGGGCGGTGATGGTGTCCCTCGCGGCACTGTGGCGCTCGTACGGGGTGGAGCCGGACGCGGTCGTGGGGCACAGCCAGGGAGAGATCGCCGCGGCCTGTGTCGCGGGCGCCCTCTCGCTCGCGGACGCCGCCAAGGTCGTCGCGCTGCGCTCCAGGGCGATCCTCGCGCTGTCCGGCCAGGGCGGCATGGTGTCCCTGCCGGGGACGGTCGAGCAGGCCCACGAGCGGATCGCGCGGTGGGACGGAAGGATCTCCCTCGCCGCGGTCAACGGCCCCGGCTCCGTGGTGGTGGCGGGCGACGCCGACGCCCTCGACGAACTGGTGGAGTCCTGCGCCGCCGAGGACGTGCGGGCACGGCGGATCCCCGTCGACTACGCGTCGCACACCCCGCACGTCGAGCGCATCCAGGACGAGCTCGCGACCGTGCTCGCCGGGGTCGAGCCGCTGTCGGCGAGCGTGCCGATGCTGTCCACGGTCACCGGCGAGTGGCTGACCGGCACCGAGGTCGGCGCCGAGTACTGGTACCGCAACCTGCGCAACACCGTGCGCTTCGAGGAGGCCACGCGCGGTCTCCTCGACCGGGGCGTCGGCGTGTTCGTGGAGTGCAGCGCGCACCCGGTGCTCACCTTCGGGGTGCGCGAGACACTGGAGGCGGCCGGCGCGGAGGCCGTGGTCGTGGGCACGCTGCGCCGCGACGACGGCGACCTGGACCGCTTCCTGCTCTCCGTCGCCCAGGGGTACGTGGAGGGCCTGCCGTTCGACTGGCGCCAGGTGGCGCCCGCGGGACAGCACGTGGACCTGCCCACCTACGCCTTCCAGCACAAGCGGTTCTGGCCGAGCATCGCCGCCGCCCCCGCGGGCGACGTCTCGGGGGCCGTCGACGCACGGTTCTGGGAGGCCGTCGCGGACGGCGACTTCGGTGACCTCGCCGACGAGCTCGCCGTGTCCCTCGACGAACCGATCGGCGCCGTACTGCCCCGGCTCGCGTCGTGGCGGCGCGCGCAGTCCGAGAACTCCGAGATCGACGGCTGGCGCTACCGCGTGAGCTGGCTGCCGGTGCCCGAGCCCACCGCCGCCCTCAGGGGCACCTGGCTCCTGGTCAGCCGGGACGGCGCGGGCGAGGAAGACGTCGCCGACGCGCTGACCCGGCACGGCGCCCGAGTGCTGCCCGTCCGGGCCGGAGAAGGGCTCGACCGGGACTCCCTGACGGCCCGCCTCGCGGTCGACGAGCCCGTCGCGGGCGTCCTCTCACTGTTCGCCCTCGACCCCGCACCGGACGCGGGCGGCGTGCAGGCGACCCTCGCCCTCGTCCAGGCCCTCGGCGACGCGGGCCTCACCGCTCCGCTGTGGTACGCCACCCGGGGCGGGGTCACCGTCGGACGGTCCGACACCGCCGTCAGCCCCGAGCAGGCGATGGTGTGGGGACTGGCCCGCGTCGTCGGCAAGGAGCAGCCCGAGCGCTGGGGCGGCCTCGTCGACCTGCCCGAGACGCTGGACGACCGTGCCGCCGCCCGCCTCGCGGGCGTACTCTCCGGCACCCAGGACGAGGACCAGGTCGCCCTCCGCGCCGGAGGCGTGTTCGCCCGCAGGCTGGTCCAGGCCCCGCCGGGCCGCCTCGGCGACTGGGACCCCACCGGCACGGTCCTCGTCACCGGCGGCACCGGCGGCATCGGCGCGCACGTGGCCAGGTGGCTGGTCACCAAGGGCGCCGAACACCTGCTGCTCACCAGCAGGCGCGGCCCGGACGCCGAGGGCGCGGAGGAACTGCGTGCCGAACTGACCGCACTCGGCGCACGGGTGACGATCGCGGCCTGCGACGTCGCCGACCGCGAGGCCCTCGCGAAGCTCCTCGCGTCGATACCGGAGCAGTTCCCGCTCACCGCGGTCATGCACACGGCGGGCGTCCTGGACGACGGCGTGCTGACCGCGCTCACCCCGGAACGGCTCGCCACCGTGCTGCGGCCGAAGGTCGACGCCGCGGTCAACCTGGACGAACTGACCAGGGACCTGGAGCTGACGGCGTTCGTGATGTTCTCCTCGATCTCCGGCACGTTCGGCGCGGTAGCCCAGGGCAGCTACGCGGCCGCCAACGCCTACCTCGACGCGTTCGCCGAACGCCGCGTGGCGGCGGGCCTGCCCGCCCACTCCGTCGCGTGGGGCCCGTGGGGCGGCGGCGGCATGGTCGGCGACCACCTCGGCGAGATCCTGCGCAGCCGCGGCACCGCCCCCTTCGAGCCCGACCTCGCCATCGCCGCACTGGACCGGGCCGTCCGCCAGGTCGACCCGACGGTGCTCGTCGTCGCGGACATCGACTGGGACGTGTACGCGCCTTCGCTGCCGGCCCCGCTGCTGCGGGAACTGCCCGCCGCGCACCGGGCCCCGGCCCCCGCCGTGGAGACGGCGCCACTGGACCTGGCGGGCCGGCTCGCCGGCCTGTCGGGGCCCGAACGCGAACGCGCCGTCCTGGACCTGGTGCGGGAGCAGGCCGCCGCCGTCCTCGGCTACGACAGCACCGCCCTCGTGGAACCCGGCCGGGCGTTCAAGGACCTGGGCTTCGACTCGCTCACCGCGGTCGAGTTCCGCAACGTGTTCAACTCGGCCACCGGCCTGAGCCTGCCCTCGACGCTCGTCTTCGACCACCCCAACCCCGCCGCGCTCGCCGCCCACGTACTCGACCGGCTTCCGGGCGCGGGCACGCCGACCATCGACTCCGAGCTCGACCGCCTGGAGGCGACGCTGTCCCTCCTGACACCGGACGACGAGCGCAGCGCCGCCGTCGGCGACCGCCTCCGCGCGCTCCTGTCCAGGTGGGACGAGGCGCACACCCGCACGGAGCCCGCCACCACCGGACCGGACGCGCGCACCGCGTCGGCGGACGAACTGCTCGCCCTGCTCGACGAACAACTCGGGTCCTGAACCCATGAAGACGAATCCCTCGGGTCCTGAACCGATGAACTCGCCTGAAAGGCCGCAAACAATGTCGAACGAGGAGAAGTACCTCGACTACCTCCGGCGAGCCACGGTGGACCTCCAAGAGGCGCGTGGCAAGCTCCGCGAGGCCGAGGAGCGCGAGGTCGAACCCATCGCGATCGTCGGCATGAGCTGCCGCTTCCCCGGCGGCGTACGCACGCCGGAGGACCTGTGGCACCTCGTGGCCGAGGGCCGCGACGCCGTCTCCGAGTTCCCCACCAACCGCGGCTGGAACCTGGAGCAGCTCTACGACGAGGACCCCGACCGGACGGGTACGAGCTACACCCGCGAGGGCGCCTTCCTCTACGACGCCGACCGCTTCGACCCCGCGTTCTTCGGGATATCCCCGCGCGAGGCCGCGGCGATGGACCCCCAGCAGCGGCTGCTCCTCGAAACGTCCTGGGAGGCGTTCGAGCGCGCGGGCATCGCCCCGGACTCGGCGCGCGGCAGCAAGACCGGTGTCTTCATCGGCACCAACGGCCAGGGCTATCTGGCTCGTCTGGCCAAGGGCGGCGTCCCCGACGGGTACGAGGGCTACTTCCTCACCGGCAACGCGGCCAGCGTCGTGTCCGGCCGCATCTCCTACGTGCTCGGCCTCGAAGGCCCCGCCCTGACCATCGACACCGCCTGCTCGTCGTCCCTGGTCGCCCTGCACCTCGCGGTGCACGCCCTGCGGCACAGCGAGTGCGGCCTCGCCCTCGCGGGCGGCGTCACCGTGATGGCCAGCCCCGACACCTTCATCGAGTTCAGCCGGCAGCGCGGCCTCGCATCCGACGGCCGGTGCAAGGCGTTCGCGGAGGCCGCCGACGGCACCGGCTGGGGTGAGGGCGCGGGGCTGCTGCTCCTGGAGCGCCTCTCGGACGCCCAGCGCAACGGCCACCCCGTCCTCGCGGTGATCCGCGGCTCGGCGGTGAACCAGGACGGCGCGTCCAACGGCCTCACCGCCCCCAACGGCCCCTCCCAGCAGCGCGTGATCCGGCAGGCCCTCGCGAGCGCGCGGCTCTCCGCGGCACAGGTCGACGCGGTCGAGGCGCACGGCACGGGCACGACCCTCGGCGACCCCATCGAGGCGCAGGCGCTCCTCGCCACCTACGGCCAGGACCGCCCCGCCGACCGGCCGCTGTGGCTGGGCTCCATCAAGTCGAACATCGGCCACACCCAGGCCGCCGCCGGTGTCGCGGGCATCATGAAGATGGTCATGGCGATGCGGCACGGCGTGCTGCCGCCGACCCTGCACGTGGACGAGCCGTCGACGCACGTCGACTGGTCCGCGGGCGCCGTCGAGCTGTTGACGCGGGAACGGGCGTGGCCTGAGACCGGACAGCCGTGGCGGGCGGGTGTGTCCTCGTTCGGAGTCAGCGGTACGAACGCGCACGTCATCGTCGAGCAGGCCCCGCAGGCCCCCGACACCGAGGAGGCGGAGGCCGCGCAGCCGGTGCCCGCCGCGCTCACCCCGTGGACCCTCTCCGCACGGAGCGCCGAGGCGCTGCGGGAGCAGGCGGCACGGCTCAAGGCCTTCGTGGCCGGGGCGCCGGACCTGACGGTGGCGGACGTGGGCCGTGCGCTGGTGTCCTCACGCGCGGTCCTCGAACACCGCGCGGTGGTGGTGGCCGCCGACCGTTCCGAGTTCCTCGACGCCCTCACGGCCGTGGCCGAGGGCGCGCCGTCCGGCGCCGTCGTCACGGGGGTCGCGGACGAGCCGGGCCGGTTGGGTTTCCTGTTCTCGGGCCAGGGTGCGCAGCGCCTCGGCATGGGTCGTGAACTCGCCGATCGTTTCCTGGTGTTCGCCGAAGCTCTGGACGCCGTCCTCACGGAGTGCGACCCGCGGGTGCGTGAGGTGTTGTTCGGTGCGGACGCCGAGGCCCTGAACGAGACGGGGGTGACGCAGCCCGCGTTGTTCGCGGTGGAGGTGGCGCTGTTCCGCCTCCTTGAGTCGTGGGGTGTGCGCCCCGATGTGCTGGCCGGTCACTCGATCGGTGAGTTGGCGGCTGCGCATGTGGCTGGTGTGTGGTCGCTGGCTGATGCGGTGAAGGTGGTGTCGGCTCGGGGTGCGTTGATGCAGGCGCTGCCGTCCGGTGGTGCGATGGTGGCGATCCAGGCGTCCGAGGCCGAGGTCGTCTCCGACCTGCCGGAGACGGTGGGTGTCGCGGCGGTCAACGGTCCGTCCTCGGTGGTGGTTTCGGGTGTTGCGGCTGACGCGGAGGCGGTGGGGGAGCGGTGGCGTGCGGCGGGCCGCAAGGTATCCCGTTTGAAGGTCAGTCACGCGTTCCACTCGCCGTTGATGGACCCGATGCTCGACGACTTCCGCCGGGTCCTCGAAGAGGTGGCGTACGAGACTCCCGCCCTCCCGATCGTGTCGACGCTGACGGGTAGGGCGACGACCGCCGAGGAGTTGGCGTCGCCCGAGTACTGGGTGCGGCACGTGCGCGAGTCGGTGCGGTTCGCCGACGCCGTGCGCACGCTCGTGGACGACGAAGTCACCACGTTCGTCGAGGTCGGTCCCGGCGGCACGCTGTCCGCCCTCGGCCAGGAGTCCGCGCCGGACGCGGTCTTCGTACCGGCACTACGCGGCGACCGCCCGGAAGCCGTGGCTGCCACGACGGCCGCGGCACACCTGCACGTGCGGGGCGTGCGCGTGGACTGGGAGGTGTTCTTCGCCGGGCGCGGTACCCGGCGGGTGGACCTGCCGACGTACGCCTTCCAGCGCGAGCGTCACTGGCTCGACGTGCTGCCGGTGACCGGAAACGTCACGGCGGCCGGGCTCGGCGCCGCCGAGCACCCGCTGCTCGGGGCGACCGTGACGCTCGGCGGCACCGACGGTGTGCTGCTCACCGGCAGGCTGTCGGTCCAGACCCACCCGTGGCTCGCCGATCACGAGATCATGGGCTCGGTGCTGCTGCCCGGCACGGCGTTCGTCGAACTCGCGGTGCGCGCGGGCGACCAGGTCGGCTGCGACGTGGTGGAGGAGCTGACCCTGGAGACACCGCTCGTCCTGCCCGAGGAGGGCTCGGTGCGGGTGCAGGTGTGGGTCGGCGCGGCCGACGAGTCGGGCCGGCGCGAACTGACCTTCCACTCCAGCGAGGGCGACACCGACGACGGCCGTCCGTGGACCCGCCACGCCACCGGCCTGCTGCGGGCGGGCGGGCACCCCGGCGCGGCCCCGCTGACCGAGTGGCCGCCCGCGGGCGCGGAGGCCGTGGACCTGGACGGCTACTACGACCGCATGGCAGCGGGCGGCTTCGGGTACGGGCCGGTGTTCCAGGGGCTGCGGGCCGCATGGCGCAAGGGCGACGAGGTGTTCGCCGAGGCGGCGCTGCCCGACGGCGCGAAGGCCGAGGGATTCGGTCTGCACCCGGCGCTCCTCGACGCGACGATGCAGGTCTTCGGCCTGATGATCGAGGCCGACGCCCCCGGCAGGCTGCCGTTCGCGTGGTCGGGCGTACGGCTGCACGCCTCCGGTGCGACGGCGCTGCGGGTGCGTCTCACGCCCACCGGCGCGGACAGGGTGGCGCTCACCGCCGTGGACGGGGCGGGGGCCCCGGTGGCCACGGTCGACTCGCTGGTCTTCCGCCCGGCCGCACCCGCCGAGGCCACCGCGGGCACACAGGGTGACGCGCTGTTCGGCGTCGACTGGACACCCCTGCCTGTGCCGGAGCCTTCGGCCGACGGCGAAGTGCCGTCGGTCGAGTGGACCGACCTGGAGACACTCGCGGAGTCGGCGGGACTGCCCGACTTCGTCGTCCTGCCGTGCCCCGGCACCTCCGCGTCCGACCTGGCCGCCGATGCCCACCAAGTGGCGTACTGGGCGCTGGACGCGGTCCGGACGTGGCTCGCCGACGACCGGTTCGACGCGGCGCGTTTGGCCGTGGTGACCAGGGGTGCGGTCGCCGCGTCGGTCGACGAGCAGGTGCGGGACGTCGCGCAGGCGGCGGTGTGGGGCCTGGTGCGTTCCGCGCAGTCGGAGAACCCCGACCGGATCGTCCTGGTGGACCTCGACGACGAGGCGGCCTCGCTCGACGCGCTGCCGTCCGCCCTGGCCACCGGTGAGCCACAACTCGCCCTGCGCTCCGGGACGGTCAGCGCGCCGCGCCTCGCGAGAGTGGCGCAGTCCGTGACCGACGACCCCGGCTTCGGTACGGGAACCGTCCTCGTCACCGGTGCCACGGGCACGCTTGGCCGTCTGTTCGCCCGGCACCTGGTGGCCGAGCGCGGCGTACGGGATCTGCTGCTCGTGAGCAGGCGTGGTGCCGCCGCCGAGGGCACCGAAGAACTGCGGGACGAACTGGCGGCGCAAGGCGCCGAGGTGACGCTCGCCGCCTGTGACGTGTCCGACCGCGAGGCGGTGGCCGCGCTCCTCGCCGAGCACGAGGTCACCGCGGTCGTCCACACCGCAGGTGTCCTGGACGACGGCACCATCGGCTCGCTGACACCGGAGCGCATAGACACCGTCTTCCGGCCCAAGGTCGACGCCGCCTGGCACCTCCACGAGCTGGCCGGGGACCTGTCGGCGTTCGTCCTCTTCTCCTCCGTGTCCGGCATCCTCGGCGGACCCGGCCAGGGCAACTACGCGGCGGCCAACACCTTCATGGACGCGCTCGCCCAGCACCGCCGCGACCAGGGCCTGCCCGCGACCTCGCTGGCCTGGGGCCTGTGGGACGCCGAGGAAGGCGGTATGGCGGGGCGGCTCGACGAGGCCAACACGCAGCGGATGAGCAGGGGCGGCCTGATCCCCCTGCGTGCCGCACGCGGCCTCGCGCTGTTCGACGCGGCCGGCACCACGGGGCGCGCACTCCTCGCCCCGGTGCCCCTCGACCTGCCCGTCCTGCACCGGCAGGCACGCTCCACCCCCGTACCGCACCTCCTGCGCGGACTCGTACGCGGCACGGCACGCAGGACCGCCGAGTCCGCCGCGGTGACCGGGTCGGCCCTCGCGCGGTCGCTCGCGGAGCTGACAGCGACCGAACGGCAGGAAGCACTGCTCGACCTCGTGCTGCACCACGTGGCCGTCGTCCTCGGCCACACCTCGGCGCAGGCCGTCGCACCCGACCGCGCGTTCAAGGAACTCGGCTTCGACTCACTGTCCGCCGTCGAACTGCGCAACCACCTCAACGCCGCAACCGAACTGCGCCTGCCCGCCACCCTCGTCTTCGACCACCCGAACCCCGCCGCCCTCGCCGCGTTCATCGGCACCGAGATCGCGGGCACGCCCGTCGCCGCGGCGCCCACGCGCAGGACCGTCGCCGTGACCGACGAGCCCATCGCGATCGTCGGCATGAGCTGCCGCTACCCGGGCGGCGTGAACTCGCCCGAGGACCTGTGGCGACTCGTCGTCGACGGCGGCGACGCCATCAGCGAGTTCCCCGCCAACCGCGGCTGGGACCTGGACGCCCTGTACCACCCGGACCCCGAACACCCCGGGACCTCGTACACCCGCGAGGGCGGCTTCCTGCACGACGCCGACCTGTTCGACCCGGCGTTCTTCGGGATCTCCCCGCGCGAGGCCCTCGCCATGGACCCCCAGCAGCGACTGCTCCTCGAAACCTCCTGGGAGGCCTTCGAGCAGGCCGGGATCGCCCCGGAGACCATGCGGGGCAGCGCGACCGGTGTGTTCGCGGGCCTGATGTACCACGACTACGCGGCGCGGCTGCGTGCCGTTCCCGAGGACGTGGAGGGCTACCTGGGCACCGGCTCGTCCGGCAGTGTCGCGTCCGGCCGCGTCGCCTACGCCCTCGGTCTCGAGGGCCCCGCCGTCACGGTGGACACGGCGTGCTCGTCGTCCCTGGTCGCCCTGCACATGGCGGTGCAGGCCCTGAGGTCCGGCGAGTGCGACATGGCACTCGCGGGCGGTGTCGCCGTGATGGCCACCGCCGGGACGTTCGTGGACTTCAGCCGCCAGCGCGGCCTGTCCGCCGACGGCCGCTGCAAGTCGTTCTCCGACGACGCGGACGGCACCGGCTGGGGCGAGGGCGTCGGCATGCTCCTCGTGGAGCGCCTCTCCGACGCCCGCCGCAACGGGCACCCGGTCCTCGCCCTCGTACGGGGCTCCGCCGTCAACCAGGACGGCGCCTCCAACGGCCTCACCGCCCCCAACGGCCCCGCCCAGCAGCGCGTCATGCGCCAGGCCCTGGCGAGCGCGGGCCTGACCCCGTCCGACGTGGACGCCGTCGAGGCCCACGGCACCGGCACCACCCTCGGCGACCCCATCGAGGCCCAGGCGCTCCTCGCCACCTACGGCAAGGACCGCACCGGAGCCCCGCTGTGGCTCGGCTCCGTCAAGTCGAACATCGGCCACACGCAGGCAGCCGCCGGCGCGGCCGGTGTCATCAAGATGATCATGGCGATGCGGCACGGGGTGCTGCCGCGGTCCCTGCACGTCGGCGAGCCCTCGTCCAAGGTGGACTGGTCCGCGGGCGCCGTCCAGCTCCTGACCGAGGCACAGCCGTGGCCCGAGACCGGTCGGCTGCGGCGGGCCGGTGTGTCGTCGTTCGGCGTGAGCGGGACGAACGCGCACACCATCATCGAGTACGTACCGGCCGACGGACACCGTCCCGTGCCGGTCGACGGCGTGCTGCCGTGGGTCCTCTCCGGGCGGAGCGAGGAGGCACTGCGGGCGCAGGCCGCGCGGCTGCGGAACCACGTGGCGGGCGACCCGGCGACCGGCGAACTGGACGTCGCCTACTCGCTGGCCACCACCAGGTCCGCGTTCGACCACCGGGCCGTGGTCGTGGCGGACGGCCGGGACGCACTCCTCGACGGGCTCGCCGCACTGGCCGAAGGCCGGTCGCACCCCGGCCTCGACACCGGGTCCGTGGCGGCGGGCGGCGTGGGTTTCCTGTTCTCGGGGCAGGGCGCGCAGCGGCTCGGCACGGGCCGTGAACTGGCCGCCCGGTTCCCGGTGTTCGCCGAGGCCCTGGACGCCGTGCTGGACGCGTTCGATCTGCGGGTGCGGGAGGTGCTGTTCGGTGCGGACGCCGACGCCCTGAACGAGACCGGCGTGACGCAGCCCGCGCTGTTCGCCGTCGAGGTCGCCCTCTTCCGCCTCCTCGACGCGTGGGGCATCCGGCCCACCCTGCTGGCCGGTCACTCCATCGGTGAGCTGGCGGCGGCGCATGTCGCCGGAGTCTGGTCGCTGACCGACGCCGTCAAGGTGGTCTCCGCGCGCGCCGGTCTGATGCAGGCGCTGCCCGCCGGTGGCGCGATGGTGGCCATCCAGGCGTCCGAGGCCGAGGTTGCCGCCGACCTGCCGGAGACGGTGGGTGTCGCGGCGGTCAACGGTCCGTCTTCGGTGGTGGTTTCGGGTGTTGCTGCTGACGCGGAGATAGTGGGGGAGCGGTGGCGTGCGGCGGGCCGCAAGGTGTCGCGCCTTAAGGTCAGTCACGCCTTCCACTCGCCGTTGATGGACCCGATGCTGGACGAGTTCCGCCAGGTCCTCGAGGGTGTGGCGTACGAGGCCCCGACCGTGCCGATCGTGTCGACGCTGACCGGCACCCGCGTGACGGCCGAGGAGTTGGCGTCCCCCGAGTACTGGGTGCGGCACGTGCGGGAGTCGGTGCGGTTCGCCGACGCCGTCCGCACGCTCGCGGGCGAGGGCGTGGCGACGTTCGTCGAGATCGGCCCCGGCGGCACGCTGTCCGCCCTCGGCCAGGAATCCGCGGCGGAGGCCGGGTTCGTCCCGGCGCTGCGGAACGACCGCCCGGAGGAGCCCGCGCTGATCTCGGCCGTGGCCCGGCTGTGCACGCGGGGCGTGCCGGTGGACTGGGAAGCCTTCTTCGCCGGTCGCGGCGCGCTCCGCGTCGACCTGCCCACCTATGCGTTCCAGCACCAGCGCTACTGGCTGGACGCCGGAGTGGCGGCAGGCGACCTGGACGCGGCCGGGCTCGGCGCGGCCGGACACCCGCTGCTCGCCGCGATCGTCGAGACGGCCGAATCCGACGGGCAGTTGTTCACCGGCCGCCTCTCGGTGGCGACCCATCCGTGGCTGGCCGACCACGTCGTCCAGGGCTCGGTCCTGCTGCCCGGCACGGCGCTGCTCGACCTCGCGGTGCGCGCGGGCGACCAGGTCGGGTGCGACCTGGTGGAAGAGCTGACGCTCGAAGTGCCGCTGGTCGTGCCCGAGCGCGGCGGCGTACGGGTACAGGTGCAGGTCGGCGTCGCGGACGGGTCCGGACGGCGTGCGGTGACGGTGCACGCGCGGGACGACGAGGGCGACCTGTGGGTGCGGCACGCGAGCGGTGTGCTCGCGCAGAGCACCGAGGCACCCGCGGCCGAGGCCGGTGCCTGGCCGCCGGCCGGGGCGCGGGCCGTGGACCTGGACGGCCTGTACGACCGCATGGCCGACGGCGGCTTCGGCTACGGCCCCCTGTTCCAGGGGCTGCGGGCCGCATGGCGCGCCGGTGACGAGGTGTTCGCCGAGGTCGCGCTGCCCGACGGCGCGGGCGCGGACGGGTTCGGCCTGCACCCGGCGCTGCTCGACGCCGCCCTGCACGCCGTAGCGCTGACGGACGGGGCCGCGGGCCCCGGCAGGCTGCCCTTCTCGTGGTCGGGGGTGCGACTGCACGCCTCGGGCGCGACCGTGCTGCGGGTGCGGCTGACGCCCACGGGCACGGACAGCGTGTCGCTGGCGGTCGCGGACGGCTCCGGTGCCCCGGTGGCCACGATCGACTCGCTGGTCCTGCGGCCCGTAGCGGGGACACTGCCGCACCAGGGCCGGGATGCGCTGTTCCGCCTGGACTGGGTGCCCGCCCCCGTGCCGGCCGGAAGCGCCGGTTCGGTGGCTTCCGTGGCTTCCGTGGGTTCGACGGCTTCGGTGGGTTCGGTCGCGGAGTTCGCGGACTGGGCCGCGGTGCGGTCGGCGCTGGACGCGGGCGCGTCGCTGCCGGACCACGCCGTCGTGCGCTGCCCCGGGTCGCACGACATGGACGCCGTGCGCCGGGCGACCCTAGACGCCTTGGAACTGGTGCGGGGCTGGCTGACCGACGACCGGTGCGCGGCGTCGCGCCTGGTCCTCGTGACCCGTGGCGCCGTCGCGGTGGACCCCCACGACGACGTGCCGGACCTGGCGTCCGCCGCGGTGTGGGGCCTGGTGCGGTCCGCCCAGCTTGAGGACCCGGACCGCTTCGTCCTCGTGGACACCGACGACACCGACTCCGGCACCGGCACCGACACCGACACCGACACCGACTCCGGCGCCGCCGACGCCGACGGCTTGCGGGCCGCGCTGGCGGCCGGTGAGTCCCAGGCCGTCGTACGGGACGGGCGGGTCCTCGTCGCCCGGCTGGCGCGGGTGCGACCGGAGGCGACAGACACAGGACCGGCGTTCGGCCCCGCCAGCACAGTGCTCCTGACCGGCGCGTCGGGTGGGCTCGGCAGCCTGATCGCCCGGCACCTCGTCGCCGCCCACGGCGTCGGGCGTCTGGTGCTCGCCAGCAGGCGCGGCCCCGCGGCGGACGGCGCCGACGCACTGCGGGCCGAACTGGTCGCGCAGGGCGCCGAGGTGACGTTCGCGGCCTGCGACGTCGCGGACCGCGACGCGCTGGCCGCGCTCCTCGCCGAGCACCCCGTGACCGCCGTCGTGCACACCGCGGGTGTCCTCGACGACGCCACCATCGCCTCGCTCACCCCGGACCAGGTCGACACCGTCTTCCGGCCCAAGGTCGACGCGGCCCGGCACCTGCACGAGCTGACCCGGGATCTGGACCTGTCCGCGTTCGTGCTGTTCTCATCGGCGGCGGGCACGCTGGGCGCGGCCGGTCAGGGCAACTACGCGGCGGCCAACGCGTTCCTCGACGGCCTGGCCCGGCGCAGGCGCGCCCAGGGCCTGCCCGCGACCTCGCTCGCCTGGGGCCTGTGGGCCGACGGCATGGGGGCCGGGGTCGCGCAGTCCGCGGCCACGGGACTGTCCGCGCAGGAAGGCGTCGCGCTGTTCGACGCCGCCGTCCGCGGGACCGACCCCGTCGTCGTACCGATGCGGCTCGACCTGCGGGCCGTACGGGAACTCCCGGCGGTGCCCCCGCTGCTCAGCGGCCTCGTACGGACGACGCACCGCAGGGCCGCGGGGACCGGCGGCGACCCCGCCGCGGCGCTCCGCGACCGCCTCGCCGCGCTCACCGAGGACGAGCGCGAGCACGTGCTGCTCGACCTCGTCCGCACCCAGGCCTCCGCGGTGCTCGGGCACGCGGGCCCCGAGGCGGTCGCGTCCGGCCAGGCGTTCACCGAGCTGGGCTTCGACTCGCTGACCGCCGTCGACCTGCGCAACCGGCTCAACACGGCCACGGGCCTGCGCCTGCCCGCCACCCTCGTCTTCGACTACCCGACGCCCGCGGCACTCGCCGCGTACATCGGCGCGGAGTCCGCGGACGCGCCCGTCGCCGCGGCGCCCACCGGCACGGCCGCGGCCCCGGCCGACGAGCCGATCGCCATCGTCGGCATGAGCTGCCGCTACCCCGGTGGCGTCCGCTCGCCGGAGGACCTGTGGCGACTGGTTCTCGACGGCGCCGACGGCATCACACCGTTCCCCACCGGGCGCGGCTGGGACGTGGAGGCGCTCTACGACCCGACCGGCGAGCGGGACGGCAGCTCCTACACCCGCGAGGGCGGCTTCCTCCACGACGCCGACCAGTTCGACCCGGCGTTCTTCGGGATATCCCCGCGCGAGGCGCTGGCGATGGACCCCCAGCAGCGACTGCTCCTGGAAACCTCCTGGGAGGCCTTCGAGCGGGCCGGCATCGACCCCGAGTCGCTGCGGGGCAGCGCGACCGGCGTGTTCGCGGGCGTCATGTACCACGACTACGCCGCACAGCTGCACGGCGTGTCGAAGAGCTCCGAGAGCTTCCTCGGCACGGGCAACGCGGGCAGCGTCGCGTCGGGGCGCGTGTCGTACACGTTCGGCCTCGAAGGGCCCGCGATGACCGTGGACACGGCGTGCTCGTCGTCGCTGGTCGCACTGCACCTGGCGGCGCAGGCACTGCGGTCGGGGGAGTGCTCCCTCGCGCTCGCGGGCGGCGTCACCGTCATGGCGACACCCGGTGCCTTCGTCGACTTCAGCCGCCAGCAGGGCCTCTCGCGCGACGGCCGGTGCAGGTCCTTCTCCGCCGACGCCGACGGCACCGGCTGGGGCGAGGGCGTCGGCATGCTCGTACTGGAACGCCTCTCCGACGCCCGGCGCAACGGCCACCAGGTCCTCGCCGTCGTACGGGGCTCCGCCGTCAACCAGGACGGCGCGTCCAACGGCCTGACCGCCCCCAACGGCCCCTCCCAGCAGCGGGTGATCCGGCAGGCGCTGGCCGGTGCGGGCCTGTCGCCGTCCGACGTGGACGCCGTCGAGGCCCACGGCACCGGCACGACCCTCGGCGACCCCATCGAGGCACAGGCCCTGCTCGCCACCTACGGGCGGGACCGTGCGGGCGAGCCGCTGTGGCTCGGTTCGCTGAAGTCCAACATCGGGCACACCCAGGCCGCCGCGGGCGTCGGCGGCGTCATCAAGACGGTGATGTCGCTGCGGCACGGCGTGCTGCCGAAGACGCTGCACGTCGGTGAGCCCTCGCCGCACATCGACTGGTCGGCGGGCGCCGTGCGGCTGCTGACCGAGGCCCAGCCGTGGCCGCGGGCCGACCGGCCCCGGCGGGCCGGTGTGTCGTCCTTCGGCTTCAGCGGCACCAACGCGCACGTGATCATCGAGAGCGCGGATTCCGAACCCGCGCAGGACGCCGACGCGCCGCAGGACGCTCACGCGCCGCAGGCCACCGACGTACCGCAGGCCCCGGACGCAGGGCAGGCCACCGACGCAACGCAGGCCCCGGACGCCCCGCGGGCACCCGTGGCGTCGCCCGGACCCTGGCTGCTGTCCGCCCGCACCGGGAGCGCCCTGCGCGACCAGGCGGTGCGGCTCCGTGAACACGTGGCCGCGCGGCCCGGCCTGGACCCGGCGGCCGTCGCCCGGGCGCTCGCGACCTCGCGGACCAGGTTCGAACACCGGCTCGCGGTCGTCGGCAGGGACCTGGACGACCTGCTCGCCGGGCTCGGCGACGCCGCCGAGGGACGGCCGGGCGGCGGAGTCGTCCTGGGCGTCACCGACGAGCACCGCGTCGGCTTCCTGTTCTCGGGCCAGGGTTCGCAGCGGCTCGGCATGGGCCGTGAACTGGCCGCTCGTTTCCCGGTGTTCGCCGAGGCCCTGGACGCCGTACTGGACGCGTTCGACCCGCTGGTCCGTGCGGTGCTGTTCGGCGAGGACGCCGACGCCCTGAACGAGACCGGCGTGACGCAGCCCGCGCTGTTCGCCGTGGAGGTGGCCCTCTTCCGCCTCCTCCAGTCGTGGGGCGTGCGGGCCGACGTCCTGGCCGGACACTCCATCGGCGAGCTGGCCGCGGCCCACGTCGCCGGTGTGTGGTCGCTCGCCGACGCCGCGAAGGTGGTGTCGGCACGGGGTGCGCTGATGCAGGCGCTGCCCTCCGGCGGCGCGATGGTCGCCCTCCAGGCGTCCGAGGCCGAGGTCGCCCCCGACCTGCCGGAGACGGTGGGCATCGCGGCGGTCAACGGCCCGACGTCCGTGGTGATCTCCGGCGCCGCCGCCGATGTGGACGCGGCGGCCGAGCGGTGGCGCGAGGCGGGTCGCAAGGTGTCCCGCCTCAAGGTCAGCCATGCGTTCCACTCGCCGCTGATGGAGCCCGTCCTCGACGCGTTCCGCCGAGTGCTCGAAGGCGTGTCGTACGAGGCGCCGACCACCCCGATCGTGTCGACGCTGACCGGCGCCCGCGCCACCGCCGAGGAACTCGCCTCGCCGGAGTACTGGGTGCGGCACGTGCGCGAGTCCGTGCGGTTCGCCGACGCCGTCGCCGCCACCGGCGCTGACGTCCTCGTCGAGATCGGCCCCGGCGGTGTCCTCTCGGCCCTCGGACAGGAGACCCTGCCGGACGCGGCCTTCGTCCCGGTGCTGCGCGGCGACCGGGCGGAGGGCGAGGCCGTCGTGACCGCCCTCGCCGAGCTGCACGTACGCGGCGTACCGATCGACTGGGAGGCGTACTTCCCCGGCCGCGGCCACGGCGTCGACCTGCCGACGTACGCGTTCCAGTACCAGCGGTTCTGGCCCGACACCGGCGCGCGGCCCGCCACCGACGCCACCGGGCTCGGACTCGGCTCCGCCGGGCACCCGCTGCTCGGCACCGCGGTCGCCCTCGCGGACGAGGACACCGTCCTGTTCACGGGCAGGCTGTCGCTGCCGACGCACCCGTGGCTCGCCGAGCACCGGATCATGGGTTCGGTGCTGCTGCCGGGGACGGCGTTCGTCGACCTCGCGGTGCGCGCGGGCGACCAGGTCGGCTGCGCCTCGGTGGAGGAGCTGACGCTGGAGACGCCCCTGGTGCTGCCCGAGCGCGGCGGTACGCAGGTCCAGGTACGGGTCGGCGCGCCGGACGGGTCGGGGCGCCGCCAGGTGACGGTCCACGCCCGGGGCGAGGACGGCGACCTGCCGTGGGTCCGGCACGCGAGCGGCGTCCTCGCCGAGGACGGCGGCGCGCCCGCGGAACTCGGCGCGTGGCCGCCCGCGGACGCGGAGGCCGTCGAACTGGACGGCTTCTACGACAGCATGGCGGACGCGGGCTTCGCCTACGGGCCGCTGTTCCAGGGCCTGCGGTCGGTGTGGCGCGGCGAGGACGAGGTGTTCGCCGAGGTCGCCATCGAGGAGCAGAGCGCCGTCGCCGGATTCGGCGTGCACCCGGCCCTGCTCGACGCGGTGCTGCACGCGGTCGCCTTCGGTGCGCTGCCCCCGGTCGAGCACGGGCGCCTTCCGTTCGCGTGGACGGGCGTGCGGCTGCACGCCGAGGGCGCGACCACACTGCGGGTGCGGGTGACGCCGGTGGGCCCCGACGCGGTGGCCGTCGCCGTCGCCGACGGCTCCGGCGCGCCGGTCGCGACGGTGGACTCGCTGGTGCTGCGCGCGGTGTCGCCGGACTCGCTGGGAGCGGCGCGCGGACACGAGTCGCTGTTCCGGCTCGACTGGGTGCCCGCTCCGGCGGCGGCCGTGGGCGCCGGTGCGGCGGGCGCGGTCGCGGAGTTCGCCGACTGGGCCGCGGTGCGCTCGGCGCTCGACGCGGGCGAGACGCTGCCGGAGCACGTCGTGGTGCGGTGCGCACGGTCCGGGGAGGTGGACGCGGGCGAGGTGCGCAGGCAGGTGCACACCGCCCTCGAACTGGTCCAGAACTGGCTGGCCGACGAGCGCTGCGCCGCCTCGCGCCTGGTCCTCGTGACCCACGGCGCCGTGGTGGTCGACACCGGCGACGCCCAGGACCTGGCGTCCGCCGCCGTGTGGGGACTGCTGCGGGCGGCGCGGGCGGAGAACCCGGACCGCTTCGTCCTCGTGGACGTCGACGACGCGGACGGCTGGAAGCCGGCCGTCGTCAGTGCGGAACCCGAGCTGGCCGTACGCGCCGGAGAGACGTTCGTGCCCCGGCTCACCCGGGCCCGCACCGCGCGGACGGGGTCGGAGTCACCCTCGTACGCCGAGTCCGAGAAGCGGGGCTTCGGAGCGGGCCCGGTCCTGGTGACCGGTGCGAGCGGGATGCTCGGCGGCCTCGTGGCGCGGCACCTGGTCGCCCGGCACGGAGTGCGCCGCCTGGTCCTCGCGAGCAGGCGCGGCCGAGTCGGTGCGCTGCACGAGGAGCTGACGGGCCTCGGCGCCGACGTCACTACGGTCGCCTGCGACGTGGCGGACCGGGACGCGGTGGCGGCGCTGCTCGCCGAGCACCCCGTGACGGCGGTCGTGCACGTGGCGGGTGTCCTGGACGACGGCGTGGTCGGATCGCTGACGCCGGAGCGCGTCGACACCGTGTTCCGGCCCAAGGTGGACGCGGCCTGGCACCTGCACGAGCTGACCCGGGATCTGGACCTGTCGGCGTTCGTCCTGTTCTCCTCGGCGGCGGGCACGTTCGGCAATCCGGGCCAGGCCAACTACTCCGCCGCCAACGCGTTCCTGGACGCGCTGGCCCGGCACCGCCGGGCGCAGGGCCTGCCCGCGACCTCGCTGGCGTGGGGCCTGTGGGCCGGGGACGACGGCATGGGCGCCAGGATGGCGGGGACCGGAGCCGCGGGCCTGTCCGCCGAGGAGGGCATGGAGCTGTTCGACGCGGCGGCACTCGGCGACGACGCCGTCCTCGTACCGATGCGACTCGACCTGCGGGCCGTACGGGAACTCCCCGCGGTGCCACCGGTGTTCAGCGGCCTGGTGCGGACGACGGCCCGCAGGGCGGTGGACAGCGGGGCCGACCCGGCCGCCGCGCTGCGCGACCGGCTCGCGGCGCTGCCGGTGACCGAGCGGACGTCCGCGCTCGTGGACGTGGTGTGCGCGCACGTCGCGGCCGTACTCGCGCTCCCCGGCGCCGGGGCGGTCGACGAGCGGCGCGCGTTCACCGACCTCGGCTTCGACTCGCTGACCGCGGTCGAGCTGCGCAACCGGCTCGGCGTCGCCACCGGCCTCCGCCTGCCCGCCACGGCGATCTTCGACTACCCGACGCCGCTCGACCTGGTCGGCCACATCGAGGGCGCGCTGGTCGTCGAGGAACCCGACGGGGTGGCGCCGCTGCTCGCCGAGCTGAGCCGCATCGAGGCGAGCATCGCCTCGGTCGCACCGGGCGACGACGAGGACGACCGGGTCGGTGCCCGCCTCGCCGCGCTCCTCGCCGTGTGGCGGGAAAGCCGTGCCGACGCCGCCGCGCAGGCGTCCGACGACCTCGAAGCGGCCACGGACGACGAGGTCTTCGACCTGCTCGGCAAGGAATTCGGCATCTCCTGAACCGCCCGCCCACCTGCTTGACGTTCCCTGGAGTAAAGACAGCATGGACAACGAGGACAAGCTCCGCTACTTCCTGAAGCGGGTCACCGCCGACCTGCGCGACACCCGCAGGCGCCTGCGCGAGGTCGAGGACGGCGAGCAGGAGCCCGTCGCGATCATCGGCATGAGCTGCCGCTACCCCGGCGGCGTACGCTCTCCCGAGGACCTCTGGGAGCTGGTCGCGGGCGGCCGCGACGGGGTGACGGCGTTCCCCGCCGACCGGGGCTGGGGCGACGTCGAGCTGTCCGACCCCGACGACCCGGGCCGCGCGTTCCGCACCGAGGGCGGGTTCCTGCACGACGCGGCGGAGTTCGACCCCGGTGTGTTCGGGATATCGCCGCGCGAGGCCCTGGCGATGGACCCGCAGCAGCGGTTGCTCCTGGAAACCTCCTGGGAGGCGTTCGAGCGGGCCGGGATCGACGCCTCGTCGCTGCGCGGCAGCAGGACCGGTGTGTTCGCCGGCGTGATGTACCACGACTACGCGTCGCGGCTGCGGTCGGTGCCCGAGGGCGTGGCGGGCTTCCTCGGCACCGGCAACTTCGGCAGCGTCGCCTCCGGCCGGGTGTCGTACACCTTCGCTCTGGAGGGGCCCGCCGTCACGGTGGACACCGCCTGCTCGTCCTCCCTGGTCACGCTGCACCTGGCGGCCCAGGCGCTGCGGTCGGGCGAGTGCACGCTCGCCCTCGCGGGCGGTGTCACCGTGATGGCGACCCCGGAGACGTTCATCGGCTTCAGCAAGCAGCGCGGCCTCGCCGCGGACGGCCGCTGCAAGTCGTTCTCCGACGACGCCGACGGCACCGGCTGGGGCGAGGGCGCGGGCATGCTGCTCCTGGAGCGGCTCTCCGACGCCCGGCGCAACGGCCACACCGTCCTCGGGATCGTGCGCGGTTCGGCGGTGAACCAGGACGGCGCGTCCAACGGCCTGACCGCGCCCAACGGGCCCTCCCAGCAGCGCGTCATCCGCCAGGCCCTCGACAGCGCCGGTCTCACCGCCGCCCAGGTCGACGCGGTCGAGGCGCACGGCACCGGCACCACCCTCGGCGACCCCATCGAGGCCCAGGCGCTCCTCGCCACCTACGGCAAGGACCGCCCCGCCGACCGGCCGCTGTGGCTCGGCTCGATCAAGTCCAACATCGGTCACACCCAGGCCGCCGCGGGCGTCGCGGGCATCATCAAGTCGGTCATGGCGATGCGGCACGGCACGCTCCCGCCGACCCTGCACGTCGGCGAGCGCTCCCGGCACGTCGACTGGGCGGCGGGCGCCGTGGAACTCCTCACCGAGGGCAGGCCGTGGCCCGAGACCGGGCAGCCGCGCAGGACGGCGGTGTCGTCGTTCGGCATCAGCGGAACCAACGCCCACGTCATCCTCGAACAGGCCCCCGCCGAGGACCCCGAGGACGAGCCGGGCGGGCCCCTGGCCCCCGTCGACCCCGTGACGGCCGACGCCGTGCCCTGGGTGCTCTCCGGCAACGACCCCGCGGCGCTGCGCGAGCGCGCCGCCACCCTCCTCTCCCACCTGGAAGGACGGGACGACACACCGGCGGACATCGGCTACTCCCTTGCCGTCACCAGGACCGCGCTCGAACACCGGGCCGCCGTCGTCGGCACGGACCGCGCGGAACTCCTCTCCGGTCTCCGGGCCCTCGCCGACGGCGGCGAGGCACCGAACCTGGTGCGCGGCACCGTCGGCTCACGCGGCAAACTCGCGTTCCTGTTCAGCGGACAGGGCAGCCAGCGGGTCGGCGCGGGCCGCGAGCTGTACGCGCAGTTCCCCGTGTTCGCCGAGGCCCTCGACGAGGTCTGCGCCGCCCTCGACCCGCACCTGGACCGGCCGCTGCGGGACGTGCTCTTCGCCGAGCCCGGCAGCGAGGCCGCCGCCCTGCTCGACCTGACCACCTACACCCAGCCCGCGCTGTTCGCGATCGAGGTGGCGCTGTTCCGCCTCGTCACGGCGTGGGGCCTCACCCCGCAGTTCCTCGCGGGCCACTCCATCGGCGAACTGGCCGCCGCACACGTGGCGGGCGTGTTCTCCCTCACCGACGCGTGCACGCTCGTCGCCGCCCGCGGCAGGCTCATGGGCGCCCTGCCCGAGGGCGGCGCCATGCTGTCGCTGCGCGCCGACGAGGACACCGTCCGCGGGCTGCTCGCCGAGCACGGCGGCACCGTGGACGTCGCGGCCGTCAACGGCCCCGAGTCCACGGTGGTCGCGGGCGACGCCGACGCCGTGGCCGCGATCGACGGCGCCTGGCGGGAGCGCGGCGGCAGGACCCGCTATCTGCGGGTCAGCCACGCCTTCCACTCGCCGCACGTCGACGCCGTGCTCGACGACTTCCGGGCCGTCGCGAGGACCATCGCGTACGGGACCCCGGCGATCCCGGTCGTCTCCACGCTGACCGGCGCCCTGCTGACCCCGGAGCAGGCACGCGACCCGGAGCACTGGGTGCGCCACGTCCGTGCCACGGTGCGGTTCCTCGACGGCGTACGCAGCCTCGGCGAGCAGGGCGTCACGCACTTCCTGGAGCTCGGCCCCGACGCGGTGCTCACCGCGGCGGGCCGTGACGGCGCGGGCGGGGGCGCGCTCCTCGTCGCGGGGGTGCGCGCGAACCGGCCCGAGGGCGCCACGCTCACCTCGGCGGTCGCGGCCCTGCACGTGCGGGGCGTCGCCCTCGACTGGCAGGCGGTGTTCGCGGGCCGCGGCGCCCGCCGCACCGACCTGCCCACCTACCCCTTCCAGCGCACCAGGTACTGGCTGGACGTCGGCGCACACACCGGGGACGTGGCCGCCGCGGGCCTGCGGTCCGCCGACCACCCGCTGCTCGGCGCCGCCGTCACCCTCGCCGACGAGGAGGGCGCCCTGCTCACCGGCAGGCTCTCCCTCACCACCCACTCGTGGCTCGCCGACCACACTGTCGGCGGCGTGGTCCTCGTACCCGGTGCCGCGCTGGTGGAACTGGCCGTCCGGGCGGGCGACCAGGTCGGGCTCGACCACGTCGAGGAGCTGACCCTCGCGGCGCCCCTGGTGCTGCCCGAGGACGGCGCGGTGCGGCTCCAGGTGTCCGTCGGGGCGCCGGACGCGTCGGGGCGGCGCGCCCTGAACGTGTACGCACGAGCCGACGACACGGCCGACGAAGCACCCGACGACCCGTCCGACGACCGGCCGTGGACCCGGCACGCCTTCGGCACCCTCACGGCGGGCACGGCGGCCCCCGCCGCCGTCGACGACGGCGTCTGGCCGCCCGCGGACGCCGAGCGGATCGACATCGAGGGCCGCTACGACGACCTCGCCGCGTCCGGCCTCGGCTACGGGCCCGCGTTCCGCGGCCTGCGCACGGCCTGGCGGCGGGGCGACGAGGTGTTCGTCGAGGTCGAGTTGCCCGACGAGGACGGTGCGGGCGCCTTCGGACTGCACCCCGCGCTGCTCGACTCCGCGCTGCACGCCGTCGGCCTCGGCGGCTTCGTCGCCGACGAGCGGCTGCACCTGCCGTACTCCTGGCGCGGGGTACGGCTGCACAGCAGCGGCGCGACGGGCCTGCGGGGACGGCTGTCCCCGGCCGGCGCCTCGGGCGTCGCGATCACCCTGGCCGACGGCACGGGCGCGCCCGTCGCCTCCGTCGACGAACTGTCGCTACGGCCCCTCACGGCGGACGCGCTGGGCGGTGACCGGCTCGACTCCCTGTTCCGGGTGGACTGGACACCCGTGCCGCCCGCCACCCCGGGTCCGGTGCGCTGGGCGGTCCTCGGGGACGGGTTCGGCCAGGCGGAGAGCTTCGAGCCGGTCACCACGTACCCGGACCTCGCGACGCTCGGCGCCGACCGGGTACCGGACCTCGTGATCGCCCCCGTGCCCGCGGCCGACACCCCCGCCCGGGCGGCGCACTGGGCCCTCGCGCTGCTGCGCGGCTGGCTCGCCGACAGCCGCCTCGCCACCGCCCGGCTGATGTTCGTCACCAGCGGCGCGGTCGCGGCCACCACCGCAGAGGACGGCGAGGACGTCCCCGACCTGGCCAACGCGCCGGTGTGGGGCCTGGTGCGCGCGGCGCAGGCCGAACACCCCGACCGGTTCCTGCTCGCCGACGTCGACCTGCTCGCGGCCACCGTCCACGAGCTTCCCGCCGCCGCCGCGACGGGCGAGCCCCAACTGGCGCTGCGCTCCGGCGAACTGCTCGCACCCCGACTGGTACGGGCACGCCCCGACGAGTCGTCGGAGGGTGCGGACCTCGGCGCGGGCCCGGTCCTGGTGACCGGCGCGAGCGGCACGCTCGGCGGCCTCGTGGCACGGCACCTGGTCGCCCGGCACCGAGTGCGCCGCCTGGTCCTCGCGAGCCGGAGCAACCGGGTGGGCGCCCTGCGCGACGACCTTGTGGGCCTCGGCGCCGAGGTCGACGCCGTCGCCTGCGACGTGGCGGACCGGGACGCGGTGGCGGCGCTGCTCGCCGAGCACCCCGTGACGGCGGTCGTGCACGTGGCGGGCGTCCTGGACGACGGCGTGCTCGAGTCGCTGACCCCGGAGCGCGTCGACACGGTGTTCCGGCCCAAGGCCGACGCGGCCTGGCACCTGCACGAGCTGACCCAGGACCAGGACCTGACGGCGTTCGTCCTGTTCTCCTCGGCCGCGGGCACCTTCGGCAACCCCGGTCAGGCCAACTACGCCGCCGCCAACACCTTCCTGGACGCGCTGGCCGAGCACCGGCGGGCGCAGGGCCTGCCCGCGACCTCGCTGGCGTGGGGCCTGTGGGCAGGGAACGACGGCATGGGCGCCAGGATGGCGGGGACCGGAGCCGCAGGCCTGTCCGCGGAGGAGGGACTGCGCCTCTTCGACGCCGCCCTCGCGCTCCCCTCGGCCGTGGCCGTGCCCACGCGCCTCGACCTGGCCTCGCTGCGGGCCCGCCCCGGAGCCGTACCGCCGCTGCTGCGCGCACTGGTACGCACGGGACGCCCCGAAGCCGCGAAGGCCGCGCGGGCCGACGGCGGCCTTGCCGCACGGATCGCCGCGCTGCCGGCGGACGAGCGGCTCCCGGCGCTCCTCGACCTGGTCCGCACGTGTGTCGCCGCCGTGCTCGGCCACGCGTCCCCGGCCGCGGTGGAGCCGGAGCGCGCCTTCGACGAACTCGGCTTCGACTCGCTCACGGCCGTCGAGCTGCGCAACGGGCTCGACACCGCCACGGGGCTGCGCCTGCCCGCGACGCTCGTCTTCGACTACCCGACACCCCTGGTCCTCGCGGAACATCTGCGGACCACCCTGCTCGGCGCCGACGCGACGCCGGGGAACGCCGTCCGCACGGTCGCCGCCGACGACGAGCCGATCGCGATCGTCGGCATGAGCTGCCGCTACCCCGGCGGCGTCCGTTCGCCAGAGGACCTGTGGCGCCTGGTCGCCGAGGGCCGTGACGCGGTGTCCGACTTCCCCGACGACCGGGGCTGGAACGTGGACGCGCTCTACGACCCCGACCCCGCGCACACCGGCACCAGCAGCGTCCGCCGGGGCGGATTCCTCCACGACGCCGCCGAGTTCGACCCGGCGTTCTTCGGCATGTCGCCGCGCGAGGCGCTGGCCGTCGACCCACAGCAGCGGCTGCTCCTGGAGACGTCGTGGGAGGCCCTGGAGCGGGCCGGGATCGACCCGGAGTCGGTCCGCGGCAGCGCGACCGGGGTGTTCGCGGGCGTGATGTACAACGACTACGCCTCCCGGCTCCGGCGTGCTCCGGAGGGCTTCGAGGGACAGCTCGGCTTCGGCAGCGCGGCCAGCGTCGCCTCCGGCCGGGTGTCGTACACGCTCGGACTCGAAGGCCCCGCGGTGACCGTGGACACGGCGTGCTCCTCGTCGCTCGTGGCCCTGCACCTCGCGGCTCAGGCGCTGCGCTCCGGCGAGTGCTCGCTGGCGCTCGCGGGCGGCGTGACGGTGATGTCGAGCCCGGGGGCCTTCGTGGAGTTCAGCCGCCAGCGGGGCCTGGCACCGGACGGCCGCTGCAAGGCGTTCTCCGCCGACGCGGACGGCACCGGCTGGGGCGAGGGCGTCGGCATGCTCGTCCTCGAACGGCTCTCGGAAGCGCGCCGCAACGGTCACCGGGTCCTCGCGGTCGTACGGGGTACGGCGGTCAACCAGGACGGCGCGTCCAACGGGCTCACCGCGCCGAACGGCCCCTCGCAGCAACGGGTGATCCGCCAGGCCCTGGCGAACGGGGGCCTGACCCCGTCCGACGTGGACGCCGTCGAGGCCCACGGCACCGGCACCACCCTCGGCGACCCCATCGAGGCACAGGCACTCCTCGCCACCTACGGGCAGCAGCGCACCGGCGAGCCGCTGTGGCTCGGGTCGCTGAAGTCCAACGTCGGCCACACGCAGGCCGCGGCCGGTGTCGGCGGCGTGATCAAGATGGTGATGGCGATGCGGCACGGCGTGCTGCCGAAGACCCTGCACGTCGCCGAGCGCTCCCCGCACGTCGACTGGTCCGCGGGCGCCGTCGACGTCCTGACGGAGACCCGGCCGTGGACGGCGGCGGGACGCCCGCGGCGGGCGGGCGTGTCGTCGTTCGGCGTGAGCGGGACGAACGCGCACGCCGTCATCGAGCAGGCACCGGAAGCCCTGGAGGTCCTGGAAGCTCCGGAGATCCCAGGAGCCCCGGAGGCCGCGGAAGTCCCGGAGATCCCGGGAGCTTCGGAAGGCGCGGAAGTCCCGGAGATCTCGGAAGCCCCGGAGAACCCGGAAGCCCCTGTCGCCCCGACCCGCCCGGAAGCTGCGACTCCGGTGGGCCCGGTGCCTTGGCTGCTCTCGGCCAGGAGCGCGGAGGCCCTGCGGGAGCAGGCCGCCCGGCTGCGTGAGCACGTCGTGGCCCACCCGGACATCACACCGGTGGACGTCGGCCACTCCCTCCTGACGACCCGCTCGGCCTTCGGCCACCGGGCCGTCATCGTGGGGGAGGACCGCGCGGCACTCCTCGACGGCCTGACCGCGCTGGCCGCGGACCAGCCGCTCCCCGGCCTCGTCACGGGGTCCGTGGTGGCGGGCGGTGTGGGCTTCCTGTTCTCGGGGCAGGGCGCGCAGCGGCTCGGCATGGGCCGTGAACTGGCCGCCCGGTTCCCGGTGTTCGCCGAGGCACTGGACGCCGTCCTCGCGGAGTGCGAGCCGCGGGTGCGCGAGGTGTTGTCCGGCGAGGACGCCGACGCCCTGAACGAGACGGTGGTGACACAGCCCGCGCTGTTCGCGGTGGAGGTGGCGCTGTTCCGCCTCCTGGAGTCGTGGGGGGTGCGCCCCGACGCGCTCGCGGGGCACTCCATCGGTGAGCTGGCCGCCGCGCATGTGGCGGGTGTGTGGTCGCTGTCGGACGCGGTGAAGGTGGTGTCGGCGCGCGGCGCGCTGATGCAGGCGCTGCCCTCCGGTGGCGTGATGGTCGCCGTCCGGGCGACCGAGGCCGAGGTCGCATCCGACCTGCCGGAGACCGTGGGCATCGCCGCGGTGAACGGCCCGTCCTCGGTGGTGGTCTCGGGTGTCGACGCCGATGTGGAGGCGGTGGCGGAGCGGTGGCGGGCTGCGGGCCGCAAGGTGTCCCGCCTGAAGGTCAGCCACGCGTTCCACTCGCCGTTGATGGAGCCGATGCTCGGCGCGTTCCGCCGGGTCCTGAAGGAGGTCTCGTACGGGGCCCCCTCGATCCCGGTCGTGTCGACGCTGACCGGCGCGCGGGCGGGTGCCGAGGAACTGGCGTCCCCCGAGTACTGGGTGCGGCAGGTGCGGGAGCCGGTGCGGTTCGCCGATGCCGTACGTACGCTGGTGGCCGAGGGCACGGCCACGTTCGTGGAGGTCGGCCCCGGCGGGACCCTTTCCGCGCTCGGCCAGGAGACCGCGCCCGACGCGGCCTTCGTACCCCTGCTGCGGAACGAGCGCCCGGAGCGGACGGCGCTGACCACCGCGCTGGCGCGCCTCAGCACACGGGGCGTCCGAGTGGACCTCACGCGCCTGCTCCCCGGCGGCCGCCCGGTCGAGCTGCCCACGTACGCGTTCCAGCGCAAGCGGTACTGGCTGGACGCCCCCCGTGACCTGAGCATCGAGGAGGCGGCCGGTGGCCTCGGCCTCGCGGGCGCCGGCCATCCGCTGCTCGGCGCCGCGGTGGACCTCGCCGATGGCCAGGGCCTCGTGTGCACCGGCAGGCTCGGCACGGACACCCACCCGTGGCTCGCCGAGCACGCCGTCGGACAGGTGATTCTCCTGCCCGGCACGGCCTTCGCGGAACTCGCGCTCGCCGCGGGCGGCAGGCTCGGCCTGGACGAGGTGGAGGAGCTGACCCTCGCCGCACCGCTGCCGCTGCCCGCACGCGGCGGCGTGCGGCTGCGGGTGACCGTCGGCGGCGACGACGGCTCGGGACGCCGGGCCCTGAGCATCGACTCCTGCCCGGACGAGCAGGGCGCGGGCGCCGACTGGACCCGGCACGCCGCCGGCTTCCTCACCACCGGCGCCCCCGCACGCCCCGACGCGCCCACCGACTGGCCGCCGGCCGGCGCCGAACCCGCCGACACCGACGGCCTCTACGACAGCCTCGCGGAGGCCGGGTTCGGATACGGACCCGCCTTCCAGGGCCTGCGGGCGGCGTGGCGCGGCGAGGACGCCGTGTACGCCGAGATCGAACTCGACGAGGAGCAGCACCCGGACGCCGCGTCGTTCGGGCTGCACCCTGCGCTGCTCGACGCGGCGCTGCACGCCTGCATGCTCGGCGGTCTCGTCGAGGACACCGGTCGCCCCCGGCTGCCGTTCTCCTTCAACGGCGTCCGGTGGCACGCGGCCGGCGCCACCGCGGCACGGGTCCGGATCACTCCGGCGGGACCCGAAGCCGTGTCCCTCGAACTGACCGACGCCCAGGGGCACCCCCTGGCGACGGTCGCATCCCTCGTCCTGCGGCCGATCGCCGCGGAACAGTGGGGTGCGCGCCACCGCGAAGCGATGTTCCGGCTGGAGTGGGTGGCCGCACCGGCCCGTGCGGCCGCCCACGCTCCCGCCCCCGTCCGCGGTTGCGCGGTCGTCGGCTCCGACGACCTCAAGATCGGCGCGGGCATCGCCGCGTCCGGCGTCGCCGTCGAGGAGCACGACGACCTCGCGGCGCTCGCCGAGGCCGGCGGAGCGGACCTCGTCCTCGTCCCGTGTGCCGCCACCGGCCCCGACCCGGTCGCCGCCGCCCGCGCCGCGGCCCGGCGCGCGCTGCGCCTCGCCCAGGAGTGGCTCGCCGACGAACGGTTCCTGGACTCGCGCCTCGTCCTCGTGACCCGCGGGGCCGTGGCGACGGGGCCCGGCGAGGACGTGCCCGGCATCGCCGACGCGGCGGTGTGGGGTCTCGTACGGTCGGCGCAGTCCGAGAACCCCGGCCGGTTCACGCTGGTCGACGTGGACGCGCACGACGCGTCCCTGGCGGCGCTGCCCGGCGTCCTCGCCACTGCCGAGCCGCAAGTGGCGGTGCGCGCCGGTGACGCACTGGTGCCGCGCCTCGCACGGTTCCGGCCGACCGCGGCGCAGCGGGGGTCCGGGACCGAGGACGGGTCCGGGGCCGAGGGCCGGTCCGGGGTGGACGTCCCCGCCGGGTTCGCGCCCGGCGGCACCGTCCTGGTGACCGGCGCCACCGGTACCCTCGGCGCCCTGGTCGCCCGCCACCTCGTGACCGAGCACGGCGTACGGCACCTCCTCCTCGCGGGACGCAGGGGCGCCGCCGCGCCCGGCGCCGCCGACCTCCGTACGGCACTCACCGGCCTCGGGGCCGAGGTCACCCTCGCCGCCTGCGACGTCACCGACCCCGGCGCCCTCGCGGAGCTCCTCGCCGCCGTGCCCGCTGACCACCCGCTGACGGGCGTGGTGCACTCGGCGGGCGTACTGGACGACGGCACCATCGGCTCGCTCACCCCGGAACGGATCGACACCGTGTTCCGGCCGAAGGCCGACGCGGCGTGGCACCTGCACGAACTGACCCGGGACCTGGACCTGTCGGCGTTCGTGCTGTTCTCCTCGGTGTCGGGCATCCTCGGCGGCCCCGGACAGGGCAACTACGCCGCGGCCAACGCGTTCCTCGACGCCCTCGCCCAGCACCGCAGGGCGGCGGGACTGCCCGCGACCTCCCTCGCCTGGGGCCTGTGGGAGACGGCGGGCACGATGACCGAAGGCCTCGCGGGCACCGACGTGGCGCGGATGTCCCGCTCCGGGGTCCACGGCCTCACCGAGGAGGAGGGCCTCGAACTCTTCGACATCGGCTGCGCCGCTGACGACGCGGTCGTGGTGCCGATGCGCCTCGACGTCGGCTCCCTGCGCGGCAGGCCCGACGAGGTGCCCGCGCTGCTGCGCGGCCTGGTGCGGCCGCGCGCCACCGCGCCGTCCGCCACGGCCGGGGCGGACGAGGAGCGGGTGACGCGGCGCCTCGCCGGGCTGACGGAGGCCGAGCAGGAACAGGAACTGCTGCTGCTCGTACGGGACCAGGCGGCGGTCGTCCTCGGATACGCGGCGGAGGAGCTCGACGTCTCCGGCGCCCTGACCCAGCTCGGCCTCGACTCCCTGACCGCCCTCGAACTGCGCAACCGGCTCGCCGGCGCGACCGGGCTCCGCCTGCCCGCCACCGTCGTCTTCGACCAGTCGACGGGGCCGGCGCTCGCCGCGTACCTGCGGCGCGAACTCGCCGTGGAGACCGGGGGCACCACCGCCGCGCCCGCGGCCCTCGCGGTCGAGGACACCTTCGCCGGGCTCTTCCGGCAGTCCTGCGACCTCGGTCTGTACGAGGAGGGGTGGCAGATGGTGATGGCGGCCTCCCGGGTGCGGCCGGTGTTCGAGACGGCGGACGAGGCGCCCGCGCAGGCGCCGGTCACCCTGGCGACGGGGCCGGGAATCCCGCTGCTGTGCTTCGCCCCCTCGATGGCGCCGTCGGGCCCGCACTACTTCGCCAGGTTCGCCCCCGTGTTCGCCGGTGAGCGGGACGTGACCGTGCTGCCCCACCCCGGTTTCGCACCGGGGGAGGCGCTGCCCGCGACCAGGGACGCGGTCGTCCGCTACCAGGCGGAGGCCGTCCTGCGGCAGGCGGGCGGGCGGCCGTACGTGCTGCTCGGCTACTCGTCGGGCGGGTGGATGGTCAACGCCGTCACCGCGCTGCTCGAGAAGGAGGGCAGCACACCGGCGGCGACGGTGCTCCTCGACACGTACACCGCGACGAACTCCTTCGAGGCACGCCTGGAGGCCGCGCTGCGCGAACGCCTGTCGACCAGCAAGGCCTTCGAGCTGATGACCGGGGCGCAGCTGACCGGGCAGGGCGGCTACGCGCGCGTGTTCGGCGACTGGGAGCCGGAGCCGGTCCAGGCGCCGACGCTGTACGTGCACGCCACCTTCCCGCCGGGGGAGTCGCAGGCCAGGGAGACCGAGGACCACTGGCAGCCCACGTGGCCGCTCCCGCACGAGGCGGCCGACGTCCCCGGCAACCACTTCACGATCATGGAAGACCACTCCGCGTCGACGGCGCTCGCCGTACGCTCCTGGCTGGACGCAGGCCAGGGCGCGGACTCCCGCTGAACCCGGCGCGGGCTCGCCCCGGTCACCCCGAAGTCGGCGGAACGCCGAGTACCGCAACCACAGCAGAACGGACGATCGACATGACTGCTACCGACGGCAGCGACCTCTGGCTCCGCCGGTTCCACCCCGCACCTGGCGCTCCGGCCCGCCTGGTGTGCTTCCCGCACGCGGGCGGATCGGCGACCTTCTACCACCCCGTCTCCGCGGCCCTCAAGAGCGAGAGCGACGTGGTGGCCCTCCAGTACCCCGGCCGCCAGGACAGGCGGATGGAACCGAACGTGGACGACATCGGTGTGCTCGCCGACCGCATCGCGCCCGTGGTGGCGCCGCTGTTCGACCGGCCCGTGGTGTTCTTCGGGCACAGCATGGGCGCGGTCGTCGCCTTCGAGGTCGCGCGCAGGCTCCAGGAGCAGGGCCACGCGCCCGCGAGGCTGTTCGCCTCCGGCAGGCGCGCGCCCTCCACGCGGCGCGAGGAGAACGTCCACACCCGTGACGACGACGGGATCGTGGCGGAGATGAAGGCCATGAGCGGCACCGACGCCGCGGTGCTCGGCGACGAGGAGCTGCTGCGCATGGTGCTGCCCGCCATCCGCAGCGACTACCGGGCCATCGAGACGTACGGCCCGGTGGACACGACCGTCGACTGCCCGGTCACCGCCCTCGTGGGCGACGGCGACCCGAAGACGACGGTGCCGGAAGCCGACGCGTGGCGTGCCCACACGAGTGCCGCGTTCGACATCCAGGTGTTCCAGGGGGGCCACTTCTACCTCAGCCCGCGCGCGGCCGAGGTCATAGCGACCGTCCGCGAGGCGCTGCGCGGCGCGGTGGCCGTCGGCTAGGCACAGGCGACGCACACAGCGGGGGGCTGGACGAACTCTTCGTCCAGCCCCTTGCCCGCCTCCGCACCGCTGGGAGCACGTCCGACGCGTGCGCGGCACGTCCGTCGACGTGACACGCCTCGCGCCTGCCGAAGGAACTTGAGGGACCGGAGGAACCCGAACGAACCGGGGCTCGGCGGAGGTCGTCCTCGACGCCGAGAACGGGGAGCAACCGCTCCCCGCCATGATCAATGTATAGCGCACAGGGGGACTTGCGGCAAGGCCCCCGTCGTGCCGCAGAATTCCCCGGCAAGGCCAGGACCTGCGGAAATGAGGGCGCAATGAGTGACGTGATCATCGTCGGCGGCGGACCGACCGGCTTGATGCTGGCCTGCGAGTTGAAGTTGGCCGGCGTACACGTGGTCGTCCTCGAGAAGATGACCGAGCCGACCCGGCAGTCACGCGGGCAGGGCCTGCACGCGCGCAGCGTGGAGATGATGGACCAGCGCGGCCTGTTGGACAGATTCCTCGCGGTCAGCGAGAAGTTCCAGGTGGGCGGCCTCTTCGGCGGCATCGTGAAACCGTGGCCGGAAAGCCTCGACACGGCCCACCCGTACGGCGTCGCCACCCCGCAGCCCGTCACCGAGCGGCTGCTCGACGAGCGGGCCGCCGAACTCGGCGTCGAGATCCGGCGAGGCTGTGAACTGGTCGGCCTGAGCCAGTCCGGCGGCGACCCCGACGACGGTTCCGACGACGGCGGCGTGACCGCCGAACTCGCGGACGGCACCCGCCTGCGGGCGCGCTACCTCGTCGGCTGCGACGGCGGCCGCAGCGCGGTGCGCAAGCTGCTCGGCGTCGGCTTCCCCGGCGAGCCCGCCACGGTGGAGACGCTGCTCGGCGAGATGGCGGCGACCGAGGACCCGGCGACGATCGCCGCGGCCGTCAAGGAGGTCAACAAGACCCAGCTGCGGTTCGCCCTCGCCCCCGAGGGGGACGGCAGCGCGGGCAGGTACCGCGTCGTCGTGCCCGCCGACGGCGTCTCCGAGGACCGGACGGCACCGACGCTGGAGGAGTTCAAGCAGCAGCTGCGGGCGTTCGCGGGCACCGACTTCGGCGTGCACTCGCCGAGTTGGCTCTCCCGCTTCGGCGACGCCACCCGGCAGGCCGAGCGCTACCGCGTGGGCCGGGTGTTCCTCGCGGGCGACGCGGCACACATCCACCCGCCGACCGGCGGCCAGGGGCTCAACCTGGGGGTGCAGGACGCGTTCAACCTCGGCTGGAAGCTGGCCGCCGCGGTCCATGGCTGGGCACCGGACGGCCTCCTCGACAGCTACCACGCGGAACGGCACCCGGTGGGCGCCGCCGTCATCGACAACACCCGCGCGCAGATCACGCTCCTCGGCACCGGCGCGGGCGCGACCGCGCTGCGGGAGCTGTTCACGAAGCTGATGGACTTCGAGGACGTGAACCGGTACATCACCGGGATGATCACCGCGGTCGGGGTCCGCTACGACTTCGGCGAGGGCCATGAACTCCTCGGCCGGAGGCTGCGGGACGTGGAGCTGAAGAACGGGCGCCTCTACGCACTGATGCACGAGGGCCGCGGGTTGCTGCTCGACCGGACCGGCCGTCTCTCCGTGTCGGGCTGGCAGGACCGGGTCGACCACGTCGTCGACGCCACCGAGGACCTGGACGTCCCCGCTGTGCTGCTGCGCCCGGACGGCCATGTGGCGTGGGTCGGGGAGGAACAGGGGGACCTGCTCGCCCATCTGCCCCGGTGGTTCGGCGACGCGTCCTGCGATGTGTCCGGTGACCTGTCCGGCGGCAGGTGACGCATCCGGCGACGGGCCCGGCGCCAGCTGACGCGTCCGGTGACGTGCCCGGCACCCGCTCCCGCACCCCCGCGCGACCGCCGCGGAGGTGCCGTCCTCGACCGCCGCCGCTCAAGGTCCGCTCGAGTACCGGTGGAGCGCCGGCTCCCCGGCCCGCCGGTTACCCCGGAGGTAATCGACACCCGGGCGGGGATCTGGAAAAGTCCCGATCATGACTTCTACCGAGGAACAGCTCGAGCGGGAGGCCGTGATCGGGCGGCTGAAGCCGGCCGCGTTACAGCGGCTCACGGAACGGCACCGGGCCAACCTGGACCCCGCGGCGGTGGCCGCGGACGCCGGTGTCGGCGCCCAGGAGGTGGCTGAGCACTTCCCCGACGAGGACGCGTTGCTGTCCGCGCTCGTCCTCGGCTCCTACCGGGCCCTCGCGGACAGCACGGAGGCAGCCGCCGAGGCCGCGGTGGCGGCGGGCACCGATCCGCTGGGACGCTGGGTGGCCGTCTGGCAGGGCATCCGGGAGTGGGCGGTGGCCCACCCGGAGGAGTACGTCCTGCTCTGGGGCCGCCCGGTGCCGGGGTACAGCGCCCCGCCGGAGACGATGGAGGCGGTCGCCCGCATCGTCCTCGCGATGGTGGCCGTCCTGCGCGACGCCCAGAAGGCGGGCGAGCTCACCGGTGACCGGCCGGGGGAGGCGCCGCTGACCGACGGGATGCGCCAGAACGTCGACGCGCTCGCCGCGGGCCTCCTCGATGGACTGCCCCGCCCGGTGATGGCCCGCATGTTCGTGGTGTGGACGCAGCTCCACGGCATGGTGGGCTTCGAGGTCAACAGCCACATCATGGACATCGCGCCGGACCCCACGGCGGTCTTCGAGCACGGGGCCGCGGCCATGGGGGAGTACATCGGCCTGCGCCGCCCCGCCGACCGGTGACGGAACGCTCCCCGCGCGGCGCCGACCGCGGCCGCACGCACCTGACGTGACCGTTCCGCCCCGAGGTGACGGCACTGTGCGTACGCTCCCGCGGCGCCCGCCCGACCGGTAGCCTCGGGGTGCGACCCGACAGCGGGCGGACGGCCGGGCGGACGTCGGTACGGCGTCCGGGCTGCCGTCGTGACGCGGCGAACGGGGCGACGGCGCGACCGGAGCGAGGGCGTGACCAAGTGCCCGGTGCGACGGCGTGACGGAGCGACCGGGGGCGACGCGGGGAGAGGCGGGGAGAGGCGGGGGAGTCACGAACTGGCGATGTCCGACGACGCCGAGAGCGGTCTGAGAAGGCTGACCCGTGACGCCCTCGTCCAGTTGCGGCCCGAGGGCGGCGACGGCATGTGGGGCTCCGGCTTCTTCGTCGCCCCCGGCTGGATCCTGACCTGCGCGCACGTCCTCGCCCCGCACCTCGGACAGGATCCCGCGACGCCCTTCCGCGTGCAGGGCGATGGCCTGGCCGCGGGCGAGCCGCGCCCGGCACGCCTGGAGGCGTGGCTCGTCGACGACGATCCGCTCGCGCGGGTGCCGCCCGACCAGGACCTGGCGCTCGTGCGGCTGACCGCCGAGGAGCCGCACCCGTCGGTGTGGCTCAGCGACCGGCCCGCCCGGCTGCCGGAACGCTTCGTCGTCGCGGGCTACCGCCGCACCGCGGAGGGCGGCACGGCACGGGCCTGTGAGGCGGACGCCCGGCGCGTCACCGGTCAGGGGCCGTACGGCGTACGGGTCACCGGCGTCCTGCCGAGCGGGGCCTGCGGGGGCCCCGCGGTCGACCCGGTCACCGGCGGCGTCGTGGCCCTGGCCCGGGCCAGGGACCGGAGGACCGGCACGTCCTTCCTGGTCAGCACCACGGCCCTGCACCGTTTCGGTGCTCTCGCCCGCCGGGTGCTCGCCGCCCACGACGTCTGGCACGCACACCGTGCCGCGCGCGACGCCCGCGACTGGGTCGCCGTACAGCGGAAGTTGCCCGGCGGCCTCGTCGTCTCCGGCGACCAGTGGAGCCCCCGCGACCGGAGCACGGCCCTGGCACTCCTGGCCGCGCTGCGGCCGCCCCCCTCGGCCCGTGCCGTCACCGAGACGCTCCGGGCCGCGTCGGGCGAGGACCTGTGCGCCGACGCGCAGCCACCGCCGCGCAGCTGGCGCGACGGCCACGGGCTGCTCTACGGACCGGACGCGACACCCGCGGCCGTGTACCTCCGCTATCTGCACCTGGTGGCGCGGTACGGACAGCAGACGGAGCCGGACGACGAGGCCGCCCGGCGGCTCCTCGCCTGGGTCCGGGAGCGGACGGGCGAAGTGAGCCTCTTCCTGCGGCCCTTGGTCGCCGACGCCTCGGTGCCGGACTCCCTGCGGCCCGCCGGAGCGGCCGGGGCCCGGCCGTTCCCCGCCCGCGGCGACGGCCGCCCCGTCGTCACCGTCGAACTCGAACCCGTGTACTACGCCCGGTCTCCCCGCGTCTACTGGCGCGTCGGGATCGACCACGGACACGGTGACCGGGTACCGCTGGACGAGGACAACCGCGGCGAGGGGGTGCCGGTGGCGGACGTCGTCGCACGCCTTGCCCGGCCCCTGGCGGAGGCCTTCCGGCGGGTGGACCTTCCGGAGCAGCCCGCCCCGCTGGAGGTCGCGCTACGGCGCCGCGGAGCTGAGCGGCGCCGCCAGGGAGCGCGCCGACGCCGTGCTGCGCTCCCGGCATCCGCTGACGCTGCTGCTGACCGTCGCGCACGCCGCCGATCTGCGCGCCCTCGGCCGGACGCGCCGCGCCGACGAGTTCGACGGTCCCGCCCGGCGGGAACTGCAACGGTCCTACGCGCAGCACCCGCAGACCGTCGCGGTCACCGAAGGGCGGCGCCCGGTCTGGGAGTTCGAGCCCTTGCCGCTGCACGGACTGCCTTGACCCGACCCGACCCGCACCCGCGGGGGTGTCAGGCCGACGGCCACAGGACGTCGAGCGCCTTGGCGAGCAGGGCGCGCACAGCACCCGACACCACGGCAGCGGCCGGCGCAAGGCGCGTGGCGCGGCGATTCGACTGACGGTTCATCGGACCTCCCGAGCAGGAACCCGGCCGAGTGCCGGGCTGCTCCCACTGTCCGTACGGGGGTGCCGTTGCCGAAGGGTCAACGCGTTGCGTCATGACGTCGTCACGGCGCCCCCGTCCTGGAAATCCGGGTGTTGCCTTGCGGCGACAGGGCGTGACGTCCGTGCGTGCTCGCAGAATTCGATCAAGGAGGTCCCGGTCGTCCTCGCGAGAATGCACCATACAAATACCTGTGGCCGCCTCCGGGCGCCTCAGAACGCGGCCGGGCCCCGGCCCCATTGAGAGGCCAGGGCGCCACAACACCGCCCGCGCACAAGCGAGTTGACTCCATCCGCTCGGGCGGTTTTCCCAGCGATCGGCGTGCTGTCCGTGGCTGACTTTGCCAACGGTTCGGCTGCTGTAGTCGATAGCTGATCGGTTCGTGATCGGTATCTGTCCGTACTTAGCGACTGCACTCGGTCAAATCGCTCATATGGGTACGACGAGCGAGCGCCGAAGCCTTGGAGCAGGGCGGACGCGATGCGATGCGCCCTAGCTGTGCGCCGGTGCCTTACCGGGGCGAGAAATTGCCCCCCGAAAAAGCGCCAGGAGGCGTCGGCGCGCTCTGTGCCGCCCCTGTCTCGTTAACAGGACATAGGGCGGGGCCACCCCCTGTCGGGGTCTTCGAGAAAGGTCCTGAGCCAAGAACGTGCTGGACACAGCCATGTTCCGGCGAGGGGCGGTCGGCAATGAGAAGGGAATGCGCGGGGGGCGCCGAAGGGCGAGCCTGTCGAGCGGCAATGGGCGGGTGCTACGGTCCCCGGACCGTGGCGGAAAGGATCGGCGGACGGGGAGGGGAGGTCGTGGAGGGGGGCGCATGAATTCGGCCAGGGGCTGCGTGAAAACGCCGCGACGCGCGTCTTTTCGACAGGCGGGGCGTCGCCCGTGACAGGTGGGATCCGGACAGGCGAAACCGGGTGCACCACCATGCAAGTGCCGCTTGACCAGCAGTTTTTGCGCGATGTGCGCTGTCTGGCCAGTGGCTCGTCGGCGCTCCCCGTGCTGTCCGTGCTGTCGGTCCTGTTCGGGAGCGGCCCAAGTTCGCCCTGCCTCCGCCCACCCCCGAGTGCCTCCGTACTCCGATGAAGAAATCGCGTGGAACCGCGTGGACGGCCGCACTCGGCTGATGTCACTTGTTTTATTGATTCGCCATTGATGGAAACAGTGCGGGACAGTGAAGGGCAGTGAAGGGCGATGAAGGACGGTAAAGGGCGGTAACACAATTCCTCGTCCGCAAAAGCCATCAGATCTTTCTTGAGCATGTGCATGGAGAAGCGCTGGTCGAAGAAGTTCAAGGACCAGGTGCCTCGTCCGGTAACCGCAATCACTGGCAGCGCGGTCGAAGCCGCGTCGCCAGAGCAATCACCCCAGTCCGGAGCCGTTCTCGTCCGGGCAAGCTGAACAGGAGTGGCAAGCAAATGATCCCGTTGTCCTACGCGCAGCGTCGCCTGTGGTTCATCGATCGCTTCGAGGGACCGTCGGCGACCTACAACGTCCCGTTCATGGTCAAGTTCACCGGCGCGCTGGACACGGACGCACTCGTGGCGGCCATCCGCGACGTGGTGGTCCGGCACGAGAGCCTGCGCACCCTGATCGTCGAGACCGCCGACGGCGTGCCCGGGCAGGAAGTGGTCGCCGCCGAGGACCTGCGCCTCGACGTGCCGCTGGTGGAGGTGGCGCCGGAGGACCTGCGCAGCGCCGCGGAGCAGGTCGCCCACCACCCCCTGATCCTCACCGAGGAACTGCCGCTGCGGGCGACGCTGTTCCGCACCGGCGACCGCGAGCACCACCTCCTCCTCCTGATCCACCACATCGCCGCCGACGGCGAGTCGGTGGGCCCGCTCGCACGCGACCTGTTCAGCTGCTACACCGCCCGCTGCGACGGCGCGGAACCCGAACTGCCGGAACTCCCCGTGCAGTACGCCGACTACACGCTGTGGCAGCGCGAGATGCTCGGGGACGAGAACGACCCCGAGAGCCTCCTGTCCCAGCAGCTCGGCTACTGGCACAAGGAGCTGGCGGGGGTTCCGCAGCCGCTGCGCCTCCCCACGGACCGGCCGCGCCCGCCCGTCGCCGGCCACCGCGGTGACGGGGTGCGCTTCTCCGTGGGCCCGGAGCTCCTGTCCCGCGTGGAGGAGGTCGCGCGCGCCGCCGACGTGACGCTGCCGATGGCCTTCCAGGCGGCGCTCGTGGTGACGTTGCAGCACCTCGGGGCGGGTGAGGACATCGCGATCGGCTCCACCATCGCGGGCCGCACCGATGAGGACCTCATCGACCTCGTGGGCTTCTTCGTCAACACCTGGGTGCTGCGGACCGACCTGTCGGGGACCCCGACGTTCGCGGAACTCCTCGACCAGGTGCAGGGCAAGGCCCTCGCGGCGTACGACAACCAGGACGCGCCGTTCGAGCGCCTGGTGGAGGTGCTCAACCCGGAGCGCTCCACGGCCTACCACCCCTTGTTCCAGACGATGTTCACCTGGGAGGAGTCGGGCCTGTGGCACGACTTCGAGCTGCCGGGGCTACAGGTGCGCTTAGAGGTGCTCTCCACGCCCACCGCGAAGTTCGACCTGGAGTTCAACTACTTCTCGGACCATGAGACCGGGGGGCTCGTCGTCTTCCTCGAGTACGCCACGGACCTGTTCGACCGGTCCACGGCGGAAGCCGTCGTGGACCGCTACCTCCGCGTCCTCGACCAGCTCGCGGACGCTCCGGACAAGCCGGTGGCCCTCACCGACGTCCTCGCCGCGGACGAGCGCGAACTCGTCCTGCGCCGCTTCAACGACACCGCCGTGGCGACGCCCGAGCTGACCGTCCCGGCACTCCTCGCCCGGCGGGCCGACGCCACCCCGCACGCCACCGCGCTGATCCACGGCGACGAGGAGCTGACGTACGCCGAGGTGGACGCGCGTGCCGAGCGGCTCGCGCGCGAGCTGGCCGCGCGCGGCGCGGGCCCCGAGACCGTGGTGGGCCTGGCGCTGCCCCGCTCCGCCGACCTCGTCATCGGCATGCTCGCCATCCTGAAGGCCGGCGCGGCCTATCTGCCGATCGACCCCAAGTACCCGAGCACCCGCCTCGACCACATCCTCGAAGACGCATCCCCGCGACTGATCCTTACCGGCGCCGACACCGCGGGCGTGCTGCCCGCGTCGGACGTGCCGCACCTGTACGTCGAGGACGTCGACTTCGACGCTCCGGGCCCGGACGTGTCGCTCGCCGCGGTGCGGCCCGCGAACGCCGCGTACGTGATGTACACCTCGGGTTCCACGGGTCTGCCCAAGGGCGTGACCATCACTCACCGCGACGTGGTCAACGGCGTCCTCCGCCTGGCCGACTCGGTGGGCATCAGTGCCGGGACCCGGATGCTCGCGGGGACGTCGGTGAACTTCGACGTGTCGGTGTTCGAGACGGTGACGACGCTGGCGGTGGGGGGCACCCTGGAGGTGGTCCGCGACGTCCTGGTGATCGGGGAGCGCGGCGGCTGGAGCGGTGGTGTGATCAGCACGGTGCCGTCGGTGTTCGCCGAACTTCTCGACCAGGTGGGCGGGAAGATCCGGGCGGATGCGGTGGTGTTCGCCGGTGAGGCGCTTCCGGCGGGGCTCGTGGAGCGGGTGCGGGAGGCGATTCCGGGCGTGCGCGTGGTGAACGCGTACGGTCAGACCGAGTCGTTCTACGCCACCACCTTCACCGCCGACGAGACCTGGACCGGCACGGCCAGCGCACCCATCGGCTCGCCCCTCGGCAACATGCGCACCTACGTCCTCGGCCCCGGCCTCAAGCCCATGGCCCCGGGAGTCGTGGGTGAGCTGTACGTCGCGGGTCATGTGGCGCGCGGCTACTTCGGCCGGTCCCGGCTGACCGCCGAGCGTTTCGTGGCCGACCCCTATGGTCCGGTCGGATCGCGGATGTACCGTACCGGTGACCTCGCTCGGTGGACGTCGGACGGTGTCCTGGAGTATGTGGGCCGTGACGACGCGCAGGTCAAGGTGCGCGGCTTCCGCATCGAGCCCGGTGAGGTGGAGGCGGCGCTGACCGCGCACCCGGGTGTGGCGCAGGCCGTCGTGGTCACCCACCAGGGGCGTGGTTCCACCCAGCTCGTCGGCTACGTCGTGCCGCAGGGCGCGGAGGAGTCGGGACTGGGTTCGGTGGAGAGCCTCGGCGAGCTGGAAGTCGACCTCAGGGCCACCGTGTCCTCGCGTGAGCTGCGGAAGTTCGTGTCCGGCAGGCTGCCCGAGTTCATGGTGCCGTCGCTGTTCGTGATGCTGGACCGGCTGCCGCTCGCGCCCAACGGCAAGCTGGACCGCAGGGCGCTGCCCGAGCCGGAGTTCACCGGCACCGCCTACCGTGCCCCGCGCACTCCCGCCGAGGAGGTCCTGGCCGGGGTGTACGCGGAGGTCCTGGGTCTGGACCGGGTCGGTATCGACGACGACTTCTTCGCCGTCGGCGGTGACTCCATCCGCTCCATCCAGGTCGTCTCCCGCGCCCGCGCACAGGGCGTCGAGGTGACCCCGCGCCAGATCTTCGAGCACCGCACCGTCGTCGACCTGGCGGAGGAGGCGGCGAAGGGCGGTGCCGCCGGGCCGGTCCTGGAGGAGCTCGAGGGCGGCGGTGTCGGCTTCATGCCGCTCCTCCCCATCGGCCACTACCTGGCCGAACTGGGCGGCGACCACGACCGGTTCACCATGTCGATGACCGTCGACCTGCCCGCGGGCATCCACGAGGCGGGCCTGAACGCCGTCCTGTCCGCCGTCGTCGACCGCCACGACATGCTCCGCTCCCGCCTGATCCGCACCGACGGCACCGGAGCCACCGGCGGCACCGGCGACGGCCTCGAGGTCGGTGCCCCCGGCACCGTCGACGTCGCCTCCCTCATCCACCGCGTGACCTGGACGGACCCCTGGGACGAGCACTGGCACCGGCGCGCCGCCGAAGAGGTGGAGGCCGCCGCGGACCGGCTCGACGCCGAGGCCGGGACCATGGCGCAGTTCGTGTGGTTCGACGCGGGCGCCGCGACGACCGGACGGCTCCTCCTCGTCCTGCACCACTTCGCCGTCGACGGCGTGTCCTGGCGCATCCTGCTGCCCGACCTCGCCGACGCCTGGCGGCAGGTGCGCGACGGCCGCGCACCGGAACTCGCCGAGGTCGCCACCTCCGCACGGCGCTGGGCGCACGCCCTGGTCGAGGAGGCCGCGTCCGAGACGCGCACGGCGGAACTCGCCCTGTGGCGTTCCATCGTCTCCGGACCCGACCCCGACCTCGGCTCCCGCCCCTTCGAACCCGCCGTGGACGTGATGTCCACCGTCGAGTCCGTCCACATCGACCTGCCCGTGGCCGCCACCGAGACGCTCCTGACGACCCTGCCCGCCGCCTACCGCGGCAGCGTCAACGACGGCCTGCTCGCCGCCCTCGCGCTCGCCGTCGCCGCATGGCGCCAGCAGCGCGGCATCACCGGGACCGAGGCGTCCTCACTGCTGCTGCGCCTCGAAGGCCACGGCCGTGAGGAGGCCGCCGCGCCCGGCGCCGACCTGTCCCGCACCGTCGGCTGGTTCACCAGCATGTTCCCCGTACGCCTCGACGTGACGGGCACGGACCTGAGCGAGGCGCTCGCGGGCGGCGCCGCCGCGGGCCGGGCCGTCAAGGCCGTCAAGGAACAGCTCCTCGCCGTCCCCGACAAGGGCATCGGCTACGGCCTCCTGCGCCACCTCAACCCGGAGACCGCCGACATCCTCGCCCGGCACGCGTCCGGCCAGATCTCCTTCAACTACCTGGGGCGCTACGCCGGCGCGGCCAACATGCCGGAGAACCTCCGCGGCCTCGGCTTCACCCAGGTCGAAGGCACCACGGAACTCATGGCCGCCCCCGACCCGGCCATGCCCGCCCTCGCGACCCTCGCCGTGAGCGCCTACGTCACCGACACCGCCGAAGGCCCCCGCCTCGACGCCCGCCTCGACTTCCCCGGCGGCCTGCTCACCACGGCCGAGGTCGAGGAGCTCGCCGCGCTGTGGCGCACCGCCCTCGAAGGCCTCGCCGAGCACGCGACGCGGCCCGGCGCGGGCGGCCTGACCCCCTCGGACGTACCGCTGGTCAGCACGGACCAGGCCGAACTCGAACGCTGGGAGGAGGCCTACCCGGGGCTCGTCGACGTATGGCCGCTGACCGCCATGCAGGACGGCCTGCTGTTCCACGCCGAACTCGCGGGCGCCGACTTCGACGCCTACCAGATGCAGCTCGCCTTCCACCTCGCGGGCGAGGTCGACCCGCGGCGGATGTGCGCCGCGGGCCAGGCCCTCCTCGACCGCTACCCCAACCTGCGGGCCGGGTTCGTCCTCGACACCGCGGGCGAACGCGTCCAGGTCGTCGCCGAGCACGTCGCACTGCCCTGGCAGGAGTACGACTTCAGCGACCTGCCCGAAGCGGAGCGCGACACCCGCCTGAAGCAGCACCTGGCCACGGAACACGCCACCCACTTCGACCTCAGCGCCGCACCGCTCGTACGCATGTCCCTGGTCAAACTGGCCGACGACAAGTGGGAACTCGTCTTCACCGCCCACCACGTCCTCTTCGACGGCTGGTCGGTGCCCATCGTCATGCAGGACCTGCTGCGCCTGTACGGCTCGGCGGGCGACGCGTCCCAGCTGCCGCGGGCCCGCAGCTACCGCGACTTCCTCGCCTGGTTGTCCCGGCGCGACCGCGACGAGGCCGCCCGCGCCTGGGCCGAGGAACTCGCCGGCATCGAGGCGCCCACGCTGCTGTCCACGGGCGCCGTCGAAGCGGAGGCCGAGGCCATCGGCCAGGTCGACGTGCCGCTCTCCTCGGGGGCGGCCCGCGAACTGGCCCGCCGGGCCGCGGAGCTCGGCGTCACCCAGAACACCCTGATCCAGGGTGCCTGGGCGGTCCTGCTCGCCGGGCTCACCGGCCGCAGGGACGTAGTGTTCGGAGCCACCGTCTCCGGGCGCCCGCCGCAGGTGACGGGCGTGGACGACATGGTCGGCCTGTTCATCAACACCCTGCCGGTACGCGTCGACTGCACGCCGTCCGCCACCCTGCGCGACCTGCTCGGCGACCTCCAGGAGCGGCAGAGCCGCCTCATGGACCACCATCACCACGGACTGCTCCAGATCCACCAGGCCATGGGCCTGCACGTCCTCTTCGACAGCATCGTCGGCTTCGAGTCGTTCCCCATCGACGCCGTCGCCCTCACCGACGCCAACACGGCCGCGGGCATCGAACTCACCGGCGTCAGCCCGTCCAGCGGCGCGCACTACCCGCTGGTCGTGATGGCCTTCGCCGAGCCGCACCTGAAGGTGGCCCTCCAGTACCAGCACCACCTCTTCGCGCGGGAGCGCGTCACCGACATCGCCGTCAGGCTCGGCCACATCCTCGACCTCCTGGTCACCGACCCGGACACCCCGGTGGCCGCCCTCGGCCTCCTCGACCGGAGCGAGCGCGACCGCATCCTCGTCGACTGGAACGACACCGCCGTGCCGGCCGCCGGCCGCACCGTCCCGCGGACCTTCGAGGCGCAGGCCGCCCGGACACCGGACGCCGTCGCCGTCCAGGACGGCACACAGTCCCTGACGTACCGGGAGGTGGACGAGCGCGCGAACCGGATCGCGCAGCTCCTGACCGCACGGGGCGTGGGCCAGGACTCCGTCGTCGGCCTCGCCCTGCCGCGCTCCGCCGGCCAGGTCGTCGCCGTCGTCGCCGTCCTCAAGGCGGGCGGCACCTATCTGCCCGTCGACCCCGAGTACCCCGCCGAGCGCCTCGCCTTCATGCTGAGCGACGCCGCCCCCGCCCTCGTCCTCACCGACGCCGCGATCGTGGCCGGACTGCCGCGGAGCGACTGCCCGTACGTGGTGCTCGACGACCCCGCCGTCCGGCGGGAGATCGCCGACGCCCCGGCGGGCCCGCCGGTCGCGGCGAGCCGCGGCCACGAGGACCAGCTGGCGTACGTGATGTACACCTCCGGGTCCACCGGCACCCCCAAGGGCGTCGGCGTCACCCACCGCGGCGTGGTCGGCCTCGCCGCGGACCGCGCCTACGAGGGCGACCGGCACGAGCGCGTCCTCATGCACTCCGCCCAGGCCTTCGACGCCTCCACCTACGAACTGTGGGTGCCGCTCCTGAACGGCGGCACCGTCGTCGTCGCCCCGCCGGGGCGCCTGGACGCGACCGCGCTCGCCCAGGTGATCACCGAGCAGCGGGTCACCGCGCTCCTCGTCGCCGCCGGCCTGTTCAAGGTCGTCGCCGACGAGATGCCCGAGGCCTTCACCGGCGTACGCGAGGTGTGGTCCGGCGGCGACGTCGTGCCGCCCGCCGCGGTGGAGCGGGTCATGGCCGCCTGCCCCGGCATCAGGGTCGTCGACGCCTACGGCCCCACCGAGGCGACGATGGCCGCCTCCGTCCACCCCATGGCCACCCCCGACGACATCGGCGCGGTCGTCCCCATCGGCCGCCCCCTGGACAACACCCGCGTGTACGTACTCGACTCGGCGCTGCGACCGGTGCTCCCCGGAGTGCCGGGAGAGCTGTACGTCGCCGGTGAGCGCCTGGCCCGCGGCTATCTGAACCGGCACGCCCTGACCGCCGAACGCTTCGTCGCCTGCCCCTTCGGCGGGACCGGTGAGCGCATGTACCGCACCGGTGACGTCGTGGCCTGGACGCCCGACGGCCGCCTGGTCTTCCGGGGCCGCGCCGACACCCAGGTCAAGGTGCGGGGCTTCCGCATCGAGCCGGGCGAGGTCGAGGCCGCCCTCGTCGGCCACCCCGGCATCGCCCAGGCCGTGGTGACCGTCAGCGAGGACACCGCGGGCGAGCGGCGCCTCGCCGGCTACGTGGTGCCGCTGCTCGACGGCACCGACCACAGCCAGGAGGCCGAGCAGCAGGTCGACGAGTGGGAGCAGATCTACGACCAGGTCTACTCCGCGGCCAACACCGTCTGGGGCGAGGACTTCACCGGCTGGGACTCCAGCTACTCCGGACGCCCCATCGCCCTGCACGAGATGCGGGACTGGCGGGACGCCGCCGTCGAACAGATCACCCGCTGGAACCCCCGCCGGGTCCTCGAACTCGGCGTCGGATCGGGCCTGCTGATGGCACACATCCTCGCCGGGGTGGAGGAGTACTGGGCCACCGACCTGTCCTCGCAGGTCGTCCAGCGCCTCACCGCCGAGGTCGAGCAGGCCGGCTACGCCGACAAGGTCACCCTGCGCCACCAGATGGCCGACGACGTCACCGGGCTGCCGCAAGGACACTTCGACACCGTCGTCCTCAACTCGGTGATCCAGTACTTCCCCGACGCCGACTACCTCGACCAGGTGCTAGCCCAGGCCTTCACGCTGCTCGCCCCCGGCGGGCGGATCGTGGTGGGCGACGTGCGCAACGCCGCCACGCTCCCGCTCTTCCGGTCCGGAGTGCAGCGCGCCCACCACCCGGAGGCGGCCCCTTCGGTGGCGCGCGCGGCCATCGCCCGCTCCATGCTGATGGAGCAGGAGCTCGTCCTCGACCCGGAGTGGTTCACGCGGTGGGCCGAGCGGCACGGCGCGGCCGGCGCGGACATCCGCCTCAAGCCGGGCGCCGCCCACAACGAACTCACGCGCCACCGCTACGAGATCACCCTGCACAAGGCGCCCGCCGACCTCGTCGACCTGAGCGGCACCCCCGTCGTCCACTGGGGCCGCCAGGCCGGTGACCTGCGGGGCCTGACCCAGCTGTGCCGCACCGCGGAGAACGGGCCCGTCCTGCGCGTGGCGCGCGTACCCAACGCCCGTCTCACGGGTGAGGTCGCCATGGCCGTCGAGGCGCAGGTGATGGACGCGCCCGCGGTGTCGGGACCCGCCGTGGACCCGCAGGACCTGCGGGACTGGGCGGACGAGCACGGCTTCGGTCTGCTCCTGACGTGGTCGGCGCAGGCCCCCGAGTGCTTCGACGCCCTCGTCTTCACCGACGGCACGGTGCCCGAGGCCCCGCTCACCGGCGGCTTCACGCCCTCGCACCGAGCCGACCGCACCCTGGCGAGCGACCCGGCCGCGGCCGGCCGCATCGGCACCCTCGTCGGCGGCATGCGCGGCTATCTCCAGGAGCGGCTGCCCGCCCACCTCGTGCCCGCCTCGGTGGTGGCCATCGCCGAGGTGCCGCTGACCGCCAACGGCAAACTGGACCACAAGGCACTGCCCACGCCCGACTTCGCCGCGGTCGCCACCGGGCGCGCGCCGCGCACCCCGCAGGAAGAGCTCCTGTGCGGCCTGTTCGCCGAGGTCCTCGGCCTGGACCGGGTCGGCATCGACGACGACTTCTTCACCCTCGGCGGACACTCGCTGCTCGCCACCCGTCTGGTCAGCCGCATCCGCGCCGTCCTCGGGGTCGAACTGCCCATCCGGGTCATCTTCGCCGCCCCGAGCGTCGTGGACCTCGTCGGCCACCTCGGCCGTGGCGACCGGGTGCGGCCGCCCCTGACCCGCGTCGAACCCCGCCCGGACCTGGTACCCCTGTCCTTCGCCCAGCGCCGCCTATGGTTCATCGACAAGTTCGAGGGCCCCTCGTCGACGTACAACGCGCCCTTCCCGCTGCGCCTGACCGGCGAGGTGGACACCGACGCCCTCGGCGCCGCGGTGCAGGACGTGATCACCCGGCACGAGAGCCTGCGCACCGTGTTCGCCGAGGACGGCGACGGCGTGCCGCACCAGCGGGTCCTGCCCGCCGCCGCGGCCCGCGTCGACGTGCCGGTCGTGGACGTCGCGCCCGGCGACCTGCCGGACGCCATCGCCGGGTTCGCGGCCCACCGGTTCGACCTGGCCGGGGAGATCCCCGTGAAGGCGGTCCTGCTGCGCCTCGCCGAGCAGGACCACGTACTGATCCTCATGACCCACCACATCGCGAGCGACGGCTCGTCGATGGCTCCCATGGCCCGTGACCTGGCGGCCGCCTACACGGCCCGCCTCGCCGGGCAGGCACCCCGCTGGGCGGAGCTGCCCGCCCAGTACATCGACTACACGCTGTGGCAGCGCGATCTGCTCGGCGACGAGGACGACCCCGAGAGCCTGCTGTCCTCGCAGATCGGCTACTGGCGCGAGGAACTCGCCGGGGTGCCGCAGCCGCTCCAGCTGCCCACGGACCGGCCGCGGCCGCCGCAGGCGAGCCACCGCGGCGAGGCGGTCGACTTCGCGCTCTCCCCGGAGACCGCGGCGGCCGTCGAGGAACTGGCCCGCGAGCGCGGCGCCACCGTGTCGATCGTCCTCGAGGCCGCGCTCGCGGTGCTCCTGCACGGCCTCGGCGGCGGTGACGACATCACCATCGGCTCGCCCATCGCCAACCGCACCGACGAGAACCTGACCGACATGGTCGGCTTCTTCGTCAACACCTGGGTGCTGCGCGCCCGACTCGACGGCAACCCGGCCTTCACCGACGTCCTCGACCAGGTGCGCACCAAGTCCCTGGCGGCGTACGACAACCAGGACGTGCCCTTCGAGCGCCTGGTGGAGGACCTCAACCCGGACCGCTCCACCGCCTACTCGCCGCTGTTCCAGGTGATGTTCGCCTGGCAGAACTTCAGCCGCGAGGACTTCGAACTCCCCGGGGTGCAGGTGGAGTTCGAGCGGCTGCGCAGCGAGACCGCGAAGTTCGACCTGTTCTTCAACATGGGCGACCTGCCCGGCCTCGGCGTCGTGGGCTCGCTGGAGTACGCGAGCGACCTGTTCGACGCGGCCACCGCCCGCACCGTCGCGGACCGCTTCGTACGGCTCCTCGGCCGGCTCGCGGCCGAGCCCGCCCGGCGCATCGGATCCGTCGAACTCGTCGAACCCGACGAGCGTGACCTGGTGCTCCGCGGCTTCAACGACACCGCCGCGCAGACGCCCGCCCTCACCGTCCCCGGCCTGATCGCCCGGCAGGCCGCGGCCACCCCCGACGCCGTCGCGGTGGTCCACGGCGACCTGCACCTCACGTACGCCGACCTGGAGGCCCGGGCCACGTGCCTCGCCGCCGAGCTGGCGGGCCGGGGCGTCGGCACGGAGTCGGTCGTGGGCCTGGCCCTGCCGCGCTCCGCGGACCTCGTCGTCGGCATGCTCGGCATCCTGAAGGCGGGCGCGGCCTATCTGCCGATCGACCCCAAGTACCCGAGCAGCCGCCTTGACTTCATCCTGGAGGACGCCGCCCCGCAGCTGGTCCTCACCGACGCGGACACCGTCGGCGTCCTGCCCGTGAGCGACGTCCCGCACCTGTTCATCGGTGACGTCGACCTCACCGGCACCCCGCACCACACGCTCCCGAACGGCGCGCACCCCGACCACACCGCCTACGTGATGTACACCTCCGGCTCCACCGGCACCCCCAAGGGCGTCGCGGTCACCCACCACAACGTGGTCAACGGCGCGCTGCGGCTCGTCGACGCGGTGGGTATCGGCGCCGGGACCCGGATGCTCGCGGGGACGTCGGTGAACTTCGACGTGTCGGTGTTCGAGGCGGTGACGACGCTGGCGGTGGGGGGCACCCTGGAGGTCGTCCGCGACGTCCTGGTGATCGGGGAGCGCGGCGGCTGGAGCGGTGGTGTGATCAGCACCGTGCCGTCGGTGTTCGCAGAGCTGTTGGACCAGGTGGGCGGGAAGATCCAGGCGGATGCGGTGGTGTTCGCCGGTGAGGCGCTTCCGGCGGGGCTCGTGGAGCGGGTGCGGGAGGCGATTCCGGGCGTGCGCGTGGTGAACGCGTACGGTCAGACCGAGTCGTTCTACGCCACCACCTTCACCGCCGACGAGACGTGGACCGGTACGGCCGGCGCACCGATCGGTTCCCCGCTGGGCAACATGCGCACCTACGTCCTCGGTGCGGGCCTGAAGCCCGTGCCCGTCGGTGTCGTGGGTGAGCTGTATGTGGCGGGCAATGTGGCGCGCGGCTACTTCGGCCGGTCCCGGCTGACCGCCGAGCGTTTCGTGGCCGACCCCTATGGTCCGGTCGGATCGCGGATGTACCGTACCGGTGACCTGGCGCGGTGGACGTCGGACGGTGTCCTGGAGTATGTGGGCCGTGACGACGCGCAGGTCAAGGTGCGCGGCTTCCGCATCGAACCCGGCGAGATCGAGTCCGCCCTGACCCGGCACCGCAACGTCGCCCAGGCAGTGGTGACCACACGGCAGGTCAACGGCAGCACGCAGCTCGTCGGCTACGTGGTGCCGGTCGGCGCGACCGAGTCCGGTGCGACCGACAGCATCGACCTCACGGCCGGCGTGTCCGCCAAGGAGCTGCGCGCCTTCGTCGGCGACCGGCTGCCCGAGTTCATGGTGCCCGCGGTCTTCGTGCTCCTCGACCGACTGCCGCTCGCGCCCAACGGCAAGCTGGACCGGGCCGCGCTGCCCGAGCCGGAGTTCACCGGCGGCACCTACCGCGCCCCGCGCACCCCGGCCGAGGAAATACTCGCCGGTGTCTACGCCGAGGTCCTGGGTCTGGACCGGGTCGGCGTCGACGACGACTTCTTCGCCGTCGGCGGTGACTCCATCCGCTCCATCCAGGTCGTCTCCCGCGCCCGCGCACAGGGCGTCGAGATCACCCCGCGGCAGATCTTCGAGCACCGCACGGTGGCCGACCTCGCCGAGGCCGCCCAGGACGGAACCGGGACCGGCACGGTCCTTGAGGAGCTGGCGGGCGGCGGCGTGGGCACCATGCCACTGCTGCCCATCGCCCGGCACATCACCGAACTGGGCGGTGGCTACGACCGGTTCGCGATGTCCACCGTGGTGGACCTGCCGCGGGACATCGACGGGCCCGGCCTCGTCGCCACGCTGTCCGCGGTCGTCGACCGTCACGACGTGCTGCGCGCGAAGCTGCTCACCGACGGCGACGGCGGCCTGGAGGTCACCGGCACCGGCACCGTCGACGTGGCGGCACTGGTGCGCCGGGTGCCGTGCGACGGCAGTTGGGACGCGCCTGCCTGGCACGAGCTGGCCGCCGCGGAACTGGACGCCGCCACCGGGCGCCTGGCCCCGGCGGCCGGCGTGATGGCCCAGTTCGTGTGGTTCGACGCGACCGGAGCCACGGGCACCGCCGACGCCACGGACGCGACCGGAGCCGCGAACGCGGGCGCCGCGAACACCGGCACCACGGACGCGACCGGCGCCGCGAACACCGCAGCCGCCCCCGTCACCGGACGCCTGATCATCGTCCTGCACCACCTGGCCGTCGACGGCGTGTCCTGGCGCATCCTGCTCCCGGACCTCGCCCAGGCCTGGGAGCAGGTGCGGGAGGGCCGTACCCCGCAGCTCGCCGCCGTCGGCACCTCGGTGCGCCGCTGGTCGCACGCCCTCGCGGAGGCCGCGCGCACCCCGGAGCGGGAGGCCGAACTCCCGCTGTGGCGCGGCGTCGTGGAAGGCCCCGACCCGCTGATCGGCCCGCGTGCCCTCGACCCGGCGGTGGACGTGCGGTCCACCGTGGAGACCGTACGGGTCGACCTGCCCACGGCCGCCACCGAGACGCTCCTGACGACCCTGCCCGCGGCGTTCCACGGCGGCGTCAACGACGGCCTCCTCGCCGGTCTCGCCCTGGCCGTGGCCAAGTGGCGCGCGGTCAGGGGTGTCGAGGGGAGCGAGGCGTCCTCGACACTGATCAAGCTGGAGGGCCACGGCCGCGAGGAGTACGCGGCGCCCGGCGCCGACCTGTCACGCACCATGGGCTGGTTCACCAGCATGTTCCCGGTGCGCCTCGACGTCGGCGGCTTCGACGTCGACCAGGCCCTCGCCGGTGGCGCCGCCGCGGGCGGTGTGGTCAAGGCGGTCAAGGAGCAGCTGAACGCGATCCCCGACAAGGGCATCGGCTACGGCATGCTGCGCTACCTCAACCCCGGGACCGCGGAGGTCCTCGCGGCCCACGACACCGGGCAGATCTCCTTCAACTACCTGGGCCGCTTCGCCGCCGACGACATGCCGGAGAACCTCCGCGGCCTCGGCTGGACCGTGGCCGCGGGCGCCGAAGGGCTGTTCGCGGAACCGGACGCCGACATGCCCGTCCTGGCGACGGTGGAGGTGACCGCGTACGTCACCGACACCGCCGAAGGCCCGCGTCTCACCGCCCAGCTGGGATTCCCCGGCCGACTGCTGTCCGAAGGACAGGCGCGGGAGCTCGCCGACCTGTGGTGCACCGCCCTCGAAGGCCTGGCACGGCACGCGGCGCAGCCGGGCGCGGGCGGCCTGACACCGTCGGACGTGCCGCTGGTGACGGTCGGGCAGCGCGACATCGAGGGCTGGGAGAAGCAGTACCCCGGCGTGGTGGACGTCTGGCCGCTGACCGCCACGCAGTCCGGCCTGCTGTTCCAGAGCAGGCTGACCGGCGCCGGGTTCGACGCCTACCAGATGCAGCTCGCCTTCCACCTGTCGGGCGCTGTCGACCCGCGGCGGATGCGGGCCGCGGGCCAGGCGCTCCTGGACCGGCACGAGAACCTGCGCACCGCGTTCGTGACCACCGCGGCGGGCCAGGAGGTCCAGCTCGTCCTTGAGCGCGCCGAACTGCCGTGGCAGGAGATCGACCTCAGCCGGCTGCCGGAGGCCGAGCGGGACGCCGCCCTGGAGGAGTTCCTCGCCGCGGACCACGCCGCGCACTTCGACCCGGTCGCCCCGCCGATGCTGCGCATGTCGCTGATCCGCCTGGACAGCGAACGCCACGAGCTGGTGTTCACCGCCCACCACGCGCTGTACGACGGCTGGTCACTGCCGCTGCTGATGCAGGACCTGATCCTGCTGTACGGGTCCCAGGGCGACGCGGGGCAGCTGGAGCGGGTGCGCGGCTATCGCGACTTCCTCACCTGGCTGGACCGCCAGGACCGCGTGGAGTCCGCACGGGCCTGGGCGGCGGAACTGGCGGGCGTGGAGGAGCCCACCCTCGTCGCCCCGCACGCGGCCCAGCACACCGGCGGTCGGCCGGCGGGCGCCGATGTGGAGCTCGACGCCGACACCGCCCGCCGCCTCACCCGGCGCGCCGCCGAGCTGGGCATCACCCTCAACACCCTGGTCCAGGGCGTCTGGGGCGTGCTGCTCAGCCACCTCACGGGCCGCCAGGACGTGGTGTTCGGCGCCACGGTGTCGGGGCGTCCGCCGCAGGTCCAGGGCGTCGACGAGATGGTGGGCCTGTTCATCAACAGCCTGCCGGTGCGGGTGCCGACCGCGCCCGGGCAGACCCTGAGCGGGCTCCTCACCGAGGTCCAGGAACGGCAGGGCGCGCTCCTCGACCACCACCACTTCGCTCTCGCCGAGATCCAGGAGAGCGCCGGCGTCGGCCCCCTCTTCGACACCCTGGTGGTCTTCGAGTCCTACCCGGTCGACCGGGCCGGGCTCGACGAGGCCCACAGCGTGGCCGGGATCACCATCACCGGGATCCGCCCGCAGTCGGGCACCCACTACCCGCTGTCGCTGGGGGCGAGCGCGGACCCGCATCTGCGCCTGGGCATCGAGTACCAGGACAACCTGTTCACGGCGGCGGAGGTGCGGCGCGTCGCCACCCGGCTCGGGCGGATCCTGGAGCAGTTCGCCGACGACCCGGACACGCCGCTCGCCGCCCTCCACATCCTGGACGAGGACGAGCGCGACCTGGTCCTGAACCGCTACAACGACACGGCGCGCGAACTGCCCGAGCGGACCCTCACCCAGCTCGTCGAGGAACAGGCCGCGCAGCAGCCGGAGGCCCTCGCGGTGGTCTGCGGCGACCAGCGGCTGACCTACGCGGAGGTGAACGAGCGCGCCAACCGGCTCGCCCGTGACTTCGCGGGCCGCGGCGTCGGCCCCGACGACACCGTGGCCGTGGTCCTGCCGCGCACGCCCGACCTCGTGGTCGCGCTGCTCGCCGTCATCAAGTCCGGTGCCGCCTATGTGCCGATCGACCCGAACTACCCGAGCACGCGCCTGGAGCACATCCTGGCCACCGCCGCACCGCGGCTGATCGTCACCGACACCGCGGCGGCCGCTGTGCTCGACGGCCGGGACACCAGGGACACGCCGCTGCTGTACGTGGACCGGGTGGACGTCTCCGGCCGTCCCGGCACCGACCTGGACGACAGCGAGCGCACTCGCGCGCTGCACCCGGACCACCTCGTCTACCAGGTGTACACCTCGGGTTCGACGGGCCTGCCCAAGGGCGTGGGCATCACCCACGCCAACCTGGTCAATGCCCTGGACGGTCTGGTGAGGCAGGTGGGTGTCTCGCCGGGCTGGCGGATGCTGACCAGTACCTCGATCGGTTTCGACGTCGCCGCGTTCGAGTTGTTCTCCACGCTCACCACGGGTGGAAGCGTCGAGATCGTGCGCGATGTCCTGGCGCTCGCCGAGCGGGACAGCTGGGAGGTGGACGTCATCAGCTCGGTGCCTTCCGCCTTCGCGGAACTCGTCGATCAGCTCGGTGACCGCGTGCAGCCGAAGTCGCTCGTGTTCGCCGGTGAGGCCTTGACGCCGTCTTTGGTGGAGCGGATCAGGGCGAACTGGCCCGAGGCACGCATCGTCAACGGCTATGGGCCCAGTGAGACGTTCTATGTGACGGCTCACGGCCTGGACGCCGAACGTGAGTACACCTCGGGTGTGCCGATCGGTCGTCCGCTGGGGAACCTGCGGGCCTACATCCTGGGCCCGGGTCTGACCCCTGCGGCTCCGGGTGCGATCGGGGAGCTGTACATGGCTGGTGCGGGTGTGGGCCGCGGCTATCACAACCGTCCGGCGTTGACCGCCGAACGCTTCGTGGCTGATCCGTTCGGTCCGGCGGGTGCGCGGATGTATCGCACGGGTGACCTGGCCCGCTGGGATGCGCGTGGTGAGCTGGAGTATGTGGGGCGTGCGGATTCGCAGGTGAAGATCCGCGGGTTCCGTATCGAGCCGGGCGAGGTGGAGGCGGCGGTGGCCGCGCACCCGGAGGTGGCTCAGGCGGCGGTTGTCGCGCGGTCAAGCGCGGGCAGCAAGCAGCTCGTCGCCTACGTGGTCCCGGCGCCGGACGCCGGGGAGGTGACCACCAGTGATCTGCGGGAGTTCGTGGCGGGGAGGCTGCCGGAGTTCATGGTGCCGGCTGCGTTCGTGGTCCTTGAGCGGCTGCCGCTGTCGCCCAACGGCAAGCTGGACCAGCGGGCGCTCCCGGCGCCGGAGTTGACGGGTTCGGCGGTTTATCGTGCGCCGCGTTCGCCGCAGGAAGAGGTTCTTGCGGGGTTGTTCGCGGATGTGCTCGGGGTGGAGAAGGTCGGTATCGACGACAATTTCTTCGACCTGGGTGGGCACTCGCTGCGGGCGACGCGTCTGGTGAGTCGTATCCGTACGGTCCTGATGCTCGACGTGCCGATGCGGATCGTCTTCCAGGCCCCGACCGTCGCCGGACTCATGGAGTACCTGATGTCCGGGGACGAGTCCACCGCCGGCCACACCGACCCGTACGGAGTGGTGCTGCCCCTGCGGACCGGCGGCTCCGAGGGAACGGTGTGGTTCATCCACCCCGGCATCGGCCTGTGCTGGTCCTACCTGGGCTTCGCCGTACAACTGGGGGACCGGCCCGTCTACGCCATCCAGGCGCGGGGCTTCGACGGCTCACCGCGGCCCACGTCCGTCGAGGACATGGTGGCCGACTACACGGAGCAGATCCTCGGCGTACAGCCGCAGGGCCCCTTCCGCCTGGTCGGCCACTCCATCGGCGGCACCCTCGGGCACGCCGTCGCAGCGGAACTACAGCGCCGCGGACACCAGGTGGAGCTGCTCGCCCTCCTGGACTCCGTACCGAGCGTCTGGTTCGCGCGCAACAGCGGGGACAACGACCTCCAGCTGTCCGAGGCCAGGGAGTTCCTCCTGGGCTACCTGCCGGACCCGGGCGGCGAGGCCGCGGCCGACCGCCAGTCCCTCGCGGAGAACGGTGCCGCGCTCATGGTCGACCACGTCAGCATGATGCGTGACTACCCCACGCCGCAGTACCGCGGAGACGTGCTGTTCTTCAACGCCACCCTGAATCCCGACGAGTCGTACGTGGGCCAGTGGCAGCCCTACATCGAGGGCGCGATACGGGAGTTCGACATCGAGGCCACCCACTTCGGGCTGAACTCGCCGGAGCCCACGGCCGAGATCTGCAAGATCATCAACCGCTATCTGTGAGCACAGGGAGCCCCTCATGAGCACGAACCCGTTCGACGACACGAGCGGCACGTTCTACGTCCTGGTGAACGAGGAGGACCAGCACTCGCTGTGGCCCTCGCACGCCGGCGTCCCGGACGGCTGGCGGATCGACTTCGGCGCCGACAGCCGCAAGAAGTGCCTGGACCACATCGAGAGGAACTGGACCGACCTCCGCCCGAAGAGCCTGCGCGAGAGGACACCCGCCTGAGCGCCGGGAACATCCGCACACCCCCTCACCCCCCCACAAGTACGGAGAGGCGACAAACAGGTGACGAACGGACTCGGTGACCGCTGGGGACTGGACCCAGGCCACTTCTGGATGTGGGAGAAACAGGCGGAACAGCCCGTCGAGGCCGACGGGAACGGCATGGTGCACGTGTACGGCCATGCCGAGACCGTCGAGGTGTACGGCGACCCGCGGCGCTACTCGAACAACATCGCCCCGCAGTTCCTCGGCGCCACCGAGGACGCGGGGGAGTTCAACAGCGGCAGCCTGCTCCAGTCCGACCCGCCGCACCACACCAAACTCCGCAAGATCATCAGCCGGGCCTTCACCCCGCGGATGGTGGCGGGGCTCGAACCGCGGATCATCGAGGTCACCCATGAACTCCTGGACGCGGCGGACGTCGAGGCCGGTGGCTTCGAGCTGGTCGACGACCTGACGTATCCGATGCCGGTCATCGTCATCGCCGAGCTGCTCGGCATCCCCCACAGCGACCGGGGTCTGTTCAAGAAGTGGGTGGACCAGATGTTCGCCGCCGCGGGCGTCATGGCCGCGGACGACGACTCCGGGCAGCCCGACGACGCCGACACGGCGGCCGCGCTGCGCCGGGTGCCCGAGATGCTCGCGTACCTGCACCAGCACGCCGTCGACCGCAGGAAGCGGCCCCGCGAGGACCTGTTCTCGGAACTCGTCCACGCGGAGGTCGACGGCGCCCGGCTCAGCGACGACGCCGTGGTGGACTTCGCCAACGAACTGCTGATCGTCGGCCACGGCACCACCACGGCGCTGCTCGGCAACATGCTGCTCTGCCTGGACGCCCATCCGCAGGAGAGGGAGCGGCTGCGCAAGGACCCCGCGCGCGCCGCAGCCGTGACCGAGGAGACGCTGCGGTTCCTGAGCCCCATCGCGGGCTCCTACCGCGTCGCCACCGCGGACACCGAACTCGCCGGGGTGCCGGTGGCGCAGGGGCAGCTGCTCACGCTGTGGCTCGGCGCGGCCAACCGCGACGAGCGGGTCTTCGAGCGGCCGCACGTGTTCGACCCCGACCGTACGTCCAACCCCCACTTCGGGTTCGGCCGCGGCATCCACTTCTGCCTGGGTGCCCCGCTGGCCCGGCTGGAGGCGAGGACAGCGGTGAACATTCTTCTCGACCGCTGCCCGACCCTGCGCACGGACCCGGACAACCCACCGGAGTTCCTGCCGATCCCTGATCTGATCGGCACCTCCAAGCTGCCCCTGCTCACCGGCTGACAGGCGGCTTCGCGCACCGGGGAGGCACCCGCCGGCACACATCCGGCGGGTGCCTCCCTTCTTCGCGTGCCGGCGGGTCAGAGCGGGCGCGGGTCACCGGCCGGTCCAGGCGAGCAGGTCTTCGGCGCTCCAGGTGGTGACCACGCGTTCGGGCGGCACCCCGCACTCCTCGGCGCGAGCACAGCCCACGGCCTGCCAGTCGAGCTGCCCCGGTGCGTGGGCGTCGGTGTCGATCGCGAACAGGGTGCCCGCCTCGACCGCCCGGCGCAGCAGCCGGCGCGGCGGGTCCTTGCGCTCGGGGCGGCTGTTGATCTCCACGGCGGTGCCGGACTCGGCGCAGGCGGCGAAGACCGCGTCGGCGTCGAACGCGGACTCGGGGCGGCCACGTCCCGTGACGAGGCGGCCGGTGCAGTGGCCGAGCACGTCCGCGTGCGGATTGCGTACGGCCTTGATCATGCGGCGGGTCATCTCGGGCGCGTCCATGCGCAGCTTGGAGTGGACGGAGACGACCACGACGTCGAGCCGGTCGAGCAGCTCGGGCTCCTGGTCGAGCCCGCCGTCGAGCAGGATGTCGCACTCGATGCCGGTGAGGAGCCGGAACGGCGCCCAGGTCTCGTTGAGTTCGGCCACCACCCGCAGCTGCTCGCGCAGCCGGTCGGGGGAGAGGCCGCGGGCGATCGTCAGCCGGGGCGAGTGGTCGGTCAGCACCGCCCACTCGTGGCCGAGCGCGGCGGCCGCCCGCCCCATCTCCTCGATGGGGCTGCCGCCGTCGGACCAGTCCGAGTGCAGATGGCAGTCGCCGCGCAGCAGGGACCGCAGGTGCTCGCCGCCGGACACCAGCGGCTCGTCGGCCTCCTCCTCCAGGCGGACCAGGTAACCCGGTACTTCGCCGTCCAGTGCCTCGCGCACCACCTGGCCCGTCTTCGGGCCGACGCCCTTGAGCTTCTCCAGGGAGCCGGTGCGCACCCGCTCGGCGAGATCGTCGGGGGACAGCGCGCCGACGGCGGCCGCCGCCGTGCGGAAGGCCCGCACCCGGTAGGTCGGCGCCCGGGCGCGCTCCAGCAGGAAGGCGATGCGGTTCAGCGCCTCGACGGGCTCCATCCGGGCCACCGCCCTCCGTCCGGCGGGACGCTCACGCCCCGTGCCACACCGTGGTGATGTTGCAGAACTCCTTGATGCCGTGGCCGGACAGCTCACGTCCGTAGCCGGAGCGCTTGACGCCGCCGAAGGGGAACGCCGGGTGCGAGGCGGTCATGCCGTTGAAGAAGACGCCGCCCGCCCGCAGGTCGCGCACGCACCGCTCCTGCTCGGCCCCGTCGCGGGTCCACACGTTGGAGCTGAGGCCGAAGGAGGTGTCGTTGGCCACGGCCAGGGCCTCGTCCAGGTCCGCGACGCGGTACACGGTGGCGACCGGGCCGAAGGTCTCCTCGCGGTGGATGCGCATCCCGGTGATGATGCCGGTCAGGACGGTCGGCTCGTAGTAGAAGCCGCGGTCGAGCCCCGCGGGCCGCCGCCCGCCGCAGACGGCGGTGGCGCCGCCGCGCACGGCGTCGTCGACCAGCTCCTCCAGGTCCTCGCGGCCCTGCTCGCTGGAGAGCGGACCCACGTCGGTGCCCTCGTCCGTCGGATCGCCCACGGTCAGCTCCCGCATGCCCGCGGCGAACCGCTCCAGGAACGCGTCGTACACGTCCTCGTGCACGATGAACCGCTTGGCGGCGATGCAGGACTGGCCCGCGTTCTGCACCCGCGCCGTGACCGCGGTGCGCGCGGCGGCGTCCACGTCGGCGGAGGGCAGCACCACGAACGGGTCGCTGCCGCCCAGTTCCAGGACGGTCTTCTTGATCTCGTCACCCGCGATCGAGGCGACGGAACGGCCCGCGCCCTCGCTGCCGGTCAGCGTGGCCGCGGCGACCCGCTCGTCCCGCAGGATGTCCTCGATGGCGCCGGAGCCGACGAGCAGCGTCTGGAAACAGCCCTCGTCGTAGCCCGCCCGCCGGAACAGGTCCGCCAGGTACAGGGCGGTCTGCGGCACGTTCGACGCGTGCTTGAGCAGCCCGACGTTCCCCGCCATCAGGGCGGGCGCGGCGAACCGCACCACCTGCCAGAGCGGGAAGTTCCACGGCATCACGGCGAGGACCACGCCGAGCGGGCGGTGGCGCACGAAGGCGCGGGCCCCGCCGGAGTCGCGTACGTCGCCCTCGTCGGGGTGCTCGTCGGCCAGCAGCCCCTCGGCGTGCTCCGCGTACCAGCGCATGGCCTTCGCGCACTTGCCCGCCTCCGCCCGGGCCGCGGCCAGGGGTTTGCCCATCTCCGTGGTGATGGTCCTCGCGACGTCCTCGGTGTCCTCGTCGAGGAGGTCGGCCGCGCGGCGCAGCAGGGCCGCGCGCTCGGAGAAGGGGGTGGTGCGGAAGTGCTCGAAGGCCGCCGCCGCGCGGGCCAGGCACTCCTCGATCTCCTTGGCGCCGAGCGGTTCGAAGGTCCGCTCGGTCTCACCGGTCGCCGGGTTCACCGTTGCGATGGGCATGCCTCTGGCCTCCTTGTGCGCCTGACTACGACCTTGGCCCCGGGTGCGCCGCCGCGCAACGCGGGGCCTGCCGCGTACCCGCCGAGGAGCGGGCCCACGCAGGAACCGGGGCACCCGTTGAAGGCCCGGAAAGCAGTGGGGTTAGCATATGAGCGCCGCCTAGCTCGAAAGATACTCCTGTGACTGTCAATGACGACTCGTTCACCAATTGGAAGCACCGCGAGGAAATCGCGGAGTCGATGATCCCGATCATCGGGAAGCTGCACCGCGAGCGGGACGTCACGGTCCTGCTGCACAGCCGCTCCCTGGTGAACAAGTCGGTGGTCAGCATCCTCAAGACCCACCGCTTCGCCCGGCAGATCGCGGGCGCGGAGCTGTCGGTCACGGAGACACTGCCCTTCCTGGAGGCGCTCACCGCGCTCGACCTCGGCCCCTCCCAGATCGACATCGGCATGCTCGCCGCGACGTACCGGGCCGACGACCGCGGTCTGTCGGTGGCGGAGTTCACCGCGGAGGCCGTCGCGGGCGCCACCGGTGCCAACAAGATCGAGCGCGCCGCGGGCCGCGACGTCGTCCTCTACGGCTTCGGCCGCATCGGCCGCCTCGTCGCCCGCCTCCTGATCGAGAAGGCCGGGTCCGGCAACGGTCTGCGGCTGCGCGCCATCGTCGTCCGCCAGGGCGGCGGCCGGGGCGCCGAGGACCTCGTCAAGCGCGCCTCGCTGCTGCGCCGCGACTCCATCCACGGCCAGTTCCAGGGCACCATCACCGTGGACGAGGCGACCAACACCATCGTCGCCAACGGCAACGCCATCAAGGTGATCTACGCGAACGACCCGTCCGAGGTCGACTACACCGCGTACGGCATCAAGGACGCCATCCTCATCGACAACACCGGCAAGTGGCGCGACCGCGAGGGCCTCTCGCAGCACCTGCGCCCCGGCGTCGACAAGGTCGTCCTGACCGCGCCGGGCAAGGGCGACGTCCCGAACATCGTGCACGGCGTCAACCACGACACGATCAAGCCGGACGAGCAGATCCTGTCCTGCGCCTCCTGCACCACCAACGCCATCGTCCCGCCGCTGAAGGCCATGGACGACGAGTACGGCGTGCTGCGCGGTCACGTGGAGACCGTCCACTCGTTCACCAACGACCAGAACCTCCTGGACAACTACCACAAGGCCGACCGCCGCGGCCGCTCGGCGCCGCTCAACATGGTGATCACCGAGACCGGTGCCGCCTCCGCGGTCGCCAAGGCCCTGCCGGATCTGAAGGCCCCCATCACGGGCAGCTCGATCCGCGTGCCCGTCCCGGACGTGTCGATCGCCATCCTGAGCCTGCGCCTGGGCCGCGAGACCACCCGCGAGGAGGTGCTCGACCACCTCCGCGACGTCTCGCTGAACTCCCCCCTGAAGCGCCAGATCGACTTCACCACCGCGCCCGACGCCGTCTCCATGGACTTCGTCGGCTCCCGGCACGCGTCGATCGTGGACGCGGGCGCCACCAAGGTCGACGGCGACAACGCGATCCTCTACCTCTGGTACGACAACGAGTTCGGCTACTCCTGCCAGGTCATCCGCGTCGTCCAGCACGTCTCGGGGGTCGAGTACCCGACGTACCCCGCCGTGGCGGTCTGAGCGCCGGGCGAACAGTCACGTACGGAAGAGGGGTCCTCCCGGAGGGCCCCTCTTCCGTGTGTCCGCACACGAGCATCCTGGCTAACTGACTAAGTCATTTGCCTAAAGGGTTTAGGTAAACGCATAATGGCTTCAGGACAGGGAGAGGGCGGACATGGCACGCGCAGGACTCACCGCGGAGCGGCTGACCCGGGCCGGGGCGGAGCTGGCCGACGAGGTCGGCTTCGACCAGGTGACCGTCTCGGCGCTCGCCAGGCACTTCGACGTGAAGGCCGCGAGCCTGTACTCGCACGTGCGCAACTCCCACGACCTCAGGACGAGGATCGCCCTGCTGGCCCTGGAGGAGCTCGCCGACCGGTGCGCCGCCGCCATCGCCGGCCGGGCGGGCAAGGACGCGCTCGCCGCCTTCGCCGACGTCTACCGCGACTACGCCCGCGAGCACCCCGGCCGGTACACCGCCGCCCGGCTGCCCCTGGACCCCAGGACCGCGGCGGCGAGCGCCGGTGTCCGGCACGCGCGGATGACCCGCGCGCTCCTGCGCGGCTACGACCTGGCGGAACCCGAACAGACACACGCGGTCCGGCTCCTCGGCAGCGTCTTCCACGGCTACGTCAGCCTGGAGTCCGCGGGCGGCTTCAGCCACAGTGCCCCCGACTCGCAGGAGTCCTGGACCCGGATCGTGGACGCGCTGGACGCGCTGCTGCGGAACTGGCCGACGACGCCCTGACCACCGTCCCGAGCCCGATCGGCAGGTTGCCACCATGCTGCACACCACACCCCTCACCGCCGACCTCCTGCGCGGCGCCCTGGAACTGGAGCGGACCGCGCTCGGCGTGCTGCCGCACCGGCTGCCCGCGCGGGCCCGCGCCCAGTGCTCCGACGGGCAACTCGCCCTGGCCGAGTCCCAGCCCGCCGGTGTCCGCCTCGCGCTGCGCACCCGCGCCACCACCGTCGAACTGGACACGCTGCCCAGACGGAACCCTGACCGCGCGGGCCCGCGTGGCCGGCGGCAACACGCTGACCATCGACATGACCGCGGGCACCGCGGAGCACACGCCCGGCGAGCCGGGTACCGTCCGCTTCACCGGCCTGCCCGGCCGGGTCAAGGACGTGGAGATCTGGCTGCCGCACAACGAGACCACCGAACTGGTCGCTCTGCGCACCGACGCGCCCGTGGCACCGGTGCCCGACCGCGGCCGCACGGTGTGGCTGCACCACGGCAGTTCGATCAGTCAGGGCTCCGACGCCGCGACCCCCACCGGCACCTGGCCCGCACGCGCCGCCGCGCTCGCCGGAGTGGACCTCGTCAACCTGGGTTTCGGCGGCAGCGCGCTCCTGGACCCCTTCACCGCCCGCGCCCTGCGGGACACGCCCGCCGACCTGATCAGCGTCAAGCTGGGCATCAACGTGGTCAACACGGACCTGATGCGCCTGCGCGCCTTCACCCCGGCCGTGCACGGCTTCCTCGACACCGTCCGCGAGGGCCACCCCACCGTGCCGCTCCTGGTCGTGTCACCCATCCTGTGCCCGATCCACGAGGACACACCGGGCCCCAGCGCGCCGGACTTCAGCGCGCTGAGCGAGGGGCGCCTGCGCTTCACGGCCGCGGGCGACCCCGCGGAGCGCGCGAGCGGGAAGCTGACCCTGACCGTCATCCGCGAGGAGCTGGCCCGCATCGTCCGGCAGCGGGCGGAGCAGGACCCGAACGTGCACTACCTCGACGGCCGTGAGCTGTACGGCGAGAGCGACTGTGCGGAACTGCCGCTGCCCGACGCCCTGCACCCCGACGCGACCACACACCACCGCATGGGCGAACGCTTCGCGGCGGCGGCCTTCGGCACCGGGGGCCCCTTCGCCGCCCACGCCCCCCGCCCGGGCGGCGGTTCCTGACCCGCGGGCGCGGCGGGAGCGGGTCCGAACCCCGGGGACCCCTTCGGGGCGGCGCCACGACCCGTGCGGGCGTCACCCTCGCGTGCCGCGTCACCCTCGCGTGTAGGCGTCGACCCCGCCTGTCGGGGTCATCCCCGCGTGTCGGCGTCGCCCCGCACACGCCGCCACTTGCGCAGGCTCACCAGCTCGCGCGGCGGCGTCAGCTTGCTGCCGACCTCGACATAGGAGACCTCGGCTGCGTAGACACTGCCCTCGGAGTCCATAGGACGGGCGAGCGCCCCGGCGACAGACCCCGCCCCCGCCGGACGGAGGGTCCGGGCGCCCGAAGTGTCCCCGTACGGGCCACCACCACGTGCCGCCTCGCGCCGGGCCCGCTGGAATGGACGGGTGACCGCGCCTCCGGACGACTGCCTCGCGCGCAACGAGTGGATCTGTGGCACATATCTGAGCACCCGCCGCGACATCCTGGTCGACGCCGTGCTGCAACACCTGGAGCTGACCGCGCTCTCCGTGGTCCTCGCCCTCGCGATCGCCCTGCCCCTCGCCGTGCTCGCGCGCCGCTGGGGCCTCGCGGCGGGGCCGGTCCTCGCCCTCACCACGATCCTGTACACGATCCCCTCACTCGCGATGTACTCGCTGCTGCTCCCGGTCTACGGCCTGTCCTCGACGCTGGTCGTCGCGGGCCTCGTGCTGTACTCGCTGACGCTGCTCGTCCGCAACATCCTCGCGGGCCTCCGCGCGGTGCCCGAGGAGACCCGGCAGGCCGCCCGCGGCATGGGCTACGGCCCGATCAGGCTGCTCCTGACCGTCGAGCTGCCGCTCGCCCTGCCCGCGGCCATGGCGGGCCTGCGCATCGCCACCGTCTCGGCCGTCTCGCTGGCCACCGTCGGGGCGATCGTCGGCTTCGGCGGACTCGGCAACCTCATCTACTCCGGCATGAACACCTACTTCAAGGCCCAGGTCCTCACCGCCTCCGTGCTCTGCGTGGTCGTCGCCGTCCTCGCCGACCTGCTGCTGCTCGGCGTGCAACGCCTGCTCACGCCGTGGACGAGGGCGGCGCACTCATGACGATCCGCGGCGGGACGCCCGCTCACGACGATCCGCGGCGGGACGGCCCGCCCAAGAAGGTCCGCGGCGGGACGGCCCGCCCATGAAGATCCTCTCCGACGCCTGGGACTGGCTCGCCGACTCCGCGCACTGGGCGGGCGACGGCGGCATCTGGCAGCGGCTCACCCAGCACCTCGTCCTCACCGCGGTGTGCCTGCTCATCAGCTGCCTCGTCGCGCTGCCCGTCGCGCTGGTCCTCGGCCACCTCGGCAGGGGCGGCGCGCTCGCGGTGAACATCTCCAACGTCGGCCGCGCCGTACCGACCTTCGCGGTGCTCGTGCTCCTGCTCCTGACCCCCCTCGGCAAGTGGGGCGAGGGCCCCACCGTCGTCGCCCTCGTCCTGTTCGCCGTGCCGCCGCTGCTCACCAACGCGTACGTGGGCGTGCGCGGCGTCGACCGCGGCGTCGTACAGGCCGCGCGGGGCATGGGCATGACGGGGCCGCAGCTCCTGTGGCGGGTGGAGGCGCCGCTCGCCCTGCCTCTGATCATGAGCGGGGTGCGGCTCGCCGCCGTCCAGCTCGTCGCCACCGCGACCATCGCGGCACTGGCGGGCGGCGGTGGCCTCGGCCGGATCATCACGGCGGGCTTCAACCTGGCCAGCACGCCGCAGGTGGTGGCGGGCGCGGTGCTCGTGGCGGTGTTCGCGCTGCTCGTGGAGGGCCTGTTCGAGATCGCGGAGCGGCTCGCGCCCGGGCGGGCCCGCCGGCACGGGAAGGGGTGAGCGGGATGCGCACCCGACGACGCGGGTCCTGGCGTGGACGCGGGGCCCGGCGCGCCAGGAACGGCGTGCTCGCCGCCGCCCTCGCCCTGCTCGCCGCGGGCTGCGGCTCGGGTCCTTCCCTGGAGAACCGGGGCGAGGTCACCGCGCCGCCCGGCGACAGCGAGCACCTCGTCGTGGGCTCCGCGGGCTTCACCGAGAGCGACCTGCTGGCGCAGATGTACGCCCTGCTCCTGGACAGGGCGGGCCACGGCACCGAGATCCTGACCGTCGCCAACCGCGAGCTCTACGAACCGGCCCTGGAGTCGGGGCAGATCGACGTCGTCCCGGAGTACGCGGCGACCTTCGCGGACTGGCTCAACGCCAAGGCCAACGGCGCCGACGCGAAGCCCGTCGGCTCACCCGACCTCGCCGCCACCATGAAGGCCCTGCGCGACCTCGCCGCGCCGCGCGGCCTCACCGTCCTCGACGCGGGCCGCGCCGTGGACCAGAACGCGTTCGCCGTCGCCGCCTCCTACGCGCGCGAGCACCGTCTGAAGACCCTCAGCGACCTCGGCAGGTCCCGTCTGCGGGTACGGCTCGCCGCGGGCGACGAGTGCGTGCAGCGGCCCTACTGCGAACCCGGCCTGAAGAAGGTGTACGGCATCGACGTGACCGGCGTGGACCCCAAGGGCGTCGGCACCACGCAGGCCAAGAAGGCCGTCCAGAGCGGCCGGGACCAGATGGTCCTCACCACCACGACCGACGCCACCCTCGACGAGTTCGGCCTGGTCCTCCTCGCCGACGACAAGCACCTCCAGAACGCCGACCACATCGTCCCCGTGGTCAACCGCTCCCGCGCGGGCGGCAAGGGCGTCGCCCACGCCCTGTCCCGCCTCAACACCGTCCTCACCACCGAGGACCTGGCCGACCTGAACCGCCAGGTGGACAGCTGGCGCAGACTGCCCAAGGACGTGGCGAAGACGTACTTGCAGGACAAGGGCCTGCTCTGACGCCGGAAGTCCCGCGCGGGAAAGGCCCTAGGCGTCCGCCACCGAATCGAACTCCACGTCCCCGCGCCCCACACCGTGGGCATCGGCGTCCACGGACCGCCGCAGCGCCTCGTGCAGCTTCGCCGGGGTGAGGACGCCGACGAAGCGGGCGCCGTCGACGACGGCGACCCAGCCCGCGTCGTGCTGGAGCATCACGCCGAACGCCTGCTTCAGGGGGGTGCCGACGGGCACCCACGCGTTCATGCGGTGGGCCAGGTCCCCGACGGTGGCGTCCGCCCCGGCGAGCGCCACCTCGTCGACGCCGACCCAGCCGTGCAGATCGCCACCGGCGTCCAGGACCATCGCCCAGCGGGCGTCGTCCCCGCGCAGCCGGGCGGCGGCCCGCGCGGCGGACTCGTCCAGGCGGGCGACGGGCGGCTGCTCCAGGTCGTCGGCCTCGATCGCGGTCACCGAGAGCCGCTTCAGGCCCCGGTCCGCGCCCACGAACTCGGCCACGTACGGCGTCGCGGGCGTGCCGAGGACGGCGCCCGGGGTGTCGAACTGCTCGATGCGGCCCCGCCCGTACACGGCGACGCGGTCACCGAGCCGCACGGCCTCCTCGATGTCGTGCGTGACCATGAGGACGGTCTTGCGCACGGTGCGCTGGAGGTTCAGGAACTCGTTCTGGAGCCGCTCCCGCACCACCGGGTCCACGGCGCCGAAGGGTTCGTCCATCAGGAGCACCGGCGGGTCGGCGGCGAGGGCGCGGGCCACGCCGACCCGCTGCCGCTGACCGCCGGAGAGCTGTTCGGGGTAGCGAGGGCCGTACGTCCTGGGGTCGAGCCCCACCAGGTCGAGGAGTTCGGCCGCGCGCTCCCGCGCCCTGGCCCGCTTCCAGCCGACGAGGGACGGTACGGTCGCCGTGTTGTCGAGGACGGTGCGGTGCGGGAAGAGGCCGACCTGCTGGATGACGTAGCCGATGCGGCGCCGCAGCCGCACCGGGTCGACGCCGGCGATGTCCTCGCCGTCCACGTAGATGCGCCCCGACGTCGGTTCGACCAGACGGTTCACCATCATCATGGTGGTCGTCTTGCCGCAGCCGGACGGGCCGACGAGGGTGACGAGCTCGCCCTCGGCGACCTCGAAGGAGAGGCCGTCCACGGCGGTCGTGCCGTCCGGGTAGCGCTTGGTCACCTGCTCGAACCGGATCATCCCCTCACGCTAACCGCGCGTGATCGTCCCCGCACACGCTCGGTAGGGGCTTCAGAGGCCCTCGACGAGCACGACCTCCAGGGTGCGCGGACCGTGCACGCCCTCGACGCGGTCGAGTTCGATGTCGCTGGTCGCGGAGGGGCCGGAGATCCAGGTGAGCGGCCGCGCGGGGTCGAGTCGTCGTAGTGCCCGCGGTACGGAGGCGACGACCTGGCCGGGCACGCGGACGACGCAGATGTGGTGGTCGGGTACGAGGGTGATGCGGCGGCGCCCCTGGTCGGGGGAGCCGTCGAGGACGATCGTGCCGGTCTCGGCGACGGCGACCGCGCAGCCGGTGACCACGCTGTCGGCCCGGTCCAGCTGAGCGGGCGTGCTCCCCGCGCGGTCGGGGACGCGCACGGCATCGGCGGCGGCCAGCCAGTCGGGCGGCAGCCCCGGCGGCACCAGGACGGTTCGGGCGCCCCGCGCGGCCAGGAGCCGCGCCAGGAGCTCCGGCAGCCCCGTGCGGTCGGTCCGGTGCACCAGGGCCCGGTAGTCGGCGAGGTTCTCGGCGAGCAGGTCGACGGTCCGCCCGGTGGTGAGGTCGCCGTGCGCGTCCGCGTAACCGCGGTCGACGGCCGCCTCGTACGGCTCGTCGGGGACCGGCCCGAGGGCCCGGGCGATCCGCCCGAGAATGATCTCCCTGCTGCTCACGCGCCGGCCTCCCGGTCGCCGGTGGGTCCGGTGCGTTCTTGGGTGCGCCGCCACCAGTCGCGGAAGGACTCCTCCGGCACCACGGGCAGGTCCCGGGTCGCGCTCCACGCCCGCCCGGGGCCCGGCAGCGTCCGGGGGTGCGCCCCGCGGGTGCGTGCGGCCAGGCGCTGACCGGCCCGCAGCAGCCCCGGCCGGGCGAACACCAGGCCCGCCGCGCGCATGGCGGCCCGCTCGGCCGCGTGCCCCCTCGCCGGTCTGAGGGTCACCCTCGCGCCGTGCCGGGTGAACTCACCGCCCTGGACCACGCGTTCCCGCAGGTGCACGAGGACCTCCGGGATGTCGATGGCGACCGGGCACACCTCGTAGCAGGCGCCGCACAGGCTGGAGGCATAGGGGAGCGAGGCGTCGAGCGCGGTGCCCGTGCCGCGCAGCTGCGGGCCGAGGACGGCGCCGATGGGCCCGGGGTAGACCGAGCCGTACGCGTGCCCGCCCGCGCGCTCGTAGACGGGGCACACGTTCAGGCACGCCGAGCAGCGGATGCAGCGCAGCGCCTGCCGGCCCACCTCGTCGGCGAGGGTGTCGGTGCGGCCGTTGTCGAGCAGGACGAGGTGGAAGGCGCGCGGCCCGTCGCCGTCCGTGGTCCCGGTCCACGTCGAGGTGTACGGGTTCATGCGCTCGGCCGTCGAGGAGCGCGGCAGCGTCTGGAGGAACACCTCCAGGTCCCGCCACGTCGGCACCGTCTTCTCGATGCCGACGACGGAGATCAGGGTCTCGGGCAGCGTCAGACACATCCGGCCGTTGCCCTCGGACTCCACGACCACCAGGGTGCCCGTCTCGGCGACCATGAAGTTCGCGCCGGAGATGCCGACCCTGGCGCGCAGGAACTTCTCCCGCAGGTGCAGCCGGGCCGCCTCGGCGAGATCGGCCGGCGTGTCGGTGAGGCCCTCGGGGGCGGGGCGGCCCCACCGGGCCATCTCCGCGCGGAAGACGTCGCGGATCTCGGCGCGGTTGCGGTGGATGGCGGGGACGAGGATGTGCGAGGGCCGGTCGTCGCCGAGCTGCACGATCAGCTCCGCGAGGTCGGTCTCGTAGGCGCGGATGCCCGCGGTGGCCAGGGCCTCGTTGAGGCCGATCTCCTGGGTGGCCATCGACTTGACCTTGACGACCTCGCGTTCACCGGTGGCCTCGACCAGACCGGTCACGATGCGGTTGGCCTCGTCGGCGTCGGCGGCCCAGTGGACGGTGCCGCCCGCCGCCGTGACGGCCTCCTCCAACTGCTCCAGACAGCGGCCGAGGTGGCGCAGGGTGTGGTCCTTGATCTGCTTGCCCGCCTCGCGGAGCCGCGCCCAGTCGTCGAGTTCGGCGACGGCCCTCGCGCGTTTGTCACGGATGGTGTGGGTGGCGTGGCGGAGGTTGGCGCGCAGGGTGGCGTCGCCGACGGCCTCGCGCGCCGCCTCGGGGAAGGCCGGCATCCCCACGAACGTCCCGCCCATGACCTCGGCTCCCCGAGTCCGCTCACGTCCGGGGCTCCTCGTTCCCCCTCGTCCTCGCTCTCCCTCGTTCTCGGGGCCCCTCACCGCCAGGGCTCCGCCCGCGTGGAGGCCAGGATCTCGGCGATGTGCACGGGCCGCATCCGCGTACGCAGCCGGCTCATCGTGCCGCCGATGTGCATCAGGCAGGAGTTGTCCGCCGCGCACAGGAACTCCGCGCCCGTCGACTCGGCGCCGCGCACCTTGTCGGCGCCCATCGCCGCCGACACGGCGGCGTTCTTCACGGCGAACGTGCCGCCGAAGCCGCAGCACTCCTCGGCGCCGGGCAGCTCGGCGAGGGTCAGTCCCCGCACCGCGGAGAGCAGGCGCCCCGGCCGGTCGCCGAGGCCGAGGGAGCGCAGACCGTGGCAGGTGGGGTGGTAGGTGACGGAGTGCGGGAAGTACGCGCCGACGTCGGTCACGCCGAGCACGTCGATCAGGAACTCCGTCAGCTCGTACGTCTTCGGCACCACGGGGGCGAGAGCGCGGGCCAGCGTGTCTCCCCGGCCCTCCGCGCGGGCCCGCTCTCCCATCCGCGGATACAGCTCGCGCACCATCGCCCCGCACGATCCCGACGGCGTCACGACGGCCTCGTACGCACCGAAGACCTCGCAGAAGTGCCGGGCGAGCGGCTCGGCCCGGTGCCGGTACCCGGTGTTGTAGTGCGCCTGCCCGCAACAGGTCTGCGCCGCCGGGAAGTCCACGTCCACACCCAGTCTGGTCAGGAGCTTCACCACGGCGCGGCCCGTGCCGGGGTACAGCGTGTCGTTGACGCACGTCAGGAACAGCGCGATGCGCATCGCCGGTGCCTCCTGTCGATCATCGGGTGCCCGTGCCCGCAGCGTAATCTGGCGAAGGCGCCGCGGGGGACCCCCGCCGCCCCGAGGGTCCGTCCTCGAACGCCGGACGGGCCGATACCCCCTGCCTAGGAGTTGGCTTGAGCGAGTCGTACCGTCAGCCCGGAGTCGTGCTCACCGACCGCTGGTTCAGTGTGCCGTTGGATCACGGTGTGCCGGACGGTGAGCGGATCGAGCTGTTCGCGCGGGAGTGTGTCGCCGCGGGCCGCGCGGACGCCGGACTGCCGTGGCTGGTGTACCTCCAGGGCGGCCCCGGCTTCGGCGCGCAGCGCTTCAGCGGCAAGCAGGCCTGGCTCGGCCGCGCCCTGCGCGACTACCGGGTGCTGCTGCTCGACCAGCGCGGCACCGGCAGCTCCACGCCCGCCAACCGGCAGACGCTGCCCCTGCGCGGCGGCCCGCGCGAACAGGCCGCCTACCTCGGCCACTTCCGCGCGGACGCGATCGTGCGCGACTGCGAGGCGATCCGCACCGAGGTGACCGGTGGCGCGCCGTGGACGGTCCTCGGCCAGAGCTTCGGCGGCTTCTGCGCCACGCACTATCTGTCGACCGCGCCCGAGGGGCTCGCGACCGCCCTGATCACCGGTGGCCTGCCCTCGCTCGACGGGCACGCGGACGACGTGTACCGCGCCGCGTACCCCCGCATGGAGCGCAAGACCCTCGCGCACTACGCGCGTTACCCGCAGGACGCCGAGCGCGCCGCCCGCGTCGTGGAGTACGCGGCCGAGCACGAGCCCGTGCTCCCCGGCGGCTACCGCCTCACCCCCGAGGCCTTCCAGTCCCTCGGCATCCTGCTCGGCACCGGCGACGGCAGCCACCGCCTGCACTACCTCCTGGAGGACGCCTTCGTGCGGACCCCGGCGGGCCACGCCCTGTCGGACGCCTTCCAGGAGGCCGCCCAGGCGATCCTGTCGTACGCGTCCGCGCCGCTGTACGCCGTCCTGCACGAGGCGATCTACGCCCAGGACGGGCGGCCCACCGCCTGGTCGGCGGAGCGCGTGCGGGCCGAGTTCCCGCGCTTCGACGCGGGCAAGAGCCTCGCCGACGGCACCGCGCCCCTGTTCACCGGCGAGGCCGTGCAGCGCTGGATGTTCGACTGCGACCCGGCCCTGCGCCCGCTGCGCGAGACGGCCGACCTGATCGCCGAACGCACCGACTGGCCCGGGCTGTACGACCCCGCGCGCCTCGCCGCCAACGAGGTCCCCGTGGCCGCGGCCGTCTACCACGACGACATGTACGTCGACACCGCGCACTCCCTGCGCACCGCCCGCACGATCCGCGGTCTTCGGACCTGGGTGACGGACGAGTTCGAACACGACGGGCTGCGGGCCGGTGGCTCCCGGGTCCTCGACCGGCTGCTCGGTCTGGCGCGCGGCGAACTCTGACCGGTCCCGGGCGGCGGGCACCCCGTACGCCCTAGGCTGCCGCCCATGACCGACCAGCAGAACAGTGCCGCGGCGCCCGCCCAGCTCGCCCCCATGCCCGAGGACTGGCAGCGGGCGCTCGCCGTCGTCGCCCACCCGGACGACCTGGAGTACGGCTGCGCGGGCGCCGTCGCCACGTGGACCGACGCGGGGCGCGAGGTCGCCTACCTCCTCGCGACCCGCGGCGAGGCGGGCATCGACACCCTCGCGCCCGCCGAGGCGGGGCCGCTGCGCGAGCGGGAGCAGCGGGCGAGCGCCGCCGTCGTCGGCGTCGGCACCGTGGAGTTCCTCGACCACCGCGACGGCGTGATCGAGTACGGCACGGCGCTGCGCCGCGACATCGCCGCCGCCGTCCGCAGGCACCGGCCCGAGCTCGTCATCACCCTCAACCACCGCGACACCTGGGGCGGCGTCGCCTGGAACACCCCGGACCACGTCGCCGTCGGGCGGGCGACGCTCGACGCCGCGTCGGACGCGGGCAACCGGTGGATCTTCCCCGAGCTGACCGAGCAGGGGCTCGAACCCTGGGACGGGGTGCGGTGGGTGGCCGTGGCCGGCACCGACACCCCCACCCACGCGGTGGACGCCACCGCCGGTCTCGAGCGGGGCATCCGGTCCCTGCTGGAGCACCGGGCGTATCTTGCGGCGCTGACCGACGAGGACCCCGAGACGTACTGCCGTACGTTCCTCGCCGGGTACGCCGAGCAGCTCGCCCCCCGGTTCGGGGGGACTCCCGCGGTGGCCTTCGAGGTGTTCGGGAGGTAGGCGTGCGGGGGGTCATGGGGCCGCGCCCCGGAGCAGGAATCCCCTGCTGCGCGCTTGCCGTGCTGGATTGACATGTGCGGTTGCTGAAACTGCAATGGGGGCATGGGAAGCGCCGACAAGAACCTCAGCCCCGACGACCTGCCCGGCGACGGTGGGACCGACAAGGTGCTCACCGCCGTCGGGCCCCGGCTCCGAAAGATCCGCAAGGAGCGGGGGGCCACCCTCGCGGGGCTCTCCGCCGCGACCGGGATCTCCGTCAGTACGCTGTCGCGGCTCGAATCGGGGGGCCGCAAGCCGAGCCTCGAACTGCTGCTGCCCATCGCCCGGGCACATCAGGTGCCCCTCGACGAGCTCGTCGGCGCGCCCCCGGTGGGCGACCCCCGGGTGCGGGCCAAGCCCATCGTCCGGCACGGGCGCACGATGGTGCCGCTGACCCGGCAGCCCGGCGGGCTCCAGGCGTACAAGGTCATCGAGCCCGCCCGCTCCGCCGAGCCCGACCCCAGGACCCACGAGGGGTACGAGTGGCTGTACATCCTCTCCGGGAGGCTGCGTCTGGTGCTCGCCGAGCACGACGTGGTGCTCGGCCCCGGCGAGGCCGCGGAGTTCGACACCCGGGTGCCGCACTGGTTCGGGTCCGCGGGGGACGGGCCGGTGGAGTTCCTCAGCCTGTTCGGGCCGCAGGGGGAGCGGATGCACGTACGCGCGCGGCCCGCGGCCAAGCGCGGCCAGGAGGAGTGACGGGGCGGGTGGCGGGATCGGGACCCTCCCCCCGCGCACGGTTCCCCTTTGGGCAAGCGACCGCTTAGTATGCGTCCGGAGCACGGTCGACTACAGCGTGGAGGCCCCGCATGCGCGCATGGCACGTACACCGCAACGGCGAGCCCGGTGAGGTGATGCGGCTCGAAGAGGGGGACCTGCCGAAGCCCGGCGCGGGCCAGGTGCTCCTGAGGGTCCGCGCCGCGAGCGTCAACTTCCCGGACGCGCTGCTGTGCCGCGGCCAGTACCAGATCACCCCGCCGCTGCCGTTCACGCCCGGCGTGGAGATCTGCGGCGAGACCGAGGACGGACGGCGCGTCATCGCCACCCCGGCCCTGCCGCACGGCGGCTTCGCCGAGTACGCCCTCGCGGACGCCGCGGCCCTGCTGCCCGCGCCGCAGGCCCTGGACGACGCGGAGGCCGCGACCCTGCACATCGGCTACCAGACCGGCTGGTTCGGCCTGCACCGGCGGGCGCGGCTCACCGCGGGCGAGACCCTGCTCGTGCACGCGGCGGCGGGCGGCGTCGGCAGCGCGGCGGTGCAGCTCGGCAAGGCCGCGGGCGCCACCGTCATCGGTGTGGTCGGCGGCGCCGAGAAGGCCGAGGTCGCCCGGCGGCTCGGCTGCGACCTGGTCGTGGACCGGCTCGCGGACGACATCGTGGGCGCCGTGAAGGAGGCCACCGGCGGCCGCGGCGCCGACGTCGTCTTCGACCCCGTGGGCGGCGACGCCTACACCAAGTCCGCGAAGTGCGTGGCCTTCGAGGGCCGCATCCTCGTCGTCGGCTTCGCGAGCGGCACCGTCCCGACGCCCGCCCTGAACCACGCCCTGGTGAAGAACTACTCGATCCTCGGGCTGCACTGGGGCCTGTACAACACCAAGGACCCCCGCGCGGTCCTGGAGTGCCACGACCACCTCGGTCAGCTCGCCGCCAAGGGCGCCATCAAGCCGCTGATCAGCGAGCGCGTGCCGCTCGGCGGGGCCGCTAAGGCCGTGCAGCGCGTCGCCGACGGGACCACCACGGGCCGTGTGGCCGTCCTGCCCGCGCTCACCGAGGAGGCCGCCGCGTGACCGGCGCCGCCGAACTCCGCCGCCGCACCCGCGACCTGCTCGCGGCGCACCCGGTCGCGACCACCGGACGCACCGCGTTCCTCGGGGCGCGCTTCGACGCCGGGCTCGCCTGGGTCCACTACCCCGAGGGCCTCGGCGGTCTCGGCGCCCCGCGCTCGCTCCAGGCCGTGGTGGACGCCGAGCTCGAGGCGGCGGGCGCGCCCGACAACGACCCGCGCCGCATCGGCATCGGCCTCGGCATGGCCGCCCCCACCATCCTGGCCTTCGGCACCGACGAGCAGAAGCGCCGCCTGCTGCGGCCGCTGTGGATCGGCGACGAGGTGTGGTGCCAGCTGTTCAGCGAGCCGGGCGCCGGATCGGACCTCGCGGCGCTCGGCACCCGCGCCGTCCGTGACGGCGACGACTGGATCGTGGACGGGCAGAAGGTGTGGACGTCCAGCGCGCACACCGCACGCTGGGGCATCCTCATCGCCCGCACCGACCCCGGGCTGCCCAAGCACCGCGGCATCACGTACTTCCTCTGCGACATGACCGACCCGGGCGTCGAGGTGCGGCCGCTGCGCCAGATCACCGGCGAGGCCGAGTTCAACGAGGTCTTCCTCACCGGCGTGCGCATCCCCGACAGCCACCGCCTCGGCCCGGTCGGCGACGGCTGGAAGGTCGCGCAGACCACCCTCATGAACGAGCGCGTTTCCATCGGCGGCATGCGGATCCCGCGCGAGGGCGGCATGATCGCCCCGGTCGCGCGGGCCTGGCGCGAGCGCCCCGAACTGCGCACCCACGACCTGCACCAGCGCCTCCTGACGCTCTGGGTGGAGGCGGAGGTCGCCAGGATCACCGGCGAACGGCTGCGCCAGCAGCTCGTCGCGGGACAGCCGGGACCCGAGGGCTCCGGCATGAAGCTCGGCTTCGCCCGGCTCAACCAGGAGATCAGCGGCCTCGAGGTGGAACTCCTCGGCGACGAGGGCCTGCTGTACGACGACTGGACGATGCGCAGGCCCGACCTCGTCGACTTCACCGGACGCGAGGCCGGCTACCGCTACCTGCGTGCCAAGGGCAACAGCATCGAGGGCGGCACCAGCGAGGTGCTCCTGAACATCGTCGCCGAGCGCGTACTCGGCCTGCCGCAGGAACCGCGTACCGACAAGGACGTCGCCTGGAAGGACCTGACCCGATGACGGTGGAGCCCGCACAGACCAACCTGCTCTACACCGAGGAGGAGGAAGCGCTGCGGTCCGCCGTGCGCTCCCTGCTCGCCGACCGCTGCGACGCGGCCACCGTCCTCGCCCGCACCGAGTCGGAGCAGCCGCACGACCGCGAGCTGTGGAAGATGCTCGCCGAGGGCATGGGCCTCGCCGGGCTGCTCGTGCCCGAGTCCCACGGCGGACAGGGCGCCACGCACCGGGAGGCCGCCGTCGTCCTCGAGGAACTCGGCCGGACGGTGGCGCCGGTGCCGTTCCTGACGAGCGCCGTCATCGCCACCGAGACGCTGCTCGCCTGCCCGGACGACGCCGCCGAACTGCTCGCCGCCCTGGCGTCCGGCCGCACGGTCGCCGTGCTCGCGGTGCCGTTCGCCACCGCGCCGGGTGGCACCCGCGCGCCGGTGCGGTACGTGGGCGGGGCGCTGCACGGCGAGGTCACCGGGGTCGCCGACGCGGCGGTCGCCGACATCCTGCTCGTCCCGACCGCCGAGGGCCTGTTCGCCGCCGAAACCGGCCGCGACGGCGTCACCGTCACCCCGCGGACGTCCCTGGACCGCACCCGTCCACTGGCCGCGGTCACCTTCGACGGGGCCCCGGCCCGGCGGCTCGCGGCGGGCGCGGACACCCCGGTGCGCCTCGGTCTGCGCGCCGGGGCCGGGCTGCTCGCCTCCGAGCAACTCGGCATCGCCGAATGGTGCCTGGCGCAGACCGTCCGGTACACCAAGGAGCGGCACCAGTTCAACCGGCCCGTCGGCTCCTTCCAGGCGCTCAAGCACCGGCTCGCCAAGAGCTGGCTCGACGTGGTGAACACCCGCGCCGCCGCCCGGCACGCCGCCGACGCCCTCGCCACCGGCAGCGACGAGCCGAACCTCGCGGCGTCCGTCGCGCAGGCGTACGCCGCCCCCGTGGCGGTGCGCGCCGCCGAGGAGGCGCTCCAGCTGCACGGCGGCATCGGCATGACCTGGGAGCACCCCGTCCACCTCTACCTCAAGCGCGCCAAGGCCGACTCGATCGGGCTCGGCACGGCCGGACAGCACAAGGAGGCCCTCGCGGAGCTGGTCGCGCTGCCTGCACCCTGAGGCCCCCACGCCCCTTCCGCACCGCCCTGACCTGGGCCTGCTCCGCAAGTCGTAGGACACCCCTCCCTCCCGCACCCATTACATGAGGCATAATTGCGAGCTGTTCGCAAGAAGGTTTGATCTTCAGTAGGGGTGTGGAGCATGAGGGCCCGATCCATACGGACCACGGGCGCGGTCGCGGCGACCGCCGCACTGGCGGTCGCCGCGTCGGCCTGTTCGTCACCGGACGACGGCAAGGGCGGCTCCGGTACGTCGGCGGTCGTCGGCATCGCGTACGAACCCGAGACCCTCAGCCCGCTCCTCGGCTACGGCAAGGACGGCAACTCCAAGATCTTCGACGGTCTGCTCACGCACGACGCGGACATGGAGCTCAAGCCCGCGCTCGCCGCGAAGCTGCCGAAGGTCGGCGACGACGGCACGACCTACACCTACGAGCTGCGCAAGGACGTCAAGTTCAGCGACGGCAAGCCGTTCACGGCCAAGGACGTCGTCTTCACGTACGAGACGATCCTCGACAAGAAGACCAACAACGCCTCCAAGACCGAGCTGGACGCCGTCAAGAGCGTCGAGGCCAAGGGCGACGACACCGTCGTCTTCCACCTCAAGTACCCCTACGCCCCGTTCGCCGAGCGCACCGTCCTGCCCATCGCGCCCCAGCACGTCGCGGGCAAGCAGGACGTGAACAGCGGCGCCTTCACCACCGAGCCGATCGGCACCGGGCCCTACGAGCTGGTGAAGTGGTCCAAGGGCGAGAAGCTCGTCTTCAAGGCCAACCCGGACTACTGGGGCGGCGCGCCGAAGATCAAGAACTTCACGATGGCGATCGTCAAGGACGACGACCTGCGCGCCACCCGCCTGCGCACCGGCGACCTGGACGGCGCCATCCTGCCGCCGAACCTCGCCAAGACCTTCACGTCCGACGCGGACAAGAAGACGTACGCCGCCAAGACGTTCGACTACCGCGTCGTGACCCTGCCGACCGGCAACAAGGTCGCGGGCGACACCGCCGTGCGGCGCGCGCTCGACGTCGGCGTCGACCGCAAGGCCATGGTCGACTCCATCCTGGAGGGCGCGGGCAAGGAGGCCTACGGCCCGGTCCCGACGGACAGCCCCTGGTTCACCGAGGGCACCGAGCGCCGGTTCGACGCGGCGAAGGCCAAGAAGATCCTCGACGACGCCGGCTGGAAGCCCGGCAAGGGCGGCATCCGCGAGAAGGACGGCGTCCGGGCGCAGTTCCCGCTCTGGTACCTCTCCGGCGACAAGCTCCGCCAGGACCACGCGCTCGCCTACGCCTCCGACGCCAAGAAGCTCGGCATCGAGGTCGAGGTGCAGTCCGGCACCTGGGAGGTCATCGAGCCCCGGATGCCCAAGGACGCGGTCCTCGCGGGCGGCGGCTCCCCGGCCGACCCCGACTTCGACCAGTACACGCTCCTGAAGTCCTCCCTCGCCGGTGACGGCTTCAACAACATGGCGCACTACGACAACCCCGAGGTCGACAAGGCCCTGGAGGACGCCCGCAGGAGCGGCGACCACGCGAAGCGGCAGGCCGCCTACGACACCGTCCAGCGCGAACTGGTGCAGAACCCGGGCTACACCTTCCTCACCCACATCGACCACCTGTACGTCGTGAACAAGTCCTACGGCGACCTCTCCACCCAGGTGGAGCCGCACGACCACGGCCTCGCCTCGGGACCCTGGTGGAACGTCGAGGACTGGCAGCCGAAGAAGTGACCGGGCGGCTGCCCTGGGGCCCGATGGCGCGGCTCGTGGGACGGCGGGCGGCGTTCGCCGTCCCCGTCCTGCTCGTCGTCACCTTCGGCGTCTTCGCCGTCGCGGAGGCCTCGCCCTTCGACCCCGTCAAGGCGTACGCGGGCACCGCCGGGCTCACCTCCTCCCAGGAGAACCTGGACCAGCTCCGCGCCAACCTCGGCGTCGACGAACCGCTGGTATCCCGCTGGTGGGACTGGCTCACCGCCGCCCTGCACGGCGACCTCGGGGACTCCAGCACGCTGCGCCAGCCCGTCGCGGACGCCATCGGTGAACGCGTCGGCTGGTCCGTGCTGCTCGCCGCGACGGCGTTCGTCCTCGCCGTCCTCGTGGGCTCCGCACTCGGCGTACTCGCCGCCCGCCGCCCCGGCGGCTGGCTCGACCGCTGCGTGACCTCCCTCGCCTACACCCTGGAGGCCGCGCCGCCGTTCTGGCTCGGCCTGCTCGCCGTGTGGTTCTTCGCCCTCGAACTGGGCGTGCTGCCCGCGGGCGGGCTCACCGACACCTCCAGCGTGGCCGTGACGGCCGGGCAGGTGACCCGGCACCTCGTGCTGCCCGCCGGCGTGCTCGCCGTCTCGCAGCTGCCCTGGTTCGTCCTGTACGTACGCCAGGGCGTGGGCGACGCACTCGGCGACGACCCGGTCAGGGGCGCCCGTGCCCGCGGTCTCGCCGAGCGGACCGTGCTCCTGAAGCACGCGTTCCGCTCCGGCATGCTGCCGGTGCTCACGCTCATCGGCTCCCGGGTACCCGAACTGATCACCGGCGCCCTGCTCGTGGAGACCGTCTTCAGCTGGCCCGGCATCGCCGCCGCGACCGTGCAGGCCGCGACGTCCGTGGACTTCCCGCTGCTCGCCGCGCTCACCGCCCTAGCCACGGTGGCGGTCCTGCTCGGCAACCTGCTCGCGGACCTGCTCTACGGGCTCGCCGACCCGAGGGTGGGATTCGATGGCTGAGACCGGAACGACTGCCGGTGCCGCGACGACGGCCGACAAGGGCACCGTCTGGCGCCCGGTGGCGGGGCGGTCCGTCGCGGGCAGCCGCAAGGCGTCCCGCTCGACCCGGGCCTGGCGGGTGGGGAGCTCGGCCGTGATCGTCGTCGCCGTCGTCCTCGCCGTCCTGATCGTGCCGCCCCTCGCGGACCTCGACGAACAGGCCGTCCACCTCGCCGACAAGCTCCTGCCGCCCTCCGTCGAACACCCCTTCGGCACCGACGACGTGGGCCGCGACCTGCTCCTGCGCTGCGTCTACGGGCTGCGGGTCTCCCTCCTCGTCGGGGTGGTCGCCGCCGTCGTGGCCACCGTCATCGGCACCGCCGTCGGCGCCGTCGCCGCGTCCGCGGGCGGCTGGGTGGACCGGGTCGTCATGCGGCTCGTCGACGTCTTCTCGTCGGTTCCGCACCTGCTGCTCGGCATCTTCATCGTGGCGATGTTCCGGCCGGGCGTATGGCCCGTGGTGATCTCCGTGGCGCTCACCCACTGGCTCTCCACGGCCCGCATCGTGCGCGCCGAGGTCCTCTCGCTGCGCTCGCGCCCCTACGTCGACGCGGCCATCTCCGGCGGGGCGTCCCGGTGGCGCGTCACCGTGCGGCACCTGCTGCCGGGCGTGCTGCCCCAGGCAGGGCTCGCCGCCGTCCTGATGGTCCCGCACGCCATCTGGCACGAGTCCGCCCTGTCCTTCCTCGGCCTCGGCCTGCCGACACACCAGGCGAGCCTCGGCACCCTGGTGCAGGGCGCCCGCAGTTCGCTGCTCGCGGGCGACTGGTGGCCGACGCTCTTCCCCGGCCTGTTCATCATCGTGCCGACCCTGGCGATCGCGGGCCTCGCGGGCGCCTGGCGGGACCGGATCAACCCGCGCCGACGATCGGAGCTGATGCTGTGACCCGGCCCGTCCTCTCGGTACGGGGGCTCTCCGTGCGCTTCCGCATGCGCGGCGGCGCCCAGGTGGCCGCCGTCACCGACGCCCGCTTCGACCTGGCGGCGGGGGAGTGCCTGGCCCTCGTCGGCGAGAGCGGCTGCGGCAAGTCGGTGCTCGCGTCGGCGCTGCTCGGCCTGCTGCCCGAGAACGCCGAGACCGCGGGCGCCGCACTCCTCGGCGACGGCACCGACCTGCTCACCGCCGACGAGCGCACCCTGGCCCGCACCGTACGAGGCCGGCGCGTCGGCCTCGTACCCCAGAGCCCGGCGGCGCACCTGACGCCCGTACGCACGGTGCGCTCCCAGCTGGAGGAGACCCTGCGGGAACTCGCCGGGGTCCGCAGGCCCGACCTGCGCGAGGCCGCCGCTGCCGCCGCCGAGCGCGCCTCCTTCCCGCTCGGCCACCTCGACCGCTACCCGCACGAGCTGTCCGGCGGCCTCGCCCAGCGCGCCGCGACCGCCCTCGCCCTGATCGGCGACGCCCCGCTGCTCCTCGCCGACGAGCCCACCACCGGCCTCGACCGCGAGCTCGTCGACCGCACCGTGGACGAACTGCGCCGCCACGTCGGCGACGACCGCGCCCTGCTCCTGATCACCCACGACCTCGCGGCGGCCGACCGCGTCGCCGACCGCGTCGCCGTGATGTACGCGAGCCGCGTCGTCGAGATCGCCGGAGCGGACGCCTTCTTCGGCGACCCGGGACCGCGCCACCCCTACGCGCGCGGCCTCCTGAACGCCCTGCCGGAGCGGGAGTTCGCCCCCATACCCGGCATGCCGCCCGAGCTGTCCGCGCTGCCCGACGGCTGCGCCTTCGCCGCCCGCTGCCCCCGCGCGGACACGGCGTGCGGGACGCTCCCCGCGCTCGCCGCCACCGGCGTCGCCTGCCACCACCCGGTCACCGCGGCGCTGGAGGCCCCCCGTGCTTGAACTGCGCTCCCTGACGGCCGGGTACGACCGCCGCGCACCCGTCGTCCGCGACGTCAGCCTCACCATCGCGCCCGGCGAGTCCGTCGGCCTGCTCGGCCCCAGCGGCTGCGGCAAGTCCACGCTCGCACGGGTCGCCGCGCTGCTCCACCGGCCGGACCGGGGCCAGGTCGTCGTCGACGGCGAACCGGCCCGAGGCTGGCGGCACCGGGCACCACGCGCCCAGCGCACCGCGTTCGGCGTCGTCTTCCAGCAGCCGCGCCTGTCGGCCGATCCGCGCCTGACCCTCACCCAGCTGATCGCGGAACCGCTGCGGGCCACCGGACGCGCCGGCGACGTCCCGGAGCGGGTGCCGGACCTCGCCCGCACCGTCGGCCTCGGCGCGGACCTGCTGGGGCGCCGCCCGCACGAGGTCAGCGACGGCCAGCTCCAGCGCGCCTGCCTGGCCCGCGCCCTGGTCCTGCGCCCCCGCTGGCTGATCTGCGACGAGATGACGGCCATGCTGGACGCCTCCACGACCGCCGCACTCGTGGCCGCCGTCGAGGAGTACCGCGCCGACAGCGGCGCGGGGCTCCTCGCCGTGGGGCACGACCGGGTGCTCCTTGAGCGCTGGTGCGAACGCACGGTTCAGTGGGGCGAGTTGGCGGGCGCGGCCGACGCCGCCGGGTAGCGGAACAATCCGGTGCCCCGGTGCGCTCTCCCCGCTACGGTGGAGGCGTCCAGGTGCGAAGGGGCGGGCTGCTTCGTTTCGGGAACGGGCGGTCGCGGGTTCGCATCCCGTCGTCGACCTCGGGTCGGCGTAGCTCAGCGGTGGAGCACCGTGTCGCCTGCCCCGGCTCCGGTCTCTGGACATCCGATGCGAGCCGTCTGCCCACGGGGGAACCGGGCAGGCGGCTCCGTCGTACGCCTCGGCCGGGACGCCGGGGGCCCCGGCGTCCCGGCGGGCCGACGGGTCAGCCCCGCTCCACCACGAGCACCTCCATCCCCCCGCTCCCGCACCGCCCGAACCTCCTGCCGTGCCGGGCCGTCGTCCACGACCACCGGGTCGAAGTCGGACAACGGCGCCAAGGCGTACAGGCCGTCGCGGGTGGACTTCGTATGGCCGGCGAGCAGCACGCGCCGCGTGGCCGCCACCATCGTCGCCGCACGCGGTGAACGCACGGCGTCGAGAGCGCCAACTCCCAGGACGGGGAGTTTTCGTGGCGCGACCGGAGCCCCATACTCACGCTGTCCCCACCCCTCCCTGTCCTCCAGGAGTCACCCCATGGCCCTCACCCGTCGCAGAGCCCTGACCACCTTCGGTGCCGCCGTCACGACCGCCGTCGCCGCACCCGGCCTGGCCCACGCCGCGACCCCGGCCGCCCCGACCACGCGGTCCCCGGGCACGGCGGCCGCGGGAGCACGGCGCCCCCGCCCCCGCCCGCTCGCCCAGGCGCACGCCCACAACGACTACGAGCACGCCCGTCCCCTCCTGGACGCCCTCGACCACCGCTTCACCAGCGTCGAGGCCGACATCTTCCTCGTCGGCGGCAAGCTCCTTGTCGCCCACGACCCGGAGGACCTCGACCCGGCCCGTACCCTCCAATCGCTCTACCTGGACCCGCTCGCCGCCCGTGTCCGGCGGCACCACGGCTCCGTGCATCCGCGCGGGCACGGCCAGTTCCAGCTCCTGATCGACATCAAGACCGAGGGCGTGTCGACGTACCACGCACTGGATCTGCTCCTGCGCCGCTACCGGCACCTGTTCACCACCTACGCCCACGGCAAGGTGTACCGCTCCGCCGTCACGGCCGTGGTCTCCGGCGACCGCGCGGCCCGGGTGCCGATGGCGGGGCAGCGGGTGCGGCGCGCCTTCTACGACGGCCGTCTCGCCGATCTCGGCACCGCGGCCCCGCCTCCTTCATCCCGCTCATCAGCGACAACTGGTCGCTCAACTTCAGCTGGCGGGGCGTCGGCCCGATCCCGCCCGCCGAACGCGAGAAGCTGCGCGGCATCGTGTCGGCGGCACACCGGCGCGGGCAGCGCGTCCGCTTCTGGGCCACCCCCGATCTGCCCGGACCCGCCCGTGACGCGGTGTGGGCCGAACTCCTCGCCGCCGGTGTCGACCACCTCAACACCGACGACCTCGCGGGACTCGAGGCGTTCCTCGACGCGCGCGGCAGGTAAAGGTAACGGCCCGTACGCCATGGTTCCCCGGAAACCACTCGTCCGGCAGACACGCCGGTCACCCGGGCAAACCCTCTGCTACGCCACACTTGCGGCCGAAAGGCGTGTTTCCGGCGTGGCGGAGGAGGTCCGTGATGGCTGTTTCGATTTCCGTGGGGCTGTTGCTCGCGATCGTGGCGGTGATCCTGCTGCGCAACGGGGGCATGAAGGTGTCGCACGCCGTGGTGTGCGGGCTGCTCGGCTTCTATCTCGCGAGCACGAGTGTCGCGCCCACCATCCACAACGGCATGACGGCGACGGCGGACATCGTCAGCGGTATCCACCCTTGACGCCTTGACGCCTTGACGCCTTGACGCCTTGATGCCTTGACGCCTTGACGCCTTGACGCCCCCGGAGCCCCCGCACCGGCCGTGACCGTGATCGTGTCCGGCGCGTGAACAACTCCCGTACATACATGGACACTTCAAGGGCTCGGCCCTGGCTCCGCCCCATGCCACGCATCGCCCGGAGCAACCGGGGCCGCGCCCGCGGCGGCGGCACCACCCCCGACCTGTTCGGCGCCGAGGAGTGTTCGACGGCCTGGTGGCGGTGCGGGACACAGGATGAGGCGCCGCCCGCCCGAGGAGCACCTGCCGGAGAACTACTGTCCGGAGAGCTGCTGGCCCGGAAGCTGCTTGCGCGTGGGCTACTTGCCCGAGAACACCGCGATGCCGTTGGGCACGGGCCGTTCCGCGCCGCCGCTCGGATGGTTGCGCACCGACACCGCGGGCGCCCCCGGTGCCCGCGCGGCCAGGGTGCTCGAACCGCCACCGTCCAGGCTGAAGCCGTCGTCCGCGCCGAGAGCGCGCAGGGCTGCGGCGACCTCGGCGATGGTCAGACCGGTGCGGAACTCGGCGGCGCCGTCCAGGGCGAGCAGGAAGAGACGCCTGCCGTCGGCGGAGACACCGGCGGCGGTGCGCACGGCGGAGACCCGGGCGTCGAGCCCGGGCAGCGGCGCGCCGTCACGCAGCACGGGATAGCCGCCGAGCGCGAAGCCGTACGGCACCCGCGACGCGGCGGCGACGAGGCGGTGCCGCACCTGCACCGAGTCGCCGACCGACAGCTTGCGCAGCTCCTGGGCGCCCGCCTCGCGGCCGACGAGGACCGTGGTGCCGGCGGGGATGGCACCGCGGCCCGGGGTGTCGGCCCGCGCGGCCACCTTGCCCTGCCGCACCGTCACCTCGTAGGTGTCGCTGCTGCACGGCGCGCCCCGGTCCGTGTCGGTGCCGCAGGTCGCGCGCACCCGTGAGGTGCTGCCCCACAGGCTGGTGAACGCGCCGATCGAACCCTCTGCGAGCGCGTACTGGTTGAGTCCGCGCAGCGGTTGCCGCCCCTGCCGGGAGTCGATGTGGCCGTCCAGGCTCATGCGGTCCAGGCGTGCCCTGCCGTCGGTGCCCACCCCGAGGACGTCCTCGGTGGTGGTGCCGGGCGGCAGCGCGGGCCCGAACCGCTGGCCGTCGGGAACGGCCGCCTTCAGTGGCAGACCGGCGGCGACGGCGGGACCCACGGGCGCGCCCGTGGCCTCGACGCCGGGGTGCTGGGTCTCCGTGATGTTGAAGAAGTCGCCGTTGACACCGGCGACCGCGCCCGCCCGGTCCGCCATCGCGGACACCGCCTGCCGGGCACCGACCGCGCCCGGGTGGAGCAGGCCGACGCGCACGCGCGGGTCCCGCAGGTTCACGTTGAGGACATGGGCGTGGGCGGTGCCGTTCGCGGCCGGGATGTCGTAGTCGCGGTACGCCACACCGGGGGCGACGCGGATGCTTCCCGGCGGCGCGCCGGCACCGCCGGGAACGGCACCGGCCGATGCCGCCCCCGTGAGGGCGACACCGGCCAGCGTGGTCAGAGCCGTGCACAGGGGCAGCGCACCTCTGGCGCCCGCCCACCGCAGGGAGCCGGTTCTGAACCGTCCACCGTGCTGCGTACGAGGTGTCACGAGTCCCCCTCTGACAGGAGTCGGGCCGCACAACGTTCCCAGTGCCCCAAGGACTTGACCAGACGGGGGTGGCTAGGTGCCGACCAGCCGGGAACGGATGAGGAAACGCACCCCTTCGGGCGCCTCCAGGGAGAAGCCGCTGCCCCGGCCCGCCACCACGTCGACGATGAGCCGGGTGTGGCTCCACACCTCGAACTGGGTCTTGGACATCCAGAACGGTACTGGCTCCGACACCCCCGCCACGGTGAGCGACGCGAGCAGAACGTCGGAGTCACCCGTGCGGAACTCTCCGTCGGGGTAGCACATCGGCGCGCTGCCGTCGCAGCAGCCGCCGGACTGATGGAACATCAGCGGGCCGTGGGCCTGCCGCAGCTGCCGCAGCAGATCGGCGGCGGCCGGCGTCAGCTCCACGCGCGGGGTGTCGGCCATGGCTCGTGGGTCTCCCGTCCGTGGGCGAGTCGTGCCTGCGCCGACCAGGGAAGCGCCCCCGACGTTGCGAGGACGTTGCAGCGAACGGAGAGCCTGGGATGCTATGAGGTGATAAAACGTACATAGGGTATCCAGTGTCCTGCCGACGGGACACCCGGTGCCACGCCTTGCCCGGGGGAGCGGCACCCTCATAGGCTCACCGCCGGACTGCGGCAAGCCGTCTTCCGAGTTCTGTCACCGCGGTGTGCCGAATATGCGGTCCGTTGTTCTGTCCAGTGTTCTGTCCAGAAGAACTCTGCCGCCCATAGGGAACGTTGACGCGTGTTCCCGATAACTCGGCAGAACGGCTCCCCTGTTTGTGTGGACCCGGTCCGCGATATTCCTCGGGTGCGCCTTCCCGCAATGGTCGTCGGCCCCTTCGGCGAATATGTGAGAAGGGTTGACGAACCCCCGCCCACCTGTTGTTCACATCCTTCGGGGCAGGGCGTCCAAGTCCCGTAACCATGGTGCGGTTTAAGATTTCGTCAGCAGTTCGGCCGGGTTCTGAACGCGCTTGACTCCACGGCCCGCAGGACGGAGTCTTTGCTGGTGTTCGAGGGTCGCTCGAGGAACGGGGTGAGCGGCCGGGACGAACCGAAATCCAACGGGACGGGCGCCCAGTGATCGCCCGTTCGGCAGAGGCGTGAGGAACACGCGACGGGGATGCGGGGGCATCGGCCCCAGGGCACGCACTCGCGTCGCCGTGTCCTCGAGTGAGAAGAGCCAGAGCGATCATCCGGTGATCGGGTTGCTGGGCCGTGGATCACCACTGTGGGGGTGATCGCGCTGGGTTCTTTTGAGCACAGTTCATTGAAGGGGGAGCTCAATGGCGCGGAGCCGCCATCGTCGGCCGGGGGGAATTCGAGAACCGGGCGCGCGGCAGCGAGCCGTGACGTCGACAGCGGTGCCGGTGCTCCCCGGCGCCGACGACCCGGAGCGCGCGGGGAAGCCCCCTGCCCGCTGTCGAACAACTGGTTGCCGCCGCACGACTTGAGTTCACGCTGCGCAACGACGCGCCGCAGGCCCCGGTGACAGACGCGGTGGATGCCGCCACCGGTCAGCCCCGCGCCTCCGGCAGCGGCAGGGACACCCGTGCGGGGTTCTTTGCCTCATCGGCCCCGCGTTCCTCGCCGCGCCGACGCCACTCGACTCCCGCACACCGTTTTGAGCTTCTGGAGCTTTCGTGACCGACCGTCAAGTCTCTTCCGCTGTTGAGTCATCAGCCGGGACGCCGCGACCCCTGACCACCTTCTCCGCGCTGTTCGAGGCGCGGGTGGCCGAGGGGCCGGGGTCGCTGGGCGTGGAGTCGGCTGTCCACGCGTGGTCCTATGGGGAGTTGAATGAGCGTGCGAACCGTGTCGCGCACTGGCTGATCGGCCGCGGCGTGGGTCCTGAGCGGTTGGTGGCGGTGGCGATGCCGCGCTCGGCCGAACAGGTCGCGGTGGTGCTCGGGGTGCTGAAGGCGGGCGCGGCGTACCTGCCGGTCGATCTGCACTACCCCAAGGACCGGATCGCGTACATGGTCGGGGACGCGGCGCCCGCGGTGGTCCTGACCACCCAGGACGCGGCGGGAGTGCTGCCGTCGGGCCTGGGCGCGGACGTCGTGGCGGTCGACGCGCCGGAGACGGTGACCGCCTGGGCGGCCGCCGCTGCCACGAACCCCGCCGACGCCGACCGCGTGGCTCCGCTGCGAGCTGCGGACGCCGCGTACGTCATCTACACCTCGGGTTCGACGGGACGCCCCAAGGGCGTGACGGTCACCCACAGCGGGTTCGCCGCGCTGCGCACCGCCATGCTCGAGGGCCTGGGCGTGGAGCCCGGCTCACGGGTGCTGCAATTCGCCTCGCCGAGTTTCGACGCGGCGGTGTGGGAGCTGGTGATGGCGCTGACCACGGGCGCGGCCCTGGTGCTGCCCGCGCAGGAGCGCCTGGTCGGTGACGACCTCGCGCAGACCCTGGCCGAGCGTTCCGTGACGCACGCCACACTGCCGCCGAGCGTGCTCACCACCCTCCCGGCGGGCAGTTCGGCGGCGCTCACGGAGCTGCGGCTCGTCGTGGTCGCCGGTGAGGCCTGCCCGCCCGCCCTGGTCGCCGAGTGGGGCAGGGGCCGCCGGTTCGTCAACGCCTACGGCCCCACCGAGACCACCGTCTGCGCCACGTTCAGCAAGCCCCTGTCCGAGGGCGGTGCCCCCATCGGCACGCGGATCACGGACACGCGCGTGCACGTCCTCGACGACCGTCTCGCCCCCGTGGCCGAGGGCGAGGCCGGTGAGCTGTACGTGTCGGGCCCGAGCCTGGCCCGCGGCTACCTGGGCCGCTACGCGCTGAGCAGCACCCGCTTCGTGGCCGACCCCTTCGACGCCGCGGGCGGCCGGATGTACCGGACCGGTGACGTGGTGCGGGTGGGCGCCGCCGGCGAGCTGGAGTACCTGGGGCGCAGTGACGACCAGGTGAAGGTGCGCGGGCTGCGCATCGAGACCGGTGAGGTGGAGGCCGCCCTCGCCGCGCACCCGCGGGTGCGGCAGGCCGTCGTCGTCGCCCACGAGGCCGACGGCCGCGGCAAGCAGCTGGTCGGGTACGTCGTCGCGGTGCCCGACGAGGAGTCCCACGAGGCCGAGCGCGGCAGCGGCACCGGGCACCTGGCGCTGGCCGCCGGGTTCGGCGCGGCCGAACTGCGGGCGTTCGCGGCGGCGCGGCTCCCGGAGTTCATGGTGCCCGGTGTGGTGATGGTGATCGACGAGGTGCCGCTGACGCCGAACGGCAAGGTCGACAAGAAGGCGCTGCCGGAGCCCGAGTTCCGCGGCGCGGCCTACCGTGCGCCCGGCACCCACGTCGAGGAGGTCCTCGCCGAGGCCTTCGCGGAGGTGCTCTCGGCCGGCCGGGTCGGCGTCGACGACGACTTCCTGGCCCTCGGCGGCGACAGCATCCAGTCGCTCCAGGTCGTCTCGCGGGCCCGCGCCCGCGGTGTCGAGGTCAGCTCCCGGCAGGTCTTCCAGTACCGCACGGTGGCGGCGCTCGCCGAGGCGGTCGCCGACTCGCAGGGCCAGGACGTCGTGGTGCTCGACGAACTCGACGGCGGCGGCGTCGGCTTCCTGCCGCACCTGCCCGTCACCCGCTTCCTGATGGAGCGCGGCCCCGGCTTCGACCGCTTCCTCCAGGCCATGGTCCTGGAGCTGCCCGAAGGCATCGAGCAGGCTCAGCTCGCCGCCACCCTCGGCGCCGTGGTCGAGCGGCACGACCTGCTGCGCGCCCGCCTCACCGAGGCCGACGGCGGCGGACTCGTCGTCGGCGCCCCGGACTCCGTGGACGCCGCCGGCCTCATACGCCACGTCACCTGTGACGCCTTCTGGGACGCACAAGGCGCACATAACGAACAGGGCGAGGCCTGGCGCACGCTGCTGCTCGCCGAACTCGACGCCGCGGCCGGACGCCTCGACCCGGCGGCGGGCGCGGTCGCGCAGTTCGTGTGGTTCGACGCGGGCCCCGAGCGGGCCGGGCGCCTGCTCGTCGCCCTGCACCACCTCGTCGTCGACGGCGTGTCCTGGCGCATCCTGATGCCGGACCTCGCCACCGCCTGGCGCCAGGTCCGCGAAGGCCGCAGCCCCGAACTCGCCCCCGTCGGCACCTCCGTACGCCGCTGGGCGCACGCCCTGGTCGAGGAGGCGGGCCGTCCCGAGCGCACCGCGGAGCTGGATCTGTGGCGCGCGGTCGTCGAGGGCCCGGACCCGGTGCTCGGCGCGCGCCGCCTGGACCCGGCCGTGGACGTGGTCGCCACCCTGTCCGAGACCCGGGTGCAGCTCCCGGCGGACGTCACCGAGACGCTCCTGACCACGCTGCCCGCCGCCTTCCACGGCGGTGTCAACGACGGGCTCCTGGCCGCCCTCGCCCTCGCCGTCACCAAGTGGCGGGCCGCGCGCGGCGTCGACGAGGCGTCCTCGCTCATCCGCCTGGAGGGCCACGGCCGCGAGGAAGCAGCCGCCCCCGGAGCCGACCTGTCCCGCACGGTCGGCTGGTTCACCAGCGTCTTCCCCGTCCGCCTGGACGTCACGGGAACCGACCTGGAGGACGCCTTCGCCGGCGGCGCGGCAGCGGGCACGGTCGTCAAGACCGTCAAGGAGCAGCTCCTCGCCCTGCCCGACAAGGGCATCGGCTACGGCCTGCTGCGCCACCTCAACCCCGAGACCGCCGCCGTCCTGGAGCGGCACGGCAGCGGGCAGATCTCCTTCAACTACCTGGGCCGGTTCTCAGCAGGCGCCGACATGCCCGCGGACCTGCGCGGCCTCGGCTTCACCCAGGACGCGGGCGTCGCCGAGCTGGCCGAGCTGGACGCCGGACACGACCCGCGGATGCCCGCGCACGCCGAGCTGGACATCAACGCCCACGTCACCGACACCCCCGAAGGCCCCCGCCTCGGCGCCCTGTTCACCGCCCCCGAGGGCATCCTCCCGGCCGCGGACGTGCAGGAGCTCGCCGACCTGTGGGTGCAGGCCCTGCGCGGCCTCGCCCGGCACGCCGAGCAGCCCGGCGCGGGCGGCCTGACGCCCTCCGACGTGCCGCTGGTGACGGTGGCCCAGGCCGACATCGACGAGTGGCAGCAGCGCTACCCGGGCCTCTCCGACATCTGGCCGGTCTCGCCGCTGCAACTCGGTCTCCTCGTGCACTCGATGATGTCGCGCGAGACCGGCGCCGAGTTCGACGCCTACCAGGTCCAGTACGTGCTGAAGCTCTCGGGCCCCGTGGACCACGCCCGGCTGCGCACCGCAGCCCAGGCCGTCCTCGACCGGCACCCCGTGCTGCGCACCGCCTACGTCCCCGGCCCCGACGGCGAACTCATCCAGCTCGTCGTCGACGGCGTCGAGGTGCCCTGGCAGTACCTCGACCTCAGCAGCCTCGGCGAGGCCATGCGGGACTCGGCGTACGAGCAGTTCCTCGCCGGCGACCTCAAGGTGCACTTCGACCCGGTCACGCCGCCGATGCTGCGCATGTCGCTGCTCACCCTGGCCGCCGACCGCCACGAGCTGGTCCTCACCTCCCACCACACCCACTTCGACGGCTGGTCCCTGCCCCTGCTCACCCGCGACCTGCTGCGCCTGTACGCCACCGAGGGCGACGCCTCGGCCCTGCCGCGGGCCCGCAGCTACCGCGAGTACCTGGCCTGGCTGGCCCAGCAGGACCCCCAGGAGTCGGCGGACGTGTGGGCGCGGGAGCTCACGGGCCTCAAGGAGCCGACCCTGGTCGCGCCCGACGCCGACCCGGACGCCGACAGCGCGGGCATCGGACAGGTCGACGTCCCGCTGCCCGCCGACGACGCCCGCGAGCTGCCGCGCCGCGCCGCCGAGGTGGGCGTCACCCTGAACACCCTGGTGCAGGGCGCCTGGGGCGTCGTGCTCAGCCGTCTGAGCGACCGGCAGGACGTGGTGCTCGCCGCCACGGTCGCCGGACGTCCCGCCACGCTGCCCGGCGGCGACTCCATCGTCGGCATGTTCCTCAACACCCTCCCGGTGCGCGTGCCCTACGCGCCCGGTGACAGCGTCGCCCAGATGCTGACGGGCCTTCAGGAGCGGCAGGCGACGCTGTTCGAGCACCACCACCACGGTCTCGCCGAGATCCAGCGCGCCGCCGGACTCCCGGCCCTGTTCGACAGCCTCATCGGCTTCGAGTCGTTCCCCCTGGACCGCGAGGGCATCGGCGAGGCGAGCGCGGCGGCCGGCATCACCGTCACCGGCATCAGGTCCTTCACCGCGAGCCACTTCCCGGTCGCCGTGTTCGTCTACCCCGACGGCGCCTACCTGCGCCTGAGCCTCCAGTACCAGCACCACCTCTTCAGCCGCGAGCAGGCGCAGGAGATGGCGGACCTGTACGGCCGCGTGCTCCAGCAGGTCGCCGCCGACCCGGGGATGCGCCTCAGCGACATGGCCGCCGAGCCCGCAGGGCAGCAGGCACTCGCGGGCCTCGCGGCGGACGAGGTCCCGGAGGTTCCCGAGCACACCCTCGGGGAGCTGTTCGCGCGGCAGGTGGCCCAGACCCCCGACGCCGTCGCCATCGTCTTCGACGGCACGGAACTGACGTACCGTCAACTCGATGAGCGCTCCAACCGCCTCGCCCACGTGCTGCGCGAGCGCGGCGTGGCGCAGGACGCCATGGTCGGAGTGGCGCTCAAGCGCTCCGCCGAGTACATCGTGACCGTCACCGCGATCCTCAAGGCGGGCGGCGCCTACCTGCCGATCGACCCCGACTACCCCGCCGAGCGCCTGCGGTTCATGCTCGGCGACGCCGCGCCGGCCGTCCTCGTCACCGACGAGCGGATCGCCCCGCAACTGCCGGAAGGCGACTGGCCGCTGCTCGTCCTCGACGACAGCGCGACCCTCGCCACCCTCGCCGAGGCCGCCACCGGGCCGGTGCCGGACACCGCGGGCCACCCCGGGCAGCTCGCCTGCGCCTTCTACACCTCCGGCTCGACCGGCCTGCCCAAGGGCGTCGGCGTCAGCCACCGCGGTGTCGCCGCGTTCGTCGTGGACCGCCGCTTCCGGGGCGGGGCGCACACCCGGGTACTCCAGCAGGCCCCGCTGGCCTTCGACGCCTCCACCTACGAGATGTGGGTACCGCTGCTCAGCGGCGGCACCGTCGTGGTGGCACCGCAGGGACACCTGGACGCCCCCGCCCTCGCCAAGCTCGTCCAGGAGCAGCAGCTCACCGGGCTCTTCGTGACCTCCGCCCTGTTCCGGGTCATAGCCGAGGAGCAGCCGGACGCCTTCGCGGGCCTGAAGGAGGTCTGGACCGGGGGCGAGGTGGTCTCCCCGACCGCCGTACGCCGGGTCCTGCGCGCCTGCCCTGGCATCACCGTCTACGACGTGTACGGGCCGACGGAGACCACCTCGTACGCCACCTGCCGCCCGATGACCCGCGCCGAGGACGTGACCGAGCCGATCCCGATCGGCCGGGCCATGGACAACATGGGCGCCCACGTCCTCGACGACCGCATGAACCCGGTCGGACCGGGCGTCGCCGGTGAGCTGTACCTGACCGGCGCCGGCCTCGCCCGCGGCTACCTCGGACGGTTCCCGCTGACCTCCGAGCGCTTCGTGGCCAGCCCGTTCGGCGAGCCCGGCGAGCGGATGTACCGCACCGGCGACGTCGTCGCCTGGACCGAGGACGGCGAGCTGGCCTTCCAGGGCCGCGCCGACACCCAGGTCAAGATCCGCGGCTTCCGCATCGAGCCCGGCGAGACCGAGGCCGTCCTGGAGAAGCACTCCGGGGTGTCGCAGGCCGTGGTCCTCCCGCACGAGAGCGCCCCGGGCCAGGGCATGCAGCTGGTGGCGTACGTCGTACCGGTCAAGGCCGACGGCGGCGACACCGGTGCCGGGGCCCTGTCGGTCGAGGAGCTGCGCACCTTCGCGTCGCAGACCCTGCCCGAGTACATGGTCCCCGCGGTGTTCATGCCCCTCGACGAGCTGCCCCTGACGGCCAACGGCAAGGTCGACAAGGCCAGGCTGCCCGAGCCCGAGTCCACGGGCCGCGCCTATGTGGCACCCACCACCACCCAGGAGAAGCAGCTGTGCGAGCTGATCGCGCAGCTACTGAAGGTCGAGCGGGTCGGCATGAGCGACGACTTCTTCGAACTGGGCGGTGACTCCCTGCTCGCCACCCGCCTCACCAGCAGGATCAGCAAGACCTTTGGGGCCAGCGTGCCCATCCGAGCGGTCTTCAAGGCCAACGACATCGCCGATCTGGCGCGCACGGTGAAGAACGCATCGGCTGCAAGCCGCCCTGCCCTGCGCAAGATGAACAGGAGTGCCAAGTAATGATCCCGTTGTCCTTCGCACAGCAGCGACTGTGGTTCATCGACAAGTTCGAGGGTCCGTCCGCGACGTACAACGTCCCCTTCCTCATCCGGCTCACGGGTGAACTGGACGTCGAGGCGCTCGTCCGGGCGGTCCGCGACGTGATCACGCGGCACGAGAGCCTGCGCACCCTCATCGTGGAGAACGCCGACGGCGTCCCCGCCCAGCACGTGCTCCCCGACGAGGACGTCCGCCTGGACATCCCGCTGTTCGAGGTGGGCGAGGACCAGCTGGACGAGGCGATCAAGAAGGCCGCCAACTACGCGATCACGCTGTCCGAGGAGATCCCGGTCCGCGGCACCCTGTTCCGCGTCAGCGAGCAGGAGCACCAGCTGCTGCTCCTGATCCACCACATAGCCAGCGACGGCGAGTCCATCGAGCCGCTCTCCCGCGACCTGGCCACCGCCTACACCGCCCGCGTCCGCGGCGACGCCCCGGACTGGGAGGAACTCCCGGTCCAGTACGTCGACTACACCATGTGGCAGCGCGAGCTGCTCGGCGACGAGGACGACCCCGACAGCGTCCTGTCCGCGCAGCTCGACTACTGGCGCGACGAGCTGACCGGCGTGCCGCAGCCGATGCGCCTGTCCACCGACCGCCCGCGCCCCCCGGCCGCGAGCCGCAACGGCGACGGCTTCGGCCTCACCCTCGACGACGCCCTGCTCACCAAGGTCGAGAACCTGGCCAAGCGCGCCGAGGTCACCACGCCGATGGTGTTCCAGGCCGCGCTCGCGGTGCTGCTCCAGCAGCTCGGCGCCGGTGAGGACATCGCGATCGGCTCCACCATCGCGGGCCGCACCGACGACGACCTCGCCGAGCTGGTCGGCTTCTTCGTCAACACCTGGGTCCTGCGCGCCGACCTGGCGGGGACACCGTCCTTCGAGCAGCTCCTCGCCCAGGTGCAGCACAAGGCCCTGACGGCGTACGACAACCAGGACGCGCCCTTCGAGCGCCTGGTGGAGATCCTCAACCCGGAGCGCTCCACCGCCTACCACCCGCTGTTCCAGGTGATGTTCACCTGGGAGACCCGCGGCTGGATCGAGTTCGACCTGCCGGGCGTCAAGGCGCACTTCGGCCCGATGGCGACGCCCACGGCCAAGTTCGACCTGGAGTTCAACTTCTTCAACGACCCCGACGAACCGGGTCTGCTGATCTTCCTCGAGTACGCCACCGACCTGTTCGACCGGTCCACGATCGAGGCCGTCATGGCCCGCTTCGTGCGCCTCATCGAGCAGCTCGCCGAGCAGCCGGACCGCCCCGTCGCGCTGACGGACGTCCTGGAGGCGGACGAGCGCGAACTCGTCCTGCGCGGCTTCAACGACACCGCGGCGGCGACGCCCGAGCTGACCGTCGCCGGTCTTCTCCAGAGGCAGGTCGCCGCGACGCCGGACGCGACCGCCGTGCTCTTCGACGACCTGGAGCTGACGTACGCCGAGCTCGACGCGCGGGCCGAGCGCCTCGCGCGGGAGCTCGTCGGCCGCGGCGCGGGCCCCGAGACGATCGTGGGCCTGGCGCTGCCGCGCTCCGCCGACCTGATCGTCGGCATGCTGGGCATCCTCAGGACCGGCGCGGCCTATCTGCCGATCGACCCCAAGTACCCGAGCACCCGCCTCGACTACATCCTGTCCGACGCGCGCCCCCAGCTCGTGCTGACCAGTGCCGACACCGCGGGCGTGCTGCCCGCGTCGGACGTGCCGCACCTGTACGTCGAGGACGTCGACTTCGACGCTCCCGGCCCGGACGTGTCGCTCGCCGCGGTGCGGCCCGCGAACGCCGCGTACGTGATGTACACCTCGGGTTCCACGGGTCTGCCCAAGGGCGTGACCATCACCCACCGCGACGTGGTCAACGGCGTCCTCCGCCTCGCCGACTCGGTGGGCATCAGTGCCGGGACCCGGATGCTCGCGGGCACCTCGGTCAACTTCGACGTCTCCGTCTTCGAGACCATCACCTGCCTCACCGTCGGCGGCACCCTCGAGGTCGTCCGCGACGTCCTGGTGATTGGGGAGCGCGGCGGCTGGAGCGGTGGCGTCATCAGCACCGTGCCGTCGGTGTTCGCCGAACTCCTCGACCAGGTCGGCGGCAAGATCGAGGCCGAGGCGGTCGTCTTCGCGGGCGAGGCCCTGCCCGCGTCGCTCGTGGAGCGCGTACGCGCCGTCATCCCCGGCGTGCGCGTGGTGAACGCCTACGGTCAGACCGAGTCGTTCTACGCCACCACCTTCACCGCCGACGAGACGTGGACCGGTACGGCCAGTGCGCCGATCGGTTCCCCGCTGGGCAACATGCGCACCTACGTCCTCGGTGCGGGCCTGAAGCCCGTGCCCGTCGGTGTCGTGGGTGAGCTGTATGTGGCGGGCAATGTGGCGCGCGGCTACTTCGGCCGGTCCCGGCTGACCGCCGAGCGTTTCGTGGCCGACCCTTACGGTCCGGTCGGATCGCGGATGTACCGTACCGGTGACCTGGCGCGGTGGACGTCGGACGGTGTCCTGGAGTATGTGGGCCGTGACGACGCGCAGGTCAAGGTGCGCGGCTTCCGCATCGAGCCCGGTGAGGTGGAGGCGGCGCTGACCGCGCACCCGGGTGTGGCGCAGGCCGTCGTGGTCACCCACCAGGGGCGCGGGTCCACCCAGCTCGTCGGCTACGTCGTGCCGCAGGGCGCGGGCGACGCGGGCCTCGGCACCGTCGAGAGCCTCGGCGACCTCGAAGTCGACCTGACCGCCACCGTCTCGTCCCGTGAGCTGCGGAAGTTCGTGTCCGGCAGGCTGCCCGAGTTCATGGTGCCGTCGCTGTTCGTGATGCTGGACCGGCTGCCGCTCGCGCCCAACGGCAAGCTGGACCGCAGGGCGCTGCCCGAGCCGGAGTTCACCGGCACCGCCTACCGTGCCCCGCGCACCCCGGCCGAGGAGGTCCTGGCCGGGGTGTACGCGGAGGTCCTGGGTCTGGACCGGGTCGGTATCGACGACGACTTCTTCGCCGTCGGCGGTGACTCCATCCGCTCCATCCAGGTCGTCTCCCGCGCCCGCGCACAGGGCGTCGAGGTGACCCCGCGCCAGATCTTCGAGCACCGCACCGTCGCCGACCTGGCGGAGACCGCCGTCAGCGCAGGCCAGGCCCGCGTGGTCCTGGAGGAGCTGGAGGGCGGCGGCGCCGGGTTCATGCCACTGCTGCCCGTCGGCCACTACCTGATGGACATCGGCACCGGCCTGAACCGGTTCACCATGTCGATGACCGTCGACCTGCCCGTCGGCATCGACGAGGCCGGGCTCACCGCGACGCTCTCGGCGGTCTTCGACCACCACGACATGCTGCGCTCCCGCCTGGTCACAGGACAGGAGACCGGCCTCGAGGTGACCGCGCCGGGCACCGTCGACGTCGCCTCCCTGATCCACCGCGTGACCTGGACCGAAGCCTGGGACACGGGCTGGCGCGAGCGGGCCGCCGCCGAACTGGACGCCGCCACCGACCGCCTGGACGCCGAAGCCGGCGTCATGGCGCAGTTCGTGTGGTTCGACGCGGGCACCGAGAACGCGGGCCGCCTCGTCATCTCCCTGCACCACTTCGCCGTCGACGGCGTGTCCTGGCGCATCCTGCTGCCCGACCTCACCGAGGCCTGGAAGCAGATCCGCGACGGCCGCACCCCCGACCTGGAGCCCGTCGGCACCTCCGCACGGCGCTGGTCCCACGCGCTGGTGGAGCAGGCCAAGTCCGCCGACCGCGCCGCGGAACTCGCGCTGTGGCGCTCCATCGTCGCCGGGCCCGACCCCGTACTCGGCAGCCGGCCCCTCAACCCGGCCGTCGACACCATCGCCACCGTCGAGTACGTCCACATGGACCTGCCAGAGACGGCCACCGAGGCGCTCCTCACCAGCCTGCCCGCCGCCTACCGCGGCGGCGTCAACGACGGGCTCCTCGCCGCGCTCGCGCTCGCCGTCGCCAAGTGGCGCAAGCAGCGCGGCATCGCCGAGAGCGAGGCGTCCTCGCTGCTGCTGCGCCTCGAAGGCCACGGCCGTGAGGAAGCCGCCGCGCCCGGCGCCGACCTGTCCCGCACCGTCGGCTGGTTCACCAGCATGTTCCCCGTACGCCTCGGCGTCGCGGGCATCGACATCGACGACGCACTCGACGGCGGCGCCGCGGCCGGCGCGGCGGTGAAGGCCGTCAAGGAGCAACTCCTCGCCGTCCCCGACAAGGGCATCGGCTACGGCCTCCTGCGCTACCTCAACCCGCAGACCAGCGAGATCCTGAAGCGGTACGCCACCGGCCAGGTGTCCTTCAACTACCTCGGCCGCTACGCCGGTTCGGCCAACATGCCGGAGAACCTCCGCGGCCTCGGCTTCAACCAGACCGAGGGCACCACCGAACTCCTCGCGGACCCCGACGGCTCCATGCCGGCCCTCGCCGCGCTGAACGTCAGCGCCTACGTCACCGACAGCGAGCAGGGCCCCCGCCTCGCCACCCGCCTCGACTTCCCCTCGGGCCTGTTCACCCGGGCCGAGGTGGAGGAGCTCGCCGCGCTGTGGCGCACCGCCCTCGAAGGCCTCGCCAAGCACGCCGCGCAGCCGGACGCGGGCGGCCTCACGCCGTCCGACGTACCGCTCGTGCAGGTCACCCAGAACCAGCTCGACGGCTGGGAGCAGACGTACGACGGCCTCGCCGACGTCTGGCCGCTCACCTCGATGCAGAACGGCCTGCTCTTCCACGCCGAGCTGGCGGGCGCCACCTTCGACGCCTACCAGATGCAGTTCGTCTTCCACCTCACCGGTGCCGTCGAGCCGCCCCGGATGCGCGCGGCCGGACAGGCACTGCTCGACCGCTACCCGAACCTGCGGGCCGCGTTCGTCACCGACGACGCCGGCGACCGGGTGCAGATCGTCCAGAGCGCCGTCGAACTGCCCTGGCACGAGCACGACTTGAGCGCCCTGGCCGACAGCGCCCGGCAGGAGCAGCTCGCGCAGCTCCTGGACACCGAGCACCACACCCACTTCGACCTGGCCGACGCGCCCCTGGTGCGCCTGACGCTGATCAACCTGGGCGAGGACAAGTGGGACCTGGTCTTCACCGCCCACCACGTCCTCTTCGACGGCTGGTCGGTGCCGCTGCTCATCCAGGACCTGCTGCGCCTGTACGGCTCCGCCGGTGACGCCTCGGGCCTCGGCCGTGCCCGCACCTACCGCGACTTCCTGACCTGGCTCTCCCGCCAGGACCGGCAGGCCGCGGTGGACGCCTGGGCGCGGGAGCTCGACGGCGTCGACGAGCCCACGCTCCTGGTGCCCGCGGGCACCGAGGGCACGGAGGCCGAGCCCAGCGGCGTCGGCCAGGTCGACGTGCCGCTCACCTCCGAGCAGTCCCGTGCCCTCTCCCGGCGCGCGGGCGAACTCGGCCTGACCCTCAACACCCTGGTCCAGGGCGCCTGGGCGCTCCTCCTCGGGGGCCTCACGGGCCGCCAGGACGTGGTCTTCGGCGCCACCGTCTCCGGCCGCCCCCCGCAGGTCGCGGGCGTGGACGAGATGGTCGGCATGTTCATCAACACCCTGCCGGTACGGGTGAAGTGCGCCGCGGGCCAGTCCCTCGGCGAGGTGCTCGGCGAGCTCCAGGAACGCCAGAGCGCGCTCCTCGACCACCACCACCACGGCCTCCTGGACCTGCACCAGGCCACCGGTCTGCGCACGCTCTTCGACACCATGGTGGTCTTCGAGTCGTACCCGATCGACAGCGCCGCCCTCAGCGAGGCGTACTCGGCCGCCGGTATCGCGGTGACCGGCATCAGCCCGATGAGCAGCACCCACTACCCGCTGGTGGTGATGGCCTTCGCCGAGCCGCACCTGAAGGTCAGCCTCCAGCACCAGCACCACCTGCTCGACCGCGAGCGGGCGCAGGAGATCGCCACCCGCTTCGGCCACGTCCTCGCGCAGCTCGCCATGGACACCGAGGTGCGCGCCGGGTCCCTCGACCTGCTCGCGCCCGAGGAGCGCCACCAGCTCACCGCCGGGGTCAACGACACCGCGGCGGCCACGCCCGACCTGACCGTCCCCGGTCTGTTCGAGCGGCAGGCGGCGGCGACCCCGGACAAGGTCGCGGTGACCTTCGGCCAGGTCTCGTACACGTACGCGCAGCTCGACGCCCGCGCGAACCGCCTCGCCCGCGACCTGGCGGGACGCGGGGTCGGCCCGGAGACCGTGGTGGGCCTCGCGCTGCCGCGCTCCGCCGACCTCGTCACCGGCATGCTCGGCATTCTCAAGGCGGGCGGCGCCTACCTGCCGATCGACCCGAAGTACCCGAGCACGCGCCTCGACCACATCCTGGCGAGCGCCGCGCCGCAGCTCGTCCTCACCGACGCCGACACCGTGGGCGTACTGCCCGGGACGGACGTCCCGACGCTGTTCCTCGGCGACGTGGACCTGGAGAGCGCCGACGGCGGCAACCTGCCGGTGGCGGAGCTGCGCCCGGAGCACGCCGCGTACGTGATGTACACCTCCGGCTCCACCGGCACCCCGAAGGGCGTGGTGATCAGCCACGCGAACGTCGTCAACGGCGTGACGCGGCTCGCCGACCGGGTGGGCATCGACGCCGACACGCGGATGTTCGCAGGAACGTCCATCAACTTCGACGTGTCGGTCTTCGAGACCGTCACCACGCTGGCGCACGGCGGCACCGTCGAGGTCGTCAGGGACGCCCTCGTGCTCGCCGAGCGCGAGTCGGTGTCGGCGTCCGTCATCAGCACGGTGCCCTCCGTCTTCGCCGAGCTCGGCGACCGCATGGCCGCCATCTCCGGCCTGGAGACGGTCGTCTTCGCCGGTGAGGCGCTGCCCGCGACGCTCGTGCACCGCATCCGCACGGCGCTGCCCGAGGTCCGCATCGTCAACGCCTACGGCCAGACCGAGTCCTTCTACGCCACCACCTTCGCCGTGCGGGCGGGCCAGGAGTGGCAGGCCACCGGCACCACGGACAACACCCCGATCGGTGTGCCGCTCGGGAACATGCGCACCTACATCCTCGGCCCGGGCCTCGCACCCGTACCGCCGGGCGTCGTGGGGGAGCTGTACGTCGGGGGCAACATCGCCCGCGGCTACCTGGGCAACGCCGCGCTGACCGCCGAGCGCTTCGTGGCCGACCCGCACGGCCCCGCGGGGTCCCGGATGTACCGCACCGGCGACCTGGCGCGCTGGAACGCCGACGGGCAGATCGAGTACGCGGGCCGCGACGACGACCAGGTCAAGATCCGCGGTGTCCGGGTCGAGCCCGCCGAGGTCGAGCGGGCCCTCGCCACGCACCCGGGCGTCGCCCAGTCCGTGGTCGTCGCCCAGAGCGGCGTGGGCTCAGGTGACAAGCAGCTCGTGGCCTACGTCGTTCCCGACCTGGACGGTCTGGAGGACACCGAGCAGGCCGAGCAGCAGGTCGACGAGTGGGAGAAGATCTACGACCAGGTCTACTCGGGCGAGAGCGTCGAGTGGGGCGAGAACTTCTTCGGCTGGAACTCCAGCTACGACGGACTGCCCATCGAGCTGGACGAGATGCGGCACTGGCGGGACGCGGCGGTCGAGCAGATCATCCGCTGGAAGCCGCGCCAGGTCCTCGAACTCGGTGTCGGCTCGGGTCTGCTGATGGCGCACGCCCTGCCGCACGTCGAGCACTACTGGGCCAGCGACCTCTCCTCCGCCGTCATCGAGCGGCTGACCCGCGAGGCCGAGCAGGCCGGGTTCGCCGACAAGGTGACGCTGCGGCACGCGCAGGCCGAAGACGTCACCGGCCTGCCCAAGGGCCACTTCGACGTCATCGTCCTCAACTCGGTGATCCAGTACTTCCCGCACGCCGAATACCTCGACCAGGTGCTCGCGCAGGCCTTCGAGCTGCTCTCCGACGGCGGCCGGATCGTGGTCGGCGACGTCCGCAACGCGGCGACGCTGCCGCTGTTCAGCACGGGCGTGCAGTACACCCAGCACCCCGCGTCCACCCCGACGGAGGCCGGCGCGGCCATCGCCAGGGCCGTCCTCACCGAGCCCGAACTGGTCCTCGACCCCGAGTGGTTCACGCAGTGGGCCGAGCGGCACGGCGCGGCAGGCGCGGACATCCGCCTCAAGCTGGGCGCGGCGCACAACGAGCTGACCCGGCACCGCTACGAAGTCGTCCTGCACAAGCAGGCCGCCGACCAGAGCGACCTCGCCGAGGTGCCGCAGCTGGCCTGGGGCCGCGACGCCCACGCCCTGGCCGACCTGGTGCAGCCGTGCGCCGCCCAGGGTGGTCCGGTCCGTGTCACGGGCATCCCCAACGCCCGCCTGACCGGTGAGCTGGAACTCGCCGTGGGCGCCGGGGTCCTGGAGGCCCCCGCGGCGGGCGGCCCCGCCCTCGACCCGCAGGACGTGCACGACTGGGCCGCCGCGCGCGGCTGGAGCGTCCTCATGACGTGGTCGGCGTCGGCCGCCGAGTGCTTCGACGCGCTGGTGCTCACCGACGGCCCCCTCGGCGCACGGCAGTTCACGGGCACGTACCTGCCCTCGGGCCGCAGTGACCGGCTCCTCGCGAACGCCCCCGCGGCGGCCGCACGGATCGGCGGCCTCGTCGGCTCGCTGCGCGGCTACCTCCAGGAGCGGCTGCCCGCACACCTGGTGCCGGCCGCGGTCGTGGCGATCGCGTCCCTGCCCCTCGCGGCGAACGGCAAGCTGGACCGGCGGGCCCTGCCCGCGCCGGACTTCGCGGGACAGGCCGCGGGGCGGGCGCCGCGCACCGCGCAGGAAGAGCTGCTGTGCGAGCTGTTCGCCGAGGTCCTCGACCTGGAGCGGGTCGGCATCGACGACGACTTCTTCACCCTCGGCGGACACTCGCTGCTCGCCACCAAGCTCATCAGCCGCATCCGCTCCGCCCTCGGCGCCGAGGTCGAACTGCGGACCCTGTTCTCGCACCCGACGGTCGCCGGCATCGTGCCGCACCTGGACGGCAGCGCCCTCACCCGCATACCCCTGGTCCGCGCCGAGGCACGCCCCGAGCGGCTGCCGCTGTCGCACGCCCAGCAGCGGCTGTGGTTCCTGCACAAGTTCGAGGGCCCGTCCGCGACGTACAACATGCCGTTCGTCCTGCGCCTCAGCGGTGACCTGGACGTGGCCGCCCTGGAAGCCTCGCTCAACGACGTGATCACGCGCCACGAGTCGCTGCGCACCGCCTACCCCGAGGTCGACGGCAAGCCGTACCAGAACATCCTCGACCCCGAGGAGGTCCGCATCCACCTGGCCGTGGAGCCGGTGGCGAGCGGGGACGGCCTGGAAGCGGCGATCAGGGCCACGGCCCGCCACACCTTCGACCTGGCCGCGGAGATGCCGCTCAAGGCGTGGCTGTTCGGCACGGAACCCGGCGAGTTCGTCCTGGCCATGGTCGTCCACCACATCGCGGCGGACGGCTGGTCCGCCGCGCCCCTCGCGCAGGACCTGGCCACCGCCTACACCGCCCGCGCCGGGGGCGCGGCCCCCGCCTGGGAGCCGCTGCCCGTGCAGTACGCGGACTACACCCTGTGGCAGCACGAGCTCCTCGGCGACGACAACGACCCGGACAGCCTGTTCGGCAAGCAGTACGCGTACTGGGCCAAGCACCTGGCGGGGCTGCCCGAGCAGTGCACCATCCCCAGCGACCGGCCGCGTCCGGCGGTGCTGAACTACGACGGCGACCTGCTCCAGTTCACGCTGCCCGCCGCGCTGCACGAGGGCGTCGCGGAGATGGCCCGCGCCTCGGGGGCGACGCCGTTCATGGTGCTCCAGGCGACGATGGCGGCGCTCCTGACCCGGATGGGCGCGGGCACCGACGTGGCGATCGGCAGCGGTATCGCGGGACGTACCGACGACAGCCTCCAGGACCTGATCGGCCTGTTCGTGAACACCCTGGTGATGCGCACGGACACCTCGGGCGACCCGACGTTCGCGGAGCTCCTCGGACAGGTGCGCAAGGCCAGCCTGGCCGCGTACACCCACCAGGACATCCCGTTCGAGACGCTGGTGGAGAAGCTGAACCCGAAGCGGTCGGCGTCGGTGCACCCGCTGTTCCAGATCGCCCTCGTGCTCCAGAACAACGAGGAGGCCGAGTTCGAGCTGCCCGGCCTGCGGGTGCGCGGTGAGGGCGTGGGCACGGGCACGGCCCGCTACGACCTGATGCTCAGCCTCAGCGAGACGTTCACCGACCGCACGTCGCCCGCCGGCATCTCGGTGGTCGCGGAGTACTCCACGGAGCTGTTCGACGCCTCCACGATCGAGACGCTCATCGCGCGCTGGGAGCAGCTCCTCACCACGGCGGTCACCTACCCCACCCAGCGCATCAGCACCGCCGACCTGCTGACCGCGCAGGAGCGGCGCGAACTGCTCCTCGCCGAGGCACAGCAGTCGGAGCCCACCGTCGACGTCGCCACGTTCCCCGCGCTGTTCGCGGCCCGGGTACGCCAGGCACCGGGCGCGCTCGCGGTGGAGTCGGTCGACCAGGCCTGGTCGTACGAGGAGCTCGACGCGCGGGCGAACCGCGTCGCGCACTGGCTGATCGCCCGGGGCATCGGCCCGGAGCAGCCGGTGGGCGTGTCGATGCCGCGCTCGGCCGAACAGGTCGCGGTGGCCCTCGGCATCCTCAAGGCCGGCGCGGCCTATCTGCCCATCGCCCTCGACTACCCCGCCGACCGCATCACCTACATGGTCGAGGACTCGCGCCCCGAGGTGGTCTTCACGACCGCGTCGGCGGCCGGGGACCTGCCCGCGGGCCTGCCGACGCGCCTGGTCGCCATCGACGACCCGGCGTTCGCACAGGACCTCCAGGGCCTGCCGCACACCGACCCCGTCACCGGCCTGCGCGCGGACAACCCGGCGTACGTCATCTACACCTCCGGTTCGACGGGCCGCCCCAAGGGCGTGAGCGTCACCCACACCGGTCTGGCCGCGCTGAGCGCCACGCACACGGCGCACTTCGACCTGGACAGCACCGCACGCGTGCTCCAGCAGGCCTCGCCGAGCTTCGACGCCGCGTTCTGGGAGCTGGTGATGGCGCTCACCACGGGCGCCGCGATCATCGTGCCCACGCAGCAGAAGGTCGCGGGCGAGGACCTCGCCGACACCCTGGCCACCCGCGGCGTCACCCATGTGACGGTGCCGCCGAGCGTGGTGGGCACCATGCCCGCGGGCTCCGCGCAGCGCCTGACCGACCTGCGGGTCCTCACCGTCGCCGGTGAGGCGTGCCCGCCGGCCCTGGCGGCGGAGTGGTCGCCGGGCCGCAAGCTCATCAACGCCTACGGCCCCACCGAGACCACGGTGTGCGCCACCGCGAGCACCCCGCTGACGGCCGAGCGCGCCCCCATCGGCACGGCCATCACCGACGCCCGGCTCTACATCCTCGACGAGCGCCTGGCCCCGGTCCCGCCGGGCACACCGGGTGAGCTGTACGTGGCGGGGCCGAGCCTGGCCCGCGGCTACGTCGGCCGGTCCGCCCAGACGTCCGGCACGTTCATGGCCGACCCCTACGGCCCGGCGGGTACGCGCATGTACCGCACCGGTGACGTGGTGCGCCGCGGCAACGACGGGCAGCTCGAGTACCTGGGCCGCAGCGACGACCAGGTCAAGGTCCGCGGTTTCCGCATCGAGCCCGGCGAGATCGAGAAGGCCCTCGCCGAGCACCACGGCGTCGCCCAGGCCGTCGTCCTGACCCGCAAGGTCAGAGGCAGCACCCAGCTGGTCGGCTACGTGGTGCCCACGGGCAACCGGGACGCGGGAGCCGACGACGACTTCGACCTCACCACGGGTGTCTCCGTGGACGGGCTGCGCAAGTTCGCCACCGGCCGCCTGCCGGAGTTCATGGTGCCCTCGGTGTTCGTCCTGATCGACGAGCTGCCGCTGACGCCGAACGGCAAGCTGGACAAGGCCGCGCTGCCCGAGCCGGAGGTGAGCGGCGGCGAGTACCGGGCGCCGCGCACCGCGGAGGAGCAGATCCTGGCCGCGGTGTTCGCCGAGGTCCTCGGCGTGGAGCAGGTCGGTGTCGACGACGACTTCTTCGCCGTCGGCGGTGACTCCATCCGCTCCATCCAGGTGGTCTCGCGCGCCAAGGCACAGGGCATCGAGGTCACCCCGCGGCAGATCTTCGAGCACCGCACGGTCGCCGACCTCGCCGAGTCCGCCCGCGCCAGCAGCGGGAACACGGTCGTCCTCGAGGAGCTGGAGGGCGGCGGCGTCGGCACCATGCCGCTCCTGCCCGTGGCCCGCTACATCACCGAACTGGGCGGCGGCTACGACCGGTTCACCATGTCGATGGTCCTCGAACTGCCCGTCGGCATCGAGGCGCGGGAGCTGACGGCGACGCTGACCGCGGTCGTCGACCACCACGACATGCTGCGCGCGCGTCTGATCACGGGCGCCGAGCCGGGCCTGATGGCCCCCGAGCCGAGTCTGGAGGTCGGCGAGCCGGGCACGGTCGACGTGGCCGCGCTCATCCGCCGCATCTCCTGCGACGGCACCTGGGACCAGGACCGCTGGCGCGAGCAGGCCCGCGCCGAGCTCGACACGGCCGCGGGCGAACTGGACCCGAGGGCCGGTCGGATGGCCAGGTTCGTGTGGTGCGACGCGGGCCCCGAGCAGGCCGGACGCCTGCTGGTGGTCCTGCACCACCTGGTCGTGGACGGCGTGTCCTGGCGGATCCTGCTGCCCGACCTGGCCGAGGCCTGGGAGCAGGTCCGCGCGGGCCGCACCCCGGCCCTGGCACCGGTGGCCACCTCCGCGCGGCAGTGGGCGCACGCCCTCACCGAGGAGGCGGCACGCCCCGAGCGGGTGGCGGAGCTGGAGCTGTGGCGCACGGTGGTCGAGGGCCCCGACCCGGTCATCGGCTCGCGTCCCTTCGACGCCGCGCTCGATCTGCGCTCCACGGTGCGGACCCTGCGGGTGCAGCTGCCGGTGGCGGCCACCGAGACGCTCCTGACCACGCTGCCCGCCGCGTTCCACGGCGGCGTCAACGACGGCCTGCTCACCGGGCTCGCCGTGGCCGTCGCCAAGTGGCGCAGGGCCCGCGGCGTGCCCGAGCACGAGGCGTCCTCGACGCTGCTCCGCCTCGAGGGCCACGGCCGTGAGGAGACGGCGGCACCCGGCGCGGACCTGTCCCGCACGGTGGGCTGGTTCACCAGCATGTTCCCCGTCCGCCTCGACGTGGGCGGCTTCGACCTGGAGGAGGCGTTCACCGGCGGCCGGTCCGCGGGCGGTGTGGTCAAGGCGGTCAAGGAGCAGCTGAACGCGATCCCCGACAAGGGCATCGGCTACGGCATGCTGCGCTACCTCAACCCCGAGACCGCGAAGGTCCTCGCGACCCACGCCATCGGGCAGATCTCCTTCAACTACCTGGGCCGCTTCGGCGCGGACACCAAGCCGCAGCACACGGACGGGACGGGCTGGACGATCGCCGCGGACGCGGAGGGGCTGTCCCCCGAGCTGGACGCGGACATGCCGGCGATCGCCCCGATCGAGATCAACTCCTATGTCCTCGACGGTGAGCAGGGCCCGCAGCTCAGCGCCGAGATCGGCTACCCGGCCGGTCTGCTCACCGAGGAGGAGGCCCAGGAGCTCGCCGACCTGTGGGGCACCGCCCTCCAGGGCCTGGCCCGGCACGCCGCCGCGCCCGGCGCGGGCGGTCTGACGCCTTCGGACGTCCCGCTGGTCCGGGTGGGCCAGCGCGACCTGGAGGCGTGGGAGGAGAGCTACCCCGGTCTGAACGACGTGTGGCCGCTCACCCCGGCCCAATCCGGCATCCTCTTCCACAGCGTGATGGCGGAGTCGTCCTTCGACGCCTACCAGATCCAGCTCGTCCTGCACCTGTCGGGCACCGTGGTCCCCGAGCGCATGCGCGTCGCGGGCCAGGCACTGCTCGGCCGCTACCCGAACATGGCGACCGCGTTCGTGACCAACGCCGCAGGCGAGCAGGTCCAGCTCGTCCTGGACCACGTCGAACTGCCCTGGCAGACCGTCGACCTGCGCGACCTCGACGAGGAGCGGCGCAGTGAGGAGCTGGAGAAGCTCCTCGCGGCCGACCACCGCGCGCACTTCGACCCGGCGAACCCGCCGATGCTGCGCATGACCCTGGTCCAGATGGACCCCGACCACTCCGAGCTGGTCCTGACCGTCAACCACGCCCTGTACGACGGCTGGTCGCTCGCGCACCTCATGCGCGACCTGATCCTGCTGTACGAGGCCGAGGGCGACGCGTCCGGCCTGCCGCGGGTGCGTTCCTACCGTGACTTCCTGGCCTGGCTCGCGGAGCAGGACCACGACGAGGCGGTGCGGGTCTGGGGCGAGGAGCTGGCGGGCGTCACCGAGCCGACCATGCTGGCCTCCGTCGCCGCCACCGAACAGGGCGGCGGACTCGGCCAGCTGGAGCTCCCGCTGGCCGCGGAGACCTCACGGGCGCTCACCCGCAGGGCCGGTGAGCTGGGCATCACCCTCAACACCCTCATCCAGGGCGTGTGGGGCGTGCTGCTCGGCAACCTCACCGGGCGTGAGGACGTGGTGTTCGGCACCACCGTCGCGGGCCGGCCGCCGCAGCTGCCGGGCGCCGACGACATGGTGGGTCTGTTCATCAACAGCCTCCCGGTGCGCGTGCGCTACTCGGCGAAGGAGACCCTGGCGCAGGTCCTCGTGCGCCTCCAGGAGCACCAGACCGTGCTGATGGACCACCACCACCACAGCCTCAGCGAGATCCACGAGGCCGTCGGCCTGGGCAACCTGTACGACTCGATGGTGATCCTGGAGTCCTTCCCGGTCGACCGCGAGGGACTCACCGAGGCCCACACGTCGGCGGGCGTCACCGTCACCGGCATCCGCATGCTCAGCGGCACGCACTACCCGCTGATGCTGGCGGGCACCGCCGACCCGAACCTGCGCCTGGGCCTCCAGTACCAGGACAACATGTTCACGGCCGCCGAGATCGAGCGGATCGGTGCCCGGCTCGGACGCGTGCTCCAGCAGCTCGCCGACGACCCGAACACGCCGCTCGCCGCTCTCGACGTCCTGGACGAGGACGAGCGCGACCTGGTCCTGAACCGCTTCAACGACACGGCGACCGAGGTGCACGGCGAGACCGTGATCGGCCTGTTCGAGGAGCAGGCCGCGCGCACCCCGGAGGCCACCGCGGTGGTCTGCGACGACGAGCGGCTGACCTACGCGGAGGTGAACGAGCGCGCCAACCGGCTCGCCCGCCACCTGCGCACGCGGGGCGTGGGCGCCGACACCCTGGCGGCCGTGGTCCTGCCGCGCACCCCGCAGCTGGTGGTGGCGATCCTGGCGGTCCTCAAGACCGGCGCCGCCTACGTGCCGATCGACCCGGGCTACCCCGGCACGCGCCTGGAGCACATCCTGGCCACCGCCGAACCCCGCCTGATCATCACGGACGGCACCGCGGCCGCGGTCCTGCCCCGGCGGACGGCCGCCGAGCGACTGCTGCTCGACGACCTCGGCGCGGACGTCTCCGCACAGCCTGCGGGCAACCTCGGCGCGACCGAGCGCACCCGCAAGCTGCTGGCCGACGACCTGCTCTACCAGGTGTACACCTCGGGTTCCACGGGCCTGCCCAAGGGCGTGAGCATCACCCACGCCAACCTGGTCAACGCCCTGGACGGCCTGGTCGAGCACGTAGGCGTGGAGCCGGGCTGGCGGATGCTGACCAGTACCTCGATCGGTTTCGACGTCGCCGCGTTCGAGCTGTTCTCCACGCTCACCACGGGCGGCAGCGTCGAGATCGTGCGCGATGTGCTCGCCCTGGCCGAGCGGGACAGCTGGGAGGTGGACGTGATCAGCTCGGTGCCTTCCGCCTTCGCGGAACTCGTCGATCAGCTCGGTGACCGGGTGCAGCCGAAGTCGCTCGTGTTCGCCGGTGAGGCCTTGACGCCGTCTTTGGTGGAGCGGATCAGGGCGAACTGGCCCGAGGCACGCATCGTCAACGGCTATGGGCCCAGTGAGACGTTCTATGTGACGGCTCACGGTCTGGACGCCGAACGCGTATACACCTCGGGTGTGCCGATCGGTCGTCCGCTGGGGAACCTGCGGGCCTACATCCTGGGCCCGGGTCTGACCCCGGCGGCTCCGGGTGCGGACGGTGAGCTGTACATGGCCGGTGCGGGTGTGGGCCGCGGCTATCACAACCGTCCGGCGCTGACCGCCGAACGCTTCGTCGCCGACCCGTTCGGCCCGGCGGGTGCGCGGATGTACCGCACGGGTGACCTGGCCCGCTGGGATGCGCGTGGTGAGCTGGAGTATGTGGGGCGTGCGGACTCGCAGGTGAAGATCCGCGGGTTCCGTATCGAGCCGGGCGAGGTGGAGGCGGCGGTGGCCGCGCACCCGGAGGTGGCCCAGGCGGCGGTCGTCGCGCGGTCCAGCGCGGGCAGCAAGCAGCTCGTCGCCTATGTGGTCCCGGCGCCGGATGCCGGGGAGGTGACCACGAGTGGCCTGCGGGAGTTTGTGGCGGGGAGGCTGCCGGAGTTCATGGTGCCGGCTGCGTTCGTGGTCCTTGAGCGGCTGCCGCTGTCGCCCAACGGCAAGCTGGACCAGCGGGCGCTCCCGGCGCCGGAGTTGACGGGGTCGGCGGTTTATCGGGCGCCGCGTTCGCCGCAGGAAGAGGTTCTTGCGGGGTTGTTCGCGGATGTGCTCGGGGTGGAGAGGGTCGGTATCGACGACAATTTCTTCGACCTGGGTGGACATTCACTGCGGGCGACGCGTCTGGTGAGTCGTATCCGTACGGTCCTGATGCTCGACGTGCCGATGCGGATCGTCTTCCAGGCCCCGACCGTCGCCGGACTGGCCGAGCACCTCACCGGCGGCGACACCGGTGGCCACACCGACCCGTTCGGTGTGGTGCTGCCCCTGAAGACCGGCGGCAGCAAGGCCCCTGTCTGGTTCATCCACCCCGGCATCGGCCTGTCCTGGTCCTACCTCGGCATGGCGGTCCAGCTCGGCGACCGGCCCGTGCACGCCATCCAGGCGCGCGGCTGGGACGGCACGTCGGTGCCCGCGACCTTCGACGAGATGGTCAAGGACTACGTGGAGCAGATCCTCGGCGTACAGCAGGAAGGGCCGTTCCACTTCGTCGGCCACTCCATGGGCGGCACGCTCTCCCAGGCCGTCGCCGCCGAACTCCAGGCGCGCGGCCACGAAGTACCGCTGGTCGCCATCCTGGACGCCGTCCCCGCGGCGGTGTTCGCGGAGAAGGACGTGGTCCTCGACCCGACGGAGGCACGCGAGTTCCTCAGCGGCTATCTGCCGGGCGGCGGGGACGAGGCCGAGCGGCAGGCCCTGATCCACAACGGGTCCTCGCTGATGGTCGAACACGTCCGTCTCGTCAGGGAGTACACCCAGCCCGTCTACCGGGGCGAGGTGGCGTTCTTCAACGCGACCGTCAACTCGGAACCGTCGGCGGAGATGTGGGATCCCTACGTGCAGGGCAGTGTTCGGTCGTACGACATCGAAGCCACCCACTTCGGCATGACGGGGCCGAAGCACACGGCTGAGATCTGCGACGTCATCAACCGTTACCTCAAGGCCTAGGAGCCCCTCATGAGCACGAACCCGTTCGACGACACAAACGGCACGTTCCATGTGCTGGTCAACGACGAGGACCAGCACTCCCTGTGGCCCTCGTTCGCCGAGGTCCCCGCGGGCTGGACGTCCGTCTTCGGCCCCGACGAGCGCCAGAAGTGCCTGGAGCACGTCGAGCAGAACTGGACCGACCTGCGGCCCAGGAGCCTGCGCGAGGCCATGGCCACCGCGTAGCACCGCCTGACCAGGGGAGGGAGGCGTGGGGCCGCCCCCCCCCCCGCGCCCCCCCCCCCCCCCCCCCCCCCCCCCCCCCCCACCACCCCCCCCCCCCCCGGGGGGGGGGGGGGCGGGCCCCCCCCCCCCCCCGGCCCCACGCCCCCTCCCGCCCTCCCCGTAACCCAGACAGACCCGGCCGGCGAGAGTCGGTGCAGGACAAGGAGTTATTTCGTGTACGACGTGATTGTGGTCGGGGCGCGGTGTGCTGGATCTCCGGCGGCACTACAGCTCGCACGGGCCGGCTACCGGGTGCTCATGGTCGAACGCAGCAAGTTCCCCAAGGACACACTGTCGACGCTGTACATCCACCAGCCGGGCGTCGCGCTCCTCGACCGGTGGGGGGTCCTGCCCGAGGTGGTCGCCACCGGCTGCCCGCCCCTGGACAGGGCCACGTACACCGCCGGTGACATCCGCGTCCAGGGCGTCTCCTGGCCCGTCGACGGCCAGCAGGCGGCCTACGCGCCGCGGCGCTTCCACCTCGACCAGATCCTGGCGCGGGCCGCCGTCGACGCCGGGGCCGAGCTGCGCGAGAACTGCTCGGTCACCGACCTCGTCTTCGAGGACGACCGGGTCGTGGGCGTCCGGCTGAGCTCCGGCGGGACCGAGACGGTCGAACGCGCCCGCCTCGTCATCGGCGCCGACGGCATGCGGTCGACGGTCGCGGCGAAGGTCAAGGCACCGCACGACATCGAGGCAGCGACCCTCACCTGCTGCTACTACAGCTACTGGTCGGGGCTGCCCGCCGAGTTCCGGCTCTACCACACCCCCGGAAGCTGGGTCGGCACCGTACCGACCAACGACGGCGCGACGCTGGTGGCGGCCTACTTCCCGCAGGCCGAGTTCGCGGCACTCAAGGGCGAGGGACTCAAGGCCCTGCTCGACAGCGCCGAGCGGACCGCGCCCGAGGTGCGTGCCGAGATGGACAAGGGCGAGCAGGTCGAGCGCCTCTTCGGCACCGGCAACCAGCTGAACTTCTTCCGCAAGGCCGCCGGGCCCGGCTGGGCCCTCATCGGTGACGCGGGACACCACAAGGACTCCATCACGGCTCGCGGCATCACCGACGCCTTCCTCCAGGCCCAGCTCCTCGTGGAGTGCGTGGGCGACGGCCTCCAGGACCCCGAGCGCCTGGACAAGGCCCTCGGGGAGTTCGCCGAGGAGCGCACCGAGATGCTCGTACCGGACTACAAGAGCACGCTCAAGACGGCCGAGCTGAACCCGCCGGAGCACCACCTGGAGATGCTGCGCGCCATCGCCACGAGCGCCGACCTGTCCGACCGCTACTTCTCGACGCTCTCGGGCGCATGCCCGATCGAGGATTTCGTCACCGAGGAACTCCTTGACCTGATGGATGAGATGAGCGAAGCCTGAGCGCGGCCCCCGGGCGCCCGCGGGCGCCCGGGGAGGGACCGGGGACGTACCGGGGGAGGGGACCGGCCGGAGCCCGGGGGAACCCGAGGGAAGGCGTGCTGGTCAACGCCCAGTAGAGTGCTTTTCCCTTGCGCATGTTCCTGGGACGTTCCCGGGCATGCCCCCTGAGTGTGTTCCCCGAGCGTCTCGATACGAGACGTTCCCCGCCCCCGAAGCCCGAGGTGTCGACCAGTGAGCCCCGCACGACCAGGACCGGCCGCCCTGACCGTCGTCGGCATCGGGGCCGACGGCTGGCAGGGGATCGCGGACACCGCCCGCGCGGCCCTGCTCGACGCCGAGGTCCTGATCGGCGGCCGGCGGCAGCTCGATCTGCTGCCGTCGCGGTGCGCCGGGGAGCGGATCACCTGGCCCTCGCCGCTGCGCCCCGCCGTGCCCGCGCTGCTCGCCGCGCACGCGGGACGCCGGGTCGCCGTCCTCGCCAGCGGCGACCCCATGTTCTACGGCATCGGGCGGGCCCTCACCGAGGAACTCGGGGCCACCGCGGTACGGGTGCTCCCGCACCCCTCCTCCGTGTCCCACGCCTGCGCACGGCTCGGCTGGCCGCAGGAGGACGTGGAGGTCGTCACGCTCGTCGGGCGCCCCGCCGGACGCCTCACCGCCGCCCTGCACGAGGGCCGCAGACTGCTCGTGCTCAGCGCGGACGCCGCGGGCCCCGGCACCGTCGCCGCCCTCCTTCGCGACCGCGGCTTCGGCCCCAGCCGGATGCGGGTACTCGAACAGCTCGGCGGCGCGCGCGAGCGGACCACCGCCGAGTCCACCGCCGACACCTGGAGCGAGCCCCCCGGCGACGCCCTCAACATCGTCGCCGTCACCTGCCACCGCGCCCCCGGCGCCACCCGGCTCGGTGCCGTGCCGGGGCTTCCCGACACGGCGTACGAGCACGACGGCCAGCTCACCAAGCGGCACGTACGCGCCGCCACGCTCGGCGCGCTCGCCCCCGCCCCCGGCGAGCTCCTGTGGGACGTCGGCGGCGGCTCGGGCTCGATCGCCGTCGAGTGGATGCGCACCCACCCCACCTGCCGCGCGGTCACCGTGGAGCGCGATCCCGTACGGGCCGAACGCATCACCCGTAACGCCGAACGGCTCGGCGTGCCCGCCCTGCGCGTCGTCACCGGCGCCGCGCCCGCCGCCCTCACCGGGCTGCCGCGGCCCGACGCCGTGTTCATCGGCGGCGGACTCACCGCGCCCGGCCTGCTCGACGCCTGCTGGGCGGCGCTCGCCCCCGGCGGCCGCCTGGTCGCCAACACCGTCACCCTGGAGTCCGAGGCGCTGCTCGCCGACGCCCACCGCCGCCACGGCGGCGAACTCGTACGCATCGCCGTGGCCCACGCCGTGCCGGTGGGCGGCTTCACGGGGTGGCGGCAGTCGATGCCGGTGACACAGTGGTCGGCGCAGAAACCCGCGGGGCCCGCAGAGCCCTCGGACGCATCCTCCGCGGGGCCCGCAGAGTCCGCGGACGCATCGCCCGCGGCGACCCCCGCCGCGCCCTCCGCCCCGCCCGCCCAGACCCCCGACGGACCCCCCGACCGCGCAGGAGCAGCCACATGACCGTGTACTTCATCGGTGCGGGACCCGGCGCCGCCGACCTGATCACCGTGCGGGGCGCCCGGACGCTCGCCGCCTGCCGGGTGTGCCTGTACGCGGGCAGCCTGGTGCCGCGCGAACTGCTGGCCGAATGCCCGCCGGACGCACGGCTCGTGGACACCGCGCAGCTCGACCTGGACCAGATCACCGCCGAGTTGGTGCGCGCCCACGAGCAGGGGCAGGACGTGGCCCGGCTGCACTCCGGCGACCCGTCCGTGTTCAGCGCGGTCGCCGAGCAGATGCGGCGCCTGGACGCGGCGGGGGTGCCCTACGAGGTCGTGCCCGGTGTGCCCGCCTTCGCCGCCGCTGCCGCCGCCCTGAAGCGGGAGCTGACGGTGCCGACCGTCGGCCAGACCGTCGTCCTCACCCGGATCGCCCACAGCGCGACCGCCATGCCCGAGGGCGAGGACCTGGCCACCCTCGGCCGCAGCGGCGCCCTGATCGTGCTGCACCTGGCCGTCAGGTACGTGGACCGCGTGGTGGAGGAACTGCTCCCGCACTACGGCGCCGACTGCCCGGCCGCGGTCGTGGCCTACGCCTCCCGCCCCGAGGAAGTGGTCCTGCGCGGCACCCTCGAGGAGATCGCGGCGAAGGTGACGGAAGCGGGCATCCTGCGCACCGCGGTCATCATGGTGGGCAGGACCCTCGGCGCGGAGCAGTTCCGCGACAGCCACCTGTACTCGCCGGAGCGCGAGCGGCACGTGTGCTGAGCGCTGGGGAGGGGCGGCCGGGCGCTCACGCCACCGCGCTGCGGCCCACCACGGTCCCGGCCCGGTCGATGCAGATGACGTCCACCGCGACCGGCGCCCCGCGCAGCACGGCCAGCGCCTCGTCCCGCGCGGCCACCGCGACCAGGTCGCCGAGCGCGACCCCGGCCCCCTGGCAGAGCTGGAGCGCGGCGAGTCCGGTGTTGGCGTCCGCCACCGCGGCCGCGAGGGCCTCGTCCGCGCCGCCGCGCCGGGCGAGGGCGGCGAGGAAGCCCTTGTCGACCTGGGAGCGCGCGGAGTGCAGATCGAGGTGCCCCGCCGCGAGCTTGGACAGCTTGGCGAACCCGCCGCAGATCGTCAGGCGGTCCACGGGATGGCGGCGGACGTACTTCAGGACCGCGCCCGCGAAGTCGCCCATGTCCAGGAGGGCGTCCTCGGGCAGCCGGTGCTCGGCGACGACCGTCTTCTCCGACGTCGAACCCGTGCACCCCGCGACATGGGTGCGCCCGGCCGCCCGTGCCACGTCCACGCCCCTGCGGATGGAGTCGATCCACGCCGAGCAGGAGTACGGCACCACGATGCCGGTGGTGCCGAGCACGGAGAGGCCGCCGAGGATGCCGAGCCGCGGGTTCCAGGTCGACCGGGCGATCTCCTCGCCGTGGTCCACGGCGAGGGTGACCTCGACGTCGGCGCTGCCGCCGTGGCGGGCGGCGACGGCGGCGACGTGGTCCCGCATCATCTGCCGGGGCACGGGGTTGACCGCCGGTTCGCCCACGGGCAGGGGCAGACCGGGACGCGTGACCGTGCCGACGCCGGGACCCGCCCTGAAGACCACCCCGGACCCCGGCGGCAGCAGCCGCACCGTGGCCCGCACGAGCGCGCCGTGCGTGACGTCGGGGTCGTCGCCCGCGTCCTTCACCACCCCCGCCATCGCGTACGCGCCGGTCAGCTCCTCGGCCGCGAGCGCGAACGCGGGCGTCTGCCCCCGGGGCAGCGTGATGGTCACCGGGTCGGGGAAGTCACCGCTCAGCAGGGCGGTGTACGCGGCGGTCGTGGCGGCGGTCGCGCAGGCACCGGTCGTCCAGCCGGGCCGCAGACCGGTGTGCTCCAGCTGGGCGCCGCGGCCGCCCTTCGCGGCGCGGGCGCCCTTCGCCCCTGCGGCTCCCGGTGCCGCGTCCCCTGCGGGCCGCGTGGGGCCGCCACCTACTGACTTGTCACTCATGAACGGACCCGGACTCTCGTGCACGTACTGATTCTCGGCGGAACGACGGAGGCCCGGCACCTGGCCGAGCTGCTGCACGGCCCGCCCGGGCTTCCTGGCCTCGCGGTGACCAGTTCCCTCGCGGGCCGGGTCGCGAGCCCCCGGCTGCCCGTGGGACAGGTGCGGATCGGCGGCTTCGGCGGCGCCGACGGGCTCGCCGACTGGCTGCGCGCGCACCGCGTCGACCTGCTCGTCGACGCCACCCACCCGTTCGCGCGCACCATGAGTTTCCACGCGGCGCGGGCCGCTGCCGCCGCCCGCGTCCCCCTCCTCGCCCTGCGCAGGCCCGGCTGGGACCCGGTCGAAGGCGACGTGTGGCACGAGGCGGGCTCGCTCGCCGAGGCCGCGGAGCTGCTGCCCGCACTCGGCCGCAGGGTGTTCCTGACGACCGGACGCATGGGCCTCGCCGCGTTCGCGGACCTGGACGACCTGTGGTTCCTCGTGCGTTCCGTGGACGCGCCGGAGGCCCCGCACCCGGCGCGCATGGAGGTGCTGCTCGACCGGGGCCCCTTCACGCTCGAGGGGGAGCGCGCGCTGCTCCGCGACCACGCCGTCGACGTCGTCGTGACGAAGGACAGCGGCGGGGCGGCCACCGCGCCGAAGCTGACCGCCGCCCGCGAGGCCGGACTTCCCGTGGTCGTGGTCCGCAGGCCGCCGGTGCCCGAGGGCGTTCTGGTGGTGGCGGACCCGGCGGCGGCGACGCGCTGGATCACCGCGTACCTCGGCGGCGCCGGCGCGCTGCCGGGCACGGACCGGGACCCGCTGCGGGCGCCGCGGGGAACGGGGCCCACCCCGTCCCCCTGAGCCGCCGGGCACCGGCGCCGCACCACCCGAGCCCCGGGCACCGGACCCTCACGCCTCCGGGTAGCGGCGCGGTGTCCAGACGATCTCCTCGCCGTCCCCGCGCCGCACGGTCCGCGTCTGCGACGAGCCGACGAGCAGGACGGTGCGCATGTCGACCTCGGCCGGGTCCAGGTCCGCGAGGCGGACGATCCGTACCCGTTCACCGGAGCCGCCGACATCGCGGGCGACGACCACCGGGGTGTCCGGAGCACGGTGCTCCAGGAGCAGCTCGCGGGCCTTGCCGACCTGCCAGGTGCGGCTGCGGGAGCCGGGGTTGTACAGCGCGAGGACCAGGTCGGCGGCGGTGGCCGCGCGCAGCCGCTCCGCTATGACCTCCCAGGGCTTGAGCCGGTCGGACAGGGAGATGGTGGCGTAGTCGTGGCCGAGCGGGGCGCCCGCGCGGGCGGCGGCCGCGTTGGCGGCGGTCACCCCGGGCAGGACCCGTACCGGCACGTCCGTGTACGGGGGCCGTGAGGCGACCTCGAGGACGGCCGTGGCCATGGCGAAGATCCCGGGGTCGCCGCCGGAGACGACGGCGACCCGCCGTCCGCGCCGGGCCAGGTCGAGGGCGAACTCGGCGCGCTCGGACTCCACCCGGTTGTCGGAGCCGTGCCGCTCCTGACCGGGACGGTGCGGCACCCGGTCCAGGTACGTGGTGTAGCCGACCAGGTCGTCGGCGGCGGCCAGGGCGCCGCGCGTCTCGGGCGTCAGCCACAGCGGCCCGGCAGGACCGGTCCCGACCACGACGACCTCACCGAGGGCCCGCTCCTGCGGCTGCGCGCCGATCCGGCTCGGCAGCACGGCCACCGAGAAGTACGGCACCGAGTCCTCGGCCACGTCCGCCAGCGGGGCGGTGCGCTCCCCGGCCATCGAGGCCCGCTCGACGTACCGGGCCTCGCCCAGGCGGCCCGCACCCTCGAGGGCGCGCCGCACCTTGGGGAAGGTGCGGCCGAGCTTCATGACCACCGCCGCGTCCGTCGCGGCGAGCCGGGCGGTCAGCTCCTCCTCGGGCAGGGTGCCCGGCAGGATCGTCAGGACCTCCTCGCCCTCCACCAGCGGGGTGCCGAGGCGGGCCGCGGCCGCGGACACCGAGGTGACGCCGGGGATCACCTCGGTGTCGTAGCGCCCGGTGAGCCGCTTGTGCATGTGCATGTACGAGCCGTAGAAGAGCGGGTCGCCCTCCGCGAGGACCGCGACGGTGCGCCCCGCGTCGAGGTGCGCGGCGAGGCGGGCCGCCGCCTCGGTGTAGAACTCCTCCATGGCGCCCCGGTAGCCGCCCGGGTGGTCGGTGGTCTCCGTCGTGACGGGATAGACGAGGCGTTCCTCGATGTGGTCGGCGCGCAGGTGCCGCGCCGCGATCGAGCGGGCGATGGACCGGCCGTGCCGGGCGCTGTGGTACGCGATCACATCCGCCTCGGCGATGACCTCGACCGCGCGCACGGTCATCAGGGACGGGTCGCCGGGGCCGAGCCCGACCCCGTACAGCTTGGCGCTCATTCTTCCTCGCTCGCAATCGCGTTCAGTGCGGCGGCGGCGATGGCGCTGCCGCCGCGACGGCCCCGCACCACCAGATGTTCCAGACCCAGGGACTGTGCCGCCAGGGCGTCCTTGGACTCGGCCGCGCCGATGAAGCCGACCGGCACACCGATGACGGCGGCGGGCCGCGGCGCGCCGTCCCGGATCATCTCCAGGAGCCGGAACAGCGCGGTGGGCGCGTTGCCGACGGCGACCACGGAACCTTCGAGGCGCTCGCGCCACAGCTCCATCGCGGCGGCGCTGCGGGTGGTGCCCAGCTTCGCCGCGAGGTCCGGCACGGCCGGGTCGGACAGGGTGCACAGCACGTCGTTGTCCGCGGGCAGCCGCTTGCGGGTCACCCCGCTCGCGACCATCTGGACGTCGCAGAAGACGGGCGCGCCGGCCCGCAGGGCGGTGCGGGCGCGGGCCACCACGCCCGGACTGAACACGAGGTCCTGTACGAGGTCGACCATCCCGCAGGCGTGGATCATCCGGACCGCGACCTGGCTGACGTCGGCGGGGAGTGCCGCGAGATCCGCCTCCGCGCGGATGGTGGCGAAGGACTGGCGGTAGATCTCCGCGCCGTCCTTCTCGTAGTCGTAGGTCGTCACGGTGTTCTTCTCGCTGCTCTCGGTCGTCGTGAGGGGATCGCCGCCAGGGCGGTGGCGAGTCGGGAGGGGTCGTCGAGGTCGACGGTGCGCGGGGTGGGGTCCCCGGCGGGGGCTGTGGCGGTCGCGGCGGTGGCGGCGGTGGTGGCCACCGAGAGGCGGTAGCCTCCGCCGCCGTCCGCGGCGACCACGTCGATGTGGTCGCCCCGGGGGTGCCCGCAGCGCCGTTCGCATCCGGACCAGTACAGGGGCAGGCTGTCGGACGGGACCTCGGCGAGGGTACGGGCGGCGTCCGCCCGCACGTCCGTGCGGGACTTGGCGCATCCGGGCCTGCCGATGCAGGCGCCGACCAGCAGCCAGGGGGAGCCGTTCTCCGTGACGAGGCCGACGGCCGACAGGCCCGCCCGCGCCTCCTCGACCCGGTCCGCGCCCAGGCCCGGTGTGGGCACGACGACGCCACGCCACGGCGTCAACCGCAGCTCACCCGCGGGGGAGAGGGCGGCGACACGGGCCAACTCACGCCACTGCGACGCCGAGAGCCGCCCGAGCGGAGCGTGCACGGAGAGCGCGGCGAAGTCGCCTACGACACCGGGGACTGGGCCGCCGTCGGGTGGCGAGGCGCTGTCGGGTACCGGGCTGCCGTCGGGTGGCGAGGCGCTGTCGGGGACCGGGCCGTCGCCGGGCACCGGACCGCTGTCGGGCACCGGGTCGCCGCCGGGTACCGATGCGCTGCCGGACACCAGGCCGCCGCCGGGCACCGCACCGCCGCCAAGCACCGAGGCACCGCCGGGCACCGAAGCGTCACCGGACACCGCATCGCCGCACGCGCCCGCCGCCCCCGAGCCTCCCGCACACCCGGTGTGCGCGATCCCCTCAGCCAGCAAGCGGTCGCCGACCCGCCGCAGCAACGCGCCGTCGGCGAGGGCGAGTTCGTCCACGCGCCAGGCCTCGGTGCCGCAGGAGCGCACGGTGGCGAGGAACACCTCGGCCGCCAGCAAGGCGGCGCGGGGCGCGTCCGGGCCGGAGACGTGCAGGGTCGCGTCGCCCGAGCCGAGGCCGAGCAGCGCGCCGCCGTCCGCGGCCGCGCGCAGCGTCACGTCCGCGTCGAGCGCGGCCACGTCCCCGCGGCCGTCGTCGAGAGCGAACAGGAACCGGCCCGAGAGGGCGGGCGCCGCCTCGCTGGCGCACAGCGTCGCGTCGAGGGACACGAGCCAGGGCCGCACGTCCCGCAGGCCGTGCCCGTCGAGGCCGGACAGGGGCGAGGCCACGATGTTGCGCACTCGCTCGTGCGCGGCGGAGGGCAGCAGCCCGGCCGCGCCGAGCCGCCCGGCGAGCTCCGCGCCGCAGGCGTCGCGCAGCCCCCGCAGCTGGACGTTGCCGCGCGAGGTGAGATGCAACTCACCGTCGCCGAGCTCCTCGGCCGCGCCGAGGAGCGCCTCCGCCTGCCGGACGGTCAGCACACCGCCGGGAACACGGACCCTGGCAAGTGCGCCGTCGTGCGCCCCATGCAGCCGCAGCGCGCCGGGACAGGCGTCACCGCGGTCCCGTGCGGCCGCTGTGGCCTGGGACGATGAGGGAGGGGGAGCCGTGGTCACGGCGGCGAGCATACCTACGATCACACCGGGTGCACCTTCTCCTGGTGCCCGGTCGCGGCCTACTATGCTCCTCGGTGGATCATTCGGTCCGCCATCGCCAGACGGCGACAGGGGAGGAAGCCCGGTGTGAATCCGGCGCGGTCCCGCCACTGTGAGTCCGGCCCCCAGGGGCCGGGCGAGTCAGGAACTCCCGCCGTCAGACACCGCCCGGGGCGCGGACCCCGAGGAAGGCCAGACACCGCATGCTGCCCGCATCCGGGGACGCCGCCCCGTCCCCCCGCATCCTGCTCCTGTCGACCTCCGACACGGACCTGCTCAGCGCCCGCGCGGCGGCAGGACCGGTCCGCTACCGCTTCGCCAACCCGGCGCGGCTCCCCCTCGAAGACCTCTCGGGCCTGCTCGACGGCGTCGACCTCGTCGTCGTACGCCTCCTCGGCGGCATCCGCGCCTGGCAGGACGGCCTCGACCAGCTGCTCGCCGACGGCCGCCCGGTCGTCGTCCTCACCGGCGAACAGGCGCCCGACGCCCAGCTGATGGCCGCGTCCACCGTGCCCGTCGGCATCGCCGCGGAGGCGCACGCCTACCTCGCGCACGGCGGCCCGGCGAACCTGGAGCAGCTCGCCCGCTTCCTCTCCGACACCGTGCTGCTCACCGGGCACGGCTTCGACGCGCCCGCCGCCGCGCCCAGCTGGGGCCCGCTGGAGCGCACGCCCCGCGCCGGTGCCGAGGGCCCCGTCGTGGCCGTGCTCTACTACCGCGCCCACCACATGAGCGGCAACACCGCCTTCGTGCACGCGCTGTGCGACGCCGTCGAGGACGCGGGCGCCAGGCCGCTGCCGCTGTACGTCGCCTCGCTGCGCGCCCCCGAGCCGGAGCTGATCGAGCAGCTGCGGACCGTCGACGTCATCGTCACCACGGTCCTCGCGGCGGGCGGCACCAAGCCCGCAGAGGCGTCCGCGGGCGGCGACGACGAGTCCTGGGACGCGGGCGCGCTGACCACCCTGGACGTGCCCATCCTCCAGGCCCTGTGCCTGACCGGGTCGAGGGCCGCCTGGGAGGACAACGACGAGGGCGTCTCGCCGCTCGACGCCGCGAGCCAGATCGCGGTGCCCGAGTTCGACGGGCGTCTGATCACCGTCCCGTTCTCCTTCAAGGAGATCGACGCCGACGGCCTGCCCGCGTACGTCGCCGACCCCGAGCGCGCCGCCCGCGTCGCCGGGATCGCCGTACGGCACGCGAGGCTCCGCCACATCCCTGCCGCCGACAAGCGCCTCGCGCTCGTGCTCTCCGCGTATCCGACCAAGCACTCCCGCATCGGCAACGCGGTCGGCCTCGACACCCCCGCGAGCGCCGTGGCCCTGCTGCGCCGCCTGCGCGACGAGGGCTACGACTTCGGGGACGCCGAGGTGCCAGGACTGGCGTCCGGCGACGGCGACGAGCTGATCCGCGCGCTGATCGAGGCGGGCGGCCACGACCAGGACTGGCTCACCGACGAGCAGCTGGCCCGCAACCCGGTGCGGATCCCCGCGGCCGACTACCGCCGCTGGTACGCGACCCTGCCCGAGGAACTGCGCACCGCCGTCGAGGAGCACTGGGGTCCCGCGCCCGGCGAGATGTTCGTCGACCGCAGCGGCAACCCGGAGGGCGACATCGTCCTCGCCGCCCTGCGCTTCGGCAATCTGCTGATCCTCATCCAGCCGCCGCGCGGCTTCGGCGAGAACCCGATCGCGATCTACCACGACCCGGACCTGCCGCCCTCGCACCACTATCTGGCCGCCTACCGCTGGATCGCCGCTGCCGCCGAGGACGGCGGCTTCGGCGCCGACGCGATGATCCACCTGGGCAAGCACGGCAACCTGGAGTGGCTGCCCGGCAAGAACGCGGGCCTGTCCGCGGCCTGCGGCCCGGACGCCGCGCTCGGTGACCTGCCGCTGATCTACCCGTTCCTGGTCAACGACCCGGGCGAGGGCACCCAGGCCAAGCGACGGGTGCACGCCACGCTCATCGACCACCTGGTCCCGCCGATGGCCCGCGCCGACTCCTACGGCGACATCGCGCGCCTGGAGCAGCTCCTGGACGAGTACGCCCAGATCTCCTCGATGGACCCGGCCAAGCTCCCGGCGATCCGGGCCCAGATCTGGACCCTCATCCAGGCCGCCAAGCTGGACCACGACCTCGGCCTGGACGACCGGCCCGACGACGACGGCTTCGACGACTTCCTGCTGCACGTCGACGGCTGGCTGTGCGAGGTCAAGGACGCCCAGATCCGCGACGGCCTGCACGTGCTCGGCGCACCGCCCGCGGCGGGCGACCGCGTCAACCTCGTCCTCGCCATCCTCCGCGCCCGCCAGATCTGGGGCGGCACCACCGCCCTGCCCGGACTGCGCGAGGCGCTCGGCCTCGACGAGTCCGCGGCGACCCGCACCACCGCCGACGAGGCGGAGGCCAAGGCCCGCGCCCTGGTGGAGCGGATGGAGGAGCTCGGCTGGGACCCGGACTCCGTGCCCGAGGGGCACGGCGAACAGGTCACCGCCATCCTGGAGTTCGCCGCCCGCGAGGTCGTGCCGCGCCTGGCGGCGACCACCGCGGAGCTGGACCACGCCGTGCACGCCCTGAACGGCGGCTTCGTGCCCGCGGGCCCGTCGGGCTCGCCGCTGCGCGGCCTGGTCAACGTGCTGCCCACCGGCCGCAACTTCTACTCCGTCGACCCCAAGGCCGTGCCCTCGCGCCTCGCCTGGGAGACGGGTCAGGCCCTCGCCGACTCGCTCCTCGAGCGCTACCGCTCCGACAACGGCAGCTGGCCCACGTCCGTCGGCCTCTCCCTGTGGGGTACGAGCGCCATGCGCACGGCGGGCGACGACGTCGCCGAGGCCCTCGCGCTGCTCGGCGTCCGCCCGGTCTGGGACGACGCGTCCCGCCGCGTGACCGGCCTCGAACCCGTTCCGTACGAGGAGCTCGGCCGCCCCCGCATCGACGTCACGCTGCGCATCTCCGGCTTCTTCCGCGACGCCTTCCCGCACACCATCGGGCTGCTCGACGACGCGGTGCGGATGGCGGCCGCCCTCGACGAGCCCGACGAGGTCAACCACGTACGCGCGCACGTACGGGCCGACCTCGCCGAGCACGGCGACGAACGCCGCGCCACCACCCGCATCTTCGGCTCCCGCCCCGGCACGTACGGCGCGGGTCTGCTCCAGCTCATCGACTCCCGGGACTGGCGCACCGACGCCGACCTCGCCGAGGTCTACACGGTGTGGGGCGGCTACGCCTACGGCCGTGAGCTCGAAGGCCGGCCCGCGCGCGCGGAGATGGAGACGGCGTACAAGCGCATCGCGGTCGCCGCGAAGAACACCGACACCCGCGAGCACGACATCGCCGACTCCGACGACTACTTCCAGTACCACGGCGGCATGGTCGCCGCGGTCAGGGCCCTGCGCGGCACGGCCCCCGAGGCGTACATCGGCGACTCGACGCGGCCGGAGACGGTCCGCACCCGCACGCTCGTCGAGGAGACCTCGCGCGTCTTCAGGGCCCGGGTCGTCAACCCCAAGTGGATCGAGGCGATGCGCCGCCACGGGTACAAGGGCGCCTTCGAGCTCGCCGCGACCGTCGACTACCTCTTCGGCTACGACGCCACCACGGGCGTGATCGCCGACTGGATGTACGACAAGCTCACCGAGACCTACGTCCTCGACCCGGAGAACCGCGCGTTCCTCCAGCAGGCCAACCCCTGGGCGCTGCACGGGATCGCCGAGCGCCTCCTCGAAGCGGAGTCCCGCGGCATGTGGGCCAAGCCCGACCCCGCGGTGCTCGAAGCGCTGCGGCAGGCCTACCTGGAGACCGAGGGCGACCTCGAGGGCGAGGACTGAGCCTCCGGTTCCCCGTCCCGCTCCCGGACGAAGGACGCGTCGGGGAGCGGGAACCAGCCATCCTCCCGCCGCTTTCATCGTTCCCGCAGCCGCCCCGGGCCCCCGGCGCGGCTGCGGGTGCGTGCCCCCATGTCCGATAGCCCTGATGTCTTGTCATGTCCCATGCGATGCCCCTCACGTCACATCTGCCCCACGCGTCTCAGCAGTCCCATGACGCCTGGCGGAATTCTTTCCTCCCCTCGGCTTCCCCTTGGCTTCCTCTTGGCCTGCGTTTTGCCTTCCGCCCCGCGCCGCGCGGCAGCGCGCTTTTCGGTCACCGCCGTTGGCGCCTTGTAGCCCGCTCGGCGGCCTGGCTACGATCCCGCTCGTTTCACTTTCTGCACATGTCTGCACAGGTGCTTCATGTTCGTGAGGGGGATGCGTGGAGCCACAGGCGCAGGCGGACATACCGGACCGCGACGGCGAGTTACCGCCGTCCCGGCCGCCCCGGGGCACCTCTCCCCGTGACTTCCGCCTCTTCTGGTGGGCCAACGCCGCCGACGCGCTCGGCACCCAGGCGTCCGGCATCGTCCTGCCGCTGCTGCTCCTCTCCCTCGGCCACTCCGCGCAGACCGCAGGCCTGGTCGCCGGGCTCTCGCTGGCCGCGGGGATCCTGCTCGGCCCGCTCGCCGCGATCCCCGCCGACCGCGGTGCCCGCAAGACCATCATGTTCTGGTCCGCCGCGATCTCCGCCCTGGCCATGGGCTCCGTCGCCCTGCTGCTCGCCCTCGGCCACCTCACGCTCGGGCACCTCCTGGCCGCGGTCCTCGTCGAACGGTTCGCCACCGCCTGCCACGAAGCCGCGTCGCGCGGCACCGTCGCCCTGATCTGCCCGCCCGGCGACCAGCCCCGCGCCGTCGCCCGGCTCGCCGCCGCCGACCAGGGCGCGCTCATCCTCGGCCCCGCCCTCGGCGGCGCCGCCTACCAGCTCTCGCGCGCGCTGCCCTTCGTCGCCGACGCCCTCTCGTACGCCGTCGCCGCCGTCTGCGTACGCGGCATGCGCGCCGAACTGAAGGCCCCGGCCGAGCCCTCCGGCGACGGACTGCTCCGCGAGGCCGCGGCCGGCCTGCGCCTGGTGCGGCAACAGCCCCTGCTCCGGCTCGTCCTGGTGTGGATCGCGCTCGTCAACGGCGTGGCCGTCGCGCTGTACTACGCCGCCGTGTTCGCCCTCGACCGCTCCGGCGCGGACGCGCTGTCCCTCGGCGCCGTCCTCGCGGTCTCCGGCGCCGCGGGGCTCGCCGGTTCGCTCGCCGCGCCCCGGGTCGCGACCCGGGTGGGCGCCGCCCGCCTCCTCACCGCCGTGACCTGGCTGCTCGTACCGCTCACCGCGGTACTCGCCACCGCCACCGGGCCCTGGACGTACGGGGTGCTGCTCGGCGCGATCTGCCTGCTCGTGCCGCTGCCCGCGGTGGTCCTCCAGGCGCGGGTGCTCCTCGTGACCGAAGCCGCGGTGCAGGCACGGGTCGGCGCGGTGCTCGCGACGGCCTCCGGCGGTGCCGCCGCGCTCGCCCCGGTACTCGCCGGTCTGTTCGCGGACCGGGTGGACACCGCCGCTCCCGCGCTCGGCTGCGCCGCCCTGCTCGTCCTGCTCGCCGTGCACACCACCCGGCGGGCCGCCCTCGCGGAGGCCGCCGCGTGAGCCGCTTCCAGGTGTACCGGGCCGCCCTGCCCGAGGTGTGCGCCGCGCAGCCGCACCGGATGGTCTTCACCTCCGACGCCGACGGCCGCTGCGAGGTCTTCACCTGGGACGCCGCGACGCGCCGCGCCCGCCGGGTCACCGACAGGCCTGGCGGCACCCTGCACGGCGCGATCGACCGGGACGCCCACGTCTGGTGGTTCGCCGAGGACGCCCGGGGGGTCGGGCACTGGCGCTTCCAGCCCTTCACCGGCGGCCCCGACCGGCCCGGCCTCACCGGCGTGCCGGAGGGCACCGCGCGAGGCCTCGCCGTCCCGTACGGCGCGACCCTCGAGGCACCCGCCACCGCCGCCCCCTCCGGCGCGACCCCGCACGCCACCCCCCGCCACCCCGCCCGCACCGGCGAAGCACTCGTCGCCGTCGGTGTCGGCCTGGACGACAGCACCACCGTCCACATCGGGTGGCGCGGCGGCCCCGGCCGTGAGGTGACGCGCGTCGACGGGCCCGCCGCCCTCGCCGGACTCACCCCCGCCGGCGACCTCCTCGCCCTCACGCGGGCCGCCGACTCGCCGCGTGCCGTCACCGTCCTGACCAGCGCGGGCACCCTGGTCGCCGAGCTGCCCGGCGACGGCCCGCACGGCAGGCTGTGGGCGCTCGGGTTCGCGCCCGCGGGGCCGCCCGCGCTGCTCCTCGTCCGGGAGCGCGGGGACCGCTATCTGCTCGCCACCTGGAGCCCCGCGACCGGCACCACCACCCACGACTGGTGTGCCTTCGACACCCAGATCACCGCCCGCTGGTACCCCGAAGGGCGCTCGGCGCTGATCCGTCAGGACCGCCACGGCCGGTCCCTGCTGCACCGCGCCCACCTGGCGAACCGCACCCTCGACCCCGTGCCCGCCCCGCCCGGCACCCTCCTCGACGCGGCCCCGCGCCCCGGCGGCGACCTGCACACCCTGTGGACCGACAGCACGCACCCGCCGCGGATGACCTCCACCGCGGGCACCGGGCTGCCGCCGCTCGGCACCGTCGCGGGCGGAGTCCCCGGCACCCTGCGGGACGTCCGCACGCCAGGACCCGACGGCGCGGTGCACACCCTGCTCAGCCTCCCCGACGGCCGCGGCCCGCATCCCGCCGTGTTCCTGGTGCACGGCGGCCCCGCCGACCACGACCGGGACGCCTACGACGGCACCGTGCACTCCCTGGTCGCCTCCGGCTTCGCCGTGGCCCGGGTCAACTACCGCGGCTCCACCGGCTACGGACCCCGCTGGCAGCGCGCCTTCGGCGACGGCGTCGGCCACACCCAGGTCGCCGACCTCGCCGCCGTGCACGCCGACCTCACCGCGCGCGGCCTGATCCGCCCGGACGCGACCGGCCTGTGGGGCACCTCCTGGGGCGGCTACCTCGTCCTGCTCGCCCTCGGCACCAGGCCGGGCCTGTGGCGGGCCGGCGTCGCGGTGAAACCCGTCGCCGACTACGCCGCCGCCCACGCGTCGGCCACCCCCGCCCTGCGGGCCCTGGACGAGCGCCTGTTCGGCGGCACCCCCGAGCAGGTGCCCGAACGCTACGCCCACAGCTCCCCGATCCGGTACGCGGACCGCGTACAGGACCCGCTTCTGGTCGTCGCCGCCACGCACGACACCAAGTGCCCGGCCGCCCAGGTCCGTTCCTACCTCGCCGCCCTCGACACGAACGGTGCCCGGTACGAGTCCCTGTGGCTGGACTCCGGGCACGACGGCTACGAAGGCGGCGACCACGTGGCCGTGCTGCGCCGCGCCGTGCTCTTCCTCGACCGGGAGCTGCGCCGCACCGCCCGCACCACCCCCCAAGGACGCCCCGCTCCACCTGGAGAGGGGTCTGCGCACCACACCGTCACGCACTGAGATCACCGAGAGGAGAGAGCCCATGCAGAAGGACGTCATCCACAACGACCCGCTCGCGGAGGACGAGACGAACCGGAAGCCGAGCGTCGGCATCACGGTCACCGTCCCGTTCCGCAACGCCGAGGACGGCGAAGAGAGCGTCGAGGACTGATCCTCAACCGGCCGGACCCGGGGCGCCCCGGGTCCGGCCGGCCCGCACCACCGCCGGGACCCCCGGGTCCGGCCGGCCCTCACCACCGTCAGGAGAGAGCGCCCATGCGCGTACTGCTGGTCAACATGCCCTGGTCGCCCATCGACCTGCCGTCGCTGGCCCTCGGCATCCTCAAACGGAGTGTGGACGAGCGCGTCCCCGGCGCCAGTGCCGAGGTCCTGCACGCCAACCTGATGTTCACCGACTGGATCACCGAGCGCACCGAGTTCACCGGCGACGACTACGAGTACTACGCGCTCTCCTCGTACTTCATGGGCTGCGGGGACTGGGTCTTCTCCTCCGCCCTCTACGACGACCCGGCCTGGCGCGACGACGAGTTCACCGCCACCATGACCGGCAAGCTGAAGTCGGCGCGGATGAGGATGACGCGCGAACTGCACCGCACCGTCCCCGAGTTCGTGGACATGATCGCCCGGCAGATCGTGGCGGACGGACCCGACGTCGTCGGCTTCACCTCCACCTTCCAGCAGAACACCGCCGCACTCGCGGCCGCCCGCCGGGTCAAGGAACTCGCCCCGCACATCGTGACCGTCATGGGCGGCGCCAACTGCGACGGCGAACAGGGCGCCGCCGTGCACCGCAACTTCCCCTTCGTCGACCACGTCGTACGCGGCGAGGGCGAAGCCGCCTTCCCCGGCCTGCTCACCGCGCTCACCGAGAGGACCCCGCTCGACGACATCCCCGGCCTCTGCCACCGCGACGCGGCCGGGAAGAGCGTCGCCAACGCGATGGCGACCAAGCCGCTGCCGCCCGCCGCGATCCTGCCCCCCGACTACAGCGGCTACTTCGAGCGCCTCGCCGCGTCGGTGGCCCGCAACTGGGTGGAGCCCAAACTGGTCGTCGAGGGCGCCCGCGGCTGCTGGTGGGGCGAGAAGCACCACTGCACCTTCTGCGGGCTCAACGGCTCGTTCATGGAGTTCCGCTCCAAGAGCCCGGACACCTTCTACGAAGAGATCATGGACCTGGCCCGCCGCCACCGCGTCCTCGACATGTACGTCGTCGACAACATCCTCGACATGCGCTATCTGACGACCGTCCTGCCCCGCATCATCGACAGCGGCTACGACCTGCGCCTGCACATCGAGATCAAGGCCAACATGAAGCGCAGCCAGCTGCGCACCCTCGCCGACGCCGGACTGATCTACGTACAGCCCGGCATCGAGAGCCTCAACAGCCGGGTCCTGGACCTGATGGACAAGGGCGTCAGCGGCTGCCAGAACATCCGGATGCTGCGCGACGGCGCCGAGACCGGCCTCTCCGTCGCCTGGAACTATCTGCACGGCTTCCCCGGTGAGAGCGCCGAGGACTACGACCCGGTCATCGCGCAGATCCCCGCCCTCGAACACCTCGACCCGCCCGTCGACCTGTCCGCCCGGATCGCGATCGAGCGCTTCAGCCCCTACTTCGAGCGCCCCGAGCTCGGCTTCACAGGACTGCGCCCCGAGGCCCACTACCGCTTCACCTACGACCTGCCCGAAAAAGAGCTGTACGACATGGCGTACGTCTTCGAGGCGCCCGCCCGCGGCATCGGCGAGCCCACGGTCGGTGCCCTCAACGCGGCACTCGCCGACTGGAAGAAGCACCACACGGACGCCCGCCTCACCCACGACGACCACGGCGAGCGCATCGTCCTCGTGAGCCGCAGACGCACCTTCGACTGGCGGGCCATGGAGCTGACCGACCCCTTCGAGCTCGCCGTCTTCCGCCTCCTCGACCAGCCGCACAGCACCTCGGCCCTCACCCGCAAGGCCGCCGCGCGCGTGCCGGGCGCCGCCCGCGACGAGGAGCAGGTCCAGGAACTCCTCGACTCCTGGCTCGCCCTCGGCATCGTCTTCGCGGACGCGGGTCAGTACGTCCACATCGCCCCGGCCGCGGTCAACGAGGACCTGCTCCGCCTGGACTTCATGCGGCACATCCACGCCGAACCCGCGGAAGCGGGCGCCGCCGTCCCCGAACCGGCCTGACCCGCCCGGGAGATCCCGGCACCCCAGGAACCTCAGGCACCCCAGGCCCCCCAGGAACCACCAGGAGTCCGATGACCCCCACCCTCACCACGCCGACGCTCCTCGCCTGGCGTGACTACGACCCCGCCGCGTGCGAGCTGCCCGGCATGTTCCTCGGCGAGGTGCCACTGCCCGGTCCTGCCAAGGGCGAGGCCGCGCGCCTGTGGGAGCTCGGCGCCCGCAGGGTGCGGCTGCCCGCGCCCGTCGACCTCACCGCCACCGAAGAACCGGCCGCGGTCCTGCACGCCCTGAGCCTCGTACGCGACCTGACAGCGCGGGCCGTGATGGTCGAGTGGGACCTGCGGCTCGCCCCGGACGCGGGGGAGACCTGGCGGGTGCTCAGCCACCTCCAGCCACCCGCCGCGCTGCTCGGCCCGAAGAGCGCCGAGGAGTCGCTGCGCTCCTGGCGGCGCGGGCACTACCTGTGCAAGTGCCTGTGGCGCAAGGGCCCGGGCTTCCTCCAGATCCGCGACCGCCGCTGGGGGGAGCTGCGCCGCTTCACCGCCGACGAACCCGAGTACGAGAGGGCCGTGGACCTGCTCGACCACGGCGCCCGCGCCGACACCGTGCCGCAGGCCGCCCTCGACGACTTCCGCTCCGAGCAACTCGTCCTGGACGTGGGGGAGTACGCCTGGTGGCTCCCCTACCGCGTCAGCCGCTGGCTCCAGCAGTCGATCGCCATCTGAGGGGGAGCCGGCCCGGGACGCGGCCCGAGGTCCCGGGCCGGCCGCCCGCACCTAGGCGCGCGCCCCGAGCTGCCGTGCGGCCGCGTCCACCGTCTGGGCCAGGAGCACCGCGATCGTCATCGGCCCCACGCCACCGGGGACCGGCGTGATCAGGGAGGCCCGCTCACGGGCGCCTTCGAAGTCGACGTCCCCGACGTTGCCCGCGTTGTATCCGGCGTCGACGACCACGGCGCCGGGCTTGATGTCCGCGCCGCGGATCAGCCGCGGCCTGCCGACGGCCGCGACGACGACGTCGGCCTCGCGCAGGTGCGCGGACAGGTCCGCGGTACGGGAGTGGCAGTAGGTGACGGTGGCGTCGCGGGCGAGCAGCAGCATCCCGACGGGTCTGCCGAGGATCGCGCTGCGGCCCACGACGACGGCGTTCTTGCCGGAGAGGTCCACGTCGTGAGCGTCGAGGAGCCGCACGATGCCGCCCGGCGTGCACGACACGAAGCCCGGCCTGCCGAAGCTCATCGCGGCGAACGAGCTGAGCGTGACGCCGTCGACGTCCTTCTCCGGCGCGATCGCCTCGAACGCGGCCCGCTCGTCGATGTGGTCGCCGACCGGGTGCTGGAGCAGGATGCCGTGCACCGTGGGGTCCTCGGAGAGCGCCCGCAGCGTGTCGACGAGTTCCCCCGTCGTGGTCGCGGCGGGCAGCGCGAGGTGCCGCGAGGCGATGCCCGCCTTCGTGCAGCGGTTCTGCTTCATGCGCACATAGGTGACCGATGCGGGGTCCTCGCCGACGAGGACGGTCGCGAGACAGGGCGCGGCGCCCGTGCGACGGGTGAGCTCCGCGGCGCGGGCCGCGGTCTCCTCGACGACGCGCCGGGCCAGAGCGGTGCCGTCCATGAGCCGGGCCGAGCCCGAGCCGGGGGCCGTGGGGACCGTCGCGGGGGTGCCGTACGTGGTGGGGGACATGGCCGCCTCCAGGCGTGCTTGACCAGTCGCCCAGGCGCACGGCATCGACATCTGTGTCAGACCGCTCCCCGGTGGTACTCCACCCAAGCGCCAGTCACGGCCCGCAGACCACTCTAGCCCCACCGCGCTGTGACCCGGCGGTCGGGCGGGCCGCCGCCGCGGCCCCCGGCCGGAGTGTTCCCGCCGGGGGCCGCGCACGGGGGCAGGGGGCTAGGGGCGGTTGTCGATCAGGTCCTGGACCTGGGGGTAGATCTTGTCCATGCGGGTGCCGATGTTGTTCGGGCAGGAGCCGCCCCAGTGCAGGGCGATCACCTTGTGCGAGGAGGAGGCGAGGACGGGGGAGCCGGAGTTGCCGCCCGATGTGTCGCAGTTGTACCCGACGTCCTCGGTGCCGAGCTGTGCGTTCCGTATCCCGCACAGGGCGCCGCCGTCGCGCTCCTCGTAGATCGATATGCGCTTGGGCCTGGCGTCACCGTGTCCCGCTATGTAGGTCGCCTCGCCCGCGACCGGCGCGCGGTTCTCCAGGAACAGCGTGCCGAACTGGGTGATCCGGTCGAAGTCGTCGACGTCGAACAGCGTGAAGTCCAGGCTCGGCGAGGTGCGCAGGAGGGCCTTCGCGCCGACCTTGGTGCCGGGGCGCGGGTCGTTGCCGCCGCAGGTGGCGCAGTCGTAGTCGAACTGCACCTCGATGGTGTCGAGTTCGGCCTGGTTCTTCACGCAGTGGTTGTTCGACATCATGTGGTTGCCCCGGCCCACGCGCCAGGCGGTGCACCAGCCGTTGCCGTTCTTCAGCATGCGCGCCACCCCGCGCGACGCCGCGTACTGCGCCGGATGGCTGGTCCGGTAGCAGACCGCGTCACGGCGGCCGTCGGCACCGCACACGCTCCGCGGGTTCCTGGCGTCGATCTCCGCCCCGGTGTAGCCGCGCCAGTACCGGTCGATGCGCGCGGCCGAATCCCGCCCCCTACGGGTGTGCAGGGTGACCACGGCGGTGTCCCCGTCCACGGACATCGCGGCGAAGCCGGCACGGCCGTGCCGGGTGAAACTCGCGTCGCCGCGCGGTGCGGCCCCCCGGGTGGGGTCGGCACGGTAGGTGTGCACCTCGCGTCCGGCCGGGTCGGCCACCGTCAGGCGGTCGCCGGGCGCCAGCGCGAGGCGGGCGAAGTGGACCTTGACGTAGGCCGCTCCGGGGTGCCGGATCTCGTGCCGTGTCCGGTTCCCGGCGGACTTGAGGGCGATGTCGACGGCTCTTTCCTCGCCGACGGCCGGGACCGGCGAGGCCTCGGCGCGTGCCGGGGCGGCGTCGCCCGCCGACGTCGGCGCGGCGGGTACCAGGGTGGCCGCGGCCGCGAGGGCGGCGGCCATGAACAGGCGCTTCAACACAGATGTCTCCTCGGTGGGGGCGAGCTGCCGCGCACGGGCGTGCCGGTGTGCGTCGGCTTCTCCGAGCGCTCGGGAGGCCGACGCCGACTCCGTACGGGGCACTGACGACCCCTGAGGATAGGTCTGTACATGACAAAAAGTGAGACGTGTGCCGGTCAGAGATGGGCGAGTGGGGCGGCCGGTCGCCCCGACCGAGCGCCGCGGCGACCCCACCCGGAACTCCCTGCCGCATGGCGGAGCCGTGGCGGACGGCCGAACAGGGCTCCCGCCCCACGTCCCCGGCACGCCGCGGGAACTGCCCCTGGCGCCCCGTGGTGTCACGGTCCTGCGCCGCCTACGCTGAATCCCCGGCAGGAAAGGGGCCCATGACGTGACAGCTCCCGGTACCCCGCCCGGCGCGCCGCGGCCGCCCGTCGTCCGCGTGCAGGGCGGCACGCTCCAAGGGCAGTGGGGGAGCGAGGTCGCCGTCTTCCGCGGGATCCCGTACGCGCGGCCGCCGGTCGGTGCGCTGCGCCTGGCGCCGCCGGAGCCCGCCCCGCCCTGGGAGGGGACACGGCGGGCCGACACCTTCGGCGAGAGCCCGCCGCAGTCCCTCGCGCTCGGCATGGCCGCGGAGCCCGACGGCCTGGCCGAGGGGACCGGGGACTGGCTGACGGTGAACGTGTGGACGCCGGATCCGGCGGCCGGGGCCGGGCTGCCCGTCCTGGTGTGGATACACGGCGGTGTCTACATGATCGGCACCTCCGACGGACCGGCCTACGACGGCACGGAGCTCGCCCGCCGCGGCACGGTCGTCGTCACGTTCAACCACCGGGTCGGTGCGGAGGGCTACGGCCAGTTCGAGGGCGCGGTGCCCAACCGCGCGCTGTTCGACCAGGTCGCCGCGCTGCGCTGGGTGGGGGAGAACATCGCCGCGTTCGGGGGCGAGCCCGGCCGGGTGACCGTCTTCGGGGAGTCGGCGGGGGCGGGCGCCATCGCCGCCCTGCTCGCCATGCCCCGCGCGGCGGGACTCTTCCGCAGGGCGGTGACACAGAGCGTGCCGGGTCCCTTCTACGGCACGGACCTCGCCGCGGACATCGGGTCCGCCGTCGCGGCGGAGCTCGCGGTCGCGCCCACCCTCGCGGAGGTGGCGGCGGCGACCCCCGCCGCGCTCCGGGACGCGGCCGACACCGTGCTGGGCGGCATCTCCCGCCACGAGCCCCGCTGGGGCCGGGCCGCGCGGGCCCGCATGCCCTTCGCCCCCGTGGTCGACGGTGACGTGCTGCCGTGCGTGCCCTGGGAGGCGCTGCGGGCGGGACGGAGCGCCGGTGTGGAGCTGCTCTGCGGCCACACCAGGGACGAGACGCGCCTGTTCACCGTGCTCGCGGGGCGCCTCGGCCGGGTGACGGAGGAGGAGGCCGCCGCCACCCTCGCGTGGTTCGCGCCCGACGACGCGGGCCGGGCCGCCTACCGCGCGGGCCCCGCCGCGGCCGACCCCACCGCCCTCGCCGACCTGGTCCTCTCGGACTGGCTGTTCCGCATGCCGAGCCTCCACCTGGCCGAGGCGCACGCCGAGGGCGCCGGCACCGCGTACCTGTACGAACTCACCTATGAAGCCCCCGGGTTGGGAGGCGCGCCCGGCGCCTGCCACGGGCTCGACGTCCCGCTCGTCTTCGGCACGTTGCGCAGCGACATCGGGACTCTGCTCCTGGGCGCGGAGCCCCCGCCCGCGGCCGCCGCCCTGTCGGCGCGGATGGCGGGCGCGTGGACGGCCTTCGCCGCGACCGGCGACCCGGGCTGGCCCCCGTACGGGGCACGGGACCGGCTGACCCACGTCTTCGACGCCACGTCCCACACCGCCCCCTACCCGGAGGAGGCGTCCCGGCTGATCTGGTCCCGGCACGAGTTCACCGCCATGGAACCGGTCCCGGGCGCGGAGACCGGCCGGGCGGCCCGGCGGCCCTGAGCGCGTCAGGGTGCACCTCGCCGCACCTCTGGCTCACGCCCGAAGGCCCCGAACCCCAGCCTGGGGGAGGGCCCGGGCCCGGCCGCGCCGCGTCCGGACGTTCCACGCTCGACGCCTGCGGCGAGTGGTTCACGCTGCTCACCCCGGACCCGGCCCGCTGGGAGCGGTTCGTCACCGGACCCTGGCCGGTGCGCGTCGAGCACCTCCCCGAAGAACACGCCGTCCGCTGGGGTCTCGGCCCGCACGGGGCGCTGCTCGTCCGGCCGGACGGTCACATCGCCGTCCGCAGGGACGGCCCGCCGCGGCAGGGCGACACGGAACTCCGTGCCGCCCTCGCCGCGATCACCCGGCCGACGCCCCCGTGAGGTATCCCTTGAGCGTGAAGCCCGGTGCGGTCGCTTCGGCCGGGGTCGGCGGGATCCGCCGGTGGAGGAGGCGGCGGGCCGCGATGTGGTCGCCGGGGCGGTTCACGGACTCGACGGCCCGCAGCTCGTTCCCCCGGAAGAGGAGCACCGAGAACGCGTCGGGGTGCTCACCGAGCACCACCTCGCGGTCGGGCGCCTTGTCGAACCCGGCGATCTGAAGGGTCGTGGAGAACTGACGGCTCCAGAACCAGGGCAGTTCGTCGTAGGCGCGCAGGCTCCCCGTCAGCCGCTCGGCGACGAGCCTGCCGTGGCCGACGGCGTTCTGCACCGATGCGAGCCGCAGCCGCTCCCCGGTGCGGGGCGCGGGGAACGACGCGCAGTCACCGACGGCCGAGATGTGCGGATCGGCGGTCAGCAGCCGCGCGTCGACGGTGATGCCGTCGTCCACGGGCAGACCGGCCGCTGCGGCCGGCTCCGTGTGCGGGACGGCGCCCACCGCGACCAGGACGAGGTCGGCGGGCAGCCGCAGCCCGGCGGCCGTCTCCACCGCCGTCACCTCCCCGCGGCGGCTCCCGTGCAGCGCCGCCACCCTCTGGCCGAACAGCACGCGGGTGCCCGCTTCCCGGTGCAGCCGGGTGAAGTGCGCCGCGGCCCGCGCCGACACGACGCGGGCTAGGGGGCGGCTCTGTGCCTCCACGACCGTCACCGCACACCCCGACTCCCGGGCCACGGCGGCGAACTCGAGCCCGATGAGCCCGGCGCCGATCACCACCGCGCGGCGGGCGGCGGCGAGCGAAGCCCCGAGCGCGGCGGCGTCCCGCGCGGTGCGCAGGGTGTGCACGCCGCGCAGCCCGGCCCCCGGCACGCCGAGCGTGCGGGCGCGGGCCCCGGTGGCGAGGACGAGATGGCCGTACCCGTACGAGGACCCGTCGGCGAGGCGGACCGCGCGCGCCGTCCGGTCGATCCCCGTCACGGTGCCCGCGACCAGATCGATCGACTGGTTCACGTAGTACGTGGCGGGCCGCAGCCACAGCTGCTCGTCGCCGCGGAGGTACGCGCCGTCCTCTAGGTACGCCTTCGACAGCGGCGGACGTTCGTAGGGCAGCGCGTCCTCGCCGCTGATGAGGGTGACGCGTCCCTGGTAGCCGTGTTCGCGCAGGGACACCGCGGTCTGCTGGCCGCCCTGTCCCGCTCCTACGACGACGACGGAAGCGGGCGGTGCGCCGGTGCTCATCAGTACTGCCGTTCCGGGAGGCGGACGACGAGGCCGTCGAGGTCCTCGGTGACCTGGAGGCGGCAGCTCAGCCTGCTGCCCTCCCTCCGGGGGGCGGCGGTGAAGCCGAGCATGTCGTCCTCGTCGGGCCGCGGCGGCTCCGGCTTGTCGAGGGTGGCCTCGTCCACGTAGACGTGGCAGGTGGCGCACTGGGCGTTGCCGCCGCACTGGGCGACGATCCCGGGGACGTCGTTGAGGACCGCACCGCGCATGACGCTCGTCCCGACCGGGACGTCGATCGCACGCTCGGTGCCTTCGGCGGTGATGTACGTGATGTTGGGCATGGAGGAACTCCTCGACGGCGCCCGGCCGCACGCGGGAGCGCGCCGCGGCACGGACGCTGGACAGGTGAAGTAAGGGAAGAGCGAAGGAAGGGAAGTGCGAAGGGAGGGAAATGCGCAGGGAAGTGCGGAAGTGATCGTTGCCGTTGGGGGACGCGACACCCCTGACGGCTCGCCGCCAGTCGTGGGCCGTGGGGACACGCGAAGTCCGGGGCCCGGGGAATGGCGGTGCGGCGGAGCGTAGCAGAGGAAATCCGGGTCGGGCTATCGGACCATCGGGCCATCGAACCGTCGGGCCAGGGGGCTACGGGGCTACGAGGTTTCCGAGGGGGTGGCGCGGCGGGCGCGGCCGCGCCGGGGGTCGGGCAGGCGGTGGGTCATGAAGGGCCTGCTGGTGCAGAACTCCTGGAACCTGAGGGCGGCTTCGGAGAGATAGCCGTCCCCGTTCCACACCAGGGACAGGACGCGGTGGCAGCCCGGCGCGTCCATGTGCACCCAGGCGACAGGGACCGCGACGTCGGTGCCGACGCGGCGGGAGATCGCCGGGATCAGGCCGATGCCGAGGCCCGCGCTGATCATGTCCTGGCTCGCGCCCGGCTCGTCGCCCTCGCAGGACAGCTGCGGGGTGAGGCCTTCGGCCGCGAACAGCCGGTCGAGCAGGGTGCGTTGCCAGTGGCCGCGGCGTGTGGTGACGAAGGGCTCGTCGGCGATCTCGGGGACGGTCACCTTCTCCCGTCCGTCGAGCCGGTGCCCGCGCGGCACCGCGAGCAGCACCTCCTCGCGGGCCAGCTCCACGGACTTCAGGCCGGTGCCGGTCAGCGGCTGCGACGCCACGCAGAAGTCGACCTCGCGGGCCCGCAGCCTGCGGTCCATCTCCTCCGCCGTCGACTGGAAGAGCCGGACGTCGGCGCGGGGGTGCGCGGCCCGGAAGCTGCCGAGGAGATGAGTGATCGTCAGCAGGGTCTCGGAGGCGACGCTCACCCGGCCGAGCCCGGTGTCACGGGCGTCGCGCAGCGCCCTGCGGCCGTCGTCCAGCTCGCTCAGGGCGCGGTCGACGTGCCGCAGGAAGATCGCGCCGTACGGGTTGAGCCGGATGCGGCGGCCCTGCCGGTCGAACAGCGGGGAGCCGAGCTCGGCCTCCAGACGCGCGATGGTGCGGCTGAGGGAGGGCTGGGCGACGCGCAGCTCCTCCGCGGCCCGGCTGATGTGCTCGTACCGGGCGACGACCTGGAAGTAACGCAACTGCAAGAGATCCACGGTCCACCTCCACTCATGCCCGCACAGTCATCGTTACATAGCGAAACCGGTCTTGGAACGCATAAGCGAACTTCCCTACGGTCGTCCACGGGTCACCGCGCAGATTCCGGACCACCGCGTCCGACACCTGCACACGCGATGCGGCCGGCCCCCCCCAACGCCCCCCATTCCCTCGTCGACTGTCGAAGCAGGAAGGTCGCACCATGAGCGCTGCGGATCTGGCCCGGCTCCAGTTCGCGGCCACGACCGGCATCCACTGGCTGTTCGTGATCCTCACCATGGGGCTGGTCCCCCTTGTGGCGATCATGCACACCAGGGCCGCGTTCACCCGTGATCCCGTCAAGAGAGCGGTCGGGGAGCGCAGGACGCGCTTCTGGGGCCAGCTCTATGTCATCAACTACGCGGTCGGCATCGTCACCGGCCTCGTCATGGAGTTCCAGTTCGGCCTGAGCTGGAGCGGCCTGAGCAAGTTCGCGGGCAATGTCTTCGGCGCCCCGCTGGCACTCGAAACCCTCATCGCCTTCTTCGCCGAGTCCACCTTCCTCGGCATGTGGATCTTCGGCTGGGGCCGCCTGCGCAAGGGCGTACACGTCACGCTCATCTGGCTCGTCGCCCTGACCGCGTACGCCTCCGCGTACTGGATCATGATTGCCAACGGCTTCATGCAGCATCCCGTCGGCTACGAAGTCCGCGACGGGGCCGCCTACTTGACCGACTTCGGGGCGCTCCTGAGCAACTCCAGTGCCCTGGTGGCGCTCGTCCACGTCGCGCTCGCCGCGCTGACGACGGGCGGCGTCTTCGTCGCCGGAGTGAGCGCCCACCACTTCCTCGGGCGCACCACGGAGACCGAACTGTTCCGCGGGTCCCTGCGCCTCGGGCTCTGGACGGCCGCGGTCGCCTCCTTCTTCGTGGTCGTCGTCGGCGAGATGCAGCGGCCCGTGATCGAACGGACCCAGCCCATGAAGGACGCGGTGCTGAGGAACAGCGGCGTCGCCGAGGCGCAGGCGCGGCTCGTCGAGGAGCACGGGCCCGGCGACTACGTGCCCTGGCAGGACACGGTGCGGATCTCGATGGACGTGATGACCGTCATCGGCAACACCGTGTCCACCATCACGCTCATCGCCGTCGTCCTGCTGTGGAGGGACTGGCTGCTGCGCCGCCGCCTCGTCCTGTACGTCCTGGTGGCGATGGTCCCCTTCCCCTTCGTCGCCTCCGTGGGCGGCTGGGTGGTGCGCGAGGTCGGGCGGCAGCCCTGGCTGGTCTACGGACAGTTGACGGTGGAGGACGCGTTCTCCGGTGTGAGCACGACGGCGGTGGCCGTGTCGTGCACCGTCTTCGTCGCCGTCTTCGTCGCACTCGCGGTGACGAACTGGACGCTGATCACGCGCTTCGCCCGGCGTGGCCCGGACGCCACACAGCTCGGTACGACCGAGCCGCTCCCCGCCACCGAATCGCCTGTGGCCACCGGGCCGCTCCCCGTCGGCCTGTCCGCCGGGCCGCCGTCGCAGGCACCCACGTCCCCCTCTGCCACGGAAAGGTGAGCGAGATGAGTCTGGAGACCCTGTGGCTGGCCCTCCTCGGCCTGCTTCTCGCCGGGTACTTCGTGCTCGGCGGCTACGACTACGGCGTGCAGATGCTGCACCCCTGCTTCGGCAGCCGGGACGGCGCGGCAAAGGAGCACGGGGGCCGCAACGGCGCCCTCGACGCCATCGCGCCGTTCTTCCTCGGCAACGAGGTCTGGCTCGTCGCCTTCACCGGCGTCCTGTTCGGTGCCTTCCCGCACCTGGAGGGCACCCTGCTCTCCGGCCTCTACCCGTTGATCGTGGCGATCCTCGTCGGCCTCGTCCTCGGCAACGCGGCGATCCAGCTGCGCGGCCGCTCCGGCGGGGCCCGCGCCCGCCGGGTGTGGGGCGCCCTGATCGTGTTCGGCGGCGCGCTGCCCGCCCTGTGCTGGGGGCTCGTCGTCGGGCTGCTGCTGCACGGCGTGCCGCGGCGGGCCGACGGAAGCTTCCACATCGGCTTCGGTGCCGTGTTCTCGCCGTTCGTGCTGGCCTGCGGCGTGACCACCGCGCTCCTGTTCGCGGCGCACGGCGCGGGCTTCGTCGCGCTGCGCTCCGGACCCGAACTCGCCGCGCACGCACTCGGGGTGGGGGCGCGGCTGCTGCGCGGAGTCGCCGCCGTCGGCGCGCTCGCGCTGCTCCTGACGCTGTTCGGGGCGGGCGCCGCCATGACGAACCGCGTGACCTCGGCTGTCGTCGCCGCCCTGCTCGCGGCGGCGCTCGCCGGAGCCTGGTGGTCGTTCGTCCACGGGCACCGCGTCCGGGCGTTCGCGGCCACCTGCTGCGCGACCGCCCTCCCCGTGCTCCTGGTGGGGGCGGGGCACTACCCGTACCTCCTGATCAGCTCGGCGGGCACGGGGCTCGACATCGGCCACGCCGTCACCGACCACGCCACCTTGAGGATCCTCAGCGGGTTCGGGGTCCTGGTGGTCCCGGTGGTCCTCGCGTACCAGTCGTGGAGCTGGTGGGCCTTCCGGGGCCGCACGGGCCGCCGCCACCCCAGCTACTTCTGAAGTTACTCTGCGCCCTGGCGGCGGGTGCCCGAACGTGTAAGAAGGGCACCACCCGATGTGCGGCACACGCATCGGGGACCGCCCCGCAGCCGCTGAGAGAGGCCGTGATCACGATGTCCCACCCCGCCGGCGCACCGCAGCCCTACAGCAACTACCAGAACGAGATCTATCTGAACGGCCTGTTCGGCATCGCCCCCGAACACCCCATGGGCTTCCGCGAGCTGGCGGAACGGGCCCGGCACGCCATGCCACCCGGGGTGTGGTCGTACGTGGCAGGCGGTGCCGGGGACGAGTGCACCCAGGACGCCAACAGCGCCGCCTTCGCGCGCTGGGGCCTGGTCCCGCGCATGCTCGTGGGCGCCGAACGGCGTGACCTGTCCGTCGACCTGTTCGGTACGACACTGCCCTCGCCGCTGTTCATGGCGCCCGTCGGAGTCCTCGGCATCTGCGCACGGGACGGGCACGGGGACCAGGCGACCGCCCGTGCCGCCGCCCGCACCGGCGTGCCCATGGTCGCCTCCACGCTGAGCGCCGACCCGATGGAGGAGGTCGCGCCCGAACTGGGCGACACCCCCGGCTACTTCCAGCTCTACACCCCGACGGACCGGGCCCTGGCGGAGAGCCTCGTCCACCGCGCCGAGGAAGCGGGCTTCGCGGGCATCGTCGTCACCCTCGACACCTGGATATCGGGATGGCGCCCCCGTGACCTGGCCACCGCCAACTTCCCGCAGCTGCGCGGCCACTGCCTGGCCAACTACACCAGCGACCCCGCCTTCCGCGCCCTGCGCACCCCGGGACGCGAGAACGACCCCGGTGACCTCGCCCTGACCTGGGCCCGGATCTTCGGCAAGCCCCTCACCTGGGACGACCTTCCCTGGCTGCGGTCCCTGACCACGCTGCCGCTGATCCTGAAGGGCATCTGCCACCCCGACGACGCGCGGCGCGCCAAGGACCTCGGCGCCGACGGCGTCTACGTCTCCAACCACGGGGGCCGCCAGGCCAACGGCGGGCTGCCCGCGCTCGACGTCCTGCCCGAGGTCGTCGAAGCCGTCGACGGACTGCCCGTCCTCTTCGACTCCGGGGTGCGCTCCGGCGCCGACGTCGTCAAGGCCCTGGCCCTCGGCGCCACGGCCGTGGGCGTCGGCCGCCCCTACGTCTACGGTCTGGCCCTGAACGGCACGGACGGCGTCGTGCACGTGCTGCGCTCACTGCTCGCCGAAGCGGACCTGACCATGGCGGTCGACGGCTACCCCGCCGTCGCGGACCTCGTCCCGTCCGCGCTGCGCCGCGTGTGCTGCGGTGCGGGCGGCCGCGAGCACCGATGAGCGCGGCACCGTGCACGGATGAGGCACCGTGCACGGGTGCGTCGCCGTGAGCGGCTGGGTCACCGGGGGCCGGACGGCCCGCCCGCATCGGCGAGCAGGTCGTCCAGCTCCGCCGCGAACAGCAGGGCGGCGTCGAACCCCATGCCGGTGAAGTGCCCGGCGAGCTCCAGGGACAGGACGCCGTGCAGCCTGGTCCAGAAGGACAGCGCCCGGCGCAGGGCGGCGGGGGGTGCGGGGTGCTCGACGGCCCAGGTCCGGTGCTCTTCGAGGTGGGCGTCGAGCGGGGACGCGGGGGCGCCGGGGAGCGCCGGGGGGCAGGCGTCGAGCAGCGCCGTCATGATCTCGTCCGCGATGGCGGTGGTGTCGTCGGGCGCGTGGTAGCCGGGGACCGGGGTGCCGTAGATGAGGAAGTACCGCTGGGGATCGTCCAGGGCCCAGCGGCGCAGGGCATGCGCGAGGACGCCGAGCCCGGTGCCGGGTCCGGAGACCGCGCGGATGGCGTCGGCGAGGCTGCGGTAGGCGTCCCTGATGAGTTCGGTGATCAGCTCGTCGCGGTTGAGGTAGTACCGGTAGAGGGCGGGGCCGCTCATCCCCATCTGCTTGGCGATCGCGTTGAGGGAGAGCGCCGAGGCTCCGGCGGTGGCGATCTGCTCCCGGGCGTGCTGCTTGATCTCCGCCCGGATCTGGGCGCGGTAGCGCTCGCGCGGGGTCGTCGTGCTGCTCGTCGTCGCCATGGCGGGCCGCTTTCCCTCCCTCGTCAGCTATAGGCACATGTTCTAGTGAGAAGCTATCACGAGGGCTATTGCCGAGGGCTACTGACGAGTGCTTCTCGCCGGACCCCTGATCGTCGCGGTCGTCGCGGTTCAGGTGAGGGGCAGCTCGGCAAGGACGGTCGTGCCGGTGCGGGAGGGGCGGATCGTGGTGTGGGCCGTGTAGGCCTCCACGAGGGCGAGGCCGCGCCCGGACTCGGCGTGGAGGAGGTCCGCCGGGTCCTCGGCGGGGTCGGTGCTGTGCACGCGGTCGGTGCCGTTCGCGCGGTCGGGGCTCTCCACGAGGCCGAGGCTGTCCACGCGGCCGGGGCCGCCTGCCCCGGTGCGCCGCGTGACGCTGCGGTGCCAGCAGCCGGTGTCGTGGACCTCGATCTGGAGGGCGTCGGGGATGAGCCGGAGCCGCAGGGTGACACGGGGGCTGCCGCTGTGCAGTATGACATTTGTGACCAGCTCAGTGACGACGAGCGTCAGTGCCTCGCGGGCGTCGGCGCCGAGGTGCCAGGCGCGCGCGGACGTCGTCGCGAAGCGGCGCATGGCCGGGGCGGCCTCCGCCGTGGCGGGCAGGCTGGTGAGCGCCTCACGCTGCGCGCCCCTCCGCCCCGGGAACGCCATGGCGTCGGCCGGGGCCGCACCGGTGCCCGTTCGGGGTTGGTGCTCGTGCTGGGCGGTGATCATGCGGTCCTCCCGCTTGCTTGGCCCGCGGTGTCGCAACGCTGGTGCCTCTCACGCTGACAACCGGCAGGGGCCAAAAACAATCAGTGCCGGGCGAAATACGGATACGCAAAGAAACCCGGAAGGCCTGGTGGACAGCGGTCGGGAGCGATGTGGTCACACAGGGTGAGGCATTCTGGGTGGGTCGGATCCGGCGGACGCTGACCGAAAAGGGCGCCGGCCCCGTGCTCGTGCTCGTCGGCGGAGCCGCGGGCACCGGCAAGAGCCGTCTGCTGCGCCGCCTGGCCGGGCTGCCGGAAGCGGCGGGCACGGTGGCGACCTGGCGGTGCGGCGAGGGAAAGCCGCCGGTGATCGACACCGAGCGGCCCGCGCTGGTCCTGGTGGACGACGTGCACCGGGCCGACGACGAGGAGCTGGCCCGGGTACGGGGTCTCCTGCGGAACCCGTGGCCGCGGCTCGCCGTCGTCGTCACCTACCGCCCCGAGGAACTGGCGTGCCCCGGTCTGCCGCTCGGCCCTGCCCCGCTCCGGTACGGGGACGACCTCGTCGTGCTGCGTCACGTGGTGCGGCCGTGGGACGCCGGGCAGGTGGAGGAGGCGGCCAAGGAGGTCCTGGGGGAGGGGTGCACGCCCCAGGCCGTGGCGCGGCTGCACGAGCGGTCGGGCGGCGTGGCGCGGGTGGTGACGGATGTCCTTGCCGTCCTGCGGGACAGCGCGGGAAGGCGCTGCACCCCGGCCGACGTCGACGCGGCGGGCGTCCCCGTCCGCCTCGCCGAGCTGATACTGAGCCGCACGCACGCCCTGCCGGGGCCCGCGCGGCGCGTGGTGTGGGCAGCGGCGGTCCTCGGCGAGCCCGCGACCGCCGAGGACCTGCTGGAGGTGGCGGGGCCCGAGGACGGTGGCGCGGGTGCGCCGAGCGCCCCGGGGCCGGAGCGCGAGGGCTTCCCAGGGCCGGAGGACGGCGGACAGGGTGCCCCGGTGGCTCCGGCTGGGGGAGGTGCGGGCCAGGGTGCGCTGCTCGGCGCCCTCGCGCGGGCCGCCCTGGTGGAGGACGCCGAGCACCGTTACGCCCTGCCGGTCCCGCTCGCGGCGGCGGCCGTCCTGGAGACGGTACCGGGGCCCGTACGCCAGGAGCTGCACGGCCGGGCGGCGGCCGTGCTGCAACGCCGGCAGCCGGTGCCCTGGGCGGCCCTCGCCCGCCACCACCGGGCCGGGGGCCGGGTGGTGGCCTGGCTGCGGGCCGTCGAGGAGGCGGCAAGGCAGGCCGCCGCCGAGGGCCGCCACCAGGACGCCATCACCCTGCTCGAAGGCACCCTCGCGTCCCCCCTCGTACCGCAGCACGCGCGGGCGCGCCTCGCCCCCGTGCTCGCGGGCAGCGCCGTCGTCGGCCTGCGCTCGGACCAGACGGTCGAGGTCCTGACGCAGATCGTGCGGGACGAGGGGCTGCCCACGGCCGTACGCGGCGAGATGCGCCTGGACCTGGGGCTGCTCCTGTGCAACCAGGTCGGCATGAGCACCCACGGCTGGGCCGAACTGGAGCAGTCGGCAGCGGAGCTGCGCGAGGAGCGGCCGGAGCTGGCGGCCCGGGCCATGTCGGCGCTCGCGATGCCCTACTGGCCGGGGAACTCCCTGGAGGTCCACCTCGCCTGGATGCGGGACGCCGAGGCGGCGAGCGCGGACAGCGGCGACGAGGTCGTGGAGACCGCGGTGGCCGCGAACCGGGCGGGCCTCGCCCTCAGCTACGGCAACCCCGAAGGCTGGCAGTTGTTGCAGGCGTTGCCCTTCGACAGCCCGGACCCCCGCTGCCGCAGGCACGTGGCGCGCGGCCTGTGCAACGCCGCTGACTCCGCGGTCTGGCTCGGCTACTACGACCGGGCGCGCGAACTCCTCGCCGACGGCCTCGAACTGTCCGCCCGCAGCGGGGCGCCCTACACCGAGCGGACGGCACTCGGCACCCGGCTGCTGCTGGAATGGGCCACCGGACGGTGGGAGGGCCTCGGCGAACGCTGTGCGGAGTTCGTCAGGGAGACAGACGACATGCCCGTCATCTCCGCCGACGCCCGCACCGTCCTCGGCCTGCTGAACCTCGCCAGGGGCGGCTGGGGCCCGGCGGCGTCATGGCTGTCCGGCAAGGACGCGCCCCTGGCCGAGCACGCCGCCGCGCCCCTCGGAGCGACACTCGCGGGAGCCCTCATCCGGCTGGCCCTGGCACGGCAGGACTTCGCGGGCGCCGCGGAGCAGGCCCGTACCGCATGGGCGAACATCCTGGCCAAGGGCGTCTTCGTATGGGCGGCGGAACTCGCGCCGTGGGCCGTGGAGGCGCTGGCCCGCGACGGTGACGCGCCCGGGGCCCGCTGCATCGTGGACGCCTTCGCCCGGGGTCTGCGCGGCCTGAAGTCCCCCGCCGCCGAGGCGTCCCTGGTGTGGACCCGAGCCGTGCTCGCCGAAGCCACGGGCGACCTGGAGCAGGCCGTGACCCGCTACCAGGAGGCGGGGGCCGCGTTCGCCGCGCTGCCCCGGCCCTACGCCAGGGCCCTGACGGCCGAGGGTGCCGGGCGCTGCGGCCTGGAGCTCGTGGACCTCGGGACGTACGGCGACGACGGGGGCGCGGGCACGGAAGGGGGCGGCGCGCGCCCCGGGGCCGCGGACGGCGGCGCGCACGGCGGACGCCGCGACCGGGCCCTGGCGGAACTCGCCTTCGCCGCCCGGCAGTTCGGCGACCTCGGTGCGGCCTGGGACGCCGCCCGGGTACGCGCGGTGTCCCGTGCCCACCAGCCGGAGAAGGAGAAGGACCGGCGCAGGCCGGGGCGGCCCTCGTACCGCGACCAGCTCTCGCCCCGGGAGCGCGAGGTCGCGGAGCTGGCGGGCAACGGCCTGACCAACCGCGAGATCGCCACCACGCTGCACCTGTCGCCCCGCACCGTCGAACAGCATGTCGCCCGGGCCATGCGCAAGCTCGGCACCGCGACCCGGCAGGAACTGGCGATCGTCGGCAGCTACTCCGACGAGGCGGCCGAGACGGCCGAGACGGCCGAGGTGAACGAGACGGCCGAGGCGACCGGAGCGGCCGAGGCGACCGGAGCGGCTGCAACGATCGAAGTCGCTGAAGCCGAGGCCGCCAAGGCCGCTGGAACCTCCGAAGCCGCCGCGGCCGAGAAGCGTGCAATCACCCCGGAGCCAAGCGCCGTTGACGGCCCCGGCACCGGCATGACCATCAAAACCCCAGGTCAGGACTAGACCAACCCGGCGGGAAGCGCTGGTTAATTGCGTATCCGTAGGTTGGGGCCTCCGGATAGGCGCGGTGTCCGCTCGGCCATAAGTTCCCTGCCATCCGGTTGGTCGAACGTTCATCTGACGCGGGCCATGCCTGACGGACGCACGTTCGGCCGACCGGTGTCGTGCAACGGCACGCAGCAGGGATCCAGCCAAGTGCCTCGCCCACCTGACGGCGAGGCGGGGGGCTCTGCCGTCACCGCGCACGGCTCGGGCGCCGATGACCCGGCACCCGAACCGTGCGTCGCCCGCGCACCACCGCGCCTGCTGAACCCCCACACACCCCGGTTCCACCCTTCAGCAGGCGCGGGACGTTTGTCATGCACGGTACGAACCGCTGGTCCGGCGCGTCCTGGACCGGCCCGTGAAAGGCAGCTTTTTGAAGGGTTCCACACGCACACGCATATCCCTCCTGGCCGCGGCGACGGCCGCGGCCGTCCTCGGCACCGGAGTCACCACCGTCCTCGCAGCCCCGGGCCCGGACCGCGCCGACGCACCCGGCGCCTCCGTGGCGAAGGCGGTACCGACCGAGCGCGTCATCGTCGGCTACCGGGCAGGTACCGACGAGGCGAAGTCCAACACCGACGCGGACAAGGACGTCCGCGCCAAGGCGAAGGACGTCGGCGAGAGCCTCGACTTCGACCGGCGCCTCGGCACCGGCGCGGCTCTCGTCGACCTCGGCGACAAGCTCGACAGCAAGGACGTCAAGGAGGTCATGGGCGCTTTCGCGGCCGACCCCGACGTCGCCTATGTGGTTCCCGACGGCCGTATGTACGCCGCGGCCGACCCCAACGACGCCCTGTACTCCCAGCAGTGGGACCTGTTCGAGAGCCGTGCGGGCATGAGGGTCCCTGGGGCCTGGGCCAAGGGCGTGACGGGCGCGGGCGTCAACGTCTCGGTGATCGACACCGGTTACGTCGCGCACTCCGACCTGGCCGCCAACGTGGTCTCCGGGTACGACTTCGTCTCCGACCCCTGGATGGCCCAGGACGGCGGCGGCCGCGACAGCAGCGCCGCGGACCCCGGCGACTGGATGAACCGCGGCGAGTGCGGCACGGACGCCAACGGGCAGCCCGTCCCCGCCCGCGACACCAACAACTCCTGGCACGGCACACATGTCGCCGGCACCGTCGCAGCCGTCGGCGGCAACGCCAAGGGCATCACGGGCATCGCCCACAAGGCGAAGATCCAGCCCGTGCGCGTGCTCGGCAAGTGCGGCGGCACGACCGCCGACATCATCGACGCCATCACCTGGTCGTCCGGCGGCACCGTACGCGGCGTGACGAACAACCCGTACCCCGCCGACGTCATCAACATGAGCCTGGGCGGCGGCGGCGCGTGCGACGCGGGCACCCAGAGCGCCATCGACGCCGCCGTGGGACGCGGCACCACGGTGGTCGTCGCGGCCGGGAACTCGAACGCCAACGCCGCGAACTTCAACCCCGCGAGCTGCAAGAACGTCATCGCCGTCGCGGCCGGTGACCGCGAGGGCAACAGGGCGTCCTACTCCAACTACGGCAGTGTCGTGGACGTCACCGCCCCCGGCGGCGAGACGTCGCCGAACACCGCGAACGGCATCCTGTCCACGCTGAACTCCGGCACCCGCGGCGTCGGCAGCGAGAACTACGTCCCGTACCAGGGCACCAGCATGGCCGCACCGCACATCGCGGGCCTGGCCGCGCTGATGTACCAGGCCAGGCCCGGCATCACCCCGGCCCAGGTCGAGTCCACCGTCAAGAGCAACGCCCGCCCCCTTGCCGGGTCCTGCTCCGGAGGGTGCGGCGCGGGCCTGGCGGACGCGACGGCGACCCTGACGGCACTCGGCTCCTGATCGGCGGTCGTACGGCTCGGGGCCCGGTGCCGTCACGGCACCGGGCCCCTCCGTGCGTACCCGGGACCGGGGCGGCGGTTCAGGCGAGCCCGAGCAGCAGCCCGGAGAGTTCGGCGGGCATTGTGATCATGCAGTCGTGGCCCGTCGGCAGCTCCCACACCCGGGACGGGGAGCCGTTCGGCTGGACCGCCGGGACGGGGCGCCGGGTGATGCCCTCCGGGACGCCCACGACGCAGTGGATGTGTGCGCGCGGGACGGCGCGCGCGGCCGGGTTGTCCAGGCGCACGGGCTCCTCGAGGCAGCGCACCGGCTGGTCCGAGAGCAGCGAGCGCAGCCAGGCGACGTCCGCGGGGTCCGTGACGCCGAACAGGCCCGCGGGCGGCGGCAGTTCGGCGGGCGGCGGCACCCGCCACCCGCTCTCGGACCGGCGGGCCAGGTCGACGAGGGCCCGGGTGGCGGGCAGGACGTCGACCGCCGTCTCGCCGTCCTCCGGGACCATCGCGTCCAGGTGGACCAGGTGTGCGATCCGGTCCGGAACCCGATGGGCCACGGAGGAGACGACGAGACCGGCGTAGCTGTGCCCCACGAGCACCACGTCGGTGAGGTCCTGCTCGATGATCAGCCCCACCACGTCGGCGATATGCGTGTCCAGGCCCACCTCGGGGCCGAGCAGGTGCGCCTTGTCGCCGTAGCCGGTCAACGACGGGGCGAGCACCCGGTGGCCCGCCGCCTCTAGCAGCGGCACCACCCGGTCCCAGCACCGTCCGCTGTGCCAGGCGCCGTGCACCAGAAGATAAGTCGGCATACTTCGTTCCATCCTTCGCAGAGTGCGGGATGACGAGAAAAGCGGGACGCTGTCCCGCTTGAGATGACGATACGGAACGCCGTCCCGTTCATGTGGGCGGGGCGAGGGGAGAGTGCGGATGGAGGCCGGTGGACGGGATCTCGCGCGTACGGCGCGGCGGCCCAAGCGGGCGGACGCGCGGCGCAACGAGGCGGCGCTGCTCGACGCGGCCGCCGCCGTCTTCGTCGCGTCGGGCGTGGAGGCGCCGATCCGCGACATCGCGGCGCGGGCGGGCGTCGGGACCGCCACGATCTACCGGCACTTCCCGACCCGGGCGGACCTGATCGTCGCCGTCTACCGGCACCAGGTGGAGGCCCTCGCCGAAGCGGGACCCGAACTCCTCGCGGCGGAGGCGTCCCCGCACGACGCCCTCGCGCGCTGGATCGACCTCTTCGTCGACTTCGTCGTCACCAAACACGGACTCGCCGCGGTGCTCCAGTCCGACGACCCCTGCTTCGACCCCCTGCACACCTACTTCCTCGACCGGCTCCTGCCCGAGTGCGACCGCCTCCTCGGCGCCGCGGCGGCCGCCGGCGAGATCCGCTCCGGCCAGGACGCCTACGAACTCCTGCGCGGCGTCGCGAGCCTGTGCGCGGGCGCGGGCGGCAACCCCCGCTACGACACGCGCCGCCTGGTCGGGCTCCTCGTCACGGGACTGCGGCTGCCGCCCCGGCCCGCCGCCGAGCAGCGCCACGGCGGGTAGCGGACAGAACCTGACCGCAATGCCTGGGACGGTGGACACCGCCGGGGCAGGCCAAGGCTCCCCGGCGCGAGCCACCGACGAGTCGAACCGCGAGCCCCTCAGGAGTCCCATGCGCCCCCAAGCACCCGGCGGTGAGCCGGGGACCGTGCTCGACACCCGCGCCCTGAACCGCGCGACCCTGGCCCGCCAGCTGCTCCTGGACCGCGCGGACACACCGGTCGTCGACGCCGTCGCCCACCTCGGGGGCCTACAGGCCCAGGAGCCCCAGGAGCCGTTCACCGGCCTCTGGTCACGGCTGCGGGGCTTCGCGCCGGACTCGCTCTGCGACCTGCTCGTCGAGCGGCGCGTGGTGCGTACGCATCTGATGCGCCGCACGGTGCACCTCGTCACCGCCGACGACGTCCTGGCCTGGCGGTCCCGGCACGACGCGATGCTGCGCCAGCGGGTGCTCGGCGTCTACCGCCGTGACCTGGAAGGCGTGGACCTCGACGAACTGGCGGCGGCGGGCCGCGAGGCGCTGGCCGACGGCGAGCCCCGCACGATGGCCGAGCTCGTCCGGGCGGTCGCCGACCGCTGGCCCGGGGCGGCCCCCCGCGCCCTGGGGGAGATGCTGATCGCCGGTGTCCTGCCCATGGCCCAGGTGCCGCCGCGCGGGCTGTGGCGCACCAAGGACGGGGTGCGCAACCTCCCGCTCGCCCTGTGGCTGGGGCGCGACGTCGACCCACTGCCCGACGACGGCTCCGACCCCGTCGGGCAGGTCCTCGTACGCCGCTATCTGGCCGCCTACGGCCCGGCGGCCACGGCCGATCTGCGGGCCTGGAGCGGTCTCGCCGGGCTGCCGGCCGCGGTCGCGGCGACGCGCGGGGAGCTGGTCGCCTTCCGGGACGAGCGGGGCCGTGAGCTGCTCGACCTCCCCGACGCGCCGCGTCCGGACCCCGACGTGCCCGCGCCGGTGCGCTTCCTGCCCGCGTTCGACAACGCGATCCTCGGCTACGACGACCGCACCCGGATCATCGACGACGCCCACCGCCACCTGTCGGTCGACGGCGCTCGTGTCGTCCTGGTCGACGGCCGGGTCGCGGCGACCTGGACTGTCAGCAAGGGCGACAGGAGCGGCAAGGGAGGCAGGAGCGGCACGGGCAGCACGAGCAGCCGGGGCGGCCGGTGCGACGCGGGCACGGTGTCGGTCACCCCGCTGCGGCGCCTCTCCCGTACCGAACACGCCGCCGTCACCGAGGAGGGGCAGGCCCTCGCGGCGTTCCTCTCCGACGGCGGGAGCGAGCGCGTGGAAGTGGCCCCCGGGTGACGCGGGACCCGTTCGGGAAGCGGGCCGGACCTGCTCGGGCGCTCACGCGAGCGTGACCCCGTACTCCCGCATCCAGGTGTCCACCTCCAGGATGGGCAGGAGCAGATGGCTGGAGTTGAGCCAGGTCATCGTCTTCGATCCGGCCCGGGTGAGGCCCTCGACGCGCTCGGGGTCGAAGACTCCGTGCAGCGGTGACGAGGGATCGCTGAGGATCTTGTCGATGGAGCGCATGACGTCCGCGTCGTAGGCCGGGTCATGGGTTCCCGGGTAGCCGCTCTTGGGGCGGTCGAGGGTCTCCTGCGGCAGCACGTCGGCGAAGGCGAGGCGCAGCAGGCTCTTCCACCGGCCGTCGGCGTTCTTCATGTCCCACGGGACGTTCCACACGTACTCGATCAGCCGGTGGTCGCAGTACGGCACCCGCACCTCCAGGCCCACCGCCATGCTCATGCGGTCCTTGCGGTCGAGGAGGTAGGCGAGCGGGCCCTTGAGGCTGTAGTACATGACCTCGCGCATGCGCGCGTTGAGACCGTCCTCACCGGGCAGCCGGGGGACCTCCGCCTTCAGGGTGAGGTAGCGGTCGTTCTCCGCGTCGGCGGGCCGGACGCGGCGGTGCAGGTCGGGGGCGAAGGCGTCGGCGAGGCGCGGGGCGTCCCCGATCCAGGGGAAGCGGTCGCGCCACACCAGGCGTTCGTCGTGGTACCAGGGGTAGCCGCCGAAGATCTCGTCGGCGGCCTCGCCGGACAGTGCCACGGTCGACTCGCCGCGGATGGCCTTGAACAGCAGATGCATCGAGGTGTCGAACTGGCCGAGCGAGGGCAGGTCGCGGGCGCGGCGGGCGGCGGGCAGGGCCGCGAGCACGTCGTCGGTGTGCAGCATGATGTTGTGGTGGTGGGTGCCCAGGTACCGGGAGGCGAGCCGGGCATAGGGGGCGTCGCGCTCGGGCCGCAGCTCCGTCGGCTTGAAGTCCCGCTCGTCACCGGCGAACTCCACGGCGAAGGTGTGCAGCGGCCCCTCGCCGGCGGCGGACAGGTCCCGGTGGGCGAGGGCGGACATGATGGTGGAGTCGAGGCCGCCGGACAGCATCGCCGAGCGCGGCACGTCGGCGACGAGCTGCCGCTCGACGATGTCCTCCATGAGGTCCCTGACGGTGGCGACGGTCGTGTCGAGGTCGTCGCGGTGCTCGCGGCTGACCAGGCGCCAGTACGGGTACTCGTGGGCGCCGCCGCGGGAGAAGCGCAGGACGTGCCCGGGGCGCAGCTCGCGCAGCCCGCGCAGAGGCGTCTCGCCGGGCAGGGCGAGCCGGGCGTTGAAGAGGATGGGCAGGCTGTCCTCGTCGACGACGGGCCGGAAGAGCGGGTTGGCGAAGATGCCCTTGGGCTCCGAGGCGAACAGGATGCCGCCGGGATAGGTGTAGTAGTACAGGGGTTTGATGCCCACGCGGTCGCGGGCGAGGAGGACTTCCTCCCGCGCGGCGTCCCACACGGCGAAGGCGAACATGCCGTTGAAGTGGTCGACGCAGGAGGCGCCCCACTCGAGGTACGAGCGCAGCACCACCTCGGTGTCGGAGCGGGTGGTGAAGCGGTGACCGCGCTGCTTGAGGGCCTCGCGCAGTTCGCGGAAGTTGTAGACCTCGCCGCTGTAGACGAGGACCACGGGCTCCCGGTGCGGTCCCGCCGCGGCGACGGCGGGCTGGGTGCCGCCCTCCAGGTCGATGATGGACAGGCGCCGGTGGCCCAGTGCCGTGTGCGGGCCGAGCCAGGTGCCGGTGTCGTCCGGGCCCCGCAGGGCCATGGTGTCGGTCATGCGCTGGAGGGTGGCCTGTTCCCGGCCGAGGTCGCGGGTGAAGTCGATCCAGCCGACGATGCCGCACATGCGCGTCCTTTCCGCGGCAGCCGGACCGGCGGCCGCTGTGTGGCTGTGTGTCAAAGGCGGTGTGGCGAATGCTGTGTGCCAGGGACTGAGGTGCCGGTGCGTCGGTCGGCTCCCGGCACGGGGAGCGGGTGCCCGCCGGTGTCGCCGGTGTCAGGGAGCGGACGCGGCGGGCAGCCCGCGCAGATCGTCGCGCAGGGCGAGCTGGAGCGTGCGCAGGTCGTCGACGTCCTGTGCCGTGAAGGTCGCGGGGGCGTCGGGCCAGCGGTCCCGCAGGGCGTGCAGGGCCGCGGGCGTGAACTGCGCCTTGCCGCGCCGGTCCACCGTGATCCCGTCGAGCCCCGACCACTGCTCGTTGCGGGCGACCGCCTGGCGTTCGGACGTTCCCGGTGGCAGCCGCAGGGCGATGCTGTGGCCGGTGAGGGTGACCGGGTAGCCGCCGGGGAGGCCGTTGGGTGCCGGTACGTGTCCTGCGTAGTGGTCGCGCGGGTGCGTCAGGGCGTCGACGACGTCGGCGCCGGCGTTGGCGCCGATCTCGTTGAGGTCGGCGCGGGGGTGGCGGCGGCCCCGTTCGAGGATCTCGTGGGTCGGGGTCAGGGCCTTGTCGTCGAGCCAGGCCCGCGCCTCCTCGGCGGGTGTGGGCGGGCTGTGCAGATGGGCGTGGTGGGCGAGGACCTTGAGCCGTGACTCGTCGGCGAGGAGCAGATCGCGGCGGAGCAGTCCGGCGAGCGTGGCGACGTTGCCGAGGCCGCACAGGACGGGAAGGCCCGCCGCGTGCAGGAGCGGGTTGACGGCGTCGGGGAAGCAGGCGTTGACCACGGCCGTGTCCGGGCTCGCCTCGGCGCAGGCGGTCGCGGCCCGCAGCGCGGTCGCCGCCTGGAGGGGCAGGGTCACGCCGAACCCGGCCGCACGGACGAGGTCCGTCCACGCGGAGGCGGGCCCGCGGGTCTCGGCGGGCGACAGGTCGGAGGTGCAGATCGCGAGGACTCGGGGACGGTGGCGGGCGAGCAGGGGGCGCAGATCGGCGCCGCCGCGCACGTCGAGCCGGTGCCGGCAGAACCGGACGGGCCGCCCCGCGATGACGGCGTGCGCCTGGGCGACCCCGGCGAGGTGCTCGGCACGCTCGCGGTCCTGGCTCACCAGGTGCACCCGGGTGGGGCCGCTCGCGCGCTGGGCGAGGGCCCGCACCAGGGCGCCCGCGAAGGCGCCGGTGCCGAGGACGACGATGTCGTGGTCCTGGTTCACGGCAGGACTCCCGGTGACTCGGGGTGCCGCCGCGCCGCCGCCGTCGGGAGCGCGTCCTTCAGGAAGGTGTCCAGGTGGACGATCTCCGGTGCGGGCAGGCCGGGGCAGCGGGAGCTGAGGTCCAGGCGGGGCGGGCGGTCGTCGTCGGTGAAGTAGACCGGCGTGAGGACCCCGGCGCCGTGGCCCCGGCGCTGCGGGCCGGTCCGCAGCAGGGGGTTGGCCACCAGGAAGTCGCGGACGGCGGGCGTGTCCCGGGTGGCCTGGACCCGGACGCGCTTGGTGGAGAAGTGGTTGGGGGGCAGTTCGGGGCGGGCACCCAGCTTGCGCTTCCACTGGAAGATGCCCTTGCTGAGGAACGCCTCGGTGCCGAAGAAGTCCACGCGGGGCACGCCCCGGTCGCAGGCCCACCGCAGCAGGTGGTGGTAGAGCGCCTTGAACGCGCCGCTGCGGTAGTGCTCGTCCAGGCCGTCGAGGACGCCGAGGAGCCGGGTGGTGAGGGTGCGGCGGTCCTTCGACCAGTGGCACAGGACCCCGGCCACCCGGGTGTCCGCCTGCCGCAGGAAGAAGAGCGTGCCGCGGGGGAGCACGGCGTGGCGGGCGACGTCGAAGCGTTCGGTGCGGCTGCGTTCGCCGTGCCGCCGCCGCATGGTCGGCGTGTGCAGACGCTCGTAGAAGAACGCGAGGGCCTCCGGCGAGGGGTCCTCGTCCAGGTCCCAGTCGTGCGCGCGTTGATCGCGTCGGAACTGCCCCCGTTCGCGTTTGGAGATCAGCCGCTGCAACTCCTCCTGCGTCGCCGGTACGTCCACGACGAGATGGAGGCGGAAGGGCGCGAGCACGGCGCCGTGGCCGGGCAGCCCGCGGAGCGTGTGCTCCTCGGCGCCGAGCACCACCAGATCGGCGTCCGGCAGGCGGCCCGCGGCGAGGTCGCGCCGGTGCACGTGTGCGGCCGTGCGGTGACTCGTCGGCGCCCCGAGCAGCGCTCGCTGCTGTTCGAGGAGCTGGAGGATGTTGGTGCGGCCGATGCCGAGCCCGGCGTAGGCGATGCTCACCCCGCCGCTGCGGGCGTGCGAGACGAGTGCGGGTACGGTGCCCGGCAGGCTGTCGGCGGCGCGGCGGACGGAGCGCCCCGCCGCTGAGGGGGTGTTGTTCCACCAGTAGGCGAGCCGGGCCCGCGCGGGCCGGAACGGGGGCGCCGGGGCGGCCCCGCCGCCGTGCCGTGTCGCGGCACCGGACGGCGGGGCCGCGAGCGCGGGGCGCGCGGCGTCGTGCTGCGTGGTCATGCGGTGCCCTCAGCTGCCGGCCGCGGCGTGGACGAGGTCGCGCAGGCTGTCGTAGCCGGCGACCGGGTGCAGGTGGTGGCTCTCCGGCGGCCGGTAGTGGTCGGCGTGGTAGGAGCCGGAGCCGTGGACGAGCACCTCCGGCAGGTCGAGGAGTTCGCGGTCGACGGCGTTGAGGACGCCGGTCACCGCCATCACCAGGGACCATTCCCGCAACTGCCGCGGATCGGCGGGCAGATCGACGCCTGCGGGCTCGAGGAGCCGCCGGATGTGCGGGTACCGGTCGAGGCACTCGGCGAGGGAGACGACGATGCCGCCGCCGCCCTGCTTGCGGATGATCTCGTTCATGCGCGGGGACGTCGCGGGGGTGCGGGTGTAGAAGGTGGGGTCGAGCCGTTCGTCGGGGGCGTAGGTCCGCTGCGGGAAGTGCGGGTCCGCGTCCTGGGTGTAGACGCCGTCGCCGTGCTGCCACGCGGGGCGGTGGTCGAAGGCGCCGTGGTAGTAGCTGGCCACCATGTCGGCCGTGTCCAGGTGCTGTACGAGGAAGTACTGGGCACCGGTGTCGGGCCATGCGCGCCCGGTGTGCTGCTGCTGGCCGTAGAAGTGCCCGAGCAGCCCGAACGCGCTGGACACGGCGTGGGCGTGGACCCGCGGGACGGACGGCAGCCGGTCGCGTTCGAACAGGGCCCTCGCGGTGTCCGCGACGACGTAGTTGTCGAGGTCCAGGGTGTGCCACAGGCGTATCCCGTGCCGGGCGAACACCGCGTCGGCCTCGTGGTCCGCCACCGCGCGGGCGAGCTCCTTCACTTCCTGGGACCCCGCGCTGTCGCGCACGGCGAGCGGGTTCCTGGCACGCAGGCCGGCGTCGTCGGTCAGGGGCGAGCGCCACACCTTGTGGCTGGACGAGGTGGGCAGGACGCACACGATGCGCAGGTGCGCGGGGTCGGTGAGGCCGGTCTCGTGGGCCCGGCGGACGGCGTCGCGCAGCGCGGTGGCCTTGTTGGCACTCGACGGGGTGATGATCATGACGGCTTCGCCGGTGCGCTGGATGTGGGTGACCGCACGGGCCACGATCATGAGGGAGGCCAGCGTCTTGGTGGTCCGGGTGGCCGGGTTGTGCATCAGGTTCAACAACGTCAGACGGGTGTCGCGGTGCGTCCCCAGGTCCTGGGCGCTGATCACGCCCGGGGCGAAGAAGGCCTCCAGGGCGGGTGTCAGGGGCGGCAGTTGCCAGCCGGGGCTGAAGGCGTCGCTCCGGCTGCGCACGGCGGTGGCGTCCAGGGTGCGGGAGAGCTCGTCGTAGTACCGGACGAGGACGGGGCTGAGGTTCTCCTCGCCGGCCCGGGGCGCGGTGGTCTCCGGCCGGGAGTAGGTGGTCGTCATCAGACGGCCTCCTGGGCGAGGGTGTCACCGCGCAGCAGCGGGGAGGCGGCCGGGGAGTCGGGCACGTGGGCGGGGTCGGTGCCGATGTCCAGGGGGCGGTTGTTCTCGTCGACGAAGACGATGTGCGGCCGTAACCGCCGCGCCGCCTCCTCGGGGACGGTCTTGTAGGCGATGAGGATGACCAGGTCGCCGGGCGATATCAGCCGGGCCGCGGCGCCGTTGATGCCGACGACACCGCTGCCGCGCTCACCCTCGATGACGTACGTGCTCAGCCGGTTGCCGTTGTTGATGTCGACGACGTCCAGCTTCTCGCCCGGCAGCAGATCGGCTGCGTCCATCAGATCGCGGTCGAGGGTCAGGGAACCGACGTAGTGCAGGTCGGCCTGGGTCACGGTGGCCCTGTGGACCTTGCTGTGCAGCATGGTGCGGTACACGTGGTTTCTCCTTGGGGGGAGACAACTGGGGGCAGCTGGATCAGGGGGCAGCTGGGGAGCAGCTGGGTGAAGGGGTCAGCTGGGGGACAGCTGGGGGACAGCTGGATGGGGGGTGGGGCGGCGGCGCGTCAGGCGGCGATCTGGATGCGGCGCAGATGACGGCTGCGGTCGCTGAACGCGTTGCGCGCGTGCAGCAGGCGCCAGTTGTCCCACACGAGCATGTCGCGCTCGGTGTAGTCGACGGCCACGTGCTCGCGGTCGAAGGCCGTGTGCCACCGCTGTTGCAGCTCCACGGCCGGGTCGTCGTCGTCGCGGATCAGGTTGTTGCAGCTGAAGCGCACGATGAGCCCGCGTTCGTTCTCCTCCAGGAGGGGGTGGCGGGTCTTGAGGTCGAGGCCGAGCCGCTGTACGCCCTCGGTGGTCTTCCAGTCGTAGGTCCGCGCCGTCATGCGCTCGCGCTCGGCGGGGGTCAGGGACTCGACCCAGGGCCTGGTGTCGGCGAGCGTCGTCTCACCGCCGGGGCCCTCGGCCGGGGTGACACACCACAGGGCGATGTAGCGCGGTGGGACGACGGCGAAGTCGTACCCTTCCGAATGCGGGGTCAGCGGCCGTGTGTTGCCCGCGTGGTAGACGTCGTCCATGCCGGGTTCGGGGCGCACGTCGCCGACGACGGCGCCGGTGTAGTTGGGTACGAACCTGCCGAGCCGGCGGCAGAAGCGCACCGGGTCGAACTCGTCGGGGACGTTGCACATCAGGACGTATCCGTGCTCGTCCATGAGCTGGTGGAACGTCTTCATGAGCAGCTCGTCCGTGAGCGGCTCACCATTGAAATCGACCTGGGAAAGAATGCTGATCGGAGAGTGTGCCATTTCTGCTCCGGTGAGAACGCAGGGCTGCGCACTGCGTGGCACGCAGCGAGGGGTGGGGGGATGTCAGGGCGGATGACCGGCTGCCGAACGCCTGATCATTTCCTGTCAATTCTGTGCTGCGTCGCCACGATAGCGGGCTTTAACGCGCTCCTGTCAAGCTGCCCTCATATTCTCACCAGGCGTATGCACGCAGTCATTTCGGAATCCTCAATTCCGTAGAATGCACTGCTCAGCGAGGTACTCCACAGTAACTTGGGGGCCAGAAATGCGAACGGAAAGTAGTCCTGTTTGCTGCCGGAGGCGCTGGGTACCCGCGCTCCGTTATTTGTGGCCGTGTACGCGATGACGCCTTCCCGCGGACGTAACAATGCGACGGGGAAGGCGTGAAAATGACCTCGTGCTCCCGGGGTTGCGGCAGACATCGCGGTGGCGGCGGTATCGCCATGCGCGGACGATGGAGAAAGGGCGCATTCATTGAGCCAAAAACCCGCGCAGGAAGTCACGGGCGACCGGCCGACGGTTCGCCGCCTCCTGCTCAGCGAAGGCGTGACCGCGTTCGGGGACGGCCTCTGGTTCAGCATGTGGGCGGTCTACCTGACGGCGATCCAGGGCCTGCCCGCGGCCTCCATGGGCCTCGCCATGGGCATCGGCGGCGGCATCGGCCTCCTCGTCGCGCTGCCGATCGGCACGCTCACCGACCGCCTCGGGGCCCGCGAGGTGCTCCTCGCCGTCACAGTCCTGCGCGCCGCCTTCTCCCTCACCTTCCTGTTCCTGCACAGCTTCTGGCCGCTGCTCGTGGCCGCAGCCCTGTTCACCTCGATGGAGACCGCGGCCAAGGGCACCAAGGTCGCGTTCGTGTACCTGCTGATGCCGGAGGGCGCGTGCATGCCGGTACTCGCCAGGGCCCGGGTGGTGCAGCATCTGCTGTACGCGGCCGGGGCGGGCGCGGCGGCCTGGGTGCTCTCCCGCTCGGACGCCGGTCCGTACCACGGCGCCGTCGTCGTCAACAGCCTGACGTTCGTGGCGTCGGCGCTCGTCCTCGTGCGGCTGCCGCACGTGCCGCCCGTGCCCGCCGCGCGCAGGCCCGCCGGGACGGTGGCGCTGCGCAACCTGCCCTTCGTCACCATCATGAGCAGCACCGCGCTGCTCGCCCTGTGCTGGGCGCTGCTGTCCAGCGGGCTGCCGCTGTGGCTCAAGGAGGACACCGTCGCGCCGGTGTGGATCGCACCGCTCGCGGTGCTCGTCAGCTCCCTGCTGATCGCCCTGTTCCAGATCCGGGTCACCCGCAGCGGGCAGCGCCTCGTGGGCGCCGTGCGTTCGTCGCGGCGGGCCGGCCTCGCCCTCGCGGGCTGCTGCCTGGTCTTCGCCGCGGCGGCCTGGCCCGTGAACCCGCTGGTCGCCTGCCTGTTGATCCTGGGCGGCCTCGGTCTGCACGTGGTGGGCGAGCTGTACTACGTCGCCGCCCGGTGGGGCCTCTCCCTCTCCCTCATGGCCCCCGGGGCCCAGGGCCAGTACCAGGCGGTCGCCGCCAGTACGGAAGGAGGGGTCGTCGCCGTCGGCCCCGCCCTCGTCACCACCCTGGTCACCGGCGCCGGCGCCACGGGCTGGGGCGTCCTCGCCCTGGTCTTCCTTCTCTGCTCCCTGCCGGTGGCACGACTGTGCCGCCCGGCGCTGCGGCGCGCGGCCGATCCGGCGGGCGCACGGGAGCGCTCGGCGGCGTGAACACTGCGTGGTCTGAGCAAATGTCAGTTCGTGAACCAAAATAGGGTGGTTCCTGACGGGGGCACATGAGGTCATATGGGTCTACGGTGAGGGCGGCCAATCGCCGCCCCTCCCCGCGATTGGCGGACCGCCCGGCGTTCGCCCCCCCGACGCCGGGCGGTCACTCTCCGTGCGGGGCGGTCAGCAGGTCTTCGACCATCGGTGCGAGCGGAGCTTCACACCGGCGTCGGGCCCTGTCTCCCCCCGCCACTGGTTGCGCGCGCACGCGTAATAGTTGCGGTAGTCCGTGTCGAAGTAGAACTTGACGTCATCGAACCCGCCGGCCTCCCCGTTGTTCCAGATCGACCGCACACGGATGGTGCAGGTCTCGGCGCCCGTGAGCCAGTCGGGGTCGTCCGGGTACCAGTCGCAGCGCGTACCGGTGCCCCCGGGCCCCGAGTACACACAGATCTCCCCCCGCTCGCACCCGGCCCACGCCCGCTCGCCCGCCGACGCCGCGCCCGCTCCCGAGCCGAGCGCCGCCGTGAGCGCCAGTACGCCCCCTGCCGCCATGGCAGCGATCCTGCTGTTCCTCGTGCTCGTCACGCTCGTCATGCTTGTCCCCCCCGAACTGCGTCGGTTGCCGGTCCGTCACCCCGACACGCTGCCGTCACCCGCCCCCCGCCGCCAGCTTTTCAGTCCTGGCTGAAAAGAGGGTTCGCTCCGGCTCCCGGGTGCCGACAATGGGGGCGGAGACGCGCTCGTACGACGAGGGGGACGGCGTGCTGCGCATCCATTTCACGGGCGCCGACCTCGGGCGCACCAAGCTGGCCCCGGGACCGCTGCCCGCCTGGGAGACGGTGCTGAGCCTGCACCGGCTCCAGCGGGGCGACGGCGGGCTCCCGTACGCCCGCTGGCGACGGGAGGCACGGGCCGCGCTGCCGCGCGCCTTCGGCGCGTTGGCGTCGCTGGTGCCACCGCAGGGCTACTTCCCCGACTTCCTCACCCCCGCCGCGCCCGCCGCCCGCCTGGAGGAGGCCGTCGACCTCGTACTGAGCAGCCCGCGCGCGGCCCTGCGCAGGGACCTGACCGCGTTGGCGCAGGACCGCAGGCCCTCGCGGTGGGCCGCGGCACTCGGACACGGGGACACGGCAGCGCTGAAGGGGCTCGGCGCGGCGATGACGGCGTACCACGCGGCGGCGGTCGCACCGCACTGGGAGGCCGTCAGGGACGAGGTGGGCCGCGGCCACGCACGGCTCGCGAGGGCGCTGCTCAGCGAGGGCACCGAGGGGATGCTCGGGCTGCTGCCGCCCAGCATGCGCTGGCGCAGACCGGTCCTGGAAGTGGACTACCCGGTGTCGCGCGACCTGCGCCTCGACGGCAGGGGACTGCTGCTCGTGCCGTCCTTCTTCTGTCTGGGTACGGGGGTGACGCTGCTGCACCACGACGCCACGCCCGTACTCGTCCATCCGGTCGAGCACCGGCCGCCGGACCCGCCAGTGGGGCGCGACGGCCACCCGCGCTCCCTCGGCGCACTGCTCGGCCACACCCGCGCGGCCGTCCTGGAAGCGCTCGTGGACACCTCGTCGACCGGTGAACTCGCCCGGCGCGTGGGCGTCCTGCCGTCGTCGGTGAGCCAGCACACCGCGGTCCTGCGCGACGCGGGCCTGGTGCGTTCGGTGCGGCACGGCCAGTCCGTGCGGCACTCGCTGACCCCCCTGGGCTCGGCCCTGCTGCGCCGCGGCCGCGGCCCCGGTGCCCCTCCGTGGTGACCGCCCCCGACCGGCGGTGGGGCGCGCTCAGTTCCCGTACGCGGCGACCGCGATCTCGGCGAACGAGCGGATCAGGGGATCGGTGTCACCCGCGGGCCACGGCGGCATGTCGGTCAGCGGCACCGCGGTGAGTCCCTTGCGGACCTCGACGTGCGGGTGCCGTCGGCGGTAGGCGTCGGCGAGGCGGATCGCGCCCGCGTCGGTGCTGTCCCCGAGGAAGCCGACCGCCACGAAGTAGCGCAGCGTGCGTAGCTCCATGCCGCGACGGTACGCGTACGCGTGTGCGGGGCACGTACCCGAGCGGCGGGCGGCACCTCGTTCACGCCGACCGCTCGGGCGGCGAACCGCGGCGGGCCCCGAACGTTCGGCCGGATAGCACCTGTTCGCCCGTTGGGGGAACGTCATAGCCTGTGCGACCTTCGCGCTCTGGGGGGTCCAGTGAACGGTCTCCGTGCGGTCGTCGTCCTCCTTGTGATCACATGTGCCGTGGTCGGCCCGCCGACCGCGGTGGCGTCGCCGCCCGCGACAGCGGCTGTGACACCGCCCGCAGCCGCGACGCCGGGCTGGTCGGCGCTTCCCGTTCCGGCGGCGGCCCCGCCGGTGACCGTGTCCGATCTCGCCGCCCGCGGTCCCGGCGAGGCGTGGGCGACCGGGTACGAGCACACCGCCGACTGGGTGCGCCCGATGCTGTACCGCTGGGACGGGCGGGCCTGGAGCCGGGACACCACCTTTCCCGGCGCCGCGGAGTCGGGCTGGCTCGGCAAGGTGCAGTTCGTCGGGCAGGAGGTGTGGATCCTCCACAACCGCGCGGGCCGTGGCGAGATCCTGCGCCGGTCGGCCCGGGGAGAGTGGAGCGCTCTCCCGCTGCCGCGGCCCCTGTGGATCCATCAGGACTTCACCGCGGTACCGGGTGCCGCGTGGGTGGTCGGTGAGGACGACACCGGCCTGAAGGTGCTGCGCTACGACGGCTCCGGCTGGACGGTACAGTCCGCCCCGGACGGGGTGCACTTCGTCGCGGGCGTCACCGCGCGTACCGCCGACGACGCCTGGGCCTGGGCGGACACCAGCACCGGCACCGCCGTCCTGCGCTGGGACGGCACGGCGTGGCGGGACGCGAAGGTGCCGCTGCCGCCGGACAGCAACGTGCACACGATCCTGCTCGAACCGCGGGGACGGGCCACGGTCGGCGGCAGCGACCACACCGACGGCGTGCCCCGCACCTACCTGATGACCTGGGACGGGCACACCTGGCGCACCGACCGCCCGCCGCTCGGCGACACCCACACCGAGGCGCTGGTGCGCGGCCCGGACGGCGCGCTGTGGCTGCCGGTGCGCAGCGACCGCGGGTTCCAGTCGAGGTACGCGCGGGTGGACGGCTCCCGCGCCACCTTCTCCTACGGCCCGGAACGCCCGAACGCGATCGACGTCAGGCCGCGTGCGCTGACGAGGGCCGGGTCCGCCCTGCTGTCCTTCGGAACCGCCGAGATCTACGGCTCGAAACCGAACGTGATGAGCGAGCGCCTCGGAGGCAGGCCATGACACGCCGCCTCCTCGCCGCGGCCCTCGCCGCCGCCCTGACCGTCGTGGCCCTCATGACCTCGGCCGCCGCGGGAACCACCTCCTGGCGACACGTCCCGGTCCCGTCCCAGGTACGCCCGCAGGCCGGTCTGAACGAGGCCGTGGCGTTCGGCCCCGACCGGGCGTGGGCCGTGGGCGCCGACGCCGTCGGCCGCGAGGCACCGGGCTTCCCGCTGGTGCTGCGCTGGGACGGAAAGGCCTGGCAGCGGCAGAAGCTGCCCGGGGCGGGCTGGCAGGGCGAACTCCTGTCCGTCGCCGCGACCTCGCCGACCGCGGTCTGGGCGGTCGGCCGCGACGCGGCGGGCGGCGCCCGCCTGCTGCACCACGACGGCACCGCCTGGCGCACCGGCCCCGCGCCGCGCGGTGTCGTGCTGACCAAGGTCGTCACCGGCGGCGGTGAGACCTGGCTGATCGGTTCGCGGGACGGCGCGCAGGTGCTGCTGCGCAGGGACGGCCGCGAGTGGCGGGACGTGCCGGTGCCGCCGGGATCCGTGTTCGGCCTGCACATCCTCGCGCCGGACGACGTCTGGGCCGCGGGCGCCACCGACTCCGGTGCGACCGTGTCCCACTGGGACGGGCAGACGTGGCAGCAGACCGTCGTGGACGGATTCCCGCGGTCGGGCGTCAGCAGCGTGCTCGCGGTGTCGCCGACGGAGGTCTGGGCGGGCGGCACGGCCGGATTCGTCGGCGGCCCGCCGGGGCGGCCGATCCCACCGCTCCTGGTCCGCTTCGACGGCAAGGAGTGGAGCCGGGTGACCCTGCCCACCGACTTCGGCTCCATCCACTCACTGGCGCCCACCTCGTCCGGCGCGCTCGGCTGGGTCTCGGTGGCCCGCTCGCAGAAGTGGGGCCCGCCGGGCAGCTCCCCGCCCCTCGTCCCCGGGCCGGACTTCCTCGCCTGGGACGGCCGGTCGTTCACCGAGCACAGCGAACCGGCGGTGGCGGGGGAGGGCGACTCCTGGGTGCTGCGCCTCACGCCGGTGCCGGGCACGGAGACGGTGTGGTCGGTCGGCCGCGCGGCCGGCCCCGAGGGCGCCTTCGCCCCGCGCGTCCTGCGGTTCGGCTGAGAGGACGAGAACCGCACCGGTGACGGTTCCCGGCCGTCCGGGCACCCGGGCCTAGCACGTCCGGCCCCGACTCCGTTGCGGGGTCACGGAGTTCGGCCGCGCGGACCGACGGCGGGCCACCGCGACCTGAGGGTGGTTAGGGTGGCCGCGTGGTCAACAACCGGCATACGACCGAACGGCCGACGAGGTCCGCGGCGCTGCCCTCGTCGCTGCGCGCGTGCCTCGCGGTGGTCGGGGCCCTCGCCGCGCTCGTGGTCGTCGTGCTCGGCGTCGCGTACGCGGGCGACGGCGAGTCCGGCACGGTGGACAGGTGGTTCGTCCGGCCGACGGCGGACAGCGTGCGGACGCCGTGGCGGCACGCCGCGCTGGCCACGGACTTCTGGGGGGAGCCCGCCGGAGCGGCACTCCTGGTCGTGGCCGCCGTGGCGGGCTGCCTGCTGCTGCGGCGCCTGCGCGCGGCCGTGCTCGTCGTGGTCGGCACCGGCGCGACAGTGGTGACGACGACGCTGCTCAAGCACGCGGTGGGACGCACCATCCACGGCGCGGACAACCTGTCCTTCCCGAGCGGGCACACCGGTTTCGCCACCGCGCTCGCCCTCGTCCTCGCGCTGCTCGCGACGGGCGTCCTCGGCCTCGGCAGGGCGGCGGGCACGGCGCTCGTGCTCGCCGCGGCCCTGCTGGCGGGCGCCGCCATGGGCTGGGCGCAGGTCGCCCTGAGCGCCCACTACCCGACCGACGTACTCGGCGGCTGGTGCACCGCCCTCGCGGTGGTGCCCGCGACCGCCCGGCTCGTCGACCGGGCGGCCGACACCCGCCCGCGTACACCCCGCTGACGCGGCGTCACCTCAGGCCGGCCTGCGCCCCGTCGGTCCGTGCCGCGTCGGCCCGTGCCACCTCGGCCCGAGCCACCTCGGCCCGAGCCACCTCGGCCCGAGCCACCTTGGCCTGTGCCACATCGGCCTGCGCCACGCCGACCCGTGTCACACCGAGCGGCGGAACACGGGCTTCACCGGGCGTCCCGCCAGCCAGGGTGAGGGGTCGCCGGCGTCCAGTGCCTTGCGGTACACCGCACACGCCTGCGCCACCACGTCGACGGTGTGCTCGATGTCGGTGTCGTCGAGTGCGCTGCTCACCACGAACGACGGGGCGAGCACCCCGCCCGAGAGGAGTTGGCGCAGGAACAGGGTGCGGTACTCCTGCGACGGCTGCCGGTTCTCGTCGAGGGTGGCGAAGACCAGGTTGCTGGCCCGGCCCCGGACGACGAGGTGGTCACCGACGCCCATGGTGGTGGCGGCGTCGCGGACACCGGCGGCCAACCGCTCGCCGAGGGCGTGCAGCCGCGCGGTGACGCCCTCCTCGACGTACGTGGTGAGCACGGCCATGGCGGCCGCCAGGGAGTGCGTTTCCGCGCCGTGCGTGGTGGACAGCAGGAACACCCGCTCCCCGGAGTGCCGGAGGCCGCCCCGCTCCATGAGGTCGCGGCGCCCGGCGAGGGCGGACACGGCGAACCCGTTGCCCAGTGCCTTGCCGAACGTGGAGAGGTCGGGGACGACGCCGTACAGGCCCTGGGCGCCCGCCTCCGACCAGCGCAGTCCGGTGATCATCTCGTCGAAGACCAGGACGCAGCCGTGCCGGTCGGCGAGGTCGCGCAGCCCCGCGAGGTAGCCGGGCGGGGGTTCGGTGTGGGTGGCGGGTTCGAGGACCAGGCAGGCGACCTCGTTGCGGTACCGCGTGAGCAGTTCCTCCGTGGCGGCCAGGTCCCCGTAGGGGAACGCCACGGTGAGCCCGGTGGTCGCGTCCGGAACGCCCGCGGACATCGGTGTGGTGCCGATGAACCAGTCGTCGACGGAGAAGAACGGGTGGTCGCCGCACAGGGCCACCCGCGGGCGCCCGGTGGCGGCGCGGGCGAGGCGCACCGCGGCGGTGGTGGCGTCGGAGCCGTTCTTCGCGAACTTCACCATCTCGGCGGTCGGCACGGTGGCCAGGAAGCGTTCCGCGGCCTCGACCTCCACGATGGAGGGCCGGACGAAGTTGCTCCCGCGGTCGAGTTCCCGCCGCACCGCCTCGATCACACGGGGGTGGGTGTGACCGAGGCTGACCGACCGCAGCCCCGACCCGTACTCGACGTAGCGGTTGCCGTCGACGTCCCACACATGGGCGCCGCGGCCGTGGCTGATGACGGGGGCCAGGTCCTCGGGGTACTGGTCGTCGCCCTTGGCGTAGGTGTGGGCGCCGCCGGGAACGAGCGCGTGCAGCCGCTCGTTCGCGAGGCGCGACCGGGGCAGGAGGAATTCCTCGGTGTCCACGCGGCCCTCAGCTCCCTTCCCGCGCGAGGGCTTCGGCGAGGCTCGGCGCCTCGCGGTCCCGTGGTGACATCGAGGTGACCGGCAGCGGCCACGGAATGGCGAGTTCGGGGTCGTCGTGCGCGATGGTCACGTCCTCGGCCGGATCGTGCGGGCGGTCGATGCGGTAGGAGGTGTCGGCGGTCTCCGTCAGCGCCTGGAAGCCGTGCGCGCACCCCGCGGGGATGTACAGGGTCGCCTGGGTGTCGCCGGACAGGTCGAAGAAGGCACGGCTCAGGTAGGTGGGCGAGTCCGGCCGCAGGTCCACGACGACGTCGAAGATCCTCCCGTACGAGCACCGCACCAGCTTGGCCTCGCCGGCGCCGGCGCGCAGGTGCAGGCCGCGCAGCACGCCCCGGGCCGAGCGGGACACGCTGTCCTGGAGGAAGGCGCCCGGGTCGAGGCCCACCGAGCGGACGACGTCGGCGTCGAAGGTGCGGCAGAAGAAGCCGCGCTCGTCGGCGTACGGCGTCGGCTCGAACAGGTACGCGCCGTCGATCGTGGGGACTTCGGTCGCTCTCATCGGATCTCCTGCGGGGCGGTCGACGGGAACAGGGCCGCGGTCAAGTCGGCGAACTGGCGCTCCAGTTGCCGGGCCGCCGCCGCGTTGCGCTCGGTGAGGGTCCGGCGGCACTCCGCCGCGTGTTCCTCCAGGGAACGGAACTGTTCGAGGAGGCGGTCGGCGTCGATGTCGCGGGCCGGGTGGCAGTACGCGCCGAGGCCCATCCGGTCCATGAGGGCGTCGCTCTTCGCCGCGTAGCCGAGGGCGAGCGTCGGCGTGCCGGTCCTCAGGGCGCAGACGAGGTTGTGGTAGCGGGTCGCCACCACGGCGTCGGCGGCCGCCGTCTCCTTCATCAGGTCGGTCAGTGAGCCCGCTCCGGCGGCGGTGACCAGGGGTGAGTCCACCGCGTCGAGGATCGCCTCGACCACCGGCGCGTCGCAGGCGTCGCCGGTGAGCAGCCGGACCGTTCGGCCCTCGTCGGCGAGGGCGCGCACGAAGGCGGTCGTCCCCTCGAGGTAGCGCCGGTGGATCTCCTCGGCGCGGGCGCGGTCGTCGTTGCCGCCGTGGAAGTCCATGACGCCGACGCAGACCGTGCCCGACGGCACGGGTGCCGCCGCGGGCGCGGGCAGGGCGAACGCGAGGTCCGGGTGCACCTCGTCGCGCGCGGTGTCCACGCCCGTCTCCCGCATCGCGTCGCGGGACAGGGTGTCACGGTACGAGCGGTAGGCGGCGAGCCGCGCCGACCAGCGCACCAGGGCCCGGGTCGGCCGGTCGCGGATCGGGGCGGCGCCGACGCCGACCAGCGCCACCTTGGTGCGGGTCAGGCGGCCGCTCGCGCAGAGCAGGAACAGCGAGTACGGGAAGCCCCAGGGCCGCAGCGGAAGCGTGGCCTCCAGGACGCCCATGCCCGGCACGATCACCACGTCGTGCCCGCGCACCCAGGCGGCGGTGCGGAAGACGTCGACGAGCTTGCCGATGCCCTTGCCCGCGACGGCGCCCGCACGCGACGCGGTCCGGTACTCCCCGCGGTACCAGTGCAGGCGCCTCGCGGGGATGCCGTACCGGGCCGCGACGACCTCGGGCCCACCGCACAGCGCGTCCACCACCGCCTCCGGGTGCGCGGCGCGGAGGTGGCCGAGCACGGCCTCCAGCGACCCGTCGTTGCCGAGGTTGCCGGAGCCGAGCAGCCCGAACACCCCGACCCGGGTGGGGGACGTCATGCCCGCCGCCCCGCACGCCCCGCGACGAGGTCGTCGACGGAGACGGTGAGCTTGTCCGGGTCGACGGGGGCCCGGTCCTCGACCCGCTCGCCCGCGCCGGGCCGGGACCTGCTCGCCGCCCACGCGGCCAGGTGGCGGTAACAGGCACTGCGGTCGGCCGCGGACAGCGGCGCCCGCCGGATCGCCGCGACGAAGCCCCACACGTACTCGGCGAGCAGCCGGGGCGTCGGGTGCAGCAGACCCGCCCGGCGCGGGTCCAGGTTGACGCACCGGGAGCGCTTGGAGGGGTTCGCCCGCTCCGCGCGGGTGGGGTGGTCGCGGCGGAAGTAGAGCAGCTCCGGCACCTGGTGGAAGGGCCCGTGCAGGCCGATCTCCGCGACGAACGTGCGGTCCGCGTGGTGGTAGCTGTCGTGCGGCTTGACCCGGCGCAGCACGTCGGCGCGCACGACCCCGTAGAAGTCGTCGCCGCCGGGCTCGAACAGCATGCTGCGGAAGCGCTCGGGCGCGCGCGGCGAGGCGGTGGCGAGCGTGTACTCGTAGGGGACCTTCACCTTGCCGTCGCCGTCGATGACCGCCTGGTCGGCGTGCGCGAGGATCACGTCGGGACGCTCGTCGAGTGCGTCCACGCAGCGGCGCAGCAGGTCCCGTGCGTACAGGTCGTCGTGCGACGCCCACTTGAAGAGCTCGCCGCGGCACTCGGTGAACACGTAATTGTGGTTCGGGGCGGCACCCACGTTGCGGGGCAGCCTGAGGTAGCGGATCCGGGAGTCCTTCGCGGCGTACCGGCGGCAGATGTCCTGGGTCCCGTCGGTCGACGCGTTGTCGGAGACGACCAGCTCGAAGTCCTCGTAGGTCTGGCCGAGCAGGGCGTCGAACGCCTCGGCGAGGTACTCCTCGCCGTTGTACACGGGCAGTCCGACACTCAGCCGGGGATGGGCGTTCATGAGGTCCTCACTTCGGGGATGGGATGGCGGTGGCGCTCGCGCAGGGCGGACCGCAGGTGCAGCCACCACACGGCCGAGCCGCAGAGGGTCGCGGCGGCGACGCCCCAGGCCGAGCCGACCGTGCCGCCCGCGGCCGCGCCGCCGAGCCCGCCGCCGACGTAGCAGGCGGAGGCGAACAGTTGACAGCGCAGGCTGCGCCGGGCGGCGGCGAGCGCGCGCAGGCCCGCCGCGGCGCCGCTGCCGAGCCCCGCGCCCGCGACGCCGAGCGTGGCCGGCACGATGAGCTCCGACGCGGAGGTCCAGACGCCGCCGAGCACCAGCTCACCGGCCCGGTCCGGCACGAGGAGCAGCGCCGCGCCCCACAGCAGCGCGGCGGCGGCCTGCCCGCCGCCGAGGTAGAGACAGAACGTGCGAAGGCGCTCCGGTGCCCGCCGCAGCACGCGTGCCGCCTCCGCGACGGTGACCAGCGAAAGCCCCATCAGCAGGGCGAGGAACGGGCCGAGCAGGAGCTCGGCGCCCCGGACGGCGCCCACCGCGCCGACGCCGACGATCGCGCCGAGCCCGTACGCCCGCAGCTGGCTCGCGCCGCTGAGGCTGACGTTCTCGACCAGGTACCGGTAGCCGAGGTCGCGCTGCTCGCGCAGCCACCCGCGCGCCCGCCCCACCCGGGGCCGGATGCGGGACTGCACGCAGCCGTACCCCGCGGCCACCGCGGCGGACGCGCCCCAGGCCAGCACGAAGGCGCCGACGCTGCCGACACGGGCCGCCACCACCATGGCGGGGACGAGCGCGACGCCCCACACGAGGTCGTTGACGAACGCCTTGCGCCCCTGCCCGGCGGCGAAGAACGCGAACCGCCAGGCGTCCTGGAGGAGCAGCGCGGGCAGCGCGACGCCGAGGCAGGCGAACGCGGACCCCACGTCGCCCCCGACGCCGAGGCCGACCACCAGACACACCGTGCCGACGGCGGCACCGACGCCGAGCGCGGCCCCCGACGCGCGGGCCGCCGCCGTGCGCCAGGACGCGTCGGGGACGCCGCTGAAGCGCACCACGAGCGGATCGGTGGCGAGGCCGCGGGCGATGTTGAGTACCACGCCGTAGGTCAGCCAGGCCAGGCTGAACACGCCGAACGCGGCGAGGCCGAGCGAGCGTGCCACGTAGATGCCCACCGCGAAGTTGGTCATGCTGGACGCCGCCTGGTCGGCGAGGCCCCAGGAAAGGCGGCCGACCATGGCCCGCTTGGCGGTCCGCGGGGACGTGGCGGACGCGTCCGCGGGCGCCGTCGGCTTCTCCCCCTCGGTGGGCACCGTGGTCATCCCTTGATCAGCCCGGCGGTGCGCAGGGCGTCCGCCGCGGCGGCGACGGTGTGAAACGGCAGGCCCGACCGCTCGGCGACGTCGAGCAGGGCGTGCTCGCCGTCGGAGAGGCTGAGCACCCAGAGCATGGCAAGCTGCGCCTGCTTCGCGTCGCTGCGGCCACCGAGCGAGTCGTACAACCCGCGGCGGCCGAGCTGCGGTTCGCCGTAGGGGCTGAGGTTGACGTACCGCCGGTTGCCGTCGAGCACGGCGCATGCCTCGCGGCAGACGGCGAGGGTGTCCGCCATCGCCTCCGGGGAGACGAAGTCGGGGTTGTCCGCCGAGGTGTGGTACTCGGGGTAGCCGGCGTAGGGGGTACGGCTGAGCGAGCCCACGCCGAGGTCGAACCCGGGGGAGCAGTACTGCCGCTCGTCGTAGCCGTACGGAGTGAACTCCGTGATGCGGTGCGGGCGTCCGGAGGCGGAGAGGACGTGGCGCAGCACCCGGTCGATCTCCGCGTCGCCGCGCCTGCTCCGCTTGTACGTCAGCTGCCCCGGGTCCCCGGCGCAGGCGAGCACGAGGCCGTGCTTGACCTGGTCGATCCGCTCCGCGTTGCGGGCGAGCCAGGTGATCGCCCCGATGGTGCCCGGCGCGTAGATGAACCGGTAGGTGTAGTACGGCGTCCCACGGGCGAGGGCCCGGGCCAGGAACGTCGCCACCGCGACACCGGCCAGGTTGTCGTTGGCCAGCGACGGGTGGCAGACGTGACAGGAGACGATCACCTCGTCGGGGACCTGCCCGGGGACCACGTGCTCGGCGTAGGTGAGGTGGCCGTCCGCGAGGGTGGAGTCGACGCACACCTCGTACGTGCCGTCGGGCAGCGCGTCCAGCGTCTCCTGGGCCAGGCAGAACCCCCACTCGGGACGGTAGTAGCTGGTGCGGTACGGCACCCAGGCCGGGTGCTCGGGCAGGGTGTGCAGATGGTCCCGCAGCTCGGCGAGCGGCATGGTCCGCGACACCGGCACGCTGTAGCCGAGCACGTGCAGGCTGGACGCGGCGAAGTCGACGACCCGGTTGCCCGCGCTGTCGGCGATGTAGGCGTCCCGGATGTTCCACTCCTGCGGCACCGTCCAGTCGAGCACCTGGGTCCCGGTCGGCACCTCGTGCACGCGCAGCGGAACGTACTCACCGACGATCTCCAGGGTGGCGCGCACCCCGTCCCCCGTGATGCTCCGGCACAGCGGGTACAGCCGCTCCACCAGGGCGTGCATCTCCGCGCCGACCGCGCTCTCGCCGAGCGCGTCCCGGCCCACCGCGGTCATCGGCGCCACCGCAGGGTGTCGTCCACGGCACCGGCGTCGGATGCCGCGCGCAGCACGGCGAGGCGGGTGAAGCGCCGCTCGAAGCCCTCCCGGGTCAGCCCGTGCTTCCGGTAGGCGTCGGCGAGTTCGAGCGCTCCCCGCTTGACCGTCCACTCGCAGTCGAAGCCGGGGATCGCCGCGCGGAACCGGGAGAAGTCCACCCGGTACGACCGCGGGTCCGCGCCCGTCTCCCCGGTGATCACCACGTCGGCGCCGGACACCGCCTCCGCGACCTGCGCGGCGATCTCGGCGACCGTGACGTTGTTGACCTCGCTGCCGATGTTGAACGCCCGGTCGTGCACCGCGTCGCGCGGCGCGGTCAGGGCCGCCGCGAAGGCCCGTGCGATGTCGGCGGCGTGCACGAGGGGCCGCCAGGGCGTGCCGTCGGACAGCACGAGGACCTCGCCGGAGAGCAGCGCGTGGCCCACCAGGTTGTTCAGGACGATGTCGGCGCGCAGCCGGGGCGAGAAGCCGAAGGCGGTGGCGTTGCGCAGATACACGGGGGTGAAGTCGCCGTCGGCCAGGGCGTGCAGGTCGTCCTCCACCCGCACCTTCGACTCCGCGTACGGAGTCACCGGGCGCAGCGGGGCGTCCTCGGCCACCAGGTCGCCGCCGCCCGCGGCGCCGTACACGGAGCACGTCGACGCGTACAGGAAGCGCCGCACTCCCGCCTCGCGGGCGAGGCGGGCGAGGCGCACCGAGGCGTGGTGGTTGATGTCGTAGGTGAGGTCCGGTGCCAGCGCGCCCAGGGGGTCGTTGGACAGCGCGGCCAGGTGGACCACGGCGTCCACCCCCGCCACGTGCTCGGCCGTGACGTCGCGCAGGTCGACGCGGTGCCCGGACGGGTCGGCGGGCGGCGGGCCGAGCACGCAGTCGGCGAACAGGCCGGAGTCGAGGCCGACGACCTCGTGCCCGGCGGCCGTGAGCACCGGGGCCATCACGGTGCCCAAGTAGCCCTGGTGCCCGGTCAGTAGTACGCGCAAGGTTCAATCCCCCAGGTCGATCGTGAGTTTGGTGGCCGCGAACGCCTCGGCGTAGCGCTCGTGGCATTCGATGCCGCGGATCCGCGCGAGGCCGATGAAGGCCTCCCGGTCGTACCAGGGCCGGTGCCGCTGCGACGGGTAGTGCTCCTGGAGCAGCCGCACCTTCTGTTCGGCTATCTCCGGCGTCAGCGGCTGGTACGCCGTCATGCGGCCCAGGTCGCCGTCCCACTTGACGATCTCGTAGCCGAGCACGAGGTGGTCGCGGAACGCGGTGGACATCAGCTTCGCCAGGCCGCGGTGGTCCTGGTGCGCGTCCTCGGTGCGCGGGGCGAGGACCAGGCCGGGATCGGTCCGCTCCCGCAGTTCCTCGACCGCGGCCTTGGCCTCGTCCCAGTGCGCGGGCAACCTGCCGTCCGGCAGCTTGAGCACGGTCAGGCGCAGGTCGGCGCCCGGGCAGAAGGCGGTGAGCGCGGCCTGCTCCTCCTGCTCGCGCTCACCGCCGCCGCCGGAGAGCACGAGCGCGTCGACACGGATGCCGGGCCGCGCGCGGCACAGCGTCAGCAGCGTGCCGCCCGCGCCGATGGCGATGTCGTCGCAGTGCGCGCCCACCGCGGCGATCCCGTCGAGTCGCCGGGACCCGAGCCGGATCACCCGCGCACCCCTGCGGTGTCCCGCTCCCACACGGCCCACGGGCGGTCGCCCACGGCGTAGGCGGAGTCGAGGGCGGCCCGCTCCTTGACGGTGTCGGTCGGCTTCCAGAAGCCCCGGTGCTGGTACGCCAACAGGCGGCCCCGCTTGGCGAGTTCGGCGCAGCCGTCGGCGACCAGGTCCCCGTTCTCCGGTATGTGGTCGAAGACCTCCTGGCGGAGCACGAAGTAGCCGCCGTTCTCCCACAGCGGCAGTTCGCTCACCGCGGTGATGCCTCCCACCAGGCCGTCCTCGCCCAGGTCCACGCAGTGGAAGGAGGACTGCGGCGGCACCACCGTCATCGACGCGCCCGCGTCACGCCGGGAGAACTGCTCGATCATCTCCGGCAGCGGGGCGTCGGTGAGCACGTCGGCGTAGTTGGCGAGGAACATCTCGTCGCCGTCCAGGTGGTGGCGCACCCGGCGCAGGCGTTCCCCGATCGGCGACTCGATGCCGGTCTGCGCGAACGTGATCGTCCAGTCGGCGATGTCGGTGGAGAGCAGCTCCGTGCGCCCGCCGCGGAGCACGAAGTCGTTGGACGTGGTCTCCTCGTAGTTGAGGAAGAAGTCCTTGATGTGGTGCGCCCCGTACCCGAGGCACAGGATGAACTCCGTGTGCCCGAAGTGCGCGTAGTAGCGCATGACGTGCCAGATCAGCGGCCGCGGACCGACCATCGCCATCGGCTTGGGTATGTCGTCGGACGCTCCGCTGCGCATACGCAGCCCATAGCCGCCGCAGAACAGTACGACCTTCATGCTGCGCTCTCCTTCACGACGTGACCTCGACGATGCTCAGTTCCGGGATGGGGAAGACCAGGCGGCCACCCCACTCGTGCACGAAGGACAGCTGCTCGACCAGCTCGGCCCTCAGGTTCCACGGGAGGACGAGCACGTAGTCCGGTCTGTCGGCGGCTATCCGCTCGGGCGACAGGATCGGGACGCGGGTGCCCGGGGTGAACCTGCCGTGCTTGTAGGGGTTGCGGTCGACCGTGTACGGGAGCAGGTCGGGCCGGATGCCGCAGTGGTTGAGCAGGGTGTTGCCCTTGCCGGGGGCGCCGTAGCCGACGACGGTCTCCCCGCGTTCGGCCGCCTGTACGAGGAACTTCAGGAGGTCCCTGCGCACCTTGGCCACCCGGGCGGAGAACTCCGTGTACCCGGAGAGCTCCTGCAACCCGGCGGCCTTCTCGCGGGCCAGCACGTCGGTGACCCTTCCCCCCGCCGCCGGCTCCACTGAAGCGGGGGACACCCCGTCGGACGGTTCGCCCGCCACCTCGGCGGGCCGGGCCCACAGCCGGATGGAGCCGCCGTGCGTGGGCAGCAACTCGACGTCCACGAGGGCGAGTCCGCCGCTCGCGAGGGCCCGGATCGCGGACGCCACCGTGTAGTACTGGAAGTGCTCGTGGTAGATCGTGTCGTACTGGTTCTCCTGGATCAGGGTCAGCAGGTGCTGCACCTCGATGGAGACCCAGCCGTCGTCGGCGACCAGGGCGCGCAGCCCCTTCGTGAAGCCGACCACGTCGGGGATGTGCGCGTACACGTTGTTGGCCACGACCAGGTCCGCCGGTCCGTGCTCGGCGCGGACGGCCGCGCCGGTGTCCGGGTCGAGGAACTTCGTGAGCGTGGGTACGCCCGCGTCCCGCGCCGCGGCGCCGACGTTCACCGACGGCTCGATGCCGAGGCAGCGGATCCCGCGGTCCACCACGTGCTTCAGCAGGTACCCGTCGTTGCTCGCGACCTCCACCACGAAGGCGTCGGAGCCGAGACCCACCCGCTGCACGGCGTCGGAGACGAAGGTGCGCGCGTGCTCCACCCAGGAGGTCGAGAAGGAGGAGAAGTACGCGTACTCGCTGAACGTCTCCTCCGGCGTGATCAGCGGCGGGATCTGCGCCAGCCAGCAGTCGGTGCACACCCGCAGGTGCAGCGGGTACGTCGCCTCCGGCTCGTCGAGGCGGTCCGCGGCGAGAAAGCTCTCGCACGGCGGAGTCGCCCCCAGGTCGACGACGCTCTCCAGCGCCGCCGAGCCGCAGAGTCGGCATCGTGTCATCTGCTTCCCCCATCTCTGCTCGCGCGGTACCCCCACCGCGAGCCAGTGCCTCTGTTCCCTGCCGGCGGCGGGACGTCCCCGCCGCCGGGCCGACCCGCGATCGCGGTGCGGTACCCGTCCACCAGGCGCTCGAGGCCGACGGCCGGGCTGAAACCCTTCTCGTAGCGGCGCCGGGCCGCCCGGCCGAGTTCCCGGTTGCGGACCGGGTCGGCCGTGATCGCACGCAGGCAGGAGGCGAGCGCGGCCGGATCGCCGGGCCGGTGCAGGAGCCCGGTCACGCCGTCGTCGACGAGTTCGACGAAGGCGCCGTGCGCGGCGGCGACGGCCGGGACCCCGGCCGCCATCCCCTCGGCGACCACCAGGCCGAACGTCTCCTTGGCCATCGAGGGAGCCACCACGGCGACCGATCGCGCGAGGGCTCGGCGGCACTGCTCCGCGTCGTACAGGCCGACGTAGCGCACGTCGTCACGGCCCGCGGCCCAGGCGCTCACCTCGTCCGCGAGCGGCCCCGCCCCCGCGAGCACGAGCGGCACGCCCACACCGCCGCTCGCGGCGATCTCGTCCCACGCGGCCATGAGCAGCCGCACGCCCTTGGCCTCCGCGAGCCGGCCGAGGAAGAGCAGGTGCTCGCCCGCGCCCTCGCGGCGCGCGCCCGGGTCGGGCACGAAGTTGTGCTTCACCGCGAGGCGCTCGGCCGGCATGCCGGACCGCACGAGGATGTCGCGCTGCGCCGCGGAGATGCAGAAGAACCGCTCCACGCCGGACCACCACCGCCGCCGGTTGACCGACAGGCTGACCGCGAGCGGCACCGTCGCGAGGCGTGAGTCCCGGTAGCAGCCGTGCCGGACGGCGGGCAGCGACGCGCGCGACCCGACGCACTCGGTGCACTCCCTGCCGTCCCGGTGCAGCGTGCCCGGCGGGCAGACCTGGGTGTAGTTGTGCAGCGTGGCGACCACGGGCACCCCGGCGTCGGCGCAGGCGGCCAGCACCGCGGGCGACAGGAGCGGGAAGACGTTGTGGATGTGCACCACGTCCGGCCGCTCGGCGCGCAGCCGGGCGGCGAGCCGCGTGCGGACCGCGGGGTTCCACGGCACGAGGAGCGGCACCGCGGCCTTGCCGAGGAGGGATCTGGCGGCGATGTCGTCGCTGCGCCGCTCGAAGACGTCGACCCGGTGTCCTGCCGCGCGCAGCAGCGCCGCCTCCTCGTCGACGACCACGTTCTCGCCGCTCGGCTGCGCCGACGAGTAGCGGTTGTGCACCACCAGGACGCTCAGTTCCTGCGGGTCGTGTGTGCCGTGCATGCTCGAGGTCACCTCCGTGCCCATCGCGGGATACGTCGTCCAGGGGCTGCGGCCGCCGTCGGGGGCGGGGCCGCGGCGGGTACCGCGAGGAGTGCGGCGGCCAGGGCCAGATGCAGCAGGTACGGCGAGGCGTCGCCGAGTCCGGCCTCGGTGTACGAGGAGATCGCGCAGTAGCTGATCAGGAAGATCGCACAGGCCCGCTCCAGCGACGGCGGCCGCAGCAGCGCGACGCCGCCGAGAGTGACCATGACCAGCGCCACCACGGTGACGCCGAGCAGACCCTGCTCGTGGTAGACGGCCAGCCAGCTGTTGTCGATCGGCAGCCCGCCGAACGACTTGTCGCTCAGGCCCACCCCGAACACCTTCTCCCCGGCCGATCGGGGCGCGGCGAGGAGGGCGTCCCAGACCTTGGCCCTGCCGGTGAGGTTGGACAGGCTCTCCTGGTCCTGCCCGCGCAGGAACCACGCCTGGACCGCGGAGCTGAACACCACCGCGGCGACCGTGGCGCACAGCACCGTCCAGGCGAAGAACCGCCGGGCGGCGGCGCTGGTCAGGATGAGCGAGCCGATGGCCAGCGTCAGGCCGGCGAGCAGGCCGACCGTGGCCGTACGGGTGTGTGTCAACGCGAGCAGGACGAGGGCGGGCACGATCACCACCGCGGCGCTGCGCCCGGTGGTCCTGCGGCCGAGCAGGAGCAGCACGGTGAGCCCGATGACCACCGCGGCGTACTGTCCGATCTGCGGCGGGGTGAGTGGCCACAACGCGCCCACGAGGCGCCCGCCGTAGTACTCGGGCAGGGCCGTGCCCGGTGCGACGACCAGACCGGCGGCCACCAGGACGAGCACCGCGAAGTACATCCGGATGTGGTGGCGCACGAACGTCAGGCTGTCGTCCCACCAGCGGCTGAGGAGCCACAGCGTGCCGACGAACAGGGTGAGGCGGGCGCAGCGGAACAGGGCGCCGTATCCGACCTCCAGGTTCGCGCTGGAGATCACGCTCGGTACGAGCAGCAGGGTGAGCAGGAACACGAAGGCGCTGGGCCGGACGCGCAGCCCCAGATTGAGCGCGAGCGCCAGCGCGAACGCGGTGAGCAGCGCGCCCATCGTGGCCATCTGGATGAGGGAGCGGGGCAGCGGGACGACGGTCTTCGCCCCCGCGGAACCGAGCGTGTTGAGTCCGAGCAGGGCCCAGGCGACCCCGACGGCCTTCGGCGTGCCGGTGGCGCGGTGTTCGGCACCGGACGGGGCACCCGTACCGGAGCGTGTGCCCGCCGTCTCAGGCGTGCCCGCCACCCCGCCGCCCCGCGGGTTCCCGCTCATCTCAACCACCGGCCTGCGGGTCGAAGGTGCTGCCCGCGTCCTGCTGGTACGGCGTGCTCTGCCACTGCCCGGGGTCGAGCCTGCGGCTCGTGTCGCCCGCGACGAAGTTCCACGGTCCGCGGTAGACGTTGTCGTGCCAGCGGTTGTGCTGCTTGTGGGTGACGGCGTCCGCCACCCGCCTGCCCTTGTACGGCGACCAGTCCGGATAGGTGCCGTAGTTGGCGAGGACCGCCATGTGACCGCACCCTTCCGTGCACTTGACGACGGACGTGTCCAGGACGAAGCGGTTGTCGTGGATCTCCACCCGCTGGGTCTTCCACCGGCAGTCGGCGTAGAGCGGGGCGGTGGCGATCGCGGGGCGCCTGCAACGGTCGGTGTCCTGCACGAGGAGCGTGCAGTAACCCGTCGAGGTGTTGGCCGGGCTGTTGCAGAACCGGTCGGCGTTCTCCCACAGGGTGATCCCGTTCCAGTTGTCCTCCAGGACGTTCCGGTAGATCTCGATCTTGTTCGTGCGGGCCCGTACGCGTGGTTCGCCCCCGGCCTCGGACACATAGACGGTCGCGTGCGGGAAGTCGTCGCCGCGGTCGGCGTTCCTGCGGCCCTCGACCCAGTTGTTACGGCGGATCGTGTTGTTCCTGATGACCGCGTTGTAACTGGTCTCGTACATCAGCGCGGCACCGTCGTTGGCCTCGATGACGTTGTTCTCGATGCGGAAATCGTTGTTGTTGTTGTCCGCCCACAACCCGGTCCCGCGGTTGTCGTGCACCCAGTTGCCGCGGACCTCGGCGCCGTCGACGGCCCAGAACTTGACGCCTCCGGTGCAGCCGCAGCCGGGCCTGCGCCGCTCCCAGCCGTCGGTGTTGTTGCCCACGATCTCGTTGCGCTCGACCACCAGGCCCCTGATGGAGTCCCCGGTCTTGTACGCGTTCATTCCGTACTGTCCGTTGCCGCGCAGACAGCTGGCGCGGACCCGCTGGCGGGCACCGGCCATCAGCCCGGCACCGGAGTTGTACTGGATCTTCGCGTGCTCGATCACCCACCCGTCGGCCATGTCGTGGTTGACCACGCCCTCGTTGTGCGGCGCGACGAACCGCTGCACGGTCAGATGGCGCAGGACGACGTCGCGGGCGCTGCCGCTGAACGCGTACTTGTTGGTCCTTCGGCCGTCGAGCACCGCGCCGGGCGCGCCGAGGTAGCGGTTGCCCTTCTTGGGCATGACCTGGGCGTAGGGCTCGGGGTCGAGCGTGTGCTTGCCCGGCCGCAGCCAGAACGTGGTGCCCGGGGGGCTGCTCCTGGTCTTCGCGGCCAGGTCGCCGACCACCGCGGGGTCGACCGTCACCGCGCCCGCCGGTGCCTTCGCGGGACCGGCGGCGGGCTTCTGGCACACCCGGGCCACGGGGGTGGCGGCCGTCCCGGACGCGGACGGCGCACCGGTCGGCTCCGCCGGGGCGTCCGGCGTGCTCGTACAGCCGGTCGCCGCCAGCAGGACCAGCACCGGCGCAGCCGCCCGCGACGCCCGCCGCCACCTCTTGATCACCACGCTCTCCCCCTGCCGACTAGCCGCGGAACCCGAGCACGGTGGTGAACTTCCGCCCGCCGTCGGCGTATCCCGTGCCGATCAGCGTCGTGGCGGGTTCCTTGCGCCCGAAGCCGGGGGAGTACCAGCCGAGCGGCGGGTCGCTCTCGCCGCGGTGCGCCCGCCAGCTCAGCTCCCCGGGCAGGTCGAGGACCGCGGACCGGTCGTGCCCTTCCCGGTTCCAGGTGAGCGCCGCCCGGCTCCCCACCAGGTCCGCGGTGATCGTCGGGCCGAGGTGGAACGCGAGCCGCACGGCCCTGCGCGGGCCGCGCACCTCGTCGACGACGCGCAGTTCCCGGCTCGCGGCGGTCAGCTCCACCTGGCGGCGGTGCACGGAGCCCCGGTAGCCGTCGTGCTCGGCGCGCCAGCAGGCCGGCCCCCCGTCGGCTCCGCCGGACGTGTCCGCGACCAGGACGCGGCTGCGGGCGTGCCGGGTCCACAGGAAGGGGCCACCGGAGACGGACTGGTCACCGCCGTCCAGCTCCAGGGTGTTGTGGCCGATGGTCGACCGGAAGTACTGCCGCCACCGGGGCTGCCCGTGGTAGCAGAACGTCCCGGGGTCGGCCAGCACGTCGACCCCGTCGTGCCTGACCTCCACCGAGAGGGCGTCCGCGTGGGCGTGCGCGGCGATGGACAGAAAGCCGTGCGGCCCGCCGTCGCAGCGGCACCAGATCTCCTCGGGGCCGCGCAGGACGGTCAGGCCCGCGTCGGCGAAATGGGCCGGCCGACGTGCCGGGCGGGAGGCGTCCGGCGCGGTTCCCCGCTCCGCGTACGGCCGGATGAGCGCGGCGAGCAGCGGGGTACGCACATCGGTGGCCGTCACCTGCGGCCACCAGGGCAGCCGCCCGAACACGGCGTCCCCGGTGGCGAGGAGCGAGGCCCAGCGGTCGGTGCCCGCGCCGTCCACGACCAGGCCGTGCCCGTCGTCCGCGTCGCCCTGGCGCGGCGGCCGCAGCCGGTTGTCCACCACCGCCGCGAGCGCGTCGGTCATGCGCAGCAGCACCCGGCGGACGGACGCGGGGACGGGCACCCCCGCGGCGTCCGCCTCGGCGACCGCGGCCAGGCCGAGCTCGAGGACGAGTCCGTGGTACTCGGTGGCCAGCTCGCGGTTGAGGCCGGAGCCGAAGGTGTTGCTCCGCAGCTCCCGGGCGAGGGTACGCAAGCCGTCGGCCCGCCAGCGCGCCGAGGCGGGGAACCACCCGAACGCGCAGGCCGCGGCGGACTGCCCGGCGGCCTCGGCGATGACGTGGTTGTTCGCCGAGGACCCGCGGCTGGGGAAGGCGGCGAGCCAGCGCTGGTGGTGCCAGATCTGCCGCAGCGCCACCGGGTTGTCCTCGAAGAGCGCGGCGGCACCCGGCCAGCCGTCGAGCAGCCGGCGGATCCACACCCACGAGAGCAGCCGGATGCCCAGCTCGATGCCGCTGACCCAGTGCACTCCGCGCAGCGGCGGGTTGGCCGCCCACCAGGACCGCAGGTGCTCGGCCACGCGCTCGGCGTACCGCTCGTTCCCGGTGAGCGCGTAGGCGGCGGCCAGCACGGTGAGGTACTGATGCCGGGACAGCTCCCAGATCTGCTTGATGTCCCCGACCGCGTCCTCGTCCCGGTACGGCACGTCGAAGGCGTAGCCCGACGGCGCCCGGCGCCCGGTCTTCGGGTCGTGGCCCCAGTCCGGGTCCGCGAGGTCGTCGCGGACCACGCCGAAGTACGCGACGTGCCCGGCGAGCAGCCGGTCCGCTTCCGCGACGAGACGCTTCGCGGCGTCCGGGGGCACCGCGGCGATCGCCCCCGCGGGCAGTACCGCGGTGAACCGGGCGCCCGTCACACGCGGCACGGCGGGGCGCGCCGAGCGCCACCGGCGCCTGCGCACCGCGTCGCCCACGCGGCCGCCGACCTCCCGCGGCCGCATCCGGGAGAGGCGGCGCAGGTACCAGCCAGGACTGCCCGAGCTCGCGGTCACCGGGCCTCCGCCAGGGTCACGGGCGCGCCGGCGACCAGGCTGGCCCGCACGGCGAGGGTGGCCGCCGTGGTGGCGACGAGGGACTCGAGGGGCACCGGCATCGGCCCGCCGCTCCGCACGGCCCTGACGAAGGCGGCCAGTTCGGCTTCCTGGCCCTTGTCCCTGGCCTTGGGGAGCCTCGAACTCACCCACCGCTTGCGGCCCGCGCCCCGGTCCGCGTACACCGAGGCACGGACGAAGTCGTCGAGCCGCAGCGCACGGCCGTCCGCGACCAGGTCGAGGGTCTCCTTGGGGAAGCCCGCGGGCCCTGTGGTGACATAGCTGATGGTGGCCGTGGACCCGTCGGGGTAGCGCAGCACGATGTGCAGGTCCTCGTCGCCGGAGGTGGCGACGGCGTACACCGAGACCGGGTCGGCCTGGAGCAGCCAGCCCGCCGTGTCGACGAAGTGCCCGCCCTCGCCGGCGAACCGCGAGCCCTCGGTGCCCTGTTGGAGGTACCAGCTGCCGTGCTGGAGCCTGCCCGCGTTGACGAGGTAGCGCAGGTGCGCCGGTCCCGTCCTTTGGCCGAACCGCTTCTTGGCGTCCACCAGCATCGGCGCGAACCGGCGGTTGAAGCCCACCTGGAGCCGGTCGTTGCCGGACTCCTCCACGGTGTCGAGCACACTCGCCAGCTCGTCCTCGCCGAGGGCGAGGGGCTTCTCCACGAACACCGCCTTGCCCGCCCGCAGCGCGGACTTCGCCAGTTCGGCGTGCGAGCTGTGCCGGGTGACCACGAACACCGCGTCGATGGACGCGTCGCCGAGCACGGCGTCGAGATCGGTGGTGGCCTCGGCGAAGCCGAACTTCCGCCGCGCGTTGGCCCCGGACAGCGCCGTCGTGGTGACGACGGTCGACAGCTCGACGCCTTCGCGCTGTGCCAGGTGCGGAAGGAGCATCGACGTGGCGTAGTTGCCCGCGCCGACGAACGCGAGGCGCACCGGCGACCTGGCGGCGCCGGCGCGGGTGGGCGCCTGGCCGCCGCGTCGCCGCACCGCGGGTACGGCGATCGCCGGGGCGGCCGTCTCCCCCTTCTCCCGCGCCTGTTCGGGATAGCGGAACAGCACGGCCACGGCCTTCAGGTCGCCGTCCTTCAGGCTCCGGTACGTCTCGACGGCGTCGTCGAAGTCGGCGACGTGGGAGACCAGCGGCTCCACGTCGACGCGGCCGCGGGCCACGAGGTCGAGGAAGCACGCCAGGTTGCGGCGCTCGGTCCAGCGCACATAGCCGATGGGGTAGTCGCGCCCCTGGAGCTCGTACTCGGGGTCGTAGCGCCCGGGGCCGTAGCTGCGGGAGAACCGGACGTCCAGCTCCTTCTCGTAGTACGCGTTCCACGGCAGGTCAAGGCGGCACTTGCCGATGTCGACGACCCGGCCCCGGTCCCGGCAGAGCCGGGCGGCCAGCTCGACGGGCTGGTTGCTGCCGCCGCCCGCGGCCAAGTACACCTGGTCCACGCCGTGGCCGTCGGTGAGTTCGGCGACGGCGGTGTCCACCGCCGCGGACGAGGGATCGCCGCAGGCCGCGGCGCCCAGGCGCTCGGCGAGCCCGCAGCGCACCGGATCGGGGTCGACCCCGACGACACGGACGCCCGAGGCGGTCAGGAGCTGCACCACCAGCTGCCCGATGAGGCCGAGGCCGATGACGAGGGCCACGTCGCCGAGTTGCGGCTCGCCGCGGCGCACGCCCTGCATCGCGATCGACCCGACGGTGCCGAAGGCCGCGTGCCGGGGCGCGAGGCCGTCGGGCACCGGGGCGAACAGGTTCTTCGGCACCCAGTTCAGCTCGGCGTGCAGCGCGTGCTCGTTGCCCGCGCACGCCACGAGGTCGCCGACCTTCACCTCGTCGATCCCGGCGCCGACCTGCTCGACCACCCCGCACAGCGAGTAGCCGAGCGGCGTGTAGGAGTCCAGTTTGCCCATCACCTTGCGGTAGGTGGCGGGCATCCCGTTGGTGGCCACGCTCTGCACGACCTTGGCCACCTGGTCCGGGCGGGAGCGTGCCTTGCCGAGCATCGACATGCCGGCCTCGGACACCTTCATCAGCTCGGTCCCGGTGGATATCAGCGAGTAGGCGGTCCTGACGAGGACACCGCCCGGCTTGCATCCCGGCACCGGCACGTCGAGCACCGCGAGTTCGCCGCTCTTGTAGTTCTGCACAACCTGTTTCACCGAAGTCCCCTTGTTTCTACGCCGTCAAGCGAGCGTTCTCGCCGGACCCGGAGGTCGCGCCGCGATACCAGTACTCGAGGGTCAGCACATGCCACAGATGCTTGGAGAAGTCCCGCTGCCCGGCGGCGTCCTCGGCGACCATCCGCGCGAGCGCGTCGCGGCGCAGGAGCCCGGAGCGGACGAGCACGCCGTCGTGCACCACCTCGCGCACCAGCGGCGCCAGATCCCGGCTCATCCAGGCCCGCAGCGGGGCGCTGAACAGGCCCTTCGGCCGGTACACGATCTCCCGGGGCAGAACGCCCGCGGCCGCCTCCTTCAGGACGGCCTTGCCCTGCCTGCCGACGATCTTCCGGTCGCCAGGCACGGCGAACGCCGCCCTGACCACGTCGACGTCCACGTACGGCACCCGCACCTCCGTCGACGCGGCCATGCTCGACCGGTCGGTATAGGCGAGGTTCAGACCCGGCAGGAACATCCGGGCGTCGCCGAGGCACATGCGGTTCACGAAGTCGTCGAGGTCGTTGTCCTCGTAGACGTCCGCGTGCTCCGTCAGTACGTCCTCGACCGTCCCCGCCAGGTCAGGATCGACGAGGGCGAGCAGTTCCTCCTGGTCGTACATGGTGTAGCTGCGCCGGAACGCGGTCTCCTCCGGCAGCTCGGCGAAGGACAGGAACCGCTTCGCGAAGCGCACCGACCGGTATCCGCGGCGGGCCGTGGCGACCGGCAGCCGGTCCACGGCCGCGGCGAGACCGCGCCGCAGGGGCCGGGGGACGCGCTGGTAGCGCAGCGCGAGCAAATTCGCCAGGTGCTTGCGGTATCCGGCGAACAGCTCGTCGGCCCCCATCCCCGAGAGCATCACCTTGACCCCGGCGTCCCGGGCGGCCGAGCAGATCAGGAAGGTGTTGATCGCGGCGGGGTCGCCGATCGGCTCGTCCAGGTGGTACGTCATCTCGGGCAGCAGGTCGAGCACGTTCGGGGCGATCTCGATCTCGTGCAGGTCCACGCCGAACCGCTCGGCCACGTGCCGGGCGTGGCGGAGGTCGTCGGGCATCGCCTCGAACTTGGCGTCCTCGGCGCGGAACCCGATGGTGTAGGCGGAGATCCCCGGCTGGTGGCGGGCCGCGAGGGCGGTCAGATAGCTGGAGTCGAGACCGCCGGAGAGGAACGTCGCCACGGGGACGTCGGAGAGCATGTGCCGCCGGGTCGAATCCTCGACAACGGCGGCGAGGTCCGGCAGTCCACCGCTACGGGCCCGCTCCCTGCCCTCGGCGGCGACGTCCTTCAGGTCCCAGTACCGGCCGCGCTCCACCCGGCCGTCGGGCCGCAGGCGCAGCCAGCTCCCCGGCGGCAGTTTCTCCGCCTCGCGGAACGCGCACCGCGAGTCCGGCACCCAGTAGTAAAGGAGCGAGGCCACCAGCGCCGCGGGGTCCACCTGGAGCGTCCCGCCGGTCACGGCGGCGAGCGCCTTCAGCTCGGAGGCGAACACCAGGCCCTCGCCGCGCCGGAGCAGGAACAGCGGCTTGATGCCCAGCTGGTCGCGGGCGAGCACCAGCTCACCGGTGCGCTCGTCGAAGACCGCGAACGCGAACATGCCGCGCAGCCGGGGCAGGCAGTCCGTGCCCCAGCGCCGCCAGGCCTCCAGGAGCACCTCGGTGTCGGAGGTGCCGCGGAAGCGCGCCCCGGCCGCCGCCAGCTCCGCCCGCAGCTGCGGCGCGTTGTACAGCTCGCCGTTGTACGTGAGGGCGAGGCCGCCGGAGACCATCGGCTGGGCGCCGGTCCCCGACAGGTCGACGATGGCCAGGCGGCGGTGCCCGAGGTGCACTTCGCCGTCACCGGCGGGGTGGCTGTACCGGCCCGCCCCGTCCGGGCCGCGGTGGGCGAGGACGTCGGTGAGCCGGTCGGTCACCGCCTTCCCCTCCGGCCACCGGTATGTGCCTGCGATGCCACACATGGTCTACCGCGCCTCCTGGTCGCTGTTCGGGACCCGTGCGGCCGGTACCGACGGCCGTTCCGTACGCGGCTGCCCCGTCCCGTTCTGCCGGGCAGGCCGCTTGAAGGGGCCGCGCAGCGCGGTGTGCAGCCCGTCCCACAGAGTGCCGTCGGTCCCGTCCCGGGGATCGGGGTCGACAAGCACCACGCCGATCACCGGGATGCCCAGGTCCGCGAGCTGCCGCGCCACGGTGTGCAGCCATGCGGCGCTGCCGTGTCCGGCGCGCACGACGAGCACGGTCTGGGTGCCGAGGACCCGCAGGTCGGTCCACGCCGTGCCGGGCGCGACCGAGCCGACGCCGAGCCTGCGCCCCTGCCGCGGCAGGGCATCGGCACGCTCACCGCTGACCACGGGCGGGTCTCCCGGTTCCTGGCGGCGGTGCGCGAGCTGCGGCCCCGGCAGGCCGTCGACGATCTCCACCGGGTCCTCCGCCGCCAGCGCCCTCGCGACGTCCAGGGCGATCACGCTCGTGCTGTGCGCGCAGCCCAGTTCGAGGAGCGAGACCGGTTCCGCGGAGTCGCGCACGGCGCGTGCCAGGGTCGCGGTGAGCCTGGTCCGTGCCGCCCGTGTCCTCCGCCGCCGCCAGGGCGGGACCGGCAGGCGGGACACGCGGCGCACCTCTCCGATGACCGAGGCGCCCAGGTTCGCGGCGATCTCCCGGCGCAGCACGGGCCGGTCCGCCACGACCGTGCCGACCGCGGCGAGGGCGAGGCCGAGGACCAGGCCGAGGACGAGCCCGATCACGGCGTTGGTGGCGGCGGCCCTCGGCAGGGAGTGCTGTACCGCGCGCGGGGCGTCCACGATCTGCGTACCGGCGACGAGCTGGGGCGTACCGACGCGCGCCTCCTCGGCGCGCTGGTCGAAGTCCGCGATCCGCGACGTCAGCTCGGCCCGGCGCGAGAAGAGCGACTCGATGCTCGCCGATCCCTTCGGGTCGCTTCCGGGGGACCGGTTGCCGATCGACGCGTTGACCCGGACGAGTTCGTCCCGCATGCGGTCGCGCTGGTCGAGCAGGGCCTCGGCCTCGGCCTTCGCGGAGTCCCGCATCCGCCGTACGTGGTCCGCGACGAACGCGCCGGCCAGCGCCCCGGCCCGGGCCTTCGCCTGTTCGTCGGTGTCGGCTGTCACCTGGATCAGCAGCAGGTTGTTGGTCAGGCCGGTGCCCCGGTAGTCCCGCAGGAAGTCCTCCGGTCTCTCGGTGGACCCGAGGGAATCGAGGGCCCTGCTCGCGATCCGCGTGGTCCCGAGCAGCTCGACGTCGGTGCGGATCAGCGTTCCGGTGTCGTTCGGCTGGTCCTCCTTGTGCGCGACGAGGACCTTGGTCACCGCGGTCGGGGGCGGCGGCCGCAGGACCGCGAGCGCCGCGCCGGCGAGCAGCCCGAGCAGCGCCAGGGAGCACCACAGGCGGCGGCGTCTGCGCACCGCCACCACAAGCGCCCGCAGATCCACGAGCGGAGCGGCTGCCGACGACTCCGAAGCCGTGCTGGTCGTCACGCGGAACCCCCCGTCGCGGGACCGCGGGCCGCGAGCGCCAGCGAGGCGTTCTCCGGCGGACGGTCGGCGGAGCGCGCGGGACGGGCCCTGACCGGGCCGGCGACGACGACGCCGACGACCTCGTGCCCGCCGTCCGCACACGCCCCGGCGACGGCGGCGAGCTCCCCCGCGGTCCAGCTGCCCGCGCTGATCACGACCACGGCACCGGACTCGGTGCCGCGGTCGGGCACCATCGGCTGCGACACCGACACGTCCACCACCCGCAGCACGGGATATCCCCGGTGCGCGCAGGACGCGGGCGGAGCGGGAGTGGACGCCGGGGACGGCTCGCTCCTGGACTCGGCGACGAGCTGCCCGGCGGCTCTGCGGGCGATCTCGTCGCCCTCCGGTACGACGACCAGGAGAGGCCGGGGGGCCGGAAGCCGGTCACGGAGGCGGGCGCACACCCGCCGGTAGCGGATCCGTCGGCCGGCCTCGTCGCCGGACGCCCGGGGGGCCGGCAGGTCCCACCGCGTGTCGATGCCGAGGAACCAGCGGGTCCAGGCCCTCGCGCCACCGCCCTTCGGCCGGTGCGCGCCGTGGTCACCGGGTACGTCGACGGTGCCGACGACCTCCGAGCCGAGGGCCGCGGCGATCTCCGGTTCGGTGCGCGGCCTGCGCTGCACCCGGGCGGCGGCGAGATGGCCGACGACGGCGAGCAGGAAGGACAGCAGGGCCCCGCCGACCACGAGCTGCGTCCGCGTCGGCGGCGCCTCACCGGTGGGCCGGGGTGCGGGCCCCATGACGACCATCCCGGCCCTGTCGGACGCCGGGTCGGCCTCGTCCAGCTTCTTCATGGCCTCCGCCAGCTCGGTGCGCAGCTTCTCGAGCGTGGTGCGGGCCTGCACGCTCTCCACGGTCCGTCCCGGATCGGCCGCCTCCGCGAGGTCGGTGATGCGGCGGTTGGTCTCCTCGACCTTCCGCCGCAGGGCCTCGGGGCCGGTGGCCGCCTCGGGGTCGGTGGCTCGGCCCGTGATCCGCGCGGAGAAGGTGACGAACTCCTTGGCGAGGCCGTCGGCGAGCTGCTGCGCGCGCTCCGGGGTCCCGGCCGTACCGGAGAGCTTGAGGATGTTTCCTTCGGTGGCCCCGGCGCTCACGCGGTCCCGCAGTTCACCGCCGCTGACGCCCTGCCAGCGCAGGGCGGCGGCCGCGCGGTCGACCACCGACGAACTGGTCGCGATCTCCGCCTGGGTCAGCAGCTCGCGCTCCTCCCACTGCCCCGGCAGCAGGACCGACGCCGACGCCGTGTAGCGCGGCGGGAACAGCACCGAGGCGCCGTACCCGAGGAGCGCGCCAAGGACGGCGACGACGGCGAGCAGCCGCCGGCGCCGGCGGAGAATCCGCCCGATCGTGACCAGGCGAATCGTGTCCTCGCTCAACCGCGCGGCCTCCACCCTGTGCGGACCTTGGCGCCCCGCGGCACCGGAGTGCGGCCGCGGCAGGCGGCGGCGTAGGCGGCGAGCAGCGACTTCTGCGAGTTCCGCCAGGAGAGCGGCCCGCTGATCCGCTCCTGGCCGATCTTGCCCATCCGGGCCCGCTGCTCCGGGTCGTCCAGAAGTTGCGCGACGAGCCGGGCGAACGCGGCCTCGTCGTCGGCGGACGCGTACACGGCGGCTTCACCGGCGGAGACCCGTGCCTCCTTCAGGTCGAAGGAGACGATCGGCCGGCCCATCGCCATGTACTCGAGGACCTTGTTCATGGTCGACACGTCGTTGAGCGGATTGCACGGGTCGGGGGAGAGGCACACGTCCGCGGTGGACAGATAGCGCACCAGGTCGGCGTCAGGGACGCGCCCGGTGAACTGCACCTGATCATCGAGCCCGAGCTGCCGGGAGAGATCCACCATCGCGTCGAAGGCGTCGCCGGAGCCGACGAACACCGCGTGCCAGTCGGTGCGCCCGAGCTCGTCGCGCAGCTTCGCGAGGGCCCGCAGCGCGTAGTCGACGCCGTCCTGCGGGCCCATGACGCCGAGGTAGCACAGCAGATGAGGCTTGCCGCGCTTCAACTCCGGCTCGGGCGGCACCGGTTGGAACCGGTCGGTGGCGGGAGCGCTGCGCACCACGAAGACGTCCTCGGGTCTCTTGCCGCCACGGCTCACCGCGACGTCCCGGTAGCTCTCGTTCGTGGCGATCACGATGTCCGCAGCCCGGTAGGTGAGCCGTTCGAGGGCGCACACCCCCCGGTAGAGCAGGTCCTTGCCACGGCCGAACCGGGACAGGTACAGCTCGGGCACCAGGTCGTGCTGGTCGAAGACGAACCGCGCGCCGCGCCGCGTCAGCCACCGGGCCGGCAGGAACAGCAGGTCCGGCGGATTGCAGGCGTGGACCACGTGGACCGGGCCGACCTCGCGGGCGAGGCGGTACGTGTGCCACAGCGCCGCTCCGTACTCCCGCAGGTAACCCGCCGGGCCGCCGGTGGCCGCGCGCAACGGGTAGCGGTGGATCCGCACCCCGTCGATCTCCGCCTCCGGCTCGGTGTCCCGCTTGTTCCCCCGGGGGCAGATGACGTGCACCGTCCAGCCCGCGTCGCGCAGCGTCGTGCACTCCTGCCACACCCGCCGGTCGAACGGCACCGACAGGTTCTCCACCAGGATCAGCGCGCGCCGCTCCGGCTCGTCGTTGCTTCTCACATCACCAAGCAAGGCCCATGTACCCCGGTTCGTTCCGGCGCGTCTCGGCGTCGGGCAAGCGGACGAGATCGACGATCACCGGCTTGTCGCCGTGCGGCAGCGCCGCGACGACGGCCGGGTCCCTGGTTCCGACCAGGCACACCTCGGCGTGTTCGAGTACCTCCTCGACGGAGTCCGCGAGCAGCTGCGCGAGGTGCGGGAGGCGGGTCTCGATGTACTCGCGGTTGGCACCCATCAGCCGGGAGAGACTGACGTTGGCGTCGTGGATCTTCAGGTCGTAGCCCTTGCCGAAGAGCCGCTCCGCCAGCTCGACCAGCGGGCTCTCCCGCAGGTCGTCGGTGCCGGGTTTGAAGGAGAGACCGAAGAGGCCCACCCGGCGCCTTCCGGTGCGCTCGACCAGCTCCACCGCGCGTTGCAGATGGGCGGAGTTGGAGGGCAGCACGTGGGAGAGGATGGGCACCGAGATGTCGGCGCGCCGCGCCGCGTGGACCAGGCTGCGCAGGTCCTTGGGCAGGCAGGAGCCGCCGAAGGCGAAGCCGGGCCGCAGGTAGGCGGAGCTGATGTTCAGCTTGCGGTCGGCCAGGAAGACGTCCATCACCTGGTGCGAGTCGACGCCCAGCGCCTGGCACACCGCGCCCAGCTCGTTGGCGAAGCCGATCTTGAGGCCGTGGAACGCGTTGTCCGCGTACTTGATCGCCTCGGCCGTGGGGACCGGTACCCGGAACACCTCGCCGGGCAGGCCCTCGTACAGCGCGAGGACCGCGTCGCCGCTCGCCGGGTCGAGCTCGCCGACGACGGTCTTGGGCGGGTCGAAGAAGTCCCGCACGCTCGTGCCCTCGCGCAGGAACTCCGGGTTGACCGCGACCCCGAAGTCCACCCCCGCCGTGCCGCCGACGTTCTTCTCCAGGATCGGCACGAGGAGGTTCAGGCAGGTGCCCGGGAGCATGGTGCTGCGGAACACGACGGTCTGCCGCCCGCCGCGCTCGGCGAGCGCCGCGCCGATCTGCTCGGTGACCCGCTCCAAGTACGCGGTGCACAGGCTGCCGTTGGGCTCCGACGGAGTGCCCACGCAGACCAGCGACACCTCGCTCTCCCTGATCGCCTCGCGGACGTCACGGGTGGCCCGTAACGCTCCGCTCCGCACGACCTCGGCGGTGAGCCGGCCGATCCGCTCCTCGACCACCGGGGCCCTGCCGTCGTTGACCAGGTCGACCTTCACCTGGTTGACGTCCACCCCGATGACCTCGTGCCCCATGCTCGCCAGGCACGCGGCCGACACACAGCCCACGTAGCCGAGCCCGAAAACGCTGATCCTCATGACCCGTCCCTCCCCCCAGGCAGGCCCTTGCGGCCTGCGGTCCGCGTGTCGGCCGGACGACGTATCGCGTACATCAGTAGGCCCCCTGACCATGGATCACCGCACGCAGCGTCTTCCACAGGATCACTGTGTCCAGGGCGAGCGACCAGTCCTCCACGTACCGCAGGTCGAGGCGGACCGCCTCCTCCCACGGCAGGTCGCTGCGCCCGCTGATCTGCCACAGGCCGGTGAGCCCGGGCTTGACCAGGAGCCGCCGCCGGATGTCGGGGCCGTACGCCGCGGACTCCTCCGGCAGCGGGGGCCGCGGGCCGACGAGCGACATCGATCCGGTGAGTACGTTGAAGAGCTGCGGAAGCTCGTCGAGCGAGTACCGGCGAAGGACCGCGCCCACCCGGGTCACCCGGGGGTCCCTGCGGACCTTGAACAGCAGCCCCGCACCCTCGTCCCGGTCGGCGAGCTCGGCACGTACCGCGTGCGCTCCGGTGACCATGGTGCGGAACTTGTAGATGGTGAACTCGTGGCCGTCCTTGCCGACCCTGCGCTGGCGGTAGAACGCCCCGCCCCTGCTGTCCACGAGGACGAGCAGCCCGACGAGCACCATCAGCGGCGCGAACAGGACCAGCAGGAGCGCGGCGCCCGCCCGGTCGACGATCCCCTTGACCGCCCTGCGGCCCCCGGTGAACGTCGGCATGCTGACCCGCAGGAGCGGGATCCCGAGCACCGCGTCGACATGCAGCCGCGGCCCCGCCACCTCCATCAGGACGGGGGCGACGACCATCTCGGTGTCGCAGCCCTCCAGGTTCCAGGCGAGGCGTTGCAGCCGGTCCGGTGACCAGTGCGGGTCCGGTGTGACCGCGACGACGCGGTAGCCGTCGCGCCGGACGTGGACGGCGACGTCCGTCAGGCGGCCGACGACCGGCACTCCGTCCAGCCGGTCACCGTCGAGCCCGGAGCCGTCCGTCGTGCACACCGCGTCCACCCGCCAGCCGAGGTGCGGGAACTTGCGGGCCCGGGTGATGAGGTCGCTCACGGTGGCCGGGCTCCCGGCGGCGAGCACCGGGCGCAGGCACCGCCCCTCCTTGCGGTGCTTGTGCAGCCGCAGCCGGAGCAGATACCGCGCCGTCATGGTGACGATCGCGATCGCGGGGATCGCGACGAAGATCCAGAGCTTGATGTTGCGCGAGGTGAGGGCGATCCCACCGAGCGCCAGGACGACGGCCGCCATGAACAGTGAGCGGCCGAGCCGGCGGAACTCCTCGGCGCCCTGGCCGAGCACGGCCGGAGCCCACGACCGGCTCACCGCGAGCGCGCCCAGCACGAGCAGCTCGGTGCCGAAGGCGAGGATGCCCCACTTCTCGTGCCAGTTGGCCGCGTCCCTGGCGCCGAAGAAGGAACCGATCGACGCCACCACGAAGGCGGTGGCCAGCGTGTCGCTGGTGATCACGGTCCGGCGGTAGCGCTGCTCCCAGTCGCCCGCGGGTCGGCTGATCGCTCCGCTCGCCAGACGCCCGCGCGCCGACGGAAACGGGCTGGCTAACTCCCCCTGCTGCACAGAACCCCCCCAGGTCGCCAGTGGTTCGGCGTTTTCGCCCAACCCTGTTCATCGGGAGGCCCCCGCCTCCCGTATCGCCCTGTTCCTCCCCCTCGGGAGGCACCCGCCCCCCGTGCCGCGCCGCTCCTCCCCCCGGCAGGCCCGCGCCCTCCGCGCAGGACGTACCGGCCGAATGCAGCGCCGTGAGTGCAACTCGCCCTGACGCAAGGGGACTTGACAGTCCCCACCGGACTCGCGAGCTGCGCGGGAACCCGTCGGAACCCCGGGTGCTCCCCGCACCCGGACCCCCTCGAGGCCCCGAGAATCAATCACCCCACGTCCGGCGCCGAGGACGTGAATCCTGACTTTCCCAGGCACCGAACCCATAGATCATCATTTGTCGCTTCGTGTCCGCATAGCTCGAAGCACGGTCAATTTAGACCATCGAGGCCAGTGTGTAGAGGGGGTGTGTGTAATTTGTGCTCAACCTTTGAGGCCGGGTACATCGAACGGTGCCCGCCCCCGGGTGCCCCGACGGCGGTGATGTGTTGGTTGACCTGCGACGACGGGGGATCTCCGGGGTGCGGACAGCGGCGTTCCCCGGGTGGTCACGAGCTGGCAACTTGCCTGCGCCCAGGGGTTGTTGCTCCTCTCGGGTCGTCCGTTCGACACCCCGAGGTGTCCGTCCCGGGCGCTACCCGTAGGGCATCGACCCCACCGAACAGGTCTCGCCCGGGCCCCCGCAGCACCGCCACGCGGGGCACGACGAGGGCTGCTACGTCATCAGCGGCACGGTGCGGTTCACCTTCGGCTCGCAGGAGTGGCGGCGGACCGGGACATGGCTCCCTGAGCGGTTCCGGCGCCGGGGCCGGACATGCGTGCCGGTGCCGGTCCTGGGGCGGGGGGCTGTGCCGGGGGGACGCCGCACAATGGTTGCCGGTTGCCCGCTCCCGGTAAGGAACTCCCCGTGAACAGACCCCGTACGCTGATCGTCGGTGCCGGAATCTCCGGTCTCGCTCTGGCCAAGGCCCTGCGGGACCGCGGCCTCGAGGTGGACGTCGTCGAGCGCCGAGCCGACGGCGGCGGAGCCATCGGCGCCGGCCTCTACCTCCCGGCCAACGCCGTCAGGGCGCTCCGGAGCCTCGGCGTGGGCGACGAGGTGGCTGAGCGGGCGCAGCCCGTGACGCGGCAGCGGATCCACGACCACCGCGGGCGCCCGCTCACCGAGTTCGAGGTGGACCGGGTATGGGGCGAGGTCGGCCCCTGCCGGGCGATCACCCGGGGCGAGTTGCACGAAGTGCTGCGTACGGCGGTCCGCGCGGGCGGGGCCTCCGGCGTCGACGAAGGCCGGGGCGCCGCCGTCCGGGCCGCCACCGAAGTGACCGCGGTGACCGACGAGGGGACCGTGACCTTCGCCGACGGCACCACCGGCGCGTACGACCTGGTGGTGGGCGCCGACGGCATCAACTCGACGGTCCGGCGCACCGTGTTCGGCGGCCCGGAACCGCGCTTCCTCGGCCAGCTGTGCTGGCGGTTCATCGCCGACGACACCGCCGTGCCCGGCATCACCGACTGGACCGCGCGGGTGGGGGACAGGGGCCGGACGTTCCTGACCGTGCAGCTCGGCGGCGGTCGCGTCTACTGCTACGCCGACATCAACAGCCCGGTCCCCACTCCTCCGGCCGGCGACTGGCGCACCCTCTTCGCGGACTTCGGCGGCCCGGTACCGCGACTCCTCGAACAGGGGGCGCAGGCGTACTTCGCCGCCCTGCACGAGAGCCGGAGCACCGCGTGGACCCGTGCGCGTACGGTCCTCGTCGGTGACGCCGCCCACGCGTTCTCACCCAGCATGGCCCAGGGCGGGGCGATGGCCCTCGAGGACGCCCTGGTGCTCGCCGACACGCTCCGCGCCGAGCCCGACGTGCCCTCGGCCCTGGCCGCCTACCAGGCCAGGCGCGCGGGCCGGGTCGCCTGGGTGGTCGCGCAGAACCACCGCAGGGACAAGGCCCGCAACCTGCCCACGCCGCTGCGCAACCTCACCTTCCGCAGGGCGGGCGAACGCCTCTTCAAGTCCAACCACGCGCCTCTGCACGCCCTTCCGTAGCGCGGCCCGGCGCCGGGAGAGCGGACCGGTTCCGGTCGCCATCCGCTCGCTGCGCGCAGACAGTTGTGTGACGTCGCGTCCGGGGGGAATGTGCTGCTCGATCCGCCACCTCGTACATTGCTCCCAGAGATCGTTGTTTCCGGATCCCGGACCCTGAACCGGAGAGGACAGTGTGTGACGCGCAGGACAAACGAGCCGAGGAGCCCGCGCAGGTACCGCGGGAGCAGCTTGTCCGTCTCGAGGAGGAGGTGGACCACCTCAGACAGGCCGTGACCTCGCACGCCACGGTCGACCAGGCGATCGGAGTGGTCGTCGCCGTGGGGCGGCTGACGCCCGAGCACGGGTGGGACGTGCTGCGGGAGGTCTCCCAGCACACCAACATCAAGCTCCGTCACATCGCGGAGCTGGTCGTGGCGTGGGGGCGCACCGGTGAGCTGCCCTCGGAGGTGCGGTCCCAGCTGGAGTCGAGCATCGGCCGGCGTTCCGGTCCCGCCGCCGCGGACGGCACGGCTTCCTGACGCGGGCTCCCGCCGGCCTCGGGGTGGGTGGGAGCTTCGTCGTACCGGGCACGTCCTCGCGGCCGGGGCCGCGGGGCAGGACGGGACGGCGGCGAGGCGGGACGGCCGCGGCGCAGGGTGGCCGCGGGGCGGGGCGGGTCAGCGCAGGTCGGCCGGGGGGCCGCCGCGGTGAACGCCGTCCGCGGCCTAGTCGGTGAGGGCGATGTGGGCGGTGACGCGCTTGCCGTCGGGCAGGCAGTGGACCTGGAAGTGCCGGGCGACGGCCATGACGATCTCCAGGCCGTGCTGGCCGATCCGGTGCGGGTCGACGGTGCGGGCGGCCGGACCGGCACGGGCACTGTCCTGCACGGTCACCTCGACGGTGCCCCCTGCGATGCGCAGCTCCATGCGCAGGGGCCCCGGCGCGTACTTGCAGGCGTTGGTGACCAGCTCGCTGACCACCAGCTGGGTCAGATCCATGGCGCGCGCGGAGACCACCACGTCCTGGTCGGCGCGGGCGCAGCTGAGGAAGTCGACCGCGAGGTGACGCGCGGTGGCGATACAGGCGTCATCGCCGCTCAGCGCCACCGCCGTGGCTGCGACAGCGGCGCCCGGCACCCCTGCGTCGTCCCTGCCGGCTGACTCCACGCGTTGATCACCCTCGCTCCCGTTGTCGGCCCGGCTACCCCGCTCGGCCCGTATCATGCTGTTCTCTCTCCCACGGCTTTCCGCGGCCGCTTCCCACGCTCTCCGAATTCCCACGCTCTCCGCGGCTTCCCACGGCTTTGCGCGGCGGGCTCGGCAGGGCACATGGTGACAGACCCACGTTCTGCGAGGATGGGCTGCATGGATGTCCGGGGTGGGGACCAGGTGCCCGTTACGTCAAGGTGGACGGAAGATGCGCGACGACGGCGGTGACTCCGGCAGCAACGGTGACGGTGCCGTCGGTGGCGACGGTACGCCCCGGGACGAGCGGCCGCGCGACGAGCGGCGGCAGCGCGCCGCCCTGCTCGAGGACAGCCCGGAGGATCTGTACGAGCACGCCCCCTGCGGGCACCTCTCCACCTTCCCGGACGGCACCATCGCGAAGATCAACACCACCCTGCTCGACTGGCTCGGCTACGAGCGCGGCGACCTGGTGGGCCGCAGGACGTTCTCCGAGCTGCTCACCGTCGGCGGGCGGCTCTACCACGAGACGCACTTCGGCCCCCTGCTGCGCATGCAGGGCGAGGTCAGCAGCATCGCTCTGGAAATGCGGACCGCCGACGGCAGCCGACTGCCGGTCCTCGTGACCTCCGCCGTCCGAACGGGTGACGACGGGCAGCCGCTCCTGATCCGCACGACCGTCTTCGACGCCCGCGACCGCCGCGCCTACGAGGACGAGCTGCTGCGCGCCCGGCAGGAGTCGGAACGGGAACGCGAGCGCCTCAAGCGCCTGAACACCACGCTCCAGAACACCCTGCTGCCGCCCACCCTGGCGAACGTGCCCGGCCTGGACGTCGCCGCGCACTACCACATCGCCTCCACCGACGAGGTCGGCGGCGACTTCTACGACCTGTTCCCGCTGAGCGCGGGCACCTGGGGGATCTTCCTCGGGGACGTGTGCGGCAAGGGCGCGGCGGCAGCGGCCGTCACCTCGCTGGCCCGCTACACCCTGCGCGCCGCCGCCGTCTACGACCCGGATCCGGCCGCCGTCCTCGCCAACCTCAACACCGTCCTGAACCACGAGTACAACGGCGACGACCCGCGGTTCTGCACCGTCGTCTTCGGCTTGCTCACCCCCGACAGCGACGACGGCGGGTTCCGCGTCACGCTGGCAGGCGGCGGCCATCCGCCCGCGCTGCTGCTGCGCGCAGACGGCCGTGCGGACTACCTCCCCACCCCCGGCGGCCAGCTCGTCGGCGTCCTGCCCGACGCCCACATCGCCACCACCAGCGTCCGCCTCGACGGGGGCGACACCCTGCTCCTCTACACCGACGGCCTCACCGAGGCCCACGCGGCGGGCCACGGCCGCTACGGCGACGAGGCGCTCCTGGAGTTCGCCGACGCGCTCGCCCCCACCACCGCGACCGACGCGGTGGCGGCGATCCGGGAGCTGCTCGACACCTTCGGGGCCGGTGTGGACGACGACGCCGCCGTCCTGGCCCTGAACGTGCACCGCCGCGCCGCGGCGAAGGGCGGTCGGTGACCGGGCGTGGCCCGGTCGGTCAACGAGCGACGGGTGCTGTTCACGCCCTGTGCAGATGGCCGATTTCAACCGGTATCCGGTGAGACAGGCGGCACCGCCCGACCGGACGTGGTGCGGCCACGGCCGTGGTACTGCTTCCATTGACAGGTCCACGGACCATACTGGTCGCGTCCCGATCACCCACAGAACGACTCCATGGCCAAGAACAGCACCTCACCGAACGCCGCCCCCGACACCGCGTGGCTGGGGCGCGGGCGCCATCTCGGGCCCGAGCCCGAGCAGGACGTCCGGCGCAACCTGATCGCCCTCCAGGCGGCCGGGGTGCTCGACGACTTCCTGGACCTCGACCCCGTCGAGGCGGCCCGCCCCTCCGTCCTGCACCCGCGGGACGAGTCCGCCGACCCAGGACCGTCGGCCCGCCGCCTCTTCGAGGCCCGCTGGCGCACCGCCGACGACGTCACGGTGCGTGCCCAGCTGACCACGTACGACCCGGAATCGCGCCGCAAGGAGGGCGAGGGCGTCACCTGGGTCCTGGCCGCGGAGGCGGACCGGGCCTGGGAGCCGGACTGGCCCTCGCCCGCCACCATGTTCTGGCCCGACAGCGACCGGGTCCCCTGGGACAACGACACGGTGCCCGGCGTGCGCCTGCGGGCGGCGAATCACCTGCCGAAGGACGACGACGAGCTGCGCCACCTCCTGCGGGACTGCACCCGGCAGAGCTGGTTCGTGCACGTCGTGGTGCACGAGGCGATGACGCCGGACGCGGCGGGGCAGCGGCCGGTCTCGACGTTCCTGCCGCCGAGCCTGCGCCACCTGGTGATCGAGCACCGGGGCACGCCGGAGCAGGCCCAGATCGCCGACTTCGCGATGAAGCGCGAGCTGGGCGTGCGGATGCCGCGCGGCGGCGCCGTCGTCCTGCCGAGGGCGCCCCAGGACCCCGACTACGACGCGGAGCGCTTCACCGTACGCAGTGTGTTCCTCGACGGCTCGGAACCGGCCGAACTCCTGGCGCGCGTCAAGGAGTTCGCGGCCCGGCCGTGGCCGCTGCCCGAGGAGGCCGAGCGAGCCCTGACCCGGTTGCGCCAGGGGTGGCACCTGCTCACCCCGGACGAGGAACTCGCCCACGCCCAGGGCATGGTCGCCAAGTACGCCGAGGCGCTCGACGCCATGACGACATCCCGCGACCTGTACCGGGAGGCGGCCGAGGCGGCCCAGGCCGCGCTCGCCGAGGTGACCGGCGGCGGCACGCCCGGGGCGGCGGCCCCGGGAGCCGCAAGGACGGAGGGCTCCCCGCTGAAGGCCCTCACGAAGGCGTTCGGACGGTTCCGGGACCCCGGCAACAAGTAGGGCGGCCAGGGCGCGCCGCCCTGCTCCCGGGGCTCGCGGCCGACCTCCGGGGCCCGCGGTAGGCCTCCCGGGGCCTGCCGGTCCGAGGCTCGGAACCCTTCACCCGGAGGGCGGCACGTCCGTCGTCACAGGGCGCGGCCGAATTCGAGGCGGTGCGCGAAGTTGTCGTAGCCGGCCCTGGCGAACGCCTTCACCATGGCGGTGTTCGCGGCGTCGCAGTCCCCACGGATCTCGGTGGCGCCGTTCGCCGCGAGGACGCGTGTGCCGCGGACCGCGACCGAGGTCGCGTAGCCCTGGCCGCGGTGGGCCGGTGCGACGCCGACGAAGCCGAGCACGGGCGTGACCGCGTTCTCCGCGGGCAGGCTGATCACCGCCGGTGAGCCGTCGGCGGTGTAGCCGATCTCCCACCACCCCGGCTCGTACCGGAACTGGCCCATGTGCGCGAAGAGCTGCTCGGCGGCCCCCCGTGCCCCGTACTGCTCGACGTCGGCGCTCAGCCGGGCGTCCGCGGTCCGCGTGAGCAGGTTCGCCAGGAGGTCGATGAACGGGCGCGGGCCGAGGTCGGCCAGGCTGCGGAAGGTCAGCCTGGGGTCGTCGTCCGGCAGTTCGGCGGGCACCCGCAGGCTGAATCTCCGCCCGTCCCGCAGGACCCGGAAGCCCGCTTCCCGCAGCAACTCGCTCCGCCGCTCCGGGTCGCGCTGGAACTGGGGAGGCTGCGCGGGCGAGTCGACGACGTGCCCCAGTTCCTCCGCCCCGAGAGCACGCGCCCTGGCCATGGCCGCCTCCAGGAGGGCGGGGCCCGCGTCGGCGGGGTCGGCGGGCGGCTCGAACAGGACGAACGAGTCCGGGACGTCCTGCCCCGGCATGGCCCACAGCACCACGCTGCCCAGCAGGCGCCCCTCGCCGTCATCGGCGACCAGGCACCACTCGGGCCTGCTGCACCGCGTGTCGAACAACTGGACGAGGTACGCGCTGGTCGCCGCGTTGCGCTCGGTGTCGTCGGGATGTTCGACGAGGGCGGGGATCTCGTGGGGGTGGGCGGGTCGTATCAGCGTCATGGCAGGCCTTCGCGGGGTAGGGGTAGGTCACCGGTGCCGGGGCGTGTCGGTGCCGGGGCGTGTCACGGGGTGCCGGGCGCCGGAGCGTGTCAGACGGCGGCGAGGAGATCGTCGAGCGGGGCGGGTACGCGGTCCGGGTCGAGGGCTTCGACGAGGACGCGGCCGTAGCTGATCTTGCGCCCCTTCTTGGTGCCGAGGAAGCGCCGCAGCTGCTGGTGCGGGGTGCGGTCCTGCTGGGCGGGCTGGCGCTGGAAGGTCCGCAGGGCGCGCAGATCGCCCTCCGCCCCGACCAGCTCCTCCACGCGTGCGACGCCGAGCGCGCGGATGAGTTCGTCCTCCAGGTCCGCCGCGCAGACGAAGAACTCCTGCTCCGCCGCGCCTGCCCGCTCGAGGCCGCGGGCGTAGTAGCGGCGCTCCGCCTCGTCGCACAGGCCCGTGAGGCGCAGGCCGAGGCCCGGGGGCCCGAGGATCCTGGCGAAGCGGGCGGCGCTCATGGCGCCGCCCATCGACAGGACGCAGACTCCTTCGTCCGCCAGGTCCCGGCCGCGGCGGGCGGCGAGCGCGCCGACCGCAGCGACGTCGCTCGGCCCCTCGACCAGGACGACCGTCCGCACGTTCAGCCGCACGGCCCACTCGCGTGCCGGGTCACCGGGGCCTCCGGCCGCCCACGCGGTGACCGCGTCGCGGAACGATCCCATGTCAGCCATGGGAGGAGTCTGCGCCCTTCGCGGTCACCGCGGTAGGGAATTTCCGCCGGTGCGCGGATCACCGCCGCTGACCGTCGGTCACCCCGGCGGGGCTCGGCGTCGGTCACCCCGGCGGGCACGGCCGGGCGTCTGTCACCCCGGCAGGCGCGGCTCGGCGTCGATCGCCCCCGGGCTCAGCGGCACAGCGCCATGTCCACGAGGCCGTCCACGCGCTCCATGACGCCCTTGTCGCTCGGCTGCGTGGTCACCGCGATGTCGGCGGCGGCGCGCAGATCGCCCCTGACTCCGCCCCGGGTCTCGTAGCCCGTGGTGCTGCCGCCGTGGCCCCAGTAGCGGCCGCCGCACGACAGCGGCCTGCTCACGATGCCGAGGCCGTAACGCGCGCCGGGCCCGAAGTACTCGGCGGGGACGGTGGTGCGCATCTGGCGGAGCTGCTCCGCGGGGAGGAGATCGCCGGACAGCAGTGCCGTGTAGAACCGGTTGAGGTCGGAGTTGGTGGAGATCATCTGACCTGCGGCCCAGGCCCAGGAGGGGTCGAGCTCCGTGCCGTCGCGCAGGGGGGAGCCCGGGGACTCCTGGTAGTAGCCCTTGGGGTGGGGTTCCCGGATCCGCACGTCGCCGTGCGCGGGGAAGTAGGTGTGGCGAAGGCCGATGCGTTCGATGACGCGCCGGTCCAGTCCCTCGGCGAGGGGGCGGCGTGTGACCTTCTCGACGAGCATGCCGGCCAGCACGTAGTTGGTGTTGCTGTACTGCCAGTCCTTGCCCGGTGCGAAGACGGCGTCGTGCTGGAGGGCGATGTCGAGGAGTTCGCGGGGCGTGTAGGGGCGCACGTCGTCGCTGAGGTACGGGACGTAGTTGGGGAGTCCGCTGGTGTGCTGGAGGAGATGGCGGACGGTGATGCGGTTCCCGTCGATGCCGTTCCCGCGTACGAGGTCCGGCAGATAGGTCTCGATCGAGGTGTCGAGGCCGATCTTCCCCTCCCCGACCAGTTGCAGGACGACCACCGCCGTGAACGCCTTGGTGTTGCTGCCGATCCGTACCTGACCGTCCCATGGCACCTTCGACCCGGTGGCCAGATCGCCGACGCCCGCCGTGTACGTACGCGTGCGGTGCCCGCGCTCCTTGACGCTCGCCAGCGCGGCCGGCACCCCGTCGGAGCGCACCAGCGCGTCCAGTCCCCGCTGGACGGGGTCCGCCCCGGTCGGGGTGGACCCCGCCCGGCTGGCGGCCGCGGCGGCGGGCACCCCCATGACGCCCGCCGCCATGACGCCCGCAGCCACCGCGGCCACGGCCGCGACGACGCCGCGCCGGCCACCTCGCTGCCGAAGCCGCCGAAGCTGCCGAAGCCGTCGAACGGAAGAACCACACTTCTGCCTTGCCTGCTCACGCACGTGCTGACTCCTACGGAACGAAGAACCGACGCTGGGTGCTGTCGAGCTCCACGTTTCCGGAAGTGATCATCCGGGACGATCCTGCTGACCGCCCGATCCGTGGTGGGGCCAGCCCCCGCAGCGGGCCGCGTGCGCGCCCCACCCGCTGTTCCTGAAGGGGTGCCGGGAGCCCCAGGGAGTAACCGGACGCCTCTGCCCGGCGGTCGAGTAGCCTCGGGACTTTCGAGTTGATCATTGGAGGTCCACCATGCCCACCAAGACAGTGCGGATCCCCACCCCGGACGGACAGGCCGACGCGTTCGCCGCGTTCCCCGAAGGCGGCGGCCGGCACCCCGGGGTGCTGCTCTACCCGGACGCCTTCGGCGTGCGGCCCGTCGTCGAGGACAGGGCCCGCGAACTGGCCGGGCACGGGTACTACGTCCTCGTACCGAACGTCCTGTACCGGCACGGCCCGGCGCCGGTCGTCGAACTTCCCGCGCACATCGACGCGGAGTCCCGCCCCGGGCTCTTCGCCCGGCTGGTACCGCTGATCGAGGAGCACACCACCGAGCGCGTCCTGAGCGACGCCGACGCCTACCTCCGGTTCCTCTGCGCCCAGCCCGAGGTCGGCGCCGGAGCGGTGGGCACGGTCGGCTACTGCGTCGGTGCCGTCCTGGCGGTGCGCACCGCGACGGCCCACCCCGACCGGGTGGCCGCCGTCGCCGGGTTCCACCCCGGGCAACTGGTCTCCGAAGCGCCCGACAGCCCGCACCTCCTCGTCCCCGAGCTGACCGCCGAGGTCCATCTCGGCCTCGCCGTGGGCGACATGACGCAGGAGGCCGTCGTCGCGTTCGACAAGGCGCTGGATGCCGCGGGCGTCGACTCCACGACGGAGGTCTACCCCGACACCGTCCACGGCTTCACCATGCCCGACACCGACGCCTTCAGCCCGACCGGACTCCAGCGCCACTGGGACCGCTTGCTCCCTCTCCTGCACCGTGCCCTGTCCGACGACGGCTGAGCACGCGCGCGTCACCCGAGGAAGGCCGGGGGACCCGAGTGACGCCCGGTGCGCGGGGGTAGAGCGCGAGGGACCGATGTGTGCGAGGGAAGGGCGACGACGTATGGACAGCTCCGTCTCCAAGGGCTCCGCGCGGGCGGGTCTCGCCCTCGGCGCGGCCCTGCTCTCGGCCGCGCTCTGCGCCACGGCGAGCGCCGCGGCGCCCGAAGTCGCGGGCGGGGGCACGGGAACGGCGGCCGTCGCGCCCGCGCGTGCCTGCCCCATCGTGTACTTCGACCTGGGCGAGACCCTGGTGCACACCGCGGCCGACGGCACCACCGGCTACCAGCCCGGCGCGGCCGCCTACCTGCGGGCCCTGCGTGAACGCCGCGTACCGGTCGGCCTGATCACCAACGTGCCGTCCTCCTGGGGCGCGACCGACGCCGAGCGCGCCGCAAGGCTGCGGCAGGAGGTCGACGCGACCTGGCGGGGCTCCACGCCCTTCCCCTGGGAGGACTTCGGCGGCCGCGTCCTCACCCCGCGCACCGAGGCGGAGCGCAAACCGGCCCCTACCCTGTGGCAGCGGGCGAAGGCCGGTTCGGGCCGCTGCCTGGTCGTCCATCAGGCGGAGACGGCTGAGGAGGTCAGAGCGGCTTCCGAGGTCGGCTTCGTGCCGTACCAGGTCGGCCGACCGCACCGGCCCGCGTTCCTGCCGGTCCGCCTCGTCGAACTCCTCGACCGGCGGTCTCCCGCTTGACCACCCCGCTGCGCAGCAGCAGTTGGAAGACCCCGAGCAGCACCGCCGTGGCGAGCGCGCTGTGCCACAGCAGGGCGTCCAGGCGCCCCGCGGCGAGATGGGCGCCCGCGGCCAGCGCGCACACCGCGCGGTCCACGATGCTCTCGACCGACAGCAGCGTGGCACGCGGGGCGTGCGCGGGCACGGCGTCGTTCACCAGCTTGCGCTGCACGGGGTACGCGAAGCCGGTCGCGGCGGCGAACAGGCAGAGCAGCGCGACGACGGCCCACGGCCCGCCGAGCGCCATGGCCGCGAGGCTGCCCGCGAGCGCGAGGCTGAGGACCGAGACCCAGGCGACCGGCGGCAGGCGGCGGCTCAGCCACCGCGGGCGGGCCGACGCCACCGCCTCCGCCACCGTCATCGCCGCCATCACACCGCCGTGCGAGGCCTCCGCGATGCCGTGGTCGATGAGGATCGGCTGGAAGAGGTCGACCTGACAGATCCGGGAGAGCGTGAAGACCGCCACGCCCTGCACCATCACCAGGGCCAGCCACCGCGAGGAGGCGACACAGCGCAGCGCGGCGCCCGCGTCCCGCAGGAAGGCACCGCGCCCGCCGCGCCCGCCGTCCGCCTTCCCCGCACGGCCGCCCGCCGCACCACCGCCCCCCGTACCGCCGTCGACCCCCGCGAGGCGGGGCAGCGCCACGGCGCAGACGAGGGAGCCCGCCGCGCCGGCGGCGCTGAGCAGGTACGGAGTCGGGTGCGCCACCGCCATCAGGGGCCCGACCAGCGGCCGGCACACGACCTTCGCGACGAGCCCGAGGGCCCGGGCGGTGCCCTCCGCCCTCAGATAGTGCTCGTCGCACCCCTCGGCGCGCAGACCGTCGTACAGATAGGCGCTTGCCGCTCCCGAGGTGAGGGGCCGGCCCGCGGCGATGGCGAGGAAGTGGACGAGGAAGCCGGTGTAGGAGGCGCTGACCACCGGGACCAGGTTCGCCGCCGTCATGACCACCGCTCCCGCGCGCAGGCAGTTGCGGGTGCCGATCCGGTCGGCGATCAGACCGGTCGGGATCTCGAACAGGCAGAACGCCACGTAGTAGACGCTCTGGATGCCGAAGATCTGTCCGTCCGAGAACCCGGCCGCCTTCTGGTAGGCGTAGAACACCGGCATCCACCACAGCAGGTTGAACAGCAGCTGGAAGCCGTAGTTGAGGTGGATGACGCGGCGGGCCGTGTCCGTCAGGCCGGCGGGTGCCGCCTTGCCGGAGGGCGCCCTCACAGCGCGTACGGGCGGATCTGTACGAGCCGGAAGTCGCCCCGGTCGGTCATCAGCCACTCGATGTCCAGCGGCCTGTCCACGTCGGGCGCGCTGAAGTGCGCTTGCAGGAGACGTCCCGTCAGGGACAGGTCGGCGAGCCGGGCGCGGGTGGCGGCGGTGAGCCCGGCGCCCCAGGAGCCGAGGGCGACGGTGCGGCCGCCGCCCTCGACGGTGTTGTACAGGTACTGCTGCGGCAGGACCGAGCCGTCGACCACCTGCTCCGGGGAGCCGGGGGAACAGTTGAGGTAGACGTTGCGGAAGTCGCCGCGGCGGGTCGGGTCGCAGGTCACGAGGACACCGCCGAGGTCGGCGGGCACGTACTCCTGGACGATGACGCCCATGTAGGTGTCGTCCAGGGAGATGCCGGCCTCGTGGCGCAGGCGCACGCTGCGGGGCGAGAGCAGCGACGCCCACACCTGGCCTACGGCCTCCAGGAGTTCGCCGGTGCCGTGGACGGTGGTGACGGAGTCGTGGACGCCCGCCGCGGAGAACCCCGGGAGGTCCTCGGCGTTGGACGAGGAGCGCACCACCAGGCGGCCGTGCGGCCCTGCGGGCGCGGAGAAGGCCGCGCCAACCGAAGCCGACCGGTTCCGCGTCCTTGACCAGGAGGTCATCAGGCGGGGTACGCCGGTGCGGCACACCCTCCGCTACCGCAGCCGTGACGGCGGCGCGGGCCGGGCGGTGGGCCACCGCTTCCCCGTGCGGGAGAACGGACGGACCTGCGTCGCCGGGATCTACGTCGACGTCACGGACCAACTGCGCGCCACGGTGCGGCGGCAGGAGGCCGAGGAGAACCTACAGGCCCTGCGCCGACCACAGCGGCCTGCCCTGCGCGCTGCTCTCGGCGAACGGCCGCGTGATGGAGGCGAGCGCGGCGGCGGCCACCCTGTTCCGGGTCGGCGTGCACGACCTGGTCGGCCGCCGCGCGCACACCCTGCTCGCCCCCGAACCCGGCCTCGGGCTGCTGCACCGCCGCTGGAACGGCCTGATAGCCCGCCGCACCAGACGTCTCGAAACATCCGCGGTGCTCGTGGACGCCCGCGGACTACAGCGCCGCGCGCAGCTCCACCCGACGACGATCGGCCACTCCGCCGCCCGGGCCCGGCACGTCTGGGCCGTCGTCACCCACCAGAGCCTCGCCCACGAGGCCCATCCGTCGCTCACCGCCGCTCAGATCCGCATCCTCTCCCTCCTCGCGGAGGGCAGCAGCAACGGCGACATCGCCACCTCGCTGAAGCTGTCACGGCAGACGGTCGACTACCACCTCAGCCGCCCGCGGCACCTCCTGGGCGCGGCGACCCGCCCGGCCCTCGTCGCCCGCGCCTACGTCCTCGGCATCCTGGCCCCCCCCCGCGCGTGGCCGCCCCGCTCCGCCACGGCGGCCCACCCGTCCAGCACCGTCTGACCGGGAGGGGGCGCGGGACGGGTCAGGCGGGGCGGCGCAGCCGGACAGGAAGCGTCTGGTGGCCGTTGCTGATCAGCGAGCCGAGCGGCTGCAACTCCGTCACCGGCACGGCGAGTTCCAGATCGGGGAAGCGCTCGAAGAGCAGCCGCAGAGCCGTGGCGACCTCCATGCGCGCCAGCGGGGCGCCGAGGCAGAAGTGGACTCCGTGACCGAAGGCCAGGTGCTCCTTGACCGGGCGGCCGATGTCGAAGGTGTCCGCGCTGTCGCCGTGCAGGGCGGGGTGCCGGTTGGCCGCCGCGTAGGAGGCGAGGATCGCCTCGCCCTCGGCGATGGTCCGGCCGTCGGGCAGGGGCACGTCGGTCACGGCGTACCGCAGGGGCAGGTGACGGATGGCGGGCTCGAGGCGGAGGGTCTCCTCGACGGCGTCGTTCCAGTCGGCCCTGCCCGTCCGCAGCAGGGCGAGCTGGTCGGGGTGGGTGAGCAGTTGGGTGATCGCCTGGTCGATGACGTTCACCGTGGTCTCGTACCCGGCACTGACCATGAGGAGCAGGGTGTCGCGCAGCTCGTCCTGCGACAGGCCGCCCTCCTCGTCCGTGTCGCGCGACGCGATCAGGAGGGACGTCATGTCGTCGCCCGGCTCGGCGCGCTTGGAGTCGATGAGCCTCTGCAACGCCCCGTACAGCGCCGCGGTGTTGGCCTCGGACTGCTCGGCGGTGAGGGTGGTGTCGAACACGCCGTCCACGACCTGGCGGAAGGCGTCGCGCTGGTCGGCGGGTACGCCCATGAGGTCGCCGATGACCGCGATCGGCAGCGGGTAGGCGAGGCGTTCGCGCAGGTCCACCGTCTCACCGGGGGGCAGGGCGGCGAGTTCGTCGAGGATGCCGGTGACGACGGCGTCGATGTTCCGCTGGAGCGCGGTGACGCGGCGGTGGCTGAAGGCGGGGGCGACCATGCGGCGCAGCCGCCGGTGGTCGCCCCCGTAGGCGGTGAACATGTTCTCCACCGCGATCCACAGGGCGAGCGGCCAGCGCCGCACCGTCTCCTCGAACCGCGGCCAGTGGGCGCGCGCGTCCTTGGAGACGTTCGCGCTGGTCAGCAACTCCTTGAGGAGCGCGGGATCGGACACGGACCAGGCGGTCACGCCGAGGACGTCGACAGGGACCGCGCTGCCGTGCTTCCGCAGCTCCCGGTGCTCGTCGTGGGCGCGGGCCCCGGTGGGGTCGAGCGTGATCGGGTCCGTGGGCGAGACCATGGCGGAAATCCCTTCAGGCTGTGGTGACGGCGGGGGAGGCGGCGGGAGCGACGGGGAACACGACGGGCAGCGCGGCGAGGGCCCGGTGGAAGGGGCCGGGGCGCCAGATCAACGCGTCCGGTGCGGCGGCGAGATCCATCTCGGGCAGCGCGTCCAGGAGGTGGGTGATGGCCGTCTCGGCGATGAGATAGGCGTGCGGGCGTGCCGGGCAGGCGTGCGGGCCCGTGCTCCAGGAGAGGTGCGCGCGATTGCTGGCGACGCGCTGCTCCCCGAGGACGGGATCGTTGTTGCACGCGGCCATCGAGATGACCACGGGCTGGTGCGCGGGCAGCAGGAACCCGTCGACGTCGACGGGGTGGGGCGGATAGCTGATGCAGTAGTTCGCGAGGGGCGGGTCGGTGTAGAGGACCGTGTCGAGGGCCTCGCGGACCGAGGAGCCACCGGCGTGCAGGTCTCCGGAGAACTGGTCGTCGGTGAGGATCTTGAGGACGGTGTTGGAGATCAGGTTGGTCAGCGGCTCGATGCCGGCGCCGTAGAGCGTGACGAGCTGATGGGCCATCTCCACGTCGTCGAGCTGCGCGGCGTGCGCGAGGAGCCGGGAGGTGATGTCGTCGCCGGGCCGCCTGCGGCGCAGCGCCACCAGATCGGCGACGGCCCCCGAAAGGATCTCGTTGCCGCTGGCAGCGTCCACGCCTTCGAAGATCTTGGCCATGCCGTCGGCGATCCGGCGGCCGATCTCGTCGGGGCAGCCGAGCAGGGTGCTCAGGACCCGGAAGGCGATGGGCCAGGCGTACTGGACCAGCAGGTCCGCGCCCTCGGCCGCACGGAACTCGTCGATGGTGGCATCGGCGACCTGCTCGACCAAGGAGCGCAGCCGGTGCTGGTCGACGGCGTCGATCGCGGCGGTGTTCGCCGACCGGTAGCGGGTGTGCGCCACGCCGGTGGACCGCAGCGCGTTGGGGCGGCTCTCCATCATGGGGCGGACCGGGCAGCTCTGCGGAACGGACTGCTCCCACACCCGCGGGTCGGCCGGGAAGCGCAGCGGGTCGTTGAGGATCCGCCGGGCCTGGGTGTAGCCGACGACGAGGGTCGCGGGGACCCCGGGGACGAGGTCCACCGGTACGAACGGTCCGAACGCGGCCCGCATCCGCTCGTACGCCGTGTGCGGATCGGCCGCGAACGCGGCGTCGTACAGGGCGACCCGGTGCACCGGGGCGTCATGGGTCGTGGTCGGACTTGTCACGGGCGCGGCTCCAGGGCGGGTGCGTGCAGGTGGGACAGGTACTCGCAAAGGGTTATCAGGGCCATGACACCGGAGTTGCCCTCGCGCGCGTCGCACGTCGTCAGCGGGGTGTGCGGATCCAGGTCCAGGGCCTGACGGATCTCGTCCAACGGGTAGTACGGGGCGCCGTCGAACAGATTGACCGCCACGGCGTAGGGCGTGCCCTGCGCCTCGTGCAGGGCGAGGATCTCGAAGGAGGCATCCAGATTGCGGGTGTCGACGAGGACGAGCGCCCCGAGTGCCCCCTCGGTGAGCCCGGCCCACAGCGGGCGGAAGCGGTCCTGGCCGGGGGTGCCGAACAGGTACAGGACGAGGGCGTCGCTCAGGTGCAGCCGCCCGAAGTCGAGACCGACCGTCGTGGTGGTCTTCCGCGGTGTCCGCGCCAGGTCGTCCACTCCGGCGCTGGCCTGCGTGATCTGCTCCTCCATGCGCAGCGGCGGGATCTGGGACACGCTGCCGACGAAGGTCGTCTTGCCGACGCCGAAACTTCCCGAGATCACGATCTTCGCGGAGCGGGTCACGCCGGGGGGCACGTAGATGAGGCCGTCAGACGAGGGCGCGGAGACCACGCAGTACCTCCTGGAGCAGATCGGTTTCGGGTCGGTCGGCACCGGCGGCGACCGGTCGGGTCAACAGGCCCTCGTCGATGAGGGAGGAGACGATGATGCGGACGGCGGAGGGAGGGAACTCCAGGGCGGCCGCGATGTCCGCGACCGCGAGACCGCCGCCCCCGGCCCGGTCGAACAGGCCCATGACCCGGCGCGCGTCCGCACTCAGGCCCGTACTCGGGCCGCTCGCGGCGAGCACCACGGTCTCCAGGCGCACATCCGGATGGGCACGAACCCGCCCGTCGGTACGGACGTAGGGCCTGACCAGGTCCGGGTCCCGCCGCGGCCCGCTCACGTCGTCGGGAGGCCTTCGACGGAAGGCCCCCGCGGCGCGACCTTCATCTCGTGTCCGACGCGCTGGGCGAGCTCCAGCATGTGATGGGTGATCAGGCCGATGTCGGCGTCCGGTCCCGTGGTCTGCACCGACAGCATGGTGTTGCCGCCGGCCTGGGTGATGAGGCCCACGTGGTTGGTCAGCTCGATCAGCGCCTGCCGGGTGCCACCGCCGCCGGTCTCCTCGTCGTACGCGAGCGCGGCCGCCCGCACCGCGGCGGTGATCGCGGCGAACTTCTCCGCCTCGTCCTGCCCGATGTCGGACGTACGGGAGTGCAGCAGGCCGTCGGAGCTCATCAGGACCGCGTGCCTGACACCTTCCAGGGACCCAAGCGAACGGTCCAGCAGCCAGCCGAGTTCATTGCCGGTGGTCACGGTTGGGCTCCTTCGTGCGTGGTGGTGTACGGGTCCTGGGTACGCGCGCTCCGCGTGCCCTGCGCCCAGGCGGCGGCGATGGCGGGACGGCCCGGGGCCGGGGCCGGCTGGTCCGCTGCGGCCCGGGAGGGGGCCGGGTGCTCGGTAGCGGGGGCCTTGGCCCGCGTCCGCGTCCGCACGGTCAGTCCGCTGGCGGTGGTGCGGGGTGTGGCGGGGGGCTCGGTCGCCGGCGCGGTGGCGGGCTCGGCGAGTGGCCTGGCCGGTGCTGCGGCGGGCTCGGCGAGTGGCCTGGCCTGTGCTGCGGCGGGCGACGGGACGGGAGCCGATGGGGCGGGAGCGGACGGGGCGGCGGCGTGCGCGGGCCTCGGTTTGGGCGCGGTCGCGACGGTCAGCAGGCTCCGGGGGATGAACATGTAGACGCGGGTGCCGCCGAAGGGGTTGGGTGCCTCCACGTCTATCCGGAACCCGTAGTCGTTGGCGAGGGCCGCGGCCGCCCGCAGACCCGTCTGCGGGTGCGCGCCGAGCTGGTTGACGTCGTCGCGCCTGGCCCCCGTCAGGATCGCCCTGGCCCAGGTCAGCTGCTCGTCGTTCATGCGCAGACCGGCGTCGTCGACGATGACCGAGACTCCGTGGTGCCCTTCCTGGAAGGCCACGTGCACCCGGGCCGTGGAGGGCGAGTAGCGGACCGCGTTGTCCATGAGCACCGCGAGCGCGTGGACGACGGGCCCGACCGCCCGGCTCGTCACCGCGACGTCGAGCTCCTGGTGCTCGACCCGCTCGAACTCCTCGATGCTGCCCATCGCGGCCCGCACCACATCGGTCATCGGGGTGGCCGGCCACCGGCGCGACAGCTTGCCCCCCGACAGGACCACGTAGTTCTGGGCGACGAGCAGCATCTGCTGCGTGGGGTGGTCGATGCCGACGAGCGTCTCGTACGCCTCGTCGCCCTCGTGCTGCCGCACACCCTGACTGACCCGCTGGCTCAGCTTCGACGCCATGCCCACCATGGCGGAGGAGACGGCACGCACCGCGGCCCGGCTCGACTCCTGCGCGGACTGCCGCGCCTCGGCGATCTGGGCACTGGTGCTGCTCTGCGCGTCGTACTGCACCTTGCGCACCGTGTGCGCGGCGGAGTTGGCCAGCTCCGCGAGCCGCTGCGCGAGGGCCGTGTTCACCAGCGGCTCGGGCAGTTCGATGTCGACGCCACGGCCGGTGCCGAGGCGCTCCGCCTCGATCCCGAGCCCGGGTATGACCCCCGTGGCGAGTTGCCCCAGCACGTCCTCGGTGGCGTGCTGGCGCCCGGTCAGCTCGGCGGCCTGCGCACGGAGGCGGTCCCCGGTACGGCGCTCGCGACGGTACTGGCCCCAGAACCGCCAGGCCGTGCCGCCGGCGGCCAGGGCCAGAACTGAGGGGACCACCGAGGTGGCCTGTATCAGGTCTGTCATCACGTCCTCTTACGGGTGTCTATGGGGAGCCGACTGCGGGCGGCGGAGCGTGGGTCCGGTGGGTCCGGTGGGTCCGGTGGGACCGATCGACCCGACGGGTCCGATGGGCCCGACGGCGGCCACGAGGGCACCCGGGCGGTCCCGGGCGGCGGCCGGAACGGATGCGCCGCCCGGTGGGGGAGAACCGTCGAGTGCGGAGGGGCGCCGACTACGCCGACTACGAGGACCACGGCACGGGGTGGCGTGCGGTCCCGGGGATCGGCCGGAGGGAGGAAGCCGCGGACGAGCCGAGCCAGTGGGCGCATCGGGGCCCGATCGGGGGCCCGATCTGTCTCACCGCGCTCATCAGCACTTCCTGGCTTCCTCTCGATCGCCGTGCACATCCGACGGCACCCGCTCTCAGCCAACACGCAGCAAGAACGATCCGGTTGGCGGCCGCCCGCGAACGATATCCTGTCCTACCTGCCAACTGTTTGGCCAGGTGGTCGGTGAACTCCGCGAACAGCGCTTTACCGCCCTGCGGCGGTATGCGGCTTACCCCGGTCTTGGCTGGTCGGCGGGCTTTCCCCGTTACCCCGCACAGGTCCTCGTAACCCACGCGGTTCCTCGTAACCCGCACAGGCCCTCGTAACCCGCGCGGGCACGGTAATGCGCGGCGAAGGCGAACAAGCGCTTGCGAATCAGCCGGGTATTGATTGAGCATGGCTGTTATCAGTCGCTATTCGCCTTGCCGGGAGCCCGCCTCACAAGGGCTCCACCTCACAGGGAGCCCTCGCGGGGGCCCGCTTCGCCGGGAGCGGGAGTTGGCCGGAAATGGCCCGGCCGCCGGATCGACGCGGTTCGCACCGGCGCGGACGACAGAGCCGAGCGAAGTCCGCGTCGACCTGTGTGGCGCCGGGGGCGGAGGGCAGCCGGACCGGCGGAGCGTCGCGGGGTGTCGGCCTATGTCCGGCCTTTCGGGGGACGGTTGCGGTGGCGTGGTGTCGACTGGCGCGGTGGGCGGGTGAGGGTGATCTGCCGGACGAGTTGCTGGAAGCAGGCGAGCGCGGCCAGGGAGGGGAGGGCCGCGGCGACCGCGTTGGCTGCCGTGTGGGGTGCCTGCGCCACGGACAACATGAGGGCCAAGGTGGAGAACAGCAGGACGACTGTCCAGGAGTGTGCCGCCCGGCGCTGGTGCAGGGCGGCGCGCAGGATGGACAGGGAGGCAGCCGTCCAGGGCCCGTACACCAGCAGCGGCCACCATCCGACGGCCTTGCCGGCGGTGTGGTATCTGGCCAGGTGCTTCAGGGAGTTGTAGCTGACGATGCCGCAGAACACGCACACCATGGACACGACCACGGTGGCGAGCGCGGCGAGGAAGAAGCTCACCGTGCGTGCCGGAGCGGCCATGTGCCCGCGGGAACGTGCACGGGCGCGGTGCCTGCGCCGGCGCTGCGGAGGGGTCCGCAGAGGCGGCAGTTCGGCGGTGATCTCGACCAGGCCGGCCAATGAGCCGTCGCTCGTGGCGGTGACCGGCTGCTCGGTGTCCTCCGCGGCCATCGGGCCGCGGGCGGCGATATTGTGCGTGCCGCCCGCGTGCAGTAGGTGGGCGAGTTCCTCCGTGGGATCCCAGTGGACCTCCAGCTGGTCGAGCGGTGGCAGGGAGCGGTCCGTCGCCGTCTGTCCGCCGATGAAAGGGCCGGCGTCGGTGCCCGGCCGGGGACGGCTGTGGCGGCCACGGGCCTCACGCATGATGAGGCTGCCTGCGGTCCTCGTGGCTTCCGCGTCCCTCGGGGGTGCTCGTGGGGCTTGCCCAACAGCTCTCGATGCGCCGCAGTTCTGCCAGCAGATCTTCGAGGAGCGCTGCGCAATGACGCAGATCAACGCGCCGTGCTGTGTCGTTCAGTGTCGCGTCGGCATCCTGCGCGGCCGGTGTGTAGGTCCAGAGACCCATGCGAACGGCCCGTGTGACGCCGGTAATTGACTCGGAACGGGAAACTTCCTGACTGACTCCAGTACCTGCTCTCGACATATTTCGTCCAACGTGTCTGGCGGGCCGAGGATGTGCGGCAAACGGGTGGCGGGATGCGTCATATTTCGAGTTTAAAGGCGTGATAATTCATCAGTTATGCGAGTCAAGGGAGCGTCGTGGGGAGGCTGCCGGACTTTCGTTTCCCCCTGCGATGCCGTCCGGCTCGGGTAAGCTGGAAGGTTTCCAGGGTGCTCCGCGCTGGTCGGTGAGGTCCGGTCCCGGCGGTGCGTTCCGTACCGCACTCCATGCAGCAGGGAAGCCGACAAGAAGGCAGCCGCCCGCCGGACCCCTGAGAAGGGTTTCCGACGGGCGGCCGGTGAGGGGAGAAGACCCTCTACAAACTACTGCCGGCGCCTGCGGTGAGCCCTCCTGCCGCGCAGACGAGCCAGCCGGCGAGGGGTCGCCACAGGACGGTGGCAGCGACGGCGGCTTCGACAGGGATGACCACCCCGAGGAAGAGCACGATGACGACGGTTACCCCGTCCGTGTCCGCTCCGGTGACAGCCCAGCCGGTGAGGGCTGCGGCCAGAGCCACAGCCAGGTGGCCGGAACGGGCGTCGGTCAGTTGGGGCCAGTGCCCAGGTCGCTCCTGACCGCGTCGGACGAACCGATAGCGGACCACGACGCCCAGTTCTGCCAGCAGGACAGCCGTTGCGATGATGTTGGCGAGCATGGTGATCAGTGCTCCCTCAAGATCAGAACTTGCAGTTCTTCTTGACCGTTTCGATGCCCGTCAGCACACCGACCGTCTTCCACGGACCAGAGCGTCCGGGTCGGCACACAAGAGGGGCGCGTTGCCATGAGTCACAGTTTGCCCACGAAGAAGCCGGTGCTGGCGACTGCGAGGAGCAGGTAGGCGCCTGGGAAGGCGAGGTTGTGGAAGACACGTGCGCGGACGTGGCACAGGACCGCGCCGATGAAGAACGCGGTCAGGCCGACTCCGGCCGCCAGGCCCAGCCGGTGGACCCCGAGAAGACCGGCGAGAAGGCCGGCGGCCCCCGCGAATTTGAGGGTCGCCAGGTACGGCAACGCAGCCGGCGCAAGCCGCACCTCCGCGGAGTTCGCCAGCACGAACGGCGCTCGCGCGTAGTCCGCGATCGCCATGAACCCGTTCGCGACGACGCACCCGACAGTGGCGATGATCAGTACGGAACTCATGAGCTGTACCACCCCACAACGGCGAACGGCTCCGGCGGCACCGGCGCCCCCGCGGCTCGGCGGATCAGCGCACGCAGCTGAGCGGCGTCCGGCAGTCCCACAAGTGGGTTGTTGTCGGTGCGGAACCGCACCATCTGTAGGCTCATGACGTCGTCATCTCCTCGGGATGCGAACAGGAAGGGGTCGAACCGTCCGTCCTGACGTCCGCCGGCCCGAAAAGGTGACACCCGTGCCCATCACAGTCGAAGAATTCGAGACCGCACGACCACATCTGCTGTCGGCTGCCCACCGCATGCTCGGCTCGGCTCATGACGCCCAGGACGCCGTACAGACGGCTTGGTTGCGGGTTATGGGTGCCGGATCCTCGACGCCGATCGAGAACCCGTCGGCCTGGCTCACCACGGTCACCGCCAGAGTCTGCTTGGACGAGCTGCGTGCCCGGCGGCGGCGCAACGAAACGCCGCTGCTCGCGGACGCCGTCCCGGCCGCGGAACTGGCCGCGGACGAAGCGGTCCTGCGTACCGAGGACGTCTCCCGGGCGCTCATGGTCCTGTTGAGCCGGCTGACCCCGCCGCAACGCGTCGCGCATGTCCTGCATGACTTGTTCTCCGTGCCGTTCGACCAGATCGCCCAGGTGCTGGGTGGGACGGTGGCCAGTGCCAAGAAGCACGCCAGCAGGGCCCGACGGCGCCTCGACGACGCCGCTCAGCACGCCTCGGAGCAGAGCGGCGGACCGGACCAGCGGATCGTCGAAGCCTTCCTGGCAGCAGCCCGGACCGGGGACACGCGCACGATGATCCAGCTGCTCGCACCCGACAGCGTCCGCGACGCCGACGCGGCCCTCCTGCCTCGCGGAGGCCGCACCACCGTCGTGGGCGCTGTCGACATCGCCAACGAGACCGTGCACTTCCGTGATCGCATCCAGGCCGTTTGCAGGCTCACTGTCAACGACACACCGGTGTACCTCATCGCCCCGGGAGGACACCCTCTGGCCACGATCGAGTTCAGCACGGCCGACCAGAAGGTCACGCGCATCACGCTGCGAGCGGTCCGGGCCGACGATCGCTTCGCGGCCGCCCCACCCCGACCGGTGGACCCGGTGGGTGCTTGTTCGGCGTGACCGGGCTGTGCGCTGTGGTGCCAACTCCTGGGCGCGGTGGGTCAACGCGGTCGGGCGGGTCGCTCATAGCTTGACGGGGTGCCGAGCCGCGGAGGCGGCGGGCGCACCGCCGAGCGCTTCGAAAGGACCCTCATGTTCGACATCAGCAAGGTGCAGGCCGCCCCGAGCGCGGACCTGCTCACGCCCGACAACGCGGTCATGCTCTTCGTCGACCACCAGCCGCAGATGTTCTTCGGCACCGGCAGCGACGACCGCAGCGCGATCATCAACAGCACCGTGGGTCTCGCGAAGGCGGCCCGGGCGTTCGGCGTACCGGCCGTCCTGACCACCGTCGCCGCCGAGTCCTTCTCCGGCCCCCTGCTGCCGCAGCTCGCCGAGGTGTTCCCCGAGCAGGAGCCCATCGACCGCACCAGCATGAACGCCTGGGAGGACGAGGCGCTCGTCGCGGCGGTCAAGGCCACCGGACGCAAGAAGATCATCCTGTCGGGCCTGTGGACCGAGGTCTGCCTCGTGCTGCCCGCGCTGTCCGCGCTGGAGCAGGGGTACGAGGTGTACGTCGTGAGCGACGCCTCCGGCGGCGTCAGCCCCGCCGCCCACGAGCACGCGCTGCAACGGATGATCGCCGTCGGCGCGGTCCCGGTGACCTGGGTGCAGGTACTCCTCGAACTCCAGCGCGACTGGGCGCGCCAGGAGACGTACGGCGCCGTCATGGAGATCGTCAAGGCCCACGCGGGCGCCTACGGTCTGGGCGTCGTGTACGCGCAGAGCGTCATCGGCGCGCACGCGGCAGGCTGACCCTTCGTGGACACCGGCCTTCTGGTCCTGCGTCTGCTCGTGGGTCTGCTCGTCGCCGGCCACGGGGTGCAGAAAATCAGCTTCCACCTGGGCGGCAGGGGCCTTGCGGGCGGCACGGAGGAGTTCCGTGCCGACGGTTTCCGCGGCGGATCCCTCACCGCGCTGGCGGCGGGCGGTGGCCAGATCGGCTCCGGCCTCCTGCTCGCCGCGGGCCTCCTGACCCCGCTCGCGGCGACAGGAGTCATCGGGGTCATGACGGTCGCCCTGACCGTGAAGTGGCGCAACGGGCTCTGGGTGCAGAACGACGGCTACGAGTACCCGCTCGTCCTCATCGGCACCGCCGCGGCGCTTGTCGCCACCGGGCCCGGCGCCCGCTCCCTGGACGAGGTCCTCGGTCTCACGCCGTACCCGCTGTGGTGGGCGCCCCTCGCCCTCGCGGCCGGTCTCGGCAGCGGGCTGCTCACCCGGCTCCTCCTGCACCGGCCTACAGCACCGGTGAGTGCCGGGCGCTGACCGCCGGGTGCCGAGCACTGACCGCCGGGCGCTGAGCACTCACCGCCGGGCACCGAGCACCGCGCACTGACCGGCGGGCGCCGAGCGCCCAGCACCGAGCACTGACCGGCGGGCGTCCAGCACCAGCCGCGCAGACCGGGTCCGGCCGCCCGCGTACCCCCGACCGGGCGGCCGGACCCTCCCCGCCCCCTCTCCCGAGCCCCGAGCCCCTGCTCCCGAGCCCCGGCTCCCAAGCCCGACTCCCGACTCCCGTGACCTCCCCGAACCGGAGCACCCCATGGACACCCTCACGACCCCGCACGGCGGCGGTCAGCCGCTGCTGCATCAGAAGGGTGCCGAGACCCAGGCGTTCGGCACCCTCAAGCAACTGCCGATCGGCCTCGGCCACGACACCCGCATGTACGCCTGCCAGCGCCTGAACCGCGTACTGGCCGACACGCAGATCCTGTACTCCCTCTACAAGAAGCACCACTGGCTCATGCGGGGCGCGACCTTCTACTCGCTGCACCTGATGCTGGACAAGCACGCGGAGGCCCAACTGGCCATCGTGGACGCGCTGGCCGAGCGCGTCCAGAGCCTCGGTGGCGTCGCCGTCGGGGACCCGCGCCACGTCGCGGAGCTGACGGCGATACCCCGGGCGCCGGACGGCGTCGAGCCGGTGCCCGTCATGCTGTCGCGGCTCCTCGACGCGCACGAGCGGATCCTGATCGACGCCAGGGGCGCCGCGTCCCGGCTCTCCGGCGAGGGCGACGAGGGCAGCGCCGACCTGCTCGTCTCCGATGTCGTCCGCACCGGTGAGGCACAGGTGTGGTTCCTGGCCGAGCATCTCGTGGACACCCCGCTGGTGCGCGGCTGATGGACACGTACGACACCTTCCCCCATGGAGAGCCCCCCGTGCAGAACCCGCCGACCCTCGAACCCGCCGCGCAGGCCTTCGCGGAAGCGACCGCGCAGCCGCCGTTCCTCTACCAGATCCCCGTGGCCGAGGGCCGCGGGGCCGTGGACGCCGTCCAGAGCGGCGAAGGCGTACCGCTCCCCGACGTCGACGAGGAATGGATCACCGTCCGCGGCGGTCGGACCGGCGACGTCCGTGCCCGGATAGTCCGTCCCCGCGGTGCCACGGGACCGCTCCCCGTCGTCCTCTACCTCCACGGCGCGGGCTGGGTCTTCGGCAACGCCCACACCCACGACCGGCTCGTCCGCGACCTGGCCGTCGGCACCCGGGCGGCCGTCGTCTTCCCCGAGTACGACCTCTCGCCCGAGGCCCGCTACCCCGTCGCGATCGAGCAGAACTACAGCGTCGCCCAGTGGGTCGCCCGCGAGGGGCACCACAAGGACCTCGACGGCACACGGATCGCCGTCGCGGGTGACTCGGTCGGCGGCAACATGAGTGCCGCCCTCACCCTCATGGCCAAGGAGCGCGGCGACGTCCGCCTCGCCCATCAGGTCCTGTTCTACCCGGTCACCGACGCGAGCTTCGACACCGAGTCCTACCACCGCTTCGCCGAGGGCTACTTCCTGCGCCGCGACGCCATGCGGTGGTTCTGGGACCAGTACACGACCGAGGAGTCCGAGCGCGCGCAGATCACCGCGTCGCCGCTGCGTGCCACCACCGAGCAGCTCACCGGCCTGCCGCCCGCCCTGATCATCACCGCCGAGGCCGACGTCCTGCGCGACGAGGGCGAGGCGTACGCGGCCAAGCTCCGCGCCGCCGGGGTGCCCGTCACCGCCCTCCGGGTCCAGGGAACCATCCACGACTTCGTCATGCTGAACCCGTTGCGCGGGACGCGGGCCGCCGAACTGGCCATCGGTCTCGCCACCGACACCCTGCGCGAGGCCCTCGCATGACCGGGCCCTCGACCAGCATGCCGGTCGCGGGCCTCGTCCCCGCACCGCGCCGGGACGCCGCGCAGGCCGACCTCCTCGTCCGCAACGCCAAGGTGTTCACGGGCGACCCCGAACGTCCCGGGGCCCGCGCCGTCGCGGTGCGCGGCGGCCGGGTCGCGGCCCTCGGTGACGACCACGACCTCGCCCACCTCGTCGGGCCGGGAACGAAGGTCGTCGACGCCCTCGGCCGCCGGGTGATCCCCGGACTCAACGACTCTCACCTGCACGTCATCAGGGGCGGCCTGAACTACGTCCTCGAACTGCGCTGGGACGGCGTACGCAGCCTCCGCCACGCCCTCGCCATGCTGCGCGAGCAGGCCGGGCGCACCCCCAAGGGGCAGTGGATCCGCGTCGTGGGCGGCTGGACCGCCGAACAGTTCGCCGAGCGCAGGATGCCGACCGTCGCGGAGCTGAACGCCGCCGCCCCCGACACCCCGGTGTTCGTCCTGCACCTGTACCAGTCGGCGATGATGAACCAGGCCGCGGTGCGCGCCGCCGGATTCACCCGGGAGACCCCCGACCCTCGCGGCGGCCAGATCGTACGGGGCCGCGACGGCGAACCCAACGGCGTGCTCCTCGCGGCGCCGAGCGCCCTCGTCCTGTACTCGACCCTGGCCAAGGCACCTGCCCTCGACGAGGCCGACAAGCGGACGTCGACGCGCCACTTCCTGCGCGAGCTGAACCGCTTCGGGCTGACGTCCGCGGTCGACGCGGCCGGCGGGTTCCAGAACTTCCCCGACAACTACGCCACGGTCGTCGACCTCGCGCGGGCGGGGGAGCTGTCGCTGCGGATCGCCTACCACCTGTTCCCGCAGACGGCGGGCCAGGAGCTCGCCGACCTCAAGCGCTGGACCGAGACGGTCGCGCCGGGGGACGGGGACGAGTGGCTCCGGCTGAACGGCGCGGGCGAGAACCTCACCTGGGCGGCCGCCGACTTCGAGAACTTCTCCGAACCCCGTCCCGAACTGGCCAAGGGGTACGAAGCCGAGTTCGAGAAGGCGGTCCGCCTCCTGCTGGAGAACGGCTGGGGCTTTCGGCTGCACGCCACGTACGACGAGACGATCCGCCGCGACCTGGCCGTCTTCGAGAAGCTCGCGGCGGAAGGGCTCTTCCCCGGCGGCAACCGCTGGCTCTTCGACCATGCCGAGACCGTCTCCGGCGACAGCCTGGACCGGATCGCGGCCCTCGGCGGCGCCCTGTCCGTCCAGAACCGCATGTCCTTCCAGGGCACCGCGTTCCGCGACCGCTACGGCGCCGCGGCCGCGGCGCACAGCCCGCCCGTCCGCGCCATGCTCGACCGGGGCCTGACCGTCGCGGCAGGAACCGACGCCACCCGCGTCTCCTCGTACAACCCGTGGGTCGCGCTGCACTGGCTGGTGACCGGCAGGACCGTCGGCGGCACGGCGCTGCGCCCGGCGGGGAACCTGATCGACCGCGAGACCGCCCTCGACCTCTACACCCGCGGGGGAGCCCGGCTCACCGGCGAGCAGGACGTCAAGGGAATCCTGCGGGAGGGCTGCTACGGCGACCTCGCGATCCTCTCCGACGACTTCCTCACCGTGCCCGAGGACGTCATCCCCGACATCGAGTCCGTACTCACCGTCGTCGGCGGCCGCATCGTCCACGCGGCCGCGGAGTACGAGGGACTCGACGAGACGCTCCCGCCGGTGAGCCCCGAGTGGAGCCCCGTGGCCCACTTCGGCGGCTACCGGGCGGGCCGGTACGGCGGCGACCACCCGGCGGGGCAGGGAGGCGCCCACCAGGCGTCGCTCGTGGCCGAGGCCGTCGCCGAGTCCGAGCGGCACCGCCGGTGGCGCGTCGCGCGCGGCTCCGCTCCCGACACGACGCCGTCCTTCGTCGACCCCTGCTTCGAGCACTGAAGCCGGCCGCGCTCCACGCACTGAAGCCGGCCGCGCTCCGGCCACTGAAGCGCGGCCGCGCTTCAAGCACTGAAGCCGGCCGCGCTTCGAGCACTGAAAGAGAGATCCCCCCCGATGACCGAAGCCTCTCCCGCCGCCGCCGCCGACGACGGCGGCGACGCCCGGGCCACCACACCGGAAGCCCCCCAGGGCCGCCGCTACGAACCGGACCTCCGGTCGATGACGCGGATCAACCTGCACCCCATCGCCTCACCCATGCCCCTCGGGTTCTTCACGATAGCCATCGCCTCCGTGATGACGGGCTGCCTCCAGCTCGGGCTCCTCGACGAGTCGGCCCGCGCCGCCGTCGCCTTCACCGTGCTGCCCGCCTTCGTCCTCCAACTCCTGGTGAGCGTCCTCTCCTTCGGTGCCCGTGACGTGATCGCGGCGACGCTGATGGCGGTGTTCGCCGGCAGCTGGCTGCCCTACTCGCTCATCATGCTGAGCGGCGCTGCCGACGGCCTCCAGGTCCTCGGCGTGTTCAACCTGGTGCTCCTCTGCTTCGGGGCCCTGATGACCGCCGTGACCCGGCCCAAGCGCGCGCTCTGGCTCGTCCTCGCGGTCTCCCTGCCCCGCTGGGCCGCCACCGGCCTCGCGGGCGTCACCGACACCGCATGGCTGACGCGCACCTCCGGCGCGCTCGGCCTCGTGGTGGCGCTCGTCGCGATGTACGCGGCGTTCGCCCTGATGCTGGAGGACATGCGCGGCAAGCAGGTCCTGCCCATCGGCCGCAGCGGTCCCGCCCACCACGCCGTGGCAGGCGACCTGGCCGTCCAGCTCCGCGACCTGGAGCGCCAGGCGGGCGTGCGCCGCACGCTCTGAGCGTCGACCCGATCGTTTAGGATCGAACGATTAGTCGATATTGTTCGAGCGCTGGTAGCTTCTGATCGCCCCCGAGAACCCTTCGGCGGGCGATCGGAGGAGATCCACCCATGAGGTCCGGCGCGAGGCTCGCGCTCGCCGTCATCACCCTCGCCGCCTTCGCCGCCGCCTGCGGTGTTCCGCGGAGCGGTGGTTCGCAGTCGCAGACCGCCGTGGACTGCGAGCCGTACGCCAGGTACGGCAGCCATCCCGGCACCGAGGTCACCGTCTACGCGGAGAACCGCGACCAGGAAGCCGACCTGTTCGAACAGACCTGGGCCGACTTCGCGCACTGCACGGGAACCGACGTCCAGTACGAGGGGGACGGGGAGTTCGAGGCCCGCATCCAGCTCCGGGTCGACGGCGGGAACGCGCCCGACGTGGCGTTCTTCCCGCAGCCAGGGCTCCTGGAGCGCTTCGCGCGGGCGGGGAAGCTCAAGCCCGCGAGCGCCGGGGTCGTGAACCTCGCGAAGCAGGGCTGGTCGGCGGACTGGAACAGCTACGCGACCGTGGACGGCACCCTCTACGGCACCCCGCTGGTCGCGAACGTGAAGTCGTTCGTCTGGTACTCCCCGAAGTTCTTCCGCGATCGGGGGCTGCGCGTCCCCCGCACCTGGTCCGAGCTGATGGCCGTGACGGAGAAGGTCGCGGCATCGGGCGTCACACCGTGGTGCGCCGGCGTCGAGTCCGCCGAGGCGACCGGCTGGCCCGTGACGGACTGGATCGAGGACGTCCTGCTGCGCCAGCAGGGCACGGACGTCTACGACCAGTGGGTCGCCCACAAGATCCCGTTCAATGACCCGCGTGTGATCAGAGCCATGGACACCGTCGGGTCCGTCCTCAAGGACGACCGCTACGCCAACGGCGGTTTCGGCCCCGCCCGCTCGATCGCGTCGATCTCCTTCCAGGAAGCCGGCACACCGGTCCTCTCCGGAGACTGCGCGATGCACCGCCAGGCCTCCTTCTACGCCGGTCTGTGGCCGGAGGGCACCGCCATCGGACCGGACAAGGACGTCCACGCCTTCCTGCTGCCCGGAGCCGACTCCGCCAGGCCTCCCGTCCTGGGCGGCGGGGTGTTCACCGCGGCGTTCGCCGACCGGCCCGAGGTGCGGGCCTTCCAGGAGTATCTGGCCTCTGCCGACTTCGCGAACGCGCGGATGCGAAAGGGCCCCTTCGTCTCGGCGAACCGGGGTGTGGACCCGGCGAACGCCGCGACCCCGGTGGACCGCCTCGCCATCCAGCTCCTCCAGGACCGAAGGACACGGTTCAGGTTCGACGGTTCGGACCTGATGCCCGCGTCGGTCGGCGCCGGGACGTTCTGGCAGGGAGTCGTCGACTGGGTCGGCGGCGCGTCCACCCGGCAGGTCGCCGACTCCGTCGAACGGTCCTGGCCGAGCCGCTGATGCCGTTCGACCTCCTCACCCAGCAGCCCAAGCTGCTGTTCCTGCTCCAGGGCGTCGCCGCCTTCACGGCGGTGGTCTGTCTGATCCTGCTGGCGCTGCACCGCGGGCCGCAGCGGCGCGGGGTCGCGGCCACGCTCCTGCTGGCCCCCGCGCTGCTGCTGCTCACGGTCGGTCTCCTCCTCCCCGCTCTGCGCACCCTGGCGCTCTCGTTCACCGACAGCGGGGGAGGGGCGTGGGCCGGGCTCGACAACTACGTGTGGATGTTCACCGACCCCCGGGCGACGGTCGCGCTGCGCAACACCCTGGCGTGGGTGGTGCTCGTGCCGCTGCTCGCGACCACGGTCGGTCTGCTCTACGCGGCGGCTGTCGTACGGTCGCGGTTCCGGGCGTTCGCGCTGGTCCTCGTCCTGACGCCGATGGCGGTCTCCTTCGTCGGCGCGGGTGTCGTGTGGAAATTCGTGTACGCCTACCGGCCCGCGCGGGTCCCGCAGACCGGGCTCCTGAACCAGCTCGTCGTCGCGTTCGGCGGCGAACCGCGGCAATGGCTCGTGGACTCTCCCTGGAACGTCCTGTTCCTCATCGTGGTGATGGTGTGGACCCAGGCGGGCTTCGCGGCCGTCCTGCTGACCGGCGCGATCAAGGCCGTTCCCGTCGAGGCGACCGAGGCGGCCCGGCTCGACGGCGCGTCCCCCCGGCAGGTCTTCTGGTGGATCACCATGCCGTCGATCAGACCCACCCTGCTCGTCGTGGTCCTCGCCCAGGCGATCGGCACCTTGAAGGCCTTCGACATCGTCAAGACCATGACCGGCGGGCAGTTCCAGACCGGCGTCATCGCCCACGAGATGTACGACCAGGGCTTCCGCTACGGTGACACGGGCCGCGGCGCCGCCCTCGCCGTACTGCTCTTCGTCCTCGTCACCCCCTTCGTCGCCCACCAGGTCCGGGCGCGGCGGAGGGCACGGTGAACGGAGTGCGGGAGCGGCTGGCATCCCGCGCCTTCTCGGCGGTCGCCGTGGTGATCGCGGTCCTGTGGACGACACCGACCCTCGGCCTCCTGCTCTCCTCGTTCCGTCCCGAGCACGAGATCAAGACGACCGGCTGGTGGACCGTGACCGGTTCGCCGCGCTTCACGCTCGACAACTACCGCGAGGTGCTGTCCGGCGGCGGGAACGGGCCGGGCCGACTCGCCGAGCACTTCGTCAACTCCGTCGTCATCACCCTGCCCTCGGTGCTGTTCCCGCTCGTGCTGGCGCTCCTCGCCGCGTACGCCCTGGCGTTCATCGACTTCAGGGGGCGCGACGCGCTCGTCGTCGGCATCTTCGCGCTCCAGGCCGTACCGCTCCAGATGGCGCTCGTCCCGCTCCTGAAGCTCCTCTCCCAGGGCTGGCTGTTCCTGCCCGCCTGGAACCTCGAAGGTCCCGCCCGGTTCGGCCACCTCTGGTTCGCCCACACGGCCTTCGCGCTGCCGTTCGCGGTGTTCCTCCTGCACAACTCCCTGGCCGGGCTGCCCAGGGAACTGATCGAGGCCGCCCGCGTCGACGGGGCGTCGCACGGGACGCTGCTGCTGCGGATCGTGCTGCCCCTGTCCCGCCCGGCCCTCGTCACCTTCGCCGTCATCCAGTTCATCTGGGTGTGGAACGACCTCCTCGTGGCCCTGACGCTGTCGGGCGGAACACCCGGGACCGCGCCGATGCCGGTCGCACTGGCGAACCTGGCCGGCACGTACGGCAACGAGTGGCAGCGGCTCACCGCGGCGGCCTTCGTGGCGGCGTTCGTCCCGCTGCTCGTCTTCTTCCTGCTCCGGCGGCACTTCGCGCGAGGGCTCCTCGCCGGATCGGTCAAGGGATGACCCCCGGCAGGCCCGGGGGCCAGGGCGTGGCGACGCCCGGGAGCGCGGCCCTCACCCGGCCCGGGCTGCGGGGCCGTGAAGCCGAGCTGGAGCGGCTGCGCGCCCTGGTCGGGTCGGTGCGCGACGGTGCGGGCGGAGCGGTCGCGCTGCTCCTCGGCGAGCCGGGGATCGGGAAGACCGCACTGCTGCGGGAGACCGTCGCGATCGCACGCGCCCACGGCTACGCCGTCAGCCACGGACACGCCGACGAACTGCACGAACTGGCACCGCTCGCCTCACTGGCCTCGGGCCTCCTGCACGGCGACCCGCCGCTGCTGTCACGGACGGACTTCGCCGACCTCGCCGGCCACCACGACCAGCGCGTCTGGCTAGTCGAACGGCTGGCCCAGCTGATCGAGGAACGGTCGACCCGCGCGCCCGTACTGATCGCGGTCGACGACGTCCAATGGGCCGACCCGCTGAGCCGCTTCGCCCTGAGCGTCATGCCGGCCCGGCTGCTCAGCTCCCCGGTCCTCTGGCTGCTCACGAGCAGGAACGACCCGCAACTGCACGGGCGGGGACCCGCGACGACGACCCTTACCCTGCGGCCGCTGTCCGGCACGGCCCTGGCCGAACTGGCACGGGACGTCCTCGGCGGGGACGTACCGGAGCAGGTCGCGCAGCACCTCGACGGCGCGGGCGGCAACCCCTTCCTCGCGTCCGAGCTGCTCACGGGCATCGCGGCGTCGGGCACGGCCGGGACCGAACCGCCGCAGCGGCTGGTACTCGGCGTACGGGAGCGGCTTGCCGCCCTGCGGCCGGACACCCTGCACCTCCTGCGGATCGGCTCGGTCCTCGGCCGCGCGTTCACGCTCGCCGACGCCGCGGCCCTGTGCGGCAGGCCGGCCTCCGGTCTCGGCGCCGAGCTGGACGAGGCGGTCGGTGCCGCGCTCCTCCACGACGAGGGCGAACGCCTGCTGTTCCGCCACGACCTGCTCCGCCAGGCGGTGTACGCCGACCTCGCCCCTTCCGTACGCCGGGCGCTGCACCGGGAGGCCGCGAGCCGGCTCGTCGCGGCGGGCCGCAGCTCCACCGAGGCGGTCCCGCACCTCATGAAGAGCGCCGAACCCGGCGACCAGGAGGCGATCAGGCTGCTCGGCGCGGCCGCCACCGACGTGCTGGCCTCGCTGCCCGACCTCGCCGCCGACCTGGCGGTACGCGCCCTGGAACTCGTACCGCCGCACACGCCCGCGGTGTTCGACGTGGGCGAGCGGGCCGTCGTGGCGCTGACCCGCGCGGGCCGGTACACCGAGGCGCGACGGACCGGCGACGCGCTGCTGGCCAGGCAACCGCCCCTGGAGGTCTTCGCCCGACTCCAGTCCGTACTCGGAGACACGCTGTGGCACCTCGACGACGTCCATGAGCTGACCCACCGGGCGACGGCGGCGCTCGCGGCCGTCACCGACCCGGCGATCCGCGCCCGGCTGACCGCACGCCTCGCCCTCGCCCGGTCCCGCGGACGCGACCTCGGGGCCGCTCGCGAGATGGGCGAACGGGCCCTCGCCGAGGCGGAGCGGTCCGGTGACCGGCAAGCACGCGTCCTCGCCCTCTGGGGTCTCGGCGAGATCGCCCTCAACGCGGGCGACTGCGCCGCCGCCGTCGAGCACCACACGGCGCTCAGCGTGTTCGACACGGCCTTCCTCGCCGAGGAGGCCGTCGCACGGATCCACAGCGACGACTTCGACACCGTACGGTCGATGCTCCGCAGGGCGGGCGAAGGCCCCCTGCGCCCCGCCATGCTGATCTGGGCGCAGGGAACCCTGAACATGGGGCTCGCACGGCTCGACGACGCGGACGCCGACTTCGTCACCGCCGAACGCCTCGAAGCCGACCTGCGCGTGCCAGGGAACCTCGTCAACATACGGGTCAACCGCGGCCTGCTCGCGCTGCTGCGCGGCGACCGCGAAGCCGCGCGGGAACACCTTGACATCGTGCGGGCGACCGTGGCCGACCGGCCGAACACGGGCAACCACGCCACGCACCAGTACTTCGAGGCCGCCGTCGCCGACGCGGGCGGCGACCACCCGGCGGCGGCCGAACGGATCCGGTCCGCCCAGCGGGACCACTCCTTCTTCCGCTGGCGGCTGCTGCGCCCCCAGGCCGTCCAGGCCGTGCGGATCGCGCTGCGCGCCGGGGACCGGGCCCTGGCCGAGGACCTCGCGGCCCAGGCGACGGAGCACGCCGCCCGCAACCCCGCCGTGCCGACCGCACAGGGCACGGCCGTCCACGCGGCCGCCCTCGTGCACGCCGACCACGGACTCCTGGAACGAGCGGTCCGCGTCCTGCGCGCCGGCCCCCGGCCGCTGCCCCTCGCCGAGGCCTGCGCCGACCTCGGGCGCGCGCTGCTGACCGCGGGCAGCACGGCCGCGGTGTTCGCCCTGACCGAGGCGTACGACCTCTACGCATCGGCGGGGGCGGACTTCGAGGCCGACCGGGTCCGGGCCGATCTCGAACGGGCCACGTCCCGCTCCGCACGGCGCGGCGGCGGCCCCCGGCCACGCCCCGGCCGTGGCTGGGACGCGCTGACGGCCTCGGAGCGCAAGGTGGCGGGCCTGGTCGCCGCGGGTCACACCAACCGGTCGGCCGCGGCCGCCCTCCTCGTGTCCCCGCACACCGTCAACACCCATCTCTCGTCGATCTTCCGCAAGCTCTCCGTGCACTCCAGGGTCCACCTGGCGAGGATCGTGCTGGCGCAGGGCGACACCGCGACCGCCGCCGACGCCTGAACGACTCCTGCGCCCCCGTGCAAGACACGGTGCGCCGGACGGCAACAGTGATCGCCGCACCGGCCCTAGCGTGAGGGCACACCGCGCCACTGCGACGCGCGGATTCGCCGACCCGAATCGAGGAACCCCCCCATGCCCTACATCACCGTGGGCCAGGAGAACACCAGCCCCGTCGAGCTGTACTACGAGGACCAGGGCGCCGGGCAGCCGGTCGTCCTCATCCACGGCTTCCCGCTCGACGGCCACTCCTGGGAGCGCCAGAGCGCCGCGCTGCTCGCCGCGGGCCACCGCGTCATCACGTACGACCGCCGCGGCTTCGGGCGGTCCTCGCAGCCGACGACCGGCTACGACTACGACACCTTCGCGGCCGACCTGAACACCGTGCTGGAGACCCTCGACCTGAACGACGCCGTCCTGGTCGGCTTCTCCATGGGCACCGGCGAGGTCGCCCGGTACGTGTCCACGTACGGCTCCGGCCGGGTCGCCAAGGTCGCCTTCCTCGCCTCGCTCGAGCCCTGCCTGCTCAAGAGCGACGACAACCCGGACGGCGTCGCCCCGAAGGAGTTCTTCGACGGCGTCGTCGCCGCCGTCGAGGCCGACCGCTACGCCTACTACACGGCCTTCTTCAAGGACTTCTACAACCTCGACGAGAACCTCGGCACCCGCATCAGCGAGGAAGCCGTCCGCAACTCCTGGAACACCGCGGCCCGTGGCGGCTCCTTCGCCGCGTCCGCCGCGCCCGCGACCTGGTACACCGACTTCCGCGCCGACATCCCCGCCGTCGACGTGCCGGCCCTGATCCTGCACGGCACCGCCGACCGCGTCCTGCCGGTCGAGGGCACCGCGCGCCCCTTCCGCAAGGCGCTCCCGTCGGCCGACTACGTCGAGATCGAGGGCGCCCCGCACGGTCTGCTGTGGACGCACGCCGAGGAGGTCAACACCGCCCTCCTCGCCTTCCTGGCGAAGTGACGCCGCACCGCTGACGCCGGGTGACGCCGGAGGCCCGGCGTCACCCCGGCCCCCGGTTCCCCGGTGCGGGAACCGGACGACCCGTACGACCCGGACGACATCGAGAGAGCAGACACCCCATGCAGTTCGGCATCTTCACCGTCGGGGACGTGACCCGCGACCCCACCGACGGCCGCACTCCCACCGAGGGCGAGCGCATCAAGGCGATGGTCGCCATCGCGCTCAAGGCGGAGGAGGTGGGCCTGGACGTCTTCGCGACCGGGGAGCACCACAACCCGCCGTTCGTACCGTCGTCACCGACGACCATGCTCGGCCACATCGCCGCCCGCACGGAGAAGCTGATCCTCTCCACCGCCACCACGTTGATCACCACCAACGACCCGGTGAAGATCGCCGAGGACTACGCGATGCTCCAGCACCTGGCCGACGGCCGGGTCGATCTCATGCTGGGGCGCGGCAACACCGGCCCGGTGTATCCGTGGTTCGGCAAGGACATCCGCCAGGGCATCGACCTCGCCAAGGAGAACTACACGCTGCTGCGCCGGCTGTGGCGCGAGGACGTCGTGGACTGGGAGGGAACGTTCCGTACGCCGCTCCAGGCCTTCACCTCCACCCCGCGGCCCCTGGACGGCGTACCGCCCTTCGTCTGGCACGGGTCCATCAGGTCCCCCGAGATCGCCGAGCAGGCCGCCTTCTACGGCGACGGCTTCTTCCACAACAACATCTTCTGGCCCGCCGACCACACCCGGCGCATGGTGCGGCTCTACCGGCGCCGGTTCGCGCACCACGGCCACGGACGTCCGGAGGACGCCGTCGTCGGCCTGGGCGGGCAGGTCTTCATGCGCAAGAACTCCCAGGACGCCGTGCGGGAGTTCCGGCCCTACTTCGACAACGCGCCCGTGTACGGCCACGGACCCTCGCTGGAGGACTTCACCGAGCAGACCCCGCTGACGGTGGGCTCGCCCCAGCAGGTCATCGACCGGACCCTGTCGTTCCGCGAGACCGTCGGCGACTACCAGCGCCAGCTCTTCCTGATGGACCACGCGGGCCTGCCCCTGAAGACCGTCCTCGAACAGCTCGACATCCTCGGCGAAGAGGTCGTTCCCGTGCTGCGCAGGGAGTTCGCGAAGGGGCGCCCGGCGGGCGTGCCGGACGCCCCGACGCACGCGTCGCTGCGGAGTGCCCGGGAGGTGTCCGCCGCGTGAGGCTGACCGTGGTTTCCGCGGGGCTGAGCACCCCCTCCTCCACCCGTCTGCTCGCGGACCGGCTCGCCGACTCGGCCCGCGACGAACTCACCGCCCTCGGGCACCCGGCGTCGACCGAGGTCGTGGAGCTGCGCGAACTGGCCGTCGACATCGCCGGCCATCTCGTGACCGGCTTCCCGCCGCCGCGCCTCGGCGCCGCGATCGACGCGGTGACGGCGGCCGACGGCCTGATCGTCGTCACTCCCGTGTTCGCGGCCTCCTACAGCGGCCTCTTCAAGTCCTTCTTCGACGTGATCGACCCGGACGCCCTCACCGGGAAGCCGGTCCTGATCGCCGCGACGGGCGGCACCGCCCGCCACTCCCTGGTCCTCGACCACGCCCTGCGCCCGCTCTTCGCCCATCTCCGCGCCGTCGTCGTCCCCACCGCCGTGTACGCGGCATCCGAGGACTGGGGTTCGGGTGGCGACGCGTACACCGACGGACTGCCCGGCCGCGTCCGCAGGGCGGGCGCCCAGCTCGCCACGCTCATGGCCGCGCGCCCGGCCGGCGCGGAGCCCGACGACGACGTCGCCGTCCTCGAACGGCAAGTCGCCGACCTGCGCTTCGACTGAGGCGGGGCCCCGGCACGGGTGGGGGCGGGATGGTTCATACTGTTCCGCCGTACCGCACGCGGACCGAGCCCGTCCCGTGCGGCCGAGGCCGGCGGAATGAGCGTGCACCGAGTGACGAGGCGGACCGTACCCGAGGAGTCCGACCGTGCGCGGACGCCCCTGCGCGGCAGGGGGGACGAGCTGGCGTTCATCGAGGCGCGGCTCGACGCGCTCGACCGGGGTGAGGGCGGGATCGTCCGGGTCGAGGGCCCCGCAGGCATCGGCAGGTCCCGGATCCTCCAGGAAGCCGCGGCGGTCGCGGGGCGGCGCGGGATCAGGGTGTTCGCGGGGGCGGCGGACCCCGACGAGCAGTTCGTGCCGCTCGGCCCGCTCCTCGACGCCGTGCTCTCCAGCGCGGAACCGCTGTCGGACGCCGACCGTCTCCGTGACCTCGCCACCACACCCGGCCAGCGGTTCTGGCTGCTCCAGGAACTGGGGGACCGCTTGCGGGAGACGGCTCGGAACGGCCCGCTGCTCGTCGTCCTCGACGACCTCCAGTGGTGCGACGACCTGACCCTCCTCACCTTCCATACCCTCGCGGCCGGGCTCTCCTCGCACGCCATCCTGTGGCTCGTCGCCGTGCGCTGCGGCAGCGTGCCGTCCGGAGTGCGCACGACCCTGGACAGGATCCGGCAGGCGGGCGCCCACGAGCTGGTGCTGCGAGCCCTGGGGGACCGGGCGACCGCAAGCATCACCGAGGACGTGCTCGGCGCACCTCCCGACCCGGACGTCCTCGCCGTCGCCCGCCGCGCCGAGGGGGTGCCGCAGCTCCTGGTCGAACTGCTCGGCGCGCTGCGGCGGGAGGAGGCGGTGACGGTGGAGAACGGCACGGCCCGACTGCCGGGCGGGCCCCCGGCCCCACGGGTGCTCCCCGCTGTCGTGCGCCGCGTCGACCACCTGTCGGACGAGGCCCGCGAACTGGTGCGGACGGCGGCTGCCGCGGGCGCCCCGGTCACCGTCGCGCTGCTCGCCGAACTGCTCGGCAGGTCCTCGGCGGCGCTCCTCACGGCGGTACAGGAAGCCCTCGACGCCGATCTGCTCGCCGAACAGGGCGATCGTCTCACCTTCCGCCACGACCTGATCCGCGACTCGGTGGCAGCCGACCTCCCGCTGTCCCTGCGCGAGGCTGTGCGTCAGGCCTTCAGTGAAGCGCCGCACAGCCGGGCCGCTGAGCCGCAGTTGGGGAGCGCGGCGTGGTCCGCTGGGCGTTGTGGGGGGTTGGCCGGGGGGCCGGACGCCGGGGGTGTGGGGTGCGGCGGCCCGGCGGGCGCCGGGGTTGTGGGGCGCGGTGGCCTGGCGGAAGGCGGTAGCGCCGTGGTGGGTGACGCGGCGGATGCCGAGGGCGCTGGGGCGGGTGACGTGGCGGAGGCCGAGGGTGTGCGGCGGTTTGGCGCGGCGGTGGCCGGTAGCGCCGGGACGCGTGACACGGCGCATGCCGGGGGTCTGGGCCGGGGCGGCCCGGCGGATGCCGGGGGAGTGGGGTGGGGCAGCCCGCCGGACGCCAGGGCAGTCGGGCGCGGTGGCCCGGCGGAAGTCGGGGGCGTCGGGGCAGGTCACGTGGCGGAGGCGGACCGGCTGCGCACCGCCGCGGCGGAACTCGCGGCCACCGCCCCCGGACCCGCCGCGGAACGCAGCATCGAGGCCCTGGACCTCACCCCCGCGGCCGCTCCGGAGCGGCCGCTGGTCGTCGCCGAGACGATCCCGCTGCTCGGGCAGACGGGCCGGGCCGCCCGGGCGCGCGAGCTGGGGACCGCCACCCTGGCGAGCGGCGGCCTCGGACCCGAGGACGAGGCGCGCGTACGTCTCGCCCTGGCACGCCTCGCCCTGCCGTACGACTTCTCCGAGGCGGTCCGGCAGGCGCGCGCCGGGGCGGCCCTGCCCGGCGTCCCCGTCTCCCTGCGGGGGCGACTGCTCACGCTGCTCTGCCTCGGCCTGTCGCTGGCGGGCGAGCACCGGGCGGCCCAGGAGGTCGCCAAGGAGGCGCGGGAGACCGCCGCGGCGGCGGGGGACCGTACCGCGGAGGCCACGTTGCGGACGGTCCGCTCGGCCGCGAGCTTGCAGCGCATGGACTGGGCCGCGGCGTTCCGGCACGCCGAGCGGGCGGCCGCGCTGTCCGCAGCCCTGGGCGTCGGCTCCTCGCCGTGGTACCCGGAGGCCCTGTGGCACGCGTCCCTGGCGAACGCCGCCGGGCGCTCCGCGGAAGCGCTCGCCGCGGCGGCGGACGGCATCCGGACCACCGGGGGCCAGGGCCGGACAGCGGCCACCCGCCTGTGGCTCATGCTGCGTTCCCGGATGCTGCTCGACGCCGGACGGCTGACGGACGCCGCGGCCGACGCCGAAGCCGCGTCCGCGGCCGCCGACGATCCCGGTCCCGGCAACTTCGCCGACATCACGCTGCGGTACGCGATGATGCGCGTCGCCCTCCACACCAACGACCGGCGTGCCGCACGGGCCCACGCGGCCCAGGCCAGGCGCATGCGGGATGACGGCGCGCCCGCCGTCCGCCGCACCGGCTCCTGGATGCTGGCCCTGATGGCCGACTTCGAAGGCCGCCCCGAGCGCGCCATGGCCGAACTCGACGAGGCGAAGGCCCCGCCCGGCGTGGACCGGCCCGACCTCGCGGTCGCGCTCGACCCCGCCGACGTCCCGGTCCTCGTCCGCCTCGCGCTGCGCGCCGGCGCGCACGAACGGGCCGCACAAGCGGTCGCCGTGGCCGAGCGACGAGCCGTGCTCAACCCCGACCTCACGTTCCTCGCCGCGACCGCCGCGCACGCCAGAGGGCTCCTCGACAACGACCTCGCCCCTCTCGTACGCGCCGTCCACCTGTACGAGGACTGCCCCAGGGTGCTCGCCCGGGCGTCGACGCTCGAGGACGCCGGACGCAAACTGGCGGCCACCCGCAGGTCCGACGCGGTGCCGTACTTCGAGACGGCCCTCGCGCTGTGGGCGGGAGCGGGCGCCGAGCGGGACGCCGCACGCGTCCGGCGGCGGCTTCGAGCCGCGGGTGTCCGCCGCCGTCCTGCCCAGGCCGGACTCGCGCGTGCGTGGCCCGAGCTGACGGCCGCGGAGATACGCGTGGCGCGGCTCGTGGCACAGGGGCTGACCAACCAACAGGTGGCCGAGCACCTCTCCGTATCGCCGCACACGGTGAGTTCGCACCTGCGCCGGGCCTTCACCAAGCTGGACCTCACCGCACGCGCGGAGCTGACCCGGCTTGTCAAGCAGCGCGACAGCGGAGAGTAGTCGATTCGTATCCCCTGCGCGCATCGCCGAAATGGACGATTCGTGCGATGTGCGGACGCCGTCGCTTCCTCAGAATGATCAAGAACCGTGGGGTGGAGAAGTCCGCGGGGACAGTTGGTCGAGAGAGGAACAGCGCATGACCGCAAGGCCGCAGCGAGCCCGCCCCGGCAGTTACGAGCTCCAGGCACTCGTCGACGAGCTCGCGGAGCGCCTCGGCCGGTCCGTCGCCGTCGACGACCCGCTGGTCCGCATGGTCTGCACGAGCCGCCACTTCGGCGACGAGGACCCGGTGCGCATCGGCACCCTGTTGCAGGGCCGCGCCGACAACGCGGCCATCCGTCACGTCCTCGCCCAGGGAGTGACCCGGTGGTCGGCGGCCGGATTCATCGACGGCCGCGACGATCTCGGACTGCTGCCACGCTACGTCGTGCCGCTGCGCGAGCGCGGGCACCTCCTCGGCCTGCTCATGGTGGTCGTGCCCGAGAAGGCGCTCGCGGAGCGGGAGACGCGTGCCATCGCCCGGGCCGTGGACGCCATGGCCGCCCAGATGTACGCGGAGCACCTCGCCGCGGACACCCAGAAGACCGCCGAGCGGGAGCTGGTCCTCGCGCTCGTCGGCACCGACGCCACCGCCCGCACCACCGCACGCCGGCGGGCCCGGGAACGCGGACTCCTCAACGCGGCGGAGCACGTCCTGGTCACCGTCGTCCGGCTGGGCTGCGCGACCGCGTCCGCCCGGCAGTCCGAGGCCGCCCTGTGGGGGGCGTTGGAGGGGCTGCGGCGGACACGCTCCGCGCGGGGCCTCGTCGCGATCGGCAAGGAGCAGGCGACGCTGCTCCAGCTGCGCGACCGCCCGCCCGGCCCGGACGAGGTCGCTGCCCAGTCCGCCCGCGTCCTCGACGAACTCCGCACCTTCCTCGGCCCGTCGGCGGACCCGGTGGTCGGAGTCGGCGGCCGGCACCCCCGCCTCGACGACGCCTGGACGTCGTACGAGCAGGCACTCGTGGCGGCGCGCGCGGCACGCCGGCTGCCCACACTGAAGGGCGCGGGTGACTGGGAGCTGCTCGGGGAACTCGCCGTGCTGCTCCAGCTCCCCGAGCACGCCCTGGACGCGTCCCTGGTCCCGGAGCCCCTGCGCACCCTGGGCGAGGCCCAGGGCGGTGACCGCCTGCGGGACACCCTGCGCTGCTTCCTCCAGCACGCGGGATCGATTCCGAGGACCGCGGACACATTGGGGATCCACCGCACCTCGCTCTACTACCGCCTGCGCCAGATCCAGGACATCACCGGACTCGACCTCGACGACGGCGCCCACCGGCTCACTCTGCACCTCGGCCTCAGGATCGAGGAGCTCATCGGCCCGGACGGCGGCGGGCCCTGCTGACCGCGGACCCGCTTCGACAGGGCGAGAAGGATCCACGCCCCGATTCCTACAGCTCGCGGTGGTGCGGGCCGCGGGCCCCATTCGATGATGTGCACGGAGGGCGGGCCGCACACACCGCCTCCGACCAGGGGAGATGTCATGCGGGAACTGATCACGACGGACGGCGCGCGGCTCGCGTACCAGGACACCGGCGGCGCGGGCGTCCCGCTGGTGATGCTGCACGGCTGGGGGCAGACGCAGGCGATGTTCCGCCACCAGATCGAGGGGTTCGCGCCCGGCCGCCGCGTCGTCACCGTCGACTTCCGCGGCCACGGCAGATCGGGCAGACCGCGGCACGGCCACCGCGTCGCCCGGCTCTCCCGCGACGTGCTCGAACTCGTCGACCATCTCGGTCTCGCCCGTTTCGACGCACTGGGCTGGTCCATGGGCGTCTCGGTGTGGTGGAGCTTCATCGACCAGTACGGGACCGCGCGGATGCGGCGTTTCGTCGCCGTCGACCAGCCCGCGGCGGTCGCCGCCGTGCCCTGGATGACCGAGCGGGAACAGCGGGACTGCGGCGCGGTCTTCGATGTGTCGGGGCTGCTGTACCTGGGTGCGGCCCTCGCGGGGCCGGAGGGGGACGCGGTCCGCGCCGACTTCGTGCGCGGCATGTTCTCCGGCGAACCCGACCCCGAGGTACTGGCGTTCGTCGCCGAGGAGATTGGGTCGACACCCGCCCGCGCGGGGGTGGCGCTGCTGTTCGACCACTGCGCGCAGGACTGGCGGGACGTGCTTCCCCGGATCGATGTGCCGACCCTGGTGATCGGCTGCGAGGGCAGCCATCTGCACCCCGACGCGCAGCGCTTCGTCGCCGGACGCATTCCCGGCGCGCGCCTGCACGTCTTCCCCTCCGACGTGGCGAACTCCCACTTCCCCTTCCTGGAGAACCCGGGGGCCTTCAACGCCGTGGTGGAGAAGTTCCTGGCGGAGGAGTCGGCGAGCCGGGCCTGAACCCGCACGCCGCCCGCACGAACCGTACTTCTTGGAGCCCGCATGACCCCCTCACTGATGTCTCGCGCGCCCGAACGGGCGCCCCGGCAAGCACCCGACCCGGCCCCGGCCTCCCCCCGCCCGGGGTGGTTGGTCCAGATGCTCTCCGAGATGCCGGGTACGAGCGACGGCGACGACGTCTACCTCGGCGTCCACGTCCGCGGACCCGTCACCGTCGTCCACGCCGGTGCCAGGACCCAGCTGGACCCCAACGACCTGGTCTTCTGCGACCCGGCCCGACGGCACCTGCTGCGGTTCGGCGAGGACTGCCGGATGATCTTCTTCCGGGTGCCCCGCTGCTATCTGGGCGTCACGGAGCCGGAACTGGACCAGATACTCGGCGTACCCGTACGAGGCGGGGAGGGGCTAGGGGCGCTGGTGTCCGACTTCCTCACCGCGCTCGCCGCCGAGGCGGAGTTCCACCGCTCCACCATCGGGGACCGGCGGGCCCGGACGGCCGTCCACCTCCTCTCCGTCCTGGTCGTGGAGCTTCTCGAAGCGGGCACGGCGGACGGGGCCGACCGGGCGAGCGGGACCGGCAACGAGATGCTGTCCCGCATCCGGGCCCATATCGAGGACCATCTGATGGACCCCGACCTCTCGCCGGAGTCGATCGCACGCGCCCACCACATCTCCGTGCGCTACCTGCAAAAGCTCTTCCAGAACGACGGCACCACGGTGAGCCAATGGGTGCGGCAGCGCAGGCTCGAGTTCTGCCGCCTCGAACTGGGCCGCTCCAACCGGCGCAGCACCATGGCCGCGGTGGCACACCGCTGGGGCTTCAGCAGCCCCTCGCACTTCAGCCGGACGTTCCGCGGAGCCTACGGCATGAGCCCCAGCCAATGGCAGGCCCTGGCGACCTCGGCCTTCGCACCGGCGACCGCCGGCGCGCAGACCGGGCGCGGGCGCTGAGACGCGGGCCGGGTTCCGGGCCGCGCCCCGACCGTCACGCCGACGCCCGCCCCCCTGTGACCCGAGTCCGAGACGCCGGCCCCGCCCCCGCGCGGCCCGAGACCGAGAAGAGAACGCGCATGACCAACCCCACCGTCGTCCTCGTGCACGGCGCCTTCGCCGACGCGACGGGCTGGATAGGCGTCATCGCGGAACTGCGGAGCAGCGGTATCCCGGTGCTCGCTCCGTCGAACCCACTGCGGGGGCTGACGGCGGACGCCGCCTACCTGACCTCCGTCCTCGCGCAGGTCGAGGGCCCGGCCGTCCTCGTCGGGCACTCCTACGGCGGTGCGCTGATCACCGTGGCCGGTGCCGCGGAGAACGTCGTCGCGCTCGTGTACGTGGCCGCCTGGGCGCCCCACGAGGGCGAGAGCCTCGGCAGGCTCCAGGGGAGCTTTCCCGCGTCCCCGCTGACGGGCAACCTGAAGGAGTGGACGTACCCGCTCCGCGACGGCGCATCGGCGGTCGAAGTCACCATCGAGGAGACGGCCTTCCCCGAGGTCTTCGCGGCGGACGTGTCCGTGGAGGTGGCGGGCGTCCTGGCGGCTGCCCAACGCCCGCTGGCCACGGCCGCCCTCACCGAGGCCGCGTCCGCGGCGGCGTGGCGGACGAAACCGTCCTGGGCGCTTGTGGCCGGGGCGGACCGTACGCTCAGCCCCGAGGTCCAGCGCTTCTGCGCCGCACGGGCCGGAGCCGTCGTCGTCGAACTTCCGGACGCCTCCCACGCCGTCGTCCTGTCCGAGCCCACCCGGGTCGCCGACCTGATCAGGGACGCGGTGCGGGCGACGAGCTGACCGGGCTCCGGCGTCGCTCCGAAGGGTCGGCCGCGGGCGCCGGGCGTCGTGGTCACTCGGCGTCGAGCTGCTGGTCGGCCCAGACGTAGCTTTCGGGCAGCAGGCCGGTGACAGGGACGGTCCGGACGCGGTCGCCCTCGCCCACGATGACGCCGAGGGCGGGGAAGTAGTCGAGAAGTACCTGACGGCAGCGTCCGCACGGCGGGAGGACCCCGCGGCCGCGGTCGCCGACGGCGACGATCGTCTCCAGGTCGTAGGCGCCCTCGGCGGCCGCCGCACCGATGAGGACGAGCTCCGCGCACGGCCCTCCCGTGAAGTGGTAGGCGTTCACCGCGGTGACGATCCGGCCGTCCCGGGCGCGGGCCGCGGCTGCCACGGTGTGGTTGCCGCCTCGGCAGCGCGTGCGAGCCACGTGCGCCGCGGCCTGGACGAGTTCGTGATCGACGTGGTGGGTCTGCGTGGTCATCTGTCGGTCGGCCTTCGTGAAGTGTGGCAACTCGCGGGGGAAGAGGGCGCCGTGCACCCGGTGGCGCCGGGCCGAGGGGGAATCCTTCCCCTACGCCCGCAGGACTCCGTACGCGCGCAGGAAGACGTCCACGGCGGTGTCCGCGACGGTGTCGGGGGCGGCGTCGGAGCGGTACTCCAGCGAGCCGGTGAGCAGGGAGAGGAAGTGCTCGGCGGCGAGCTCCGGGTCGCACGCGCGCAGGCGGCCGTCGAGGGTGAGGCGGGCCAGGCGGTCGGCGAGGGCGGAGCGCGGTCGCAGGACTGTCCGCTCGCGTACGCTCGCCGCCAGTTCGGGGAACTGCACCGCCTGCGCGCAGGCCAACTGCCGCACGGCGGTGGCGTCCGCGTCGCCGAGCGCGCTCAGCAGGCCGCGGGCCACGGCCGTGAGCGCGGTGCGCGGATCGGCGTCCGCGGCGGACGCGCGCAGTTGCTCGACGGCGGCGAGGCCGCGCGCGCCGACCCGGTCGGCGACGGCCTCGACGGCCTCGCGGTAGAGGCTCTCCTTGTCGTTCAGGTGGTTGTAGACGGTCGGCTTGGCCACACCCGCCTCCTGCGCGATCTCCTTCACGCACGCCTGGGCGTAGCCGCGTCGGGCGAACACCGCGAAAGCGCCGTCCAGGATCGCCTGCCGCCGCTCGGCCTGCCCACGAGCCGGACGCCTGCCTCCCGTTGACATTTCTGAACCCATGGGTTCACTCTACCTACTGAACCAGCTAGACCAGCAATATGAACCAATAGGTTCAATCCAAGTTCGGCGACTTCCACCGGAAAGGACGGCACAGGCGTGATCGTTCACATGCTGCGTTTCGCGTTCAAGGAGACCGCGAGCGAGGAGGAGCGCGAGCACGTGCTCGCGGTGATACGGCGGACGGCATCCGTCGAGTCGGTGTCGTTCTCGACAGTGGGTCAGCTCTTCGGCGCTCCCGACGGCTTCACCCACGCCTGCTGCGTCGGCATCGCCGACCTTCCGGCGCTGCGGCGGTACATGCACGATCCGGTCCACCTGGCCGGTGACCCGCAGATCATGCCCTACCTGGCCAAGATCGCCATCGGCCCGGACCTGTCCGACGACATGACGCCCACCCTGGCGCAGGACACCGTCGCCCTGCACGAGGAGAAGGTCGCGCTCCACCCCCGGTGGGCCGCCGAACTCGGCCCCTTGCTGGCAGCCTCCTGAGCGACCTGGTGGCGGGCGCCGCGTGCCCCTCCACGTCCACCGCCTTCCTGCCGACCGGGCAGGGGTTCCGTCGGTCCGTCCCTGTCGCACCGCCGCGGCCTCGGCCTCGGCAACGTGTGAGGGCCGACGCGGGAGGCCAGACGCGGGAGGCCAGAACCCGACTCGCCCACTACGTCGCGGACGTCGAGGTCGCTCTCGCGTCCTCGGGCACAGTACGGCCAGTGGCGTATCCCCGGCGTATCGAAAAACGCATACACCGCGGCGACACCCTTCCGTCTTGGGTGAGGGCAGGGGCCAGCGCGCGGCAACGGCGGGCCCGTGTCGATGGAAGGAATGTGATCATGGGTTCGAACTCCGTACGTGGTGTCGATCGACGGCGGCTGCTCCGCTGGGGCGGGGTGGCCGCCGCGGGCGTGGCGGCGGGCGGTGTGCAGGTGGTGAACGCCAGTCCCGGCCGTGCCGCGCCGGCCGATCCCGATCCCGATGCCGTTCCGCCGGCCGCCCGGCCCGGCGGTGCCTATGACCGGTACGTGGCGAAGCTGGCCGCCGAGGGCAAGTTCTCCGGTGTGGTGATGCTGTCGCACCGCGGCCGGACGGTGCTGTCGCGCAGCTACGGCATGGCGGACAAGGAGAAGGGCGTCCGTAACGACCCGGGCGTCGCGTTCTATCTCAGCTCGGCGGGCAAGCCGTTCGGCGCGGTGGCGATCCTGCAACTGGCGCAGCGGGGCGAAGTGAAGCTGTGGGACACGGTGGGCACCTATCTGACGGGCTTCGCCAAGGACGTCGCCGAGAAGGTGACCATCCACCACCTGCTGTCCGGTACCTCCGGGTTGAGCAATCCGGAGGTGGACGTGCAGCGCGTCTTCCAGAGCCGGGAGGAGGTGCGTGCGTACAACGAGCGCTGGGCACGGGACGCCGAGCTGGTGAGCGCTCCCGGTACCCCCACCGACCACGCCGGGGCCGAGGTGGCCATTCCCGCGCAGATCGTGGAGGCCGTGACCGGCAAGTCGTACTGGGACTACGTCGAGGAGCACATCTTCAAGCGCTGCGGCATGAGCGGGACAGCGTACTTCACCAGGCCGCAGTGGCTCACGGACAAGCACATCGCGCACCCCTACATGGAGCTGGCCGACGGCAGTGTGGTGGACGCCGTCCGCAACCTCAACAAGGGCAGCCCGAGCCCGCACCAGCCGGGCAAGAACCCGGGCCGCAATTTCATCGACGCTCCCGGCGACGGCGGTTTCGCCACCGCGCCGGACCTGGTCCGGTTCGCACAAGCGCTGGGCGACGGCACGCTCCTCGACCCGCACTACGCCGAGCTGTTCACCGGGCCCAAGCATCCGCATCCCCCTCAGGGGGGCGGCCTGCGGGGCGGCAGGACAGCCCCCGTCGACGCGTCGTTCGGGGCCTACACGCTGCCGGTCCACATCACCAACGGCCAGTGGGTGTGGGGACGTGCGGGAGGCGACCCCGGCGCCGGCGCGAGCTGGAACATCTACCCGGACACCGGCTGGGTCGGCGTCATCCTCGGCAACTCGGACGGCGTACCACTGTGGGAGATCATCGACCAGGAGATCCAGACGATCACCGGCTGACGCCGACCGCGGTCCGGTGCTCGCAGCCCGCAGCCCGCAGCCCGCAGCCCGCAGCCCGCAGCCCGCAGCCCGCTGAACGCTGAACGCTGAGGGCTTTCCGCTGAACGCTGTCCGCCGACCCGCAGACGTAACGATGGCAGGCCCGCACCATCAGTCCAACGAACGCAACCGGTCCAGTTCACTACTGATCGCTTGCCGCAGCTCATCGTGCTGCGGACCCAATCCGAACCGCTCGTCACTCCACCGCTCACGCGGGTACAGCCATACCGGCTTGCCCACCAGCTCAGTCGGCTCCCATGCGAACCGCGGCCAGACATGGGCATGCAAGAACGGATCCGTGTTCCCGAGGATCTCCAGGTTGATCCGGCGGAACGCAGGGTCCCGCTGCCGACAGACCCGCTCGACCGCTTCTCCGAGTAGGTCGATGTCGGACAGAAACGACAACCGCTTGGCCCGCAGACAGGGCTGCACCTGCTTCCCTGTAGGCGACTGGGGCGCCGAAGGGACCGGTTTCTCCCGGAGGCCACAGGTCGGACTGGGGCGGGCAGGTCGATCGTGTCAGCATGATCGAGGACGCCCGCCGCCATCGAGACATGATCGAGGACGCCCGCCGCCATCAAGGCGTGATCGAGGCCGAAGGAGCCGACGCCCCTGGCCGGTCCTCGCGTCAGGCCTGCGCCGGTGCCCCGACTCCGTGCAGCAGAGTGTCCACGACACGTGCGGCCAGTTGGTCGACGGCACCGATGTCGACGGCCCCCCGCCCTTCCTCGGCCGCCTCATGGATGAGGGCGTAGTACACCCGGCGGGCCCACTCCAGGTCGGTGTCCGCAGACAGCAGCCCGGCCTCCTGTGCCCGGCGGGAGAGCCGATCGCACTGGGCCAGGACGTCGGCGTGCACGCGCGCCGCTTCGGGGTCGGACGGAGCGGACCGGCTCATCGCGAAGCTCCAGCCGATCTTCACCTGGCGGACGTTGGCGGTCACCTGGTGCAGGGCGACCAAGGGCGGGGATGTGAGCGGCCGGGCGGCCTCCACAGCTTGGTGGAACCGTTCGGTCGCCCAGGTCGCCAGGGCGCCCTGGCCATACCGGTGGACCTGCTGACCCCCGACGCCCCCGCCCAGATCATCGAGCGCGCCACCGCCGAGCTCGGTGACCTCGACCTGCTCGTCAACAATGTCGGAGGCGGCGACAGCGGAGAGAACCAGACCGGTGGCTTCCGCTCCTTCACCGACGAGTAGTGGAAGCAGTCCTTCGACCTGAACTTCCTGGCCGCCGTGCGGACCAGCCGGGCGGCGCTGCCCAGCCTGCTGCGCCGCCGCGGGGCGCTGGTCAACGTCTCCTCCAACGGTGCCCGGATGCCGCATGCCGGACCCGTCACCTACACCACGGCGGAGGCCGCGCTGACTGCGTTCGGCAAGGCGCTGGCGGAGGAGTTCGGACCGCGGGGCGTGCGCGCCAACACCATCTCGCCGGGCGCTGTGCGTACCGCGATGTGGGAGAGTCCGGACGGCTACGGAGCAGCGCTGGCCCGCTCCATGGGGGTCACCCAGGAGCAGTTGCTCGCTCAGATCCCAGCCGCGATGGGCATGACGACCGGCCGTCTCCTGGAACCGTCCGAGGTCGCTGCCGCCATCACCTACCTCGCCTCACCGCTGGCTGCCGGCATGTCCGGTACGGACCTGCTGATCGACGGTGGATCCGTCAAGACCGTCTGATCGGTGGCTGGTGGCAGGATCACCGGCATGGTTTTGGTACGTACTACTCCGCCGCGGCCCGTCCAGGTGACCGCGCTCTTCCCCGAGCTGGCCCCGTTGGCGCGACCTGCCATGCGGTTGCATCCACGTCCGGGGACGCTTTCAGCCAAGGACAGCTCGGTCGGCGGGCCGTTGCTGTGGCCGGCGGGGGAGCCGTGGCCGCACTGCGAGGACGTGCACCTGCACGTGGACACGAGATTTCGTGAGTCACTGGCCGAACTGCGGCTTCAGAGAAGCTTGCAGTCTCGGGGGCGCCCTGATGACCGGTCTCCCGCGTACACGCCCGAGGAGACAGCGCTCAAGGAACGCGCTGCCGCACGGTTCACCGAACTGCTCGACGCCGCCCCTCCCTGGCCCGCCGAATGCCCGGTCCCGCTGTTGCCCGTGGCTCAGCTGTTCCTGCGTGACATACCCCTGTTGCGGCCACCCGGGCAGGCCGATCTGCTCCAAGTCCTCTGGTGCCCGTACGAACACGAACCGGACTGCAAGCCGTCGACCGCGCTGTACTGGCGGTCGGCCGCGGAGGTCGGCGACATCCTCACCACACCACCGGAACCGTACGAGGCGGACTACCCGGGCTATGTGCCAGAGCCGTGCGTACTGGCGCCAGAGGCCATCACCGAGTACCCCAACAGCCTGGACCTGAGTCCCGAGCTCCAGCGGATGCTGGAGGACTGGAACAGGTGGCAGGCGGCCGGTGCCGACCTGGACAGCGCCTATGCACAGTACCCACGCGAGTTCTACTCCCTTCACCTGGGCAACGCACCCGGCTGGAAGGTCGGTGGCTGGCCCCCTCGGGGCCGCACCGACCCGAATCCCCGGCACTGCGCTGCGTGCGGGGTGCGGATGGTCCCACTCCTGACGATTGCTTCCCGGGAGTGGGGCGGCGGTGAAGGCCGCAGCTGGGCACCGCAGGAGGAACAGCCCACCGCCCTCACTGACACCCGCGGCCCGGACCAGTACTCCTCGCAGCCGACGAAGGTGGAAGTAGGCAGCACGGACAACATGCAGATCTACGTCTGCCCGACCTCACCCGAACATCCACACACAGACCTGATCCAATGACCTGACGCCCTGTCACACACGCTCCTGTGGACGGGTATAGTCGGGGACAGGAACGCTGCCGAGCGATGCGCCGGAACCCTACGGTTCCCGGGACGGCGCCTATGACCTGTTCCGGTGCTGGCAGCGCAATGGCACCCAGGCCCGGACCATCACCGATGGGCCACCCACTATGACAAGTTGGCCGTCGACTACGAGACGACTGTGCCGGTCGCGGTCATGAAGGCATGGCTATGCCCAGCAGCGGAAGCGTCCTCATCGGTCACCTCGTAACCGGGGACGGATGGCCAGCGAACCGTCAGAACCACGGACTCTTCCTCTGCCAACCAGGAGTGATCGACGCCCCGGCCCCACACGACGTAGTCGCCCTGCTCGGCCAGGAGAACACTGCGCCCGGGCAGTTCCACCCGGAAGCGTCCGCTGATGAGGACCAGCAGGGCGGTCCGCTCTTCACCAGTCACCCACTGAGCCCGCTCATCGCCCCGCGGGTGGACGCCCCACTTGATTTCCACGTCCTCGCTATAACGAGGATCGGAAGCGTCTTTGAAGTGACCCAGAAGCCACCCCCGGTCCAGTGCGGCATCTTTGCTGGCATTGCCCACATACACGCTGTCTGTCATGGCTCCGCAAGGTAGCAGCCAGCTGCATCAGCACTCACAACAACAACCATTGCAGGCAACTACCGCACTGGCTGATCGTCATCGCACGTCTGCGTCCGATCCCGGCCACGAGAGCCGCGAACAGGGTGGCGACAGGCACGAATGCAGCCTGTTTCACGTACGCGTCTTGGTTCCGAGTGCGGAGCAGCCTGAAGAGCGTGTGAGATGCTCAGTCGGTGGTTCATGAGGTGGCCAGGGACTGGGCAAAGTTCGCGAGTGCGGGCCGCAGCCAGCGTGAGAGTGGCAGCGATGACTACGGATCGGGCTGTTCGATTCATCGGCAAAAAGTCTCCTCGACCACTTGCTCGCGCTCCGGCCCCGCAAGCGATTCGCCACTGGACTCGTCATCCCTCCCCCCCGACAACCCAGCCAGCCCCCAACTTCCGGTCTGCCAAGCGGAGCACCACAAGTCTCGGCGTCCACCATGCCATGCTCGGCGTCGCCCGGAAGCGCAACCTCGCCCGGCACCGGCTGGACAAGCGGGCCGCACGGCGGCCCATCTCACCCGAGGCGACTCGAAGATCATTCGGAGGACAGCTCTTAGTACACGTCAACGTTCTTCCGAAGCACTCCTTCGGATCAGTTCGAGATATACGGTCGAAGCAGGGCTGGCCGCGGGCGGGCGCGGAGGGGGCCCAGGGCGATCGGGTTGCTCCAGGCACGGCCGCCGGCGGCATCTTCGACCGTGATCCGGCAGTAGCTGCGGCGGAACATCGCCACGGGCAGGGTGCAGTGCGTCAGGTCGTGGCCCTGCCGTACCTGGGCGCCCGGTGCGCCCCCGGTGACCAGCACCTTGACGGCGGGCGAGCACTGCACCGTGAGCTGGTCGCCGTGCAGTTGGATGTCGTGCAGTTCGGGGCCGGTACTGGAGTAGTAGTGCCCGGCTTTGAGGGCCGCCAGCAGCTCTGCCGGGTCGAGGGACTCTGCCCGTACCTGGACCCAGGCGGTGCAGCCCGGCGGGTCCTGGGGCTGGAAATGCGCGTCGTCCGCGGCGTACGCGTGCAGCCGGTGTCCGCGGTTGAGCAGGACGTCGGTCAGATGCCAGCTGTCGCCTCGGTGTTCGCGGCCGGCCAGCGAGTTGTGGACCTCCACCGCGTGAGCGGCGTCCAGGCTTTCGGCGTCCGCGATGCTGAGCAGGGAGGCGGCCGGGTGGGCCATGCCGATGTAGGCGCCTGCCGCCCGGGCCCGGCGGGCCAGCTGGGGTCCGCTTTCGCCGGGTTCGGGCGGTGCGAAGCCGAGCGGCAGCCCGACGGCAACGATGTGCCACGACGGACCGGCCTCGGTTCGCGGCGCGTGCAGCTCGGCACCCAGCAGGGTGGTGAAGCCGGGACTGCGCAGCGACCGGGTGTCGGTCAGCGGGAAGCCGTACTCGGCCCGGAAGTGGTCGGTCAGGGAAAGGAAGTCGTACCCGGCCTCCCGGTAGCGCCGGGCCGTCTCCGCGGGGGACAGGGCTCCATCGGATTCGTCGGAGTGGGTATGGAGGTTGCCCCGCCAGAAGCGACCGGGAAGGGCGAAAGGTAAGCCGGCTACGACCATGGTGTCAGTTCCTTCGTTATTCATAGCTGTGCACCATCCAGATCAGCGATCTAGGACAATCTGCTCAAGGCGACCCCACCCACCCCGCTCAAGCCCACCACGTACACCTATGACGCTCTCGGCCGCCGCACCCGGCTTCGTCGTAGGCGCCGCTTGCGAGGGCGCTACGGGACCGGAGACTGGCTTCCTGTCTACCGCAGGCAGTGTTGCTGCTGGTGCCAACACTGGGGCAGCGGTCGAACGGCGGCTGTCCCAGAACAGGATGATGAATGATGCACGAGCCCTCGGAACGTCCAGGTCTTCGTCGTGCGATGACCCAACTGTTCATTGTTCTGCTAGTCCTCTACCTGTTGTGGTTCTTCATCTCTTACCTCACCGGCGGATCGCTCGGAGTGTCACTCATCGCACCACTCATCCTCCTGGCACCCGGAGCCGGGATAGCAGTCATCCGATACAAGCAGTTCAAGCACCGTTAAGACCGAAGCATGCTGGGCCCTGCGGGTCTCGCAGGGCCTTGGTCTCTGCCCATAACTTATGGTGTTCAGTGCGACATCGGCGCCATAGGCGGCTGCGCTTCGGGGGGGGCGTCACGGGCTGGTCACCCACCTATGGAATGACCGCACCTAATGCTTACCGTAGTGTTCGCAGCACATAGCTGAAAGGCCATGTCTCAGCGCAAGGCTGACGATGGGTCTCGCTCTAATTCTCGCCTGTGGAATCGCTGGAGCCATCTGCGGAGCCGTTGCTGTAGTCACTGCCGGAAGACGAAGAGGAAAGCGGTGATTTGACGCAGTTCTCCAGTGACGTACCGTCCCGCCCATCTGACACAGCCTGGTCTGGCCCGGATCACCGTGGAGGCAGCCACCGAGGCGACTGCGCGCGCGGTGGTTGACCGGCTGACCGCCTGCCACAAGCTGACCGGCGCCTCGAACGCCTTCTGGGTTCCCGGGGGAGGGGGTGAGGGTCTGGGATGTACCGGGACGCGCTGCCCCAGAACCTTCGATGCCGAGTGCCCCGGAGTGGCGAGGGCTCTGCCCGTGCTCGTACAGGACCCGCTGCGCCCGGAGCGCGACTCGTTCCCGACCATGTGCGTGCTGCGGCGGGCGGTCCGCGGTAGCGGGTCTATCGGCCTCTCACCAGCTGGTGAGGTCCAGCACGTGGGTGCAATGGGGATCTGTGCTGTCCTCGGACATGCGTTCCTCCTCGGTGATCAACGAGGGAAGTGCCGAGAGAAGCGCAGTGACGGCGCCAGAGGGCCGCACGTCTGCCGCGATCACGCCCGTGCGGTCCTCGGTGTCTAGGTAGAGCCGCAGTCGGTCCTGATCCAGGAAGAGGAATCCGCGCAGCCGCGGGTCCGTGTGCTCTCCGGTGAAGGGGTGCACGAGGGTGCGCAGGATGGTGAACGCATTGTCGTCTGCCGTAGGCGATGCTGCCTCGACAGAGATGGGGTCCACCTGGATCAGGGACATGCCCATCAATCTGCCGACATGATCGCTCGAGTAGGTGTGCGTGCTGGCGTTCAGCGTGCGCAGTATCCCGGTGATGTCGTACGCCGTGACGACGGCGTCGTTTGTTCGCAAAGGGATCTCATAGGCCGTCAAATGTCCTGAAATGTAGGCGTCCGCTGGCCCTGTGACGATACGGATGGCTTCAGGAGGAGCAGGGACGGGCAAGACGCCTCGGACATACAACGTGCCGGTGAGAGGCGCCTGAAAGTGGTGGAGCAGCAGACGAGTGATGTCAGCCTGCTGTTCTGCGGTCTCTCTATCCATCTTCGTCACTCGTTTACCCAGTTGAGGCACTTGTTCATGTGCTTGCAGAAGGCAGTGATGACGCCAACCTTCTGGCCGTGGTCGGCACCATAGCGTCCGTCCGAAGACTTCCGTGCGCACTGAGCGACGACGATGGTCTTCACTTGACGCCCACCGTTGCTGGCGTAGCCCCAGTGTTCCAGGCGGGCGCCGCTCACTCGAACGGGTTGTACCGGACGAAGGGCCGCTCGCTCAGGCGCAGGGCCGGGGCAGACGTCCGCGGAGCGGGCGAGGTCGATGCGTACGGGCAGGATCTGCTCCCGGGGCCGGGCGGGCTCGCCCCGCTGCGCGGGCCGCTGGCCGGCGCCGGTGAGCGCGGCCTACAGCGTGTGGGACAGGGTCGTCTCGCTGATCCCGCCGATCCCGCCGACCCCGTGGAACACCAGGACGCTGTGGCGCGGGCATCCCAGGTCTTCGACATCGAACCCCGGCGTAGGGTTGGTGATCCGCCGCATATGCGCGCCAGCGCGGCCGCGGCCAGCTCCCACTGTGACTGCCGGTTGGTGAACGCCTTCGCGGCCTCCAAGTTCCGGTCGTTCGTGCTGAATAGGGCCCGCAGATCCCGGCCTGCCACGTCTCACGCACAATTTTGCTGAACACCCCAGGCCAACCTATGCCGTACGGCGGCCCCTTGGGGCAGCTTTCCCCGGGCACCGGACGGTGCGAAGGTGTCGTGTACGCGGATGCGGCGCGTCCGGGTACGGTGCCGCCGGATGGGGCCGGGGAGACGATGACCGTTTCCTGGAAAGATCAACCTGAAGAGGCGGTAGCCATGCCCGACAGCTCGGACTTCTCTTACCTGGAAGGCGGCGCGGAGCAGGAGGCGGCAGACATCGTCCGGGACGTGGTGGCCTGGTACAGCACCCAGATCGCCGCCGAACGCGGGGCGCCGGTACCCGACGATGAGCGGATCGAGGAGTTGACCGCTGGCCGTCAGGCCGCGCTCGCCGACCAGGCGCAGCTGGCGACCGCCGACCTCGAGGAGGCCGAGCGGATCGTCACCGTCTACGCGGCCTGGCTGAAGGAGCTCAGGGAGCCGTAGCCCAAGGGCAGACGCTGTACCGGCAGGGGCCAGGGGTGCGGGTGCGGCCAGTCGATGCGGGCCTGCTGTACCTGCGCGGGCATAAGCGGTCGTGCGAGGGCGGCAATCTCCTCCCGCTTCTGCCGGTGCTGCGGAAGTGCGCGGCACAGCGCCTGGCGGAGGCGCAGGAACGCGACAGCCTCCTGCGCGGTATATGGCCGCGTCCGTTCCGCGGCGAGCGCCCAGGCCGCCTGCCGCCCCCGGCTCTCCTGGCGGAGCAGGGCCTGGCCGTCGCGCCGGATCACGGTCACGGTCACGGTCGTGACCGCAGGATGTTGTTGGGCGGCGTCGACGACGTCGGCCAGAGCGCTCAAGTACCTGTCATGGCCCGCACGTGGGGTGAAACGGGGTAGCCGCCCCGCTGAAGGAAGCGTGCGTAGCGCAGCGCCGTGGCCAGCAGACTGTCCGCCTCCCGTACGGCCAGAACCGCCATCTCGACTGGTAGCCGTCGGCCGCGAACGGCAATGCGCTGGCGAGGAATTCGAGGGCAAGGAACTGAGCGGCGCAGGTTGTGCAGCTTCTGCTTCCGCTGTTCAGAAGACGGAACGCGGCCCGGTCCATCGCAGGGGCCGGGACGAACAGGTTGCGGGTGCGGCACCAGTGCTGCCAGCCGGTCGCGGACCGGGGCAGGGCCGGAGCGGCAGCGTTTTCTAGTTGCTAGTTACTGCGGTCCTTCCTGTACCGGTCCGGGAACGGACTCGCCGTCAGCGTCGGTGTCGGGCAGTGCGAACGTCGGGCAGTGCGAACAGCGAGTGCCGCCGCAGGTCGTCGCCCAGGCGGGGCGGTGGGACGAGTGAGGCGTCGATGGCTGCCTCGCGGCCGCGGCGCCGTTCCGCATCGACGGCGTGCTGGTTGTGGCGATGGCTCCGCATCACCGGCTCGGGCGGTGAGGTACTCCGCCCGAGCACGTCGGGCGTAGGCGACCCAGCGGGCCGTTTTCGTCACAGTCTGCCGAGTCGTACTCAGTGATCCGGTGGACGAAGGACGGCGGCAGGTTGCTCCCTGCGAGGTCGGAAGGGGCATCAGCAGCTGAGGTCGAACACGCCCCAAGTGGTGAACGGTTCGGCCTGGACGTAGATCCTGCTTCCTCGGCCGACAACCCGCCGGCGGCCGGTGGCAGGGCCACCGGGCAGGGTGAGCAGGCCGACGTCCGTTGGCTCGACGGATGTTTCACTGATCCTTCCGTGGGCGAGTCGGTCCCGCTGCTCGCCGTAGCCACCGTAGAAGGCGACCTGCTTACCGTGGACTGCCACCGCTTTGGCGCCTCGTACGCGGTTTGCCCATACCCTCACCGGCCGATCGGTGCGGTCGGGGCGTATCTCGACGAGCGGAAAGTCCGTGTAGGGGCACGCCCAGGCGGTGGTGCCCGACACGTTCAGGGCGTAGCAGTCGAAGAGACCGGGGATGTCGGTGGCGTCTGACGTCCAGGTGTGCCGACCTGTGGAGCTCCAGCGGTGGATCCCGATCGGGTTCTCGTCGAAGTGCCCGACCCAGATCTGGCCGGTCTCGTCCACGAGCAGGTGCTCGATGGCGTCTCCGACGGTGAAAGACGAGGTCTCGCGGCCGAGCGCGTCGAAGATCTGGACCTGGTGCGTGTCCTCGTGCCGACGGGCGCGAGACGCGGTGATGACGAACCCGCGGTCAGGCAGGCGGTCCAGGTGCGGCCAGCGGGCACGCACGGCGTTCAGTTCGCTGAGTTCGACGTTGCCGCCCGGATCGACGGAAACGACAAGTGCGTCAAAGGGCAGGACGTCGGCGCCGGGTTGCGGAGCGCGTTCGGCAAGCAACCAGTGGGCGGCGCCGTAAACGTCGATGGTACTGGTCAGGACGTGGCGATCATGGTGCGCTTGAGGGAGGTGGGCGTAGGGAACGAGTGCGGTCTGCTGCACGGGTTGGCTTTCCTGGGGGGGCGGTCGGTCACGGCCATCGGGCACTGCGGTGCGGCGACGCGCCATCGGTGCGGAGCGAAGCGGGGCGCCCAGACGGCATGGCCCTCTCTGGTCGTCGTAGGTGATCGTGGTTGACATCCGATCTGGAGACAAGCCGTTTCTACAGACCTTGCCCGGCCTCGCGCGGTGTGCACGCGTATCCAGAAGTGCTCGTCGGCTGGCTCCGTCGCTTCCGCTTCGTCGAACTCGGCCGCTTGGGGTGCGGCCATCAGCGGTTCCGGGAAGAGGTCGAGTTCCCTGGTACGCGCCACGACGTCCGCGCAGGGCCAGTCGCTGCCTACGTACATGTACTGATCCCACTCGACGGTGCACGGGTGAATACGTCACCGACCTCCAGCTGGCACCAGGCACCCTGGTCGCGGAGCATCACACGGACGAGTTTTTGGGCGACCGGAGGGGAGACTTCGGCCCGTCGTGGTAGCTGGTGAGGTCGGGAAGTAAAAGCCCGTCGAGGCCGTGCCGCGCAACTGAGGGCTCCTCGCCGAAGTGGACGAAGTGATCACCGGCAAGCAGGCGGACGTGCCCCACTGTCACCGCTTTGACCACACGCCAGTGCGGGGCAGCGGTGGTTGTGAGGGGCTGGCCCGATTCCACGCGGTTTTGCTGTGTCGCTCGGCGCGGACCACCCCCGATGCAGCAGAAGTCGAAACTCGGGCGCGGTCACTGGGCGCGACGGGTCCCAGCGACACCACCGAACGCGCCATCATCGTCGGAGGCCTGGACGAACGATCCCGCGAGTACCTCCACCAGCTCTTCGCCTACCAAAGCAACGATCGGACAAAATCGCGCCTCTACCGCCAGCACGGCCGGGCCCCCTCGGCCCGGCAGCACAGAACGGAACACCCGCACCGTGCACTTCACCACCTGGCCCCCACTGCTCGTCGTCGACGTCGAAGGCAACGGGGGCAACCCGCCCGACTTGGTCGAGTTCGCCGTGCTCCCGTGCGCGACGGACGAGCGGACACAAGCACAGCAGGCTGGTGGCTGACCAGACCGCACCACCCCGTGACGGCCTTCGCGACGAACAAGATCCACAGCCTGTCCAACGATCACCCGGCGAAGCGGAGCTGCTAGGAGGAGAGGACCGAAACCGACCACGTGTTCTTGGGCACCACCTGCATCTGCGCCCACTACGCGCACGTGGACTACGGCATGCTGTCCAGGCACTTGCCACGATGGCAGCCCGCCGGAGTCCTCGACACACTCCGCCTGGTCAAGACCATCTACCCCAACCTGCGCCACCGCTTCCTCGACGCCCTGATCGACCACGTCAAGCCGGACCTGTCCGCCGCACCCCATTAGCGCCACCGCGCCGCGTTCGACGCCTACGCCACAGCCCAGCTCCTGCTCACCATGGCCACCCACTACGTCACCTGGGAGCTGGTCGCCGCAGTACCCCACGCTGCCCGGCGCCCCCCAGCCGGAGGAGAACCCCACGCTGTGGTGACGAAAGATCCTGCTCCACTGACCGGCCGCTGACCGAAGGCCAGCCTCTCCATGCGCGCTCGGACAGCAGCACGGGCAACCAAGATTTCCTCATCAGCTGCCACCCGGTGCGCTACGCCACCCCAGCCCACGAGGAGAGCCGCACCTCGACGAGAAGCACCACACCCGCTACCGGGACGGAATCCTCCGACCGCCCTGCCGCCCCCCCAACACCAGCACATGAGCACGCTCACCCCCCCCGGAGCCGGGCCGCACTTCACCCCCGATAATCGCCGGCACCGCCCCGTAGTTGGGCGATGCCCCCAGTACCCGTCGGTGTCGACCGATTGTTAGTAGCGCACGACAGGCGGGATCATGATCAGTCGCGGCCGCACAGACACAAGGTGGGCGATGACACCGATGGCGAACACTTGGAGCGCGAAGAGGAGCAAGGTGCGTGAGCGGCACGATGTCCCACCCGCCGAGTCGGCACGGCAACTCACACCCAACCCGCCGGGCTACGGCGCGAACACAGCCCGACCTCAGTACAGTTCGGTTGTGCATGGAGGGACCATACGGTCTGTCACGGCACCACCGGAGCCGAGACGCCCGGCCATAAACCGGGCAGGCTTACGCGCTGAGCTGCCCCGACACACCAGCTCGCTGGCGATGGATACAGAACGCCCCTCCACGGCTACCACACCTACATCGCGGCCGTCTTCCGCATGCTGGTCGAAGAACCTTCGCTTCTTGCCCTGAACTGGCCCGCCCTGACCCCGGAGGGTACCGAGTGAGGCGCTATCTGCACGGCGTACGCAGCCCAGAACCGCAGGTGTCCGAGGCCGAGGAGCAGCTGTTTGGCGGGCCCTTGCGCTACGACATGGGCTGGTCCGAGCACGATCGGGCACGATTCGACCTGACGATGGTCACCGCGATCAGGGCGATGCCGCAGCTGGTACTGGCCACGCTGCGCCGCGCCTGGCGGGCGGACCGCTCCTCGCTGCTCGGCGTGGGAATCAGCGAGGTGGGGCAGGGGATCACAGCCGCGGTGAGCCTGCTCGCTGTCAACGCGGTCATGCACGCCCTGCTCGGAGCAGGAGACCCGCAGCAGCGGCTGCGCGCTGCGCTGCCCGCTCTGGCCGCGGTCGCCGCGGTCGCCATCGCCCGGGCGGGGTTCGCGGGTTGGTCCACCTCCCGGGCCGGACGCCTGGAACCCCTGGTGGAACGCGTGGCCACCACCGAATATCTCAAAGCGGCCGCCGCGGTGGAGCTGGAAGCCATCGAAGACCCCGACTTCCGCCGCCTGATCGACGTCGCCCAGCAAGGCGCCACCGCGGCCCGCCGGATGATCGGCGCCTGCGTGGCTGCGCTGAACGGCAGTATCAGCCTGATCGCCACCGCCGGCGTCCTGGCCGTCCTGCACCCCGTCCTGCTGCCCCTGCTGCTGCTCATCGCAGCGCCCCGGGGGTGGGGCGCGATGCGGGTGGCCCAGGAGCGGTACGCGTCGGTGATGACCTGGGTGGAACACCTGCGCGCCAGCCGCCTGATCGGCGACCTCCTCACCGAACGCAGCGCCGCACAGGAGGTCCGCCTGCACCGTGTCGGGTCCTTCCTCCTGGACCGCTACCGGCGCATGGCCGAGAGCGCCGAAGCCGAGCAGCGGCGCCTGGCCGATGGCAAAGCCATCACCGAGCTGGTAGCCGCAGCCCTGTCGGGCCTGGCGATGGCCGCCACCTACGCGGCCATGATCTGGCTGATCATGTCCGGCCGCATGGAGCTGGCGGTCGCCGGCACCGCGGTGATCGCGGTGCGCTCGGGGTCAGCCAGCCTCGGCGCACTGGTGATGCACGTCAACCAGCTGCACGAGGAGAGCCTCTACGTCCGCGACCACGAGCGTTTCCTCGTCCAAGCCGCTCACCACGCCATCCCCCAGGGCGGGCACGAAGTTCCGTCTCACGTTGCCACGGTCCGACTGGAGAAGATCAGCTACCGCTACCCCGACCGGGACGAACCCGCCCTGGACGGCGTGTCCCTGAATATCCCGCTGGGCTCGGTCACCGCGATCGTCGGGGAGAACGGCTCGGGCAAGTCCACGCTGATGAAGGTCCTGTCCGGACTGCTGCTGCCCCACACCGGTCACGTGTACTGGGGAGACGCTCCCTTGTCCGACCTGAATCGCTTCGCGGTGTTCGAACGCGTCACGCTGCTCACCCAGGACTTCCAGCGGTGGCCGGTCACCGCCGCCATGAACGTCCAGCTCGGACGCCCCCACCAGCAACCCACCACGCAGCAACTACGCGACTGCCTCGACTACGCCGCAGCCACACCGGTCATCGACAAGCTCCCGCACGGCTCTCAGACGCTACTGGCCCGCATGTTCCGCGGCGCATCCGAGATCAGCGGCGGCGAATGGCAGAAAGTTGGTTTGGCCCGCGCCCACTGGCGCACGCAGACCTCCCCCTCCCACGGCCTCCTCATCGTCGACGAACCGACCTCCGCGCTCGACCCGGAAGCCGAGATCGAAGCCTTCGACCGCATCCGCGAACTCGCCGGACCCGAGCGCGCTGTCGTCCTGGTCACCCACCGCATGTCCGGCGTCCGCCACGCCGACACCATCCACGTCCTCCACCAAGGCCGCCTCGCCGAATCCGGCACCCACGACCAGCTCATCACCGCCGACGGCCGCTACGCGGCCATGTTCCGCTCCCAAGCCGCCCAGTACGCGCCACGGCTCCCCATGGTGCCGCACCCCACCACACCACCGAACCCCACCGGCTGACGCACCCCGTCCACCACGAGCCCACGAGCCCGGAGAGCGCCCATGCCCAACCGCTACCGCAGCATCGTGGACGTTACGTCCTGCTGCACAGAGCCGACGGCCGCATCCTGCTCATGGAACGCGCCAACACCGGCTACGCAGACGGCCTGCTGTGCCCGCTCAGGGGACATCTCGAGGATGGAGAACCCGTGCTGCAAGGAGCGGTTCGCGAGTCCGCCGAAGAGGTCGGCGTCCACATCACGCACGCAGATCTCGAGTTCGTGCATGTTGTCCACCGCCGCAACGACGGCCCAGCACGTATCGGCTTTCTCTTCCTCGTGCACACCTGGTGCGGCCGACCCTACAACCGAGAACTGGATAAGTGCGCGGGGCTGCTGTGGGCCGACCCGGACGCCCCGCCTTCCAACACTGTGCCGTACACAGCCGCCACGCTGGCACAGATCGCCGAGCAGCGAACCTTCTTCCTCGATCGCAGGTGTCTCCGGAAGACCTCCCTATGGCCGCTGCTCAGGCACTCGCAGCGGGAATGGATACACCGGCCTTGCGTGAGCTCACCGGCCTGCCGCGTCACGCGGATCCCCGGGACATCCGCGACGCGTTCGAGCAGGCTGTTGCCGAAGCAGGGATTGCCTTGCCCGACCGCCACCTGGCCCTGCGATTCGCGCTGCGCAGGCTGGCTGCACGTTTCGCCGCCGGAGAGGCGGGGCTCGGCGAGATGGCATCGGACGAGTGGTCGGATTTGAAGGTCGAGACCGAGGAGGAACGAGCTTTTCGGGCACTGCTCCCTCCGTGCGCGTGCTGCATCAAGCACAGGCTGGGGCTCGACGAAGGGACGTGGATAGCGCAACTGAGGATCGCTGCCCGTGCCTTGGCGTCGCAGCCCGATGTTGGGCCGCACGTTTGATCAGTGCAATGGCGCCATGTTCCACCGCGACCTGCTTGCCGACCTCCACACCGTCGCAGCCCAACCCACCGCCGGACCCGGCGGCGGACCGGCCACCATCCGGGCCTCCCTGCTGGCCGACCCCAACAGCTGACAACGCTCCCCGGCTGGACGCGCGCCCGCATGAAGCGACTGGATAAGAAACTCTCCCAGCTCCTCGGTGAGCAAGCCTGGCGCGAGTCCGGGCTCGGCGCCCCCGGACGACATCGAGCAGCTCGAGCTCCGCATCACCGCCCTGAAACAACAAGCCGTCAACCTACGACTCCAGCTGTACGAACGGACCGAGGAACCGCAGGCCGCATGCGCCGTCAACTGCGACCTGATGACCCGGCTGAGCGCTGACCTGCCAGGCAAGGAAAACCCCTCGACCAACCACACGTTGATCCGGCACCCTCCCCGGCATGACCACGCCCGTCTTCATTCCCGGCCTGGAGCTCTCCCGCCGCTTCTACCTCGAAGCCGTACGCCCCCTGCTGGACGAAGCAGTCCCAGGGGCGGCGCACTCCGCCGCCCGTCTCGGCAGCGGCTCGGAAGTCCTCGGATTCGACACCGCTCGCTCCGCGGACCACGAGTGGGGTCCCCGTCTACAGATCTTCCTGAGCCCGCAGGACGCCGCCCGCCACGGCGAGCGGCTCAGCGCACTGCTCTCCGACCGACTGCCTAAGACCTTCTACGGCTACCCGACCCACTTCGCCCACACCGGCGACGTGGGCATCGGGGTCATGCAGGCGACTGGCGGGCCCGTCCACCACCGCGTCGACGTCACCGATCCGGCCACGTGGTTCACCGCACAACTGGGCTTCGACCCGCGCAAGGACGTCACCCTGGCGGACTGGCTGGCCACTCCCACGCAGCGCCTCGCCGAGGTCACCGCCGGCGCCGTCTTCCACGACGGGCTCGGACAGCTCGCCCTGGCCCGCGCCAACCTTGCCTGGTACCCCCACGATCTCTGGCTCTACCTGCTCGCCTGCCAGTGGCAGCGAATCTCCCAGGAAGAAGCCTTCGTCGGCCGCTGCGGCGAAGTGGGCGACGAACTCGGCTCCGCCGTCGTCGCCGCGCGGCTGGTGCGCGATCTGATGCGGCTCTGCCTGCTCATGGACCGCCGCTATCCGCCCTACAGCAAATGGCTTGGCTCCGCTTTCAACCGCGCCCGTCAAGCCTGCGAACTTACCCCGCACTTCACCGCCGCCCTCGCCGCCACCGACTGGCATAGCCGCGAACAGCACCTGGCCCACGCGTACGAGGCCATCGCTGGCCTGCACAATGAACTCGCCCTCACCGACCCGGTGGACCCGGCCACACGGCCCTACCACAGCCGCCCCTTCCAGGTCCTGCACGCCGAACGCTTCACCGCCGCACTGGCCACCCGCATCACCGACCCCACCGTCCGTGCCCTTCCGATGATCGGGGCCGTCGACCAGTTCATCGACACCACCGACGTATTGAGCCGCCCCGAGCTGACACGCGCCGCCGCCCACGCCACGCTCACCGACCCAAAACGGTGAAGCCAGCCCAACCGCCCGCCTTGCACCACAGCTGTTGCACTCGATAGCTTCCCACCCACAGCCTGCGTCGTCAGCGTTCTTGCCAGGCCCTCGTCATTAAGTGTGGACGTGAGCGACAGGGTGGCGAGGAAGTCGCCGGAATCGAACAGCACTACCGGGATGTCCCGGTAGTGCAGCTCGTTGATCACCAGGTCGGGCCGGCCGTGGGGTCGTCGAGTTTCGTCACGACCAGAACCGGTCCTACATGCGTCACTGGCCGCTGTCGTTCCCCGTGCCCTAGTCCTCGCCGTCCGCGCCGCCACCTGAACCGCCGCCGGATGTACCGGGGTTGGCGGCGGGGACGATACCCGTGCTCGTGCCCTGGCCCGGCATCATCATCGGTTTACCGGCTGCGTCGAAGTAGCGCGTGGCTCGGGGGAACGGGATTCAGCTCGGCACGGCCGTAGCCGGGTGCGAACGCCGGATACGGCCCATGTCGCGATGAGGTCAGGTGCCGCCAGCAGATGTGCTGCATCCGAGGGCGGGAAGAGCTTCGGGGATGTCGTCGCGAATCTCCCCACGAATTCGCAGGCGACGGAACCAGTGCAGGTGGGCGAACGCTCGCTCCACCCGGCACGTGCTCACGGATCTACGCCGCGCCGGTACGAGAGCTACTACCGAAAGGCGATCACGGCCAAGGACTACAGCTAGGCTGTGCCAGTCGTCGTCGTGCGGCCCTTGCCGTGCCGACGACATCGCCCACGAGAGGCCGCCGCCGAAGCAGGTCGCCTCCAGGCTGTCGCGGCGCCGGAGCCGGAGGACGACTCCAAGCCGGGCAGGGGCTGTGGCTGGTTCCACCGGCGAACCTGATCACGCAAGCCCGCCGTGCGGTCGACAGCCGCCAGGCCGCACAGCGGGACCGGTCCCGAAGCCACCACGCCACCGCGTGGGACGGACGGGCCTGTCCGACGACGACAGTCCACCGCAGGCCCTACACAACCGCAGGCCCTACACAGGGCAGCATGCAGCGCAGCCGAGAAGGACCACGCCGCAGGATCTGCCGGGCGACCTGTGGCTGGCACGTGCCAGGAACAGGGCTTCTCCAATCGAGCTGGTGGATCAGTGGGGCGGGGGGGGGCTTACCGGGTGAGTTGTGCTGGGTCCGTGTTCGCTCCGCACAGCACGACGGCGACCTTCTCGCCATTGGCGGGGTGGTAGTTGTGGGACGGCCCGGTGGGACTGGTGGTGAGGTCGCCATCGGGCACATGGTGCGGCGCGGTTGTGAGGGCGGCGAGTGCGGTTGCCGCTCCGTGCTCCACGGCGATGCGGCGGTGGTCCCACAGTGCCTGGCGGGCTCGGATGATCTCGCTGTCCGGTACGAGCACGGAGCGCACGCGTTCCTGCTGGGCGGCGTGCAGCGCCATGGCGGAGGTGCGGCGTGCGCCGAGGGAGTCGGCGGCGACGGAGTCCACGGTGACGTCGACGAGGTGGCCGGCATTGAGGGCGGCGTTGAGGGCGCGGCAGTTCTCCGGTTCCACGGCGACGGTTCGGATGCCGTGGTGCTGGGCGGCGGTGGCGATGCCAGCGAACAGGCCGCCGCCGCCGACGGCGACCACCACGGTGTCCAGACCCGGGACCTGAGCGCGGATCTCTTGCAGCAGGGTGCCGGCCCCGGCGGCAATCAGGGGGTGATCGTAGGCGTGGGAGGGAAGTGCACCGGTCGTGGCCGCGAAGTTCTCGCAGGCGCCGAGCGCTTCGGCGTACTCCGAGCCCACCAGGCGCACGTCCGCGCCATAGCCGCGGAGCCTGGCGATCTTGACCTCCGGGGCGGTGGCCGGGAGGAACACCGTGGCCCGCACGCCCTGTTGCTGGGCCGCCCACGCGCACGCCAGTCCGGCGTTGCCGCCGGAGGCGATGGTCACCCCCGTGTCCGGGAGGGTGCCGGTTTCGCGGTGGGCCTGGATGAAGTTCTGGGCGCCGCGGGCCTTGAAGGAGCCGGTGTGCTGCATGTACTCCAGCGCGAGCCATACCTCGCAGTCCTGTGGCTCGCGGGCGTCCACGGGGTCACGGTGTGCGGTGCGAATAGCGCCGGGGTCGACGGGGGCAAGGGTGACGGGGCGGACGCGTCCGGCGATCCGGTCGGTTGCTGCCTTGATGTCGCCGTACGTGAGCTGGTGCACGTTGTTGCTCCTGCTGGGAGAAGGTCAGGACCAGGCGATGTGCTGGCCGGTGGTGGTGAGTGCCAGGAAGAGGGTGAAGGTGATCCGCCGTTGACCGGGGCAGGGCCCGACCACGTGGAAGTTGGCTGGGTCGAATGGGTCGAACAGCAGTCCGCCACTGGGTTCCGGCCGCAGGCTGATCCGCTGGCAGTGCGCAACGGTCTGGGGCTGGTAGCCGTACGGCTGGCGGTGCTGTTCGTCGGCCGGCACTTAGTGGTGCCACCACACGATGGTCGCCCCGCCGGCCCGTGACGGGGACCACCGCCCAGACGTTGCACACGAGCTGAGCGACGAATTGTTGGTCGAAGATCCCGGCGGAGAACTCCCGGGTGATCGAGTCGTAGTGGACCAGGGCCCCGGCGTTGCTTTCGCGGGTTCCGCCGAAGACCACCCCGCCGCGGACGGTGCCGGGGTGACGGCGGCACCCCAGGCGGAGCCGAGCCGGGCCAGCGAGACGGCAATCGGGCCAGACGTATCCCGGCCCGGAGCCAGGCCGCCGGGTCGCCCCGGCGTCGCGCCAGTACCGCTCGGCGTCCAGTCGGCCGTCCTGCTGGACGCGGTAGCCATTGAGCGCCGGGCCGAAGCGGAGGATCGGGGTCGGCACCCGGGCCGGGGCGTAGTCAGCGGCGGGCAGCCGGTCCAGCGCGACCAGCGGCGTTGGGGCGGGTACCGGTCGAGGAAGTCGAGAACTCGGATGGCAGCGAGGAAGCCGACCGCAAAGTTGACCAGGTGCCGGTCGGTGGAGGCACCAGCGTTCACAGCGGTGAACGTGAACAGCGGGTCGAGCGCCGTGGTGCCGGGCATGGCGCCTCCGTGAGGAAAGGAAAACCCACCGTGACGATACGCCGTACCGTACACTGACTCATATGCCACGGCAATCCGCTTCCCTGGACCTCGCGACTCCCGAACGCATCGCCGAGACAGCCCTGTGGCTGGTGGATCAGCAAGGTCCCGGCGCACTCAGCTTCCGCACCCTCGCCTCCGCGCTGGACATCTCCGTCGCCTCGCTCCAGCGCCGCTGCACCGACCTGGCCGGTCTGCTGGACTTGGTCACCGACCAACTCGCCGCCCACCTGCCCGAGATCTCGCCAGGCACCGACTGGGCGACCGCCACCGAGACCCGCTTCACCGCGCTGTACGAGCTACTGACGGCCCATCCGGGCCTGGTCGCCCTGCGCGGCAGTCGGCCCTGGCTCGGCCCGCAACTGCTGAAGCGCCTGGTCGAGCCGCAGCTCGCCGACTCTCTTGCGGCCGGCATGACCGCCGAGGAGGCGTTCACCTGCTACCGGCGGCTTTACCTGCTCACCCTGGGCAGCGCGAGCTTCGTCGACCACCGTGACCCGAAGTCCGCCCAGGCTGCGACACGGCGGGCGTTGGCCGCGCTCGACCCCGAGGAGTTCCCGGTGCTGACCGGTCACCTAGCCGCCATCCTGCCCGCCATGGCCGACCATCAGGTCTACTTCGGCGGGCTCCGCCAACTCATCCACGCCGCCGCCCCCATCCGCACCGACAGAGACCACGACCACCCCACGGGGCTCGAACCCACCGACGAAGCGGAGTAGCCGACGAAGGGCAGCAGCCACAGCCCCACCAGCCGAACGGCCCCGGGGCGCCGCCTCGCCCTCACACACCGACTTCACCGTGCCAGCCCCAGAGTGCCGCGCTCTCTAACCGCCCGCCCACCGCGTACCCTCCCCAACCCTGCCAGCCCAAGCAGGCCGCGGCTTCGCCCGGTTCCTCGCCCAGCGGACCGAGGACCAGGAGGACGGAAACGAGGGCAGCGAGGACCCTCGGCGGTGACCGCAGGCCACCCGCGCGACGACGCCCCAGCAGCGAGGCCCGCCATGCACAACAGCAGCCACACCGTCCTGTACGACCCCGACGGCCTGGTCACGGCGGAGCTGCCGCTCGACCGCGAGCCGTACGAGAGCATCCTCCAGGCCGTCCTCGCCTGGATCGGTGGACCGGTAGACCGGCGGACCGACGAGGACACGCTCGCGATCCGCGACTACGAGCAGATCGGCCTCCAGCTGACCAGCACGGCGTCGTTGGCGAACCAGCGCCGCGGCTGTAGGGACAGCAGCGGCCAAGGTTGTCGATGATCCGGTCTGACGCCGACTTCGAGATGCCGACAGCAGGGCCAGCTGCCGCCTAGTCAAGTTTGGTGCGCAGTAGGTCGTGACCAGCAGCACTCGGTCCTCAAGGGGTAGGCTCCAGGGCCGTCCACGCCCAACCGCGTCGGCCCCCTCACTCCGTACCGCGCCCACTAGCTTCCCGAAGCAGCGCGGGCTCAGTCCGGAGAACTGGGCTGTCCCAAACGGCTCCGACGCCGTGATCACACCAGCCACACCGTGATCATCCAACCGTAGCCGACAGCCGCCTTCAGCGGCGGCTGCGCAGGAGCGATCCCAGCGCCAAACCGGCGCCCAGACCGATCAGGGCGCCCACTGACGTCCGCCATGCGGGCGCCGCTCCCGTGACGGGCACGTCAGGTGGACGAGGTGCGACGGCCGACGGCGTCGGTGGTCCGGCAGCGACAGCGCGAGCGTGCTCCTCACCCACGATGGCCAGAAACCGACGACCGATACGGCTACCGGACGAGCTGGCGATCCACGAGACCTGGGCCCTGCTCCAGTAGTGCCGCCCAGCCTCTCCGGTGAACATCCCCGCCAGCATGTCGCGCAGGAGAGGTTCGCGAATGGTTCCGATCTCGAAGCCCATCCACGCATAGTTCATCAAGAGATCGGCGTATACGTGCCGCTTGCGCTCATGGGGATCGGCAATGTCCGTGGCGCCCCAAACGGGCTGATAGAGCGCCATGTCATCAAGTTCCAGGCGTACTAGTTCAAGGTAGAAACTGCGGATTCCCTGGACTTGGTCCGCCCTGGCCTGGCGGTTCTGAACAACTAGCGAAACAGCGACGCCGACCAACGCGAAGGCCGAGACGATCGCCGACGTGAAGCCGTACGCCGCGCCTACCTGACCCAGCCTGTTCCAGTCCACCCCCTCGGAGCCTGCGATGTCCTCCAGCACGAAAGGCGACAACAGCAGCCCCGTCAGCACGGCCGCCGCAGCCGCGCCCAGCCCCAGAACTCTGCCCACCCGGCGAGCCGCTGATCCCACAGCTACGGGCCGATGACGAGCTATCAGCTAAATCACCCCCAGGCGAGCCTGTCCCAGTGACTAGGCCGAGCCAGGGGCAGCCTACGTGCAGCCGTCACGCTCGGCATCGTCCGCCTGCACAAGATGACCGGCGCCTGCCGGAGGACCGCCGCCACAACGACCGGAGATCGTTTACGGGACATCCCTTAGGCCAACTGGCGGAAGGCGAAGTCCAGACATCCGGGGCTCCCGAGGAAGAAGAGGCATGGACTGGGCGAGTTCGCCGCGCACGACGGGCCGAATGCGCGGTGGGAGTTGAGCGGGAGCGCGGGAGCGCGCTGACTAAGGGTGTCGTAAGGCTGATCAACGGATGGCCTTGATCACGCCTTGGGGAGCTGAGAGCTTGCCCAGGCGTCACTGCGCGGACCCGGTCGAGGACGATTGGTCATCCTCGGTGATTCGTCGCCAAAAAGCCCTTTCGGGCTCATGGACCGACCTCGTCGCCCCAACGGCATCTAGTGTCTCCAGGACCAGCTCCCAGTCTCCGCCGGTTTCTTCCGCCACTACGCCAAGTTCCTGGACAACGTCCGGGAGCAGGTTGCCCGTCAGATGGCGGATAGCCGTGCGAGGAACTGGAAATTGCAAGCCAAACCGGGCTATGCGCTGAGTGGGCCGAGCGGAAGGCGCCTGAATGGCCAAAGCCCAGGTCAGGCGCCCTCCTCTCGTGCTCTTAGAAGAAGCCGAGCTTCTGCGGCGAGTACGACACCAGAAGGTTTTTGGTCTGTTGATAGTGCTCCAGCATCATCTTGTGCGTCTCGCGGCCGATGCCGGACTGCTTGTAGCCACCGAACGCCGCGTGCGCCGGATACGAGTGGTAGCAGTTCGTCCACACGCGGCCCGCCTGGATGGCACGACCCGCGCGGTAGGCGTTGTTGATGTCACGCGTCCACACTCCGGCACCCAGGCCGTACAGAGTGTCGTTGGCGATCTTTATGGCGTCGTCGAAGTCGTTGAAGGACGCCACGGACACGACCGGCCCGAAGATCTCCTCCTGGAAGATCCGCATCCTGTTGTTGCCCTCGAAGATCGTGGGCTGCACGTACCAGCCGCCGGCCAGCTCACCGTCGTAGTCGATGCGCTGGCCGCCCGTCAGAACCTTGGCACCCTCCTGCTGGCCGATGTCCAGGTACGAAAGGATCTTCTCCAGTTGATCGTTGGAGGCCTGGGCGCCGATCATCGTGTCGGTGTCGAGCGGGTGCCCCGGCTTGATCGCCTCGGTCCGGGCGATCGCCGCCTCCAGGAACTCGCTGTAGTGACCCCGTTGGATCAGGGCCCGCGACGGACACGTGCAGACCTCGCCCTGGTTGAGGGCGAACATGGTGAAGCCCTCGAGCGCCTTGTCACGGAAGTCGTCGTCGGCGGCCCACACGTCGTCGAAGAAGATGTTCGGGCTCTTGCCGCCCAGCTCCAGCGTGACCGGCTTGATGTTCTCCGAGGCGTACTGCATGATCAGCCGCCCCGTGGTCGTCTCACCGGTGAACGCGACCTTCGCGACCCGCGGGCTCGACGCCAGTGGCTTGCCCGCCTCCACACCGAAACCGTTCACGACGTTGACCACGCCGGGCGGCAACAGGTCGCCGATCACGCTGAGCCAGACATGGATCGAGGCAGGCGTCTGCTCGGCGGGCTTCAGGACGACCGCGTTCCCGGCCGCGAGCGCGGGCGCCAGCTTCCATGTCGCCATCAGGATCGGGAAGTTCCACGGGATGATCTGCGCCACCACACCGAGCGGCTCGTGCAGGTGGTACGCGACGGTGTCGTCGTCGATCTGGCTCAGCGTCCCCTCCTGCGCGCGGATCACTCCCGCGAAGTAGCGGAAGTGGTCGATGGCCAGCGGGATGTCGGCGGCCAGCGTCTCCCGCACCGGCTTGCCGTTCTCCCAGCTCTCCGCCACCGCGAGCGTCTCCAGACTGGCCTCCATCCGGTCGGCTATCTGCCGCAGGATGGCCGCCCGCTCACCCACGGACGTACGGCCCCACGCGGGCGCCGCGGCGTGCGCCGCGTCCAGGGCACGCTCCACGTCCTCTGCCGTGCCACGGGCGACCTCGGTGAACGGCTGTCCGTTGACCGGGCTCGGGTTCTCGAAGTACTGCCCACGCGCCGGCGCCACGTACTCGCCGCCGATGTAGTGGTCGTACCGGGCCTGATAGGAGACGACTGCGCCTTCCGTACCGGGCGCTGCGTAACGGGCCATCTTGACTGCCTCCCCGGACACGCCGCCCGCCGTTGGGCAGCTCTCCGCGGGAGGCTAGGTACGCGGAGGTTGCATATACGTTGCGGAGCCGTGCCTCGTGCGACAGCCGTACGGGCTCAGCGATGTCGACCTGTTCTGGGTACGGTCACCGCCGTCAGCTCGTCGTCCAGAGCCCGGAGCCGGGCCACGACGGGCGCCGTAGGCCTTACCGCCGCGAGCGCCCGCCACACCTCCACATCGTCCTCCCCCCAGGGCGCGTGCACCCAGTCCGACAGCAGATCCGGGTCCGCCCGGGCGATGAGCGCCGCCCGCACCTGATCCGTCAGCCGCCGCCGCAACCGCACCACCGCCGGCGCCTGTGATCCCGGCAGCAACGGCCCCGGGTACGCGGACACGGCTGCCGTCACCGCCCCGCACCCCAGGCGGCGCTCGACGGTCACGACATCCGACGTGACGGGCGCCCCCAGCCGGTAGGGGCGCGACCGCAGTATCTCGGGTCCGAGCACCTGACGCAGCCGCGCCAGCTCCGCCCGCAACGTCACCGGTGTCACCGACTCGTCCTCGTACAGCGCGCACAACAACTCGTCGCCGCTGAGTCCCTCCGGGTGCCGGGCGAGCAGCACCACGATCTCGCTGTGCCGCCGGCTCAACCGCACCTTGCGGCCGCCGACGACGAGCATGGCCTCGTCCCGCCCCAGCGCGGTGAGTTCCAGTGCGCCGTCGTCCGCCACCGGGGGCGCAAGGAGGGCGAGATGCGACTCCGCTGCTCGCGCGACCGCCTGGACGAACGCCAGGCTGTGCGGATGCGCCAGACCGTCCCCTCCGGTGATGTCCACGGCGCCGATGACCCGGCCCGACCGGGGATCGTGCACCGGCGCCGCCGCGCACGTCCACGGTTGCACCCTGCGCACGAAGTGCTCCGTCGCGAACACCTGCACCGGCCGGTCCACAGCCACCGCCGTGCCGGGCGCGTTCGTTCCCATGGCCGACTCCGCCCACCGTGCCCCGGCCACGAAGTTCATCCGCCCCGCCAGCATCCGTGTGGCCGGGTGCCCTTCCACCCAGAGCAGCCTGCCGTGCGCGTCGCACACCGCCAGCAGGTGCTCCCCGTCCTTGGCGAAGCCACCCATCAGCTCACGGAACAACGGCATCACGCGGGACAGCGGATGCTCCGCCCGGTACGCACTCAGATCTCCGGCCGTCAGTTCCACCGCGGCTCCGGTGTCCTCAGGGCTGACCCGTGCCCGTACCGAGCGGCGCCAGGACTCGGCAACCACCGGGCGCACGGGCCGCTCCACGGTGCCCGCCGCTGTGAACCGCTCGTGCGCGACTCGGATGGTCCGCACCCGCTCGGCAGGGTCGGTACCGGGTTCCAGGGCCACCCATGAATCGGTCAAGTCGAGCCTCCCGGGACGGCGACGCGGTGCTGCCATCGTCACCCCGGGAACGATGGCCGACAAGCGTGCGCGCACTTGCTCCGGTTGATGTTGAGTTGTCGTCAGCCGTGGTCAGCCGTCGTCAACCGTGGTCAGGCGTCGCCATTCGGCGCCAGCCGTGGGCTGTCGGCTCCTGGTGCTGACGCTGTGGCTGCCGCTGTTCCCGACGCCGTCCTGCACCGTCATCGGAAAGCGGAGAGCTGTCAGGACACGTTGACCATGCGTATGTAACGTGTCCAGTCCCAGTACCGACCGGGATCGGTGTGATCGGCGCCCGGCACCTCGGAGTGGCCGATGATGTACTCGCGGTTCTTGGGGATGTTGTATTTCTCGCAGATGGCCGCGGTCAGGGCGGCGGACCGCTCGTACATTTCGTCGGTGAAGTACTCCGGTTTGTCCACCCATCCTTCGTGCTCGATGCCGATGCTCCGTGTGTTGTAGCTCCAATTGCCCGCGTGCCAGCCGACGTTGCGCTCGCGGACGCACTGCGCGATGTGTCCGTCCGCGGAGCGGACCACATAGTGAGCGGAGACCTTCTTGGCCGGGTTCTTGAAGATGGCGAGGGTGTCGAGGTACGTCTCCTGCGTGACGTGAATGACCACGTAGTCGACCGGATAGCTGGTGGGGCGGCTCGCGGCCGTGTAGTTGGAGGTGCTCGCCGGGACTGATTCGGCCCCTGGGTAGTCGACCGCGCGGGTCTCCGCGACAGCGGGCTGTGGCCTTGTGGTCAGCAGCGCGGCGGGGACTGCGGCGAGTGCCGCGCCCTGGAGCAGGCGGCGTCTGCTCGAGCCGAGCGCGGACAGGGACGTGAGTGCAGATGCCGTGTTCTCAGCGGTGCCCTCGTTCTCGGCGGTGTCCTTCGCTCGGTCTCTTGCTCGATCCATGGCTGGTCTGCCTCTCGTGGGGGGAGCAGCTGATCGGCACGGTGCCTGGGGTTCGGCCAGGATCCTTGTGCTGTGTGCGGCCGCCTCGTATCGGCCATGCGGGCGGTTCGGGCCGAAGCCCGATCGGCCTCGCACGAATTACGGTACGGGTCATATCCGCTGAGGTGGAAGGGCTTGCCACGCATCTGTGGAAGGGACGGCGCTTGTGGAAAAGTCGGTCACTCGTTCGGCTGACACAAACTCACGACTGGCCCAGACCAGTGGCGTTCGTGGCTCCCCTGGCGCGCCCCTGAGGGGTTCCCGCAGCCCACCCCCGCTCCGCCCACACCCCCGCTCTGCCCACAGACCCGCTCGGCCCACGACGGGCCTCAGCCGACCTACCTGATGCCACTCGACCCACCCATGCCGCTCGACCCACAGAACCCACCCGTCACGCCACCCCCACCGGGTCATCGAGCACCGACCGGACCACCGCATGCGCCGCCCCGAGCAGCGGCCCGTCGGGCCCGAGGCGGGAGGCGACGACCGCGCAGCCGGGACCAGCGATACGTCGGCCCAGCTCGGCCCGCAGCGAGGGCAGGAGCCACGGGGCGAGTCGAGACAGTGCGCCACCTAGTACCACCGCGTGCGGATCCAGAAGATTCACCGCACCCGTGAGGGCGATGCCCAGCGCCGCCCCGGCCTGCCGCAGAGCCACCCGCACGTTCTGGTCCCCCTCTGCGGCACGTGTGGCGAGCAGCCCGACACGGTCGGCGCCCGGTGTCAGGCCGGCCGCCCGCAGCACGGCTTCCTCACCCGCGTACTGCTCCAGACATCCTCGTCCTCCACAGGGGCACATCGGCCCGTCCGGCCACACGGGAACGTGCCCCAACTCGCCCGCGAAGCCGCGGGTTCCACGCAGCAGACGCCCGTCGACGACCAGCGCGGCACCGATGCCGATCTCTGCCGAGACATGCAGGAAGTCCGCCGGTGGCGTCTCAGTCAGCCACAGCTCAGCGAGGGCGCCGAAATTCGCCTCGTTGTCCACGACGAGGGGCAGCTCCGCGGGGAGAAGCGCACCGACATCCGTGTCGTGCCAGTCGAGGTTGGGCGCACGGACGACTGTGTGCGAGTCCCTTGCGACCAGGCCCGGGACGGCGATCGCCAGACCCGCCGGGTCCAGCCCCTCCTGTTGGGCTTCAGCGCTCACCTGCCGTACCAGCGTCACGAGATCGGCGAGCACCGGGCCCGGGGCGCGCCCCCGGTTGTCGACTCGCCGCGACGCACGCGCGCGTACCGCACCGCGGAGATCGACCACGCATGCCGCAAGGTGGTCGACGCCGACCTCCGCTCCGATGCCCGCGGGGCCCTGCGCGCTGACCGCGAGGGCCGAACCCGGACGTCCCACCCGGCAGGGGCGTTCGGGGCCGAGCTCTTCCATGAGCCCGGCCCGGATCAGCTCGTCCACCAGCGTGGACACGGCGGCACGGGTCAGACCGATCCGTGCCGCCACCGCCGCCCGGGAGAGCGGCCCGTGGGCGGCGACGGCGTGCATGACGCGCGACAGGTTACGGCGACGCATCCCCTGCTGGGTGTCGGGCAGACCCTGCCCTCGTGGAGCACCGGGCAGCCCACCCCGCCCCGTACCGCCTCGCCCCGTACCACCCTGCTTCATGCCGCCACGCCCCGCACAGTCCGGTCCCGTACCATCACGCCCCGCACAGTCCGGTCCCGCATCGCCCCGCCCCGCACTGTCGGGTCCCGCACCGTCCCGCTCAGTACCGTCACGCCCCATGGACCCCGTCCGCACCACGACCCACCTCGTCCATCCCAAACCCTCATCCTCCGCGAACCTCGCCGACTTCATGATCCCTGCTCAGCAACGGCACGGCATCGGAGAGGACGGAAGTGATCCTGGAGAGGGTCTCCTCGTCGCGTTCCACGGCGTCGAGTACCGGCCCGCGCGCTGTTCCCCAGCGCCGTGCCACCGCGGTCGGATCCTCGCCCGCCAGCAGTCCGGCGGCCTGCGCGGCGGCACCCAGGGCGACGAGTTCACGGGCTTCAGGGGTCTGCACGGGTCTGCCGGAGAGGCGGCGTACCGTCTCCTGCCATGCCGTGCCCCGGGCCCCGCCGCCGATGAGGAGCAACGGTTCGGAACGGTCGGCGTCCGCGTCCAGGACGGCGTCCAGAGCGCCCAGGAGGGCGTGGACGGCACCGTCGTAGGCCCCTTGGAGCACCTGCCCAGGTGTCGTGTCGTGGCGCAGACCGTGCAGCATCCCTGAGGCGTGCGGCAGGTCCGGTGTGCGCTCGCCGTCCAGGTAGGGAAGCACGGTGACCGAACCGCCGGGACCCACGGCCTCCCGGTCGAGGCCCATCAGGGCGGCCACCCGGTCGATGGCGACGGTGCAGTTGAGGGTGCAGGCCAGCGGCAGCCACGCGCTGTGCGCATCCGCGAAACCGGCCACCGTACCCGTCGGATCCGTGGGGCGGCGTTCGGAGACGGCGTACACGGTGCCGGACGTGCCCAGGCTGAGGACCGGAGTGCCGGGGCGCAGGCCGAGCCCGAGAGCGGCGGCGGCGTTGTCGCCGGTGCCGGCGGCCACCAGCGTGCCCCTGGAGAAGGGCAGTTCGTCGTCGGCGTGCACCGTGCCCGCGACCTCCCCTGATCGCACCACACGTGGCAGAAGCGCCGGGTCCAGGTCCACCAGGCGCAGGATGTCCTCGTCGTACGACTCGGTGGCAGACGCCCACCATCCGGTACCGGAGGTGTCGCCGCGGTCCGTCGTCCGGGAGCCCGTGAGACGGTACGTGAGGTAGTCGTGGGGGAGGAGCACCGCGTCCGTGGCCCGGGCCGACGCCGGCTCGTGCTCGGCGAGCCAGGCCCACTTCGTCACCGTGAACGAGGGCGTGGGCACGCTGCCCACCCGGTCGGCCCAGACCCCGGGCCCTCCCAGGTCCTCGACCAGCCGCCGGGCCTGGGGTGCGGAGCGCATGTCGTTCCACAGCAGCGCGGGCCGCACGGGCCTGCCCCGGGTGTCCAGAGTGACGAGTCCGTGCTGCTGGCCGCCCACCGACACGGCGGCCGCCTCGCGCGCGGCGTCGCCGCACTGGCGCAGCGCCTCGCGGAACGCCTCCCACCACTGCTCGGGGTCACTCTCCCGGAGGGTTCCGGAGCTCACCGTGTGGGGTGCCTGGCCGCTCGCCACGACCTCCCCGGTGGCCGCGTCGACGACGAGGGCCTTGGTGGACTGTGTGGAGCTGTCCACACCGACGACGAGGGGGCCTGATGGCGCTGATGACATCGACGACTCCGTTCTGGCGGCTCACCCGGACCCGTGTCCGGGAACTTGCTTCTCTCGACCTTCCCAGCGGTGCCTCGGGATACTAATTTGTCAACTGCCATGACGAAATAGTCGAGCCGTCGGCGAGGAGTCGTACATGAACTGCCGCCCCACCCCTGAGGACAAGTTCAGTTTCGGCCTGTGGACCGTCGGATGGCAGGGCAGGGACCCCTTCGGAGACGCCACCCGGGCCCCACTGGATCCCGCCGACTCCGTACGGCATCTGGCCGAACTGGGTGCCTACGGAGTGACCTTCCACGACGACGACCTCATCCCGTTCGGATCGTCGGACACCGAACGCGACGGACACGTCAAGCGCTTCCGGGAAGCCCTCGACGCGACCGGCCTCGTCGTGCCGATGGCGACCACCAACCTGTTCACGCACCCCGTGTTCAAGGACGGCGCGTTCACCGCCAACGACCGCGACGTGCGGCGCTACGCGCTGCGCAAGACGATCCGCAACATCGACCTGGCGGTCGAGCTCGGTGCGCGTACGTACGTCGCCTGGGGCGGCAGGGAAGGCGCCGAGTCAGGCGCCGCCAAGGACGTACGTGACGCCCTGGAGCGCATGAAGGAGGCCTTCGACCTGCTGGGCGCCTATGTGACCGAACAGGGGTACGACCTGCGGTTCGCCATCGAGCCCAAGCCGAACGAGCCGCGCGGCGACATCCTGCTCCCCACCGTCGGGCACGCCCTCGCGTTCATCGAGCGCCTGGAGAGGCCCGAGTTGTACGGCGTGAACCCCGAAGTGGGCCACGAGCAGATGGCGGGCCTGAACTTCCCGCACGCCATCGCCCAGGCACTGTGGGCCGGCAAGCTCTTCCACATCGACCTCAACGGGCAGAGCGGCATCAAGTACGACCAGGACCTGCGGTTCGGCGCGGGGGATCTGCGCAGCGCCTTCTGGCTGGTCGACCTCCTGGAGAGGGGTGGTTACGACGGTCCACGCCACTTCGACTTCAAGCCTCCTCGTACGGAGGACTACAGCGGAGTGTGGGCGTCCGCAGCCGGCTGCATGCGCAACTACCTGATCCTGCGTGACCGCGCGGCAGCCTTCCGTGCGGACCCCGATGTCGTCGAAGCCCTCCAGGTGGCGCGCCTGCCCGAACTGGCACGGCCGACTGCGGAGGACGGCCTCGCGGGCCTGCTCGCCGACCGGAGCGCCTACGAAGCCTTCGACGTCGAGGCGGCCGCCGCGCGGGGTATGGCCTTCGAGCGGCTGGACCAGTTGGCCATGGATCACCTGTTGGGCGCCAGGGGCTGAGTGGGCGACGGCGGGCCCGGCTGTCGTGTGGCGAGCGCGGACGTGGCCGACGTGTCCCGGTTCCGTGCCTCCCGGTGGGTACGGCCCGCCGGACCGGTACGACCCTCCTTCGGGCGGGTACGGCCCGCCTCCGGGGGCCTCCGGCGGCCATGAGAACAACCGCGACGACGACCCCCGCGGCCACGACGGCGACGAGCAGGAGGAACAGGGGGCGCCGACCGGGCGGCCCACCCGACGGCGGCTGCTGAGGACGGCCGTCGTCGCCCAGCGAGCTGCCCAGCGACCTCCGGACCCGGTTGCCCAGCGACTTCCCGACCGGTCTCCCCACTGATCCTCCGACGCTGCCCACCGGGCTGCTCACCGGGTTGCCCGATGGGCTCGACATGCCAGGTCCGTCTGTCAACGACTACGTAGTGCCCTGACAGACGTGTGACCGCCCCCCTGTAGAGGGCGGTCACACCGATCACTGCACTACGAAGAGGCGTCACAAACCCCTGGGAAGCCGCACGTACGTCACCGTCGTCTTGACACCGCTGTCCACCAGGCGGCCGTTGCTATCGAATGCTTCCGGGCCGTCGGTCATCCCGAAGTCGTTGTCGTTGATCAGCGCCAGCGTGCGGCTGTTCACACGGGCCACCCCTTCGATCTTGCCAGGGACCCCGGCGACGGCGCCCAGATCGACGACCAAACGCTTGCGCAGCACTGGCACCCCCGTCGCGGACGGGTCGTCCAACTGCTCCAGGGAGGGGCGCGTCGCAGCGTCGTCCCACCGGTCCCCGAGGATGTCGGCGCTCCGGGTCAGGCGCACGAGTTGCAGCCGAGCCGCTTTGTCGGTGCGTTCCTCGACGAGCAGCCGGTCCCGGCCGACAGCGACCACGGAGGAGATCTTGAGCTCGGAGGTGTCGCTCTCGCCCGGGTCCACGACGCCGACCGGGTCGAAGCGGTATGCGTACTCGGCGGTGACCGCCTGCTTCTTCGGGGAGAACCGCAGCAACCGCGCCGTGCGCGAACTGTCTCCCGCACCCCCGTCCGGCAGGGACAGCGGGCTCTGGACCGCCATCACCAGGTCACCGCCCGGCAGGAGAGCGAGCCCTTCGAAGCCGCGGTTGACCTTCCGGTGCAGCAGGACGGCAGGCAGCGTCTCGGCCACCGGGTAGTCCGCGCCCCGCAGCTTCAGGCCCTTGGGTACGTAGCGCTTGATGACCTTCCCGCGCGCGGAGACGTGGACCAGGGAGGGCCCGTACTCGTCGACCAGCCAGAAGGTGCCGTCCCCGGCCCGCACGATGCCTTCGGTGTCCAGACCGTTCGGGTCGTAGCGGAGGGGCTTCTTCGCGTCGTACGTGTACGGGGCCTCGTCGCGCTCCTTCTGGTTCGGCAGTCCGGTGACGGGCTTGCCGGAGCGGGTGGTGACGGGCAGTGCGTCGATCACCTTCACGGAGTGGCCGGAGACCCGGATCTTCACGATGGCCGGATCGAAACCGGGCACGGGAAAGGTCCGCCGCTTCTTCCCGTCGACCTTGATCTGGCCGTTGGGCCCACGGTCGGTGACTGTCCAGAACTCGCCCTTGCGGCCGGACGGATATATGTCGCTGCCGATGCCGCCGAGGTTCACTCCACGATCGTTGCGCACCGTGCCCGGCAGCAGGCGGTTGCTGAAGCCTCCCAAGGGGATGTCACCAAGCTTCGCGCTGCCGGTCACTGTGGGAACAGCCCGCCCGTCGCGGTTCTCGCCGGACGTGCCGGTCTGGGCTCCTACGGCGGTGCCTGCCACGGCGACGGCAGTCAGGAGCGCGAGCGGCGCGCCGAGGGCGAGGGAGCGGCGGGCACGGCGCCGACCTGCGGCTTGCGGGGACATCGGGCCTCCTGAGGCGGGGTTCGTGACAATGCCACCCTTCGCCGCCCCCACGAACTCCGTCCGTCGCCTGAGTGAACGCCGCATGACGCGCCGACGGCGCCTCCTGCGAGGGGCGGGAGGCGGCCACCGCACCCGTCACTCACTCACGGTGATGGCAGCCATAGCGGTCGCCGGATCGTGCGCGGCCGGGCCCGCCGGCATCCAGTGGCCGCGTTCCTTGCGATAGGGCCACCAGCGACCGTCCCGACCGTGACGCAGTTGGGCGTCGGCACCCACCACCGTCCACCGGTTCCTGGCGGCACGCAGGACGGGGCGCTCGTCCTCGTCCCACGCCTGGTCCAGCGAAGCACGCGCGCGTGCCAGCGCCTCGCCCTCCGGGGCCCACTCCTCCTCCAGGACGGCCAGAGCGGCACGCCCCCCGAGCTCCCACGCCCGTACCGCGCGGGCAAGCCCTTCACGGTCGCGCCCCGAGCCCGCCGCCAGCCGGTCGGTGATCACGGAGTCCGGCGCGGCTGCGGCCAGCCGGACCCCGTCCTCTTCCGGCGTCAGGGGGGACTCGACGGGCTGCTGGTCATGTCCCGGCGCCAGCGCCTCGGCCAGCAGCCGGTGGGCCTCTGCCGCCGCGCGTGCCGCCAGGAACCCGAGCGCCGCGACATCCACGCCGGGGGCGGGCTCCGTCTCGGTGTCCAGGGAAGGCGGCAGGCCGGGCTGTGCGGGCAGCGCGGGAAGTTCGGGCAGCGGCGGCAGCACGGCGCCGTCCGCGTACGCCTCGGAGGCCGTCACGCCCTCCTGAGGGGCTTCCGGCGCTTCCGGCTGCTCGGTGTCCGACGTGGCTAGGTGCGCGACGCTGCGCACCTGCAACTCGTCCAGGAGCCGCCGTTCTCCCCGACCGCGCATCAGGAGCAGCACGAAAGGGTCCTGGTCGAGCAGACGGGCCACCTGATAGCACAGGGCCGCCGTGTGCCCGCAGTGGTCCCACGCCTCGCAGTCGCACTCGGGCTCCAGGTCGCCGATCCCGGGCAGCAGCTCGACGCCGGCGGCTGCCGCGTCCTCCAGGAGATGCGGCGGCATGTCCCGGTCGAGCAGTGCGGCGATGTGTCCCGCCCGCTCCACGGCCATGCCGAGGAAGCGGTCCCACTCGTCGTCGCTCAACTCCTGTAGCAGCACGTCCGAGCGGTGCCGTGTGCCGTCCTTGTCCCGCACGACCGCGGTGATGCGCCCGGGGCGCACCGAGACCGCTCCCACCGAGCCCGCCCGGGCGAGCCGGCGGCCGTTCTTGAGCTGCGCGAGATCCAGGGCCGTGTCCTCCAGGGCCTTCATCCACGCCTGGCCCCACCAGGTCTGCGCGAACCCCCTTCCGTGCGGGGTGGGCAGCGCCTCGAAGGTCCGCTCGTCGTCGTACTCCGTCACGCCGTCGCTCCCGTCGTCACCACTGCTGCCGTCTTCGCTGTCTGTACGCGCCTGCCGGCCTGCCCCGCCGTACGAGCTTCCTGGCGGGTGTTCCGTGCCGAGTGCGTCCTCACGTCGTACGCCCCCCTCATCGCGTGGTCCCTCCCCGCAGCTCGACCAGGTCGGACAGCTCGGCGTCGGTGAGCTCGGTCAGGGCAGCCTCGCCGGAACCGAGGACGGCATCGGCGAGCTCGCGCTTGCGCAGCAACATCTCGGCGATGCGGTCCTCGATGGTGCCTTCCGCGATCAGCCGGTGCACCTGGACGGGCTGCGTCTGCCCGATGCGGTACGCGCGGTCGGTGGCCTGGGCCTCGACGGCGGGGTTCCACCACCGGTCGTAGTGCACGACGTGCTCGGCCCGCGTGAGGTTGAGGCCGGTGCCGGCCGCCTTCAACGACAGGAGGAAGACCGGCACTTCGCCGTCCTGGAATCGCCGGACCATCGCCTCCCGCGTGGCCACCGGGGTTCCGCCGTGGAGGAACTGCGAGGCGATGCCACGCGATGACAGATGCTGTTCGATGAGCCGTGCCATCTGTACGTACTGGGTGAAGACAAGAACGCTCGCTTCCTCGGCGAGGATGGTGTCGAGCAGCTCGTCCAGGAGCTCCAGTTTTCCGGAGCGGCCGGTGATGCGCGGCTTGTCCTCCTTGAGGTACTGGGCGGGGTGGTTGCAGATCTGCTTCAGGCCGGTCAGCAGCTTGACGATCAGTCCGCGGCGGGCGAAACCGTCGGCTCCGGAGATCTCGGCGAGCGTCTCACGGACCACCGCTTCGTAGAGACCCGCTTGTTCGGTGCTCAGGGCGACGGCACGGTCGGTCTCCGTCTTGGGCGGGAGCTCCGGAGCGATGCCCGGGTCCGACTTGCGACGGCGCAGCAGGAAGGGGCGCACCAGCTGGGAGAGCCGTTCGGCGGCACCCGGATCGGCACCGCCCTCGACGGCCTTGGCGTAGCGGGTGCGGAAGGCACCGAGCTTGCCGAGCAGCCCCGGAGTGGTCCAGTCGAGAATCGCCCACAGTTCGGAGAGGTTGTTCTCTACGGGGGTGCCGGTGAGCGCCACGCGCGCACGTGTGCCGATGGTGCGCAGCTGCTTGGCCGTGGCCGAGTACGGGTTCTTCACGTGCTGTGCCTCGTCGGCGACGACCATGCCCCAGCCGGTCGAGGCGAGCCGCTCCGTGTCGAGACGCATGGTGCCGTAGGTGGTCAGCACGAACTCGCCGTCCGCCACGTCGTCCAGTGTGCGTGCGGCACCGTGGAAGCGGCGCACGGCGGTACCGGGCGCGAACTTCTCGATCTCGCGCTGCCAGTTGCCCATCAGCGACGTCGGGCACACGACCAGCGTGGGTCCCGCAGTCTCCTCGTGGCTCTGGCGGTGCAGATGCAGCGAGATCAGCGTGATGGTCTTGCCGAGCCCCATGTCGTCGGCCAGGCATCCGCCGAGCCCCAAGGACGTCATGCGGGCCAGCCAGTTGAGTCCCCGCAACTGGTAGTCGCGCAGTTCGGCGGCGAGCGCCGGCGGCTGCCCCACGGGCTCCATGCCCTCCGGGTCCGCCAAGCGCTCTCGCAGGGTCGCGAGCCACCCTGTGGGTTCGACGTCGACGCGGCGGCCGTCCACCTCCGTGGTGCCGGTCAGGGCAGCGCCCAGCGCGTCGATCGGGGTGACCTTGCGGTCGTGCTGTGCTCGGGCGCGGCGTACCTCGTCGGGGTCGACGAGCACCCACTGGTCGCGCAGGCGCACCACCGGACGGTTGGCCTCCGCGAGGCGGTCGAGGTCCTCGCGGCTCAGCTCCTGGCCGCCCAGCGCGAAACGCCAGTTGAAGGCGAGGAGTGCGTCGGCCGAGAGGTACGAGGGGGTATCCGTGGTGAACGTGTTCCGGCCTGTGTCGGTGTGGTCGCCGTTCGCTTCGGGAGCTTCAGGACCGATGACCGCGCGGGCGGTGAGGCTGCGCGCGAGTTCCCTGGGCCAGTGCACGTCCACGCCGGCCACGGCGAGCATGCGCGCGCCCTCGCCGAGCAGTTCGGTGACCTCCTCGTCGGCGAGTTCGACCGCGTCCGGCACCGGTGCCGAGAGCAGCGGCCCGAGCGGCGTCCACGCGCGCGTGGCACGACGCAGTGCCAGCAGGGCGTCCATCCGGGCGCGTGGGCCGAACGTTTCCGCGGCGGCACCCGAGCCGGCCCACACCTCGGCGGCGTCCGCGACGAGTGACGGATCGCTGACGCCGTGAACCTGGACGACAGCGCGGAACGGCAGCGCATCCTCCTCGGACGTGTCCGACCGCAAGCCGGGCATCTCGACGCGCAGCGAGATCCGCACCCCCGCGTCATGACCCGCAGCGACGTCCGACGCCCAGGCGCGCTGTGCGGGTACGTACTGGGGTTCCGGCGCGGCGAACGCCGGGTGCCCGGCGGCCGACGCGGCGGCAGGCGAGCGCGGCAGCGTGTCGGCGACGGCGTCGAGGAACTGGCGCAGCAGCCGCTCCGGAGCAGGCAGCCTGGGCGGCGTGCCGGCAACCAGGGGGACGGCGTGGGCGGTGGGCGGCATCGCGGCCGCGAGGTCGCGGAGCCGCTCCAGGTCCTCGGCGCCGAGCGGACCCGCACGCCAGGCGTCGTGATCGCTTTCGGAGAGGCCGGGCAGCAGCAGCCCTCGGGCCGCCAGTTGTAGGCCGAGGACGGCCGCAGTGCCCCAGAAGCTAGCCGCCGGGTGAGCGCCGGTCATGGCTCGCGCGCGCGTGAGCACCGGCAGCGCGGCGCCGAGGGGGATTAGCGACGCCGGTACGGTTCCCACGTCGATCTTCTCGGCTTCGGGTGTCGCCACGGTGAGTTCGCCGATGGTGCCTGCCTGCGTGCCGGGCGGGGTGGCGCCGTCTGCGTGCCAGAACGCGACGTGTCCGGTGCGCGCGGGATCGCCGGGTACGAACACGACACAGCAACGAGCGAGATCCGCAATCTCGGAGGGGGTGACAGCGAGCAGCCTGTGCACAGCGATGACGCATTCCTCAAATTTGACTAATGAGACCGAGCGGCTGAGAGTACATCATCCTTGGCGGGATCAGGGGGTCAAAAAGTCAGTGATCTCCATCACTCCGCCTGGGGGTGTATTCAGCACCCCTATGGCGGGGCGTTGGCACCCGGTAGAACGCGGGGGATGGCGTCATGGTCGTCGAAGGTGGCCGATCCGTACGTTTCCAAAGGTCAGAGAACCCTCACGGAGACCGGAGACCTCGCCATGCCCCAGGCCGCCACAGCCGTCGCGGAACGCCCCACCGAAGTCCGCGCACGGCAGTCCTCCGGGAGCGACTTCGCTCCGCTACTGCGCGCCGTCCGCGCGCGGGGGCTCCTGGAGCGGCGCACCGCCTGGTACGCGCGCAGCATGGCTGTCAACGCCGCCGCGCTGGCGGCCGTGTGCGGGGGACTCTTCGCCATTGGGCACAGCTGGTGGGTACTGCTCCTCGCGCCGGTGCTCTCCGTGCTCTGCGCCCGCACCGCCTTCATAGGGCACGACGCAGGGCACTCACAGATAACGAGCAACCGCACCGTCGCCCGCCTAATCGGCCTGTTGCACGGCAATCTGCTCCTGGGCATGAGCGTCGGCTGGTGGAACGACAAGCACAACCGCCACCACGCCAACCCCAACCACGTCGACAAGGACCCCGACGTCGCAGCCGACGTCCTGGTGTTCACCGCACGGCAGGCCAAGCTCCGCGCCGGCTTCAGGCGCATGCTCACCCGCAACCAGGCGTGGCTCTTCTTCCCGCTGACGTTGCTTCAGGGCGTCGCCATGAAGATCTACGGCTTTCGTGACCTGCGCCGCCAGAGCCGCCGCGAACGAGTCGTCGAGGGCCCCCTACTCGTGGTCCACCTCGTGGGGTACGTGACCCTGCTGCTCACGGCCATGCCCCTCGGACACGCCCTCGCCTTCGCCGCCCTCCACCAGGCGCTCTTCGGTCTGCATCTGGGGCTGGCCTTCGCCCCCAACCACAAGGGCATGGAGATGCCCGACCCGGACGGCGAGCGCTGGGGACACCTGCGGCGACAGGTCCTCACCTCGCGGAACATCCGCGGCGGCCCGCTCACCGACTGGCTCCTCGGCGGCCTGAACTACCAGATCGAGCACCACTTGTTCCCGAGCATGCCCCGCCCGCACCTGCGCCTTGCTCAGCCCATGGTCCGCGCGCACTGTCATGCCGTGGGTATGTCCTACGCGCAGACCGGGCTCGTCGACTCCTACCGGCAGGTGCTGCGCCACATGTACGAGGTCGGCGAACCACTCAGGGTCGAGTAGGGGCGGCAGATCAGGGATCGGTCAGGGTCGCGTTCCGGAACCGGACGCGGTCCGGACCCGTTTTTCTAGACAGCGAGCGGCTTTCAGGACAGAGAGCGGCGGTAAAGGCGCGAAGGAGGCGACGGACATGTCGAAGAAGGCGAAGATCGCCGCAGGGGGCGTGGCGGCAGGGCTCATCATGCTGATCTGGCTGCCCTGGTGGGCGGCATTCCTGATCGTGCTCGGTGTCCCGGCGGCGGCCTATCTGACACTCGACTCCGAGCAGCGGCGCAGGCTGCGCCGCGTCACACGCAAGGAGCTCGGCCGCTGAGGGGCTCCGCACGACCAGCACGTCGGATCCTGGCGGCACCGGCCCGACGGCGCAACACCGAACTCATGCTCACTTCGTCGCGCATCGCGAACGGAACAGCTCACGCGCCGCACCGCGGTGCGGCTCGTCGTCGGCACACGTGTACGGGAAAACCCGTTGCGCAGGCCGTCCCCCGCCCGTGATCATGACATCCATGACTTCCGGAAGGGAGGCCCAGCGATCCCTCGGTGATCGCTGATGGCCGGACACGACGCGTCCCCGACGCACACCCCGCAGCCCCCGTCCACGCCCGGAAGTGCTCCCGCACCCCTGACCGTGGCCTGGCTGAGAACCCACTTCGACCCCTTGCCCTACCCGGCCCGCATGAGCGCCCTCGCGCGCTACGCCCGGGCTCTCACCCCCGACGCCTACGCGTCGCTGCACCGAGTCCTCGACGCCGGCAGCCCGGACGAGCGGCACACCGCCCTCTTCCTCGCCGTCACGCGCCGTGATCTCACCGCTGTCGCCGACGCCCTGACCGACCCGCTCCTGCGCCGTCGTGCCCTGTCCGCGGCCATCCACCTGCCCGTCGCCGAACCGGCCCTGACACAGCTCGCGCTCGGCCCGGTGGCGGCAGCACGACGTGATACCTACCGCATCGTGCGCTTGAGCGGCCGCAAGAGCCTCGCCGACCGCCTGCTGCCCCTTGTCCACGAACGGTTCGGGTCCAGGGAAGCGGCCCTGCTCCTGCCCGCGTGCTCCGCTGCCACCGTCACTCCTTGGCTGCCCCGGCTCGATCCGACACGGGGTGTGCTCCATGCGCTGGCCCGTACGGCACCCTTGGCCCTGGCGCGCCTGATCGCCGCGCGCTGTCCGACCGCCACCGGCCACCACCGACACCGCTTCGTCCGCAGCCACCGGGCCCTCGCCGGACTCGCGTCGCAACGCGACCCGGACGCCGGCCTGTTGCTCCTCCAGGCGGACCCCGACCTCCTGCCCGGCCGGGCGCTCCGCGACCTGCTGCGCCACCCCGAGCAGTTTCTGTCCGTGCTGCGTGCCGCCCCGCCGAACCCCGACGGCTCACCACGCGAGGTCAGACTGCCCGCAGGACCGCTGCCCCCGGCCACCCGCCGCGCCCTGCGCGCACTCCCACCCGCCGAGCTCGCCGACCTCGCGCGCCACTGCCCGGCCTCCGGCACCCGCCGCGGCAGGCACGAACGCCTCGACGTCACTCCCGACGGTCTGCTGGCACTGCTCCCGGCAGCGGAACGCGACACCCTGGTGGCTCAACGCGTTGAGCGGCGGCGCGCCATATGGGGCACTCCGCTCTCCTCACTCGCCGCCCTCGACCCGCCCGACCGCACAAGACTCATTCAGTCACTGCTGAAACGCACACGCCGGGACCTGGCGGTATGCCGCTTCGCCACCGTCCTCCCACTCGACGAGGGCGAACCGCTCCTGCGCGCCATCACCGAGCGGCACCGCTCCCACCTGCGGGCACTGGCTTGGCCCGCGCTACTGGCCTGCGCCGAACTGGAGGGGGACCCAGACCACTTCGTCCGCGTCGCCACCGAGTGCGAGCGAGCCTGGCACGACCAGGAGGAAGTACGGCAAGCCGCCCTCCGGCAACTCGCCGGCGCCCCCGCGCGCCTACTCGCGGTGCTCCCGAACCGGGTGCTCCGCGATGCCACGCTCACCACCGTCCAGTCCCGGGACTCGACCCGGCACACCCTCAGCGCCGCCGAGACCCTTCTACGTCGCGTCATCCACATCGCTGCCGCTGGCCCCGACGAGGGCAGGGCCGCGTACGCCGCTGAACTGCTGCCACGTCGTCGCCGATCCACGTTCACAAGGACCCGTCCAACCGCTGCACATCAGCGAGAAGACGGCGGAAGCCATATGGGACGCCACCACACAGCACACCCGCGCCCATGAGGACATCCGTACCCGCCTGGCCGAACTGCTCGCGCCGCATCTGGCCGAGCTCCCCGAGGGGTCCGGGGTCTCGACCGGCTGCGGCTGGCTGTGCCCATGGATGGACCGGCCATGCCCATGTATTGATTCTGTCCGGCTGTTGATGACGACGGCCCGGCTGTTGACCATGTGTACCCGTGCTTCGAGTCTTGCTGAGGTTGATCCACAGGTTGAGAATCTGGATCAACCTCAGGACGGACGAACCGCCATCTTGTCGAGCGCTTCCAGAAGGTCCGGAAGCTCTGCCCCGCGCCCGACAGGCGTCACCTCTCCGGGTTCCTCGTCCATCAACACGAACGCGATGTCGTCGGTCCTGGCCACCATGGACCACCCGGGGCCGTCGGCGCGCAGCGTGCGTGCCTCGCCGGAGGCGAAGGACGACCGTACCCGTCCGAGCGGGGGAGGCGTCTCCACGTAGGTGCGCGCCTCCGCGAGGACACGCCGTACACCGGTGAGGGGCTCGGTCTCCGGCCTCGTCACACCGCCCGCCTCGGCGGTCGCGTCGCCCGCCGCAGCGCTGAAGTCTCCGTCGTCGATCTGCTCGCGCCACACGGCCCACTGGAGAGCTATCTCGTCGGCTCCGAGGCGACGCTGGGCCGGGCCCCACGTGTCCGACGGGGGAGGGCTGAGGGGAGCCAGGTCCGGCTGGTCGGGGTCCGGCTCGGGATCGTGCGGGGCGGGCACTCCGGGGGCGGCCACGGCCACCGCGAGCGGCCAGCCCGGCAGCCCCGCGACCACGGTCCGTTCGCCGGGCGACAGGTCGTACTCCATGCCGCAGTCCCAAGCGGCGATGGCGACGGCGACGAGCGACACGTCGTCCGTGACCACCGTCCAGCGCGCGCCGGCGCTGTCCTGGCCGAGGACCAGGCCGTACCCGGCGGCGTGCGGAGGCAGCCCCAGCGCCGCGCACGCCTCCGGGTAGTCGTCGCCGAGCACGCTGGGGAACTTCGCGGGTGTGAGCAGTACCGCCGTCAGTACGTACAGCGCGTCGTCGTCGGTGGCGACCGCGTCGTCCGTCCCGGCCATGCCCGCCTCCCCATCACTGGCCACTTCTTGCTCCGTCGGCGCACCCTAACCACTGGCCCTTCGCGCCGTCGAGGGTGGATGAACAGGCAAATTCGCTCGTACGCTGCCGGAGACTCCACCTACGCTGGCTGTCATGCCCAGGGCCAGTTCGCACTTCGTCTGTCTGCCGTGTCGTGCGTCGTTCAAGAAACCGGCGGACTACGCGCGCGTGCGTCGTGACGTCTGCCCCCGGTGCGGCGAACAACTGCTCAACGCGGGTTCAGCCCTGGCGGTACCCAAGCGCCGGGACACCGCCGCGTGGCGTGCCCTCGCGGTGCTCCTGGCCGCCGGTGTGCGCTTTCGGTAGGACTGTTGCGGCGGGGGCCCCGGCTACTGCCCCCGGACGCCGCGTGCGATCCGAGAACGCCTCGCGCACGCCGACGCCACAGGGACCCCGGCGGGTGCGGCGCTCGTGTGCCCGGAGCCGACTCACACCGACGTCAGGCGGACGGCAAGCCGAGGAGCGTACGCGCCACGACACGCGGCGACTCGTCGCGCTCCCGGGCGAGCGCGATGACGGCGCGGCAGGCGAGCTCGTTGACTCCGAAGGACAGCGCCTCCGGCGACACCCAACTCGCGGCCTCGTCGAGCCGGTCCTGGTCGTCCTCGGCGCACGCCGCCACGTAGACGGCGGCCGCCTCGAAGAGGTTGTGCGGACGGGCCCTGTCGCCGCTCGCCGCCTTGCCCGAGGGAGCCGCGGGCTTGCGCCCGCGCCGGAGCCTGCGCAGCTTGTCGAACATGTGGACCACTTTACCGATGTGCCTTTTGACCAGAGGCACATCAACTGGCGTGTGCGACCCTAAGGTTGGGGTCGCGGCGGCAGGAGGAGGTTCGTGTGCAGGAGCGTTACGCGCGGCTGCGGCAGATCCGGCGTCTCGACCCGGAGAAGGACTTCCTGGCCATCTATCGACTCTCCGCCGTGTACGAGTTCCCCTGGGACTTCGCCCGAGCCCTGGAGCTCGCCCTCTACCGTACGTACGCCGTGCCGAGCATCGGCCGACTCCTCTCCCGCACGGCGGAACTGACGGATCGTACACAGAAGCGGTACGACGACACGGCCCTGCTCCTGGACGCGATCGTCGAGCACGGCTTCGACAGTGACACGGGGCGCACAGCCGTACGGCGCATCAATCACATGCACCGCAGCTACGACATCAGTAACGACGACATGCGGTATGTGCTGTGCACGTTCGTGGTGACCCCCAAGCGCTGGATCGACGTCTACGGATGGCGCAAGTTCTCACGGCATGAGGCCGAGGCGTCGGCCGTGTACTACCGCACCCTGGGGCAGCACCTGGCCATCAAAGGCATCCCCGGTCACTACGAAGAGTTCGCCGAGTGCCTCGACGCCTACGAAGAGGCCCACTTCGGTTGGGACGCGGGGGCGCGTGCGGTCTCGGACGCGACCATCGACCTGATGGCCTCCTGGTACCCCCGCCCCTTCGCACCGGTCCTGCGCGCGGCCACCGTGGCCCTGCTCGACCCCGCGCTTCTGAAGGCCTTCCGTTACGAAGAACCCCATCCCCTCTCCAAGGCGCTGGTCCGGCGCGCGGTGTGGCTGCGCGGTCGGGCGGTACGTCTGCTGCCGCCGCGCACAGCCCCGCACTACGCCCGCCAGAATCGTGAGATCAGGGGCTACCCGCGCGGCTACCGCGTGGAAGAACTCGGCACGCGCCCGGTGCCCGGCGTGCGCGGCTGCCCAGTGCGTCAGGTGGACGCGTCGACGGCACGGCGACAGGACTGACCTCAGCGGACCTCGTCGGTCCGGTGCCGCCGGCCGCGATTGGTGCGGCGTGGCGTCAGTCGAGTGCCGCCAGTGTCTCGCGCAGCCACGTGAGTTCGGCGCGGCTCGTGGCGCGGGCGATGGTCAGGATGCCCTGCCGGAAAGGGTCATCGAGCTCTTCGGCGCGCAGCGGGCGGTCGCCGTCGTAGAAGAAGCTCGCCGGTTCCTCCAGGAAGTCGAGACGGCGCCGCAGTACGGCGGCCTGGGCTGCCGGATCGTCCAGGTGGCGCAGGAAGGCGAGCACCGTGAACCATCGGTTCTCATCGGTGATGTCCGTCCGCGCGGGCTCCATGAGGCGGTGGCGCAGCTCGCTTCTGCCCGCGGGGGTGAGGCTCAGCACGTGGCGCGGCGCGGCGACGGCGCCGGGCTGGGTCTCCCGGGTCAGCAAACCGGCTCTCTCCAGCCGCTTGATGGCCGGGTAGAGGGTGCTCTCCGCGACCGGGCGCACATGACCGGTGAGAGCCGTGATGCGCTTGCGCAGCTCGTAGCCGTGCAGCGAGTTGTCGTACAGGAAGCCAAGGATGGCGAGCTCCAGCATGCCTGTATCTTGCCCCATCTCGGGTGTACATCGCCTCCGTAATACATCGTAGGCGATGTATGGTCTTCAGGTCTAGCCAAACTGGTGAGGTCTTCGGACCTGGTGATACCGGGGAGGTCTCCGAACCTGCGGAGGCCGGGGCATCGGAAGCGACTGGGGGACGTCATGGCCATACGTGAAGCGCGCTTCGACGACAAGGGGAGCCTGATCCGCTGGACGGAGAGTGCAGGCTCCGGCCCCGCGCGTGTGTACGTCCACGGCCTGGGCGCGGCGTCGGCGCCCTACCACGCCCACATCGCCGCACGGCCCGAACTGGCCGGGCGCAGGTCGCTGTTCCTTGACCTGCCGGGCCACGGCCTGAGCGATCGGCCCGCCGACTTCGCTTACGCCCTGGAGGACCACGCGGACGCTGTGGCAGCCGCTCTGGACGAGGCTGCCGTGCGGCAGGCGGATCTCGTCGCCCACAGCATGGGCGGCTCCGTCGCCATCCTGCTGGCACAACGGCGCTCCGACCTGGTGGCCCGCCTTGTCCTCACGGAGGCCAACCTCGATGCGCAGCCTCCTCGGACGGCGGGCAGCAGCAGAATCGCTGCCTACGAAGAAGCGCATTTCGTGACGGAGGGGCACGCGCGCGTATTGGAGCAGGCGGGTCCGCTGTGGGCCGCGACCATGCGGCTCGCCGATCCGGTCGCACTGCACCGCAGCGCGACCGGGCTCGTCCGGGGCACGAGCCCCACCCTGCGTACGACCTTGATGCGGCTCCCGGTGGAACGTACCTACCTACAGGGCGGGCTCAGTGGCCAACTGGCAGGACACGACGAATTGGTGGCCTCCGGAGTGCGGGTCGTCGTCGTACCCGAAGCCGGGCACAACGTCATGCTGGACAACCCGGCGGCCTTCGCCGCGGCAGTCGTCGGGCAGGACTGAGGGGACTGCGTTCGACGGCACCGGTGCCGTCAGCAGCCGCGCACGGCTCGTGCACCCCCCACCAGCCGCGCCCCGCATAGCCTCGTCAGAGGTGATGTACGGCGCCGCCGCCTTCCGTGACCACCAGAGGGTCGCCGCACGCCGTTGTCAGTCCTGCGGCACGGCCAGGGCGAGGAACCGGGCGTCCTCGTCCACGTACGACGTGAGGCGCCAGCCGGAACCGGACAGCAGTGACCGTAGATTGTTCTCCGCGCGCAGATCGTCCGGAGTGATCTGCCGCCCCTGCCTGGCGGCCAGCGCAGCCCGTCCGATGGGATGGAACAGCGCGAGTCGCCCACCGGCGCGTACCACCCGTCTCAGTTCCCGCAGGTTCTCGGCGGGGGCGGGGAGATGAGCGATAAGACCTGCGGCGAACACGGCGTCCAAGGCCCCCGTGCGCAGTGGCAGCCGGGCCACGTCGGCGAGCAGCAGCCGACCGTGAGCCGCCCGCCCGGCCCGCGCGGCGGCCTCCAGCATCGCGGGAGTCAGATCCGCCGCGAGCACGGCGCCCCTCGGTCCCACGGCGTCCCGCAACGCGGGCAGCGCGCGGCCCGTGCCGCACCCGGCGTCAAGGACGCGATCGCCCGGGCCGAGACCCAGCTCGGTCACCGCCGCGCGGTACGCCGGCCCGTCGTTGGGGAAGCGGCTGTCCCAGTCGGCGGCGCGCGCCGTGAAGAATTTCTGGACGTGCGTGTGGTCGTCGGTCATGCGCCTCATGATCCCGCATGCACCGTTACTCATACGCTTAGTCGAGTACGCCGGGCGGATGCACACCGCCCGGCTGCTCGACTACGTGGGATGACGTGACCGGTCCGCGGGACGGGGGCTCGGTCAGCGCCTGGCGTCCCGTCGACCGGGGCAGCGGTCCTCAGTCGGCGACGGCGTCGTGCGCGAGCACCTTGGAGATCCGGACCCGGACGAGCAGTTCGCCCGGCACGCCGTTGCGGGCACCGAACTCCTCGGCCCGGTCCTCACCCATGTAACGCGCGCCGATGCGGGCGGCCCAGTGCCGTACCTGGTCGAGGTCCTCAACCAGTTCGGCATTCCCCTGTAGGACGACGAAGGCGAACGGCGGCCGGTCGTCGTCCACGCACAGAGCCACGCGCCCGTCGCGCGCCAGGTTGCGCCCCTTGACAGTGTCCTTTCCGGTGTTGAACACCAGGTCGTCGCCGTCCAGGAGGAACCAGATCGGTGCCACGTGTGGGCTTCCGTCCGCGCGGACGGTCGACAGCTTGCCGGTGCGGGTTCCGTGCGAGAGGAAGCTCCGCCATTGTTCATCGGTCATCTTCTGTGCCATGTCCCCATCATGCTTGCCGGGAGGCCGGAGGTGGGGAAGGCTGGCAGGTCAGATCCTCCAGCCAGGGGGAGCGATGCACGGGGAGAAGGGACCATGGCGGAGAACACGGGGCTCGGCTGGTTGCTCGACGATCTGACGAGGCGTGTGGAGCACGTACGGCACGCGCTGGTGCTGTCCAACGACGGACTGGTGACGGCGGCGAGCTCGGAACTCCAGCGGGAGGACGCCGAACATCTGGCCGCGGTGTCGTCCGGCCTGCACAGCCTGGCCAAAGGGTCGGGCCGACACTTCCACGCGGGCAATGTCCGGCAGACCATGATCGAGTTCGATGACGCCGTGCTGTTCGTGACCGCCGCGGGCGACGGCAGTTGTCTGTGCGTGCTCAGTTCGGCGCAGGCCGACATCGGGCAGGTCGCGTACGAGATGACCCTGCTGGTGAACCGCGTCGGCGAACACTTGGGGGTGGGTGCCCGTCACCCGGAGCGGACCCAGGTCGTGGATCTCTGACCCAGCGCGCTGTTCGGCAGCTATGACCTGCTGAAACGCATCGAGATCCAGAGTTATCCACAGGCCGAGCGAGATGAGCGGCGGCCGGGCTACGGTTTTTCCACGAGCAATGACCACGCACGGGGGAGAACCGCCATGAACGGCGACATCAGGACCATCACGTCCGCATCCGAGACGGGGCCCGTCCGGGCGCCGGCACTGGAAAGCGCTTCGACCCACGAATCTCTGCCCGCACCCGCACCCGCACCCGCACCCGCACCCGCACCCGCATCCGTATCTGCACCCGTATGGACATCCGCGTCCGTGCCCGCTTCCGCAGCGGCAGCCGTGTCCAAGTCCGTGTCCGCACGCGTGACCGCGGCTGTCGCCGCTCCCGCGGAGGCGACGGCGCCGCCCGATCCGTTCAGCCGCCCTCCCACCTCATCGGGCGGTCCACCGCCAACCGTCGCGCGCAGCCGGGCGGCACGTGAACTGGGCCTGAAGCGCGGCGAGTTCGACCTGGCCGTGATGCTGGGCCGAGTGCGCACCGTGGCGGACCCGGCGGGCGGCCGTCGCCGCGTCCGGCTCGAGGAGATCGACCGGGTACGTGAGACACCGGGCTACCCGGAATCCTTGCGGAAGCACATCAAGACGGTGGGAACCGCGGCAGGGGCGGCTCTTATGGAGATCACCCCTGCTCGCTTCACACGCTTGGCGCGCGCAGGGGTCCTCACACCCGTCAAGTGGTACATCAACCGATATCGAGCAGTCGTCTGGCTCTATCTCGCGGAGGAACTGACGCAGTTCGCGGCCTCGGAGGCGAATGCCGCACTGCTCACCGGTCGCGTGCCACAAGCAGTGCGCGACCGACTGGAAGGAGGGGACGACCTTCGGGCACGCAACTGGCGGGGCCGGTATGCCGGGTTCCTCTTGCGGCAGTCGGAGGACCCGTGGGAACGCGCTGCTGCCGCCGCGTCCCTGCTCGACCCGGTACAGCTCGCGGAGGTGGTGAGGGATCCTTACGAACGTGCCTACCTGAACCGACTCGGCCCCGAGCCGCTCACACAGGCAGCACCCGCATCACCCACGGCACACCTCATCGAACGGCTCACGACAGCCGACGACGCGGACGAGATCAGCTGGGTGCGGGTGAACCTGATCCTCACGCTGGAGGAGGCTCGCAGACTGCGGCCCGCACCCCGCCCGGGCCGACCGCCCATCCTGGCTTCACCGCGTCCGCGTCCGCATCCGGTGCCGGATCTGCCGCCGTGGCCTGCCACGCCCTCCGACGCCGGTATGCCGGCACAGCGGATGAGCGCCGACGAGGAAACCCGGGGGCGGGCACGAGGCAACACGGGCCCGGACGAGCCGCGCGGGCTGTGGAAGTGGCTCCGCCGCAGGCGGAACTGACCTCAAGCGGAACTGACCTCAGGCGGAACGACCGTAGGCGGAACTGACCTCAGGCGGAACTGACCGTAAGGGGACCTGGCCGCGGGCGGCTCACCGTCACAGCATTGTCGACGGTGCTGCGTTCGAAACGCCGCACCGCCCGCGAAGTCGCACCGCCCACACCGTCGTACCGTCTCACCGCCTGCACCGTCTCTCCGCCTACACCGTCTCGTCGAGATCCTTCGCGTAGTGCTCGATGGCGGGGCTGTAGGCAGTGATGTCGGGGTCCTGGCTCGTTGTGGCGAGCAGGTGCAGCAGGATCCCCATCGCCTCGTGCGACTGATCAGTGTTGTAGAGCGCCATGGCCAGAAATGTCTTCAGGGCGCCGTCGTCCGGGTATTCGGCGGACGCGTCGCGCAGGGATGCCACGGCCTCCTCGTACCGACCGAGGACACGGTAGGTGCTGCCGAGGCCGAGGAGCGCGCCACGACGGTCGTCGTCCGACAGGCCGGGCTGCTGGATCGCGCGCAGGTAGTACGGCAGTGCCTCGGCTTCGAGGCCGAGGGTGTCGTGCACCCACGCGGTCTGGTAGGCGATCTCGGCGTCGTCCGGGAAGCGTTCACTGAGCGGAACCAGGAGGTCGCGTGCCTCCTCGCGGTTGCCGCTCGCACGGAGCCCTATGGCCTCCGCGAGCATTCGGTCGCGGTCGTCACCGGCTTCCGTGTCCGTGGCTGTGGGCGCGGGCGTGTTGGTGGCTCTGCCCGAGCCAGTGGTGCCGCTGTCGTTCATCTGGTTCTCCCGTCCCCAGCGACCTGCCCGGTTCCGGGAGTCGCTCATGTCCGTCTTGGTCACCCCGTCCGTCAGGGCGGGTGGCCCGCCCGGCCCCGGAGGCTGTCATGTCCTGTCGACCGAACCTGCCGCCCGCCCCGCCGACCGCGGAGCACCGCCCCCCGCCCGAGCGTCGGCACGGGCGTTGCCTAGTGGTGCGGCGTGTGCGGGCGGAAGAGCCCCTCCTGGACGACCGAGACGAGGAGCTGGCCTTCGGCGTCGTAGATCCGTCCGCGGGCGAGACCGCGGCCGCCCGTGGCGATCGGGGACTCCTGGTCGTACAGGAACCACTCGTCGGCGCGGAAGGGCCGGTGGAACCACATGGCGTGGTCGAGGGAGGCCATGTCATAGCCGCGGGGGCCCCACAGCGGTTCGACCGGGATGCGGACGGCGTCGAGGAGGGTCATGTCGCTGGCGTAGGTGAGCGCGCAGGTGTGCACCAGCGGATCGTCGCCGAGCGGTCCGACGGCACGCATCCACACGGCGCTCCGCGGCTCGGCGTTCTCGACCTCCTCCGCGGTCCAGCGCAGCCGGTCCACGTAGCGGATGTCGAAGGGCTGCCGCCTGGCCATCCGCTCCAGCTGCTCCGGGAGCGCGCCGAGGTGCTCCTTGATCTCCTCGGCGACCGTCGGCAGCGACTCAGGGGCGGGCGCGTCGATACGGGGCGGCAGCTGGTGTTCGAAGGCGCCCTCCTCGGGCTGATGGAAGGAAGCGGTGAGGTTGAAGATGGTGCGACCCTGCTGGACCGCCGTGACGCGGCGTGTGGTGAAGGAACGGCCGTCGCGCACCCGCTCCACCTGGTACACGATGGGTACGCCCGGCCGTCCGGGCCGCAGGAAGTACGCGTGCAGCGAGTGGACCGGTCGGTTCCCTTCCGTGGTGCGTCCGGCGGCGACCAGTGCCTGCCCGGCGACCTGCCCGCCGAAGACACGCTGGAGGGACTCCTGCGGGCTGCGGCCGCGGAAGATGTTGACCTCGATCTGTTCCAGGTCCAGCAGGTCGACCAGGCGATCGGCGGGGTTGTTCATGGCGGTCCTTCGACTCCTGTCCAGGGGATCGGGAAGGTCAGAGCTGCCCGACGTCCGTGACCCGGACGACGGCGCGGCCCTCCTCGTCCGAAGCCGCGAGGTCGACCTCGGCGCTGATGCCCCAGTCATGGTCGCTGTTCGGGTCGGCGAAAGTCTGCCGGACGCGCCACAGACCGTGCTCCGCGTCCTCCTCGATGCGCAACAGCTTGGGGCCGCGCGCGTCGGGCCCGGTGCCCAGATCCTCGTACTCGTCCCAGTACTTGTCCATGGCGGCACCCCAGGCGTCCGCGTCCCAGCCGGACTCCGCGTCCAGCTCGCCGAGCTCCTCGACGTGGTCCAGGGCGGCGAGCTCCACGCGGCGGAAGAGCGCGTTGCGGACCAGGACGCGGAAGGCGCGGGCGTTGGCCGTGACCGGCTTGACCTGGTCGGCCCTCTCCTGCGCCTCCTCGGCCGTCATGACCTCGGGGTTGGCGAGCTGCTCCCACTCGTCCAGGAGGCTGGAGTCGACCTGCCGGACCATCTCGCCGAGCCAGGCGATGAGGTCCACCAGGTCCTCGGACTTCAGGTCGTCAGGGATGGTGTGCTCCAGCGCCTTGTACGCGCTCGCGAGGTAACGCAGGACGATGCCCTCGGTCCGGGCAAGCTCGTAGAACGACGTGAACTCCGTGAAGGACAGCGCCCGTTCGTACATGTCCCTGATCACGGACTTCGGGGACAGCGGGTGGTCGCCGACCCACGGGTGGCTGGTGCGGTAGGTGTTGTAGGCGTGGAAGAGGATCTCTTCCAGCGGCTTCGGGTACGTGATGTCCTGAAGGCGCTCCATCCGGTCCTCGTACTCGACGCCGTCGGCCTTCATCAGTGCCACGGCCTCGCCGCGTGCCTTGTTCTGCTGGGCCGCGAGGATCTGGCGCGGGTCGTCGAGGGTGGACTCCACGACGGAGACCATGTCGAGGGCGTACGAGGGCGACTCGGGGTCGAGCAGTTCGAAGGCGGCGAGGGCGAAGGTCGACAGCGGCTGGTTCAGCGCGAAGTCCTGCTGGAGGTCCACGGTCAGGCGCACGACGCGGCCGGTGGCGTCCGGCTCGTCGAGCTTCTCGACGACGCCCCCGTCGAGCAGGGAGCGGTAGATGGCGATGGCGCGACGGATGTGGCGCAGCTGCTGCTTGCGCGGCTCGTAGTTGTCCTCGAGAAGGCGGCGCATCGCCTCGAAGGCGTTGCCGGGCCTGGCGATCACCGAGAGCAGCATGGTGTGCGTGACGCGGAAACGGGACGTGAGCGGCTCGGGATCGGAGGTGATGAGCTTCTCGAAGGTGTTCTCCGTCCAGCCCACGAAGCCCTCGGGAGCCTTCTTGCGCACCACCTTGCGGCGCTTCTTCGCATCGTCGCCGGCCTTGGCCAGCGCCTTCTCGTTCTCGATGACGTGTTCGGGCGCCTGCGCGACGACGAAGCCTGCCGTGTCGAAGCCCGCACGCCCGGCGCGTCCGGCGATCTGGTGGAACTCACGCGCGCGCAGGGTGCGCACACGGCTGCCGTCGTACTTGGTGAGTGCCGTGAAGAGCACCGTGCGGATGGGCACGTTCACGCCGACGCCGAGGGTGTCCGTGCCGCAGATGACCTTCAGCAGGCCGGCCTGCGCGAGCTTCTCCACGAGACGGCGGTACTTGGGCAGCATGCCGGCGTGGTGCACGCCGATGCCGTGCCGGACGTAGCGCGAGAGGTTGCGGCCGAACTTGGTGGTGAAGCGGAAACTGCCGATCAGCTCGGCGATCTGGTCCTTCTCGGCGCGCGTGCACATGTTGATGCTCATCAGCGACTGGGCGCGCTCAACGGCCTGTGCCTGCGTGAAGTGCACGATGTAGACCGGCGCCTGCTTGGTCTCGAGCAGTTCGGTCAGGGTCTCGGTGATGGGGGTGAGGCGGTATTCGTACGAAAGGGGGACCGGGCGGGTGGCGGAGCGGACCACGGAGGTGGGGCGGCCGGTACGCCGGGTGAGGTCCTTCTCGAACATGGAGACGTCGCCGAGCGTCGCCGACATCAGAATGAACTGTGCCTGCGGCAGCTCGAGCAGCGGGATCTGCCAGGCCCAGCCGCGGTCCGGTTCCGCGTAGAAGTGGAACTCGTCCATCACGACCTGGCCGATGTCGGCGTCCTTGCCGTCACGCAGCGCGATGGAGGCGAGGACCTCGGCGGTGCAGCAGATCACGGGTGCGTCGGCGTTCACGGAGGCGTCGCCGGTGAGCATGCCGACGTTCTCGGTCCCGAAGAGCTTGCACAGGTCGAAGAACTTCTCCGACACCAGCGCCTTGATCGGCGCGGTGTAGAAGGTGACCTTGTCGGCGGCGAGCGCGGAGAAGTGCGCTCCGGCGGCTACCAGGCTCTTTCCCGACCCGGTGGGTGTCGACAAGATCACGTTCGCCCCGGAGACCACCTCGATCAGCGCCTCCTCCTGGGCCGGGTAGAGAGTGATGCCCTGTTCCTCGGCCCACGACGAGAAGGCTTCGAAGAGGGCATCGGGGTCGGCATCCGGCGGCAGCTGATCGATAAGGGTCACACCCCCATCTTGCCCCTCTTCCGACCCGATCAGGGAACCGGAGGGCCGCACGAAGATCACGAACGATACGCTGGTCCGCCAACGGGGCTCGGGGACAACGGAAATGGGGCGGGCGGCAGCAATGATGGGACCGGCACACTCTCTGTCGGGGGCAGCGGCGTGGCTGGGGGTCGGCGCCGCCGCGGCTGCCGCGGGGCACTCGATGCCCTGGCCGGTGCTCCTTGTGGGGGCGCTCATCTGCGCCGGAGCGGCGCTCGCGCCCGACCTCGACCACAAGTCGGCGACCATCTCGCGCGCCTTCGGACCGGTCTCACGCGGCCTGTGCGAGATCGTCGACAAGCTCTCGTACGCCGTGTACCGGTCGACTCGCAAAGCGGGGGACCCGCGCCGCTCGGGCGGTCACCGTACGCTGACGCACACCTGGGTGTGGGCGGTGCTGATCGGTGCGGGCGCGTCGGTGCTCGCGGTGGCCGGTGGCCGCTGGGCGGTGCTGACGCTGCTCTTCGTACACATGGTGCTCGCCATCGAAGGGCTGCTGTGGCGGGCCGCGCGCGGGTCGAGCAGCGATGTCCTTGTCTGGCTCCTCGCCGCGACCAGCGCGTGGATCATGGCGGGTGTCCTGGACAAGCCGGGCAACGGGTCGGACTGGCTGTTCACGGCGCCTGGCCAGGAGTACCTGTGGCTGGGGCTGCCGATCGTCCTTGGCGCGCTGGTGCACGACATCGGGGACGCGCTGACCGTCTCCGGCTGCCCGATCCTGTGGCCCATCCCGATCGGACGCAGGCGCTGGTACCCGATCGGGCCGCCGCGCATGATGCGGTTCCGGGCCGGGAGCTGGATCGAGCTGAAGGTCCTGATGCCGGTGTTCATGCTGCTCGGAGGCGTGGGAGGCGCGGCCGCCCTCAATTTCATCTGAGGCGGCGGGGCCCGTCCGGGGGAGTCCCGGGTCGGCCTGGCGGGGCCTTGGTGCCAGGTTTTGGCCAGGGTCGGAGCGGATCCCGTGTCGTGGCCGTCGTGGCCCGGTGGTGGGGTGGACTCCGGTTCGGGGTCCGCAGCCGGTTCGGGTGTGCCGGTGCGCAGGACGCGGTTGACGCGGGCGGTGTCGAGTGCGCCTTCCCAGCGGGCCACGAGGAGGGTGGCGACGCTGTTGCCTGCGAGGTTGGTCAGGGCGCGGCACTCGGACATGAACTTGTCGATGCCGAAGATCAGCATGATGCCGGCGGCGGGCACGGTGCCGACGCTGGAGAGCGTGGCGGCCAGGGCGATGAATCCGGCGCCGGTGACACCGCCCGAGCCCTTGGACGTGAGGATCATGACGGCGAGCAGGCCGAGCTGCTGGCCGGGGGAGAGCGGTGTGTCGGTGGCCTGGGCGATGTAGACGGTGGCCAAGGACCGGTAGAGGGAGCTGCCGTCGAGGTTGAAGGAGTAGCCGGTCGGCACGGTCAGGCCGACGATGTCGCGACGTACACCGAGGGCCGCGAGCTTGGTCATGAGGCGGGGCAGCACGCTCTCGGAGGAGGACGTGCCGAGGACGACGAGGAACTCCTCGCGCAGGTGGTTCAGGAGTCGGAAGATGCTGATCCGCAGGAGTGCCAGGGCGCCGCCGAGGACCACGACGACGAAGAAGAGCGAGGTGCCGTAGGACAGGCCGATGAGACGGCCGAGGCTGGTCAGGGTGGAGATGCCGTACTTGCCGACGGTGAAGGCCATCGCGCCGAAGGCTCCGACGGGCGCGGCCAGCATGATGTAGTGGAGGATCTTGAACACGACGGTGCTCAGCCGGTTCACGCCTTCGACGATCGGGGCTCCGGCCGGGCCCACGGCCTTGAGCGCGACACCGAAGAGCACCGAGAAGAAGATCACCTGAAGGATGTCGCCCTCGGCGAAGGCGCCCACGGCGCTGGAGGGCACCACGTCGGTGAGGAAGTGCCACCAGCTCTGGCCCTCGCCGTCCTTGACGTACCGGGCGGCATCGCCGGAGAGGCGCAGTTCCCCGGGGTGGGCGTGGACGCCGGCGCCCGGCTGGAAGACGTTCACGGCGATCAGGCCGAGAGCCAGGTGGACGCAGCCGGGGCGTGGGAACGGTCAGAGCAGTTCGAGGAGTGTGTCGGTGAACTCGGCGGTGGTCGCGGTGCCGCCGAGGTCGGGTGTGCGGACGTCGGTCTTGGCAAGGACCGCGGCGATCGCGTCGGTGACGTCCTTGGCCGCCCCGGGGTGGCCGAGGTGCTCGAGCATCAGGGCCGCGGACCAGATGGTGCCGAGCGGATTGGCGATGCCGCGGCCCGCGATGTCGGGGGCGGAGCCGTGCACCGGCTCGAACATCGAGGGGTGGGCGCGCTCCGGGTTGAGGTTGGCGGCCGGTGCGATCCCGACGGACCCGGCGACGGCGGCGGCGAGGTCGCTGAGGATGTCGCCGAACAGGTTCGAGGCGACGACCACGTCGAAGCGGGCGGGGTCAAGGACGAACTTCGCCGCGAGCGCGTCGATGTGCTCCTGGTCCCAGGAGACCCGTGGATGGACGGCGGCGCGTTCGGCGACGAGTTCGTCCCAGAACGGCATGGTGTGCACGATGCCGTTGGACTTGGTGGCCGAGGTGAGCACCCCGCCGCGCCGTCCCGCGAGATCGAAGGCGAAGTCGAGGACACGGGTCACTCCCGCGCGGGTGAAGACCGCTTCCTGGACGGCGATCTCCTCGGGCGTACCGCGGTTCAGCCGCCCGCCGATCTCGCTGTACTCGCCCTCGACGTTCTCCCGTACGACGACGAACTCCACGTCACCAGCGGCGGCGCCGCGCAGCGGGCTGTCGACTCCCTCGAAGACCCTGATCGGCCGCATGTTGACGTACTGGCGGAAGCCGCGCCGGATCGGGATCAGCAGCCCCCACAGGGAGACGTGGTCCGGCACGCCCGGGCAGCCGACGGCGCCCAGCAGGATCGCGTCCTTCTCGCGCAGCTGATCGAGGCCGTCCGGGGGCATCATCGCGCCCTCGCGGAGGTAGCGCTCGCAGGACCAGTCGTAGGAGGTGTAGGTGAAGCCGACGCCGTGGCGGGCGCCGACGGTGTCCAGGACCTGCTGGGCGGGCGGCAGGACCTCCGTGCCGATATCGTCGCCGGGGATGAGTGCGATGTGGTGGCGGGTCATGCGCCGATTGCAGCAAGCAGGCCGCTTCACCGTCCAAGTCGCTGTGCCGATCTGCCTTATAGGCCCGGCCTATCTGCCGCCCACCTGCCGGGCTTCCTCCGCTCGGCTCTCGACGGCGTCCAGCGCGCAGCCCACGAAGGTGCGGGCGGCAGGGGAAAGCCCCGTACGACGGCTGACCAGCGCAATCCGCAAGGTCGTCCTCGGCTCGATGTCCACGACCAGAGCCCCCGCCTGTTCGGCCATGGTGCGCCAGGACTCGGTGACCACGGCAAGGCCGACCCTGGCGAGGACCAGGGGCAGGATCGCCACCCGGTGCTCGGTCTCCGCAGCGACGGTGATGTCGATCCCTCGCTCGCGCAGCCCGTCGACGTACGCGCGCATGCCGGTGCCCCGCTGCCCGACGATCAGCCGGTGCCCGGCAAGCTCCTCGCAGGCGATCGACCGGGTCCCGGGAAACGGCCCGTCGGGCGGGGTGACCAGGACGAAGCGCTGCTCCCCCGCGGCATGGGAGGCCACCTCCTTGTCGGGGAGCGGCCCCGAGGTGGCGAGCAGGCCGAGTTCGGCGGCGCCGGTGCGCACCATGTCGACGACGTCACGGGAGGTGAAGGCGGCCCGGACGCTCACCGACACTCCGGGGTGGCGGCCGCTGAACGCACGGATCATCGTGGTCAGCGGCTCGACCGCCTGGGAGGGCATGGCGGCGACGTCGAGCCTCCCCTCGCGCAGCTCGTGGACGGCCGCCACGCAGGACCGGGCGGTCGCCAGGCTGCGTACGGCGGCCCGGGCCGGTTCGATCAGCGCCGTCCCGGCCTCGGTGAGAACCGCCCGGCGGCCGATCCGGTGGAACAGGCTGCCGCCCAGGTCCCGCTCCAGGGCCCGCACGGCCTGGGAGAGCGCGGGCTGGGAGAGGTAGAGCGCGGTCGCCGCCCGGTTGAAGCCACCGTGATCGACGATCGCGAGGAAGTACTCCAGCTGCCGGATGTCCATGACGGCCATCCTGCCCACGAGGCGCCGGGGACCGGGCGCCCGACCTCACCACCGCCCGGTCGCGCCGCCGCACCCCCACCCCCGCCCGCGGCCTCACCCGTGCCACGACCTCCACAGCGCCGCGTACGCCCCGTCGGCCCGCACCAGGTCGTCGTGGCTGCCGAGCTCGCTGATGCGGCCGTTCTCGACGACGGCGATGACGTCGGCGTCGTGGGCGGTGTGCAGGCGGTGGGCGATGGCGATCACCGTGCGGCCGTCCAGGACGCGGGCCAGGGAGCGCTCCAGGTGGCGTGCCGCACGCGGGTCGAGGAGCGAGGTCGCCTCGTCGAGGACGAGGGTGTGCGGGTCGGCGAGTACCAGCCGTGCCAGGGCGATCTGCTGGGCCTGCGCGGGGGTGAGACCCACACCGCCCGAGCCGACCTCGGTGTCGAGCTCGTCATCCAGGCCGCGCGCCCAGTCATCGGCGTCGACCGCGCCGAGGGCCGCCCACAGCTCGGCGTCGTCCGCGCCGTTCCGCGCGAGCAGCAGGTTGTCGCGGAGGGAACCCACGAAGACGTGGTGCTCCTGGTTGACGAGCGCCACGTGTGCGCGGACGTCCTCCGCTGGCATCCGCGCCAGCTCGGCACCACCCAGGGTGACCCGGCCGGTGCGCGGCCCGTAGATGCCCGCGAGCAACCGGCCGAGGGTGGACTTGCCCGCCCCGGACGGACCGACGAGCGCGACCCGCGAACCGGGCCGGACGGAGAGGGACACCTCGCGCAGCACGTCGACGCCTTCGCGGTAGCCGAAGTGCACGTCGTCCGCCAGCACGTCCCGCCCCTCGGGCCGCACGGAGTCGTCGCCCGCTTCGGGCTCGATGTCCCGCACACCCACCAGGCGCGCCAGGGACACGTGCGCGACCTGCATCTCGTCGTACCAGCGCAGGATGATGTTCAGCGGGTCGACGAGCATCTGGGCGATCAGCGCACCCGTGGTGAGCTGGCCGACGCCGATCCAGCCCCGCAGGACGAAGACGCCGCCGATCATCAGGACCGAGCAGAGCACGATGATGTGGGTGGCGTTGATGACGGGGAAGAGAACCGAACGCAGGTAGAGCGTGTAGCGCTCCCAGGCGGTCCATTCCTTGATGCGCCGCTCCGACTGTTCGACGCGGCGCGCCCCGAGACGGTGGGCCTCCACGGTCCGGCCCGCGTCGACGGTCTCGGCGAGCGCGGCGGCCACGGCGGCGTACCCGGCGGCCTCCGAGCGGTACGCGGACGGCGCCCGCTTGAAGTACCAGCGGCAGCCGACGACGAGGAGCGGCACGGCGAGCAGCAGCGCCGGTGCGAGCGGCGGCGCGGTCACGGCGAGCCCACCGACCAGCAGGCCCGCCCACACCACGCCGATGGCCAGCTGCGGCACGGCCTCGCGCATCGCGTTGGCGAGCCGGTCGATGTCCGTGGTGATCCGGGACAGCAGGTCGCCGGTGCCCGCGCGCTCCAGGACGCCCGGCGGCAGCCCGACCGACCTGACCAGGAAGTCCTCCCGCAGGTCCGCCAGCATGCGCTCCCCGAGGATCGCCCCGCGCAGCCGCACCTGGTGCACGAACAGGGCCTGCACGACGAGCGCCAGGGCGAACAGGGCGACGGTGCGTTCCAGGTGGAGTTCGCGAGATCCGTCGGAGACGCTCTCGACCACGTCGCCGAGGAGGTAGGGGCCCACCATCGACGCGGTCACGGCGAGCGTGTTCACGCCGATGAGCAGCAGGAAGGCACGGCGGTGACGTCGGAACAGCTCGCGCACGTAGGAGCGTACGGTGGCGGGTCCCGCGACGGGCAGCGTCTCCGCGGTGGTCGGGGCGGCCGGGTCGTACGCCGGTGGCGCCAGGCCGATCATGCGGGCTCCTCGGTGTCGGTGCCTGTGTCGTTCGTGATGTCCGGTACGCATACCCTGCGCAGGCTGTCGTCGTGCTCGGACGGTCTCGCCGCCTGGGCACGCGGTCCTGCGACCACCGCGGCTGCCGAGACCTTGGCGGGCGCCGCCGCCTCGTGGTCCGTCTCGCGCGTCACGACGGCCCGGTACCGAGGATCGGTGATGATCAGTTCGCGGTGTTCGCCGACGGCGCCGACCTCGCCGTCGTGGAGGAACACGACGCGGTCGGCGCGGTCCAGGAGCAGCGGCGACGAGGTGAGGACCACGGTGGTGCGGCCGGCGCGCAGCCCGCGCAGACCGTCGGCGATCCGTGCCTCGGTGTGGGAGTCGACGGCGGACGTCGGCTCGTCGAGCACCAGGGCCTCGGGGTCGGTGACGAGGGACCGGGCGAGCGCGAGGCGCTGGCGCTGGCCGCCGGAGAGGGAACGCCCGCGCTCGGTGAGGCGTGCGTCCATGGGGTCGTCCCCGACCGACCCCTGGACGAGGGCGTCGAGCACGTCGCCGCACTGCGCGGCGGCCAGGGCACGCCGCGGACTCACGGCTCCGGACGCCGGTACGTCGAGCAGGGCGCGCAGGGTTCCGGACAGCAGGACCGGGTCCTTGTCCTGGACGAGGACGGCGGTACGCGCGACGTCGAGCGGCAGGTCGTCGAGCGGTACTCCGCCGAGACGGACGGACGGCAGGCCCGCCGCCTCCTCGGACGCGGGGTGCCCGCCGAGACGTTCGGCGAGACGGCCGGCCGCGTCCGGGTCGCCGCACACCACGGCGGTGAGGCTTCCGGCCGGGGCGAGCAGACCTGTGGCCGGGTCCTGGAGGTCACCGGCAGGCACGGCGGGTTCGTCCTGCGCACCGCCCGAGGAGGGGCTGCCGACCCGCGCGAGCGCCTGCTCGGACATCGGCGCCGACGCCGGTTCCGGCACCCGCGCCGACGCCGGTTCCGGCACCTGCTCCCATGCCGGTTCCCGCACCCGCTCCGATGCCGTTGCCGTCACCCGATCCGGTGTCGTCGGCCGCGTCCGTTCCAGTGAAAGCACTCGTGCCGCGCGCTTCGCCGAGGGGCGTGAGAAGGAGTACGCCATCGCGATCTCCTCGAAGTGCCGCAGGGGGTAGTTGAGGAGCATCACGGCGCTGTAGACGGTGACCAGTTCACCCACCGTGATCCGGCCCTCGCGGGCGAGGTGCACCCCGTACCAGACGAGCGCGACCAACAGCAGCCCCGGAAGGAGTACTTGTGTGGCCGAAATGACCGCCCACATGCGGGCGCTGCGCACCGCGGCCGTCCGTACCTCCTGCGAGGCACGCCGGTAGCGGTCGAGGAACAGGTCCTCGCCGCCGATGCCGCGCAGCACCCGCAGCCCGGCGACGGTGTCCGAGGCCAGCTCGGTGGCGCGCCCGGCCTTCTCGCGCTGGACGTCGGCGCGGCGGGTGGCGCGGGGAAGGAGCGGCAGGACGGCGAGGGCCAGGACCGGGATGCCGATGGCGACGACCGCGCCGAGCGCGGGCTGGTACACCAGGAGACCGACGCAGACCGCGAGCAAGGTGAGGGCCGCCGCCGCGAACCGGGACAGCGCCTCCACGAACCAGCCGATCTTCTCGACGTCGCCGGTGGACACGGCCACCACCTCGCCGGCGGCGACCCGCCGGGTGAGCGCGGCGCCGAGGACCGCGGTCTTGCGGGCGAGCAGTTGCTGGGTGCGGGCGGCCGCGGTGATCCAGTTGGTGATCGCGGTGCGGTGCAGCATGGTGTCGCCGAGCGCGACGGCGACACCGGTCAGCAGGATCACACCGCCGGAGACGGCGAGGCGGGTGCCGGAACCGTCGACGACGGCCTGCACCGCGAGCCCCACGGTGTACGGGAGTGCCGCGATGCCGAGGAAGTGCAGCAGCCCCCAGCCGAGGGCCTTGAGCTGGCCGCCGAGCTGGTTGCGGCCCAGCCAGAACAGGAAACGGGGTCCTGAGCGGGTGTCGGGCTCGCCCGGGTCGGCGTACGGAAGATCGCGAATGTGCATGATGTCCCAGCGGACGGAGCGGAAGGAACGGGTGGAGACAACAAACTGTGCAAGGTTCGCCTCGCGAGGTGGCTCGAAGCAAACGAATTTCCGGTACCTGGCAAAGAGTCGGCCATTCCCGGGGGCGGGGCGCGGCCCACGGTCCGTCGCAGCCGTGGCCCGGTGCGACCATGGGGCGCATGCGTATAGCCGGTGTGGCGCGAACGGCGGCCGCGGCAGCGGTCTGCTCCGTCCTGCTGACCTCCCTGACCTCCTGCGGCACGAGCGACACGGGTGACGGACGCAAGGGCGGCAAGAGGGGCGCGCACGGGATCACGGACGGGCGCACCACCGATCTCCGGCGCATCCCGGACGTGGGCGACCGGCTGCACTCGCGGATTCCCCGCGACTCCCGCCAGGTGGTGGCCGTCTACGGCCGGAGCAGGAACTTGGCAGACGCGACGGTCGTTCTCTACACGAGAGCTGCCGCGGGAGCGGGAGGGGGAGACGCCACCTGGAAGAAGGAGCGCAGCTGGCCCGCCCACAACGGCAAGAAGGGCTGGACGCTCGACCACCGTGAGAACGACAAGCGCAGCCCGGTGGGCGTGTTCACGCTCAGCGACGCGGGTGGTGTCCTCGCCGACCCCGACCCCTCCCGCGGCTCCGGCCTCCCGTACACCGAGTCCGCGGCGTTCCAGGCCCCGCGCTACTGGCCGAAGACGCACTGGCACGACTTCGACCACGTCATCGCCATCGACTACAACCGCGTCAAGGGCACCCCGCCCAACGACCCCACGCGCCCGCGGGGGCAGGCGAAGGGCGGCAGCATCTGGCTGCACATGGACCACGGCAGCGGCACGTCCGGGTGCGTGAGCCTGTCGAAGTCCGGCATGCGGTATCTGCTGCGCACGCTGGACCCGAAGCAGCACCCGGTCGTGGTGATGGGCGACAAGGCGGCACTGCGGGACTGAGCCGAGGGTGGACCCCGGTGGCCGGGGCGCGCTCCGCGCGGACCGCCCCCGCAGCCCGCCCCGTGGCCCACCCCCGTGCGCTCAGGACTCCTTCGGCTTCTCCGAGTCCATGCCGGGCCGTGCCTTCTTCCACAGACCGCGGGTGAAGTCCGGGATCGCCTGCGGCGCGCCCTTGGCCTTGATCGAGGCGTGGCTGAGCGGCACGGGCGCCGTCCAGGTGGCCGCGTCGTACACGTCGAAGTCCGGTACGAGCCCGAGCCGCATGCACTGCATCAGGCGGTACACCATGAGGTAGTCCATGCCGCCGTGCCCGCCGGGCGGGTTGGCGTGTTCCTTCCACAGCCAGTGGTCGAACTCGGCGGCGTACTCGCCGAAGTCGCCCCACTCGTCGTCCGTGTGGTCGGGCTCGAGGTAGATGCGCTCCGGGTAGTCCTCGAACACACCCCTGGTGCCGCCGAGGCTGTTGATGCGGCTGTAGGGGTGCGGTGTGGAGACGTCGTGCTCCAGACGGATCACGCGGCCCTTGGCGGTCTGTACGAGGCTGATGGTGCGGTCGCTCTCGATGTACGTCTCCTTCCAGCTCGGGTCGCCGGGAGGCATGTGCTCCTTGCGGTACTCGGCGAGGCCGAGTGAGGGGGTGCCGAAGCTGGAGATGTGGGTGACGCGGTCGCCGCGGTTGACGTCCATGTAGTTGGCGACGGGACCGAAGCCGTGGTTCGGGTAGAGGTCACCGCGCAGCCGCGTGTGCCACAGCCGCCGCCACGGACCCTCGTAGTACGTCGGGTGGAACATCAGGCCGCGCAGGTCGTGGTTGTAGGCGCCCGCGCCGTGCAGCAGGTCACCGAACTTGCCCGCGTGCGCCATCCGCAGGACCCGCATCTCGTTCTTGCCGTAACAGCAGTTCTCCAGCTGCATACAGTGTCGGCGGGTGCGCTCGGACAGGTCGACGAGCTGCCACAGCTCGTCCAGGCGCATGGCTATGGGGCACTCCACACCGACGTGCTTGCCGTTCAGCATGGCCGTCCTCGCCATGGCGAAGTGGGTGTCCCAGGGCGTCGCCACGTACACGAAGTCGATGTCCCCGCGGCGGCACAGCTTCTCGTAGTCGTGATCGCCGTTGGTGTACGCCGCGGGGGCGGGCTGTCCTGCGGCGACGACCTTCTTCGAGGCCTTCGCCACCTTGTCCTTGACCGGGTCGCACAGCGCGACGACGCGTACGCCCGGCTGCGCGAGGAACAGGTCGATCATGCCGCCACCGCGGTTGCCGAGGCCGACGATGCCGACGCGCACCGTGGAGCGGGCCTGGAACGGTACGCCGATCATCGTCCTGCCCTTGGCTGCCGGGGCCTCGGCCGCGGTCGCCGCCACTCCCGCCGGGGCTTCGGCGGGGGCGTCCGCGTGGGCGGTGCCGGAGCCCAGGGCGCCCAGGCCGAGGCCCGCCCCGGCAAGTCCGGCCGTGCGGAGGACCGTACGCCGTGAGTGACCGTCGGTGGACTCGTCGGTGGACTCTTCGGGCGCCGGTGTCGCGTTCTCGTCGTGCATCGGACCTCCGTCATCGCGGTGCCTACCTGTGGGCGGAAGACACCCTGATGGCGGTGCGAGCGGGGCGCAAGGGGTCGAAGTGGCCGGGGGGTTGGACTTTTCGTCGGGTGCGTGGTGGCGTCCGCATGTGCGACGCGGCAGGGGGGCGACGGCGTGACGGTGCCGGGTGCGGGGCGCCCGGGCTCACTTCCGCCGGGTACCCCCGGCAGGCCCTGTGTCTTCTGTGTCCCCTGTGCTCACTGGGCCCCCCGGGCCACCTGCTGGGCCCCCTGGGCCCCCTAGGCCCCCTGCGCCCTCGGGCCGCGTGGCCCGTTCCAACTCCATCAGCACGGACCGATAGGTTCGGCCCGTCGCGTGGTCCATCCCCACCTCGCACATCCGGTTCGCCGACAGGTACGCGTCGTATGTACGGGACGTCACCTCCGCGGCCTCCTTGCGGGTCGCGGACCGGGTGAGTTCCTCGTGCAGCATCCCGCGGTCGCCGGCGAACGCGCAGCAGCCGGTGTCGTCGGGCACCACGACCTCGTCCGCGCAGGCCTCGGCGACGGTGAGCAGGTGTGCCTCGTCGCCCAAGTGGCTCATGGAGCACGTGGGGTGGAGGACCGCGGAGCCGACGCGGCGGTGCGGTGTGAGGTGGGGCAGCAGTTCCTCGGCGGCCCACACGACCGAGTCGACGACCGTCAGCTCCTGGTGCAGTCTGCGGTTGTCGGCGGTGAGGTACGGCACGACCTCCTGGGCGATGCCGAGCGTGCAGGACGAGGCGTCCACGACCAGGGGCAGGGCGCCGCCCGCTGTCCAGCCCCAGGCGGCCTCGACGATACGGTTCGCCATCAGTTCATTGCCGGTCCCGTACCCCTTGGAGTGCCAGATCGTGGCGCAGCACGTGCCCGCGACGTCGCCCGGGATCCACACCGGCTTCCCGGCGCGGGCCGAGACCGCGACGACGGCCTGGGCGAGGGAGACGTCGCCGGGGCTCGCGAAGATGCGGTTGACGCACGCCGGGTAGTAGACGGCGCACGCGCCGACGCGAGCGGTGTGCGGGAGCCTGGCGGAGGCGGGTCCCGGGATCTCCGGCAGCCACTCCGGGACCAGGTCGGGACGCACGGCCCTGCGGGCGGCACGGGTGACGGCGCGCAGGACGCGGTCCCCGCGGTTGCCACGGGCGTCACGCCCGGCACGTTCGCCAGGACCTCCGTCGTCCCCGAGGCCGCCACGGCCCTCGCCGTCCCTGAGACCGTCACGGGACCCGCCGTCCCCGAAGCCGCCACGCGCACCGCCCTCCCCGAGGCCGCTACGGGACCCTCTGTCCCCGAGGCCGCCACGCCCACCCCGTGAACCCCGGCCTCCGCCGAGAAGGCCGCCCAACTTGTCCGCCGCAGCCACCGCGAGCCGCACGCAAGCCTCGACCGCGCCGAAGTGCCGGGCGGTCAGGGCGGCCACGCGCTCCTCCCGCCGGGAGTGCCTGGCCTGCCGGAAGTCCTTCATCAGGGCGCCGGTGTCGATGCCGACGGGGCAGGCGAGCTTGCAGGTGGAGTCGCCCGCGCAGGTGTCCACGGCGTCGTACCCGTACGCCTCGACGAGACCGTCCTCGACCGGCGAACCGGACGCCTGGCGCATCATCTCGCGGCGCAGCACGATGCGTTGGCGCGGTGTGGTCGTCAGGTCCTCGCTCGGGCACGTCGGCTCGCAGAAGCCGCACTCGATGCACGGGTCCGCGATCGGCTCGACCTTGGGGATCGTCTTGAGGCCGCGCAGATGGGCCCGCGGATCACGGTTGAGGACGATGCGCGGCGCGAGCACGCCGTCCGGGTCGATGACCTGCTTGGTGCGCCACATCAGCTCCGTCGCCTTCGGTCCCCATTCGAGTTCGAGGAACGGCGCGATGTTGCGGCCCGTCGCGTGCTCCGCCTTCAGCGAACCGTCGAACCGCTCGACGGTGAGGCGGCAGAACTCGTCCATGAACGCGGCGTACCGGTCCACGTCGGTGCGCAGGCCCGCGTCGAAGGCCAGCAGGAAGTGCAGGTTTCCGTGCGCCGCGTGCCCGGCCACGGCGGCGTCGAAGCCGTGCCGCGTCTGGAGTTCGAGGAGCGCCTCGCAGGCCTCCGCGAGGCGCGCCGGGGGTACGGCGAAGTCCTCGGTGATCAGCGTCGTCCCCGCGGGGCGTGAGCCGCCGACGGCCGCCACGAACGCCTTGCGGGCCGTCCAGTAGCCCGTGATCGTCTTCGGGTCGCGGGTGAACTCGTTGGTCACCGAGGCCACGGGTGCCACGAGGGAGAGGCCGTCGAGCACCTCGGCGGCCGCCGCCTCGTAGGCCGTCTGACGGGCCTCGTCCGGTGCGCGGAACTCCACCAGGAGCGCCGCAGTGTCCTTCGGCAGCCCCGCCCAGTCGGCCGGGACGCCCCGGACGCCGACCGACGCGCGCAGGGTGTTGCCGTCCATCAGCTCCACCGCGAGCGCGCCCGCCTCGGTGAACCGCGGCACGGCGGCCGCGGCGGCGGGCAGGGAGGGGAAGAACAGCAGGGCGGTGGAGACCCGCCGGTCCAGCGGGAGGGTGTCGAAGACGACTTCGGAGATGAAGCCGAACGTGCCCTCGGAGCCGACCATGAGGCCGCGCAGGATCCGCACCGGCGTCGCGCCGTCGAGGAACGCGTCCAGGCGGTAGCCGTTGGTGTTCTTGATCTCGTACTTCGCGCGGATACGGGCGGTGAGCTCCGGGTCCGCCTCGATCTCGCGCTTGATCTCCAGGAGGCCGGCGCACAGGGCGGGTTCGGCGTGCGCGAGCAGGTCGTCGGCGTCCGGGTCCGCCGTGTCCACGACCGTGCCGGAGGGCAGCACGAAGGTCAGGGACGCGACCGTGCGGTAGGAGTTGCGGGTGGTGCCCGCCGTCATGCCGGAGGCGTTGTTCGCCACGACGCCCCCGACGGTGCAGGCGATCGCGCTGGCCGGGTCGGGGCCGAGGACGCGGCCGTGCCGGGCGAGGGTGGCGTTGGCGCGCACGATCGTCGTGCCGGGCCGGATCCGCGCCCGCACGGAGCCCAGTGCGTGCGCTGGGCCCGCTGTGTCCGCCGTGTCCGCTGTGCCCTCGGCCTTCCGGCGGGGCCCGTCGAGCACCTCGATGCCCGCCCAGTGCTTGCGTACGTCGACAAGGATGTCCTCGCCCTGCGCCTGGCCGTTCAGCGAGGTTCCCGCGGCGCGGAAGACGACCTCGCGGCCCCTGCCGTGCGCGTACGACAGGACGGCCGACACGTCGTCGATGTCCTCGGCGACGACCACGACCTGGGGCACGAAGCGGTACGGACTCGCGTCCGACGCGTACCGGACCAGGTCGGACACCTTGCTCAGGACCTTGCCGGGGCCGAGGATCGCGGTCAGTTCGTCGCGCAGCGGTCCCGGCGTGCCGCCGGCCCGGCCGTCAGGGACCCGGTCGCAGGACGGGTCCCGGCCGTCCGTGGCGGGGCGCAGTGCGTCGGGATCGGGCTCCAGCAGGGGCATGGCCTCTCCTCGGCGGGGTCGGCGGGGTCGCGGGGCAGGCGGCGGGTCGGGGCTGCCCGAGGGCGGCTCCCCGACGCCCCCTCAGCAGTGTGGCTGATCCGGCGCGTCGAACAGGGCGTCGAGCAGGCCGCCCAGCTGCGCGCGCTGCGCGGTGTCCAACGGAGCCAGGATGTCCTCCGCAGCGGCCCGGCGCGCGCCGTGCAGCCGTCCGAGGGCCTCGCGCCCGCCCTCCGTGAGCTCTATGCGGATGACGCGGCGGTTGGTGGGGTCGGGGGCGCGGCGCACCAGGCCCGCCCCCTCCAGGCCGTCGACCAGGCTGGTCACGGCACGCGGGACGACCTCCAGGCGCTGCGCGAGGTCGGCCATGCGCGGCGGGGTGTCGTAGGACGACAGGGTGCGCAGCAGGCGGGACTGCGCCGGTGTGACCCCGATGGGCTCCAGGTGGCGCTTCTGGATGCGGTGCAGCCGACGGGTGAGCCGCAGCAGCTGCTCGGCGAGGAGTCCGTCGGTGTCCGGTGTGCTCATGGGGGAACGGTATCAGGACCTCGTACATTGTGAGCATAGGTAACAATGAGCTATCCTCTTGTGGTCATCGCCGGTCCTTCGCGTCCGGCCCGCGTCGTATCCCGTAGGAGCCCATGCGCTACGACAAACACACCTCGGACAGCCGCGTCGGCGAGCACACCTCAGACGGCCGTGTCGACGAACGCGCGTCGGGCAGCCGTATCGGCGAACACGCGACAGGCGGCCGTGTCACAGACGCCGCCCCCGCATCGGGCGTCCCCGAGGAACCGCACCAGCTGCGCCGCATCCTCCGTCTCTTCCGTCCCTACCGCGGCCGCCTCGCCTTCGTCGGCCTGCTGGTCTGTGCCGCCTCCCTGGTCTCGGTGGCCACCCCCTTCCTCCTGAAGGAGATCCTCGACACCGCGATCCCCGAGGGCCGCACGGGGCTGCTGAGCCTGCTGGCCCTCGGCATGATCCTCAGCGCGGTGGTCACGAGCGTCTTCGGCGTCGTGCAGACCCTGATCTCGACGACCGTCGGCCAGCAGGTCATGCACGACCTGCGCACCGCCGTGTACGGCCGCCTCCAGCACATGTCCCTCGCCTTCTTCACGCGCACCCGCACGGGCGAGGTCCAGTCCCGCATCGCCAACGACATCGGCGGCATGCAGGCGACCGTCACCTCCACGGCGACGTCCCTGGTGTCGAACCTGACGAGCGTCATCGCCACCGTCGTCGCGATGCTCGCCCTCGACTGGCGTCTGACGGTCGTCTCGCTGCTGCTGCTCCCCGTGTTCGCGTGGATCAGCCGTCGCGTGGGCCGCGAGCGCAAGAAGATAGCCACCGAGCGCCAGAAGCAGATGGCCGCGATGGCGGCCACGGTCACGGAGTCCCTGTCGGTCAGCGGCATCCTGCTCGGCCGCACGATGGGCCGCGCCGACTCCCTCACCCGGTCCTTCGAGGAGGAGTCCGAGCGGCTCGTCGACCTCGAGGTCCGCTCCAACATGGCCGGGCGCTGGCGCATGTCCGTGATCACCATCGTGATGGCGGCGATGCCCGCCGTCATCTACTGGAGCGCCGGTCTCGCCTTCCAGCTCGGCGGCCCCACCGTCTCCATCGGTACGCTCGTCGCCTTCGTCACGCTCCAGCAGGGCCTGTTCCGGCCGACCGTGAGCCTGCTGTCCACCGGTGTGCAGATCCAGACGTCCCTCGCCCTGTTCCAGCGCATCTTCGAGTACCTCGACCTGCCCATCGACATCACCGAACGCGACGAACCCGTCCGGCTGGAGACGGTCAAGGGCGAGGTCCGGTTCGAGGACGTCGTCTTCCGCTACGACGAGCAGGGCGCCCCCGTGCTCGACGGCATCGACCTCACGGTGCCCGCGGGCGGCAGCCTCGCGGTCGTCGGGCCCACGGGCTCCGGCAAGTCCACCCTCAGCCACCTGGTGCCCCGGCTGTACGACGTGAGCGGCGGCCGGGTCACGCTGGACGGCGTCGACGTGCGCGACCTGGACTTCGACACCCTCGCCCGCGCGGTCGGCGTCGTCTCCCAGGAGACCTACCTCTTCCACGCCTCGGTCGCGGACAACCTGCGCTTCGCCAAGCCGGACGCCACGGACGAGGAGATGTGGGCGGCGGCGCGCGCGGCCCAGATCCACGACCACATCGCGGCCCTGCCCGACGGGTACGACACCGTCGTCGGCGAGCGCGGCCACCGCTTCTCCGGCGGCGAGAAGCAGCGCCTCGCCATCGCCCGCACGATCCTGCGCGACCCGCCCGTCCTCATCCTCGACGAGGCGACCAGCGCGCTCGACACCCGCACCGAGCACGCCGTCCAGCAGGCCATCGACGCCCTGTCGGCCAACCGGACGACGCTCACCGTCGCCCACCGCCTGTCGACGGTCCGCGACGCCGACCAGATCGTGGTCCTCGACTCCGGCCGGACGGTCGAGCGCGGCACCCACACCGAGCTCCTCGCCCGTGGGGGCCGGTACGCCGCCCTGGTCCGCAGGGACGCCCAGCTGGAGCCGGTGACGTAGGACAGTGGGGCGAGCTGTACACGCATATGCGGCAGATTTACAGGAAATATGAAGAATGTCGGGTTAGCGTGCCCGCATGCACACCATGACCCCGCCACGGGGAAAGAAACGGGGCACGATCCGGCTGACGCGCCGGGGCTGGATCGCCGTGCTCGCCATCGGCAGCGCGGCGGCGGTCACCGCCGTGACGGTGCCGCTGCTGCTGCCCGACGACGAGACCCGGCCCAAGACGCTGACCGTCCCGGAGGGCTGGCGCTCCGCCCAGGTGTACGCGGCCGTCGACAAGGCCCTGAAGGTGCGGCCCGGGACCACGAAGCAGACCGTCTCCAAGACCGACCTCAAGCTCCCGGGTGACGCGGGCGGCAACCCCGAGGGCTATCTCTTCCCGGCGACCTACCCCATCGGCTCGCAGTCGACGCCCGCCTCCGTCCTGTCGTACATGGTCAACACCGCGAACAAGAAGTTCAGCGGTGGTCATGTCACCGCCGGGGCCGACCGGAACGCCGTGAACATCTACCAGACGGTCACCATCGCCAGCATGGTCGAGGCCGAGGCGGACAGCGAGAAGGACATGGGCAAGGTCGCCCGTGTCATCTACAACCGCCTGGACCGGGGCATGCCGTTGCAGATGGACTCCACCATCAACTACGCCCTCAAGCGCTCCACCTTGAAGACCACCCATCGCGATACGAAGGTCAGCAGCCCCTACAACACCTATGCCCGCATGGGTCTGCCGCCGACGCCCATCGGCAATCCCGGCGAGGCCGCCATGCGGGCCGCGACCAGCCCCACGCCGGGGGACTGGCTGTACTTCGTGACGGTGAAGCGGGGGGACACGCGGTTCACAGCGCAGTACGAGGAACAGCAGCGGAACGTGGCGGAGTTCAACCGCAACGCGAAGCGGGCCGCCGCCCACTGAGCGTCGGGCCTTGTGCCGCCACGGCCCGCGCGAGACCCTGGCGTGCGCTCCGCCGAAGCCCGGGCAGCGAAGCCCGGGCAGCAGGGCCGAAGCCGGGGCAGCGGAATCTCCGGCAACGGACGCACCACGCACCGCACATGATCCCGACCCGTCCACGGTTCATGAAAGGTCCAGGTGCACCGCAGATGAGGCAGACGAGAAGGTCCTCATGCCGCAGGCCCGCGGGCGCGGCAGTGTCCGCCGTGCTGATCGCCGCCGCGGGTCTCCAGCTCGGCGTCGCTCCCGGTGCGGGCGCCCGTGCGGTGGCGACGGACGGCTGGATCGTCGTCCTGAAGGAGCCCGCGGGCGCCTCCGCGGCCGATGTGCCTGCCGTGGCGCGCGAACTCGTCGGGCGGGCGGAAGGGGCGAGGCTCGGGCATGTGTACCGGGCCGCGCTGCACGGGTTCTCCGTACGGATGACCCGCGCGCAGGCGGCCCGCACGGCCGCCGACCCCCGAGTGGCCCTCGTACGCGAGGACACCCGAGTCGCCCTCGCACGCCAGGACACCCGCGCGACCCTCACCGGTCAGGACACCCGCGTACGCCCGGAGACGCCACGGGAGCGACCGGCGGCTGCGGACGGCGCCCGGGACCGGGGCCGGGACGGGGCCCGAATACCCTCCGCGCGCGCCCGTCTCCCGCAAGCCGACGAGACGCAGCCGAACGCCCCCTGGGGACTGGACCGCGTCGACCAGCGGCGGCTGCCGCTCTCCACGACGTACACGTACCGGACCACCGCGCCCGACGTCGGCGTGTACGTCATCGACACCGGACTGCGCACCTCGCACCAGGAGTTCGGCGGCCGGGCCTCGGTCGGTGTCGACACCGTCGGTGACGGGCAGAACGGCAACGACTGCAACGGCCACGGCACCCACGTCGGCGGCGTCACCGCGGGTGCCACCTACGGGGTGGCGAAACAGGCCGGCCTGGTGGCGGTGCGCGTCCTGGGCTGCCAGGGGTCGGGCACCGTCTCCGGAGTCGTCGCGGGCATCGACTGGGTGACGGCCAACGCCGCGCGGCCCGCCGTGGCCAACATGAGCCTGGGCGGCGGGGCCAGTGACCTCGTCGACCGGGCCGTACGCGGGTCCATCGCCGCGGGTGTCACGTACACCGTCTCGGCGGGCAGTTCAGGACAGTCCGGCGGCGCCTGCTCCAGTTCCCCCTCGCGCGTGCCCGAAGCGGTGACCGTCGGCGCCAGCGACCGCTCCGACCGGGTGACGCCCTCCTCCAACCACGGCCCCTGCGTGTCGCTGTTCGCGCCGGGCGACCGCATCCCCTCGGCCTGGAAGGACAGTGACACCGCCACGGCCACGCTCAGCGGTACGTCGATGGCGACCGCGCACGCCGCGGGCGCGGCGGCGCTGCACCTCGGCCTACGGCCCGGGGACACACCGGCGCAGGTGAAGCGGGGTCTGGTCGACAACGCGACCGCGGGCGTACTCCAGGGCGGCGGCCGGCCGGTCGTCCCCGACAAACTGCTCTACACCCTGTACCCGGCCGGGTGACCCTGCGTAGTACCCGCCCGAGTGACTCTTCGTAGCCGCCGCAGCGGCTCCTACGGCCTGGCGGGGGCCCGCATATGGTCCTGGCATGCCTCATTTTGAGTCAGCATGCGGTGCTGATTGTTCCCCGATCGCCAGTTCCAGTCGCCCAGGGCGCCCGAAGGTTCCATGCTTGGCTGCCGGTTCCGAAACCAGGGCGTCCACGGGCGTCCGGAGGGACCGGCTCCGGACGTAGACGGCCGCGGACGCACATGAGGAGCCTGATGTACAGGCGAGACAGGAAACACCCACGGGGCGGGCGCGGCGGCGAGGAGGCCCCGCCACAGGCCGGGCGAGGTGAGGGAGGCGCCGGGTGACCGGCAAGGCCATGTCGACGCCGTTCTCCGAGGGCCCCCCGCGCAGCAAGCGGGGCCGCAAGCTCGGACCGGTCACGGACGGAACCGGTCCCGCCCACCGCGCCTGGCTCGAACCGCTGCGCGCGTCCTATCTGGCCAGCGGTCTGACGATCGGCCATCTCGAGCGTGAGACGGGCTGGTCCCGGTCGAAGATATCGGAGCTCCTGCGCGCCGCGGGGCGCTATCCCCGCTGGGAGTTCACGCGCAGCCTGCTCACCGCCCTCCACTGGCCCGCCCCGTCGATGGCGTACATGCGCGCCCTGTGGGCACTCGCCGCACGCGAGGCCAACAAGCGAACCATCTGGATCAACAGCTGCCTGCGAGGGGACGGCCTGTCCGCCGACGATCGCCTTCCACTGCACTTCGCCGCCTTCCAGGACCTGTACCGCGACGCCTACACCGGCTACGCGCACACCTTCCTGCGGCGCCGCCCCGACGCGCGCCGCGCGGTCAACGACGTCTTCATCCTGCTCCTGTTCCTCTGGGACGAGGCCCTGGCCGGTGACAACCCCGAGCGGTTCGCCTGGCAGATCCTGCGCCAGACCGTCATGGAGCGCACGCCCCACCCCGACGGCAGCCCCGCCCTCCTCGAAGCCGCCTTCGACACGGTCGCCCTGCGCACGGCGGCCGACCCCGTCGCGCAGATCGAGGAGTCCATGCGCCTCTTCGACGCGCTGCGACGACTGCCCCCCCGGGCAGCTCGACGTCATGGTGCTGCTGCATCTGCGCGCCATGGACGAGAACGCTGTCGCCGGGGTGCTCGGCGTGCCGCTCGCGACGGTGCGCTCCACGGCCAGGCACGCACGGCGTCACCTCGACGGCTGTCTGCGCACCGCCTTCCAGGAGGGACACCCCGGTGACCGCACCGATTGACGAACTGCTCGCCCGCGCCCGGCTCCAGGACGGGACCGACACCCCGAGCGACCCCGTCAGGATGCCCCCGCCCGGCACCACCACGGCCCCGAAGCGGCGTCCGTCGGCAGGCCGGGCCCACGGCCACATCGCCGCCACCTTCCCCACGGCTACCGGGGGGTCCACGGCACCCTTGGGCCCCCCGGCCCCACCGGGCGGCACCGCCGCGGCGGCGGACGTCGGCAGGGCGGACGGCGCGCACCGGGGTGCGGCACGCGACCTGCGGAACCTGTGCGAGGCGGCCGTGACCGCCCGGGCCATCGCCTCGCTGCGCGACTTCGTCACCCGGGTGCTGCCCGAGCCGCCCGGGGCCCGGGTGCTCGGCTGCATCATGCAGCTGAACGGCGCGGAGGACTCGGCCCGCTTCTGGTGGCAGTACGCCGCCGGCGCCGGTGACGTCGCCGCTTCGTACTGCCTCCATCTGCACCATCTCTCCCTCGGCGAGCGGGGCGAGGCGGTGTGGTGGCAGCGGCAGACGCCCGGCGCCCGGGGGCTGGCGGGTGCCGCCGCCGACCCGGCGCCGCCGGGTGCCGCCGCGGAGTTGGGCGCCGCCGCGGAGCCGGGCGCCGCCGTCGTTCCCGCCCCGGACGCGCCCGGGCCGGGCGGGGTGCCCGAACCTGGCGGGCGTCCTGAGCCGGGCGGGCGTCCTGATCCTGGCGGGCGTCCCGAGGCGGGCTTCCCCCACGGCCATCCGCCCGTGCGCACCGACCGGAGCGTGCCCACCATGCTGCGGGTGCTCAGCGGGCTCAAGGTCACGGAACGGGCGGTCGGCCCGGGAGCCCGGCCGGGTGTCGTGCGCGTCGTCATGGACTACGTCGCGTCCGCCGTCGACTACGTGGACCCGGACCTCGAACTCCCGCTGCCCTGCGCCGACTTCACCGACCACATCCGCGTCCTGACCTCCCCGGCCGCCAGGGCACCCCGCTCGACGGCGCCACGCCACCCCCTCACTGTCCGCCGCGCGGCCCGCTCCTAGGGTTGGCGCCGCACGCCGCAGCGGGGTGAGGTCCCGCGACGCACGGCGACCCGCACATGGCCTACGGCGACCTGCATACGAGGACCCGCACACGGCCTACGGCGACCCGTATACGAGGACCCGCATCCGGCGTACGGGTGCACGGCGACCCGCACACGGCGTCCGGCGCCTTTAGGCACCCAGCGGTCGCCCCCTCGGCGCCGGGCGACCCGCGCCGCGTGGTCACACCCCGGCCGGCACCCCGCCGAGCAGCCGCACGATGTCCCGTACCGCCGCCCGCCCCGCCCGGTTGGCGCCGATGGTGCTCGCCGAAGGGCCGTACCCCACCAGGTGGACCCGGGGGTCGGCCGCCGCCCGGGTGCCGTCCATGCGGATGCCGCCACCGGGCTCCCGCAGCCGCAGCGGAGCCAGGTGCTCGACCGCCGCGCGGAAGCCGGTCGCCCACAGGATGACGTCCGCCTCGACGTGGCGTCCGTCGGCCCAGGTGACGCCGTCGGGCGTGATCCGGTCGAACATCGGGAGGCGGTCGAGGACGCCGTCCGCGCGCGCCTCGCGCACCGCGTCGGTGACCGCGAGGCCGGTCACCGACACCACGCTCATGGGCGGCAGCCCCTGCCGCACCCGCTCCTCGACGAGCGCGACGGCGGCCCGGCCGCGGTCCTCGTCGAAGGGGCCCTCGGCGAAGACGGGCGGGCGCCGCGTCACCCACCAGGTCTCGGCGGCGTACGGCGCGATCTCCATCAGGTGCTGGGTACCGGACGCACCGCCGCCCACGACGATCACGCGCTGTCCGCGGAACGCCTCGGGCCCGGGGTAGACGGCGGTGTGCAGCTGCCGGCCGCGGAAGGTCTCCTGACCGGGGTAGCGCGGCCAGAAGGGCCGGTCCCAGGTGCCGGTCGCGTTGATCAGGGCCCGCGTCGACCAGGTACCCGCGTCCGTCTCCACGAGGAGCCGCCCGCCCTCGCCCTCGGTGACCCGGTGCACGTCGACGGGGCGCCGTACGCGCAGGGCGAAGCGCTGCTCGTAGGCGTCGAAGTAGGCGCCTATGACCTCCGAGGAGGGGCGCTCGGGGTCCGCGCCCGTCAGCTCCATGCCCGGCAGCGCGTGCATGCCGTGCACCTTGCCGTACGTCAGGGACGGCCACCGGAACTGCCACGCCCCGCCGGGCCGTGGCGCGTGGTCGAGGACGACGAAGTCCCGCTCCGGTTCCAGCCCCCTGCGCCGCAGGTGGTAGGCGCTGGACAGTCCCGCCTGCCCCGCACCGATCACCACCACGTCCACCTCGGTGGCACCCGCGTCTCGTACCTCGATGTCGTTCACGCTTCTACTAACTAGGGCAGGGGGCGGGATCTTCCCGCCCGTCGGCCGGATGTTCCCACCCCCCACCGAGAGCCCTCAGCGCCCCCCGGCCACCAGCAGCGGCGCACCCCCCGGAGCCGAGGCCGGACGGCCGTTCGCCGCCGGGACACCGGCGAGCGGGGAGGCCGGGATGCGCGGCAGGAGCCCGCGTGCCGCGAGGTCGGGGATCACGCCCTCGCCGAACCAGTACGCCTCCTCCAGATGCGGATAGCCGGAGAGCACGAAGTGGTCGATGCCGAGCGCGTGGTACTCCTCGATCCGGTCGGCGACCTCGGCGTGGCTGCCCACCAGGGCGGTGCCCGCGCCGCCGCGGACCAGGCCGACGCCCGCCCACAGGTTCGGCGCGATCACCAGGTTGTCCCGGGAACCGCCGTGCAGCGCCAGCATGCGCTGCTGCCCGACGGATTCGCTGCGGCCGAGCGCCTCCTTCTCGGCGGCGACGGTGGCCGGGTCGAGGTCCGCGAGCAGCCGGTCCGCGGTCGCCCAGGCCTCGGCGGCGGAGTCGCGGGAGATGGTGTGCAGCCGGACCCCGAAGCGCACCGTGCGGCCCTCGGCCTCGGCGAGTCCCCGGATCCAGTCGATCTTCTGCCGCACCTGCTCCGGCGGCTCGCCCCAGGTGAGATAGACGTCGCTGTGCCGTGCGGCGACCGGGCCCGCGGCGGGCGACGAGCCGCCGAAGAAGATCTCCGGCAGCGGGTCGGGGGGCAGCGCGGTCAGGCCGCCGTCGATCCGGTAGTGCTCGCCCTCGAAGTCGTAGGGGCGTCCGCTCCACGCCCCGCGCACCACCGACAGGAACTCGTCGGTGCGGGCATAGCGGCGGTCGTGGTCCAAGTGGTCGCCGAAGCGCCGCTGTTCGGTGGCGTCGCCGCCGGTGACGACGTTGAGCAGCAGCCGTCCGCGGGTGATGCGCTGGTAGGTCGCCGCCATCTGGGCCGCGAGCACGGGCGAGATCACCCCGGGCCGGAACGCCACCAGGAACTTCAGCCGCTCGGTGTGCTGCGCGAGCGCCACGGTGGTCAGCCAGGCGTCCTCGCACCAGGTGCCGGTCGGGGTGAGCACCGCCTCGAAGCCCAACTGCTCGGCGGCCTTGGCGATCTGGGCCAGATACTCGATGTCGGGGGCGCGCACCCCGCTGACCGGTGTGACGCGCGAGCGCTTGATGCCGCCGTCGGTGTAGGCGTGCCGGTCCACGAGGGTGCGGCCGTCGCCGCCCGTCGGCAGGAACCAGTGGAGGTGGACGGTCATGCTCAGGACTCCTTGTAGGTGCGGGGCGCGGTGGTGGAGGGCGGCAGCGAGCCGTTGAACCGGGTGTCGGTGAACTCGGCGAAGTCGACGCGGCGCGGGATGAGCTTCAGGTCCGCGAAGGTGTCGACGATGCGCTGCTCGGAGGCGATGGCGGCGCGGTCCAGAGCGACGGGGACGCGGGTGCCGTTGGTGCGTTTGACGGCGTCGAGCGCCACCTCGTACGGCAGCCCCGTCTCCTTCGCCCAGACCTTCGCCCACGCCTCGGGGTGCTTGAAGACCCAGTCCTGAGCCGTGCGAAGGCGCCGCAGATAGTCGTCGATCGCCGCGGCCTTCTTCTTGTCCTTCAGCGCGCCGGGCGCGGCGACCTGGAAGCTGAGCCCGTTGACGACGCCCTCGCCGTCGGTGAGCACCCGCGCCTTGCCGCCGCGGAGCACCTGTGAGGTGTACGGGTCCCACACCGCCCAGGCGTCCACCTTGCCGGCGCTGAAGGCGGCGAGCGCGTCCGCGGGTTGCAGATACTTGACCTGCACGTCCTTGAGCGTCAGCCCCACCTTCTTGAGGGAGGCGATGAGCTGGTAGTGCGCGGACGAGCCCTGCGCCACCGCCACGGACCTGCCCTTGAGGTCGGCCGTGCCGCGCAGCCCGGAGTCCTTGGGCACGGCGATCACCTCGCCGTGCGCGGTGCCGTGGCTCGCGGCCACCACGGAGATCTTCGAACCCGCGCCCGCGGCGAACACGGGTGGCGTGTTGCCGACCGCGCCGATGTCGACGGCCTTGGCGTTCACGGCCTCCAGGAGCGGAGGACCGGAGGTGAACGTGGACCACTTGATCTTGTACGTGAGGTCGTCGAGCTCTCCGGCGGCCCGCAGGACGGCCTCCGAACCGCCCTTCTGGTCACCGACGCTGAGCGTGAGCGACCCCTTCCCGTCGGTGGTGCCGCCGCCGAGGCCGCCGCTGGAGGAGTTGGCGGAGGAGGTGCCCGCGCAGGCGGCGAGCGGCAGGGCGAGGGGGAGGAGCAGCAGGGGGAGGAGGCGTCGGCGTGAGCGGCGTGGCATGGGCAGCGGTCCGTTCTTGGGGAGTCGGGTGCGGCGGTGTCTGCGGGTTTCGGGTGCGGGGGAGTCTTGGGGTGTCGGGTGCGGGGGTGTCTTCCGGTGTCGGGTGCGGCGGGTGGCAGGCGGCCGTCCTCGCGGGCCGCCCGCGGGCGGTGGGCGGTGGGCGGTGCGTCAGGCCGCGTCGGCCTTGACGCCGGGCGACGCGGCGGGCGCCTCGACCCCGAGGCGTTCGAGGAGGCCGGTGCGGAGCGCGGCGAACCGCGGGTCGGCGATGTCACGCGGCCGCGGCAGGTCGATGGGCTGCTCGTGGGCGATGACCCCCTCGTCCATGACGAGGACGCGGTCGGCGAGCAGCACCGCCTCCTCCACGTCGTGCGTGACGAGGAGCACGGCGCAGCCGCGGCGCTGCCACAACTCGTCGACGAGTCGCTGTGCCGTGACCCGGGTCAGCGCGTCGAGGGCGCCGAACGGCTCGTCGAGGAGCAGCAGATCCGGTTCGCGCACCAGGGCACGGGCCAGCGAGGCACGCTGGGCCTCGCCTCCGGAGAGGGTCTTGGGCCAGGCCTGCGCACGATGGCCGAGTCCCACTTCCGCCAGGGCCCGTTCCGCGCGGGCCCGCTCCGGCTTGCCGGGCAGCCCGAGGACCACGTTGCGCCACACCCGCTTCCACGGCATGAGGCGGGGCGCTTGGAACGCGACGGCCTTGCGGCGCGGTACGAGGACGGTGCCCTCGATGTCCCGGTCGAGCCCGGCGAGGACGCGCAGCAGGGTGGACTTCCCGCAGCCGCTGCGGCCGAGCAGGGCGACGAACTCCCCGGCACGGATGTCGAGGTGCAGCCGGTCGATGACCGGACGGCCGTCGAAGGCCCGGGTGAGGCCGTCGACGCGCACGGCGGTCGCGGGCTCGTGGGGGTGTACGGGGCCGTCGGGCACGGCCGGGGTGCCGGTCACCGGCCGGTGAACGTCGGTCGCCATTGCAGGAGCAGCCTTTCGAGAGTGCGGACCACGAAGTCGGCGAGCAGGCCGAGGAAGGCGTAGACGATCAGGCAGACGACGATGACGTCGGTCCGCAGGAAGTCCCGCGCCTGGACCATCAGGAAGCCGATGCCCGAGTCGGCGTTGATCTGTTCGGCGAAGACGAGGGCGAGCCAGGCGATGCCGAGGGAGTACCGCAGTCCGGTCATGGCGCCGGGGAGCGCGCCGGGCAGGATCACATGCCGTACGAGGCCCCACCGGGAGAGCCCCAGGGACTCCCCGGCCTCGATCAGCTGGGAGTCGACGCCGCGGATACCGGCGTACACGTTCAGATAGAGCGGGAACGACACACCGAGTGTGATGACGGCGATCTTGGGGGTCTCGCCGATGCCGAACCAGAGGATGAACAGCGGGATGAGCCCCACGAACGGCACCGTCCGCAGCATCTGCACGCTGGCGTCGACCAGGTCCTCACCGACGCGGAAGAGACCCGAGAGGAGCGCGAGCCCGGTGCCGACGAGGGTGCCGAGCAGCAGCCCGACGGCGACGCGCTGCAACGACACTCCCATGGCGGAGGTCAGCGAGCCGTCCTCGATCAGATCCCCGGCGACGCGGGCGATGGTCCCGGGGGCCGCGAGCACGTCGGGGGCGAGGGCCCCGGTGGCACTGAGGAGTTGCCACAGTCCGAGCAGCAGTACGGGTCCTGTGGTGCGGCGCAGCCAGCGCGGGACGCGGGTCCCGCGGGACGAGGAGGGGACCAGGGCGACGAGGCCGGGTGCGAGCGGAGTCGCCTTTTCCAGGGATATGTCGGGTGCGGCGGGTGGTGGTGGGGCATGACTGATGCTCATGTCGCTCCAGGGCAGGGCGGGGCGGGATGCGTGCGGTACGCGGAGTGCGTGCGGTACGTGGACGAACGGGTTCAGCGCTGCTCGGCGTACTCAGCGCCGGGGCGGTGCGTCAGCGCCGGAGGGAGCTTCGGCACGAGCCGCGCGGCGCGACGGCGGTGTGGACGAGCGGGACGCCGACCGGAAGCAGCCGCGGAAGCACGACGAGTCCCGAGCAAGGCGGGGGAGACCCCGCACGAAGCAGAGGGAACCCGCAGGGGAGAAAAGGAAGGAGAAGGCGCGTCAGCAGCCGCGGCGACACGCGGAGGAGGCCACCCGCAGCAGGTCGATGTGACCGCGCGAAGTGAGCAAGGCTGAACGCAACATGCGCCGAAACGTAGCGATCCCGTCCGCACACGGTCAACGGTGTCTCGGGGAATGGACATCTCGTACCACGGAATGGAAGGACACCTCGTCGCATGCTGACGCCGGAGGCAGTGCACTCCGTCGCACGCCGACGCCGGAGGCGGGACACCCCGTTGCGCGCAGTCGCCGGAGGGCGGGTCTGGTGCAGGATGGGAGCCATGAACGACACGACAGGCGCCTTCACCACCCGGATCCTGAACGTCACGAGCGGCTCCGCGGAGACGGTCGTGGACCTCACCCACGAGTGCGAGAGCTTCCTGCGCGAGGCGGCTCGCGGACGTGACGGTCTGCTCAATGTGTTCGTCCCGCACGCCACCGCCGGCGTCGCCGTCCTGGAGACCGGCGCGGGCAGCGACTCCGACCTCCTCGCCGCGCTGCACACCCTGCTGCCCGCCGACGACCGCTGGCAGCACCGCCACGGCAGCCCCGGCCACGGCCGCGACCACGTCCTGCCCGCCCTGATCGCCCCGCACGCGACCCTGCCGGTGATCGGCGGAAGCCTTGAGCTCGGCACCTGGCAGTCGGTGTGCCTGGTCGACACGAACAAGGACAACCCGGACCGCAAGGTGCGGCTCAGCTTCCTCGGCTAGTGCGCCGGTGGCGTCCGCCCTACCGCATGTCGGCGTAGCGCACGATCTGGGTGGCGAGGCCCGCGACCATGGCCGTTTCCACCACGGAGACCAGGAGGAGCGGCCAGTGCGCAGGGCAGAGCACCCAGTAGACGGTGAGGGCCGCCAGCGGTGCCACGCAGAAGGTGAGCAGATCGACGGCCAGTTGGATGCGTTTGCGGGAGCGGCGGTGCGCGTCGCGGCGGTGTGCCGACTCCCAGCCGAACACCTCGTGTCGCTCCGCAGTGAGCTCTTCGAGCCGAGGTGCCAGCTCGTCGCGTACGTACCGGCCGACGGCGGAGATCTTCTCGTCGTTGACCAGGTACGTCCACCCGAGAACGACCGACAGGGGAGGCAGCAGCAGAAGCAACTCGATGTGACCGCCCCGAGGCAGCGTCGAGCCGATGACGGCGGCCATCACGCCGAGGGTCGCGTAGATGAGATTGTCGCGGAAGCCGATGCGGGCCCGCTGTTCCTGCTTCACCTGCTCGTACTCGGCGAGGGCGAGCTGACCGCTGTCCACTACCGTTGCTCCTTCTCCAGTCGGGTGAGCTGGGCTTCCAGGCCGCTGAGGCCGGTCCTCCCGGCGCCACCGAGGAGTCGGGACAGAGTGGGGGCCTCCAGACGCAGTTGCCGCGACAGGCGTGCGACGAGTTCCTCGGCCTCCTGACGGGTGACCTGGCGCCGCGCGCCGAGGTTCTGGTCCAGGCGCTTCAGCAGAGCGTGCTTGCGCTGTGTGTCGTCCGGGCAGTCCACACGGAAGAAGCGGGTGCCTGCCATCCGGTAGGTGCCGATGCGGGACACCGGAAGCCCGTCCGCACCGAAAGCGGTGGCAGGCAGCGAAACCGACCAGGTGCCATCGTCGTCCTGCTCCGGAGCGACTCCGTCGAAGCCCCGCTGACGAAGCCAATTGCGGGCGACTTTCAGGACGCGCTCGTCCGCGTCGTCGGTCGCCTCCTCATGGTCGAGCGCACTGAGCAACTCCGGTGTCCGACCGCAGAGTTCGCTGAGCTCCGGATCGGGCGCAAGGCCCGCTTCCGCCTGCCCGTAGACCAGCAGCCCGGCACGGCCGCGTACCAGATAGACCGGGAGGAAGACGAGCTCCTCACCGAGGCTCTCCACCGCGTCCAGGGCGACCGGCAGATTGAACCGGGCCCGGTCCTTGCTGCCCACCAGCCGTTGCAGGGCAGCGCGGTCGAAGCCGGAGGTCGCGTAGATCGGGGTGAAGCGCGGATACCGGTCGGCTCGCAGAGCCCTCTCCAGGCTCTCGCCGGACAGCAGCGTCACGACGTCCTGGTCGTAGTGGGCCCGGGTCAGCGGAGAGCAGCTCAGCGCTTCGAAGTACAGTTTGCGCCGGTCCTGACGCGTGATCACATAGCGGACGTCGTCGTCCACGGACCGCTGCCCCAAGGGCGTCAGGGAGAGCCGCCCCACCGACTCCTCGACATGGCCGATCGCCGCCAGGAAGCGTACGGCCTGCGCCACCAAGGCCCGGTCGAGGGCGAAGAACGCGGCGAGTTCGTCGACGGTGTGCAGACCGCCGTGGCGCAGTCCGCGCTCCAGGAACCGGTCGATGAGGGAGAAGTCCTCGCCCTCGGTGATGTCGGCGCGGATCTCCACCTCCCACACGGGCAGCAGCAGTGCGTACAGCCGACTGGGGATGATTCCCCGGCCGAAGGCGGCATCCTCCAGGACACGCTCCGGAGGGAATCGTATGAGGCGCGGCGCCGTGGTCACGGGCGGTCTCCTTCCGGTGCCGGGGCGGCGGCGTCGAGGGCGCTCATGACGTCCCGATAGTCCCGCACGTCGCCGTGGTCACGCAGATACCGGTGGAGATCGTCGGCCAGCGAACGGAAAGCAGGGTCGTCGGCGCCGAGCAGGGTACCCAGGTCGCCCGTCATCACCAGCAGGCTCTTGGCCCGGGTGAAGGCGACGTTCACACGGCGCAGCTCCGCGAGGAAGCCCACCCGCCCCTGGGCGTTGCTCCGTGTGAAGCCGTACAGGACGACGTCGCGCTCCCCGCCCTGGTAGGAGTCGACGCTGCCGACCGAGGAGGCCGCGAGCTGCGAGTCCCCGATCAGCGGGGTGAGATGACGGATGACCTCGGCGCGCTGCGCCCGATAGGGGACGATCACCACCCACTCGGAGCCGCGCCGGTGGTAGAAGGCGGCGAGCCGGGCGAGGAGGCGCGCCTCGCAGGTGTTGAACGCGCCCTTGTGGCCGAGGCGTTCCTCGGCACGCCGGCCGGCCGTCTCCCGGCGCTCACGTACCGGCAGACCGGCGGTGTCGACGAAGGCCATCGGACTGGCGAACAGCGGGTCGGTGTGCCGGTGTTCCTTCTCGGTGACCAGTTCGTTCCGGTAGAAGGTGGCGGAGATGAAGTCGGCGATCTCGGTGGGCATGCGGCGCTGCCGGGTCAGCTGGACGACGTGGGAGGCGGGAAGCCCGGCACGCAGTCGCTCCAGGGCGCTCTGCGACATCATCTCGAGCAGCGCGGGATCCCCCGTCTCCCGGCCCCACTCGGCCACCTCGGAATCGAGGAAGGGCGGGAGCTGCCGGTCGTCGCCGACCAGGACACCGCGCCTGACCCGGGTCAGCGGCACCAGGGCGTCCGCCACGCCGATCTGGCCCGCCTCGTCGATGATCCCCAGGTCGAAGTCGACCCCGGCCAGTTCGGCACGTGACGCGGCACCGATACAGGTCGCACCGATCACCTGGGCGTAACGGATCAGTTCGGGCACCAGCTGGCCGGGGTCCTCGTCGATGGCCGCGTTCCACTGCTCGGTGAGCTTGCTGCGTTCGGCCGCCAGCGGCAGCCACTCCTTCAGACGCCCGTGCAGGGACCGCAGTGTGGCCATCGCGTCGGCCGGATCGAGCTGCCGGGTGGGGACGGTCGGCTCGGAGAGCACGGCGCACAGTGCCATCACCGCCATGTCGGCGGCCTCGTAGGCAGCTTGGACAGCCGTCCTGAGCTGCCGCTCCGCCGTGTCCCGTGCGGTACGGACCGAGAGCACGGCGGGGGACTCGTCGACCGCCCGGTCGACAGCGGTACGCGCCGCCTCGATGCGCCGCCGCCGTTCGGGGCGGACGCCCGCGAGCTCCCGGAGCCGGGCATCCAGGGCACCGCGCTCCTCCTCCTGTCTGCGCAGCCGCGAGCGGTACAGCCAACCGAGCAACCAGGAGTCGGCGCGCCGCCGGTCGGACCGCGACTTCTCCTGGAGCCAGGTGGCCCGTTCGCTGAGACGCTGCCATTCCGCCGCCTGCTCGTCCTCCTCGCGGCAGAGCGCGGCCAGGGTCTGCCGGGCCGGTGCGCCGGCCTCCTGGACGACGGTGCGCAGGCGCACGGCTGCCGCCTCCTCCTGCCGGGCGAGGATCTCGGCCCGGTCGAGCCGGGTGTCGAGTTCGGCCGTCCACGGCGTCGCGGCCTCCGCCTCCCGGTAGGCCTGCGCCCGCGCGGTCATGGCGCTCCTGATCTCCTGGGACAGGCTCTCCCGCTGCTCCTCCAGGAGCAGAGGTTTCACATCGGCGTGCACGTTGCCCTCGTCCCCGACGCGTACCACCACCAGATCCCGGGGCAGCCTGGCCAGGGCGTTGTCCACGGCGCGATTGGTGTGGGAGGTGATGAGGACCCGGCCGCCACCGGCTGCGGTCGTGAGGGCGCTGGTGTGGGCCATCTCGGTGATGGTCCGGGTCTTGCCCGTTCCTGGCGGGCCGAGGACGACGAGTATGTCCTGGGTGGCCAACGCCTTGCGGAAGGCCGCCAGTTGCTCCGGATCCAGCTCCTGGTGCGGCCGCGCGGGGCTGTCAGGGACGCTGCGTACGCGGCCCTCGACCAGGGCGGGGAGCAGTCCCGGGTTCTTCGTGTCCTGGGCGCGCAACGCTGCGACCGCCTGCCGCTGTTTGTTGTGGACCACGGTGTTCGGCGTGCGCTCCAGGGCGCCGCGATCCGGCAAGCGCTCCCATGACACGGGGCGGTCGAAGCGCACGGTGACGTACTTTCCCACGGCCCGTGTCACCCGGCCGCGGGCGTCTTCGTCCCCCTGCACCCGGACGAAGTCGCCGGAAGCGGGCGACTCGTTCGCGACGAGCTGGAACTCGTACATCGACTGTGGAGTGCTGCGCCTGCCACCGGTCGCCGTCCGCTGCTGATACGGGAAGGGCGCCGCACCGCGCTGCTCCCGGGTGGTGATCTCCTCGGTGGCGTCGATCAGCCGGTCCACCGTGTCGAGGAACTCCGTCTGCGCGTCACTCGGCGGAGCGACTCCCTGCTGCTCCGCGCGTACCTGACCGAGGTCCCGCCAAGCGTCCTCGATCTGCTGCCACTGTCCGTCCGAGCCCTCGGGCACCGCTGTCAGGTCGAGCACCATGTGCCAGGCGGGCGGTCGCAGGAGAAGACAGGACCGGGCGAGACGCGCATGGTCGGCTAGGCGCAGGGGGTCGATGGTCTTGACGAAGTAGCCGGTGCCGCGACGGGTCACTTCCAGACGCAGCCGGTAGGTGCGCGTATGGACCAGCAGGGAGGCCTTGAACCGGTCACTGGCCGGAGAGATGTGCGCCGGGGCCCCACCCTCCATGCGGTTCAGATCGGTGACGATCTGTAGGACGTCAGCCGGCAGCCCCGCGCTCGTCCCGGCCCTCTGACGGAGCCGTTCGTCGAGGGACATTCCGGGGACGAGCACCAGCGGGGCAGGCAGGGCGACGGTGGCGACGGACATCGGTGCCTTTCAGGGGTATCGGTGCCGTTCAGGGGTGTGGCGGGGCGGCCAGCAGGTCCCGGGTGCCGGCGAGCAACTCACGGTGCAGCACACGGACGCCGGGGCGGGCGGCCGGGTCCTGCCGCAGTGCGTTGGTGGCCGCCCGCACGAGACGGTCCGGCACGGCACCCGGGGGCCGGGAGGGAGGCAGCCCGGGGACAGGCGGACGGCCGGTGAGCGCGTGGTGCAGCAGCGCACCCAACTGGTAGACGTCGGCGGCGGGTCCCGGGCGGGCGGCGGAGCCGTGCCGTTGTTCCGGTGCCTGGTAGGGGCCGACGTGCTCACCAGGGCGTGGAGGCACGGCGGCCAGGCCGAAGTCCCGTAGGAATGCGCGTTGTTGGTTCATGACGATCGCGGTCGGCCGGAGCGCGCGGTGCGACAGCTCCCCGGCGTGCAGCCCGGCGAGGAACTGCGCGACCGCGGCAAGACCCTTCACGATCGTCAGCAGCCGCAACGGGTCCGCTCCCCGGGGAGCCGCAGGCAGGAGGTCGTACAGAGTGCCGTAGGGGCGGCCAAGTCGCCGATCGGCGGGCCAGACCAGGGCCAGTGTGGCGGTGTCCCCCCGGCGGTCGACCTGTACCACACCGGGCCCCCGATGCCTGAGGGAGAGTTTGGCCTCGCGCTCGAGCATCGTGAGGGGATCGCACGCCGCTCCCGGCAGCGGTCCTCTCCGCTGGACCTGGCGCAGCCAGACGTACGAGCCGCGCGAGTTCCGGTCGGAGGCCGAGGTCACGCGGGCCACGGCCTGCCGCCGCACGACGTCGCCCTCCCGCGACTCCTGGAGGAGGTCGTCGGGACCTTCGTACAGCAGGTACTCCTGGTCGCCCGCTCTGACGACCGGTCGGCTCTCCCAGCCCGCGGTGCCGGTGTCCCGGCGGGGCCCCGACACCAGGAAGGCCGTGGGCCGCTCCGGCCGCACCCGCGGGGCCCGCCCGGCGGGCCGCAGGTCGCGCAGTATCCGCAGCGCGAAGGCCGCGGCGTGCCGCGACGCCGTACGTTGCGAACCCCTCGCGTCGGCAGCCGCCTTCTCGGGGCCCGCGAGGTCGCTGATGCCCCGGACCGCGAGCATCTCGATCCCGGCGTGCATCCTGGCCGCCTGGGCGACACCGTGGCTCTCCATGTCGACGGCCACGGCGTCGTTGTAGTGCCGCCGGATCCTGCGGGCCGTCTCGGAGTCCCGAGAACCGATCAGTACATCGCCGGCGGCGATCGGTTCGAAGTGCACATCCGGCTGTGCGGAGGGGTCGGGCGGCGGGGTGAGATAGGCCCAGGGGGCATTGCGGCGGGCGGAGCGCACCAACTGGTCCACGCGGTGCGAGGCGTCCGCGAGGGAGGGCCGGGCGTTGAAGCCGTCCTGGCTCTCGCGACCGCCGTGGTAGCCGTAGATCTTGCTGGCGACGACCACGTCACCGAGGCGCACATGGTCCTTGAGCGCACCGGCCACACCGACGAAGAAGACCGCCTCGGCGTCGAAGTGCTCGATCGCCGACTCGGCGACGAGGGCGGCACGGGTGTTGGTGGGTCCCGTCTCGGCCAGGGCCACCTGCCAGGCCAGACCGGGGACCCGGCCGACGTCGAGGAGAGTGCCCTGCGGCGTCTCGACCTCCTGCACGCCCCTCAGGTGGTGCAGCATCGCCTCGTACTCCACCTGCAAGGCAGTGAGCACGACCACGGTGGGTCGCCTCGCTTCCCCCAACGCAAACCCCCACCCTCACCGAACCCCCGACACGCCCCACGACTGCACCCGGCCGAACCGGGGGGCGACTGTGTCCGCTTGGCGGATCACTCTAGCCGGGTCGGCCCGCTCCGGTTCAGCAGAACCGCGCGGGCGATCCCGTCGTTGCGGCGGAAGAAGCCCGCGTCCGTCCCCGCGTGCGGGAACTGCTCGGGGCCCGCGAGGTACCAGGTGCGGTGTGCGCGGCCCGCCGCGTCGAGAGGGTGCCCGTCACGGACACGTACCGCCCCGGTGGCGCGGGGGCGGCCGGAGGCGTCGGGCACGGTCTCCTCGCTGATGTGGCCCGCCGCGAGGAGACTGCGCAGCAGGGGGTCGGCGGTACGGGCCAGATCGGGGTCCGGGAGCCGGGCGTCGAGCAGGATGCGAGCCGTGTACGAGACCCGCACGTGCGGGCTCGACGCGTGGAAGGCGGAGGGGGCGGCCGCCGTGGTCACGGTCGTGCCGGGGCCGGTGAAGGTGACCACGCCCGCCTCGCTGAGGGCGATCAGCTGCTCCATCCGCAGCGGTGGCGGGCCGCTGCTCAGGAAGGCTCCGACGGAGAACAGACGCAGAGCCGCGGCGGCGGCCGCGGGCGGGAGTTCGCCCCCGTTGTACAGCTCGCCGATGACACCGCCGACCGAGCGGAGCGCGCGGACCACCGCCACGTGCGCGCTGTGCCGCGGCTCCCGTCGCCGTCGGACGCTGTCACGCAGGTGCGCGCGGACCCGTTGTTGCAGCACCTGCGGGCCGACACGGCCGAGTCCCGCGAGCGGATCCATGAGGCGGTCGGGGGCGAAGTGGTCGTCGGGGTCGGGGACGGCGGCGCGCACGAGCTTCGCGGCGCGGTCGTCGTGCCACACGAAGTGCTCGTACTGCGCCGCGAACGCCGCCCAGTCCATGCGGGTGCGGTCGGGGTGGACGGTGAACAGCTCGTGGTAGTACGCCCGGCACAGCTCCTGCACGGCGAGGGTCCACACGTCGCGCTCGAAGTCGAACCCGGGCCCGCGCAGCAGCGCGCGACAGGTCTCGGCGGTGAGGTGGCGCGGCGGCGGAGCGGGCGAGGCGAGGTAGGTCGCCGAGCACCCCGACTTCCGCTGGGTGGCGCTGCGGACCGTACGGAGGCTGCTGCGCGTCGACCACCTGGTCAACATGGACACGCGCTCCGTGCTCGGCTGCCTGCCCACGGGGCCGGTGCCGGACGCGGTGGACCCCGTGGACGCCGTGGGCGCCGTGGACCCGGTGGCCGGGCCGGGCGCGGTCTCCGTATCCGCGCTGCGGTCCCTCACCAGCTGGCTCATCGATGCCAAGCAGCGCTGTCCCTGGCAGGCGAGGACCGTCCCGCTCGCGGACGTGCGCGGCTGGACCCGCACGGACACGGAGATCGCCGCCGACAGCGGGAGGCCGTTCCGGATCATCGGGGTCCGGGTGGCGGCGGGCACCCGTGAGGTGCGGCAGTGGGCGCAGCCCCTGCTCGCACCCGGCCGCCCCGGCCTCGCGGCGTTCCTGTGCCGCTCCATCGCTTCCGCTCCCCGTGTCCTGGTCCGGGCCAGGACCGAACCGGGGCTCGGCGACCTCGTCGAGGTCGGCCCCACCGTCCAGTGGTCGGCGGACACCGGGCCCGTGACCGCCGAGGAGGCCGGACCGTTCGACGGCATGGCGCTGACCGGGGACCCGGCGCGCGTACGGTTCGACGCCGAGCTGTCCGAGGAGGGCGGCCGCTTCCACCGGGCGGCGGCCCGGTACCGCCTCGTCGAGGCGGACGAGGCCCTCGCCGCGGAGCGTCTCCCCGACGACTACCGCTGGCTGACCGCGGCTCAGCTGCACGCCCTCGTCGTACGCGGCCAGCACGTCAACGTCCAGGCGCGCAGCCTCCTGGCCTGCCTGGCGGCACCGGCCTGCCCACCGTGAGCCGGCCGGGCCGCCGCAGGCCCGGCCCCGGCCCCGGCCCCGGAAGACCTTCGTCGAAAGGACAAGTGCCGTGCAGACACGCGAGTTGGGAGTCCGTGGTGCGTACGCGTTCACGCCCACCGTCTTCCCCGACGAACGGGGGCTGTTCGTCGCCCCCTACCAGCAGCCCGCGTTCACCCGCGCGCTCGGCGGACCGCTGTTCCCGGTGGCGCAGACCGGGCACAGCCGGTCCCGCCGGGGGGTGGTCCGCGGCGTGCACTACACCCTCACCCCGCCCGGCATGGCCACCTATGTGCACTGCGCCCACGGCAGCGCCCTCGACTTCGTCGTCGACCTGCGCATCGGGTCGCCCACGTTCGGCCGCTGGGACTCCCTGACCCTGGACGCCCTGACCTTCGGCGCGGTCCACCTGCCGGTGGGCGTCGGCCACGCCTTCCAGGCACTGGAGGACGACACGGTGATGGCGTACCTGCTGTCCGGCGGCTACGCGGCCGACGACGAGAAGGCGGTCTCGGTGACCGACCCGGCCCTCGCGCTGCCCCTGCGGGACGACCTGCCCCGGCTCCTCTCGCCCCGCGACGAGGTCGCGCCCACACTCGCGGCGGCCGAACGCGCGGGCCTGCTGCCGGAGTACGAGACGTGCGCGCGGCTCGACGCCCGCCTGCACGAAGCCGCTCCGGCCGCGGCGGGGGAGCGGCACGCGGGGGCGGGGGAGCGTCATGGTTGACGTGCGGCGGTCCGGGGGCGTGGGTGCCGGGGTTCGCTCGTCCCGCGGCGGTACGAGGGTCCCGCCCGGCGGTACGGGGGTCCCGCCCGGCGGTACGGGGGTCCCGCCCGGCGGTACGGGGGTCCCGCCCGGCGGTACGGAGGTCCCCGGCAGCACCGGGTGCGAGGGCGACGGGGGCGGGGGTGCCGACATCGGCGTCGGTGTTGACGCGGGCGGGGGCACTGACACTGGCGTTGGCATCGGCGCGGGCGGGAGCGCCGATATCGGCGCGGGCAGGGCCACCGACACTGGCGTTGGCGTCGACGGGGGCGGGGACATCGGCGTTGGCACTGACTCGGGCGCAGGGGCCGTCACCGGCACGGACATGGGCGCCGTCACCGGCGCTGGCAGGGGCACCGGCGGTGGCACCGACGCGGGCGGGAGTGCGGGCGGGGACGCCCGCGCGGGCACCGGCTCGGTGGGTGCCCTCGCGGGTGGTGCCCGCGGTGGCCGGGGGGCGCGGGCGCCGCGTGTCACCGTGCTCGGTGCCTCCGGATTCCTCGGCTCCGCCGTCGCGGCGATGCTCGCGCGACGGCGTATCCGGCTGCGCCTGGTGGCGCGCCGCCCGAGCGCCGTCCCGGCCGGCGCGGTGGCCGACGTGGAGGTGCGCGCCGCGGACCTCACCGACGCGGCGAGCCTCGCCGCCGCCGTCGACGGCGCCGACGCGATCGTCCACCTGGTGTGCCACCGGTCCGGCGCCCGCGCCTGGCGCACCGACGACGATCCACTGGGGGAGTGGGTCAACGTCGGCATGGTGCACGCCCTCGTCGACGTCCTGCGCGCCACACCGGGCGGGCGGCGGCCCGCGTGCGTGTTCGCGGGCTCGGCGAGCCAGGTGGGGCTCACGGCCAGGACCCGGATCGACGGCACCGAGACCGACCGCCCCGCGAGCCGCTACGACCGGCACAAGGTCCTGGCCGAACGTGCCCTGCTCGACGCCACCCGCGAGGGGGTGCTGCGCGCGGTCTCGCTCAGGCTGCCGACCGTGTACGGCGAGAGCCGCACGCCCACCGCGGCCGACGGCGGCGTGGTGACCGCCATGGCCCGCCGCGCCCTGGCCGGGGAGCCGCTCACGGTGTGGCGGGACGGCACCATCGGCCGGGACCTGCTGCATGTGGACGACGCGGCCCACGCCCTCGTCACCGGCCTCGACCGCGTCGATGAACTCGCCGGGCGGCACTGGCTGGTGGGCACGGGCCGCACGACCGCGCTCGGGGACCTCTTCCGTGCGGTGTCCCTGCTGGCCGCCGACCGCACCGGCCGGGAGCCCGTGCCGGTGGTCACCGTCGAGCCCCCGGACCACGCGACCCCGGCCGACTTCCACAGCTTCACGGTCGACGCGACGGCGTTCGGCGAGGCCACGGGCTGGTCGCCGCGGGTGCCCCTGCACGAAGGCCTCAGGCGTACGGTGGGCGCCCTCGCGCGGGAGCACGCTGCGGGAACGGCGCGGCTGCGGGGGACGTGACTAGCCTGAGGGCATGGAAGCAATCCTGGTCAGCGCGTGTCTGCGGGGCGTGCCGTGCCGCTTCGACGGGCGGCACAAGGCGTCGCGGGAACTGGAGCGGGCCGTGGCGGGCCGCGACGTGGTGTCCTTCTGCCCGGAGGTGGCGGGCGGACTCGCGACACCGCGGCGGCCCGCGGAACTGGTGGGCGGCGACGGACACGACGTCCTCGACGGAAGGGCGCGCGTCGTCGAGGACACCGGACGTGACGTCACCGCGGAGTTCGTGGACGGCGCACACCGGGCACTCGCGGCGGCCAGGCACGGGGGCTGCACGCAGGCGCTGCTGATGCCGCGCAGCCCCTCGTGCGGACGGGGCGCGGTGCACGACGGTTCGTTCGCGGGGGAGTTGGTGGCGGGTGACGGCGTGACGGCGGCCCTTTTCGAACGGAACGGGATCGCGGTGCGGCCCGCCCCGGGGGTGTGAGCCCCGCACCCTCGGCGCCCCGCACCCTCAATTCCCCATCCCGAGACCCCCGTCGACCGCCAGCACGGCCCCCGTGACGTAACCGGCCCCCGGCCCCGCGAGGAACTCCACCGCCGCGGCTATCTCCTCCGCCGTGCCCATGCGGCCGAGGGGGACGGAGCCGGTGATGGCGGCGATCCTCGCCTCGGTCAGGGACGAGGTCATGTCCGTGTCGACGAGGCCCGCCGCGATGACGTTCACGGTGATGTCGCGCGGGGCCAGCTCGCGGGCCAGGGAGCGGCCGAAGCCGATGAGGCCCGCCTTGGACGCCGCGTAGTTCGCCTGGCCCGCCGTGCCGAGGAGGGCGGAGACCGAGGAGATGAGGACGATGCGGCCGCGGCGTGCGCGCATCATGGGCCGCACGGCCCGCCTTGCCACCCGGAAGGCGCCGACGAGGTTGGTGTCGATCACGGCCTGGAAGTCCTGCTCCGACATCGTCGCGAGCAGCCGGTCACGCGCGATGCCCGCGTTCGCGACGAGGACCTCCACCGCGCCCTGCTCGGCCTCGACCTCCTTGAAGGCCCGGTCCACCTGCTCCGTGGCCGTGACGTCGCACCGCACCCCGAAGAGCCCCGCGGGCGGCTCCCCGGACCGGAACGTGACCGCCACCCGGTCCCCGCCCGCGGCCAACCGGCGGGCCACCGCGAGCCCGATGCCGCGGTTGCCACCCGTGACCAGAACCGAACGTGCCATCGCTGCCTCCCCGTACAGACCATACGTACCGATACGTAGCAATACAGATTCATGCAGATTGGCGCAGACCGACTGCTGAGGTGTCGCACGTCGCACGCTCAGGGCGAGCGGCGGATCACCAACTGCGCGATGCCGTCCAGAAGCCGTTGCAGCCCGAACTCGAACGGGGCGCCCGCGTACGGCGTAGCCCCTGCCGCGAGGGCCCGTCGCAGTGCCGGATAGCGGTCGAAGTCCACGAGCTGCCCCAGCGCGTCGTCGCGCTCCCTCGTGTCCAGGTCATCGCCCGCATCCAGGTCGTCGTCCGCGTCCAGGTCCGCGGCCGTGTCCGCATCCGCGGCCCCGTCCTTTCGCCCGGTCGCGTCCGCCGCGGGCGCCCCGGCGCCGCGAAGCCGACCGAGGCCGCGCACATACGCGTCCACCGCCTCGATCGCGGCGAGCTTCTCCGTCTCACGGAGCCCGGTGCCGTCGAAGACGCGCAGTGCGGAGTCCAGCCAGCGCAGCATGTTCGGTCCCGGCACCTGCTCGGCCGCGCCCAGTTCGAGGACCCAGGGGTGCCGCCGGATCTGCCGCCAGTCGTCGTGCGCGAGCGCGGTGAGCTTGGCGCGCCAGTCGCCGGGCCACTCGTGCGGCAGCGTCGGCCCCGCCGCGACCGCGTCCAGCATCAGGGCCTCGAGCTCGGCCCGGCCAGGAACGTAGGTGTAGAGCGAGGCGACGCCGACACCGAGCTGCGCTGCGACACGGCGCAGCGACATCGCCGCGGGACCGTCGCGCTCGACCACCTCGATCGCGGCCTCGACGATCCGCGCCCTGGTGAGGCCGCGCGCGGGACCGCGGGTGCCAGGGGCGTCCCCGCCCCACAGCAGGGCCAGCGCACGCTCCTGCGGGCCCGGCGACGGCACCGGGGCCGACGCGGGCAGTGGATCCGTCACCGGGGACACCCTCCAACCGATCGGCCGCCATCACGCGCGGCTCACCTTTTGCGATCAGCTCGTAACTCAGTATACCGTTCGGAGTTAACCGAACAGTGCTCGGAGTGGGGCGACACATGATCGGAGACACTCCGGCGGCGGCCACGGAGAGCCCGCCGCCCTCCCGCCGCCGCGAGGAGCGCGCGCTGTACGCGGCGGCGTTCACCAACGGCCCGAACGAGCTCTTCGACTTCGTCCTGCCCCTGTGGGCGGGCGCCACCCTCGGCCTGAGCGCCACCGAGGTCGGCATCCTGATGGCCGTCGAGATGGCCCTCTCCGTGATCGCGCGGCCGGTCGCCGGCGTGCTCGCCGACCTCTTCGAGCGCCGCTACGTCGCCGCGACCGGCGCACTCCTGTACGCGGCGTCCGCCGCCGGGTACGCCCTCGCGCAGAACGCCTCCTCGGCCTACGCCGCAGCCGGGGTCGGCGGGGTGGGCGGCGCCCTGCTGTGGGTGGCGGTCCGCGCCATCGTCAGCGAGCGCCTCGCGGAGGACTCGGCGGTCTTCCCGCGCCTGCTCGCCGCGCAGGAGACGGGGTCCTGGGTGGCCTTCGTCGCCGGCATGGTCCTCATCGGTGAGATCGGCTTCGACGGGGTCTTCTGGGCGTGCGCCGGAGCCTGCCTCCTCGCCGCCGCACTGCTGCTCTCCTCGCCCCGCAGGCGCACGGCGCCCGGGCGGGGACCGGGACCGGCGGCGGCCGTGGCCGGGCTCGGCGCCGTCGGGCGCAGGCTCCGCCCCATGCTGCTCGCCGTCGTCGTGACCATGATGGCCGAGGCCGCGATCTCGCTGCTGCTCCTGATGCACCTCCAGCGGGAGTTCGACCTGGAGGTCGTCGAGGTCGCCTATGTCTTCCTGCCCGGGGCGATCGCGATGAGCGTCGCCGCGGAGCGCCTGCACACCTATGTCGTCCGCTTCGGCCGCACCCGGATCCTGATGTACGCGTCGTTCGCCAGCGCCGCCTTCGCGGCCGGCCTCGCGTGGGCGCCGCACCCCGCCGTCATCGCCGCCCTGTGGATCCTCAGCGGCCTCGCCTGGGCCGCGGTGATCCCGATCCAGCAGGCGGTGATCGCGGAGGCGTCCGGTGAGCAGGCCGGGCGCGGCATGGGCGTGTACGAGTCGGCGAACCTCCTCGGCGCGCTGATCGGCGCCCTCGCCGCGGGGATGCTCTACGACGGTGCCGACTGGACCGTGGCCTGCCTCAGCGCCGCGGCGCTGATCCTGGCGGGGTCGGTGATCGTGCCCCGCGCCGTACGGAGCCTCGGCGTCGCCGACGTGCCGCCGCCACCGCCGGAGCCGCGCCGGGGCTCCGGGGCGGGGCCGACCTCCGAGCGGGGACCGGCCTCCGATCCAAGAGCGGTCCCCGAGCCGGGATCGCCACCCGAGCCGATGCAGGACGGGGTGCGGCCCGTCCCTGCGAAGACCGGTCCCGCGAAGCCTCCGGTGTCGAAGTCCGCAGTGTCGAAGCCGGTGGTGTCGGAGACCGCTGTCACGAAGCCCACTGCGGGGAAGGCCACTGCGGGGAAGCCCACGGTAGTGGAGGACGAGCCGCCGAAGTCCCGGCGGCAGCTCCTGCGGGACCTCGCCCTGCACGCGGCCGCGTACGCCGTGGCGCAGATCGCCCTGCTGCTCCTGGGGTTCTCGTGGCTGCACGACCTGGTCACGGGGGACACCGCCGACGTGCTGCTGCACGGCGGGGGGCAGGAGCCCGGGGCCGCCCGGGTGCCGGAGGACGGCGGCAAGATCTGGACGTTCGTCCTGGTCGGGCACGCCCTGTGGGTCGGCGCGAAGTGTCTCGCGATGACGCTCGGAGGGAAAGCCCCCGGGGGACGGTCGAAGGGCTAGTATTCGGCCAAGTCTTGTTTAATGCAGGGTAGTTGCATTATTCTCCCGCCGACGGGTATGCCAAGGGCAAGAACAGGCCACCCCTGCCCCCGGTGGTGCAGCTCACCGCACAGACCCCGCCGGTGTCAGCTCAGGCTCGCCCTGGAGCCGCCTCACGGTGCCATGAGGGGGAACGATGCTCGAGGACCACGCGGAGTTCGGCTTCCGCGCCGACGTGCGGCAGGAACGCCTGATCATCGTGTTCCGGGGAGAGCTGGACATCTACGCGGACGAGGTCCTCGCCGCTCCGCTCGCGCGCCTCGCCCGGGAGAGCCGCCGCGACCTCGTGCTCGACCTCGGGGCAGTGACGTTTCTGGACTGCGGTGGGCTGACGCTCCTGTGCCGGGCCAGGGACGCGGCCCGGCCGCGTGGGACGCGCGTCGTCCTGGTCGTGGACAACCCGTTCTTCCACAAGATCCTGCGCCTCGGCGGCCTGACGGCGGCGTTCGAGATCACGGAGGATCTGGAGACCGCGCTGATGACGGGGGCGGAGGGGTCACCCGTGTGACGCGCTGCCCGGAGGGGGCGGGGCGTGCCAGGCCGGGGCGTGCCAAGCCGAGGTCGGGGCGGGCCGGGGTCGGGGCGGGTCGGGGGGGGGGGGGGGGGCCCCGGGGGGGGGGCCCCCCGGGGCCCCCCCCGGGGACCTCCCCGGGGGCCCCCCCCCCCGGCCGGGGGGGGATCAGGGGGCCGCCGGGGGGGGGGGGGGGGGGGGGGGGGGGGGGGGGGGGGGGGGGGGGGCGGGGGCCCCCCCCCCCCCCCCCCCCCACCCCTCCCGGCATGCTTCAGTCCGAGTCGCCCGCGGCCTCGCGCTGCTTCTCCTTCAGGCGCACGGTCTCCTTGCGGACCTCGGCCTGGGTGGCGCGCTCCCGCTGCAACCACTCCGGGTTCTCCGACTTCAGGGCGTCGATCTCCTCGGTGGTCAGCGCCTCGGTGACACCGCCGCGGGCGAGGCCCGAGATGGAGACGCCGAGCTTCGCCGCGACGACCGGGCGCGGGTGCGGGCCGGTGCGGCGCAGGTCCTGGAGCCACTGGGGCGGGTCGGCCTGCAATGCCGTGAACTCGGCCCGGGAGACCACGCCCTCCCGGAACTCGGCGGGGGTGGCCTCGAGGTACACACCCAGCTTCTTCGCCGCGGTCGCGGGCTTCATGGTCTGGGTGGTCTGGTGCGACGTCATGGTCACAAGGGTATCGAGCACCTGAGCGGCCTCCGACCACGCCGGGTAGCCTGGCGTGGTGACAGGCTCGGAAAACACCTCTTCGTTCCGGCTGGCCTATGTCCCGGGGGTGACACCCGCGAAGTGGGTGCGTGTCTGGAACGAGCGGCTGCCCGACGTCCCGCTGACCCTCGTCCCGGTGGCGCCCGCCGACGCGGACGGACTGCTGCGGGGCGGTGGTGCCGACGCGGGCCTGGTGCGGCTTCCCGTCGACCGGACGGTCCTGAGCGCCATCCCGCTCTACACGGAGACGACCGTGGTCGTCGTCCCCAAGGACCACCTCGTGACGGCGGCCGAGGAAGTGAGCGCCGAGGACCTCGCCGACGAGGTCGTCCTCCACCCCCTCGACGACACCCTCGGCTGGGCGAAGCTGCCGGGCCGCCCCGCGTTCGAGCGTCCCGCCACCACCGCCGACGCCATCGAGCTCGTCGCGGCCGGCATCGGTGTGCTCGCCGTGCCGCAGTCGCTGGCGCGTCTGCACCACCGCAGGGACCTCACGTACCGGCCGCTCACCGGCGTACCGCAGTCGGGCGTCGTGCTGTCCTGGCCGGAGGACGCCACCACCGACCTGGTGGAGGAGTTCATCGGCATCATCCGGGGGCGGACCGTCAACAGCACCCGCGGCCGCCGCGGTCCTGCGGCGCGGACCACCGAGAAGCCGGGCGCGACCAAGGGCTCGCCCCGCAAGGGAGCACCGAAGTCCGCCTCCGGGAAGCCCGGTTCCGCCTCCGGCAAGTCCGCTTCGGGCAAGCCCGCCCCCGGAAAGTCGGGCAAGCCCACCGCAGGCAAGTCGGGCAAGCCAGCCCCTGGCAAGTCCGCGTCCGGCCGCACCCCGCGACGCGGCAGCGGCGGCTCGCAGCCCAAGCGGGGCAGGCCGCGTCGCGGGTCGTAGCGTTCCGCGGCGCTGTCTGCGGTCGCGCGGGCCGCCGCCGCTCCGCTCCGCTCCGGGCCGGACCTGGCCGAGCCGTGCCCCGCCCCGCATGCCACCGCCCCGTACCGCGCCGCCGCGCGCGGCTTCGCACCGCCCGCCCCAGGGCATGCGCCGCCGCACCCACGGCCGTGGCGCACCCCGCGGCCCCCTTGCGTCCCGTTGTGGTGTCCATGACTATGGCCGCATGTCGGAGCAGACGGGCACTTCCCGGCGTACCGTTCTCGCGGCGGCCGCGGCCGCGGGCACGGCCGGGGCTGTCGGCCTGGAGGCGGGGCCCGCGGCGGCGGGCGAGCGCCGCAGCCGCGCCGCGCACCCCACCGCGCAGGCGCCGCCCCGCGAACTGCGCGCGCTCCTGCGCGAGATCGACCACCGCCGCATCGAGGCGACCGTGCGCAGGCTCGCCGCGTTCGGGACCCGGCACACCCTCTCCGCGCAGGACGACCCCGTACGCGGCATCGGAGCGGCCCGCGACTGGATCCTCGCCGAGCTGCGGCGCCACGCACGGGCGTCCGGCGGCCGGATGAGCGTGGAGCTCCAGTCCTACGTACAGGAACCGGGGCCGCGCATCCCGGAGCCGACACGGATCACCAACGTCGTCGCCACGCTACGGGGCACGGCCGCCCCCGACCGGATCTACGTCGTGTCGGGGCACTACGACTCCCGGGCGAGCGACGTCATGGACGCCACGAGCGACGCGCCCGGAGCGGACGACGACGCCTCCGGGGTCGCGGTCGTCCTCGAACTCGCCCGGGTCATGGCGACCCGGCGGCTCGGCGCCACCGTGGTCCTCGCCGCCGTCGCGGGCGAGGAGCAGGGGCTGTACGGCGCGGCCCACCTGGCGGAGCAGTACAAGCGGCGGCAGGCGGACGTCCAGGCGATGTTCACCAACGACATCGTCGGCAGCCCCACCGCCGACGACGGCACCCGCGACCCGCGCACCGTCCGGCTCTTCGCCGAGGGCGTGCCCTCCTCGGAAACCCCCGAAGAGGCCGCCGTACGGCGCTCCGTGGGCGGTGAGAACGACTCACCGGCACGTCAGCTCGCCCGCTTCGTCCGCGACGTCGCCGACAACGACGCGACGGGAATGCGCGTGCGCGTCGTCCACCGCCGCGACCGCTATCTGCGCGGCGGCGACCACATCCCGTTCCTCGAACGGGCCTACCCGGCGGCCAGGTTCACCGAGCCCGCGGAGGACTACGCCCACCAGCACCAGGACGTGCGCGTGGTGGACGGCAAGCAGTACGGGGACCTGCCGGAGTTCTGCGACTTCCGGTACATCGCCCGGGTCGCGCGCGTGAACGCCGCCACCCTGTGGAGCCTCGCCCAGGCGCCGGGCACCCCGCGCGGCGTGAGGATCCGCACCGCGGCCCTGACCAACGACACCGAACTCGTGTGGGAGCGCGGCCCCGGGAGCGGCCTCGCGGAACCGGCCGGGTACGAGGTGGTGTGGCGCGAGACGACCGCCACCGACTGGACCGAGGTCGTCGATGTCGGCGACGTCACCCGTCACACCCTCGCGCTCTCCAAGGACAACGTCTTCTTCGGCGTCCGCGCGGTCGGCCGCTCCGGCCTGCGCAGCCCGGTCGCGTTCCCGACGCCGGAGCGCTGAGGCGCGGCGGCCCCGGCCGGCGAGGCGCGGGCGGCGCGCGACTGGCTGCCCTGCCGGAAGTCCGCGCTGCGTACGGAGAGTTCGCCGAGCAGATCGCACAGCCGGTCGTCGCACAGGTGCGGGCCGAGGTCCACGCGCAGCGCCGCCACGGCGTCGCGCGCCGTCTCCGCCCATGCTTCCGCGTCCGGGTAGAGACCCCGTACGCCCTGGTCTAGGAAGTGCAGCCACGCCACGTTGCGCCGCTGAGCGGGCAGGGCGTCGAAGTCCGTGAACAGCGCCGCGCGGGCAAGGCGGTTGGACCCGAGGAGGTCGAGGCGGCGCCCGACGACGTACGCGGGCACCTCGTCCAGCGCGTGAGCAAGACCTGCACGCCCGCCCTGACCGGCTGCGGTGCGGACGGTCCGGACGGTGCGGACGGTGCGGGGATGGTCCGGGCGGTCCGGACGCGGGACGGTGCAGGGCCCGGGTCGGATGGCCCAGGTGGGCGCGCTCGGCGTCGTCGAGGCGCAGCGCCCGCGCGACGGCGTCGAGGACGCTGTCGGAGACGTTCCTCGCCCTGCCCTGTTCGAGCCGTACGTAGTAGTCGACGCTCACCCCTGCCAACTGCGCCAGCTGCACCGGCTCCTCCCTGCGCAGCCCGGGAACCCGACGGCGGCCACCGAACGGGCGGACGCAGCCCCCGGAGGCCGCCCCGGCGCACCCCACCCGCCGCCCCCGCACCGGCCGCGTGGCCGTGGTCACCGGCGCCTCCAGCGCATCGGGGAGGCGACCGCGTGGGAGCTCGCGGCGCAGGGCGCGCACGTCGCCGTCCTCGCGCGCCGCGGCGAGCGCCTCGCCGAGCACGCCGCCCGCATCGAGGAGGCGGGCGGCACCGCGCCGGTCCTCCCCGCGGACGTGACAGGCCGCGCGTCCCTCGCGTCGGCGGCAGCGGGCGTCCGCGCCCGGTTCGGCCGCGTCGACCTCGTCGTCGACAACGCGGGGCTCGCCCTGCCCGACCGGCTCGACGGGTCCGCGGGCGCCACCCGGCAGCGCTTGGTCGACGTTCATGTCACGGGCGCCTTCGCAGTCGCAGACGAGTTCGTGCCCGATCTGTTGGCGGCCGCCGCCGAACGGGGCCACGCGGATCTCGTCGACATCTCCTCCGCGGAGGCCCGGACGATCCTGCCCGGCTTCGCCGGACACGCCGCGAGCAAGGCCGCCTTCAGCCACCTCTCCCACCCTCTGCGCGCGCGGCTGGGCCCCGCCGACGTCCGCGTGACCACCGTCGAACCCGGCGCCGTGGACACCGAACTGCGCGACCACATCGACGACCCCGCCGTCGGCGCCGCCGTCCAGGAGGCCATGGAGGCGGTGACGGGCGATCCCGCACGGGCACGAACACCGCGAACGGGCCCTCACTTCTCGGAGTAGACGTCCTTGGCCGGTGGACCCGAGGGGTCCGACGGGTCCGAGGGGTCCGGGGGAACCGGCCGGTCCGAGGAGACCGCCGGGTCCGAGGCGCCCGACGGCGCCTCGACCGGTGCCGCGGCCCAGGGGTCGTCGCGTCCCACAGGGAAGAACTGTTCCTCCAGGAGCAGGACGAGGGCCGCCACCGTCATCAGCCCGCCCACCAGGAACGTACCGCGCACGCCGAGGACCGGAAGGAGGAGGCTGCCGGCGAGGGCGCCCGCGGCGACCCCGAGGTTGTACGCGGCGCTGTTCGCCGCGATGGCCGTCTCGGTGCGGCCCGGCGCGAAGTGCATGACCTGGCTCTGCGTGGCCATGAACACCGGTCCGAGCGACGCGCCGAGCAGCACCAGCATGGCCACGGCGACGGGCTTGGAGCCGCCCGCCGCGTAGAGCCCGAGCAGCGCGAGTGCCTGCGTGGTCACGGGGACGGTGAGGGTGGCACGGGGACAGCGGTCCAGGAGGCGGCCGTAGCCCGCGACGGCGACGATGCCGGTGGCACCGAGCACGAGCAGCAGCGTGCTCACCGTGGACTCGGTGAACCCGCTCTCGTCCACCAGGAACGTGGAGATGTACGTGTATCCGGCGAAGACACCGGTGACGGTGAGGCCGGTGACGGTCAGGACGACGGCGAAGCGGCGGGCGTCGGGGGTCACGCCCCGCACCGCGTGGCTCTCCTCCGGCCGCGACACGGGCAGGGCGAGGGCGATGAGGACGAGCGGCGGGAGGGCGAGCGCGCCGACCACCAGGAACGGCACCTGCCAACTGCTGTGCTGGCCGAGCCAGGTGCCGCCGGGCACCCCGAGGACCAGCGCCGCCGAGCCGCCCACCGACAGTGCCCCTATGACGCGCCCGCGCACATGCGGCGGGAAGAGGCCGACCGCGACCGTCCCCATCACCGCCCAGAACAGCGCCTGCGCCACCGCGATCACCAGACGGCAGGCCATCAGCACCCAGTACGAGGAGACGAGGGCCGACACCAGGCTCGCCAGGAAGAGGGCGGCCAGAAGGGCGCACAGCACCGAGCGGCGCGGGACCGAGCGGGTCATCTGGGCGATCGGCACCGACACCAGGGCGACGGTCAGGCCGTAGCCGGACACCAGGAGCCCGACGGCCGACAGCGAGACGTCCAGGTCGTCCGACATGAGCTTCAGGACGCCGATCGGGAGGTTCTCGGTGGTGTTGAAGGCGAACGCCCCCAGCATCAGAGCGGCCACCACGGCCACACCGCGCCGTGTGTCCACGTGCCCGTCGCCGGGTGGGGTCGCTGTCGGGTCCGTCGCCATCCATCCTCCACGTTCACCGTGCGTACACGAGAGTTCCGGAACTACTGCTTCTTGTTTCGACGGGCTGTAGGCAAAGGAAGTGTGAAGTGCCGCCCCAAAGATCGTGGAGGCAGTCGCAGGCCAGCGTAAACCCTGGTCGTCAAGGTATGGCCAATTTGCGCCGAGTTGGCCGAGTCCAATGCTCGTAGCTTTGCGTGATTGCCGCTTCCGTAACGGAGTGGCTGGCCCTTGCATTCAGTGACATTCGCAAGTGCACCCAGAAGGGTATGGACGTTCGATCAAGTGCCGGGTAGGCTACGTGCGTTGTCCCGGCCCTCGACAATCCCCCCACCTGTCCGCGGACTTCGTCACTGTTCACCACCATGGGGTACGCACGACCAAGAAATTGTGTTCGTGGCGCCTGTGCAATGTGGCGTCGATTTAAGCAGATGTCCTCTTGAGGAGGGTGTGCGTTGCTTAATCGCGAAAGAACAGAACTACCACTCCTTGCTACGCAGTTGCGCACCTGGAAAGCCCAGTCAGAAGATTTCAGTAACCCTGTTTACTGTATTTGCGACTACCTCGACATCCGTGGCCACATCGACCTGGATACCATGCGGGCGGCGCACGCGCGGGTGGAGCGCGAGGCCGAGGCCCTGCGCCTCGCCATCGTTCCCGACAAGGAGGCGGACGGCGGCTACCGCCAATTCGTGCGGGACGACCCGGCGCCGCTGACCCATGTCGACCTGAGCGGCGCATCCGCGCCCGAGGCGGCGGCCGCGGCATGGATGGAAAGGGACGCGTCCGGCGCGGAAGGGCCCGTCGACCCCCTGTCGCTGTGCCGCACCGCCCTGCTGGAGATCGCCGACGACCACTTCCTCCTGTACCGGCGCGTGCACCACGCGATCGTCGACGGCTACAGCCTGGCACTCGTCTTCAACCGCACCGCGGCCGTCTATTCGGCACTGGCCCGGCGACTCCCCGCGGACGACGGCGCGTTCCCGGCCTTCGCCCGCCTGGTGGAGACCGAGACCGCCTACCTGGACAGCAAGAGCCATACCCGCGACCGCGCGTACTGGCGCGACACCCTCGCCGAGCCCCCGGAGCCGGTCAGTCTCGCCGGCCGGAGCGGCGGGCTCGCCATCGGCCGCCGCCGCACCACCGAGCTGCCCCCGGACCGCGTCGGCCGCCTGGGGCGAACGGCCGCAGACCTCGGCGTGACCTGGTCGGACCTGGCCGTGTCCACCATCGCGGCGTACGTGGGGAAGCACACGGGCGCGGACGAACTGCTGCTCGGGCTGCCCACCGGCGGACGCCTGAGCCCGCAGGTGCGCAACGTCCCCGGCATGTCCATGAACATCCTGCCGCTGCGGCTCGCCGTGGACACCGGCCTCCCCCTGCGCACCTTCGCGCAGCGCGTGTCGCGCGAGATCAGGAACGTACTGCTGCACTCCCGCTGTCCGACCGCGGAGATCGCCAGGGACGTCTTCGGCGAGGGCGGCGGGCGGCTGTGGGGGCCGATGGTCAATGTGATGAGGTTCGACTACAAACTGGACTTCGCGGGATCGGTCGCGACGATGCGCACCGTGTCGATCCCCCTCACGGTCGACATGACCGTCTACTTCTTCCAGACCTCGGCGGACGGCGCGACGGACGTCATTCTCGACGTGCACCCCGACCTGTTCACCGCCCGGGAGACGGACGCGCATCTGGACGGGATCCTCGGCCTGCTCGACGCGATCGAGACCGCGGGTCCGGAAACCGCCGTACGCGACCTGTTCCCCGCGCCGGAACCCACGCCGACGCCCGCACCGGCGCCCGAGGCAGCCGACTGACCGACCCGAACCGAACCGAGCGGCACACCACAGCGCCCCCCGGGCCGTTCGTGTGCCCTCGCAATGCCGCGCCGTGCCGCGCGACGCCCGGCCGACCGGGCAGTGACCGCCGTGCCGGGCACCCGCGCGATGTCGCACGGCCACCGGGAAAGCTACTGGGAAATCGAGGGAACCACGATGGATCTGACCGCGGGCGATGCCGTCGACCCGGCCGTACGGAATCCACAGGAGGCCACCGCACTCAGAGCGTCACTGAAACACCTGCGCACGGAGCCCCGCGGATGGGTGTTCACCCTCAAATTCGCCTTCTGCGTGGCGCTCACCGCGGTCGGTGTGGCTGTCGTCCTGCAACCTGTCCTGTGGTGCCGGATCACCGGTGTCGTCCTCATCGGATGCATGCTCGCGCACGCTGCGGAACTCCAGCACGAGACGCTGCATAATCTCGCGTACCGCAGCCGCAGGGCGAATACCGTCACCGGCGTCGTACTCGGGCTGCCCATGCTGATTTCCTTCGCGGCCTACAAAGCGGCGCACATGCGCCACCACCGGGATCTCGGCACTCCGGAGAACCGTGAGTTCTTCGACTACGGGGACCAGTACGGCGGCAGGGAGAAGTCGACGTTCGGCAAGGCGGTGGACTGGACCGTGCGCTTCACCATGGCCCACCACTACGGGCTGTTCCTGAAGAATCTCGGCCGCTCGCTGCTCGGCCGGGAATTCGAGGGCGAAAGCGTGCGGGTATCACGGCGGATCCGGCGTGACCACTTCCTCGCGCTGGCAGCAGTGATCGCCCTCGTCGCGATATCGTTCGCGCTGGGTTCGGCGGTCGTTCTGTGGGTATGGCTGATTCCGCTGGTCGTGGTGGCGGGACCCGTGCACGCCCTGATCGAACTGCCCGAGCACTTCGGCTGCGAGGTATTGAACCGCGACCCGTTCGCCAATACCCGCACGATCCGCTCCAATCGCATCCTGACGTGGTTCACGAACGGCAACAATTACCACGTCGAGCACCATCTGATGCCGAATCTCCCGCTGGAGCGGCTGCCCGATCTGCACGGCGAGGTGCGGGGCCGCATCCGCTACTACAACCGCGGCTACCTCGAGTACTTCGGAAAGCTGCTCCGCAAGTGAGCGAGCGCTTGACCACCGTCTGTCCGGTGAGAGGAGCAGTAGGGTGAAACTGACCTTCACAGTGGCGCGCACCGAGGCCGAGATGGCCGACGTACTGCGGCTTCGAGAGGCCGTCTACGTCGCTGACCAGGGCCGCCTCGCCGACGCGGCCGACACGGCGGCGACGTTCGACCGGTTCGACGCCCACGCCGAATACATCCTCGGACACGTCGACGGCACGGCCGCGGGCACGGTCAAGGTCGTGCCGGACTCCGCTGCCGGACTGCCCTGCGACGACACCGTGGACATCTCCGCGCTGCGGGTCGGCAACCGCCTCGTGGAATTCGGGCACTTGATGACCCTGCCGTCCATGCGCCACCGCGAGATCGGCATGGCGCTGATGCGCGAAGCCGTCATTCACAGTGCGCGCAAGCACGACATGACGCACATCCTCGGCGACTTCTTCGTGGACGACTCCGAGGGACTGCGCGGCTTCTACAAGGAAATCGGCTTCTTCGCCCTGCACGAGCCGTACGAGGACACGCGGTTCCAGGGCGCGCCGCTCAGCCTCGTCGCCGCTCTCGACGTCACCGAGGCGGTACGCAGGGCCCGTACACCGGAAGGCAGGAAGAGCCGACTTCTCCAGTACTTCTTCGGCGACTACGACAGCTATGCGGGAAAGCACGGCCACGCGGCGAAGGGGGTGGCGGATGCGGACACGGCGGCAACTCCTCGCTGAGACCAAAGCGGCCCACAATCACCCCGCCTACGCGAAGATGGCGTTCGTCATGGGCTGCGGCGTCCAGGGCGCGGGGGAGGGCAGCCGCGTCCTCGACGACGAGGAGGGAACGCCCTACCTCGCCCTCTTCGACCAGTACGGCAACCAGTCCTTCGGCTACTCCCACCCCCGCATCGTCGCCGCCGTACGCGAACAGCTCGACACCGGCGTCCTGAACAGCACGAAGATCATGTTCGAGGAGGTGCAGATCCGGCTCTCCGCCCGCCTCGCGGAGGCCACCGGACAGCGCCTGCCGTACTCCTACCTCGCCAACGGCGGCGGCGAGAGCATCGACAACGCCCTCAAACTGGCCCGTGCCGCGACCGGCCGCCCCGGCGTCATCAGCGCCCGCGGCTGCTTCCACGGCAAGACCTTCGCCACGCTCAGCGCCTCCGACCGGCCCGAACACCGGGAGCTGCTCGGCCCGTTCATGGAGCACTTCCGGCAGGTGGACTTCGGCGACCTCGACCAGCTCGCCGCGGCGCTCGACGGCACCGTCGCCGCCGTCCTCCTCGAACCCGTCCAGGCCGAGGCCGGCGTGATCGTGCCGCCGCCCGGCTACCTCCAGGAGGTGCGCAGGCTGTGCACCGAGGCGGGCGCGCTGCTCGTCCTCGACGAGATGCAGACGGCGTTCGGCCGCTGCGGCACCTTCTTCGCGTACGAGCAGTTCGGCGTCACCCCGGACCTGGTGTGCGTGGGCAAGGCGTTCGGCGGTGGCGTGCTGCCCCTGTCGGCCGTCCTCGGCACCAAGGAGGTGTGGGAGGTCCTGCGGGTGCTGCCCTCCACGTTCGGCTCCAGCCTCGGCGGCAACCCGCTGTCGTGCCGGGTCGGTCTCGAGAGCATCGCCATCGCGTCCGACGAGGCGTTCCTGACCGGGATCGAGGAGCGGGCCCGGACGATCGACGAGCGGCTGAGCGCCGCCGCGCGCCGCCACCGCGCGATCGTCACCGAACACCGCGGGATCGGCATGATGCACGGCCTGGAGTTCACCGACGGCGCCACCGCCGGGTTCGTCCTCGGCCGGCTCCTCGAAGAGGGCGTCACCTCCACGTACTCGCTCTACCACCCGAACGTGCTGCGCGTGCAGCCGCCCATGGTGATCTCCGAGGCCGACCTGGACCAGGGGCTCACGGTGCTCGAGGGGATCCTGGCGGAAGCCGACGGCACCCTGACCGCCGCCTCCGCCGACGCCGCCTCCGGCGCCTCCGCCGACAGCACGCGGGCCGCCCCCGCCCCCGCCGACGGCCCGCCCGCGGCCGAACTCTCGCCGGTGACGCGGACCGTGCGGCTGCCGCACCCGCCCGCCGCCGTCCTCGACGTCCTGCGCGCCCGCCCCCACCTCCTCGACCCCTTCGCCGCCGACAACGGCGCCCCCGCCGCTGCGGGCCGCGAACCGGAGTTCGCCGGGCGGCTCGGCGGTGACGCCGTCGTCTGGGCGGACCGGACCGAACTCCTCGACGACGGGGTGTGCGCACGGGCCGACGCGGACTGGCTGTGGCGCACCCTCGAACGCCGGGTCACCGTCACCGCCGCGCCCGGCGGCGGCAGCCGACTCGACGTGCGCGTCACCTGGGACACCGACAGCGGCTCGTACGAGGACATGCTCGGCGGCCGGATCGGGTTCCTCGCGGGCACCGGGCTCGACGCACTGATCACCGCGCTGACCGCCGAACTGGCCGCGCGACCGGACGCGCGGGAACCGATCGCCCGGTGACCGGGCACGCAGCAACCGACCACCCAGCAACCGACCCCGCAGGAAAGGAAGTCGGGCGACACGTGAGCATGAACCTCGCGGGCCTCTTGGACCGCTCCACCGACCGCACCACCGCCCGCGTCGTCGAGCTCGACGTCGCGGGCAAGCGCCGCGAGTTCACCCACGCCGAGCTGACCGCCCTGGCCCGCGCCCGGGCCGGACAGCTGACGGCGGCGGGCGTGCGCCCCGGCCACGTCATCGGCATCCGCGCGGGCAACAGCGTCGACTGGCTCGCCTGGGACCTGGCGGTGCTCGCCACCGGCGCCCGGCTCAAGGCCTTCGCCGACACCGTGGAGATCCCCGACCCGGGGGAGTTCATCGCCCGGCACCGCCTGGCCCTGCTGATCGCGGACGCGTCCGTGCCCGCGGGCACACCCGCCGTGGTCCGCCCGGACGGCGCCCCCGCGCCGGGCTCGGTCGCGGCCGGCGCCGTGGTGCTCGAAGTCGACGACGTCCACAGCCTGGTCTACTCCTCGGGCACCTCCGGGCAGCTCAAGGGCCTGGAGATCAGCGCCAAGGGGACCGAGTACGTCATCAACCGCTTCATCGAGTCCTTCGGCATCACCGGGAGCGACCGGCATCTGATCTTCCTGCCGCTCCCCAACTACCAGCAGCGGCTCTCGGTCTACCTCTGCCTCTGGCTCGGCGCCGACTTGGTGCTCGCGCCCTACCAGCGGGTGTTCCAGGCCGTGCGCAAGGAGAGCCCGACCTTCCTCATCGGCCCGCCCGTCTTCTACGACACCGCCCTCCAGCTGTACGTGAAGTCCGGCGGCGACGCCTCGCTGGCCGACTTCCTGGGCGGACGCATCCGCTTCATGATCACAGGAATGGCGCCGATCCGGCGCGAGACCCTGGACGGCTACTGGCAGCGCGAGGTGCCCCTCCTGGAGGCCTACGGCCTGACCGAGACCGGCATGGTCGCCTGGAACACCCCGGACCGGCACCGGGTCGGCACCGTCGGGCAGCTGATGGACCCCGAGTCGGTGACCTTCCTCGACGACGGCGAAGTCATCATCACCCGGGACGCGCCGCTCGGCCGCGGCTACTTCGACACCGACGGCGACCCGTCCGCCGCCGACATCTTCCGTCCCGACGGCTCCATCCTCACCGGCGACTACGGCCGCCTGGACGAGGAGGGGTTCCTCACCCTGATCGGGCGCAAGAAGGACGTCATCGCGCTCGGCAGCGGACGCAAGGTGCACCCGGCCGAGATCGAGGCGGCGTTCGCCGGTGTCGACGGAGTCTCGGAGATCGTCGTCGTACCCACGCCCCAGTCGAACCGGCTCGGTGCGATCGTCACCACGTCCGACCCCGGCGACGCCCCGCTGCGCGCCCGCGTGGAGAAGCAGATCGACGAGGTCAACGCGGCGCTCGACGCCCATGAGCGGGTGATGTCCCTCGTCTTCTCCGCCACCCCGTTGCGGTCCGACCCCGCCTTCATGACGGCCAACATGAAGCTGAGCCGGGCCCGCGCGGCCGAGCACTTCGCGGAGCGGATCGCGGCGGACACGGGCCCGGGCACCACCGGAACCACGGACTCCGGCACGTCCGGCACGTCCGGCGCTCCCGGTGCCGCCGACCCGGGGGCGGGCTCCCGATGAGCGCAGCCGGGTCCGTGCTCCCCGGGCACCCCATCGTGGACGCGCAGGTCCAGCTCGGCAGCCAACTCGCCATCCCGCGCGAGTTCCTGGAGCACCAGGCGGCCAACGCGCACCACCGCCTGACCGCGTACGGACACGCCGTGCGGCCCGAGCGGATGCTGGACCGGGTGCTCGCGGTGCACCAGGACGACGACGCGGACCGGCTCGTCGCGGAGCTGGACGAGGCCGGGGTCGACGAGGCGTTCCTCGTGGTCCCCGACTACTCGCACGTGGCACGCTGCGCGCTGACGCCCCCCGAACTCGCCGGGCACCTGGACAAGGTGAACCGCCGGCACCCCGGCCGCTTCCGGGTGTTCTGGGGCGTGGACCCGCGCGCGGGACAGGACGGCGTCGACCTGTTCGAGCGGTGCGTCACCGAGTACGGCTTCGCGGGCCTGAAGCTGTACCCGCTGTGCGGCTACTCGCCGAGCGACCGCCGTCTGTACCCGTACTTCGAGGTGGCCCGCGCGCACGGCCTGCCGGTGCTGAGCCACACGGGCCCCGGCTGGGGGCCGCTCGACTTCGCGTACGGCATGCCGCTGCTGCTCGACGAGGCGGCCAGGGACTTCCCCGACGTGAACTTCATCCTCGGGCACGGCGGGGTCACCCACGTCGACGAGGCCACGTACCTGTGCGCGCACCGGCCCAATGTGCACCTGGACATCAGCCAGTTCCACTCCGTCCTCGCGGCGGACGGCTGGCAGGCCCACCTGAACCGGCTGTTCCGGCTCGGCATCGGCCACAAGATCCTCTTCGGCACCTGCTGGCCGTCCTACCGGCTCTCCGAGTCGCTGCCGGGCCTGGTCGCCGCGTTCGCCAAGGGGCAGCCCGCGGTGGCCGGGGTCAAGGAGGCCGACCGCAGGATGATCATGGGCGGCAACAGCCTCCGCCTGGTCGGGGGCGCACGCGTCGACACCGTCGACACCACGAAGGACACGACGAACCGGGGAGGCCGGGCATGAGCGCGGATGTGGCGGAGCTGGAGAAGCTGCTCGTCGAATGGGTCGAGCGGTGGATCGAGGGCGAGTCGGACATGGTCATCGGGCCGCGGACCAATCTGAGCCACACCGGTCTGCTCGACTCCATGGCCGTCGTCGGCCTCATCTCGTACCTGGAGGAACAGGCGGACGCCGATTTCGACTTCGCCACCTACGACCCCCTGCACGGCGTGAGCATCCAGGGCCTGATCAAGCACTGCGTCGGATGACGGCGGTGTACGACGGCCACTGCCACGTGGCGTCGAGCCGCTTCATCCCGCGGGCCTTCGTCGAGGACGTGGCGAGCAACGTGCTGTGCAGGCTCGGTTCGATGGGGGCCGCCCCGAAGCCGGGGCGGATCGCCGACGGGCTGGCCGCACAGCACGAGGACCACCTCGCCGACGGCCTCGTGGCGGAGATGGACGCGGCCGGGGTGGAGCGCGCCGTGCTGCTCGTGCCCGACTTCGGGCTGCGGATGGCGGGCACCGCCGAACCGGCGGAGGCGGCGCGGCTGCACCACGAGATCAGGCAGCGGCACCCCGGCCGGTTCTGGGTCTACATCGGCGTGGACCCGCGGCGCGGACCCGAGGGCGTGCGGGACTTCGAGCAGATGGTCGACGCGTACGGCCTCGACGGCGTCAAGCTGTACCCGCCGTGCGGCTACTCGCCGTCCGACCCGGGCCTCTACCCGTACTACGAGATCTGCGCCGCCCGCGCCCTGCCGGTGTTCGTGCACACCGGTCCCACGGCCCGCAGCCTCGACTACGGCCCCGCCCACCCGATGCGGATCGACCGGGTGGCACGGGACTTCCCCGCCGTCCCGTTCGTCCTCGGCCACGGCGGGCTCACCCACGTCGAGGTCAGCGCCTATCTGGCGGCGTACAGGACCAATGTGTACGTGGACACCGGCGGGTTCGCGAGCGCACCGAGCCTGTCCTCCTGGCCCGAGCATCTGAACCAGCTGTTCAGGATGGGCATCAACCACAAGATCATCTTTGGTACGGACTGGCCGCTCGGCCGGTTGAACGGCGGCCTGAAGGGTCTGGTCGCCGAGGTCGTCGAGGGCCCGACGGTCTTCGCCGGGGTGTCGAGGAAGGACCGGGAGCTGCTGCTCCGCGAGAACCTCCTGCGCGTCCTCGCGCCGGGCAGCCGCCCGCCCGGGTGACGCAACCCCCGCCCTCGCGGGTCCGGAAGGCGAACGGCGGCACACCCACGGCACACACGGCACGAGCGCGTCACGAACGACACAACGCAACGGCGTCGGCGAGCGAGCAAGGGGCTGGGCAATGGCTATCACCGGATCGGACCGTGCCGTCACCGCAGTGCAGGGCGCACTCGCGGACCACCGGCGGCAGCGACACACCCAGGACCCCCGCGAGGGCACCGCCCGCCGTGGGGGCGCCGTGCTCACGGACCTGTTCGAGGCCCAGGTGGCCCGGCACCCGGACCGCACGGCGCTGAGCCTCGGCGGCGAACACCTCGACTACGCCACGCTCAACACCCGCGCCAACCGCCTGGCGCACGCCCTGCTCGCCCGCGGCGCGGGCCCCGAACGCCTGATCGCGCTCGCCCTGCCGCGCTCGGTGGACGCCGTCGTCGCGATCCTCGCCGTCCTGAAGACGGGCGCCGGGTACCTGCCGCTCGACCTGGACCACCCGCCGGAGCGCGTCGACCGGACGCTCGCCGACGCCCGCCCGGTGCTGCTGGTGAGCCAGGACCCGCCCGCCACCGGCACCGGCGTCCCCCGCCTCGTGCTCGGGGCCCGGGGCACCGTCGAGGAACTGGCCGCCCGCCCCGACACCGACCCCACCGACGCCGACCGCCTCGCACCCCTCACCCCCGGGGCCGCCGCGTACGTCATCTACACCTCCGGGTCCACGGGCCGCCCCAAGGGCGTGGTCGTCTCGCACCACAACGTCGTCCGCCTGTTCACGGAGACGGCCGACGAGTTCCGCTTCGACGAGCACGACGTGTGGAGCCTGTTCCACTCCTACGCCTTCGACGTGTCCGTGTGGGAGATCTGGGGCGCCCTGCTGCACGGCGGGCGGCTCGTCGTCGTGCCGTACGAGACGAGCCGGACGCCCGAGCGCTTTCGGGCGCTGCTCGCCTCCGAAGGGGTCACCGTCCTCAGCCAGACGCCGTCCGCGTTCCTCCCGCTGATGGAGGCCGACCGGGCGCGCGACCCGCAGGACGGCGAACTCGCCCTGCGCCTGGTGGTGTTCGCGGGCGAAGCGCTCGACTTCGGCAAGCTCGCCCCCTGGTACGGGCGCCACCGCGACGACGCCCCGGTGCTCGTGAACATGTACGGCATCACCGAGACGACCGTCCACACCACCCTGACCCGGCTCACCGCGGCGGACGCGGTCCCGGGCGCCCCGAGCCGGGTCGGCTCCGGCATCCGCGATCTCGCCCTGTACGTGCTCGACGAAGCGCTGCGGCCCGTGCCGCCCGGCGTGGCGGGGGAGCTGTACGTCGCGGGGGACGGCGTCACGCGCGGCTACCTCGGCCGCCCCGGCCTGACCGCGCGGCGCTTCCTCGCCGACCCGTTCGGTACGCCCGGCGCCCGCATGTACCGCAGCGGCGACGTCGTGCGCCGCACCGACCGCGGCGACCTGGAGTTCATCGGCCGCGCCGACCAGCAGATCAAGATCAGAGGCTTCCGCGTCGAACCGGGCGAGATCGAGGCCGCCCTCACCGCGCACCCCGCCGCCCGCCAGGCCGCCGTCGTCGCCCGCGAGGACCGCCCCGGCGACCGGCGCCTGGTCGCCTACGTGGTGCCGGAGTTCCGCCGGGAGCCGGGTGGCGGCACCGCGGCCGACGGCGCGGCGGCGCGCCAGGTGGACGAGTGGGAGAAGGTGTTCGACGCGCAGTACGCGGCCGCCGCCGACGGGCCTGACGGGGGCGCCGCCGACGGGCCTGACGGGGGCGCCGCCGCAGCGGGCGCGGGCGCCGCCGGGCCGGCCGGGGCCGCGGGAGGGACGGCGGCCGTCGCCGCGCGGGGCACCGGTGTGGCGGTCTCGCGGCCCGGGTTCGGGGAGAACTTCGCCAGCTGGTACGACAGTTACGCCGACCGCAGGCCCCTCGCGCAGGACCACATGCGGGAGTGGCGCGACGCCACCGTGCGCCGCGTCCGCGACCTGCGCCCCCGCCGCGTCCTGGAGATCGGCGTCGGCGCCGGACTGCTGCTCGCCCACCTCGCCCCGGACTGCGAGGAGTACGTCGGCACCGACATCTCCCGCCGCGCCCTGGACGATCTGCGCCGCGAGGTCGCCGCCAGGCCCGGATTCGGCGACCGGGTGCACCTGCGGCACCAGGCCGCGCACGACACCACAGGGCTGCCCGCAGGCCACTTCGACGTCGTGGTCATCAACTCCGTGCTCCAGTACTTCCCCAGCGCCGACTACCTCCTCGACGTCCTCGGGCAGGCACTGGAGCGCACCGCGCCCGGCGGCGCCGTCCTCGTCGGCGACGTACGCGACCTGCGTACCCTGCGCACGTTCGGCACCGCCGTCCAACTGCGCCGGGCGGCCCCGGACGCCGAGCGCGCCACCGTGCGGCACGCCGTCGAGCGAGCCCTCGTACGCGAGGAGGAACTGCTGCTCGCGCCCGACTTCTTCCACGCCTTCGCGGCCCGTGAGGACACGGTCGGCGCGGTGGACATCCAGGTGCGGCGCGGCACCCGGCACAACGAGATGACGCGGTACCGCTACGACGCCGTCCTGCACAAGACCCCCGTCACGAGGGACCCGGCGCCCGCGACGCGGCTGCGGTTCGGTGACGACGTGCCCGACACCGACGCCCTCGCCGCGCACCTGGAGCGCCACGCCCCCGCCCGCCTCCGGGTGCTCGGCATCCCCAACCGCCGCACCGCCCAGGAGACCGCCGCCGCCCGCGCCTTCGACAACGGCGCCGCCGTCGCCGACGCGCACCGCCTCCTGGCACCGGAACCCCACGGCGTCGAACCCGAGGACCTGTACCGCCTCGGGGAGCGCTGCGGCTACCGCGTCGCCGTCGCCCCGGCAGCCACGGCCCTGGACGCGGTGGACGCCCTCTTCGTACGGAGCGCCGAAGGCCGCGGCGCCGGTGACGAGGGCGCCGTCCTCGAGGCGTACGAACCCGACGGCGCCCCCGGCGACCCGCTGACGTACGCGACGAGCCCGATGACCGCCCGCCGCGGCGGGCAGCTCACGGCCGCCCTGCGCGAGCACCTGCGCGAGCGCCTGCCCGACTACATGATGCCGTCGGCCGTCGTGCTCCTGGAGCGGCTGCCGCTGACCGTGAACGGCAAGCTGGACCGGGCCGCGCTGCCCGCGCCGGTCGTCGAGGCGCAGTCGGCACGCGCCGCGCGCACCGAGCGCGAGGAGGCGCTGTGCGCCCTGTTCGCCGAGGTGCTCGGCGTCGAGGGCATCGGCATCGACGACGACTTCTTCGCGCTCGGCGGGCATTCGCTCCTCGCCACCCGCCTGGCAGCCCGCGTCCGCGCCCGCCTCGGCGCGGAACTCACCATCCGCGTCCTCTTCGAGCACCCCACCGTCGCCGCGCTCGCCGAACACCTGCGAGCCCGGGGAGCAGCCGACGCGCCGGCGGCCCCCCGCACCCGTCCCGCGCTGCGGCCCGGCGCGCGCCCCGACCCGCTGCCGCTGTCCTTCGCCCAGCGCCGCCTGTGGTTCCTGCACCGCTTCGAAGGCATGAGCCGCGCCTACAACGTGCCCTGGACGCTGCGCCTCACCGGCGACCTCGACGTCCCCGCCCTGCGCGCGGCCGTCGCCGACCTCGTCGCCCGCCACGAGTCCCTGCGCACCGTCTTCCCCGAGCACGACGGCGAACCCCGGCAGCACATCCTGGCGCCGGAACGGGCCAGGCCGCCGCTCGATGTCGTCCCCACGACCGAGGCCCGGCTGCCCGAGGCGCTCGCCGCCGCCGCGGGCCACCCCTTCGACCTGGCCCACGACATCCCCGTACGCACGCGTCTGTTCCGCGTCGGCGCCACCGAGCACGTGCTGCTCCTGCTCGTCCACCACATCGCCTGCGACGGCTGGTCGTTCGCGCCCCTCGCGGAGGACCTCGTGACGGCGTACGAGGCACGCGCGGCGACGGCACCGGGGACCGCCGCGGCGCCCGCGCTCGCCCCCGCCGTCCAGTACGCCGACTACGGCCTGTGGCAGCGCGAGCTCCTCGGCGACCCCGACGACCCGGCGAGCCCCCTCGCCCACCAGCTCGCCTACTGGCGGCGCCACCTCGCGGACCTGCCCGACCAGGTGGACCTGCCCTTCGCCGCCCGGCCCCGCCCCGCCACGCCCGGCCACGGCGGCGAGACGCTCTCCCTCGCCTGGGACGCGGAGCTGCACCGACGCCTGGCCGCTCTTGCCAAGGACACCGGCACCAGCCTGTTCATGGTGCTCCAGGCGGGGCTCGCCGCGCTCCTCACCCGGCTCGGCGCCGGTACCGACATCCCCATCGGCTCCCCCATCGCGGGCCGCACCGACCAGGGCCTCGACCGGTCCGTCGGCTTCTTCGTCAACACCCTGGTCATCCGCAACGACACCTCGGGGAACCCCACCTTCCGGGAGCTGCTCGACCGGGTCCGCGAGGTGTCCCTGAGTGCCTACGAACACCAGGACGTGCCCTTCGAGTACCTCGTCGACGACCTCAACCCGCCCCGGGTCATCGGCAGGCACCCGCTCTTCCAGGTGTCCCTCGTCGTGCAGAACGCACCGGCGCCGCGCCTCGACACCGAGGGCCTGGAGATCACCACCGATCTCCTGCACCCGGGCTCGGCCCGCTTCGACCTGCTCCTGAACATCGAGGAGCGCTTCACCGACGACGGCGGGCCCGCCGGCCTGACGGGGTTCTTCGAGTACAGCACCGACCTGTTCGACCCCGAGGGCGTGGACACCGTCGCGAGCCGCCTCGCCCGGCTCCTGCGCGCCGCCGCCGACGACCCGGCGCTGCCCATCGGACGGCTCGACGTCCTGAGCGCCAAGGAGCGGCGGCTGCTCATCGAGGAGTGGAACGACACCGGGCGGCCCGTGCCGCCCCTCACGGTGCCCGACCTCTTCGAACGGCAGGTGTCGCACACCCCGGACGCCCCGGCCGTCCGCTGCGGTGACGTGCGGCTCACCTACGCGGAGGTGAACGCACGGGCCGACCGGCTCGCCCGCCGCCTCATCGCCGCGGGCGCCGGGCCCGAGCAGGTCGTGGCCCTGGCCCTGCACCGCTCCGCGGACCTCGTCGTCGCCCTTCTCGCCGTCCTCAAGAGCGGCGCCGCCTATCTGCCGGTGGACCCGCGCCACCCCGCCGACCGCATCGCCTTCATGCTCCGCGACGCCGCGCCCGGCTGCGTCGTGACGGCCCACGACGTCGGCTGCGCGCTGCCCGACGACGTGCCGCGCCTGTACGTGGACGAGGCGCCGGACGCCACCGCCCCCCGCCCGGTGGACCCGGCCGGGTTCGACGAGCCCGTGGGGAGCCCGCGCGACAGCGACCGCACCGCGCCCCTGACCCCGGCCAACGGCGCCTACGTCCTCTACACCTCCGGGTCCACCGGCCGGCCCAAGGGCGTCCTCGTCCCGCACGCCAACGTCGTGGACCTGGTCCTGTGGGGCCGCGAGGCCCTGGGCCGCCCGCACCTCTCGCACGCCCTGGCCGCCACCCCGCTCACCTTCGACGTCTCCGTCTTCGAGATCTTCGGGCCGCTTCTCTCCGGCGGTGTCGTCGAGGTCGTCCCCGACGTCCTCGCCCTCGGTGAGCCCGCGGCCGGGCAGTGGCGGGGCAGCCTCCTCTGCGCCGTGCCCTCCGCCCTAGCGGAGCTGGTGAGCCATCACGACGTCAGCCTGGGGGCGTCGGTCGTCGCGCTGGGCGGCGAGGCCCTGCCCGCGCACACCCTGGCGGGGATCCGGACGGCGGTGCCCGGCGCCAGGATCGTCAATGTGTACGGGCCGACGGAGGCGACCGTCTACACCACGGCGTGGTTCTCCGACGACCTCGACGAGCGGGGCGAACCCGGCGCCGCGGGCGACGCCCCGCCCATCGGCCGCCCCGTCCGCAACACCCGCACCTATGTCCTCGACTCCTGCCTCCAGCCCGTTCCGGTGGGTGTGCCGGGCGAGTTGTACATCGCCGGTGCCGGGCTCGCCCGCGGCTATGTGCGCAGGCCCGGGCTCACGGCCGAACGGTTCGTCCCCGACCCGTTCGGGGCCCCCGGCGAGCGGATGTACCGCACCGGTGACGTGACCCGGCTGCGTCCGGACGGCAACCTGGAGTACCTGGGGCGCGCGGACGACCAGGTGAAGATCCGTGGCTTCCGGGTCGAGCCGGGCGAGGTGGAGTCCGCCCTCGTGGCCCACCCCGGTCTCGCGCAGGCCGCGGTCGTCGTCCGCGAGGACCGGCCGGGGGATCGCAGGCTCGTCGCGTACTGCGTACCGGCCGCGGGCGCGGGACCGGCACCGGGCGAGGACGAGCTGCGGGCCCACCTGGCGCGCCGTCTGCCCGCGTACATGGTGCCCGCGGCCTTCGTCCCCCTCGCCCGGCTGCCGCTGAGCCCCAACGGCAAGCTCGACCGGCGCGCCCTGCCCGCACCGGACGAGGCGGGCGGGCGGCAGCCGGGGCGCGAGCCGCGCAACCCGACCGAGGCCGCCCTGTGCGAGCTGTTCGCGGACGCCCTCGGGGTACCGAACGTCGGAGTCGACGACGGCTTCTTCGACCTCGGCGGGCACTCCCTGCTCGCCGTCAAGCTGGTGTCACGCGTCCGCGCCGCGCTGGGCGTGCCCCTCGGCATCCGGGCGGTCTTCGAGGCCCCCACCGTCGCCGCCCTTGCCCGGCGGCTGAGCGGGGGCGAGTGACTCTGCGCCAGGGCGAGTGACTGCCCGCCGGAACGAGTGACTCCGCCGCCGGGGGGCGAGTCACTCCCTGCCGGGGGCGAGTCACTCCCTGCCGGGCGGCTCGGACACGGGCGCGGGCCCGGGGACAGTCCCGCGCCGTCACTCGGCCTGTGCGCGTGTGCCCGGCGCGCCGGCCCGCATCCCGTCCATGACCAGGTCGAGGAGGCGGTCGGCGCGCTGCTGCCACTCCTGCCGCGGGTCGATCTGCCACAGCCCGGCGATGGCCAGCATGAAGTCGTCGGGGGTGAGGCCGGGGCGGATGGTGCCCGCCCGCTCGTTGGCGTCGAGGAGCAGGGTGACGGCGGTCGTGAGCGGGCCCTGCGCCACGCTCTTCAGCGTGCCGTGGCAGGTGGTCGCCGCGCGCATCGCGTCGGCGAGGCCGACCTTGGTCATGGCGTACCGGGCGAGGCGGTCCATCCACTCCCGCAGGGCACGCTCGGGCCGATGGGTCTCGAGGAGCCGGGGCGCGGCCTCGGCGACCTGCCGCACCTCGTGTTTGTAGACCTCGAGGACCAGGGCCTCCCGGCTCGGGAAGTGGCGGTAGAACGTGCCCTGGCCGACCCCCGCCTTCTTGGCGATCGTGCTCAGCGGGGCGTCGCCGGAGCGGGTCAGCTCCTCCAGGGCCACGGCGAGGATGCGCTCGCGGTTGCGCTGCGCGTCCGAGCGCAGGGGGGTCTCTCTCTTCTCCCGCACTCGTCGCCTCCGAAGGTCGGCAGGGGGCCGGCCGACAGGGGCCGGGGTTGCTAAGCGGACAGTTGTCCGCTAGGTTCTCGAACAATAAACGGACAGATGTCCGTTTGAGTCCACTCCACCATAGCGGGAGACGTGGCCGAATGCATTCGGTCGACGACGCCCGCGACCTGCTGCGCTGCACCCGCGCCCCCCGGCTCACGTTCCGCGTCACCCGCACCCCCCGCTTGCGTTCCGCGTCACCCGGACACCCGCTCTCCTTGCTCTCCTTCCGCGTCACCCGCACCACGGTGCCCCGCGCACCCCGGCGCCCGCCGTACACCGCGAAAGAAGGCCGATCATGGTTCCACCGACGTCCAGCGCCACCGAGACGTCCAGCGGCATCACCCTGAACGTCAACGGCGAGAAGCACACGCTGCCCGTCGACCACCGCACCACCCTGCTCGACGCACTGCGCGAGCGCCTCGATCTGACGGGCACGAAGAAGGGCTGCGACCAGGGCCAGTGCGGCGCCTGCACGGTCCTCGTCGACGGCCGTCGCACGCTGTCCTGCCTGAAGCTCGCGGTCGCCGCCGAGGGCCGGGAGATCACCACCATCGAGGGCGTCGCCGACGGCGACCGGTTGCACCCGGTGCAGCAGGCCTTCCTCGACCTCGACGGCTACCAGTGCGGCTACTGCACGCCCGGACAGATCTGTTCGGCCATAGCGGTGATCGAGGAACACGCGGCGGGCTGGCCGAGCGCCGCGACCGCCGACGTACGACCCGACGCGAAGCCGGCACCGCTCGACGCGGCCGAGATCCGCGAGCGCATGAGCGGCAACCTGTGCCGCTGCGGCGCCTACGTGGCCATCGTGGAGGCGGTCGCACGCGCCGCCGACGAGGTACGTGACGGCGGCGCGCAGACCGAGGAGGCCTTGGCATGAGGGAGTTCGGATACCAGCGGGCGCACGACGTCGCCGGGGCCCTCGCCCTGCTCGACGCCGCCCCCGAGGCGCGCTTCCTCGGCGGCGGCACCAACCTCGTCGACCTGATGAAGTCCGGCGTCGAGCGCCCCGCGCTGCTCGTGGACGTGAGCGAACTGCCCCTGGACGGCATCGAGGTGACGGCCGACGGCGCCCTCAGCATCGGCGCGACCGTCACCAACAGCGACCTCGCCGCGCACCCCGAGGTCAGGCGCCGCTACCCCGCCCTGGCGCAGGCGGTCCTCGCGGGCGCCTCCGGCCAGCTGCGCAACATGGCGACCGTCGGCGGGAACCTGCTCCAGCGCACCCGCTGCGGCTACTTCGCCGACACGGCGAGGCCCTGCAACAAGCGCACGCCCGGCAGCGGCTGCTCCGCCCTCGACGGCGTCCACCACAACCACGCGATCCTCGGCGCGTCCGCGCACTGCGTGGCCACGCACCCCTCCGACATGGCGGTGGCGCTCGCCGCCTTCGACGCCGTCGTCTCCTACGAAACGGCCTCGGGCCCCGGCGAGTCGGCGTGGGAGGACTTCTACCTCCCCGTCGGCGACACCCCGCACCGCGAGACCGCGCTGCCGCCCGGCGCACTGATCACCGGCATCACCCTGCCGCCCGCCCCCGTCGCCGCCCACTCCCGCTACCGCAAGATCCGCGAGCGCGCCTCGTACGCCTTCGCCATCGGGTCGGCCGCCGCGGCGCTCGACGTCAGGGACGGCGTCGTGCACGAGGTGCGCCTCGCGTTCGGCGCGGTCGCGTCCCGGCCCTGGCGCGCCCGTGCGGCCGAGCGCGCGCTGACCGGCGGCCCCGCCACGGCCGCCGCCTTCGCCGCCGCCGCGGACGCCGAACTGGCCGCGGCCGAGCCCCTGCCCGACAACGGGTACAAGGTGCCCCTGCTGCGCAATGTGACCGTGGCACTGCTGACCGAACTCGCCGGGATCGCCGGGCCCGCCGAGCAGACCGAGCCGACCGAAGGGGCGAAGCGATGACGACAGCGACCGGAACGACCAGGGCCACGGGTGCCGTCGGTACCGCACGCACCCGCATCGAGGGCCTCGACAAGGTCACCGGCGCGGCCCGCTACGCCGCGGAGGTGCCGTTCACCGAACTCGCGCACGGCTGGATCGTGGTGTCCACCGTCGCCCGCGGCCGCGTCCGCTCCCTCGACGACGCGCCCGTACGGGAGATGCCCGGTGTGCTCGCGGTGCTGCACCACGGCAACGCGCCCCGCCTCCAGGAGGGCTTCGTCGGCATGATGGGGCCCGACCCGGTCGCGGAGATCCTCCAGCGGGACCGGGTGCCGCACGTCGGCTGGCCGGTGGCGCTCGTCGTCGCCGAGACCTCCGAACAGGCCAGGGAGGCCGCCGAAGCGCTGGTCGTCGAGTACGACACCGAGCCGCACGACGTCGCCTTCGACCCCCAGCACCCCGACCGCTACACGCCGGAAACGACCGTCCAGGGCCCCGCCGTCACGGAGAAGGGCGACCTGGAGGCCGAGCTGGCCGCCGCGACCGTGGTCGTGGACGAGGTGTACACCACCCCGGAGCAGCACCACAACGCCATGGAGCCGCACGCGGCGACGGCGCGCTGGGACGGCGGCCGCCTCGAAGTGGTCGACACCAGCCAGGGCACCATGATGACGGCCACCGACCTCGCCGCGCTGTTCCAGCTCGACCCCGCGTCCGTGCGCGTGCGCTCCGAGCACATCGGCGGCGGCTTCGGCTCCAAGGGCTGGGTCCGCGCGCACAACGTGCTCGCCGTGATGGCGGCCACCGTCGTCGGGCGCCCGGTGCGGGTGGTCCTCACCCGCCGCCAGGTGTTCTCGCTCACCGGCTACCGCAGCCCCACGGCGCAGCGCGTCCGGCTCGGCGCCGACGCCGACGGACGGCTGCGCGCCCTCGACCACGACGGGGTCTCGCTCACCTCCACCCTCACCGAGTTCGTCGAGGCGACCGGCGGCTACGGCCGCGCCATGTACGAGGCCGAGGCGCTGCGCACCGCCAACCACGTGGTGCGCCTCGACGTGCCCACGCCCACGTTCATGCGGGCGCCGGGGGAGGCGCCCGGCTCGTTCGCCCTGGAGTCCGCGATCGACGAGCTCGCCGAGAAGTGCGGCATCGACCCCATCGAGCTGCGGGCCCGCAACGAACCCGCCGTCGGGCCCGTCACGGGACTGCCCTTCGCGGACCGCGAACTGCTCACCTGCTTCCGCGAGGGCGCCCGCCGCTTCGGCTGGGAGGGCCGTGACCCGCGCCCGGGCGTGCGCCGCGAGGGCCGCTGGCTGCTCGGCACGGGCACGGCCGCGGCCACCTTCCCCGCGGGCGTCGCCCCCTCGACCGCGGCCGTCACCGCCGAGGCCGACGGCACGTTCACGGTCCGCATCAACGCGGCCGACGTCGGCACCGGGGCCCGCACCGCGCTGGTCCAGGTGGCCGCCGACGCCCTCGGAGCGGACCCGGGCCGGGTCCGGGTGCGCATCGGCGACAGCGACCTCGGCCAGGCCTGGCTCTCCGGCGGCTCGATGGGCACGCGTTCGTGGTCCTGGGCGGTCATGGCCGCCGCGGCCGAGCTGCGCGAACGCCTCGCCCTGTCCGCCGACCTGCCGCCGGAGGGGATCACCGTGCGCTCCGACACCACGGAGGCCGTCGGCGCGCTCGCCGAACGCGAACGGCACTCCTACGGCGCCCAGTTCGCCGAGGTCGCCGTCGACGTCGGCACCGGTGAGGTGCGGGTGCGCCGGATGCTCGGCATCTTCGCCGCGGGGCGGATCGTCAACCCGCTCACCGCGCGCAGCCAGTTCGTCGGTGGCATGATCTGGGGACTGTCCATGGCCCTGCACGAGGAGGCGATCAGGGACCGGGTCTCGGGCGGCCTCGCCAACGGGGACCTCGCGGGCTACCACTTCGCCGCCAACGCCGACGTGCCCGTCATCGAGGCCGACTGGGTGCACGACCCGGACCCGGACGACCCCGTCGGCATCAAGGGCATCGGCGAGATCGGCATCGTGGGCGCCGCCGCGGCGATCGCCAACGCCGTCCGGCACGCCACCGGCGTACGCCACCGCGCCCTGCCGATCCGCCCGGACCGGGTGCTCGCGGCGGCGGGCGCCGTACCGGAGGGAAGCACCCGTGCTTGACATCGCCGACGAGCTGCGCCGGTGGGCCGACGAGGGCCGCGAGTTCGCCGTCGCCACCGTCGTGGCGGTCGGCGGCAGCGCCCCGCGCCCGCCCGGCGCGGCCCTCGCCGTCGACCGTGCGGGCACGGTCATCGGCTCGGTCTCCGGCGGGTGCGTGGAGGGCGCGGTGTACGAGCTGTGCGCCCAGGCGCTCCAGGACGGCGTGAGCGTCGTCGAGCGCTTCGGGTACAGCGACGACGACGCCTTCGCCGTGGGTCTCACCTGCGGCGGCGTCATCGACATCCTGGTCACCCCGGTGGGCGTCGGCACGCCGGACCGCCCGGTGCACGTGGCCGCGCTCGCCGCGGCCGCCGCGGGGGAGACCGCGGCCCTCGTACGGGTGGCCCGCGGCCCGGACGAGCTGCTCGGCAGGACACTGCTCGTACGGCCCGACGGCGCGTACGAGGGCGGGCTCGGCGGCGCGCCAATCCTCGACCGCACCGCGGCGGCCGAGGCGCGGGCGCTGCTCGACGCGGGCCGCACCGGCACCGTCGAGGTGTCGGAGGACGGCGCGCACTGCCCCGGCGGCCTCACCCTCCTGGTCGAGTCGAGCGTGCCGCCGCCCCGCATGATCGTGTTCGGCGCCGTCGACTTCGCGGCGGCGCTCGTGCGCGCGGGCAAGTTCCTCGGCTACCACGTGACGCTGTGCGACGCCCGGTCGGTGTTCGCGACCCCGCAGCGCTTCCCCGAGGCCGACGAGGTCGTCGTGGACTGGCCGCACCGCTATCTGGAGCGTGCCGGGACCGACGCCAGGACCGTCCTGTGCGTGCTCACCCACGACGCCAAGTTCGACGTGCCGGTCCTGGTGCGGGCGTTGCGGATGCCGCTCGCCTTCGTCGGCGCGATGGGCTCGCGCCGCACCCACGAGGACCGCGACCGCAGGCTGCGCGACGCGGGCGTCACCGACGCCGAGCTGGCCCGGCTGCACTCGCCCATCGGCCTCGACCTGGGGGCCCGCACCCCCGAGGAGACGGCCCTGTCCATCGCCGCGGAGATCGTCGCCACCCGCCGCGGCGGCACGGGGGTGCCGCTGCGGGGCGCGCACACGCCCATCCACCACGACACCGTGGCGGCCTGAGGCCGGGGGCGGGCTACCCGTGCCCCACGGGAGCGGGTGCGCCCGACCCGACGGGAGCGGGCGTGCCGTGCCTCACCGCCTCCCGCGCAGCGTGACCGCGAAGCTCCGCCCGTACGCGTGGTGGGTGTCCACGTCGATCCACGTGCCCCCGCCCACCGCGCGCACCCGCACCCCCGGATCCGCGTCCACCACCCGCAGCCGCCGCCCCCGCACCAGGACGCCCACCCGGTCCCGGCCCATGGTCGGGTCGGACACGGCGACCCGCAGGGTCCCGGCGCGCCGCGCCTCGTGCACCAGGACGCAGGCCGCACCGGTGACCCGCAGGACCCCCACGTCGTGCGGCCCCTCGGTGAAGGTGTTGACGCCGGTGAGGCCGAGGCCCCCGTGGGCGACGGCCTGGGCGCGCGGCGAGTTGGCGAGCACCCTGAGCGGCCCGCTCGCGTAGCCGCGAAGGCGTGCCGCGGTCGCGTGCGGCACCAGCGCGTACGCCAGCCTGCCGAACCCGGCCCCGGCCGCCCGGTCGACGCCCACACCGAGGACCTGGCGGGTCACGGCGGTGTCCGGGTTGGCGGTGCGCACCACGCGGCGGCTGCGCGTGACCCGGTCCAGGGCGACCCGCACCGGGGGCGTGTCGAGGAAGAGATAGCCCACGGAGTCTCCCCGGGTGCGGTTGGCGTAGCGCAGCCAGCGCAGTTCCGCGCTGCCCGTGCCGGACCAGGCGCCGCCGTCACGGCGCACACCGGTCAGGAGGATCTCGTCGTCCGGCGCCGCGATCCGTGTGTCCACCGCCGTCGTCACCGCGCGGCCCGCCCGGTCACCGACCCCCGCGGCGAGCACGACGACCTCGTCGTCGAACAGGAACCACGACTTGGTGGCCGACGCCCCCCGGTGCACCACGAAGTCGTCGGGCAGCAACTCCCGGTCGGCGTAGGCGGCGTCGTCGGACTGCACCATCGCGGCCGTGCCGTACGCCCCGAGCACCACACCGCCGGAGTGCGCGTGGGTGCCGCGCGGGAAGTACACGTAGCGGTTCTGGGACTCCGACGACGACGTGAAGCGCAGCGGATGGCCGGGGTTGCCGTAGTACGGCTTGCCGTACAGCTCGGGGACGGTGCGGCGCCGTTCGACCGGCGCCGTCACCCCGGCCAGGGCGTACGGCGACACCGCGGTGAAGTAGTCCACGCCGTGGGCGCCCGTCTGGTCCTGCCCCGCCAGATACAGATAGTGCGCGCCCTCGCCCTGGAACCACGGCATGAGGTTCTCGCCGTTCATGTACTCGTACTTGCTGATCCGCACCGAGTTGCGGGCGAGCGCGAACGCGTGTCCCGGCCTGCGGTGCACGGTCCGCTCCATGGCGTTGAAGGCGACGCTGCGCGCGGCGGGGTTGAGGTCGGCGGCGGGCACGGAGGCGTCGGCGAGGATGTCGGCGTAACGGACGGCGCTGACGGGTGAGACGAAGCGGGCCGGGTCGAGCGGCGTGCGCGAGGTGTCCCGCAGATGCTTGACGTACCCCTTCAGGGCGGTGGCCGCGGGCCCGTCGGCGAGCGAGGAGAGGTCGACGACGGCCTCCGCCACGACCGCGGTGTCCGCGTAGCCGGAGTCGGTCCGCGACACCGCCCGCCCCTTGACGATCTCCATCATCCAGCCCTCGAAGATCACCGGCGCGAATCCGTCGCGCACCCACCCGTGGACGACGGGCACCAGCTTCTCGCCGTGCGCGAACCCGGTGCCCTCCAGGATCTTCAGGGTCTGCACGACCCGCGTCAGGAGCCCCTTGCCGTAGGAGCCGGTGTACGCGACGGACGCGTGCTGGATGAAGGAGCCGTCGGCGTAGTGGCCGTCCGTGACCCCGTGGACGAGGCGGTAGGGGTCGATGGTGACGAAGACCGTCAGCTGGTCCGTGAGGGCCTTGCGGACGCGCGCCTCGTCGCCGAGGAGCGCGCCCTGGAGGACGCGGTTCGTCGTGATGTCCGCCAGGTTCGCACCGGTGTGGAACCGCGAGTCCAGATCCACGTCGCCGTCGGTGCCGTTGCGCAGATAGGCGTCCATGGACGTCACATAGGTGCCGACGAGGCCCGGACGGTGCGCGCGCACCTCGTCGTACAGGAGCACGAGGGTCTTGCTGACGTGCTGGGAGATCCCGATCTCCCAGTGGAACCAGTTGCCGTAGTAGCCCTTGGACTGATCCCCGTAGTACCGCTGGTGGAGCAGGACCAGGCCGTCGAGGACGCGGCGGGCGGTGACGGTGTCGCCGTGCAGGCCGCCGCCGGGGGTCCGGGTGGCGAGGGCGATCTCGTACAGGCGGCGGTAGGCGGTGTTCAGGTTCGCGTCGTCGCTGCCGAGCGGCAGACCGGCGAACAGCTCGCCGTCGCCCGCCGCGTCCATGGCCGCGAGATGCGTCCGCGCGAGCCGCTCCACGGCGGCGATCCTCTCGGCGGTCTCCGGGCGCGCGTTGGACTCCGGCGTCCCGGCGAACACCGCCACGGTGTTGGCCCGCAGCCGCGCGAGGCCCCCCGCGGCCCGGGCCGCGCCCACCGGCCCTGCCGGGACGACGGACAGCAGGCCCGTCGCCGCCAGCGCGGTGAGCAGACGTCTGCGGGTGATGTCCATCGGGTTCCTCCGCCCGTGAGGTGGCGTCACGGCGGCGGAGTCAAGCAGATGCCCGCACCCGCAACAAGAGGGCTCGCACGGCCGCTCCGCGCTGCCGCGGCGGACCCCACGGATGCGCCGCGAAACGGTCTCCCCGCTGCTCCGTCCGTGGCAAGCTGGCAGCGCAGACGTCGCGACGCACGCCATGGGGGGACTGTGGGCCGACGCAAGCCGCTGTCGTTCGGGGACGCCCTGGTGCTGCTCGGCGAGGACCCGCCCGCGACGGCGGCGCTCGACCGCGCGCTCGGCGGGGCGCTCAACCTGGCGACCGGCGGCCTCAGCAGCAGTGTGCTCGGGATGTTCGACGCGCGGGGCCGCATCCTCGGCCTCGGGCGCGACGCGGCGCGCGGCCTCGGCGAGCGGCTGCGCCGCACCGACGGCCGGGTGGAGCGCACCCGGGTCCTGGAGGCGGCCCACACCGTGATCGTCGTGGTCGCGTTCTTCGACTCCCTGGAGCGGGCCGAACTGCCCTTCTCCCTGGACGAGGTGGTCCGCACCCGCGAGGAGCAGCTCGCCGTGGCGGGCGGACGGCCCCCCGCGGACGCGAGCTTCACGGACACCCTGGCGCAGGTGGACGCCCCGCACCCCGCGCCCCACCTTCCGTACGAGGACCACCTCGTCCGGCTCCGCGACTGGTACCGGCACCTGGCGGCGCGGACGCACGGCTTCCTGCGGGACCTCGACGAGTGGGCGCGCCTCGACAGGGCGGCGCGCCAGGAGGCGACGGCCACCATGACGACGACGGTGCCGGACCTCGCCGTCACGGAGTACGAGGCGCTGCACGCCCGGCTCGTCCTCGAAGCACCGGAGTTCCGCTACTGGTCGGGCCGGTTGGAGCACCGGGCCACCCGCGCCGAGCTGCGCCGGGCCCTCGCCGGCCTGGAGACGCTCCTCGCCACGAGCGCGGCCGGGCACCAGCCGCCGGTGGACGTCGCGTCCGCCCTCTCCCGCGCGCACCGCTCCGCACTCGCCCACCGCATCCTCGACGCCCAGGAGACCCCCGCGGGGATCCAGGTGCCCGCCCTGGCCGAGGCCTATCTCGACCCCGACTTCCGGGTGCGGGCGGTGGACGGGCAGGGCAGCCCGGCGGACGAGGGGTGGTGGGTGCGCGTGCCGGTGCGGCAGGACCTGACCGAGTATCTGACGGGCGCGCTGACTTCGGAGGGCCTGACGGCCGCCCCGCTGCTCGTGCTCGGCCAGCCGGGCGCGGGCAAGTCCGTCCTGATCCGCATCCTCGCGGCCCGGCTGCCGTCGGCGGGCTTCCTGCCGGTGCGGGTGGCGCTGCGCGACGTCCGCGCGGACGACGAGATCCAGGACCAGATCGAGCAGGCGATCCGCGAGGCCACCGGGGAGCGGGCCACCTGGACCGACCTGGTGCGCGCGGCGGGGGCGGCGGTGCCCGTCGTCCTGCTCGACGGCTTCGACGAACTGCTCCAGACCACCGGGGTGCACCAGAACGACTTCCTGGTACGGGTCGCCCGCTTCCAGGAGCGAGAAGCGGAGCAAGGGCGTCCGGTCCTGGCCGTGGTCACCAGCCGTACCGCGGTCGCCGACCGGGCACGCTACCCGGAGGGCACCGTCGCACTGCGCCTCGAACCGTTCCGCAAGGAGCAGGTCAAGCTCTGGATCGAGCGCTGGAACCTCACCAACGCGCTCAACTTCCGGGCCATGGGCCTGCCACCACTCACCTGGGACGCCGTCGCACCGCACCGCGCCCTCGCGGGCCAGCCGCTGCTCCTCACCATGCTCGCGCTCTACCAGGCCGCGGGGAACGACCTGCGCGGCGAGGACCGGCGGCCCCTGGACGAGGCCGATCTCTACGAGGCGCTGCTCGGCTCCTTCGCCCGGCGGGAGGTGTGCAAGGACACCCGGGTCCCCGCGCACGAAGTGGATCAGCGGGTCGAGGAGGAGCTGGAACGGCTCTCCCTCGTGGCCTTCGCCATGGTGAACCGGCGGCGCCAATGGGTGTCCACGGCGGAGCTCGACGAGGACCTGGCGGCCCTCATCGGCCGGACATCGGCCCGCGCCTTTGGGCTCCGCTCGCCCCTGGGGCAGGCCGAAGTCGCCCTCGGGCGCTTCTTCTTCGTGCAGCGCGCCCAGTCGATCAGGGACGGCCGCACGCTGTCCACCTACGAATTCCTGCACGCGACCTTCGGGGAGTATCTGGCGGTCCGCCTCGCGGTACGGCTCCTGTCGGGGCTCCTCGCCCACCGCCCCGTCCTGTCGACGGACAGCCAGCCCCTCAACGACGACCTGATGTTCGCCCTGCTCTCCTTCGCCCCGCTCTCCTCCCGGCAGATGCTCCGCTTCGCCCGCGCCCGCGTCGAACGGCTGCCGCGGGCCGAGCGCGACGCGCTGGCGCGGCTCGTCGTGCGGGCCATGGGGGAGCGGGAGCTGCGTGCCGAGCAGCCGTACCCGGCGTACCAGCCGCGACGCGTCCGGGCGGCTTCCCGGCACGGGATCTACGGGGCGAACCTGGTGGTGCTCGTCCTGCTCCTGACCGGCGGCACGACGGCGGGCACGCTGTTCCCCTCGGCGGGCGACGCGGGCAGCGCCTGGCACCGGCACGTGCTGCTGTGGCGGTCCTCCCTCGACGAGGTGCAGTGGACCGACCTCGCCCTCTCGCTGCGCGTGCGGCGCGTCAAGCTGGGGGAGGAACGCGACCTCGAAGTCGCCGTCCGGCAGGGCGATCTCGGGCCCCCGGAGCCGGTGGACGCGCACTGGCTCTTCCGGGCTCCCCGGGAAGAAGGGCACACCGTCTGGCACCGCACGTACTGGAACGAGATCTGGCACAAGATGGACGTGTCCGCGGGGACCAACGACGGAGTGGCGCTCCAGGCGCTGCGGCCGCTGTTCGAGTCACTGGGGCCTCTGGTGACCACGTTCACCGGACAGGGCACCCGGCTCGGCACCTCGACCGTCCACGACCTGCTGCGGCTGTGGCTCCGGGGCGGATCCGAACTGAGCGCCACGGAGATCCAGGACCTGTACGGCAGGATCGGCACGGCCTTCCAGGTCCGCACCCCGTCCGCGGAGGTCGTCCGGCGACTCGTGCCCCTCCTGACCGCCCTCCTCGACCGGGACCTGGCCCGGCTCGGCCCAGCGCAGTCCCTGGTCCTCCTCGGGCGGCTGACGGAGGACGCCCCCACGGAGTTCGTCGACCGGATCCTCGAGCACCTCAGGACCCATCACCCCCGTCTCCACAGCGAGATCGTCGACAGCGTCGACGACTCCTGAGGCCCCCGGCCCCCCGGCTCCGGCGTCCGGGGCGGGGCCCCGCCGTGGGACAGTGGTACCTCGCGGCGCGTGGGGGCGTGCGACGCGGGACCGGGCGGGGCGCGGGAGCGAGGGACGCGGACCGATCGGCGACGGGCGCGCGCGGAACGCGGAGCGAGAGGAATGCGGGACCGGGTGGGACGACAGGGGCCGACGTGACGATGCACCGTCAATGGATCGAGGGCGGGACGGTCCACGGGTCCGTGATCCAGGCGCAGGAGATCCGCGCCGTCCACCTGGGCGCGGAACGCCCGCTCTACGCCGTGGACGCCTTCCCGCTGACCAGGCCCGCGCTGCCGCCCGCCTGGGTGCGGCAGCAGCCCGCCCGGCTGCTCGACGCCCGCTACGCCCTGGTCGACTTCACCGGCCGCCACGACGAACTGGCCCGGCTCGCGGCGTGGCGCGAAGGCCACGACCAGGTCTCGGCGCTCCTGGTGCACGGGCCCGGCGGCCAGGGCAAGTCACGCATGGCCGCCCAGTTCGCGCGGAGCAGCCACGCGCGGGGCTGGCGCGTGCTCCAGGCGCGGCACGCGACAGCGGGGCTCCTGACACCCGCCCTGCCGTTCTCGGGGCGGACGGAGGGCGACGCGCCGGTCCTGATGGTGGTGGACTACGCCGAGCGCTGGCCCACGGCGGACCTCATCGAACTGCTCCTCGACGCCGTGCGCCAGGGCGGCCGCGTCCGGGTCCTGCTCGTCGCCCGGCCCCGCGGCACCTGGTGGCAGCACCTCGTCCACCGCCTCGGCGACTTCGACATCCCGGTGGCCGACCTGGGGCTGCCCGGCCTGTCCGACGACGCCGACGTGGTGCCGCAGACACTGTTCCGCACGGCACGCGACTGCTTCGCCCGCGCCCTGGACGTACCCGACGTCGAAGCCGTCGAACCGCCGGAGGGCCTCGCGAGCGACCCCGAGTACCACCAGGTCCTCGCCGTCCACATGGCCGCGCTCGCCGCCGTCGACGCCCACCGGCGCCACCGGGAGGCGCCCGACGGCGCGGCGGCGGTCTCCGCCTATCTGCTGGCCCGCGAGCGCGCCCACTGGGAGTCGCTGCACGGCAACGCGCGCGTCCGCATCACTCCGGACGCCTTCGGGCAGACGGTCTACACCGCCGCGATGACCAGCGCGCTCAGCCACCGCGAGGCCCTCGGCGTGCTCGCCCGCATCGCCGTCGGCTCCGGCGAGCACGCCGACCAGATCCTGAAGGACCACGCCCTGTCGTACCCGGCGACCGACGGCAGCGCCGGCGGCACCGTGCTCGAACCCCTCTACCCCGACCGGCTCGCCGAGGACTTCCTCGCGCTGAGCGTCACCGGCCACGGCATAGACGGCTTCCCGCCCGACCCCTGGGCCCTGGACGCTCCGCGCCGGCTCCTGGACGGCGACCCGCTGCCCTGCCTGCGCCGGGTGCTCGCCACACTCGTCGCCACGGCGGCGCGCTGGCCCCACGTACGCGCCGCCCAACTGGAGCCGCTGCTCAGGGAGCAGCCGGAACTCGGCGTCGCGGCGGGCGGTGCGACGCTCGCCGCCCTCAGCGACATCGAGGACCTGGACCCGGACGTCCTGGAGGCGATCGAGACCCATCTGCCCGAAGGCGCCCACACCGACCTCAACTCCGGTGCCGCGGCCCTCGCCCAGCGCCTCGCCGACCGGCGGCTCGGCCGCACCCACGACCCGGAGGAGCAGGCGCGGATCCTGAACGCCCTCGCCCAGCGCCAGTCCCACGCGGGCCTGCACGACCAGGCCCTGAAGTCGGGGCAGCGGGCGATGGCCATCCGGCGCGGCATGCACGCGGCCCGCACCGACGCGCCGGAGCCGTCGTTCGCCGCCGTGCTCGGCGACGTGGGCGTCTACCTGGCCAAGGACGGCCAGTTCGCGGACGCGCTCACGGCGAGCGGCCAGGCCGTGCGGCTGCTGCGCCGCCTGGTCGACGAACAGCCGGGGCGGCACGGTGACGCGCTGGCCCTCGCCCTGTCCAACCACGCCGCGGACCTGGCCACGGCGGGCCGGTGGGAGGAGGCCCTGCACACCGTCCAGGAGGCCGTGCAGATCCGACGCCGTCTCGCGGGCCGCGCGGAGGAGCGACGGACGGTGTACGCGCCGCCCGCGTGGCAGCTTCCTGGCCCTCCGTGGCAGCTACCCGGCCCTGCGTGGCAGCTTCCCGGTCCGGCGGAGAGCCTTACGGCTCCCACGGGGTACTCTTCCGGTCCGGCGGAGTGCCTTCCCGCTTCCGCTTCCGCGGAGTACTTGGCCGGTCCGGGGGAGTACTTTTCGGGCCCAGCGGAGTACTTTTCCGGTCCGGCGGAGTGCCTTACCGGTCCTGCGGAGTACCTTCCCGCTGCGGCGGATTACCTTCCCGCTCCCGCGGAGTACTTTGCCGGTCCCGCCGCGGAGTACCTTCCCGGCCCGGGGGAGCACCCTCCCGCCCCCGCGGCGCACCCCTCCGTTCCCGCGCCCCCCGCAGCGGGCGGCGACGCCCAACAGGCGCCCCTCGCCGCGGCCTTGGCGAACCTCGCGATCTGTCTGTCGGAGGCAGGGCGCAGGGAGGAGGCCTGTGCCGCCGCCCAGGAGGCCGTGATGATCCGGCGCGGCCTGGCCCGTGCCAACCCCCACACCCACGAACCCGCCCTCGCGACCGCGCTGGTCAACCTGAGCCGCAGGCTGACCCGGGTGGCGCGGCACGCCGAGGCGCACCGGGCCGCCGCCGAGGCGGTGACGGTGCTGCGCGGCCTGGCCGAGGGAGGGTCCGCGACGTTCGACGAGGACCTCGCCGCCGCCCTCATGAATCTCGGCGCCTGTCTCGCGCCGCTCGGTGCCACCACGGAGGTGTGCAAGGTCCTGCAAGAGGCCGTAGCCGTCCGGCGGCGCCTCGCGACCGGCAACCCGCGGCAGTTCGAGCCCGCCCTTGCCGTGGCGTTGCAGAGCCTGGCCCTCGAGTCCTTCCGTACGGGGAGCCGGGGCCGGGCGGGGGCCGCGTGGGACGAGGCCGTGGAACTGCGGCGCCGGTTCGCGGCGGCGGGCGGGGACCGCGAACGCTCGGACCTCGCCGGGCTCCTTCGCACCATCGCCTGGATGCACCTCGTCGAGCGCTACGAGCTGCCGCGCGCCCTGGCGGCGATCGAGGAGGCCGTCGGCCTGCTGTGGTGGCTCGCGCCGACGTCCCACGAGCACGCGGACCAACTGGCCCAGGGAGTCGACACCCACGCCCTGCTGCTCACCGCCGTGGGCCGCACGGACGAGGCCGTCGAGGCCCGCCGCCGACTGCAAAGCTTCCGTTCCGGCGACCTGGGGCCCGGCGGCCCGTGGCCCGGCGGTCCCACGTCCGGCGGCGCGGGGGCGGTGTTCATCGGGGTGGCGCACCCGCCACCCCGATGAGGAGCGGCGTCACCGTCCCTGGAGCGCCTTGACGTTGTCGCCGAACGTCCAGTTCCGCGAACCGTCCCAGTTGAGGGACCAGGTCATCAGGCCCTTCAGGGCGCCGTTGTAGTGCCGCCAGGCCTGGCTCACGAGACCCGGCGACATGTGGCCGCCGCCCGCACCGGGCTGCGCGGGCAGTCCCGGCACCTGCTTGTCGTAGGGCACCTTGATGGTCGTGCCCTGGATGACCAGGCCCTTGTTGAGGCAGTCCGTCTGGGCGGTGAAGCCCTGGACGGTGCCCGCGGAGTAGGAGTCGCCGGAGCAGCCGTACATGCTCCCGTTGTAGTACTGCATGTTCAGCCACCACAGGCGGCCGTTGTCGGCGTACTTCTTGACGATGGGCAGGTACGCCCCCCAGATGGAGCCGTACACCACGCTGCCGCCGGTGACGTACGCCGTCTCCGGGGCCATCGTCAGACCGAAGTTGGGCGGCATCTTGGCGAGGACGCCGTCGATGATGCGGATGAGGTTGGACTGGGACGGCGACAGCTGGTTGATGTTGCCGTTGCCGACGAGGCCGGTCTCGATGTCGATGTCGATGCCGTCGAAGTTGTACTTCTTCAGGATCGGCACGATCGTCTCGACGAAGCGGTCCGCGACCGAGGCCGAGTTCAGGTCGATGCCGGCGGCCGCGCCGCCGATGGACATCAGGATCGTGGCACCTGCGGCCTTGGCCTCGCACATCTGGGCGGGCGTGGAGACCTTCACGGTCGAGTCCATGCCGTCCTCCCACAGGACGGTGCCGTCGGAGCGGATCACCGGGAAGGCCGCGTTGATGACGTTGTAGCCGTGCTGCTTGATGCGGGGGTCGTTGATGGGGGTCCAGCCGAACGGCGGGTGCACACCGTTGGCCGCGCCGTCCCAGTTCTCCCAGTAGCCCTGGAGCACCTTGCCCGCGGGCTTCGACTTCACCTCGCAGGTGTCCGCCCGCGGAGCGGCGGGCGAACCCGCCGCGTCCGGGGCCGCGGCGGGCGCACCCGCCGTGTCCGGGAGCGCGGCGGCGGGCAGCTGTGCCGCGAAGGCCAGCGCGAGGGCCGCTCCCAACAGACGTACCGTCCGACCGATCATCGCGTACTCCCTCGGGGGCCGTGCCACGGATGGGAAGTGCTGCGCCAGACGGTAAGTAGGTATAGACCTTTCGTCAATAGGTCTGGGCCAATGCCGAGGTGAGGCGGTAGCCGTCTCCCCGTGCGGTGACCCGGCCCGCGGTCGGCGCGGCGAAGTGGCTGCCGAGGAGCAGGGTTTCGGTGCCCGCCACCGATGCGAGCAGGGCACGCCGGGTCCTCTCCGCGAGGCCGGGGTCGATGTCCACGCAGGAGCCGATGCCGGGCCGTGCCAGCTGGACGGGGTGGTGGACGGCGTCGCCGGTGATCAGGGCGGTGCGGTCGTCGCCGCGCAGCTCCACGGCCACCTGGCCGGGGGTGTGGCCGGGTGCGGGCAGCAGGTGCAGGCCAGGGGCGACCTCGACCGGGCCCGACGAGGTGTCCACCAGGTCGAGAAGGCCCGCCTCCCCGACCGGGTGGACGGAGTCGCGGAACATCTGGCGCCGCGGCTCCTCCATGTCGGCGGCGGCCCAGTGGTCCCACTCCGTACGGGCGGTGAGATACCGGGCGTTCGGGAACGTCGGCACCCAGTCGCCGTCCTGCGCGCGGGTGTTCCAGCCGACGTGGTCGGCGTGCAGATGGGTCAGGACGACCAGGTCGACCGACTCCGGCGGGAATCCGGCGTCGGCGAGGCGGGTGAGGTAGTCGGTGTCCAGGTCGTGCCAGGCCGGGTTGGCGCGCTGCTTGCCGTTGCCGATGCCGGTGTCGACGAGAACGCGGAGCCCGCCGGCCTCGACCGCGAAGCTGTGGCTGCTCAGGCGCAGGGTGCCCGCGGGGTCGGCGAAGTCGGGTTGCAGCCAGGGGGTGTCGTCGACGACCTCCGGGGTGGCGTCGGGCAGCAGCCAGGGTCCGGTTCCGGGCGGCAGGGCCACTTCGTCGACGCGGTGTGCGGTGATGCCGCCGAGGGTCCAGGTGGCAGGGGGCATGACGGGGGCCTTTCGGGGAGTCGGCGCGGCGCGGGGAAGGGGGCGCGAGGGAGTGGGAAAGGGCGGCAAAGGACGAGAAGGGCCGAATAAAAGCTACGGCTTTGCATTAAGCGACCCTAGGCGCTACTGTCACCTAACGCAAACAGTTAGCGTTTGCGGCATCCGCCGGAAAGCCGGAAGACCTGCCCCCTGCCCCCTGCCTCGCATGGGCCGCAGCCCCGTATGGGCACGCATGCCCCGCGCCGGGCACCCGCCCCCCGCGTGGTCACCTACGCCCCGCGTGGTCACCCACGCCTCCGCAGTGAAGGACCCGCCATGCCCGCCATGCCCCCCGAAGACCTCGCACCCGGCGAAGCCGCCCAGTGGGCGCGCCGCGCAGGACTCCCGCTGGAGCCCGGCCGCACGGAACTCGTGACCGCCACCGCGAACCACATCCACGCCGTCGTCGCCACCCTGCGCGAGCTGGACTTCGGTGACGTCCCGCCCTCGTTCGACGTCCCGTTCGCCCCCGAGGCCCCGGAGGCACGTCGTGCGGCCCTATGAGCTGACCCTCGCCGACGCGGCTGCGGCGATCCGCGCGAAGGACCTGTCCCCCGTCGAGCTCACCGACTCCGTACTGGCGCGTGCCGAAGCGGTCGAGGGGCGGCTGAACGCCTTCGTCGGCATCCTGGCCGAGCGGGCGCGCGCCGACGCCGCGCGGGCCGCCCAGGAGATCGCGGCGGGCCGCCCGCGCGGACCGCTGCACGGCATCCCGCTGGGCCTGAAGGACCTCATGGACGTCAAGGGGCTGCCCACGACGGCGAGTTCAGCCGTCCGCGCCGACCACGTGGCCGACGCGGACAGCGCCGTCGCCGTCCGGCTCGCGGACGCGGGCGCGGTGCTCATCGGCAAGACCCACACCCACGAGTTCGCCTACGGTCTGACGACCCCGCAGTCACGCAACGCCTGGGACGCGCGACGGGTCGCGGGCGGATCCAGCGGCGGCTCCGCGGTCGCCGTCGCGGCCGGTGCGGCCACCTTCGCGCTCGGCACCGACACCGGCGGCTCGATCCGCGTCCCCGCCTCCCTGAACGGCGTCGTCGGGATCAAGCCGACCTACGACCTCATCCCCAGGGACGGGGTGACCTCGCTGTCGTGGTCCCTCGACCACGTCGGCCCCCTCACCCGCACGGTCCGGGACGCGGACCTCGTCCTCGCCGCGCTGACCGGCCGCGAGGCGCGGGACGCCGAGGGCGACCTGACGGGCCTGCGCGTCGGCGTCCCGCGCACCTACTACTTCGACCGGGTCGCCCCCGACGTCGAGACCGCCGTACGGGACGCCATCGAGCGGCTCCGTGACCTCGGCGCCGAACTCGTCGACGTGGAGATCCCCCTGACCCGCTACGTCAAGGCGGTGCAGTGGGGTCTGATGGTCCCCGAGGCCACCGCGTACCACGAACGCACGCTCCGTACGACGCCGGAACTGTACGCACCCGACGTGCGCGCGCTCCTGGAGGCGGGCGAACTCCTCCTCGCCGGGGACTATCTGCGCGCACAGCGCGCCCGCACCCTCATGCGGCGCGCCTGGGCCCGGATGATGGAGCAGGTCGACATCGTCGCCGCACCCGCCGTGCCGCTCACGGCCGTACCGGTGGACCAGGAGTCCGTGCGGTGGGCCGACGGCTCGGAGGAGAGCGTGGCCGACAGCTACGTACGCCTTTCCGCTCCCGCGAACATCACCGGCGCGCCCGCCCTGACCGTGCCCGTCGGACAGGACCGGGCGGGGCTGCCCATCGGCATGCAGCTGATCGGGCGTCCCCTGGAGGAGCGGACCGTGCTGCGGGCGGGCCGTGCGTACGAGGCGACCCGCACGGACGCGGGCAGGCTCGCCCCCGAAGCCGCCGCCCCCGGCCCCGCCGTCCCCGAAGCCGCCGCCCAGGACCCCGCCGCCCCCGACCCCACCGCTCTCGAAGCAGGCGGCCGGTAGGCGGCCACCGGCAGCGTCGGCCTGCCGCCAGGAAGCAGCGTTAAGGTGATCGAATGAGCCCGAAGCCCATGGCCCGTCCCGGTGGGCGCAGTGCCCGTGTACAGGTGTCCGTGCACGCCGCCGTGCGGGAGCTGGAGGCCGAGCGGGGCCGCGAGGCGCTGACGGTTCCCCTGGTCGCCGCGCGGGCCGGCGTCACTCCCTCGACGATCTACCGGCGCTGGGGTGACCTCCAGGAGCTCCTGTCCGACGTCGCCGTGGAGCGGCTGCGGCCCGACACGGACCCCGCCGACCTCGGCGGGCTCCGCGCCGACCTGACGGCCTGGGCCGAGCAGTTCCTCGACGAGATGTCGTCCGCGGCGGGGCGCGCCTACATCCGTGACGCGCTCCTCGGAGACCCGGACGGCGGCAACGCGGGGCAGTGCTCCGGCTATGCCGCCGTCCAGGTCGGCGTGGTCCTCGACCGCGCCCGCGCGCGCGGCGAGAGCGGGCTCCCGGAGCGCGAGGACGTCATGGACCATGTCGTCGCGCCGGTGGTGTACCGGATCCTGTTCCGCCCGGAAGGCCTGTCGGCGGCGTACGCGCGGCAGTTGGTCGAGGCGGCCCTCGACCGGTCGACCGCTCGCTGAAGCAGGTCGGCGACCGGTCGACCGCTCGCTGGAGCAAGCCCCTTCGCGGCGCACCGCGCCGTTCCCGCGCCTGTGGCGTGGCCGCGACCCGGCCGCGCACCGGCAGCCCGGCGACAACGCACGGCCGAGCCTTATTGCACACGCTTGGCAACTACACTGCATGGGCAGTAGTCCGCAGCGAGTCCGGAAAGTCGAACGGCGTCGGGAGAACAGTCATGACCGTCCATCGGATCGTGCTCGGGATCGAGTCGTCCTGTGACGAGACGGGCGCGGGCCTCGTCCGCGACGGGCGCCTGCTCGGGCACGCCGTGGCGTCCAGCATGGACGAGCACGCCCGCTTCGGCGGCGTCGTCCCCGAGATCGCGGCCCGCGCGCACGTCCACGCCCTCGGCCCGGTCGTCCGCACCGCCCTGGACCGGGCGGGCCTCGGCCCCGGTGACATCGGCGCGGTCGCCGTCACCACTGGCCCCGGCCTCTCCGGCGCCCTCCAGGTCGGCCTCGCGGGCGCGAAGGGACTCGCGTACGCACTGGACGTACCGCTGTACGGAGTGCACCATCTCGCCGGGCACGTCGCCGCCGACACCCTCGAACACGGCCCGCTGCCCGACCCCTGTGTGGTCCTGATCGTCTCCGGCGGGCACACCTCGCTGCTCCTCGTGCGCGATCTGGCCCGCGACCCGATCACCCACCTCGGCGACACCCTGGACGACGCGGCCGGCGAGTGCTTCGACAAGGTGGCCCGCGTCTTCGGGCTGCCCTACCCCGGCGGTCCCGCCGTCGACCGGGCCGCCCGCACCGGCTCCCCGGGCGCCGTGTCCTTCCCGCGCCCGCTGACGGGGCCCCGCGACGACCCGTACGCCTTCTCCTTCTCCGGTCTGAAGACCGCCGCCGCCCGCTGGGCCGAGGGCCACGCCGAAGGCACCCTGCCCGTGGCCGACGGCGCCGCCGCGCTCCAGGAGGCCGTCGCCGACGTCCTGACCCGCAAGGCCGTCGCCGCCTGCGCCGCGCACGGCGTGGGCACCCTCGTCGTGGTGGGCGGGGTCGCCGCCAACTCGCGTGTGCGCGCCCTGGCCGACGAGCGCTGCCGGGCCGCCGGGATCACGCTGCGCGTGCCGCCGCCCGGCCTGTGCACCGACAACGGCGCCATGATCGCCGCCGTGGGCGACCTGCTGGTGCGCGCGGGCGCCGAACCCGCGCCCCTGGACGTGTCCATCGACCCGTCGGCGCCCCTGGAGTACGCGGCGTTGCACCCCGCCACCACCTTCGCGAGGGCCGCCTGATGCCCGCCGTCGTCCACCGCCTCGCGGGGCCCGCGCTGTACGCCCACCGCGACGGCATACGGGCGGTGTTCGCCGCCGCGTTTGCCGGGCCGCCCTGGCACTCGGGGCCCGCCGACGCGGACGCCTACCAGGACCGCCTCGCCGCGGACGTGCACCGGCCCGGGTTCGCGGGCGCGGTGGCGCTCGACGGCGACCGGGTGCTCGGCTTCGCCACCGCCTGGACCTCCGCGACGCCGCTGCCCGGCAACCGCGCCTACCCGCGCGTCACCGCCGCCCTCGGCGCCGTGCGCACCGGCGCGTGGCTGTGCGGCGGCGTCGAGGTCGACGAACTCGCCGTCCTTCCCGCCGCGCACGGCCTCGGTCTCGGCCGCACGCTCCTCGAAGCGGTCACCCGCGACGCGCCCGACGGCCGCTCCTGGCTGCTGACCTCCGTACGGGCCGACGCCACCGTGCGCTTCTACGAACGCCTCGGCTGGCGACGGGCCACGCACCCCGCGCCGGACGGCTACGGCACGGTCGTCTTCCTCGGCCCCCACCACCCCGCCCGCGACACAGCCGACCTGCCCCTGTGACCGACAGGCGACCGCCCGGCGCGTTCATGTGAGCTGCGTCACGTGTTCGATGTTCCCGTTGGGGTGAAGTGGACCTTGCGGTGCCGTGTCGGGCGGGCGTTACGGCTGTTCACGCACGGTGCCTAAGCGGTAACTTAGGGGGTTGGTCTACGCCTCTGCGTGGTGATGCGGTCACCTTGAGTCAAAAACTGATCGGGATCGGCGTGCACGTTTGACCCCTGCGATCCGAAATCCTGCCGTCGAGGGCCCAGAGAGGCGCCCTTGAGCGCCAGCCGCCCTCCGGGCAGGGCGACTTGACGCTGTGCAAGCAGGAGAGGACAGGTCCTCGGAACCGTGAACGATCTCTTGATGTTCCTTGCGGTCGCCACCGCACTGCGCGTTTTCTTCCCCGACATCGCCTGGGGCGCGCGCCGGCTGCTGCGCGCCGGAGCACGCGTCGGCGTAGCCGAACTGCTCCGGCCCCCCGAGGGCGGACCCACGGCCACCGCCCAGGCCGTGACCCGGGACGAGGAGGGCCGGTGATGACGGCCCCCGAGAACAGCGACGCACACACCCTTTCCACCTCCGTTGAGGACCTGAACGCCTTGCACGGCATCCACTACGAGATGCCGACGTCCCTGGACGCCTTCTTCCGCATGTACGCCCGGCCGCAACTGCGGTACGCAGCCACCCTGCTGGGCGACGAGAAGGCGGCCAGGACCGTCGTGCGCCGTCTCTACACCCACCTCGCCCTGAACTGGTCCGCGATCCTGCTCCAGGAGGGCGGCCCGGAAGCGTACGTATGGCGGGCGCTGAAGCTGCGGGTGGAGAGCCACCTGCGCATGAACCCCGGCCCCACCGCCGACGGACGCAGCACCGCCCCGGCGAACGCGCGCACGACCGCGGTCCACGAGGCGGTGCGGGCCACGCTCAACGCCATGCGCGAGCAGCTGCGGGCCCTGGAGTCCCCGCTCGGGCTCTACACCGCCATCGCCGCCCTGCCGGAGCGCCAGTTCGACGTCATCATCCTCCAGTACGTCCTCGGCTACCCCTCGCAGCGGGTCGCCAGCATCATGGGCATCCACGCCAGTACCGTGCGGGCCCACCGCCGCCAGGCGCGCAAGCGCATCGCCACGAAACTCGGCCTCGACCTGGGTGACGACGAGGAGAAGGAGTAAGACCGTGCCGCGCACCATCGACGAGATCCTCCGCCGGGCGGCCGTCTCGGACAGCTTCGCCGACGAGGACCTGGACGACCTGAGACAGGAGGTCGTCCGCGATGTCACCGCCGTGCTGATGTTCGGCATCGGCCCCACCCCCGAGGGACAGCTCCCCACCGCCCTGGCCCGCGCCGACGCGGACCTGTGGGCCCTGTCCACCGCGTTCCTCCACAGCGACGACGCCGCCGAGCACCTGGCCAGGATCGCGGTCGTGCCCGACGACGCCGACGGCGCGCTGCGTTTCGGCTGCCTCCTCAACCTCGCCCGGCACCCGGACGGCGCCCTGTGGTGGTGGCAGTTCGCCGCGGGCGCGGGCAACGCCACCGCCGCCTACTGCCTGCACCTGCTCCATCTGCGCCGCGGCGAGCTGCGCGACGCCGACCACTGGGCCCACCAGGCCCTCGACCTCGACGCCGACGTCCAGCTGGCACCGACACCGTTCGTCCGGGGCCTGGCGGGCCACACCGAGGAGCTGTGCAAGGCGGTCGACCGGCTGAAGGTCGACGAGGTCGACGGCGCCCAGTACCACCACCCCGACCAGCGGCTCGCCGCCCGCATCGAGGAACTGGCCGACGCCTGCTGAGAGGTGTCGCGGCCGTGCCCCGTCCGCCACTGCCGGTGGGCTACCGCCCGCTCACGTACGCGTTGAGCGGTGAGACGCCGTCCAGGTCGATCTGGAGCCCGCGCAGCGCCGCCGAGTGCAGCAGCGTCCGCGTCGGTACGTACATGGGCACGGCCGCCGCCTGCTCCATCACGCGGCGGTCGACCGTGGCCCACAGCCGTCCCGCGGCGCTCAGGGACGGGGCGGCACCCGCGGCGTCCATGGCGGCGTCCACGTCGGGGCTTTCGAGCCGGGAGTAGTTCGACGTGACGGGGTAGGTGAACTCGCTGTCGAAGTAGTCGGGCAGGAACGAGGAGGCGACGGGCAGGCCGCCGCCCACGGCGACACGGAACAGGTCGTACTTGCCGGCGCCCGCGTTGCCGTAGAACTTCGCGATCTCGGCCTGCTCGGTCTCGACCCGGAACCCGGCCCGCTCGAGGGCGGCGCGGACCACCTCGGCCCGCTCGGCGTCCGCGTCCGTCGCGTGGCCGAGGGTGAGCCGGAAGCCCTCCTTGCCCGCCTCCTTCAGGAGCGCCCGCGCCTTGGCCGGGTCCCCGTGCGCACCGGCCCGGTACAGGTCGAAGGAGCGTGCGCCGCGGACGCCGGGCGGCAGCAGGTTGTGGCGCACGGTGCCGGTCTCACGGCCGCCCGCCGCGAGGACGTCGGCGGCGGGCAGCGCGGTGGCGATGGCCCTGCGCACCTTGATGTCCCGCACCCTGCGGGTATTGATCAGGTACGACTGCACGAACGCCGAGGGCGCCGACAGCCGGCCCGTGCCCGCCGGGACGTTGTCGAGCTCGCTCCTGCCGAGGCTGCCGGTGAACGACATGACGGCCTGCGAGCGGCCCGCGGCCGCCGTACGGGACACGATGTCCTGCACGGAGACACCGGACTCGATGCGGTACGCGTCCGGGTAGGCGGTGCGCAGCGGATCGGTGTCCGCCTTCCACGCGGGGTTGCGGCCGAGGACGATGTCCTTCCCCGCCCGGCGCGTGCGGACCTGGTACGGGCCGGTGGTCGGCAACCCCGTGGAACCGGCGGCGGACGCGGACTTCGCCCGCTCGGGCACGGGCACGCCGCCGGGGCCCGCGAGGACGACGTTGAAGTCGGGGCGGGCGCGGTGCAGATGGAAGACGACCGTGCGGTCGTCGGGCGTCTCGATGGCGCCCGGGGCGAGGGTGCTCGGCTTGCCCCCGAGGTCGGCGGCGTCCTTGGGGCCCATGATCCAGCTGTGTACGGTCCTGTCGCCGAGGGCGAAGTCGGCGTCGAGCGTGCGCTCGATCGCGTGGGCGAAGTCCCTGGCGCGGACCGGGCTCCCGTCGTTGTACGTCAGCCCTTCCTTGAGCGTGAACGTCCAGGTCCTGCCGCCCGCGGAGGGCCGTCCCGGGTCGGTGGCCAGATCCCCCACGAGCTCGACCCTGCCGTCGGGCAGCGTCTTGAGGCCCGTCAGGCTGCGGTGCACCAGGCGGGCGAGGATCCGGTCGGCGCTCGACCACATCTTGCCCGGGTCGATGTCGGAGAGTTCGACGGGTTCGAGGACGGTGACCTCGCCGCCCCTGCGGGCACCGCCGACGGCGGGAGCGGGCCCCCGCGAATCGCTCGCGGTGCCCGTGTCCAGCGTCTCGGTCTTCGCCCGCGCGGCCACCGTGCCGGTCTGCCCGACGGGCTCGGCGCCGCCCGAACCGCCCTCGCCCGTCCCCTTGCCGGAGCCGCTCCCGTCCCCGCCGCCGAACGGGTCGGTGAAGGTGAGCGCGGCGACGAGCGCGGCGGCGGTGACGGCCGCACCGCCGGGCGCCCACCAGGTGCGCCACCACGGCCGACGGGGCCTCGGGTGCCACGCGGGCTCCGGTGCGGGCCCCGGCGTGGGCGGGGCCGCCGGTCTCGGCGGGGCGAGCGGGTACGAGGTGGGGTGCCGGGGCGGGGTCCGGGCTCTGTCGACAGGGCCACTGCCGGGAGCGGCGTCCGGCGTGCCCGCGGGCGTCGACACGGCGGGCGTCGAGGCGGCGGGCGCCGAGGCGGCGGGCGTCGACGGGGTGGGCGCGGGCGCCGCGTGCGTCCGCGCGGCAGGGGCGCCGCCCGGCACGGACACCGAAGGGCCGGGCGCCGCCGCGGGCTTGCGCTCGGCGGCGGCGCGCCCGGGCGGCTCCCCGGGCGTCGGATCCGCGTCGAGGGCTTCCAGGGCCCGCCGTGCCTGCTCGGCGTCCGGCCGACCCGCGGGCGGCTTCGCCAGCATCCGCCCCACGAGGTCGTCCCACGCGGGCGCGAGCCCGGGCCGCCGCACGGAGGGCCTGTCCGGTGTCTCGTAGACGTGGCAGTGCATGAGCGCGGCGGCCGACGGCGCGTCGAACGGCGGCCTGCCGGTGAGCATCTCGTGGACCATGCAGCCCAGCGCGTACACATCGGTGCGCCCGTCACCGGGAGCGCGCGTGAACCGCTCCGGGGCCATGTAGTGCAGCGTGCCGATGGGGGAGTCGGCGGTGCGGGTGAGATAGCCGCCGGCCCCGCTCGCCGCGTCGAGGAACTTGGCGATGCCGAAGTCGAGGACCTTGGCTGTCCCCTCGTCGGTGACCATCACGTTGGCCGGCTTGATGTCCCGGTGCACGATGCCCGCCCGGTGGGCCACGGAGAGCGCGCGGCACACCTGCGCCGCGATGTGCGCCACGCGCCGGGGCGGCAGTCCCCGCCCGCCCGCGAGCAGCTCGGTCACCGTACGGCCCGAGAGCAGCGGCATCACGAGGTACGGGATGTCACCGTCCGTGCCGTGGTCGAAGACCGGCACGATGTACGAGCTGTCGAGCGCCGCCGCGGCACGCCCCTCGCGGGCGAACAGCGCCAGCATGCGGGCACGCTCGGCCGCGGACGTCTCCGGCGGCAGGCCGAGCAGCTTGACGGCCACCTCACGGCCGAGGCGCGCGTCCCTGGCCCGCCAGACCGCCCCCATGCCCCCCGCGCCGATCCGCTCCGTGAGCGTGTACCGACCGTCCAGGACTGTGCCCCGCATCCCCACCCCACCGACCCCCACCGCGCACGCCCCCTCGGGCTGCCAGGTCAATTTACCTGCGCGGCGAGCGACTTGGAGAGGTCTTGTGACCCAGTCACGGCAACCGGGACCCGTGCGGCACCGCGAGGAGCCCTCCGACAGGTCCGAGTGGCGCAATATGCACCCTTTGGATTCGAGAAATGAAAGTCTCACGCGAGTCATTGACGTGACTCGTTCACAAAATTTATGGTCCGTGGACCCCCACTCACCACGACGGAGAACAATGACGTACTCCCCGGATGCCGCGGATTCCTCGGATGCCCCGGATGCCCCGGACCTGCCGTACTCCCCGTATCCCTCGGTCACGCGGCCGCGCGCCGCCCGGCTCTCCGCGGCGCTGCTCGCCGGAGTGCTCGTGGCCGCCCTCCCGCCGACGGCCGCGGCGGGCGGCGGGGCCGCCGCCACGCCCCCCACCCCCACGGACTGCCGTCAGGGCGGAGGCTGGACGCTCGAGAGCACCCGCATCGACCCCGAGGACAGTCACCACGCCTACGTCGGCAACGGCTACCTGGGGCAGCGCGTGCCGCCCAACGGCAGCGGCTACGCCGCGAGCGGCGCCAAGACCGGCTGGCCGCTGTTCACCCCGCGCTACGACGGCTCCTTCGTGTCCGGCCTGTACGCGCACAACAACCAGACCGCCGAGAACCGGCAGGCCGTCGCCGCACTGCCCACCTGGACGCCGCTCACCGTCACCACCGGCGGCGCGCGCGCCGAGACCTTCAACTCTTCGACGCCGTCAGGCCGTATCTCCGCCTACCGCCAGAGCCTCCTGATGCACTGCGGCATCGTCCGCACCAGTCTCACCTGGACGGCGTCCGACGGCCGCCGCACCGACCTCGTCCACGAGGTCCTCGCCGACCGCGCCGACCCGCACGTGGGTGCCGTCCGCATGACGATGCGGCCGCACTGGAACGGCGACGCGACCGTCACCGACGTCATCGACGGGCGCGGCGCGAGGCGCGTGCAACAGACCGGCGGCGGTGACCGGCACGGCCGCCGCGGACCGGCCATGGACGTCGCGTTCCGCACCGACGGCACCGAGGTCGCGGGCGCCGTCGCCTCCACCCTGCGCGCAGGACACGGCGTGTCGGGCGCCCGCGAGCGCAGGGCGGGCAGGGCCGCGAAGCTCACGAACCGGCAGTCGCTCACGCTGCCCGTGCGCAGCGGGCGGTCGTACGAGTTCACCAAGTACGTCGGCGTCGACACCGGCCTGACCTCACGGGCCCCGCGCAAGGACGCCACCCGCGCGTCGCAGCGCGCCGCGGCCCGTGGCTGGAACGCCGTCCTGCGGTCCCACACCGCCGCCTGGGCCCGGCTGTGGCGCAGCGACATCGAGGTCCCCGGCCGCCACGAGCTCCAGACCTGGGTGCGCTCCGCGCAGTACGGACTGCTCACCGGCACCCGCGAAGGCGCGAGGAACAGCATCGCGCCCGCGGGCCTCACCAGCGACAACTACGCGGGCCTCGTCTTCTGGGACGCGGAGACATGGATGTACCCCGGGCTCCTCGCGACCCGGCCCGCCCTCGCCAGGTCCGTGGTCGACTACCGCTACCGCACGCGCGCGGCGGCCCGTGAGAACGCCCGCGACCTCGGGTACAAGGGGCTCTTCTACCCCTGGAACAGCGGCAGTTCGGGCGATCTCGCCAAGGAGTGCCACAGCGTGGACCCCCCGCACTGCCGCACCCAGATCCACCTCCAGTCCGACATCTCCCTGGCCACCTGGCAGTACTACCTGGCCACCGAGGACACCGCGTGGCTGCGCGAGCGCGGCTGGCCCGTGCTGAGGGGCATCGCCGAGTTCTGGGCGGGCCGCGTCAGCCGCAACACCGACGGCAGCTACTCGATCAAGGACACCGCGGGACCCGACGAGTACAGCAACGGCGTCGACGACGCCGTGTTCACCAACGCGGGCGCCGTCACGTCCCTGCGCAACGCCACCCGCGTCGCCCACCTCCTCGGACGGCGGGCACCGGCCGAGTGGAACGCGATCGCCGACAAGATCCGCATCCCCTACGACGCCGGACGCAAGGTCTACGAGCAGTACGACGGCTACAAGGGCGGCAGGATAAAACAGGCCGACACGGTCCTCCTCATGTACCCCCTGGAGTGGCCCATGCCGGAGGGGGCCGGAGCCGCGACCCTGGACTACTACGCGGCGCGCACCGACCCGGACGGCCCCGCCATGACGGACTCCGTGCACGCGGTCGCCGCCGCCGGCATCGGCGAGCCCGGCTGCTCCACGTACACCTATATGGAGCGCTCCGCCCGGCCGTTCGTCCGAGGCCCCTTCGCGCAGTTCTCGGAGGCCCGCGGGGACAAGGCGGGCGCGGACGACCCGCTGTCGGGCTCCCCGGCGCACGACTTCCTCACCGGCAAGGGCGGCTTCCTCCAGACCTTCACGCACGGCCTCACCGGCATGCGGATGCGGGCGGACCGGCTGCGCCTCGACCCGATACTGCCGCCGCAGCTCGCCGACGGCGTCACCCTGCGCGGCATGGCCTGGCAGGGCCGCAGGTACGACGTGGAGATCGGCGCCGAGCACACCACGGTGCGCCTCGCCTCCGGCGCGCCGATGACCCTCGACACGCCCCAGGGCGAGCAGACCGTCAGCGAGGGCTCCCCGGCCGTCCTGAAGACCCGCCGCCCCGATCTGACCCCCACCGACAACACGGCCCGCTGCAAGCCCGCCGAGGCGTCCTCGGAGGAGCCCGGCATGTACGCGGGGGCCGCGGTCGACGGCAACTCGGCCACCTCCTGGGTCCCGGACGCCGCCACCGGCACCCTGACCACCGACCTTGGCGAGCCGGTGCGGGTCGCGGAGGTCACCCCGGCGTGGACCGAGGTGAAACCGGCGGCGTACGAGACGGAGGTGTCACTCGACGGACACCACTGGCACACCGTGAAAGACGCGCAGGCACCGCGGCTCGCGCGGTACGTGCGGGTGACGGTGCACGGTGAGGCCGGGGCGAAGAAGCACCCGGGCATCGCGGAACTCACGGTGGAGTAGCCGCCCCGAGGACGGGCTCCGCGGTCTCGTACGAGGGACATCCCGCATACCCGGAGAGCGTCGCGGGCAGCCATCTGGCCGCCCGGAAAATCCTCGGGTACACCCCGGGGGTCGACTCCGCCAGTGGACAAGGTGGTCCCATGCCCCGTACGCGTTCCCTGTGCCGCTCCGCCGTCCTCGTGGTCGCCTCGCTCGCCGCCGTGACCGCACTCGCCGCACCGGCCGCCGCCGTGGCCGGTGCGGCGGCGCCCCCCACGGCGGAGAGCCCGCTGCCTCCGCTGCCCGAGTCGCTGATCACCGAGGGCATCACCATCGAGGGCCCGCTCCTCAACAACCTGGTGCTGCCTCTCGGCCGCTGACGCCCTGCCGGGCGGTACGTGTCAGCGGTTCGACAGGCAGAGGTGGACGTCCTTCTCCTGGTCACCGAAGGCCGAGCCCTCGTCGCTCACGGAGAACGCGGAGGCCAGGAACGTCCGCATCCGGTCCACTCCCACATAGCCGCCCTGCACATCGGCGGAGACCGGCCGGGACAGGGAGCCCGCCGTGCCGGGTGGTGCCGCCTCGCCCGCCGCGGCGATGTCGAAGGTCTCGGTCCACACCGTGGCCTCGCCGCCAGCGTCGCCCGCGGGTGAGCCGGACGCGCCGTCCGTGCCGCTCGCCCCGGCCGGGGCGTCCGCCGGAGCGGCCTGCGGGAAGGCCGCCCGCAGGAGGTCGAAGACCGCCGCCGCGTCCTGTGCGGAGCAGTCGCTGAGCTCCACCGTGACCGGTGCCGAGGACAGTTCCTTGTCGCTCACTGCTCATCATCCCTTTCGTCGTGCGTGTGTTCGTGGTGCGTGTGTTCCTGGTGCGTGTGCCCGTGGTGTGCGGGCTCGGCGCGTTCGCGTCGCTGCCGACGGGCTCGTTGGGGGCCGACCGTGTACGCGGGGTCCTCGGCCGAGGCGATGCCCGCGGCGAAGACGCCGAAGCGGGTGCAGGCGGGACCGGCGAGGAGCGCCAGACCACCGGCGACGGCGGCGGGTCGGCTGCGCCCGCCGAGGAGGGCGGCCGCCGCAGCCCCCGGGCGCAGCGCATGAGGGTGCCCGCCCGCCCGCGTCGCGGCCTGCTCGGCAGCCGCCGCGAGGAGAGCCGCGCAGCGCACCGGGGCGTTCTCGCGCGTCGGACCGAGCACAAGGGCCATGCCCGACGCGGCGGCGGTGTAGGAGGCCACGGCGGGACCGAGTAGGTCTTGAGGAGACTGACGAAGTACGCCCGCGTCTCGCCCCGGAAACCCGTGTCGGTACGGGTCGCCGTGACGAACGAGCCGAGGTCCTCGTGGGCGTGCGGCATCGGCAGATAGCCGGGCAGCAGGTTGAAGAGCGTCGGGACGTCGCTGGAGCCCTGGATGGAGGCGTGTCCGCGCAGTGCCTGGATGTCGCCGCCGGGCCGTCCGGAGGAACGTCGCGCGCGGTACCCCGCACACCGACTCCACGAGTTCGGGGGTGTAGCTGGCGTAGTGCCGCTTGAGGATCTGGTAGACGCAGCGGGGATGCCGCAGCGTCGCGTCCCTGGCGGGCCGGGCGGTGGCCTTCGGGCCGCCGGGGCCGTGTGTCTCGGGCCTGCCCGCCGATGCAATGCGTGCCTGCGACGCGGGGCCCGTCAGCGTCGCCGCGTTGGTGTACGCGAGGACGTACTCCCGGAAGTCCTTCTCCTCGGTCAGGACGTGGTTGACGATGCCGCCGAGGAACGCGATGTCACTGCCCGCCCTGATCGGTAGCAGCTCCTCCGTGCGCGCGGACAGCGCGGCCCGCCCGCGGCCGAGCGGATCGGTCCCGGTGAGCCGGCGGTACACCGGCCGGCGGCGGGTCAGGGCGCGCGCGTCCACGTCCGCGCCTAGTCCGCGGGCTCGTCCGGCACGGGACGCTCGGGTCCCGGGCCGTGTGCGTGCGGGTCGCCGCGCCTTCCGGTGCCCGCCTCGTCCGTGTCGGGCACGTCGTTGTCGGCGTCCGGGGCGTTACCGGTCGTCTCGGAGTCGTCGTCCGGGTCCCAGGGGTCGTCCCCGCCGTTCGCCTGCTGGTCGGGCAGGTCCCGCGGTACGGGCGTGCCCTCCGTACCGACGGACGGGGGGTTCTGCTCGCTCACGATGGTGCCTCCGTTCCTCGCGTGGCCTTCGATGGCGTGCTGTGCGCTCTCGTGGAGGCGGTTGCCTCCGGCCGCGTGGCGCAGGTACCCACGCCGTCGGCGGTGACACCTCCGTCCTGATCACCGTGTACCGCCTCCGGTGATCCGGCCAGTCGGCGACCGCGGGGCGGGGCCGCCCGTGGCCGGGTCCGGCTACGCCCCCGCCGTCAGCCACTCCAGTGCCGCCTGCGCCGTGAACTCCTCCTGGCCGCCGCGGAACAGCAGGTCCGCCGAGGTGAAGGCCGGGTCGTCCGCCTGCGCGGCGACATAGGGAACCGCGATGCACCGCATGCCAGCGGCCCTCGCGGCGAGCGCGCCGGGCGCGGCGTCCTCCAGGACCACGCAGTCGGCGGGCTCGGCGCCGAGCAGCGCGGCGGCCGCGAGGAACACATCGGGTGCGGGCTTGCCGTGCGCGACCTCGTCCGCCGAGACGAGCGTGGTGAGGTGGGCGTCGAGGCCGGTGACCGCCAGGATCGCCTCGATGGCCGTGCGCGAGGACCCGGACGCCACCGCCATCGGCACCCCCGCCCCGCCCAGCGCCTGAACGAACTTCGCCATCTGCGGGAAGACGCGGGTGGACGCGCCCGCGAGTGCCAGATAGCGCCGGTTCTTCTCCGCCAGCAGATCGGCGAGCGGCGCTCGCAGGCCGTACCGCTCCTTCCACAGCGCGAGGGTCTCCTGCGTGGAGATGCCGACGTACGTCTCGTGGTCCGCCCAGGTGAAGTCGGAGATGCCGTGCTCCGCGAGGAGCTGCCGACCGGCTTCGAAATAGTTCGGCTCGCTGTCCACGAGCGTTCCGTCGAGATCGAAGATGACCGAGGTGTGGTTCAGGGTGCGCATGTGTCCAGCATGCCTGGCGGTGCCTATCGTGTGCGTCATGAGATCCCGTCGTGTGAAGGACCGTGGCCGCACAGGGCAGTTGGCGCAGCGCCCGGACGACCCGGGGGGCGAGGCTTATGCCGCGCGGGCGGCCGTCGCCCTGATGGAGCGCCTGGCCGCCGAACTGAAGGGCCCGTCGGCGGCGGTCGTCTACGGCGAGCCCGTCACCGACGGGGGCGTGACCGTCGTACCGGTCGCCGAGGTGGGCTTCGGCTTCGGCGGCGGCGCGGGACCCGCGGCGGGCGCGGCCGAGGACGGCGCGGGCATCGTGGGCGGCGGCGTCAGGGCCCGGCCCCGCGGCTTCATCGAGATCAGGAACGGGACCGCCGCCTACCGACCGCTGCGGAGCCGCCGGCTGGACGGCGCCCTGTCCCTCGCCGCCCTCGCCGCGGGCGCCGCGCTCCCAGGCCTCGTACGCCGCATCGCCCGCCGCCGCGGCTGAGCGGCACCGTCCCGGTGCCCGATGCCTCCCGCCCTCCCGGACCTCCCGCCCCCGAGCCTTCCGGGGCCCGCCCCGGGGGGCGGTCGGCTCACTTCTGCGCCGCCGCCCGCCCCACCGACTCGACCAGCGGCAGCAACCGGTGCGGCACCCGCTCGCGCAGCGCCATCTCCGTCCGCGTGCGCACCACGCCAGGCAGCTGGATCAGGCGCTGGATGACGTCCTCCAGGTGGCCGTTGTCCCGGGCGACCACCCGCGTCAGGAGGTCGCCGCCGCCGGTCATGGAGAACGCCTCGATGATCTCCGGTACGGCGGCGAGCGCGTCGCCCACCTCGTCGAGGTGCCCCTGGGTGACCTCGATGTGCACGAAGGCGAGCACGGGGTGGCCGAGCGCCGCCGGGGAGAGCTTCGGTCCTGTGCCCGTGACGACGCCCTCGCGTTCCAGGCGGTCGAGACGGGCCTGGAGCGTGCCGCGGGCGATGCCCAGGACGCGCGCGTACTCCCGCACGCTGGTGCGCGGCTGCTCGAGGAGGAGCCGCAGGATGCGGGTGTCGAGTTCGTCGACGGCCATGGTGCGGTTCTCCCGGGTGCGCGAGTCGATCACTGGTGACCGTACCAACGGCCCGGCACCCCCGCTCGACCGCTGTTACGTACCTGTTTCACTCCGCACTGCAACGGATCGGCCCTTTCCGCGGTCTAGCAGGCGAACACCGACACACGTCGGCGAACACCTACATACGACGCACGACGTATGACACGACATGCGTCACGGCATGCGTCACGAGATGCGTCACGAGATACGAGGAGTGGACCACAGTGGGGGACATACGCAGACGAGGAGTCGTCGCTCTGGGGATCACCGCGCTGGTGGCCCCGCTCACGGTGGCCCTGGGGAGCACCACCGCGCAGGCCGCGTCGTGCTCGGCGCAGGCGGGCCCGTACCAGAAGAAGGTCGAGAAGTTCCTCGGCCGCCCGGTGGACGGCCGGCAGTCGACCGCCGACTGCAAGGCCATCAAGGCCTTCCAGACGAAGCACTCCATCAGCCCGAACGCGGGCTACGCGGGAGCCGTGACCTGGGGCGTCATGGATCTCATGAACAAGCAGAAGGCCGCGGGCACCAACCCGAACAAGGCGGGCAAGTGCCCGGTGAACAAGGGCCGCATCGCCTGTGTCGACCTGACGCGTCAGCTCAGCTGGATCCAGGACGGCAAGACCCTGAAGTACGGCCCGGTGCCGGTGCGCACCGGCCGCAACGGACACGAGACCCGCACCGGCCTGAAGAAGGTCTACTGGCGGGACATCGACCACGTCTCCAGCCTGTACCACGTGGCGATGCCCTACAGCCAGTTCTTCGACGGCGGTCAGGCCTTCCACTCCGTCGGCATCAGCGTCTGGGCCCCGCCGGGCTCGCACGGCTGCGTGAACATGACGAAGAAGGACGCCGTCAAGTACTGGAACATGCTCCGCAAGGGCGACGACGTCTTCACCTACGGCCGTAAGCCCGGGACCTGAGCCCCGTTCCCGCCCGAACCCCGGAGCCGGTGCGACGACGTGGCCGTTGGCCCGACGACGCACCGGCTCCGGGGCTTCGCGCTGGGCCAATGGCCCTGTCGCCTGAGTCCCGGTTGAGCCACCGGGCCCCCAAATGATGTGATGGTTCTGTCGATGGCGCTGCGGAATCCCGCGGCGCCATATTCATGTCCGCATTCGTGTCCGCATGCGTCAGGTCCGGACTCCTCCTGTCCGGAGTCCTCCTGTCCGGAGTCGGACAGGCCATGACCGCCGGGACCGCAGAGGGGTGGCAGAGCTGTGCTGAAGTCGATGTTCGTGGCTCCGGATCCGGGGCGGCTGCGGTTGCGCAGCGCCACCCGAGCCGTCCTCGGCATCTCGCTGGCCGTCGGGGCCTGCGCCCTGATCGGCCACTCGCTGGTCGCGGCGATCATCTCCGGGCTCGCCGCGCTGCTCGCGCTGTTCACCGTCCTGGACACGACGGTCCGGGCGCAGGCGGTCACCACCGCGCTGCTGCCCGTCGTGGGCTTCCCCGTCCTCGCGCTCGCCGCGCTCCTGCACGACCACCCGGTCGCGCGCGACCTGGCGTTCCTCGCGGTGATGGGCGTCGGCGTGTACGCGCGCAGGTGGGGGCCACGGGGCCACTCCCTCGGCGTGTTCGCGTTCATGACCTTCTTCGCGGCGCAGTTCCTGCACACCGAGCTCGCGCAACTTCCCGACCTCTACGGAGCGATCGGCGTGGCGCTGCTCGCGTCGTCGACCGTCCGCTTCGGCCTGTGGTGCTACGAGCGGCGCCTGTCGGCCCCAGCGGTGCCGGTGCTCGCCGCGCGCCGGGGGCTCGCGCGGGCCACCACGCGGCAGGCCGTCCAGGCGACACTCGGCGGGGCCATCGCCCTCGTCGTCGGCCACCAGCTCTCCGGAGACCGCTGGTACTGGGCCGTGGGCGCCACCTGGTGGATCTTCGTGAACACCGTGTCGCGCGGCGAGACCCTCGTCCGCGGCTTCCGCCGGGTCCTCGGCACGCTGATCGGCATCGCGGTGGGCGCCGTCGTGGTCCTGCCGCTGCACGGCGCCCTCGTGCCGACCGCCGTCCTCGTCGCCGTCTGCGTCTTCGGGATCTTCTACACCGCCGCCGTCTCGTACACCTGGATGATGCTGTCGGTGACCGTGATGGCGGGCGGCCTCTACGGCCTGCTCGGCGTCCTGGACCCCGGGCTGCTCGCGCTGCGGCTCCTGGAGACCGGGGCCGGTGCGCTCGGCGCGGTGCTCGCCGTGCTCCTCGTGCTGCCCGTGACCACCCACGACACGACCACCGCCTGGATCGAGCGGGCGGTCCGCACCGTGCACGCCTGCACCCGGGAAGCCGCCGCCCGCCTCTCCGGCTCCGCCACGGCCGACCCCGCCCCGCACATCGCCGATCTCGAGCTGACGCTCGCCCGGGTGCGGCTCTCGCTCGCGCCGCTCGTGCACCCGCTCAGCCCGCTGCGCGCGCGGCGGGCCCGGGCGCACCAGGTCATCGCGCTGCTCGACGAGTGCGCGGCGCGGGCGCGGAGCCTGACCGCCATCGCCGCCGACCCCGAGGCCTCCTACGACGACCGCCTCGCCGCCGCCTGCGCCAGGGTCGAGGCCGCCGTCGAGGCGCTGATCGCCTCCGAGGAGGCGCTGGCCGGTCCCGCGCCGGCCGCCGTGAAGCACGCCGGCGTCACCGAACCCGCCCTCGCGCATCTGCACCGCCTGGAGCACGCGCTGCTCGAACTCGCGGCGCCCGTGCGCAGTTCGCCGCGCAGGCGGCGGCTCGTCGGCGCCTGACGCACCGGGCGTACCGGCTCGGGTACGGGGTGCCCCTTCCGCTCCCAGTGGTCCAGACCAGCTGCTAGCGTCACCTCCGTGGTGCCGCCGGGGCGCGGCGCCCGAGGCGAACCGAGAGGGGAACGCAGTGGTCGGGCAGGAGCGGCGGGCGTACATCGGGTCCTTCACGCAGGCGGGAGGGCCGGGCATCGTCACCGCGGCGTTCGACGCGGCGTCCGGCGCGCTGACCGCCCTGGGGTCGTCGGACGCCATCGCCGACCCCTCGTACCTGGCGCTGTCGGCGGACGGCGGCACCCTCTACGCGGTGAGCGAGAGCCCCGAGGGGACGGTCGCCGCGTTCCGCACGGCCGGGGACGCCGTGCAGCCGCTCGGCGCGCCGGTGTCCGTGCGGGCTTCGGGCCCCACCCACCTCGCCGTGCACGCCGGGCAGGTCCACACAGCGAACTACGGTTCCGGCAGCGTCACCAGCGTGCCCATCGGCAGCGACGGAGGCCTGGCCCCCGCCCCCGCGGGCGTGCTGCAACACACGGGTTCGGGGCCCGACGCGTCGCGCCAGGAAGGCCCGCACGCCCACCAGGTGCTGTCCGACCCCAGCGGCCGCTGGGTGCTCGGCGTCGACCTCGGCACCGACTCCGTACGGGTCTGCTCACCCGGTGCGGGCGGACTCACCGTGCGGCACGAGGTCGCGCTGCGGCCGGGTACGGGGCCGCGGCACCTCGCCTTCCACCCCGGCGGCCGTTTCGCGTACGTCCTGAACGAACTCGCGCCCACCCTCACGGTGTGCTCCTGGGACCCCGCCGACGGCACTCTCCGGCCGCTCGCCGAGACACCCGTGCTCTCCGGTGAGATCGAGGGCGACGCCTACCCCTCGGAGGTCGTCGTCGCGCCCGACGGCCGCTTCCTGTGGACGGCGACCCGGGGCGTCGACGTCGTCTCCGTGTTCGCCCTCGACGACGGGGGCGCCGCTGCCCGTCTGACGGCTTCCGTGGACTGCGGCGGAGCCTGGCCCCGTGACCTGGCCATAGACCCCTCAGGGCGCTTTCTGTACGCCGCCAACGAGCGGTCGGGGGACGTCACCTGGTTCGCCCTCGACGCGGACAGCGGACTGCCCCGGAGCGCGGGGGCGATCGGCGTTCCCGCGGCGAGCTGCGTGGTCTTCGCCTGAGCGGCCGCGCCCGCTTCCGTGTGGCGGGGGAGGGGCGGGGGCGACCGCCCCGGGACATGTGGAGGGCCGCCCCGCGATCGGGGCGGCCCTCCACATGTCCCGCGTTCCGGCTGCCGTGCGTCAGCGCGCCGGTACCCCGGACGGCTGCGGCGGCGTGATGCCGAGCGCCGTCGTGTACTTGGACAGGGCCAGCTTGCCGATCGCGGGGTAGGCGCCGAGCGGCTCGGCGACGGCGCAGCCCGCCTCCTTCGCGGCCGCCTCCAGCAGGCTCGCGTCGATCTCGGGGCCGATCAGGTAAGGGGCGAGGGCCAGCTGGGCCGATCCCGAGCCGCGCAGCTGCTCGGCGATCGCCGCGACGGAGCCGTCCTCGTCGAGCGCGGCGGCCATCACCGGTACGGCGAGCCGGGCGGCGAGCAGCATGCCGGTGATCCCCGCCGCCTGCACGGCCTCGTCGCCGCCGACCGTGGCGAGGACGATGCCGTCCGCCGCGGTCGCGACCGTGAAGAGACGCGCGCGGTCGGCGCGGGCCAGGCCCGCCTCGGACAGGCGCACGTGCAGCGCCTCGGCGAGCAGCGGGTGCGGGCCGAGGACGTCGGCCAGCTCGGCCGCGGCACGGCTGTCCATCACGGCCTGCCGGATGCGGCGCATCAGCGCGTTGTCGGGGCCCGCGAGCAGGGGCACCACCACGGCGACGGGACCCTCGGGGCGGCGGGCGTCCTCGACGCCGGCGGCCAGCGCCTGCTCGTAGCGTGCGGTGCGCTCGGCGGCGGTGCGCGCGAGCACGGCCTGGAGCGTGGGGAACTCGGCCGACGGGCCGGCGTCGGCGTCCGTCCCGTCGACGTAGCCGATCCTGGCGTCGAGGCCGGGCAGCTCGGAGCGCGCGATGGAGGCCGCTTCCTCGGCGAGGCCGCGCGTGCTGGTGCTGGGGACGCCCGGCACGGCGAGGACCAGCGCGGGCGCGCCCTCGGGAGCCGCGACGGGCTCCGGGCGGCGGTGCCGGCCCGGCTGTCGGGGTCGCGGCATTCGTACGGGCAGGCCCGATGCGGGCCCAGTGGGGGAGCTCATGGCGCCGCATGCTACTGGTTTGCGGGCCTCCGCCGTTCGGGGAGGGTGCAGGTCAGCGGTATAAGTCCGCTTTGTCGGATGGGTGGGGAGAGGGGGAGGAGACGCATGATGTTCCATGCGTCCCCTGGGGTTGTACGGGACGCGTGGAGCGAGCGGAAACGGCACTTCCGTGCGGGGTGCTTGCGCGGTGCCTGCGTGGCGTCCGCGCGTACTTGGGCGTACGTCGGCGTACTTCGGCGTACGTGGGCGTACTTCGGTGTACGTGGGTGTCCTAGGGCGGTGCTTGGCCGACGCCTCGGGTGCCGCGTGGATCGTGCGCGGGTACGCACGGACGGCACGTCGGCGGCGCGTCTCTCGCCCTTCCGTCACGCACGGCGGCACGACGGCCCGTCACTCCGTCACGCACAGCGGCACAGCGCACAGCGACCCGTCACTCCGTCACGTACAGCAGATGTGGGTCACGGGGGAGTTCGAGGGTGTCCGTCGCGAGGGCGGTGGCGATGTGGACGGCGCCGTCGAGCGGGTCGCCCGCGGCCGGAACGCGGTGCGCGTGGGGAAGACGCTCCGTCAGGCGCGCCTCCAGGGGCGCCATGAGCGGGTCGCCGAGCTGAAGGAGACCGCCGGTCAGGGAGACGTCGCAGGAACCGGCGGGCGGGCAGGCCGCGACCGCCGCGTCCGCGATGTGCCCGGCGGCCTCCCGCAGGACGCGGACGGCCACGGGGTCGCCGTCCGCCGCGCACCGACCCACCTCGGGCGCGAACGCGGCGAGCACGGCGGTCCTGTCCGCCCGCGGATACAGCTGACCGGGCAGGCCCGACAGCGGTCCGCCGAACACCTCCTCGGCGCGGGCGCGCAACGCGGCCGAACCGCCGGGACGCCCGTCGAAGTCCCGCATCGCCGCCTCCAGACCGGCCCGCCCGATCCAGGCGCCGCTGCCGCAGTCGCCGAGCAGATGGCCCCAGCCGTCGACCCGCCGCCACCTGGTCAGATCGGTGCCGAGGGCGATCAGACCGGTGCCCGCGGCGACGACGACGCCGGGCCGCCCGCCGAGCGCGCCCGCGTAACCCGTCACGGCATCGGCGGAGAGCGCCGTCCGCCGCACCCCGAACAGCTCGGCGAGCGCACCGGGCAGCCGGGCGCGCAGGTCGTCGCCGAGCGTCGCCGCCCCGGCGGCACCGACGGCCACCGCGGCGATCCGCCCTCCGCCCGCAGCCGCCAGCAACTGCCGCACCATGGGCGTCAGTTGCTCCAGCATATGGGCGGCGTCGATGCCGCGGGGGCCGGTCCGCACCGGCTCCCGCGACCGCACGGGACCGCCCGCCGGCGGGACGTCGGTCAGGCCGCCGAGCACGGCACGCAGCCCCGAGCCGCCGGAGTCCACGCCGAGGACGACCGTCCGCTCCGTCACGGCAGCCGCCAGTCCACCGGCTGCGCGCCCTGCCGCGCCAGGAGGTCGTTGACGCGGCTGAACGGCCGCGACCCGAAGAAGCCGCGGTCCGCCGACATCGGCGAGGGGTGCGAGGACTCCACCGACGGCAGCTCGCCGAGCAGCGGCCGCAGATTGCGGGCGTCACGGCCCCACAGGATGGACACCATCGGTTTGCCGCGCGCGGCGAGCGCCCGGATCGCCTGCTCGGTGACCTGCTCCCAGCCCTTGCCGCGGTGCGCCGCGGGCTTGCGCGGGGCCGTCGTGAGCGCCCTGTTGAGCAGCAGCACGCCCTGCCGGGTCCATGGCGTCAGGTCGCCGTTGGAGGGTTGCGGCAGACCGAGGTCGTCGCTCAGCTCGCGATAGATGTTGATCAGGCTGCCGGGCAGCGGTCTGACCTCGGGCGCCACCGAGAAGGACAGACCGACCGCGTGCCCGGGGGTGGGGTAGGGATCCTGGCCGACGATCAGTACGCGCACCTCGTCGAACGGCTGCTGGAAAGCGCGCAGCACATTCGCTCCGGACGGCAGATAGGTGCGCCCCGCGGCGATCTCCGCGCGCAGGAAGTCACCCATGGAGGCGATCTGTTCGGCCACCGGCTCCAGGGCCTTGGCCCAGCCGGCTTCGACGATTTCATGCAAGGGTCGTGGTGCCACGGAGCGTCACTCTACTGCCGTACACATCGCGCCGATCACCCCGTGCCGAAGCTCGCCACCGCCCGCACCGCTCACTCCAGGACCGCGGCGCGCACGCACAGGACGTCCGGCAGGTGCGAGGTCAGCTGCTGCCAGGTGTCGCCGTCGTCCGCCGACGCGTACACCTCGCCGTTGCGGTTGCCGAAGTAGAGGCCCGCCGGGTCCGCGCCGTCCGTGCACAGGGCGTCCCGGAGCACCACGCCGAAGTGGTCGCCCCGCGGCAGGCCTTCGCTCAGCGGCTCCCAGCTCTTTCCGGCGTCGGCCGTGCGGTAGACACGACACCGCCGGTCGGCGGGGACACGGTCCGCGTCGGCGTTCACGGGGAACACATACGCCGTGTCGCCCCGGTGCGGGTGGGCGACCACCGCGAAGCCGAAGTCCGACGGGAGGCCCTCGCCGATGTCCGTCCAGTGGGCGCCGGCGTCGTCGCTGCGATACACACCCCAGTGGTTCTGCAAATACAGGCGGTCCGGGTCCGCGGCATCTCGGGCCACCTTGTGCACGCACTGGCCGAACTCCGGGTCCGGATCCGGCAGGAACACCGCGGAGACCCCGGAGTTGGACGGCCGCCAGCTCGCCCCGCCGTCCTCGGTGCGGAACACGCCCGCCGCGGACACGGCGACCGTCACGGAGCCCGGGTCGCGGGTGTCCGTGAGGACGGTGTGCAGCCCCTCGCCGCCGCCCCCCGGCTCCCACTGCGAGCGCGACGGGTGCTCCCACAGCGGCCGGACGAGCGTGAAGCTCTCGCCGCGGTCCTCGGAGCGGAACAGCGCGGCGGGCTCCGTGCCGGCGTACACCACGTCGGGCTCCGCGGCGGCCGGGTGCAGCTGCCACACCCGCTCCAGGGAGGCGCCGGTGTCCTTCGGGAACTTCACCGCGGGCTTCTGCGGCTCCGTCCAGGAGCGCCCCAGGTCGTCGGAGTGGAACACCGACGGGCCCCAGTGCGCGCTGTCGCCGCCGACGAGGAGGCGCGGCGCCGGGCCGCGGGTGTCGATCGCGACCGAGTAGACCGCCTGCGCGTTGAAGTACGGCCCGTCGTCGAACCGCCACGTGCCGTGCGTGCGGCGGGCGACGAACAGGCCCTTTCGCGTGCCTACGGTGAGCAGGACGTCAACCATGGCTGGCACCTTCCGGACGACGTTGTCTCGAGTACGGCTCAGTGTGCACCGAGCCACTGACAACGACGCCCCGACACCGCGTCTGCCCAGCTCAGGGTGCGGGTCAGCCGTGGATTTCGCGCGCCACCGCGGCGATCGCCGCCGGGCCCACGCGGCAGCAGCCGCCGACGATCCGCGCGCCGGCCTCGCGCCAGCCGTCCGCCCGCCGCGGGGCGAAGCGGTCGGGGCCCCGCCAGGAGCGGGTGGTGGCGTCCCAGGTCTCACCGGAGTTGGGGTAGACCACGACGGGCCTGCCCGTGATGTGGGCGGCGAGGGGCACGGCGGTGTCCGCGTCGCGCGGGTCGCAGCAGTTGACGCCCACCGCGACGACCTCGTCGGACTCGGCTGCGAGCGCGAACGCCTCGGTGAGCGGCTGCCCAGCCCGGGTGCGGGTGCCCGCCACGGTGTACGACAGCCAGACGGGCACGCCGAGGCCGCGCACCGCGCGCAGCAGGGCACGGGCCTCGTCGATGTCGGGCACGGTTTCCAGGGCGAGCACGTCGGGCGCCGCGTCGGACAGGACCTCGAGGCGGGGGCGGTGGAAGCGCTCCAGCTCGGCCACGGACAGGCCGTAGCGGCCGCGGTACTCGGAGCCGTCGGCGAGCATCGCGCCGTACGGACCTGCCGACGCCGCGACCCACAGGGGACGGTCCGTGCGCGTCGCCGCCGCGGCCTCGCGCGCCAACGTGACGCCGAGCCGCAGCAGTTCGGCCGTGCTGACCACGTCGACGCCGTTCCGCGCGAAGCCCTCGAACGTGGCCTGGTAGCTCGCCGTGGTCACGATGTCGGCGCCCGCCTCGTAGTACACCCGGTGCGCCGCCCGTACCGCGTCGGGCCGTTCGGCGAGCAGCCGTGCCGACCAGAGGGCGTCGGACAGGTCGTGGCCCGCGGCCTCCAGTTGGTTGGACAGGCCGCCGTCCAGGACCAGGGTCCCGCGGGTGAGGGCGGCGGCGAGGTCGTCGCCGTCACCCCCGAGCGGGGTCGCCACGTCGTTCATACGACCGACGGTAGCCGAGACGCGGTGAGCGGGAAGTGACATGCGACCCGGTGGTCCTCGGCGCCCGGCGGCGAGGGCCCCTTCGGGCTACCGCTTCCGCACCCGCTGTCCGCTCGCGCGGGAGGTGTGCGCGACGACGGAGCCATCGGTGAGCAGGCCACGGGTGCAGGGGTGCAGCGGGCTCGCGTACACCTGCCCGGCGGGACCCGACTCCACTGCACCGACACGTCGAGCGCCGACACCGGCTCGTCCGCGACCACCAGGTCCGGCGAGAGCGTCCACGCCCGCGTGAGGCCGAGGCGCTGGCGCCGGCCGCCGGAGAACTCGTGCGGGTAGCGGCGCACGGCGCCGCGCGGCAGGCCCACGGCGTCCAGGAGTTCGGCGGTGCGCCGCTCCCGGTTCGGCGCGGCTGCCCACGCGCTGGATGACCAGCGGCTCGCGCAGGATCTCACCGACCCGCATGCGCGGGTCCATCGCGGCTGTCGAGTCCTGGAACACCATCTGGACGCGGCGCCGGTGGGCGCGGCGCTCCGCGCGGGTGAGACCGGCCAGGTCGCGCCCGTCGAAGCGGGCCGTGCCCGCCGTCGGCACCTCCTGGCCCGCCACGATCCGGCCGAGCGTCGTCTTGCCGCAGCCGGACTCGCCGACCAAGCCGTACGTCTCACCCCTGCGCACGGTGAGCGGGACCCCGCCGACGGCGCTCACCGTGCCGCGCGTACGAAGACGGCACGGACCCCGGGCTGACGGCGGTCCACCTGCCGCCGCTCGGCCCGTACCGCGTCGAGGAGGAGTGCGTCAGGCCGTGGGCTTGAGGTAGCGGGCGAGCAGGTCGTCCAGGGCGACCATGCCCGTGAGGCGGCCCGAGTCGTCGCAGACCAGGGCGAGCGAGGCACGGTGGTGGCGCAGTCGCTCCACCGCGTGGGCGAGCGGGGTGTCCGCCGGGAGTTCGGGCAGCGGGCGGGCCAGGTCGCGGGCGCTGGTGCCCCGGCCACGGGCCCGCGCCACCAGGGCGTCCCGGGCGTGCACCGACCCGAGCACGGTGCTTCCGTCCCGGACGAGCAGCCGGGTGCGGTCGTGCTCGGCCGCCGTGCGCAGGACGTCCTCGGGGCGGGCGTCGGCCTCGACGGCGACGACGTCCGCGGCCGGGGTCTGGAGATCGCCCACCGGGGTGAGCGGTTCCGTGAGGGAGCGGGTGATCAGCTCGGAGTCGTCCTGGCTGATCAGGCCGAGCCGCCGGGACTCGGCGACGAGATGCGTGAGCTGCTCGCGGTTGTGCACCGAGGTCAGCTCGGCGCGCGGCTCGACCCGGCACAGGCGCACCAGGCTGTTGCTCACCCGGTCGAGCAGCCGGATGAGCGGCCGCACGGCGGTCACCGTCGCACGGAACGCCGGGGTCAGGAGCATCGCGGACCGCTCGGGACGGGCGATGGCCCACGACTTGGGGGCCATCTCGCCGAGCACCATGTGCAGGAACACCACGACGATCATCGCGACGGCGAAGGAGACGCCGTAACTCAGGCCGCTCGGCAGGCCCAGGCGGTGCAGCAGCGGGTCGAGTTCGTGGGAGATGGCGGGCTTGGACAGGGAGCCGAGGCCGAGGGTGCACACGGTGATGCCGAGTTGGGCGCCCGCCAGCATCAGGGAGAGCTCGCGCATGCCCGCGAGCACCGCCTTGGCGCCGCGCCGGCCCTCGGCCACCGCCTTCTCCACGCGGTGGCGGCGGGCGGCGACGAGCGCGAACTCGGCGGCGACGAAGAAGCCGCTGCCGATCAGGAGCAGGACGGTGACGAACACCGCCAGGGGGAAGCTCATGAGCGGGCCTCCCCGCCGTCGCCCCGCGCGTCCGGCCCGTCGGCCCGTGCGTGCGGCCCGTCGGCCCGTGCGTGCGGCCCGTCGGTCCGCGCGTCCGGGTGCCGTCCCGCGTCGGGCAGCCGCTCCAGGCGTACGCGTGCGGGGACGTGCCGGTCCAGGGCGCGTACGTCGACGACCGCGTCGGAGCCGTCGGCCAGGCGCAGTGTGAGGCGGTCGCCGACGGCGGGGAAACGGCCGAGCCGGTCCACGATCAGCCCCGCCACGGTGTCGTAGTCGTCGTCCTCGGGCAGCTGGACACCGGTGGCTCCGGCCACCTCGTCGAGGCGCCGGCCCGCGTCCACCAGCCAGCCGCCGCCGTCGGGCACGGCGACCCGCACCACTTCGTCGCTCTCGTCGGCGATGTCGCCGACGAGTTCCTCGGCGATGTCCTCGTACGTGACGATGCCCGCGACGCCGCCGTGCTCGTCGAGGACGACGGCGAACTCGTCGTCGCGCGCCCGCATCTGCCGTACGGCCTGTGGCAGTTCGAGGGTGTCGGGGAGCAGCAGGGGCCGCCGGGCCAGGGCGGCGGCGGTGGCGCCCGGGAGGTGGTGCCCCGCGGTCCGCATCAGCTCGCGCACGCCGAGGACGCCGGTGACGTCGTCGGGGTGGTCGCCGAGGACCGGGTAGTTGGAGTGGCCGTGCCGGGCGATGAGCTCGACGGCCTCGCCGGCGCTCGCGTCCTTGCGTACGAAGACGGCGTCGACGCGCGGCACCATCACCTCGTCCAGGGTGCGGTCGGAGAACGCCAGGGCGTGGTCGAGGAGGTCGGCGGTGTCCTTCGGCAGCTCACCGCGTTCGTGGGACTCGCCGATGAGGTGGCCGAGCTCCTCCAGGGACGCGCCGTGGTGCAGCTCCTCCACGGGCTCGATGCCCACTCGGCGAAGGAGGCGGTTCGCGGCCCCGTCGAAGACCCGCACCACCGGTCCCACCACCTTCAGATAGGTGAGCGTGGAGGCGGCGAGGGACTTGGCGAGCCGTTCGGGCACGGCGATGGCGAGGTTCTTCGGCGCCAGCTCGCCGAGGACCATCTGGAGCACGGTGGCGAACACGAAGGCCAATGCCACGGAGACGCCGATGACGGCGCCCCCGGGCAGACCCATGCCGGTCAGGACCGGTTCGAGCAGCGCGGACACGGACGGCTCGGCGAGGAAGCCGACGACGAGACCGGTGACCGTGATGCCGAGCTGGGCCCCCGACAGCATGAAGGAGAGCCGTTCGAGGACCTCAAGGGCACGGGCGGCGCGCCGGTCGCCCGCCTGCGCCGCACGGGCGAGCGCGAGCCGGTCCGCGGAGACGTAGGCGAATTCCTGGGCGACGAAGTAGCCGGTGCCCGCGGTCAGGACGAGAACGGCGAGCAGGCCGAGCACGGCACTCATCGAACACCACCCCGCCGGGTGCCGGGGCCGCCTGCCTCAGCCGGGCGCGTGGCTCCGGCAGTGCGAGGGCGGGGTGGTCGGGGACAGTGCCCCGGGGGGTCCGGGTCCGTCGGGGTGGCGGACAAAGGGTGGCTCCTCTTGCATCGTCTGTGCCGATGCAACGATTCTGATCCGCCCCGAGTTCCCCCGCCACCGCTTCCGGTTCTCCCTGCCCCCGCCCCCGCCCCCGCTTCTCCCGCCTCTGCCCCTGCCCCCGCTTGCGGTTGCCGCCGGCCCGCCGCCGCTTCCGGTTCTCCCGCTCCCGCCCCCCGGCCGCCGCTTTCCGTTCCGCCTCGCCACTGCCCCCGCTTCCCGTTCCGCCCCGTTGCCGCCGATCTCCCACCCCCGCCACCGCCGCTGGCCCGGGCCCGCGCCACTCACCCCCCGCCCGCAGCGTCCCCCAGTTCCTCGTACAGGTCCGCGAGCGCGGTGTGGTCGTCGGCGGTGCCGGTGTGCGGTCCCGCGAACCAGTCCGCGTACTCGGCGATCTCGGAGAGCCGCCAGTCGAGCGCGAAGAGTTCGATCATCGCGGGGCCCAGGCGCGCGGCCCGGCGGGCGGTTCGGCGCGGTGCAGCGCGGCAAGGGCACCCACGACTTCGCATACGTGAGCGCGCTCGCCCGCCTGCGCCCCGGTCGGTGTCCGGCCCTCCAGCCAGGGCGTCACGGAGAGCGCCCCGGCCCCGGCGCCGCCCGCGGTCTCCTCGCTTCCCACGGCCCCCGCGTCCCCCAGGTGCACGGTGAAGCGCCCGGACCGGGCGGGCAGCGGCGCGCACACCGCGTCCACTCCGGCGGCTGCCAAGTCGGCGGCTCCCGCGTACGCGGCTTCGAGCGAGTCCCCGGTGTGCCGGCGCCCCGGCCGGTCAAGGGTCACGAACAGGGTCGTGCCGCCGTCGGAGACCCGCCAGTGGTACGCACCGAAGCCCCAGGGCAGATGGACGGCCCCGGTGGCCCCGGGCAGCCAGTGCGCGGCCACGCCCGCGCGACCGCCGCGTCGTCGACGAAGGTGGGGCGGGAGAACACGGGACGCCCTTCCGGGGGAGGAGTGGCGCGGGGTGGCGCGGACGGGCGAGGACCGGCCCAGCCGATGGTGGCTGAGCCGGTCCTGGTGCCCCGGTGGGGCGGTGTGCGGCGGGTGTCAGACGTTGACGCCGAAGTCGGAGGCGATGCCGCGCAGGCCGCTGGCGTAGCCCTGGCCGACGGCGCGGAACTTCCATTCGGTG
>NZ_JBIRHJ010000001.1:1263725-1442333 GCF_044328435.1 Streptomyces sp. NPDC017940 | reverse complement strand
GACTTTTGGCACGCTGTTGAGTTCTCAAGGAACGGACGCTTCCTTTGTACTCACCCGAGAGACTCTCTCAGGCTTTCCTCCGGGCGCTTCCCTTCGGTGTTTCTTCTGTTCTTGCGTTTCCAACTCTACCAGATCCGTTTTCCGTTCCGTTCCCGGTTCGGATTTCAATTCCGGTGGCCGTTGGAGGCCTTTGCCTTTTGACTGCCTTTCGGCTGCCCTTCGGCGTGGTCACTACGTTAGCGGATTTCCCTGGCAACTCATAATCGAGTGCCGCGGATTCGAATTTCGACATGCAGGCATGCGAAACAGGACCCCGCTGAGGGAAGTCGTAGGTAGTGGTTGGCCGCTTCCGGTTGCAGGCTGAACGCCGTACCCGGGTCAAGCGGCTCGGGCCACCTTACGGATCCGCCAAGGCCGCGTCAAGTCCGGCGGCGCCGCGGCACATGGGCCCGATAGGGGCTCACCGTAGGGTCATCGGCCGCCCAGAAGCGCCAGGGGTGGACGCTCCCCTCCCCGCCCACTCCGGTGCGCGGGCCGTTGCTGACCTGGTCGGCAGGAGTGGGTATGCCACCGAGGAGAGTGAGGGGGGCGTCGGGGCCCGCGCAGAAGTCGGCGCCGTCGAGGTCCCGGTCCACGCCGAGAGCCGTGGCGAGGCGGGCGGGGCCTTTGGCCAGTTCCTTGTCGTTTCGGGCCGAGAGTCGTCGCGCGCGGGCCAACTCGGCCCCCGCGGTGATCTCCCCCGCCCGCAGCAGGACCCCGCCCGCCGTCCCCTCAGGACCGCACACCACGTTCAGGCAGTGCCACATGCCGTAGGTGAAGTAGACGTACGCGTGCCCGGGCGGACCGAACATCACGCCGTTGCGGGCCGTGCGGCCCCGATAGGCATGGGACCCCGGGTCCGCTTCCCCCGCGTACGCCTCGACCTCCGTGAGGCGCAGCTCGATGGGACCGTCCGGTGTGCTGCGCACAAGGACACGGCCGAGCAGTTCGGGTGCGACCTCCAGGACGGGGCGGTCGAAGAAGTCGCGGGGCAGGGGCGTACGGTCAGGGGCCACGATCATGCCTTACGAGCGTAGTGCACCGAACGTGTACGGGTTTGGCGTGGAGGCTGGCCTCCCGGTCCCGTCCCCGCGAGGGTGTGGGCGCGGGCACGGGCGTGGAACCGCGCACGGCCCGAGCGCGTTCGTACGTTGTCGAAGGTCGACGATCAATCGATCGAGTCAAGCCACAGGCCGGGCCTGGGGAGGAGAGTCATGGGGTTCAAGAAGCTGCTGGCGAGTCTGGGTGCCGGCGGGGCCTCCGTGGAGACGGTGCTCACCGAGGCCAACGTCGTGCCGGGCGGTGTCGTCCAGGGCGAGGTGCGCATCCAGGGCGGCAGCGTCGACCAGCGCGTCGAGGCGCTGTCCGTGGGCCTCCAGGCACGCGTCGAGGTCGAGGGCCACGACCAGGAGACCAAGCAGGACATCGAGTTCACCAAGCAGCGGCTCGGCGGTGCCTTCGAGCTCAAGGCCGGCGCGGTGCACGCGGTGCCGTTCGGCCTCGACATCCCCTGGGAGACGCCCATCACCCACTTCGCGGGACGGCAGCTGCACGGCATGAACATCGGTGTGACGACGGAGCTGGAGATCGCCCGCGCCGTGGACTCCGGCGACCTGGACCCGGTGAACGTGCACCCGCTGCCGGCGCAGCAGGCGATCCTGGACGCCTTCGGGCAGCTGGGCTTCCGCTTCAAGAGCGCCGACATGGAGCGCGGCCACATCCGCGGCACCCGGCAGCGGCTGCCGTTCTACCAGGAGATCGAGTTCTTCCCGCCGGAGCAGTACCGCGGCCTCAACCAGGTCGAGCTGAGCTTCGTCGCGGACGACCGGGAGATGGACGTCGTCCTGGAGATGGACAAGAAGCCCGGCCTGTTCAGCGAGGGCAGTGACTCGTACAAGTCCTTCAAGGTCGGCCTGAACGACTTCCAGGGCACCGACTGGGCCGCGTACCTGAACGAGTGGCTGTCCCACGTCGGCTCCCGGCGCAACTGGTTCTAGGCTCGACGTCACTCGACGGCAGCGGCGCGCGAGCGCTGCCGTCGCCCCACTGGAACCGATCAGGAGGTGCCTACGTGACCGAGGTCAAGAGGCCGCCGCTGCCCCATGACTTCCACCCGGCCGTGCCGTCGTTCACGGTCCGGAGCGCGGACTTCGAACCGGGCGCGGTGCTGAAGGACGCCCAGGTGTACGCGGACGGGAACACCTCGCCGCACCTGCGGTGGGAGGGATTCCCGCCGGAGACGAAGAGCTTCGCCGTGACCTGCTTCGACCCCGACGCCCCCACCGGGAGCGGGTTCTGGCACTGGTCCGTGTTCGACATCCCGGCGTCCGTGACCGAACTGCCGGCGGGCGCGGGCACCGGCAAGTTCGAGGGGCTCCCCGAAGGCGCCGTCCAGGTGCGCAACGACTACGGCACCAAGGACTTCGGTGGCGCCGCCCCGCCGCCCGGCGACCCGGCGCACCGCTATGTGTTCACGGTGTACGCGGTCGACCAGGAGGAGCTCGGCCCCGACTCGGACGCCTCGCCCGCCGTCGTCGGCTTCAACCTGCGGTTCCACACGCTGGCGCGGGCGCAGGTCATCGCGGAGTACGCTGCGGCCGCCGACAGCTAGCGCGGGCTCCGGCGCGCGCTCCGGCGCGCGCCCCGGGGAATTCCCGACAGCTCAGGGTTCATGCAACGTTTGCCCGCCTCTGGTCTTGGAAGTGATCAGAGGCGGGCATCTTTTATTGCGTTGTCCAACCCGGCGTGCCCGGCCAGAGTTGATCCAAGCCCGCCAGGGGGTGGGCCGGTGCGCACGGGAGGGTGGGCGAGATGCGGGACACGCTGGTGCTGAACGCAAGCTTCGAACCTCTGTCGACGGTGACGCTGAACCGCGCCGTCGTGCTGGTTCTCCAGGACAAGGCCGTTGTCGAACAGGCCCACCCCGCGCTGCGCGTGCGCGCCGCCGCCGTCGAGCTTCCGGTGCCCCGGGTGATCAGGTTGTGCCGTTATGTACGGGTGCCTTTCCGAAGACGCGCCCCTTGGTCGCGGCGCGGTGTCCTGGTGCGTGACCAGCACCGGTGCGCGTACTGCGGCAGAAGGGCGACGACCGTGGACCACGTGGTGCCGCGCTCCCGGGGCGGCGCGGACTCCTGGCTGAACACGGTGGCGTCGTGCGCGCTCGACAACCACCGCAAGGCGGACCGTACGCCGGAGCAGGCGCAGATGCCGCTGCTTCGCCAGCCGTTCGAGCCGACGCCCGCGGACGCGATGCTGCTGGCGCTCGGCCGCGAGGACTTCGAGGCCCTGCCGGACTGGCTGGCCCAGCCCGCCGCTTAGGCGCGCGTACGACGTCGGGGGCGCCCTCTTCCGAAGAGGGCGCCCCCGACGTCGTATCCGTACGCGAGTGCGCGAGTGCGCGGGTCAGTCGATGGGCGGCTGTTCGCGGCGCTCCACACCGCTCGGGCTCTTGACGGTGGCCGCGCCGCCGCCGGAGGAGCCGCCGCCGGAGAGCGGGCCGAAGTTGCCGAGGGCACCGCCGAGGCCCTTGAGGGCGTCGCCGATCTCGCTGGGCACGATCCAGAGCTTGTTGGCGTCGCCCTCGGCGATCTTCGGCAGCATCTGGAGGTACTGGTAGGAGAGGAGCTTCTGGTCCGGGTCGCCCGCGTGGATGGACTCGAAGACCGTGCGGATCGCCTGGGCCTCGCCCTCGGCGCGCAGGGCCGCGGCCTTGGCCTCGCCCTCGGCGCGCAGGATCGCGGACTGCTTCTCACCCTCGGCCCGCAGGATCTCGGACTGGCGGACACCCTCGGCCTGGAGGATCGCGGCGCGCTTGTCGCGGTCGGCGCGCATCTGCTTCTCCATCGAGTCCTGGATGGAGGTGGGCGGCTCGATCGCCTTGAGCTCGACGCGGTTGACGCGGATGCCCCACTTGCCCGTGGCCTCGTCGAGGACGCCGCGCAGGGCCGCGTTGATCTCCTCGCGGGAGGTCAGGGTCCGCTCCAGGTCCATGCCGCCGATGATGTTGCGCAGGGTGGTGACGGTGAGCTGCTCGATCGCCTGGATGTAGCTGGCGACCTCGTACGTCGCGGCGCGGGCGTCGGTGACCTGGTAGTAGATGACGGTGTCGATGTTCACGACCAGGTTGTCCTGGGTGATCACCGGCTGGGGCGGGAAGGGCACGACCTGTTCACGCAGGTCGATGCGGTTGCGGATGGAGTCGATGAACGGGACGACGATGTTCAGGCCCGCGTTCAGGGTGCGGGTGTAGCGGCCGAAGCGCTCCACGATGGCGGCGCTGGCCTGTGGGATGACCTGGATCGTCTTGATCAGGGCGATGAAGACCAGCACCACCAGAATGATCAGGACGATGATGATTGGTTCCATCGTGGTTCCCCGTACCCTTCATGCTTCGTGTTCCCGGATGGTTGCGGTGTTCCGGAAGATCTTCCGGTCCGCCGGTCGAGTCTGTCAGAACGGCGCGCGGCCCGTGGGTCGTTCGGGATCACCCTGCCATTACGGGCCGTCACTTCCCGGCCGGCGAGGGCCAGTTGGCGTCGGACCGGCGCTCGGACGCGGAAGGGCACTCAGATCACCACGGCTGTCGCTCCGTCGATCTCGACCACGTCCACCTCCTGGCCGGCCTCATAGCTCTGGTCCTTGTCGAGCGGCCGCGCGGACCAGATCTCGCCCGCCAGCTTGATGCGTCCGCCGGAGGAGTCGACCCGCTCCAGGACGACGGCGGATCTGCCCTTCAACGCCTCGACCCCGCTGACGAGTTCGGGCCGCTGCGAGCGGTGCCGGGCGGCGATCGGGCGTACGACCGCGATGAGCGCGACCGAGACCACGGCGAAGACCACCACCTGAAGGACCACGGCACCGCCGAGTGCCGCGGTCACGGCGGCGGCGACCGCGCCGACGGCGAGCATGCCGAACTCCGGCATCGCGGTCACTACCAGCGGGATTCCGAGGGCGGCCGCGCCGATCAGCCACCACACCCATGCGTCGATGTCCACCCGGTCATGGTAGGTCCGCGGGTCCCGTGCCCGACAGGGCGTGTGCGATCAGCCGAGCGGGAGGCCCTGTGCCGACCAGCGGTCGCCGCGCTGCTCGACGACCAGCGGCAGGCCGAAGCAGAGGGAGAGGTTGCGCGAGGTCAGCTCGAGCTCCAGCGGGCCCGCGGCGAGCACCTTGCCCTGGCGGATCATCAGGACGTGGGTGAAGCCGGGGGCGATCTCCTCCACGTGGTGCGTGACCATGATCATCGAGGGGGCGATGGGGTCGCGCGCGAGCCTGCCGAGACGGCGTACGAGGTCCTCGCGGCCGCCGAGGTCGAGGCCCGCGGCGGGCTCGTCGAGGAGCAGCAGCTCGGGGTCGGTCATCAGGGCGCGGGCGATCAGGGTGCGCTTGCGCTCGCCCTCGGAGAGGGTGCCGAACCTGCGGTCCAGGTAGTCGCTCATGCCGAGGCGGTCGAGGAAGGCGCGGGCGCGCTGCTCGTCGATGTCCTCGTAGTCCTCGTGCCAGCCGGCGGTCATGCCGTACGCGGCCGTGAGGACCGTCTGTAGGACCGTCTGGCGCTTGGGGAGCTTGTCGGCCATGGCGATGCCGGCCATGCCGATGCGCGGGCGCAGCTCGAAGACGTCGACCCTGCCGAGCTGCTCGCCGAGGATGGTGGCGGTGCCCGTGCTCGGGAAGAGGTAGCTGGACGCGACATTGAGGAGGGTGGTCTTGCCCGCGCCGTTCGGGCCGAGGATGACCCAGCGCTCCCCTTCCTTCACCGACCAGGAGACCTGGTCCACCAGAGCCCGGCCCTCCCGGACCACGGATACGTCCTGAAGCTCCAGTACATCGCTCATGAGCGCGTTGTCTCCCATTGCTCTTCTCGGCTGTCGCTCGCGTGTCCGCGTCTGTGGACGCGGCCCCCGGATAAAACCTACGCCACCGGTCGGCCGTTCCCGTGCCGAGCCCGGTCCTTAGGCTGTGTGCATGCTCTCGGAACCACGTTCAGGACGCTTGGCCGCTTGGGGAAACGCCCTTTTGGCCGGACTTGTTTCTCCCGATGACGCGGTGCACGCGATCGTGGGCGGCGACGCGGTGCACCGGGTCGAGGGGCTGCCGGGCGAGTCCGCGCCGGTCGGCCTCTCGCTGGCGCTGGGGCGGCTGCGGGCGCTCGGTGCGACGGGGCTTCGGGTGGCACTGCCCGCGCCGGGGCATCCGCTCGGTCTGAGCGGGCCGCCCGCCTTCAACGAGCGCGCCCTGGAGGCCGAGGAGGCCGTGGTCGCCTCGGGTGCGCCGTACGGGCTCGTGCCGGAGGTGACGGAGGCGGGGCCCGAGGGCGCGGCGGAGGCGGCGGACGTCCATGTGGAGGTCGTGTGGCACTGCCTGCCGGTGCGGGTGGCGCCGCCCGCTGACGTGCCCTCGCTGGGCGAGGCGGAGCGCGAGCTGGCGGACGCGCTGCGGGAGGCCACGGAGGTGCTCGCGCGGCTCGACGTGGCGGCGTCGGGTCCGGTCGCGGAGGCCGCGCTCGACGCGTACCGGGCACGGTCCGAGCGGGGCCGCGAGCTGCTCGCGCCGGGGTATCCGCCGCGCGCGGTGCGGGTGTTGGAGCTGGCGCAGCGGGTGGGTCTGCTGATTGCGGTGGCATACGAGAACGGGCACGGCGGCGCCGTGAGCGCGTCGCAGATGGGGGCTCGGGCGCAGGCGCTGCGGCCGGTGGAGCGGGTCGCCCGGCGGGCGCAGGTGGCCGCGTACAACGCTTGTGTGGAGGAGCGGGAGCGGGGCGGCGGGAGGTAGGGGCGCCCGGCGTCCGGGGGCTGCGGGGTTCCGGGGCTGCGGCGGGTGTGGGTGCCGGAGGGCCCCGCGGACTGGTGGTTCGCGGGGCCCTCCGCCCGGAGGGGTGGTGTGCGGCTACCCGAGGGGGCGGCGTGTCACCGGTTGACCGTGGCGTTGGCGAAGGCCGGGTTCAGGACGCCGATCACGTTCACGCTGTTGCCGGTGGCGTTCACGGGGACGTGGACCGGGACCTGGGCCAGGTTGCCGGAGCCGACGCCCGGGGAGCCGGTGGCCACGCCGTTGGCCTCGGAGGCGGCGGAGGCGGCACCGGCGGACGCGCCCGCAGCGATACCGGCGACGGCGACGGCCAGGGCGGCCTTCTTGGCGATGTTCATGGGGAAGTGTTCCTCACTGATGACGCGGTGACCCCGGCTGTGGGGTCAGGACGTGTGCGACGCTTCGGCGCTCGCGACGCTCCGGCGCTTCGGCGCTTCGGCGGGGGGTGCCGGACGCAGGGGGTCCGGGGCTGTCGCCGGAGCGCACGGATGCGGTCGGGTGCGCGGATGCGGTCGGGTGCGCGGGTGCGCGGGTGCGGTCAGACGTTCTCGCAGACGTTCCCGAACGTCGGGTTCAGGGCGCCGATCACGGTGACGGAGTTGCCGCACGCGTTCACCGGGACGTGGATCGGGGCCTGGACGAGGTTGCCGGAGACGACGCCGGGAGAGTTCTTCGCCGCCCCGTGGGCGTCCGCGCCGCCCTGCGCCGACGCGATACCGGCACCGGCCGCAACCAGGCCGCCGGCCACCATCGTGACGGCAGCGGCCTTCTTCAGGTTCTTCACTTCTTGCGTCCTCCTGAGCAGAAGCTGCGGCCAGCCGCCGCAGCACGCACTGGAGAACGGCGCAGCCTCCGCCGGGTTGCGCCGAACGGGGGACATCCACACGACGGTATGAATCTCAGCCCGGAACGCGACGCTCCTGGCCGCCCTGGCGGGGCCCCGCCGGGACCTGCGGGAATCAGCCCGCCACGCCGTGCCGCACGGCCCACAGGGCCGCCTGGGTGCGGTCGGCGAGGTCGAGCTTCATGAGGATGTTCGACACATGGGTCTTGACGGTCTTCTCGGAGAGCACGAGGGCGCGGGCGATCTCGCGGTTGGACCGGCCGTCCGCTATCAGGCCGAGCACCTCGCGCTCCCGCTCGGTGAGGGAGCTGCCTCTGCCCTGCGGGGTGTGGGTCTCCTCCTGGGACAGGAGCGCGCCCGCCACCTCGGGCTGGAGCAGCACGTGCCCGGCGTGCACGGAGCGGATGGCGCCGGCGAGGGCGTCGGGGTCCACGTCCTTGTACACATAGCCCGCCGCGCCCGCGCGCAGGGCCGGGACCACCGTGCGCTGCTCGGTGAAGCTGGTGACGATCAGCACGCGCGCGGGGTTCGCCAGCTCGCGCAGCTTGCGCAGGGCCTCGACGCCGTCCATGCCGGGCATCTTGACGTCCATCAGGACGACGTCGGGCTTCAGCTCCTCGGCGGCCACGACGCCCTCGGCGCCGTCCGCGGCCTCACCGACGACCTCGATGTCCTCCTGGACCTCCAGGAACGTACGCAGACCGCGCCGGACCACCTGGTGGTCGTCCACCAGGAGCACTCTGATCGCTGCCTTCGAATTGACCACGGCGTCAGCCACCGGGGACCTCCATCTCGATCGTCGTGCCCTTGCCGGGCTCCGACTCCACGGCCAGCCGTCCGCCGACCCCGCCCGCCCGGTCCCGCATGGAGACCAGCCCCAAGTGCCGTCCCGCGCGCCGCACCGTGCGCGGGTCGAAGCCCCTGCCGTCGTCGGTGATCCGGAGGACCGCGCCGGGTCCGCGCTTGTGCAGGGCGACGCCGACGCTCTGCGCCCTCGCGTGCCGCAGGGCGTTGTGCAGGGCCTCTTGGGCCACGCGCAGCATCGCCTCCTCCTGCGCGGCGGGCAGGGCGCGCACTCCGCTGCTGTCGAACGTGACCGTGGCGGAGTGGGCGCGGTCGAGGACCTGGACGTGCGTGCGCAGGGTCGCGACCAGGCCGTCCTCGTCCAGGGCGGCGGGACGCAGCTCCACGACGGCGGCCCGCAGCTCGTCCGCCGCCTCGGCTGCGAGCGCCGCGACCTGCTGGAGTTCGCCCTTGGCGCGCGTCGGGTCGCGGTCCACCAGGGCGGCCGCGGCCTGTGCGGTCAGGCGCAGCGAGAAGAGTTTCTGGCTGACGGCGTCGTGCAGCTCGTGGGCGAGGCGGGAGCGCTCCTCGGCGATGGTGAGCTCACGGCTGCGCTCGTACAGACGGGCGTTGGTCAGGGCGATCGCGGCGTGCTGGGCGAGGATCGACAGGAGTTCCTCGTCGTCCTCGTCGAAGCCGCAGCCGCCGGCCGGTTTGGCGCACCGCTTGTTGGCGAGGAAGAGGGCGCCGAGGGTCTCCTCGCCGTGCAGGATCGGCAGGCCGAGGAAATCGGACATGTCCGGGTGGGCGGCGGGCCAGCCCTCGAAGCGGGGGTCCTCGCGGACGTCGGCGAGGCGCTCGGGCTCGGCCCTGCGCAGCATCGCGGCGAGGATGCCGTGCTGGCGGGGCAGCGGGCCGATGGCCTTCCACTGCTCGTCACTGACGCCGTCGACGACGAACTGGGCGAAGCCGCCGTGGTCGTCGGGGACACCGAGCGCCGCGTACTCCGCGTCGAGCAGCTCGCGGGCGGAGGCGACGATCGTCTTGAGTACGTCGCGCACCTCCAGCTGGCTGCTCATGGCGAGCAGGGCGGAGCTGACCGCGTACAGCCCCGATCGGGGTCCGTCTTTCATGGCCCAACCGTACCGGCGGGCTGTGACAGCGCGTATCCGTCCTGTGGCGGCAGCTCCCTAGGCCCCCGGCCCTAGGCCCATGGGTCCCCGCACGCGCGCGCCCGCGAGGAGAGCGTCCCGCGGGCACGCGCGCGTGCCCGCGGGGAGGAGGGGCCGGGCGGCCGCTCCGCCTCCGGCAGGACAGCCACAGGAGCGGACCTCATACCTGCGGATGAGTTTGCTCACCGAGAGCATTGCGGCAGCAACTCTCGGTGAGACTGTTACGCCGCCGATGTGAGCCCGCGCATAGGACGCACGTCACGTACGAAGCCGCCTAGTGGACGTGAAGGTCCCGTAAGGGTGGGACGGGGGCGGGGAGGGAAGCCCGGGGCACGCCCCCTGATCCACTAAGCGGGATCGTACGTCACGTCTTTGCCACACAATTTTGCGCCCGCTAAGAATTGCATCCGTCGCTCGGCGCCGCGGTCCTCGCACCGCGGCGTTTCGCCGGAAGCAGTCCGTCCCCCGTCGGCGCAGAGCGGCCTCCCCGATACGAAGAGGTCCATCCCGCATGTCCCAGCACGTCCCCTCTGGTCATAGTCGCTCCACCCTGACCAAGGCCCAGAAGTTCTCGATCGCCGGTGTCGCCACCCTGGGTGCCGCCGCCCTCGCCTTCTCGATCGTGCCGGGCAGCTCCGAAGCACAGGCCGAGGCCCTCGGCACCCACTCGGCGGCCTGGACGACGCCCGCTCACGCCCAGACCGTGCAGGCGAGCGTCAGCAAGCAGCAGGCCAACGCCAGCAAGCAGGCCAAGGACGCCGCAGCGAAGGCCGCCGCCGACAAGAAGGCCGCCGACGAGGCCGCCGCGAAGAAGAGGGCCGAGGACGAGCGCAAGGCCAAGGAGACGGCCAGCCGTGCCGCCGCCCGCAAGCCCGTCTACGCCAACAACCTCGACGGCTGGATCCGCCAGTCCCTCGACATCATGAAGTCCAAGGGCATCCCCGGCTCGTACGACGGGCTGCACCGCAACATCATGCGGGAGTCCACGGGCAACCCGAACGCCAAGAACGGCTGGGACATCAATGCCATCAACGGCACCCCGTCGATCGGTCTGCTCCAGGTGATCCAGCCGACGTTCAGCGCGTACCACGTCGAGGGCACCTCGACGAACATCTACGACCCGGTCGCCAACATCACGGCCGCGGCCAACTACGCCGCCGACCGCTACGGCTCCATCGACAACGTCAACAGCGCCTACTGAGCCGGACGACCCGGACCTCTTCCGAGGCTCACAGATGCCGAAGGGCGGCACCCCGCGCGGGGTGCCGCCCTTCTTCGTGCCGCCGTACGCCCTCGCGCGCGGCGGCACACCGCTACTTGCGCATGACCTCCGGCTCGTGGCGGCGCAGGAAGCGGGCCACGAGGACGCCGCACAGCGCGCCGAGGGCGAGCAGGGCGCCCATGTCCATGACCCAGGACATGACCTCGTGGTCCCAGAGCGGGTCGGTGGCGCCCGGGTCGTCCGGGTTCGGGCTGATCCTGTTGAAGTCCAGGGTCGCGCCGGCGGCGGCGACGGCCCAGCGCGAGGGCATCAGGAACGAGAACTGGTTGACGCCGACCGTGCCGTGCAGGATGAACAGGCAGCCGGTGAAGACGACCTGGATGATCGCGAACATCACCAGGAGCGGCATGGTCTTCTCGGCGGTCTTCACCAGAGCCGAGATGATCAAACCGAACATCATCGAGGTGAAGCCGAGCGCCATGATCGGCAGGGACAGCTCCAGGAGCACCCCGCCGCCGAGGACCAGGCCCTTCTCCGGGATCTCCCGGGTGGAGAAGCCGATGGCGCCGACCAGGGCGCCCTGTAGCACGGTGATGGCGCCGAGGACGATGACCTTGGACATCAGGTACGCGGAACGGGACAGGCCGGTCGCGCGTTCCCGTTCGTAGATCACCCGTTCCTTGATCAGCTCGCGGACCGAGTTGGCGGCGCCCGCGAAGCACGCGCCGACCGCGAGGATCAGGAGCACCGTCGTGGCCGTGCCATTGGGGATGATCTTGCCGGTCCTGGGGTTCACGACCGGCAGCAGGCCCTTGTCCGGGTCGATGAGCAGGCTCACCGCGCCGAGCACCGCGGGCAGGATCAGCATCAGCGCCATGAAGCCCTTGTCGGAGGCGATCACGGACACATAGCGGCGGATCAGGGTGAACAGCTGTGAGCCCCAGCCCTGCGGCTTGGGCGGGCTGATCGCCTGCGGCGGCGGCATGTGTACGGACTGCGCGGCGACGGCGTCGATGTCCGCGGCGTACATCTGGTAGTGCTGCGAGCCCTTCCAGCGGCCCGCCCAGTCGTAGTCGCGGTAGTTCTCGAAGGCGGAGAAGACGTCGGCCCAGGTGCTGTAGCCGAAGAAGTTCAGGGCCTCCTCGGGCGGGCCGAAATACGCCACCGAGCCGCCCGGCGCCATCACGAGCAGTTTGTCGCAGATGGCGAGCTCGGCCACGGAGTGCGTGACGACGAGCACCGTGCGGCCGTCGTCCGCGAGCCCGCGCAGCAGCTGCATGACGTCACGGTCCATGCCCGGGTCCAGGCCCGACGTGGGCTCGTCCAGGAAGATCAGCGACGGCTTGGTGAGCAGCTCAAGGGCCACCGAGACGCGCTTGCGCTGACCGCCGGACAGGGACGTGACCTTCTTGTCCTTGTGGATGTCCAGCTTCAGCTCGCGCAGGACCTCGCCTATGCGCTGCTGGCGCTCCTGCTCGCTGGTGTCGGCGGGGAAGCGGAGCTTGGCCGCGTACTTGAGCGCCTTGTTGACGGTCAGCTCCTTGTGCAGGATGTCGTCCTGCGGGACCAGACCGATGCGCTGGCGCAGCTCGGCGAACTGCTTGTAGAGGTTCCGGTTGTCGTAGAGGACGTCGCCCTGGTTGGCGGGCCGGTAGCCGGTGAGCGCCTTGAGCAGGGTCGACTTTCCGGAGCCCGAGGGGCCGATGACCGCGATCAGCGACTTCTCCGGGACACCGAAGGAGACGTCCTTCAGGATCTGCTTGCCGCCGTCGACCGTGACGGTCAGGTGGCGCGCGGAGAAGGAGACGGCACCGGTGTCGACGAACTCCTCGAGGCGGTCGCCGACCAGGCGGAACGTCGAGTGGCCGACGCCGACGATGTCGTTCGGGCCGATGAGGACCGTGGACGACTTCGCGATCGGCATGCCGTTGACGTACGTACCGTTGTGCGAGCCGAGGTCGCGCAGCTCGAAGCGGCCGTCGGGCGACGCCGTGAACTCCGCGTGCAGCCGCGAGACCTGGAGGTCGGAGACCACCAGCTCGTTCTCCAGGGCGCGGCCGATGCGCATCTTTCGGCCAAGCGCGAACTGGTGGTACGTGGTCGGGCTGCGGTCGCCGTGGACCGGCGGGGCCCCCGCCGCGCCGCCGGATCCCACGCCCGCACCCGGGCCCTGCGGCGCCTGGCCGTGGCCCTGCTGCGGGACCTGCCCCTGCCCCTGCTGCGGCCAGCCCTGCTGCTGCGGCAGCTGCTGCCCGGGCGCCTGGTACTGCGGTGCCTGGTGCTGCGGCGCGAGGTGCTGCGGTGCCTGCTGCGGCTGCTGGGCCTGGGCGGCCCAGCCGGGGGCTTCCTGCTGCCCGCCGACGGCGTGACCCGCTGCCTGGTGCGGCGGCGCGTGCTGTGCCTGCTGCTGCGCGCCCGGCGCGGACATGGCAGCGGCAGCGCCGTGGGCGCCGCCGGAGAGGACCAGTTGCGGGCCGTCGGTCGCGTTGCCCAGATGGACGGCCGACCCGGGGCCGATCTCCCTCTGCTGGATCCGCTGCCCCTGCACGAAGGTGCCGTTGGTGGAGCCGTGGTCCTCGATGACCCAACTGCGCCCGCCCCAGCTGATCGTCGCGTGCCGCCAGGAGACCCTGGCGTCGTCGAGCGCGATGTCGCCCTGTGGATCACGTCCAAGGGTGTACGCCCTGGACGAATCGAGCGTCCAGGTCCTGCCATTCAATTCCAGTACGAGTTCCGGCACTCCATGCCCCACTGAGTTGTCCCCCGAGTTGCCCCACCATGGGGAGTCTAGGGATGTCGAACATCGGGAGGAACTATTTCAGGCGAAGGCCTCTGACCGAAAGTCGGGCCTTGTGAAGACTGCGTACGGGCCACTATGACTGCCCCGTTGACGGGGCGGATACCACCCCGGAAAGTGGTAAGGGCTCTCAGCGAGTACGGATCGCGTACATAAAGTGCATGTCTCTCATGTCAGCGATGCGATGTTCTGTTCGCCATCTCTGCCGTGCCCGGCATGACGGTGCGTCCGCACGAGGAGGGCGACGCGCTGCGAGCTCGGGGGGTCCGATGGAGACCGGCCGGTACAAGGACGTGCGCCGAGGCGTTCCCTGGGGGGACGTCCTGCTCTCCGCGATCGCCGCGGTCAGCTGGGCGCTCATCGGCATGGCGGGCACCGCGGCGCTCGGGCTCCATCTGCTCGGCGCGGACGCGGCGGGCTCCCTCGGGCCGATGACCGCGGCGGCGGTGGCCCTGGGCGTCGGCGGTTCGATCGCCCCTTCCGGTGATGTGTCGGCCTCCGGCCTCGAGGGCGCGCAGGCGGACACCGCCATCGAGGTCACCCCGCTCGGCGTGAGTCTGGTGGGGGCGGTGTTACTCGCCTTCTTCTTCCTGCGTTCCCTGCGCGGCGCGGGAGTGGTGATCTCACCCGGCGAACTCTGCGCCCGCGCGGGCACGGTGATCATCCTTTTCCTCGGCATGCTCGGTGGCCTCGCGTGGGCGGGACACGATGTCATCACGATCGACGGCCAACAGCTCGGTATCGACAAGGGAATCGACAAAGGCGTCGACAAAGGTCTGGACAATCTTCCCGACGGAATCACCGACCGGATTCCCGACGGACTCAAGGACATCGGCGGCATCGGGGACGTCGGCGGGCTGCTGCCCGACCGGCTCGGCGATCTCGCGGAGGCGGAGGCCGCCGTCGGCTTCACCGTCGACACGGGTGCCACGCTGCTCGGCGGCGCCGTCTGGGTGACCGTCGTGCTGGTCATCGCGCTGCTCGCCTCCCGCCGCACCCCGCTGCCGCCCGGCCTCGGTGCCGTGCACCGCCTGGTGCGGCCTGCCGCGTCCGCCCTGGTGACGGTGGTCCTGACGGCCGTGCTCGCCGGGATCGCCGCGGCGGCGTACGCGATGATCGGTGACGCCCATCCGAAGCGGATCGCGGGCGGCGCGCTGCTCGGCACGCCCAACGGGGTGTTCCTCGGGCTGCCCGTCGGCCTCCTCGTCCCCTACGACGGGGAGGCGTCCGGCCCGCTCACCCGCTTCCTGCCCGACCCGGTGGACGATCTGCTGCGCGGCGACACGAACAGGCCACTGACCCTGGACCGGCTCGCGGAACTGGACGGCAGGGTCTGGCTGCTCGCGGTGGCCGCGGTCCTGATGATGCTGTTCGCCGGGGTGCTCACCGCCGTGCGCAGCCCGTCGGCGCGGGACACGGGCGCCGCCGGCTTCGTCGCCCGCTGCGCGCTGTCACTCGGCCTCGTGACGGCGGTCGGCCTGCCCCTGATGACCTGGCTGACCGAGGTCTCCGCGGACGCCTCCCTGTCGGTCCTCGGCTTCGACGCGTTCGGGGCGGGACTCGAACTGCGCGGCCGCCTCGGCGCGGCGGTGCTTCTGGGCGCGGCCTGGGGTCTTGCCGCCGGGGCCGCGGGGGCTCTCCTCGCCCGGGCCACGGGGGCGGCGGGGGGTCGCGCCTCGCCACTGGCGTTCGGGGCGGGCGGGGCTGCGGAGGACTTGGTTCCGGGGGTGTCGTCCCCCGGGGGCGGGGCGTCCCCGAGGTCCGGGGGGTTCCCTGAGCAGGGGGCGCAGTCCTCGGGGTCGGCGTCCGGGCCGTATCGGCAGAGCACGCCCTTCCGGCCGCCGCGGGCGGAGACGAATCCGTACCTTCAGGTGCGGCGGGAGCCGGGGGAACCGCGGGAACCGCGGGGCTGGTCGGGTCAGGGGGAGGGCTCCGGGGGCGGTGCTTCCGGGGGCGGGGGGTACGGAGGTGCTGGGGACGGGGTCGGTTCCGCGGGCGGTAGGTATGCGGGCGGCTCGGCCGGGGGCGGCGGGCCTGCGGGCGATGGGTACGCGGGCGGCGGGCACGCACCCGGGCCCACGGGTGGCAGGCACCCGGACGGCTCGCCTGCGGGCGGCGGGTATGGGGGCGACAGGTACGCGGGTGGTGGACACGCGGACGGATCGCCCCCGGACGGCTCGCCCCCGGGCAGCGGGTACGCGGGCGGCGGGCACGCACCCGGACCCACGGGCGACAGGTACCCGAACGGCTCGCCCCCGGGCGACAGGTACGCGGGCGGCGGGCCTGCGGGCGATGGGTACGCGGGCGGCGGGCCTGGGGGCGACAGGTACGTGGGGGGTGAGTACGCGGGCGGCGGGCCTGGGGGCGATGGCTACGCGGGTGGTGGGCACACACCCGGACCCCCAGGCGACAGGTACCCGGACGGCTCGCCCCCGGGCAGCGGGTCCGCGGACGGCGGGTCTGCGGGCGATGGGTACGCGGGCGGCGGGCACGCACCCGGGCCCACGGGTGGCAGGTACGCGGGCGGCAGCCACACACCCGGACCCCCAGCCGGCAGGCACGGCTCCGGTGCGGGCGGTCCCCGTGGAGTGGGTGGGGGGCGCGACGAGTGGGGGTCGGGGCGTGGTGGAGGGGGGCCTGAGTACGGGCCGCCCGCGCCGCAGGCGCCGCCTCCGGTGAGCGGGGCGCCCACGGTGGCCGGGCCCGTGGTGCCGCCGCCGGGTGACGGCTCACGGCCCGGACGCCGGGGTGAGACGGACTGGCCGCCGCCTCCGCCCCCACCACCCCCGGCGCCTCCCCCACCACCTCGGCGGAAGCCACCGCGGGGGCGCGAGGACTGAGGGCCCGCCGCACCCGCGCGAGGCCCCGGGGAGAGGCCTCCGTGCCCCGGGTTAACAGGTCCCCACTCTCCGGCGGACCCCGGGCAACAGGCGGTCGAGGGGCTGGTGGGCCGGGCGTCCGAGGGCCGGACACGCCCGTCGGCCGTCGCGTGGGGCCAGCTACCGTGGGGATCACCATGAGTGCCTCGACGCCCCCCAAGACCCCTGGCGCGCCCGTACTGGCAGGTTCCCTCGCGCCCGTACCGGCGGACTCCGGCGCGCCCGCGCCGGAGTCCCGTACGCCCGCGCCGCCGACAGGCGCCCACGCCCCCGCCGACCTCCCCACGCTCCTCGTCAAGATCTTCGGCAAGGACCGTCCGGGCATGACCGCCGGGCTCTTCGACACCCTCGCGGCCTACTCCGTCGACGTCATCGACATCGAGCAGGTCGTGACCCGTGGCCGGATAGTGCTGTGCGCCCTCGTCACCGCCCCGCAGCCCGGCCTCGAAGGCGACCTGCGGGCCACCGTGCACAGCTGGGCGGAGTCCCTGAAGCTCCAGGCCGAGATCATCTCGGGCCGGGGCGACAACCGCCCGCGCGGCCTCGGCCGGTCCCTGGTCACCGTCCTCGGACATCCGCTCACCGCCGAGTCGACGGCCGCGATCGCCGCCCGCATCACCGGGACCGGCGGCAACATCGACCGTATCTTCCGCCTCGCCAAGTACCCGGTCACCGCAGTGGAGTTCGCCGTCTCCGGTACGGAGACCGAACCGCTGCGCACCGCACTCGCGACGGAGGCACGCGCCCTCGGAGTGGACGTCGCGGTGGTCGCCGCGGGCCTGCACCGCCGCGCCCAGCGCCTGGTCGTGATGGACGTCGACTCGACCCTCATCCAGGACGAGGTGATCGAGCTCTTCGCCGCGCACGCGGGCTGCGAGGAGGAGGTCGCCGCCGTGACCACGGCGGCCATGCGCGGCGAACTCGACTTCGAGGAGTCGCTGCACGCCCGCGTCGCCCTGCTCGAGGGCCTGGACGTGTCCTCCGTGGACAAGGTCAGGGCCGAGGTACGGCTCACCCCGGGCGCGCGCACCCTCATCCGCACCCTCAAGCGCCTCGGCTACCAGGTCGGTGTCGTCTCCGGCGGCTTCACCCAGGTCACCGACGACCTGAAGGAACGTCTCGGCCTGGACTTCGCCCACGCCAACACGCTGGAGATCGTGGACGGCAAGCTCACCGGCAGGGTGAGCGGCGAGATCGTGGACCGGGCGGGCAAGGCCAGGCTGCTGCGCCGCTTCGCCGCCGAGGCGGGCGTGCCCCTCGAGCAGACGGTGGCGATCGGCGACGGCGCCAACGACCTGGACATGCTGAACGCCGCCGGTCTCGGCGTCGCCTTCAACGCCAAGCCGATGGTCCGTGAGGCCGCCCACACCGCGGTGAACGTCCCCTTCCTGGACACCGTCCTGTACCTCCTCGGCATCACCCGCGAAGAGGTCGAGGCCGCGAACATGCATCTGGACCAGGACTGAGGACCGGTCTGGTCCGGTCCGGACCGGACCAGCGCGGGCCCGGCGAGCAGGACGGCCGGGACCCGCTCGGTATGAGAGCAAGCAGGGCGGGGCCCGGCGTCCTCCGAGACGCCGGGCCCCGCTGTGTGCCGGTGCCGTGCCGCTACTCCGAAGGCGCCCAATAGTCCACGAGAGTGGCCGTGCCCGGCTCCAGGGTCTTCCAGGAGCCGGTGTGCGTCAGGACGGCGAAGGCCGACGTCGGGAAGCCGCGGCGGTTCATGCGCACCCGCGCGTCTCCCTCCGCTTCTCCGGCCAGGACGTCGGCGAGTCCGTGGACGCCCGGGTTGTGGCCGATCAGGATCACGTCCCTGGCGTCGTCCGGGGTTTCGTTGAGCACGGCGATCAGCTCGCCGGGCGAGGCCTCATAGAGCCGGTCCTCGTACACCGTCCGGGGGCGCTGTGGCAGTTCCTGGACGGCGAGCTTCCACGTCTCGCGGGTCCGGACGGCCGTCGAGCAGAGGGCCAGGTCGAAGGCGATGCCGGTCTCGGAGAGCTTGCGGCCGGCGACAGGGGCATCCTTGCGGCCGCGGTCGGCGAGCGGCCGCTCGTGGTCGGACACCTGGGGCCAGTCGGCCTTCGCATGCCGGAAGAGGACAATCCTGCGGAGTTCTTCGACGCTCATACCTCCCAGCTTCGCATGAAACACGCCATGGAGCGCAGGGAGTTGACCCGCTCTGCCGACACGGGTGACGGGGCGTCCACCACGTGACGTACGAGGTCGGGGGCGGTTTCCGAGCCGACCGCGGGCTTTCGGGCGGGCTCGACCGCGATCTTGTGTCCGTCCTGGCGGCGCAGCGGCACGGGAGGGGCGGGCCGGGGTCAGGCGGCGACGTGCAGGAGGGCCCGGAGGCGCTCGAGGAGGTCCGAGACGGCGGGCTCGCTGCTTGCCGCGTGCGCGTCGGCGGGGTTCAGGATGAGCAGGAGCAGGGCCGCGAAGGCGATCGCGGGCAGGGCTATGGCCCACCACGGGAGCTGGATCTCGATGGCGGCCGGCCTCGCCCGGTCCGCCGGGTCGCGCCGGGTGTGCGAACGGGCCGACATGCCGCCTCCATGGTCTTCGAGTGCTCCGTACCGCGTGTTCGCGGCCACATCTCGAAGGTACGGAGTCCGGGTCCCTCGACCCATCCGGTGATCCACCCAGTTGACCCTGACCCTGGCCCCCTAGGGGATGGTGGTGCTAGCCCCACCATGCGTCGGCGCTGGGCACCCGCGGGCCTGCTGAGCCGCCGTCAGGGGGAGGCCACCGAGGCGATGATTCCGATGACGACGGTGATGGCCAGCATCGCTCCGAGCACGATCAGGAGCTTCTTCTGGCCGTTCTGGGGGTTCGGGTCGAGCACGGGCATGGGGCAAGTCTCGCACCCCTCCCCCGCACGGGAGCCGCCGGGGTCGGGCCGGACCCCCGTACAGGAGCCGTCAGAGCCGGGCCCTGGCACCCGTACAGGAGCCGTCGGAGTCGAGCCCGGCACCCGTACACATTCCGCCGGAGTCGGGCGTGGCCCCCGTACAGGAGCCATCGGAGTCGGACCCGGCACCCGTACACAAGCCGCCGAAGGCAGGATCACTCACCCGCGCCGGCCCCCGGAGCCGCAGTCACGCCCCCGGCCGCGCGGCCGCCGCCCTGGCCGCCACCTCGTCCTCGACGGTGCGGTCACGGCCCGCGAGGATGCCGACGGCGATCTGCGGCACCATCAAACCCGCCATGAGCGCGATCGGCAGGCCCCAGCCGCCGCTGTGCTGGTAGAGCACGCCGACGAGCAGCGGTCCCGGGATCGAGATCAGATAGCCGGTGCTCTGCGCGAAGGCGGAGAGCTTGGCGACGCCCGCGCTGCTCCTGGCGCGCATGCCGACCATCGTGAGGGCCAGCGGGAAGGCGCAGTTGGAGATGCCGCACAGCAGCGCCCACGCCCAGGCGCCGCCCGCCGGGGCGAAGTACAGGCCCGCGTACCCGGCGAGACCGCAGGCGCCGAGGACGGCCACCACGGGACCCTGGTGGGGCAGCCGCGTGGCCACGCGCGGGATGACGAAGGCGAGGGGCACACCCATGGCCATGGTGACGGCGAGCAGCACACCGGCCTCGCCCGCGGGCACCCCCGCGTCCCGGAAGATCTGCGGCATCCAGCCCATGGTGATGTACGCGGCGGTGGCCTGGAGGCCGAAGAAGCAGGCGAGGGCCCACGCGGTGCGGCTGTGCGTGATGCGCAGCGCCTCGTCCTGCCGCCGCACGGCGGCGGGCACGCGTTCGGCGCCCGCCTCCCCGGCGGCGCGGTGGCGCGTCAGCGGGATCCACGGCACGACGGCGACGACGGCGATCGTCGCCCACACCGCGAGGCCGGTGCGCCAGCTGCCGCCCAGGGCGTCGGTCAGGGGCACGGTGACGGCGGCCGCGAGCGAGGTGCCGAGCGCGAGGGCCATCGAGTACAGGCCCGTCATCGAACCGACGCGGTCGGGGAACCAGCGCTTGACGATCACCGGCATCAGGACGTTGCTGACGGCGATGCCCATGAGGGCGAGCGCGCTGGCGGCGAGGAAGCCGACCGTGCCGCCGACGAAGGGGCGTATCAGCAGGCCCGCGGCGATGGCCACCATGCCCGCGCACACCACCGCGGGAGGGCCGAAGCGGCGGGCGAGGCGCGGCGCGAGGCTTCCGAAGACCGCGAAGCACAGCGGGGGCACGGAGGTGAGGAGGCCCGCAAGGGTGCCGCTCATGCCGAGTCCGTCGCGCACCTCTTCGAGAAGCGCGCCGAGGCTGGTGATGGCGGGCCGCAGGTTGAGCGCCGCGAGGACGATGCCGACGACGACCAGACGCGTCGCCCACGCGCGCGTGGCGGGCTGTCCGCCCCCGGACGGCCCCGTACCGGAGGACCTGCCGGAGGACCGCACACCGGAGGACAGCCCGCGGGAGGACCGCCCGCGGGAGGACAGCCCGCCGGGCGTCCCGTCCACGGACTCCCGCGCGGCGGACACCCGCCCGGCGGGGTCCGCGGGGGGTGTCTTCGTGCTCGTCGGCGTGCCCGCGCCCGCGGCGGTCGTCGTCTTCGCTTCCTCACTCGCCATGAGGCCATCATAGAATCATGGGATGATTGGCTGTCCAATCGGCTGTCCGATCGGCTGTCCAATCGCCACAGTCCCGCCCGTACCTGTTGAATCGCTGTCGTGTCGTCGCACCGATCGCCCGTGACCGCTCGCCCGAAGGAACGTCATGCCGCTGACCACCCCTCGCCGCTCGGCGCTCTCCGAGCAGGTCATCTCCGAGCTGCGCAATCAGATCTCGTCCGGCGAGTGGCCGGTGGGCTCCCGCATCCCGACCGAGCCCGAGCTGGTGGAGCAGTTGGGTGTGGCGAGGAACACGGTGCGCGAGGCCGTCCGCGCGCTCGCCCACAACGGCCTGCTCGACATCCGGCAGGGCTCGGGCACCTATGTGGTCGCCACCAGTGAGCTCGCGGGCGTGATGCAGCGCAGGTTCGCCGACGCGAGCCCCCGGCACATCGCCGAGCTGCGGGCCACGCTGGAGTCGAGCGCGGCGAAGCTCGCCGCTGAGCGGCGCACCGAACGGGACCTGCGGCAGCTCGACTCGCTCCTCGCCCGGCGCGAGGAGGCCTGGGCGTCGGGCGACGCCGAGGCGTTCGTGACGGCCGACTCGACCCTGCACCTGGCGGTGGTGGCCGCGTCCCACAACGACGTCATGACGGCGATGTACGCGGATCTCGGCGAGGTCCTGCGGGACTGGCTGCGCGAGGACATCGGCCGCGAGCTGACGCCCGCCGCGTACATGGACCACAGCCGTCTGGTGGAGGCGATCCGGGCGCAGGACGCGGAGGCCGCCGCCGCGGAGGCGGCGAGCTATCCGTACCTGTGCCGTCCCGAGCGCCTCGCGGCCGACGCCTGACGGGCCGCCCGGCAGCCGGCGGTCCGCTTAGGACCGGTCGCGGTCAGATCACCGCTGGTGGCTGACCCACACCGCGCGGATCTCCTTCCAGCACCGTCCGGTGAGCCGCACGGTGGTGGCGGGTCCGGCCGTGACCGGGCGGCTGTCGCTGTCCACGTCCCACCAGCGGTCGCACTCGATGTGCAGCCGGACCCGGTCGCTCTCGGGGTAGGGGTTGTGGCAGTAGGCGACAGCCGTCGACCCCTGGACGCTGCTGCGGCACTCCGCGCCGAAGGGCCGGTCCTCGCGGCCGTCCCGTGCGGCGTCCTCGGGTTCCTCGCCGACGGCGGTACGGGTCTCCGACACTCCCCCGACGGGCACGCGGGACTCCGGCACCCCGTCGGCCGACGTACGGGTCTCCGTCCCTCCTCCCCCGCTGCCGTGCGACACGGCGTCGTGGGGGAAGCCCGCGTAGGGAAGGTCGTAGGGAAGGGAGACGAGGAGGGCGAGGGCGGTGGCGAGCACCGCACCGGGTGACCAGCGCACACTCCAGGGTGCGCGGCACGGGCCCGCCCGCGCCCGGTCAGGAGGCCGAACGGGCGACGCCCCGCCTGCCCGCGGCGTGCGGGAGGGCGGGGCGTCGGCGCACCCGTGCGGGGATCAGGCACCCATCATGTGCACGCCGCCGTCGACGTGGATGATCTCGCCGGTGGTCTTCGGGAAGAAGTCCGAGAGCAGCGCGACGATGCCGCGGCCCGCGGGCTCGGGGTCGGCCATGTCCCACTCGAGCGGGGAGCGGGTGTTCCAGACGTCCGCGAGGTCGGCGAAGCCCGGGATGGACTTGGCCGCCATGGAGCCGATCGGGCCCGCGGAGATCAGGTTGCAGCGGACGTCCTCCTTGCCCAGGTCGCGGGCGAGGTAGCGGCTCGTGGCCTCAAGGGCGGCCTTGGCGGGGCCCATCCAGTCGTACTTCGGCCACGCGTACTGCGCGTCGAAGGTGAGACCGACGACCGAGGCGCCGTTCTCGAACAGCGGCCGGCAGGCCATGGTGAGCGACTTCAGGGAGTACGCCGACACGTGCATGGCCGTGGAGACGTCCTCGAAGGTCGCCTCGAGGAAGTTGAAGGCCCCCTGCGGCGCGAAGCCGATGGAGTGCACGACGCCGTCGAGGCCGCCGAGCTCGTCCTTCACGATGCCCGCGAGGCGGTCCAGGTGCTCCTGGTTCGTCACGTCGAGCTCGATGACCTTGGCGGGCTCGGGCAGCTTCTTGGCGATGCGCTCGGTGAGCGTGGGCCGCGGGAAGGCGGTCAGGATGACCTCGGCACCCTGCTCCTGCGCGACCTTGGCCGCGTGGAAGGCGATGGACGACTCCATCAGCACACCCGTGATCAGGATCCGCTTGCCGTCGAGAATTCCGCTCATGTGATCAGTGACCCATGCCCAATCCGCCGTCAACAGGGATGACGGCTCCAGTGATGTACGAGGCGTCGTCCGAGGCGAGGAACTTCACCGTGGCGGCGATCTCCTCGGGCCGCGCGTAACGGCCGAGCGGCACCTGCGAGACGATGTTCGCCCGCTGCTCGTCCGTCAGGACCTTGGTCATGTCCGTGTCGACAAAACCGGGCGCGACGACGTTGAAGGTGAGATTGCGCGACCCCAGCTCCCGGGCGAGCGAGCGCGCGAAACCGACAAGACCCGCCTTGGAGGCGGCGTAGTTGGCCTGCCCGGGGCCGCCGTACAGGCCCACCACGGAGGAGATGAGGACGACGCGGCCCTTCCTGGCGCGCAGCATGCCGCGGTTGGCCCGCTTCACGACCCGGAAGGTGCCGGTGAGGTTGGTGTCGAGGACGGACGTGAAGTCCTCCTCGGACATGCGCATCAGGAGCTGGTCCTTGGTGATGCCCGCGTTGGCGACGAGCACCTCGACCGCGCCGTGCTTCTCCTCGACGTCCTTGTAGGCCTGCTCCACCTGCTCGGGGTCGGTGATGTCGCACTTGACGGCGAGGACGCCGGCCGCGGTGAGGTCCTTGGGCGGCTCACCCGAGCGGTAGGTGATCGCGACCTGGTCGCCGGCGTCGGCGAACGCGCGGGCGATGGCGAGGCCGATGCCCCGGTTTCCTCCAGTGACGAGAACCGAGCGGCTCAACGGATCACCCTTTCCTTGGCTGTGTGGTCACCGGGAAACCTATCGGTCCCGTGCTCGATACGGGGAATCGTGACCGACAGTGGCTCGGAAGACTCCCTGTGGGGTCCCTACAGAAGGTCGCGCGCGGGCGGCGGACAAAGGTGTGGCCCGGCGGGCGGTCCGCGCGCGATGATCGGTCGTGACCGGTGCCGGGACGCGGCCGTGGGCCGGGGCCGGAGACGGTCGCTCACCAGGGCCGACGCCGACAGGGCGGCGCCACCGCAGAGGGCACCGGTGCCCACCACAGGTGCCAGCAGGGAGACATTCCGTGCCTCATTCGATCGATTCCGCCTTCACGGCGCTGCCGCTGAGGGCCCTCGCCGACGCCGCGCTCGCCCGCGCGCGTGCGCTGGGCGCCGAGCACGCGGACTTCCGCCTGGAGCGGGTGCGCAGCGCGGCCTGGCGGCTGCGGGACGCCCGCCCCGCCGCGTCCTCCGACACCACGGACCTGGGGTACGCGGTGCGGGTGGTGCACGGCGGGGCCTGGGGCTTCGCCTCCGGTGTGGACCTGACGATGGACGCCGCGGCGCGGGTCGCGTCCCAGGCGGTGGCGATGGCCAAGCTGTCGGCGAAGGTCATCGAGGCCGCCGGGTCCGCGGAGCGGGTGGAGCTCGCGGCGGAGCCGGTGCACGCGGACAGGACGTGGGTGTCCTCGTACGAGATCGACCCGTTCTCCGTGCCGGACGAGGAGAAGACGGGGCTGCTCGCGGAGTGGAGCGGGCGCCTCCTCGCCGCCGACGGGGTCGCGCACGTCGACGCCTCGCTGCTCACCGTGCACGAGAACAAGTTCTACGCGGACACGGCGGGCACGGTGACCACGCAGCAGCGGGTGCGGCTGCATCCGCAGCTGACGGCGGTCGCCGTCGACGAGTCCAGTGGCGAATTCGACTCCCTGCGGACCCTGGCGCCACCGGTCGGCCGGGGCTGGGAATACCTCACGGGGACCACCTGGGACTGGCAGGGCGAACTGGAGCGCATGCCGGAGCAGTTGGCTGAAAAGATGCGGGCGCCGAGCGTCGAGGCGGGCCGCTACGACCTGGTGGTCGACCCCTCGAACCTGTGGCTGACCATCCACGAGTCCATCGGCCACGCCACGGAGCTCGACCGCGCCCTCGGCTACGAGGCGGCGTACGCGGGCACCTCCTTCGCGACCTTCGACCAGCTCGGCAAGCTCGCGTACGGCTCGTCGCTGATGAACGTGACGGGCGACCGCACGGCCGAGCACGGCCTCGCCACCATCGGGTACGACGACGAGGGCGTGGCCGCGCAGTCCTGGGACCTGGTCAAGGACGGCACGCTCGTCGGCTATCAGCTGGACCGCCGCATCGCGAGGCTCACCGGCTTCGAGCGGTCCAACGGCTGCGCGTACGCGGACTCCCCCGGGCACGTCCCCGTGCAGCGGATGGCGAACGTCTCGCTGCGGCCGGACCCCGCGGGGCTCTCCACCGAGGACCTGATCAGCGGCGTGGACCGCGGCATCTACGTGGTCGGCGACCGGTCGTGGTCGATCGACATGCAGCGCTACAACTTCCAGTTCACCGGCCAGCGCTTCTACAGGATCGAGAACGGGCGGCTCACGGGCCAGCTCCGCGATGTCGCGTACCAGGCCACGACCACCGACTTCTGGGGCTCGATGACGGCGGTCGGCGGGCCCGGGACCTATGTGCTCGGCGGCGCCTTCAACTGCGGCAAGGCCCAGCCCGGCCAGGTCGCGTCCGTGTCCCACGGCTGCCCCTCCGCGCTTTTCACCAGCGTCAACATCCTCAACACCACGCAGGAGGCCGGGCGATGAGCTCCCGTACGAACGGCAGGAACGGCACGGGCGGGACCTCGCGGCCCCACGAGATCGTCGAGCGTGCCCTGGAGCTCTCCACCGCGGACGGCTGCGTGGTGATCGCCGACGAGCAGTCGACGGCCAATCTGCGCTGGGCGGGCAACGCCCTGACCACCAACGGCGTCACCCGCGGCCGCACCCTCACGGTCGTCGCCACCGTCGACGGCGGACAGGGCACCGCCTCCGGTGTCGTCTCGCGCTCCGCGGTGACCGCGGACGACCTCGAACCGCTCGTGCGGGCCGCAGAGGCGGCTGCCCGCGCGGCCGGGCCCGCGGAGGACGCACAGCCCCTGGTCACCGGCGGCACGCCGTCGTCGGACTTCACGGACGCGCCAGCCGAGACCTCGGCGGCGGTCTTCGCGGACTTCGCACCCGCGCTCGGCGAGGCCTTCGCGCTGGCCCGCGCGGGCGGCCGTGAGCTGTACGGCTTCGCCAACCACGAGCTGACGTCCACCTACGTCGGTACGTCGACGGGGCTTCGGCTGCGCCACGACCAGCCGAACGGCACCCTCGAACTGAACGCGAAGTCGCCGGACCGGACCCGCTCGGCGTGGGCGGGCCGGGCGACCCGGGACTTCGAGGACGTCGACCCCGGCGTCCTCGACGAGGAGCTCGCGCGGCGCCTCGCGTGGGCGGAGCGGCGGGTGGAGCTGCCCGCCGGGCGGTACGAGACGCTGCTCCCGCCGACGGCCGTGGCGGACCTGCTGATCTACCAGCTGTGGTCGTCCTCGGGGCGGGACGCGGCGGAGGGCCGCACGGTGTTCTCCAAGCCGGGGGGCGGCACCCGGGTCGGCGACCGGCTGGCGCGGCTCCCGCTGACGCTGCGCAGCGACCCGTACGAGCCGGGTCTGGAGGCGGCGCCCTTCGTGATCGCGCACGCCTCCGGCGACGACGCGTCGGTGTTCGACAACGGGCTGCCCCTGGAGCCGACCGACTGGATGCGCGAGGGCGATCTCGCCCGGCTGACCACGACCCGGCACAGCGCGAAGCTGACGGGCCTGCCGGTGGCACCGGCGATCGGCAACCTGATCATGGACGGCGGCACGGGCCGCTCCCTGGAGGAGATGGTCGCCGCCACCGGGCGCGGCCTGCTGCTCACCTGCCTCTGGTACATCCGCGAGGTGGACCCGGCGACGCTGCTGCTCACCGGCCTGACCAGGGACGGCGTCTATTTGGTCGAGAACGGCGAGGTGGTCGGCGAGGTCAACAACTTCCGCTTCAACGAGTCGCCGGTGGACCTGCTGTCGCGGGCCTCCGAGGCCGGGCGTACGGAGAAGACGCTGTCGCGCGAGTGGGGCGACTGGTTCACGCGGACGGCGATGCCCGCGCTGCGGGTGCCGGACTTCAACATGAGTTCGGTCAGCCAGGGCGTATAACCTCATAGACCGCACCGAGGTGCACGATCCTCGGACACCGCACCCCCGAGGTGCACGGTTCCAGCACACCCAAGGAGACAAGAGACCCGTGACGGACATCGTCGACGAGCTGAAGTGGCGGGGGCTGTTCTCCCAGTCCACCGACGAAGAAGCACTGCGCAAGGCGCTCGCGGACGGTCCCGTCACGTTCTATTGCGGCTTCGACCCGACCGCGGCGAGCCTGCACGTCGGGCATCTGGTGCAGGTCCTGACCGTGCGCCGCCTCCAGCAGGCGGGCCACCGCCCGCTCGCGCTGGTGGGCGGCGCCACGGGCCAGATCGGTGACCCGCGGCCGACCGCGGAGCGCACCCTGAACGACCCGGAGACGGTCGCGAACTGGGTGTCGCGCCTGCGCACCCAGATCGAGCCCTTCCTCTCCTTCGAGGGCGACAACGCCGCGGTCATGGTCAACAATCTGGACTGGACCGCGGGGATGTCCGCGATCGAGTTCCTGCGTGACATCGGCAAGCACTTCCGGGTGAACAAGATGCTCACCAAGGACTCGGTCGCCCGCCGCCTGGAGTCGCAGGAAGGCATCAGCTACACGGAGTTCAGCTACCAGCTGCTCCAGGGCATGGACTTCCTCGAGCTCTACCGGCGCCACGGCTGCACCCTCCAGCAGGGCGGCAGCGACCAGTGGGGCAACCTCACGGCGGGCATCGACCTGATCCACCGCCTGGAGCCGGACGCGACCGTGCACGCGCTGGCGACGCCCCTGATGACCAAGGCGGACGGCACCAAGTTCGGCAAGACCGAGGGCGGCGCCGTCTGGCTCGACCCCGAGATGACGACGCCGTACGCGTTCTACCAGTTCTGGTTGAACGTGGACGACCGGGACGTCACGACGTACCAGCGCATCCTCAGCTTCAAGTCCCGCGAGGAGCTGGAGGACCTGGAGCGGCAGACGCGGGAGCGTCCGCAGGCGCGGGCGGCGCAGCGCGCACTCGCCGAGGAGCTGACCACCGTCGTGCACGGCGCCGACCAGTGCGCGGCCGTGATCGCCGCGTCGAAGGCGCTGTTCGGCCAGGGCGACCTCGGAGATCTCGACGCGGCGACGCTCGCGGCGGCGCTCTCCGAGCTGCCGCACGTCCAGGTCGCCGAGCCGGGTCCGGTCGTGGACCTGTTCGCCGAGGTCGGTCTGGTGGCGAGCAAGTCGGCCGCGCGCCGCACGGTCAAGGAGGGCGGTGCCTACGTGAACAACGTGAAGGTCGCCGCCGAGGACGCCGTGCCGGCCCGCGACGACCTCCTGCACGGGCGCTGGCTCGTCCTTCGCCGGGGCAAGAAGAACCTCGCCGCGGTCGAGGTCACCGCCTGACGCCGGGCGCCGGGCCCGTGCACGCGGGCGGCGCGCACCCGTACGGGGGTGCCGCTCGCCACGTACGCAGGCGATGAGGGGCCGGTCCGGTGGACCGGCCCCTCGTTCACGGACCCGCGGGTCGTTCGGGGCGGGGTCCGCGGGGTGCGAAGCCTGCCTCCGGTGTCAGGTGCGCTGTCTGTTCCCCTTGACCATCTTGTAGGCGGCGTCCCCGAGTCCCACTACCACCAGTGCTGCGACCAACTGGAGGGCGTGCCGCCCCCAGTCGATGCCTTTGGTCTCGTCGATACCGAAACCGGCAGCCATCCAGTTGCCGAGTACGGCGCCGATGATGCCGAAGATGGTCGTCAGCCACAGTGGACTGTGCTGCCTGCCCGGGAGAATCGCCTTGGCGATGAGGCCAAGCACGAATCCCACGATGATCGCCCACAACCAGCCCATAGCTGCCTCCTCAGACGGCTCGACATGAGCATTACGCTCAGTGTCGGTCCATCCTCCATACGGCGCATGTCGGGCGGTCCATACGTGGCCGGACGCAGTCCGTACCGGGAGGTGATCCGGCCCCCGGTCTACGCGTCTGCGCAGGCGAGGCGTAACGTGGAGGGCGTCCGGGCGGGGAGTGCCCGGCAGAGCTGGCAGGCGGTGGAACGTGATGCGGAACCGGAGCAGCGCCCAGGTCTTCCGGATCACAGGGGCGAGGCAGGGCCTCGCGGACGACGTCCGGGCCCGGCAGCGGCGGTATGTGATCTCCATGTCGGTCCGCACTGTTTCGGTCATTGCCGCCGCGGTGCTCTGGAACGTGGAGCGGCATGTCGCTCTGGTCGCGCTGGTGCTCGGAATCCTCCTGCCGTACGTCGCCGTGGTGATCGCCAACGCCGGCCGGGAGAACGCTCCCTCGCTGCCGTCAACCTTCGTACCGGCACCGTCGCGGCCGATGCTGCCCCCGACGGCACCCCGCGGGCGGGCCCCGGAACCCGCTCCGGAAGACCCGGCCGGAGCCCGGTACGACCAGCGGGACGCACCGCCGCACGAACAGAGCTGACCGTCGACGTTACGCCAAGCTCAAGAAAAGCTCAGATCAATCATGTTGTTCCAGTGCCAGGCGGCCGCTTACCCGTGACATACTTCGTACGCGCTCCGCATCCCCCGTCGGAGCGACAGACCGACGCCGGGCAGCTCCCCCCGTGGCTGCTCGGCGTCGCCTTGTTTGGGATGAGAACGTGAGCGACGAGACACCGATCTGTTCCGCCAAGGGCTGCCGCACCGCCGCGGAGTGGGTGCTCGCCTGGAACAACCCCAAGATCCATACGCCGGACCGGCGCAAGACGTGGCTCGCCTGCGCCGAGCACCGGGAGCATCTGTCCCAATTCCTCGGTGTACGCGGCTTCTTGAAGGACGTCGTGCCGCTCGCCGAGTGGGAGTCGGCCCGCTAGCGGTTCCCGCTCCCCCTGCTAGCCGCCGATCGCGGACATCGGGCGCTCGGGCTGGAGGAACGTCGGGTCGTCGAGGCCGGAGCCTGCCTTCTTGCCCCACATCGCGAGGCGCCAGATGCGGGCGATCTCGGCGTCCGCGTCCGCGTCGGAGCCCTCGGAGGCTTCCCCGGGGGCGGCCCGCAGCGCCGCCCTGAGGTCGGTCTCCTCCCTGGCGAACAGGCAGGTGCGCACCTGGCCGTCGGCGGTGAGCCGGGTGCGGTCGCAGGCGGCGCAGAAGGGGCGGGTGACGGAGGCGATGACGCCGACGCGATGCGGGCCGCCGTCGACGACCCAGCGCTCGGCCGGGGCGGAGCCGCGCCGCTCGGAGCCCTCTTCGGTGAGGTCGAAGCGGGTGCGGAGCGAGGCCAGGATGTCACCGGCGGTCATCATCCCCTCGCGCTTCCAGCCGTGCTGGGCGTCCAGGGGCATCTGCTCGATGAAGCGCAGCTCGTAGGCGTTCTCCACGGCCCAGGCGAGGAGGTCGGGGGCCTCGTCGTCGTTCAGGCCCGGCATCAGGACCGCGTTGACCTTGACGGGGGTGAGGCCTGCGTCGCGGGCGGCTTCGAGGCCTTCGAGGACGTCGCGGTGCCGGTCGCGGCGGGTGAGGGTCTTGAAGACGTCGGGGCGCAGGGTGTCCAGGGAGACGTTGACCCGGTCGAGGCCCGCGGCCTTCAGGGCCTCGGCGGTGCGCTTGAGGCCGATGCCGTTCGTCGTCAGGGACATCCTGGGGCGCGGTTCGAGGGCCGCGCAGCGCTCGACGATGGAGACGAGGCCGGGGCGGAGCAGCGGCTCGCCGCCGGTGAAGCGGACTTCCTCGATGCCGAGCCGGGTCACGGCGATGCGGATGAGGCGGACGATCTCGTCGTCCGTGAGCAGGTCCGGCTTGGCCAGCCACTGCAAGCCTTCTTCCGGCATGCAGTACGTGCACCGCAGATTGCAGCGGTCGGTCAGCGAAACCCGCAGATCGGTGGCCACTCGGCCGTACGTGTCGATGAGCACGTGGGCCCCCTCCCCGGTCCGGATCGGCAGTGCGGCGTCGGTACGCCCTTCACACACCTGAGCCTACGTGACGGCTGTGACATCGAAAGGGCCTGATCCACCAGGAGCGGCCCGGCCGCGTCGTAGAGATCTCCAACGATCTCCACGACGCGGCCGGGCGCGGGCCTCCGGGAAACCGGGTGCGGGACTCCCGGGAGCGGAGTGCGGGGGCTCCCGGGAGCGGGGTTCGGGCGGCCTCCGGAAACTGGGTCAGTGGGCTCCGGTGCCGGTCAGGGACCTGACTTCCAGCTCCGCGTACTTCTCCTTGTCCGGCTCCTCCTTGGAGAGGAGGGTGCCGAGCCAGCCGAGCAGGAAGCCGACCGGGATGGAGATCAGGCCCGGGTTCTCCAGCGGGAACCAGTGGAAGTCGACGCCCTTGAACATGGACGTCTTCTCGTTCCCGGAGACGACGGGCGAGAAGAGGACGAGGACGACGGCGGTGGTGAGGCCGCCGTAGATCGACCACAGGGCGCCCTGGGTGGTGAACCGCTTCCAGAACAGGCTGTAGAGGATCGTCGGCAGGTTCGCGGAGGCGGCGACGGCGAAGGCGAGGGCCACCAGGCCCGCCACGTTCAGGTCGCGGGCGAGGGCGCCGAGGGCGATGGAGACCAGGCCGATGAAGACGGTCGCCCAGCGGGCGGCCTTGATCTCCTCCTTCTCGCTCGCCTTGCCCTTCTTGATGACGTTGGCGTAGATGTCGTGCGCGAACGACGAGGACGAGGCGAGGGTGAGGCCGGCGACGACGGCGAGGATCGTGGCGAACGCGACGGCGGAGATCGTGGCGAGCAGGATCGCGCCCCAGTTGGAGTCCGTTCCCCCCAGATGGAGCGCGAGCAGGGGCGCCGCGGTGTTGCCCGCCGGGTTGGAGTCGGTGATCTCCTTGGGTGAGATCAGGGCGGCGGCGCCGAAGCCGAGGGCGATGGTCATCAGGTAGAAGGCGCCGATGATGCCGATGGCCCAGTTCACGGACTTCCGGGCGGCCTTGGCCGTCGGCACCGTGTAGAAGCGGATGAGGATGTGCGGCAGGCCCGCGGTGCCGAGGACCAGGGCGATGCCGAGCGAGATGAAGTCGAGCTTGGAGGTGTCGGACACGCCGTACTTCAGGCCGGGCTCCAGGAACGGGGCGCCCTTGCCGCTCTGCTCGGCGGCGGTGCCGAGCAGGTCGGAGATGTTGAAGTCGAACTTCAGGAGCACCAGGAAGGTCAGCAGGAGCGCGCCCGCGATCAGCAGGACGGCCTTGACCATCTGCACCCAGGTGGTGCCCTTCATGCCGCCGATGGTCACGTACACGATCATCAGGACGCCGACGAGGGCGACGATGCCGACCTTGCCCGCGTCGCTGGTGATGCCGAGGAGCAGCGAGACGAGGACGCCCGCGCCCGCCATCTGCGCGAGCAGGTAGAAGATCGACACGACGATGGTGGAGGTGCCCGCCGCGGTGCGCACGGGGCGCTGGCGCATGCGGTAGGCGAGGACGTCGCCCATGGTGTAGCGCCCGGAGTTGCGCAGCGGCTCGGCGACGAGGAGCAGGGCCACGAGCCAGGCCACCAGGAAGCCGATGGAGTACAGGAAGCCGTCGTAGCCGAACAGGGCGATGGCGCCCGCGATGCCGAGGAAGGACGCGGCGGACATGTAGTCGCCGGAGACGGCGAGGCCGTTCTGGAAGCCGGTGAACTGGCGCCCGCCCGCGTAGAAGTCCGCGGCGCTCTTGGTCTGCCGGCCCGCCCAGACGGTGATGACGAGGGTGGCGACGACGAAGACGGCGAACAGTGTGATGATCAGCGGCCGGTGCTCGCTGGCCTCGTTGGCTGCCAGGACGGTGCCCTGGGCCGTGTGGACGCTCAGGGTGCTCACGCGCCGCCCTCCATCCGGGACTTGATCGCCTCTGCCTTGGGGTCGAGCTTCGTGGCGGCGTGCCGGGAGTACCACCAGGCGATGAGGAACGTGGTCAGGAACTGGGCGAGACCGAGCACCAGGGCGACGTTGACGTTGCCGACCAGCTTGGTGTCCATGAAGCCGCCCGCGTAGATCGACAGAAGCACGTACAGCAGGTACCAGGTGATGAAGGCGAGGGTGAGCGGGAACGCGAACGAGCGGTGGGCGGTGCGCAGCTCGCCGAACTCCGCGCCCTGCTGCACCTCGACGAACTCCGCCGTGGAGGGGGTGCGGCGTGTGGGTTCGGGTTCGGGGCCGCCCTTCGGTGGTGGCGGTGCGTCGGTGGCCACGGAGTCTCCTCGTGGTGCGGGGGCGGTGGGGACGGAAGCGGTGCGGTCCATGGAGGTCTGCGTTCTCTGCTCTCGAAAGCCGTGCGAGTGACGCGGATCACGTGGCCGCGGTTGGTGATGCTAGGCGCACGGGACGGGATCCGACAGGGGGTTGATGTTGCTTCTGTGCCCTGCTCAACGCGGTGGCGGCACGCCCGAAGCGGCCGAACTCACCCTTTTCCCGCTTTCTTCGGGAACCCATTGCTGGCCTGGGAGTTCGGGGGATAGCTTCGCCCTGCACCACTCGTCATGCACCTGCCCGAGCACCAGCTGTGTTCGGGCAGTTCCGTACCCGGATGATGTGGAGATCCCATGGCTCATCTGCGCTCTTCGCGCACGTCGCGCCCCAGACGCCTGGCACTCACCCTGCCGCTCGGTGTCGTGCTCGCCGCGGCGGTCGGCTTCGCGCCCGGCGCCGCGACCGCCGCCCCGCTCGACTCCCCGGGCTCCGCCACCGCCCGGGCCGGGAACGCCCAAGCCCCCGCGGCCGGCAAGCTCGCGTACGTCGTGAACACCCGCACGGACGCCAGGACCATTGCCGCCGTGCAGCGCGCGATAGCCAAGGCCGAGGGCACGGTCGTCGTCACGTACGCGAAGATAGGCGTGATCGTCGCCCACTCGGCCAACCCCGACTTCGGCAGGCAGCTGCGCGAGGTACGCGGCGTGCAGTCCGCGGGCGCCACCCGCACCACGCCGCTCACCCCGGCCGCCACGACGCAGGAGGGCGCGCCGACCTTCCTGTCGAAGGACAGGGCCAAGGCGCTTCAGCAGCGGGCCGCGGCGGGCAGGGGCGGCGCCCCCGCCCAGGAGCCGCTCGAGGCCGACCAGTGGGATCTGCGCTCCATCGGCGCCGACAAGGCGGCGAAGATCAACCCGGGCAGCAAGAAGGTCACCGTCGGCGTCATCGACACCGGTGTGGACGACACCCACCCCGACCTCGCGCCCAACTTCTCGGCCTCGCAGTCCGCGAGCTGCGTCGGCGGCAAGGCCGACACCTCCGCGGGCGCCTGGCGCCCCACGAAGCCCGAGCACTACCACGGCACGCATGTGGCGGGCGAGATAGCCGCCGCCCGCAACGACGTCGGCGTCGCGGGCGTCGCGCCCGGCGTCAAGGTCGCGGGCATCAAGGTGGCCGACCCGGTCAGCGAGCTGTTCTACCCGGAGAGCGTGGTCTGCGCCTTCGTGTTCGCCGCCGACAAGGGCATCGAGATCACCAACAACAGCTACTACGTGGACCCGTGGCTGTACAACTGCAAGGACGACCCGGACCAGCGGGCCATCCTCGACGCGGTCAACCGCGCCCAGCTGTACGCCCAGCGCAAGGGCACGCTGAACATCGCCTCCGCGGGCAACTCCAACCACGACCTGGACGCCGACGAGATCGTCGACGAGTCGAGCCCCGACGACTCGACGCCGGTCGAGCGCACCATCGACCCGCACGAGTGCCTCGACCTGCCCACCCAGCTCCCGGGCGTCGTCACGGTCAGCGCGACGGGCGTGTACGACGCCAAGTCCTACTACTCCACGTACGGCAACGGCGTCGTCGACGTCGCGGCGCCCGGCGGTGACCGGCGCTACCAGAAGCCGACGGACACGCCCTCCAAGGACGGCGGCATCCTCTCCACGATGCCGGGCGGCCAGTACGCGTGGCTCCAGGGCACGTCCATGGCGTCCCCGCACGCGGCCGGTGTCGCGGCCCTGTTGAAGTCCACGCACCCCAAGGCGGGCCCGGCCACGCTCCAGTGGCTGCTGAAGCGGCAGGCGGACAACCCCGGCTGCCCGACGAAGCCCTACGACCCGGACGGCGACGGCAAGGTCGACGCGGTCTGCGAGGGCGGCAAGAACAGGAACGGCTTCTACGGCCACGGGATCGTCGACGCGCTCGACGCCGTCAAGAAGTGAGGGCTCCGATGACCAGTCACCGCACTCCCCTCGCTCGGCGCGCGCTCGCCCTCCCCCTCGGCGTCGCGGTGGTCTCCGCGCTCGCCTTCCTGCCCGGCACCGCCTCGGCGCAGCCCGACGCTCCCGCGGCTCCGGCGGCCGCGGGCACCGGCGCCGGCGTGCTCGCCGCGGCCGCCGAGGGTTCGTCGATGAGCTACGTCGTCAACCTCCGCACCGGTCACGGCTCCTGGTCCTCGGGACACGTGAAGAAGGCCATCGCCAAGGCCGGCGGCAAGGTCGTGATCTCGTACGACAAGATCGGCGTCATCGTCGTGCACTCGGCGAACCCCGACTTCGCGAAGCAGATCCGCAAGGTCAAGGGCGTGCAGTCGGCCGGTGCCACCCGCACGGCGCCGCTCTCCGCGCAGACCAGCGACGACATCGACGAGGCGCGGCCCCTGTCCGCGCGGGAGGCCAAGGGCGCGAAGGCCGCCGCGGGCAGGGCCGCGGGCACCAAGGACGAGCTGGAGCCGTTGCAGTGGGACCTGCCCGCCATGAAGGCGGACAAGGCTCACGAGGTCTCCCTCGGCAGTCCGAAGGTGACCGTCGGCGTCCTCGACTCCGGCGTCGACGACACCCACCCGGACATCGCGCCGAACTTCGACAAGCGCGCGTCCGCGAGCTGTCTGGGCGGCGTGCCCACGCAGAAGGACAACGCGTGGCGGCCGGTGGCGGGGGAGAGCGACCACGGCATGCACGTGGCGGGCACCATAGCCGCCGCGAAGAACGGCACCGGCATCACCGGTGTCGCGCCGGGCGTGAAGGTCGCGAGCCTCAAGGTGGCCGAGCCCGCGACCGGCCTGTACTACACGGAGGCCGTCGTGTGCGGCTTCATGTGGGCGGCCGACCACGGCGTGGACGTGACGAACAGCAGCTACTACACGGACCCGTGGCTGTTCAACTGCCGTACCGACGCCGACCAGAAGGCGCTGGTCGACGCGGTCGGCCGGGCCTCCAGGTACGCGGAGCGCAAGGGCGCGGTGAATGTCGCCGCGGCCGGCAACGCGGAGACCGACCTCGCCCAGGACGAGATCGTCGACGAGTCGAGCCCGAACGACACCACCCCCGTCAGGCGGACGATCAGGACGGCGGACTGCCTCGACCTGCCGTCGCAGCTCCCCGGCGTGGTCACGGTGTCGTCGACGGGCGCGAAGAACATCAAGTCCTCGTTCTCGAACTACGGCAAGGGCGTCATCGACATCGCGGCCCCCGGCGGCGACTCGACCGCCTTCCAGAAGCCGCAGCCGCCCGCCACCAGCGGACTCATCCTGTCGACGCTTCCGGGCAACAAGTTCGGCTACAAGGCCGGTACGTCGATGGCCTCGCCGCACGCCGCGGGCGTGGCCGCGCTCATCAAGTCGTCGCACCCCAAGGCCTCCGCGGCCCGGGTGAAGGCCCTGCTGTACCGGCAGGCCGACGCGATGCCGTGCACCGACCCGTACGACATCGACGGTGACGGCAAGGTCGACGCGGTGTGCGAGGGCGGCAGGAACAAGAACGGCTTCTACGGCGTGGGCATGGCCGACGCGCTGGACGCCGTACGCAAGTAGCGCATGCGCGGCGGGGTGCCTCCGCGTGCGCAGGACCGGGGCCGGGCGGCGTGCGGACCGCCCGGCCCCTCCGTCTGCCCACCGGCTGTCTGCCCGGACTTGCCCGGAGTGCCACAGCTGTGAACCTCGTGGGGTGAGCTCCATACGACCCTCGGTGGAACGGTCGTGCTCGGCCTGGTGGTGGCGGTGTCGGCGCTGCTCACCGTCGTGCCGCTGCCGATCCGCTGGTGAGGACGGCTCTGGTCAGAAGGGCCTGGGCGGTGATGTAGGTCAGCATCACCCAGAAGTCGGGGCGGGGTGCCTGCGGCCAGCCGGCCACGTCGGTGGCGATGAGGGTGTCCGACAGCAGGAACAGGGCGCCGCCCGCCGCCGCCGTGAGGCCGAGCGCGGTCGCGCCGAACGCCATGGCGGTCAGGAGCAGGCTGTAGCCCGCCACCGGCACGCGCATGTCCGGGGGCAGGTCGGGCCACAGGAGCGCCACCGTGACGACGAGGGCTCCGGTGTACGACGCCGCGACGAAGGCGGTACGGGGGCGGGTGCTCTCGCCGTACCGGCGGAACAGGGTCAAGTAACAGACGTGGCCCGCCCCGAAGGACGCCATGCCGGTGAGGAACGCCGGGTCGGCGTCCGCCAGGAGGAGGGTGTCGCCTCCCCAGCCGAGGAGGAGGGCCGCGGTGAGGAGGCGGGGGCCCCGGCGGAGGATGACGTACGCGGCCAGCAGGGGCATGAGGAGGGGCTTCAGGAGGGTGTGGCCCGCCTCCGACCCGGCCGCGAGGGCGGCCAGGTCGGCGACCGCGGCCACGGCGAACGCCGTGAGGGTCGCCGTGCCGTAGCGGTGCCGATCGGACGTTTGTGTGAGGGTCCCCGGCGGCGGGGGGCTGCCGTTGGGGGGCGGGACCCGCTCTGCGGGACGGTTGCCCACAGCGGGGGCGGGGGCCGGGCCGCTGCCCACAGCCGGAGCGGAGGCGGGGGCCGGGCCGCTGCCCTCGGCGGGGGCCGGGGGCGGGAGTTGCTCGGGGGTCACGCGACCTTCTCCGGAGCCGGTGTCGCGACCGGCGCGGATGACGGGGCCGGTGCCGGAGCCGATGCCGGAGCTGGAGCCGGAGCCGGAGCCGGTGTGGCCGGAGGCTGTTGCGGCTGCCAGCCCGGGCCCCGGAACACCCTGCCCGCCCGTTCGCGCCACGTAGCGGCCTGCCTCACGTCGCGGGCTATCGCCGCGTACTCGTGGGTAGCGACACGCAGGGGGTTGTAGGTGTGGATGTTCTTGGTGAGGCCGTACACCGGGCGGTCCGTCTCCGGTACCCAGGAGCCGAACATCCGGTCCCAGACGATGAGGATGCCGCCGAAGTTGCGGTCCAGGTAGCCGCCCTGGGAGGCGTGGTGCACGCGGTGGTGCGAGGGCGTGTTGAAGACGTACTCGACGGGGCGTGGCAGCTTGCCGATGCGTTCGGTGTGGATCCAGAACTGGTAGACCAGGTTGGCCGAGGAGCAGAAGGCCAGGGCCGCCGGGTGCACGCCGAGGACGATGAGCGGCAGGTAGAACGGCCACACCGTCAGGCTCGTCCAGGGCTGGCGCAGCGCGGTGGTGAAGTTGAACTTCTCGCTGGAGTGGTGCACCACGTGGCAGGCCCACAGGACGCGGATCACGTGGTGGCCGCGGTGCGACCAGTAGTAGAAGAAGTCCTGCGCGAGCAGCATCAGCGGGATCGTCCACCACAGGACGGGCACGCGCAGCGGGGTCAGCGCGTAGACGCCCGAGTAGACCGCGACGATGGGGATCTTCCACAGGAAGTCGAAGACGAGACTGCCGAGCCCCATGGTGACGCTGGTGGCGGCGTCCTTGGTCTCGTACCCGGCGGCGTCCTCGTCGGGGTGGACCCGGTGGCCGATGATCTCGATGACCGTGAGCAGCACGAAAGCGGGGACGGACCACAGCACGACATCGGGCAGGTTCGGGGACATGCGTGCACCGTAGAACGCCCTTCGGCCCGCCGCCAGAGGTTGTTACCGATAAGTATTACCGCGGGTACGCCCTGAATTTTTGGTGGTCCTCGCCAAGGGACCCGCTGTGCTCACCAGACGCGGGCCGAACCCCCCGGGGGCGAAGACCGGGCTCGTGGCGCCGGCGGGCGGCTCCCTCAGGGGCTCGTCCAGTTCCTCGACCGCCGGTCCGACCTCGGCGGCGACCGCGTCCAGGAGGGCGAGGTCGAAGCCGTACACACGCGCGGCGTTGCCGCCGACCATCGCGGCGATCTCCGCGCGCGGCAGGCCCGCGTAGGCGGCGCGGAGGCCTTCGCGGGAGTAGGGGTGGGTGCCCGCGTCGTGCGGGTAGTCGCTGCTCCACATGATCTTGTCGAGGCCGACGCGGTCGCGCAGCGCCGCCTCGTGCGGCCGCATGAAGCTGGCGCCCACGTAGCAGTTGTCCCGCCACACCTCGGACGGCCCCTTGCCCATGGCCGGGTGCGGCACGCCCGCCCGGCGCGTGGTCTCCGTCGCGCGCGCCCTGCGCCGTCAACTGCGCGACCACCCGCACCTCGTCGCGATGGTCCACGAACGCGGCCTGACGGAGCGGATGTTCCTGCCCGCGCAGCGTGCCCTCGCCCGCGAGACGCATGCCGCCGGGCTGCGCGGCGCCCGCGCGGCCGACGCCGTGCGCGCCGTCCAGGTCCATGTCGTCGGCCAGGTCCTGGTGGAGCGCGCCCGCGAGCGCGCGCCGGTACAACGCCCCGACGAGCATCAGCTGTGGGAGGCACGGACGGCGGACGGCGATCCGGTGCTCGCCCGCGCGCTCGCCAAGCCCCTGGACGCCGAACGGCTGTTCACGCTGTCGGTGCGGGCCCTGGTGGCGGGGCTGCTCGGACCCGGCGGCGAGACGGCGGCCGGGACCGGCGGCGGCGCGGCGGAGTCCGGGCGGGACGCGCCGGGTTCCGGCGGCGGGGCGCGCGGGACCGGCGGCGACGCGAACACACCCGGCCCAGGGAACTGACTGTCAGTCGTGGCCCGTATCCTCATGGACCATGCTCGAAGACCGCACGACCGCACCGCCGACGGAGGGGCCGAAGGGGCCTGACGCTCCGCAGGCGCCGCAGGGACCGGCGAGGGGGGAGACGACCGCAGCGACGGCCGTCCCCGGACCCGCCGCGCCCTGGCCCACCGCCTACCCTTCGGGGTACGCGGTCGTGGACGTCGAGACCACCGGTCTTTCCAGAGACGACCGGATCATCTCGGCCGCGGTCTACCGCCTCGACGCCCGCGGCGAGGTCGAGGACCACTGGTACACACTGGTGAACCCGCAGCGCGACCCGGGCCCGGTGTGGATCCACGGCCTGACGAGCGACAAGCTGGCCGGCGCCCCGCTCTTCGCCGACATCGCCGAGGAGTTCGCCGCCCGCCTCGCGGACCGCGTCCTCGTCGCGCACAACGCCGTCTTCGACTGGTCGATGATCGCCCGTGAGTACGCGCGCGCGACGCGCACCGCGCCCGTCCGCCAGCGGCTGTGCACCATCGCGCTCTCCAAGGAGCTCGGCCTGCCGCTGCCCAACCACAAGCTGGAGTCGCTCGCCGCCCACTTCGGCGTCGTCCAGCGCCAGGCCCACCACGCCCTCGACGACGCCCGGGTGCTCGCCGAGGCGTTCCGGCCGAGCCTGCACGCGGCGGCGAGCGGCGGCGTGCGGCTGCCGCTCCTGGAGTGCCGTGCGCTGACCGAGTGGTCCGACGGCGCTGCCCGCATCGGCCCCCAGAGCACCGGCCCCGGCTCCTTCGGCGGCGCGAACCCCTCGTACCGCCCGGGGAGTTGGCGCCCCTCCCGCAAGCGCCCCGCCTGCCCCCACCCGAACCCCGGGCGCTGGCAGGACGGCAAGCCGCTCAAGCAGGGCATGCGGGTCGCGTTCTCCGGGGACACCTCCGTGGAGCGCGAACTCCTCGAGGACCGGGCGTTCGAGGCCGGACTGCACATCGCGACCAGCGTGTCGCGTCTGACGAGCCTGCTGGTCACCAATGACCCGGACTCGGGCACGTCGAAGACGACGAAGGCGCGGGCCTTCGGCACGCCGGTCGTCGACGAGGCCGCCTTCGGCCAGCTGCTCCAGGACGTCGCGCCGGCCGACGGCACGCCGGGCAGCGTGCCCCCGCCCGGCGGACCCGCCCCCTCGGACGGGTGATTGCGGGCGACTCGCCCGGCCGCCGCTCGCCCCGCGCCGCCGCCGGGTCCCACGCTGTGGCGCATGGCACGTTGCGAGGTCTGCGGAAACGAGTACGGCATGTCCTTCGAGGTGCACGCGCAGGGCGCGGTGCACGTCTTCGACTGTTTCGCCTGCGCCATCCACCGCATGGCGCCGATCTGCGAGCACTGCCGGTGCCGCATCATCGGGCAGGGCGTCGAGGTGGAGGGCCACTGGTACTGCGGGGCGCACTGCTCACGCGCGGAGGGGCGGGTGGGGATCGTCGACAAGGTGTAGCCGCGGGGCGGTCCGCCGTCCGCGCGGGGCGACCCACCCCCTGTCGGACACCCCATGGCCGAGTTGTACCGTCATGGGGTGTACCGCTTCCTGTTGACCCGCCAGTGGGTGCTCCTCACCCTCATCGGCCTCGTCCTCATCCCCGTGATGATCGAGCTGGGCTTCTGGCAGCTGCACCGCCACGAGCGGCGCGTGGCGCACAACGCGAAGATCGGCAGGGCGCTCGACGCCGCGCCGGTGCCCGCGGAGCGGCTCACGGCGCCCGGCCGTGACGTGCCGGACGACGCCGTGTACCGCAGGGTCACCGCCCGCGGCACCTACGACCCGGAGCACGAGGTCGTCGTGCGCCGCCGCACCAACGCGGACGACGAGGTCGGCTTCCACGTCCTGACGCCGTTCGTCCTCGGCGACGGCAAGGTGCTGCTCGTCAACCGCGGCTGGGTCCCGGCCGACGGGCCGCAGACCGCCTTCCCCGAGGTCCCCGCCCCGGCCCGCGGCGAAGTCACCGTCACCGGCCGTCTCATGGCCGACGAGACGTCCGCGGCCAGCGGCATCAAGGACGTACGCGGCCTGCCCGACCGGCAGATCATGCTGATCAGCAGCGGCCAGCAGGCGCACGCCCTGGGCAAGCAGGTGCTCGGCGGCTACGTCGAGCAGACCTCGCCGCGCCCGGACGGCGACTCCCCCCAGCTGCTCGGCGAGCCCGACCACAGCGGGATCGGCGCACACATGGCGTACGCCGTGCAGTGGTGGCTGTTCGCCGCCGGGGTGCCCGCGGGCTGGATCGTCCTGGTCCGCCGCGAGGTCAAGGACCGCAGGGCCGCGGCCGCGAAGACGGAGTCCGAGCCGGCGGAGGAAGCCGCTCCGGCCACGGCCTGACCCGCCCGGGAGCCGGTGCCACGGCCCCACCTGCCCGGAGCCGGTGCCTCGGCCTGACCCGCCCGGAGCCGATGCCACGGCCCGGCTGCGAAGACACGTCCGCGTGCCCCCGATTGACGGTCCCGTGTTCCGGGAAGCCGTCACCCGTGCGACGCCCCATAGAGGACTACGCCCTGATCGGCGACCATCAGACCGCCGCCCTTGTCTCCCGGACCGGGTCGGTCGACTGGCTGTGTCTGCCCCGCTTCGACTCGGGAGCCTGCTTCGCCGCGCTCCTCGGCGACGACGAACACGGCCACTGGCGCATCGCCCCGCAGGACGCCGACGTCTGCACCCGCCGCGCCTACCGCGAGAACACCCTCGTCCTGGACACGGAGTGGGACACCCCCGACGGCTCGGTACGGGTGACCGACTTCATGCCGCAGCGCGACCGCGCACCGGACCTCGTCCGGATCGTCGAGGGCCTCACGGGCGAGGTGACGCTGCGCAGCACGCTGCGGCTGCGCTTCGACTACGGCTCGGTCGTGCCGTGGATGCGCCGGTCCGACGGTCACCACGTGGCCGTCGCGGGCCCCGACGCGGTGTGGCTGCGCATCGATCCCGAGATCCCCTGCGAAGGCCGTGACTTCACCACGTACACGGACATCACGGTGGCCGCGGGCGAGCGCGTGACGTTCGTCCTCACCTGGCACCCCTCGCACGAGCCGCGCCCGCGGCTGCTCGACGCCGAGCAGGCGCTGCGCGACAGCGTCGAGGACTGGCGGGCGTGGGCCGCGCGCTGCCGGTACGAGGGCCCGCACCGCGAAGCGGTGGTCCGCTCCCTGATCACGCTCAAGGCCCTCACCTACGCCCCGACGGGCGGCATCGTCGCCGCCCCCACCACGTCCCTGCCCGAGGAGATCGGCGGCGTCCGCAACTGGGACTACCGCTACTGCTGGCTGCGCGACTCCACGCTGACGCTCGGCGCGCTGCTCGCCGCGGGCTATCTGGAGGAGGCGGAGGCGTGGCGCGACTGGCTGCTGCGCGCGGCCGCGGGCAACCCGGGCGACCTACAGATCATGTACGGCCTCGCCGGTGAGCGTCGGCTGCCCGAGTACGAGGTGCCCTGGCTGCCGGGGTACGAGGGTTCGGCGCCGGTGCGCATCGGCAACAAGGCGGTGGAGCAGCGCCAGCTCGACGTGTACGGCGAGGTCGTGGAGACGCTCTCGCTGGCCCGCCGGTCGGGTCTCGCCACCCGCGATCACGGGTGGCGGCTACAGCTCGCGCTCATGGAGTTCCTGCGGGAGAACTGGCACCGCGAGGACGAGGGCCTGTGGGAGGTGCGCGGGCCCCGCAGGCACTTCGTGCACTCCAAGGTGCTCGCGTGGGCGGCCGCCGACCGCACCGTGCGCGCCCTCGACGAGGACCCGGAGCTGCCCGGCGACGTGGACCGCTGGCGGCGGTTGCGGGACGAGATCCACGCCGAGGTGTGCGAGCGCGGCTACGACGCGGAGCGCAACACCTTCACGCAGTCGTACGGCTCGCGCGAGCTGGACGCCGCCCTGCTGCTCATCCCGCGCGTGGGGTTCCTGCCGCCCGACGATCCGCGCGTGGTCGGCACCATCGACGCGATCCGCAAGGAGCTGGGCACGGATGACGGCTTCCTGCGCCGCTACACCACCGCCGACACCGGCGCCGACGACACGACGCCCCGCGACACCACCGTGGACGGTCTGCCCGGTGACGAGGGCGTCTTCGTCGTCTGCTCGTTCTGGCTCGCCGACGCCCTGCACATGACGGGCCGCACCCGGGAGGCCAGGGAGCTGTTCGAGCGGATACTGGCGCTCTGCAACGACGTGGGGCTGCTCTCGGAGGAGTACGACCCGGTGGCGGGGCGCCAGCTCGGCAACTTCCCGCAGGCGTTCTCGCACGTCGGCCTCGCGGGCACCGCCTTCACCCTCTTCGGTCCGGACGCGGGGGAATAGAGCAGGATGGGGCCATGGATCTAGGACTGAACAACCGTGTGTACGTCGTCACCGGTGCCACCCGCGGCCTCGGCAACGCCGCCGCCCGTGAGCTCGTCGCGGACGGCGCGAAGGTGGTCCTCACCGGCCGCGACGAGAAGACGGCCGCCGCCGCGGCCGCGGAGCTCGGCCCGAACGCGGTGGGCGTCGCCGCCGACAACGCCGACGCCGGGGCCCCGGAACGGCTGATCGCGGCCGCCCGCGAGCACTTCGGCAGGTTCGACGGCATCCTTGTCAGCGTCGGCGGGCCGCCGCCGGGCTATGTCGCCGACAACACCGACGAGCAGTGGCAGGCCGGGTTCGAGTCGGTCTTCCTGGGTGCGGTGCGGCTCGCCCGGGCCGCGGCGGCGGAGCTGGGTGCGGGCGGGGTCGTCGCCTTCGTCCTCTCCGCGTCGGTGCACGAGCCGATCCCCGGCCTGACCATCTCCAACGGTCTGCGTCCCGGCCTCGCGGGCTTCGCGAAGTCCCTCGCCGACGAGTTGGGGCCCCGCGGCATCCGTGTGGTCGGCCTCCTGCCCGCCCGCATCGACACCGACCGCGTACGTGAGCTCGACAACCTCTCGGCCGACCCGGAGGCGACCCGCGCGGCCCACGAGTCCCGCATTCCGCTGCGGCGCTACGGCACCCCGCAGGAGTTCGGCCGCACCGCGGCGTTCCTCCTCTCGCCCGCCGCGTCGTACCTCACGGGCGTGATGCTTCCCGTCGACGGCGGGGCGCGGCACGGCTTCTAAGGGTTGTGCGGTTTGGGGCTGCCGGGGTCCGGTGGGCGGTGGGCTGGTGAACCCGTGGCCGGTGGTCCGGTGAACCCGTGGCAGGTGGGCCGGTGGGGACAGCTCCCATCGGCCCACCCGTCACCTGTCACCCCTCACCTGTCACCCCTCGCCTGCCCCCCCCGTCAGCTGACCCGCCTGGCACGGTGCCGCACCGCGCGCAGTCGCACGGTGGCGGGCAGCCGCTCCAACCCCGCGGAGTCCCGTGCGTGCGCGAGTGCTCCCGCACACACGCCGCGCAGCGCGTCGCCGGGCACCGCGTCGGCTCCCAGGTGCAGCCCCACCCGGGCCTCGGGGGCGTTGCGCCGCCCGGTCAGCCGTACCCGGGCGCGCGCGACACCGTCGAGTGCGGCAGCCTCGCTCTCCAGGGCGTTCTCCATGGCCCGCCCCCGCAGCAGCGCACCCTCGCCGTCGCCGGTCTCCACCAGGACCTCCGACAGCCTGCGCCGCCGCAGTTGGGCGGTCAGCCACCACAGGGCGAGCAGCACGACCAGGGCGAGGGCGCCGATGACCGTCGGCCAGAACCAGCCGTCGTCGCGCCATCGCGCCCGGTCGGCGTCGCTGAGCAGCACGTCGTGGCGGCCGTCGTACACCCACCACGACGGCGGGCGGGCGCCGAGCCCCACGGCGAGCATGGAGGCCCCGAACAGGAGGAGTACGAGGCCGAGCAGGCCGAGCAGAACACGGTTCACCGTACGCAGCACGATCCGTTCACCCCTTCCGGCCGGGCCGCGCCACCCGCACCGCGAGCGCGGGCGGCCTGCCGAGCCCGAGGTCACGGATGGTGTCGGCCAGCGTCGCGTCCAGGTCTTCGCGTACGTCGTCGAGGTCACGGAAGTGCGCGACGGCCCGGACGGCCACCTTGGACCTGCTCATGCGCACCCGCACCGACCGCACCCCGGCCACGTCCATGGCCCGGTCGCGCAGCACCGTCGTCGCGGCGCCGCGGTCGAGGCCGGCCCGGACATCGGCGTGCGGGCCCCGCATCGGCAGCAGCCGTCGCAGGCCGGGTGTCACCGCGAGCACGAGAAGCCACAGGCCGAGGGCCGCGGCCACAGCGGCGCCGATGAGCACCGCCGTGCTGTCCAGGGGCCGCTCCGCGAACTCCCGCGCGAGGGTGCGTCGCCACCGCATCGCGGGGTGGTCGGCCCGCACGGCGACGACGTCGTACAGGAGGAGACCGGCCCCGCCGAGGATCACCAGGGCGAGGATCCCCGCGGGGATCCGGCGCGCGGACCAGAAGCGGGGGGCGTGGTCGTCCGCACCGTCGAGGGTGGGCAGCGAGTGGTGGGCGGCGTCCGACGTCGACTGCCCGGGTGGGGGCTTGGAGTCGGGGCCGGGGGCGGAGCTGGGGTGGGAGCCGGAGTCGGGGGCGGAGCCGGAACCAGGGCCAGGGGCGGAGCCGGAGCCAAGGTGGGAGCCGGATCCGGGGGCCGAGCCGGGGCCGGGGTGGGAGCCGGAACCAGGGGCGGGGCCGGGGCCGAAGCCGGAGACAAGGCCGGGGCCGTGGGCGGAGCCGGAGTCGGGGCCGAGGCCGTGGGCGGAACCGGAGTCGGGGCCGAGGGCGGGGCCGGGGCCGTGGGCGGAACCGGAGCCGGGGCCGGGGTCCTGCGCGGTCGCGTTCCCGATGACCGGTAGCGTCACGGTCGGGTCGGCCGGGTCGGTCGCGTCGGTCTGGTGGGGCTCGCTCATCGGGTCCTCCCCTGCGCCGCGGCCCGCGCCTGCGCCGAGTGCAGCCGTTCGACCTGGACCGCCACCTCGGGCACTTCCATGCCCGCCAACGCCTCCACCCGCTCGGCGACTTGGCGACGCACGGCACCGCACTGGCGGCCGATGTCGCTCGGGTAGTCCAGTTCGAGGCTGACGCGCACGTGCGCGCTGTTGTTCCGGACGCCCACCGTGGCATGCGGCGGGGCCGCCTCGGCGGGCAGCGCGGGCAGGGCCTCGCGCGCCGCGCGGGCCGCGATCTTCGCGACGACGCGGTCGGCGATCCGGGTCGCGCCGCGCTCGGCGGGCGCGACCTGTCCCACGACCTCGGCCGCCACCGCTCACCGCCGCCGGTCGCCGCGCGTACGGAAGAAGTCGCCGGGCTCCAGGTCCCCCTCCAGGAACCGCCCGGCCACGAAGCCGATGGCGCCGAGGGCGGCCACCAGCAGGAAGGCCCCGAATCCACCGAAGTACCCGGCGAAGCCGAGGGCCATACCGGCGATCATGCCGATCACGGCATAGCTCATCGTGCGCTCCTTCGTTGCTGCCGTTGCCTGCCCTTGCCGTCTGCGCTGCCCGCCCTTGCCGTACCCGTCACTGAAGCCGCGAAGGCTCCTCGTCGTCCTCGTCGTCCGGCAGCTTCACATCGCTCACGGCGATGTTCACCTCAACGACCTCAAGGCCCGTCATGCGTTCGACCGCCGTGACCACGTTCTCCCGTACGTCCTGGGCGACGTCGGCGATCGGCACGCCGTACTCGACCACGATCTCCAGGTCGAGGGCCGTCTGCACCTCGCCGACCTCGGCCTTCACCCCGCGCGTGACGGACTTGGAACTGCCGGGCACCCGGTCCCGCACGGCCCCGAAGGTCCTGGCGAGCCCGCCGCCCATGGCGTGTACGCCGTCGACGTCCCGCGCGGCGAGCCCCGCGATCTTCTCCACGACCCCGTCCGCGATGCTGGTACGCCCCCGCGTCGCGGGGTCTCCCCCGCCGCGGCGCGCCGTGCCGCCCTGCCCGGCGTCCTGGTCGGGCGACTCCTTCGTGAGCGTCTGGGACGCCGTGCGCTCTCCGGTGTCGGTCATCGCGTTGGTCCTTTTCAGCAGGGGATCTGCTCTTTCCTCCACATTAAGCGCGGCCTCGCACCCGCGCGCCCGGGATGGGGCAGTCTTGAGCCATGACGGGTGACCGATGGACCTCGGCGGTGCGACGCCAGTTGGGCCTCGGCCGGGTGCTGCCGCTGGGCGGAGCGGGTGACGGCGCGTGGCTCACGGAGTCGGCGGCACGGGTGGCGCTGCTCGGCTCGGCCGAGCGGGTGGCGGGCGCGCGGGTAACCGGGCTGCGCGTGGGCCCGGCCGGGCCCACGGGCGAACGGGGTCCCGCAAAGGGGTACGTCACCGCCGTACCGGCACCGCCGAGCGCGCTGCCGCCCGGGCCGCTGCGGATCAGCGCGGACTTCACGGCGGGCACGGACGAGCCGCTGCCCGCCGTCGCCACCCGGCTGCGCACGGCCCTGGGCACGGCCGCCGCGGAACGGCTGGGCCTGGAGGTGGCGGAGGTGGACCTGCGGGTGACGGGGTTGTCGGAGCGGCGCGAGTCGCCGGAGCCACGCGAGTCGCCCGGGCTGCTTGAGCCGCCGCCGGAGCTACCCGAGCTGCCCGAGCCCCCTCCGGAGCCGCCGGAGCCGCCGGGCGAGGGTGGCGCAGGGGCGTCGGAACCACCACCCGGTAAGGACGGTGCAGGGGCGCCCCAGCCGCCCGGCAAGGGCGGTGCAGGGGCACCCAAGCCACCCGGCAAGGGTGCCGCAGGGCCGCCCGAGCCACCCGAGCTGCCTGAGACGCCCGCGCCACCCGCGCCGTCCGAACTGCCCACGCCGCCCACGCCACCCAACAAGGGCGCTACCGGCACACCGAACGCACGACCGGCCACCACACCCACGCCCCCCGCGCACGCACCGGCACGCCCACCCGCCAAGGGCGCCTTCGGCGAAGCGCCCCCCGGCGGAGCCGCCCCCTCCCCCGGCGGCCCCGAAGGCCAGGCGCCCACCCCCGGCTCCGACGAAGGCCGCGTGACACGGGCCTGCCTCGCGGTGCCGGGCGTGACCCGCATGGCGGGCACCCTCGGCGGCCTCGGCGGCGCCGTCCATGTCACGGAGCGGTCGGCGCCGCACGCGCTGCCGCGCCGCCACGTCCGTGTGGAACTGGCGGCGGACATCGCTCACCGCACCCTGGACGTGGCCCGCGCGGTCCGTGCGGCCGTCACCGAGGCGTTGCCGGACCATCCGACGGTCGCGGTACTGATCACGTCCCTGGAACAGCCGTCGGCGGAGCCGGGCTGACGGCGGGAGCGGTGCTCACGCAGCTGTCCGCGCCCGCGGGGAATCAGTCGCCGAGGCCCGCCAGGTCCCGCAGCCTGCGGGCCTGCGCGGCGCGTTCGGCGCGGCGCTGGTCCTCGTAGGAGCGGCCCGCCACGCCCTGCAACAGGGCCTTGGTCTCGATCACCGCGTCGCGCGGGGCGGCGAGCAGGGCCCCGGCCAGGTCCTGGGCGGCGGCGTCGAGCTGGTCGCCGGGCACGACGAGGTTGGCGAGGCCGATGCGTTCGGCCTCGGCGGCCTGCACGAGGCGGCCGGTGGCGCAGATCTCCAGGGCACGGGCGTACCCGACCAGGGAGACGAGCGGGTGCGTGCCGGTGAGGTCGGGCACCAGGCCGAGGCTGGTCTCGCGCATGGCGAACTGCGCGTCGTCCGCGGCGACCCGCAGATCGCAGGCGAGGGCCAGCTGGAACCCGGCACCGATCGCATGCCCCTGGACGGCGGCGATGGACACGAGGTCACCGCGCCGCCACCAGGTGAACGCCTCCTGGTACTCGGTGATGGCCGCGTCGAGGGTGTCGTCGTCCCCGCGCGCGAGGTCCAGGAAGGACGGCTCGCCGTCGAAGCCCTCGGGCGTGAACGCCTGCCGGTCGAGGCCCGCGGAGAAGGACTTGCCCTCCCCGCGCAGCAGCACCACGCGGACGCTTCCGGGCAGGGCCCGGCCGGCCTCCGCCAACGCCCGCCACAGCGCGGGAGACTGGGCGTTGCGCTTGGCCGGGTTGGTCAGCGTGACCGTGGCCACGGCGTCGTCGACCGTGAGGCGTACGCCGTCACGGTCGAGGACCGCTGCCGCGCCCGGTGCCGCCCCGCTGGGAGCACTCGTGGGCGAAACGCTGTCGGACGAAGCCATCAGTGCCTCCGGAGGGGTGCAGTCGGTGGACGCACGCCCACCTGCGCCCGTGCGGACGCGTGTCGGCGCGCTGTGGGAGCGATGCCGCGCCCACAAGTGACTGCACAGTAACCACCCGGTCGATCGGACGACCGACCGGGTGGCCACACCGGCCCACCGGAGCCGGACGGCCGCGAGAAGCAGGTCAGCCCGTAGCGGCCTTCTTGCCTCGCGTCGCCCCGCCGCGTCCCCGCAGCGTGACTCCGGACTCACTGAGCATGCGGTGCACGAACCCGTAGCTACGGCCGGTCTCTTCGGCCAACGCCCGGATGCTCGCTCCACCGTCGTACTTCTTCTTCAGGTCTGCCGCGAGCTTGTCGCGCGCGGCGCCGGTAACCCGGCTGCCCTTCTTCAGAGTCTCGGCCACCCGTGCCTCCTCGTGGGAAGTGCGCTCTGGACTTCTCATGATCACCCCTACCGAGCCTCCTGGCCACCCATTCGGCAAGGTCCGTGCCACTTGATTCGCCGCACATTCCGGGGACAACACGAGTGGAATTAACGATTCCGCGCGTAGCGGTCCGTGCAACCGGTGGAGATCCACGAGGAACCGGCAGGTCAGCGACGTGCGGGGAAACACGGGACTGCCGGGACCCACGGGCACCGAAATGCGTGTATCGCGCACCTCGGTACGAGGACGTCTCACACAGATGAAGGATCACGGATCGGCCGAATGATCCATAACCAGTGGATCAGTCATTCGATCAAGCGAACTGGACGCCACCCCCGGAGCGCCGCGGGGCACCCCTGGGCTTCGTCAGGCCAGGGCGACCAGGTCGGCGTAGTCCTGGCCCCACAGGTCCTCGACGCCGTCCGGAAGCAGAATGATCCGCTCCGGCTGGAGCGCCTCGACGGCTCCCTCGTCGTGGGTGACGAGGACGACGGCGCCCTTGTAGGTGCGCAGGGCGCCGAGGATCTCCTCGCGGCTCGCCGGGTCGAGGTTGTTGGTGGGCTCGTCGAGGAGCAGCACGTTGGCGGAGGAGACGACGAGCGTCGCGAGGGCGAGCCGGGTCTTCTCCCCGCCGGAGAGCACACCGGCGGGCTTGTCGACGTCGTCGCCGGAGAAGAGGAACGAGCCGAGCGTCTTGCGCACCTCGACGAGGTCGAGGTCCGGGGCGGCCGAGCGCATGTTCTCCAGGACCGTGCGGTCCGGGTCGAGCGTCTCGTGCTCCTGGGCGTAGTACCCGAGCTTGAGGCCGTGGCCCTCGATGACCTGGCCGGTGTCGGGCTTCTCGGCGCCGCCGAGGAGCCGCAGGAGGGTGGTCTTGCCCGCGCCGTTGAGGCCGAGGATGACAACGCGCGAGCCCTTGTCGATGGCGAGGTCGACGTCGGTGAAGATCTCCAGGGAGCCATACGACTTCGACAGGCCCTCGGCCATGAGCGGCGTCTTGCCGCACGGCGATGGCTCGGGGAAGCGCAGCTTGGCGACCTTGTCGGACTGGCGCACCTCCTCCAGACCGGCGAGGAGCTTGTCGGCGCGGCGCGCCATGTTCTGCGCGGCAACGGTCTTGGTGGCCTTGGCGCGCATCTTGTCGGCCTGCGAGTGCAGGGCGGCGGCCTTCTTCTCGGCGTTCTGGCGCTCGCGCTTGCGGCGCTTCTCGTCGGACTCGCGCTGCTGCTGGTAGAGCTTCCAGCCCATGTTGTAGACGTCGATCGCGGAGCGGTTGGCGTCCAGATAGAAGACCTTGTTGACGACCGTCTCGACCAGGTCGACGTCGTGGGAGATCACGATGAAGCCGCCCCGGTACGTCTTCAGGTAGTCGCGCAGCCAGACGATGGAGTCGGCGTCGAGGTGGTTCGTCGGTTCGTCGAGCAGCAGGGTGTCGGCGTCCGAGAACAGGATGCGGGCCAGCTCGATGCGGCGGCGCTGACCGCCGGAGAGCGTGTGCAGGGGCTGGCCGAGCACCCGGTCGGGGAGGTTCAGCGCGGCGGCGATGGTGGCTGCCTCGGCCTCGGCCGCGTATCCGCCCTTGGTCAGGAACTCCGTCTCCTGGCGCTCGTACTGCTTCATGGCCTTCTCGCGCGTGGAGCCCTGGCCGTTCGCGATGCGCTGTTCGTTCTCGCGCATCTTGCGGATCAGTACGTCGAGTCCGCGCGCGGACAGGATGCGGTCGCGGGCGAGCACGTCGAGGTCGCCGGTGCGCGGGTCCTGCGGGAGGTAGCCGACGTCCCCGGAGCGGCTGATCGTGCCCGCCGCCGGGGTGCCCTGGCCCGCCAGGCACTTGGTGAGCGTCGTCTTGCCCGCGCCGTTGCGGCCGACGAGGCCGATGCGGTCGCCCTTGGCGATGCGGAACGAGGCGTTCTCGATGAGGATGCGGGCGCCGGCACGCAGCTCGATACCGGAGGCGGTGATCACGGTCAGACTCCTGGACAGGGTACGGACGGCGGGAGATATGCAGGGATGCAAGGACGATGCACGATGCGATGCCGCGCGCGAGCGCGCCGCTCAGCCGTCTAATGCAGCAGGAGAATGGCCATGGGCCAATTCTAACGGTGCCGCGCAACCGCTTTTCCTGCGGCGGTCAGCGGGCCCGGTCCGCCCTCCGGTCCGCGGGCGCGCCCGGTGCGTCGTTGCCGAGGGGCGTGCGGTGCGGCGTGATCCGGCCGAGGTCGTCCACGGCGGTCAGCTGTGCCGTCCACGCCGTCGCGCGGGAGCGGCAGGGCTGGGCGATCAGGAGCGCGCCGTCGCGCCACAGGGACCGGGCGGGCTCGAAGACGCAGCCCTCGTGCGCGGGCAGCGTCCAGCGCAGGTCTCCGTCGGCCGTGCGGTAGGCGACGATGCGGTGCGGGGTGACGACGGCCAGCATGCGGCCTTCGCGGTCGAGCCGCCGCAGCACCCCCGCGCCGCCGCGCGCCCGCGCGGTGCCGAGCCAGCGGGCGGTGGCAGGAACAGCCCGGTGCCAGCGCACCCCGCCGGACGCCGTGTCGGTGACGAGACCGTCGCTCCAGAGCGCGAGGGCGTGCCCCGGGGCCGCCAGGGAGCGCAGAGCGCGCCGCCCCTCCCGCGCGTACGTCCACCGCACCCGGCCGCTGTCCGCCTCGTACGCCTCGACGGCCCCGCCCCGCGTCCGCAGCGCCGTCGGCGGGGCGGCACCGTCCACGCGCGCGTGGACGGTGAGGTGATCTCCGTAGGGTGCGGTCTGCCGCGAGTGGTGGGCGGCGGCGAGGAGCGGGAGGGCCAGCAGGGCGAGGGCGAGGACCACTCCGCTGAGCAGCCGCGGGCGGCGCGGGTCGGACCGTCGGGCTTGGGCTGTCGTCTCGGCGGGGGGTGTCTTGCTTGCGGGGGCTGTCTCGGCTGCGGGATCTGCCTCGGCTGCGGGGGCTGTCTCGGCCGCGGGAGCTGTCTCGGCCGCGGTCGCTGCCTCCGCTGCGGGCGCTGGTGGGTCTGCCCCGGCTTCGGGGGCCGCCGGATCTGATCCGGCCGGAAGGGCTGTGGGGTCCGACCCGGCTGTGCTGTTCGGTTCGGGGTGAGGCGGGAGCCGTGGTGCCGGGTGGGGGGCCGGGCGGGCCGGTGGGACGTTCGGGGGGCGGGCGGTGTGCTGGAGCGGGCCCGTGGGGGTTTGGGGGCCGGGGAGTTCCGGGGTGCCGGTGGCGTCGGCCCGGCCAGTGGTCATGGGCGCCCCTTCGCTCCCTCCGGCAGCGGCACCGGTACCCCTGGCCGCGGATCAGGCGCAGAGCGTAGCCGCGGGCGCGGCGGAGGGGCCCCGGGGCGGGCGCGACACGGCGGCGGCGGGCGGTGGCGTCCCCCGTTCGGACCTCCGTCCGGGGCCGGGCGCTGGGCGGCGTAGAAGGATGAGGTGGCCGGGCGTCCGGCGCAGGGCGGCGGAGCGTCGTCCCGCAGGTGAGGCAGCCCGCCCGCGCGCGGGGCGGCGGCTCTCGCACGGGAGGCGGAGGTGGTGCGCCGATGCAGTTCGACGACGACGCGGATCTGGACACCTCGGAGGTGCAGGATGCCCGCGGCAGCCGCATCCCCGGCGGCAAGGCGACCGTGGGCGGCGGCGTCGCGGGCCTGATCGCGCTGCTGCTCGGTCTCTTCTTCGGCGTCGGCCCCGACCAGCTGGGCCTGACCGAGGGCGGCGAGGAGCCCACCGCGCAGCCGTCCTCGCTCGCCGAGGTCCAGCGGAGCTGCCGTACCGGAAAGGACGCGAACGCCCGCGACGACTGCCGCACGGTGGCGGTCGTGAACAGCGTCCAGGACTACTGGCGGCAGGAGTTCCCGCGCCGCCAGGGCCGGTACACGGCCGCGCCGACCGTGGTCTACAGCGCCCGGGTCGGCACCGCCTGCGGCACCGCGTCGTCGGCGGTCGGCCCCTTCTACTGCCCCGGCGACCGCAAGGTCTACCTGGACCTGGGGTTCTTCGACGAGCTGCGGACCAAGTTCGGCTCCAGCGGCGGTCCCTTCGCGCAGGCGTACGTCGTGGCGCACGAGTACGGGCACCACGTACAGAACCTGATGGGCACGCTCGGCTGTTCGCAGGACGGACGGACCGGCCGGAACAGCAACGCCGTACGGGTCGAGTTGCAGGCCGACTGCTACGCGGGCGTGTGGGCGCACCACGCCACGCGCACGCCCGACGAGTCGGGCAAGCCACTGGTCACCCGGCTCACCCAGGCCGACATCCGGGACGGCATGGACGCGGCGGCCGCGGTGGGCGACGACCGGATCCAGGAGCGCTTCCAGGGCCGCGTGACCCCCGAGTCCTGGACGCACGGCTCCGCGGAACAGCGCCAGAACTGGTTCCGCCAGGGCCTTCGTACGGGCGACATGGCGCAGTGCGACACCTTCCGCTGAGCGTCGGACAACGGCCGGACCGGGCGCGGCGGGCCGTTGTCACACCCCGGTGCGAGACTTGTGGGGCAGATCACATTCGAGCGGATCGAAGGAACGCCGGGAAACGACGGACCGAAGGACCGAAGGACCGACAGACCGAAGGAACGAACGAAGGGGTGAGCGGGATGGCGGACACCGCCAGGGTGCGTCCGAGCATCTTTCCGACGCTGCTGTACGCGGACGCCATGGCCGCGATCAAGCAGCTCACGGAGGCCTTCGGCTTCACGGAGACGAGTGTGTACGAGAGCGAGGACGGCAAGGTCCTGCACGCCGAACTCGCGTACGGCAACGGCGCGGTGATGCTGGGTTCGAAGGGCCGCGGCGGCCTCTTCTCCGAGATCATGGAGGAGGCGGGCCCCTCGGCGGCGTATCTGGTCGTCGCCGACGTCGACGCCCACCACCAGCGTGCCGTGGAGCACGGCGTGGACGTCGTGATGCCCCCGACGGACCAGGACTACGGCTCCCGCGACTACATGGCGCGGGACCTGGAGGGCAACATCTGGTGCTTCGGTACGTACGCCCCGGAGACCACCGGCGGATAGGCGGGAGACAGCCGGGCCCCGGCCCGCCGGCGCCGGCGTCACACGCCGCCGGTGTGCACCTGGAACGCGGCGCGGCGCACGGCCTTGGCGAGCGCCGGGTCGGGGTGGGCCGCGGCGAGCGCCACGAGCACCTGCACGGTCCGCGGGTGACCGACCGTGCGCACCTCGTCGATGAGTGCGGGCACGGTGGGCTGCGGCGCCGAGTCCAGGTGCCGTACGAGGAGTTCGGCCTCGCCGTGGTCGGCGACGGCGGCCGCGGTGTCGACCCACAGCCAGGTGGACTCCTCGCGGGTGAGGACGAGATGGACGTCCTCGGGGTCGGTGCCCTCGTGCTCGGCGAGCCACAGCAGCGCGTAGGGCCGCAGCGGGGTCTCGTCCACGACGGCGCGCACGTCCGGTTCGGCCGGGGCGCCGACGACCCGTAGGGCCTCGAAGGCGAGTCCGCGCAGCAGGGCGTCCTCGCCGCGGGCGGCGTCGAGGAGTTCGGTGATGGCGCTGCCCGCGTCCCTGGCGGCGAGCCAGGCGCGGTATTCGGAGCGGGCGGCGTTGGGCCGCAGGCGGGCGCAGCCGCGCAGCATGTCCTCGGCGGACTGCTCGATGTGCCCGGCGGGGCTCTGCGCGGCGACGCAGATCTGCTCCAGCTTGACCCACACCGCCCAACTGCCCAGCGGGGTGAGCGTCGCCTGACCGTCGTCACAGGTCAGGGCGCCGACGGAGGCCAGGGCGTGCAGGGCCCAGTCGAGCAGGGCGGGCAGCGGGGGCGTGGCATCGAGGGGGTCCGCGCCGGGGTCGGTGCCGGGCGGGACGGTGGCATCGGTGCCGGGCGGGACGGTGGCGTCGGGCGAGCGGGGCTCGGGGACCGCCTGCGGGCCGTACGGGATCTCGCAGCGTTCGGTGCGCAGTTCGCGGACGCGCTGGTCCAGGAGGTCGAGGAGCTGGGGCACGGGCACCGGGCCCGCGGACAGCTGGAGGAAGGAGAGGAGCTGGGGGACGGCCTCGACGGTCTCCGCGACGGTGGCGGGCGGCAGTTCGGCGGGGGCCGGGTGGACGAGCGACCAGGCGTCGAACAGGGCGACCCAGCCGCGCAGCACGGCGGCGTCGTCCCGGTCCCAGGCGCGCAGCCGCCAGCCGGGGCGGGCGACGGCACCGTGCACCTCGACCAGTCCGGCCAGGCGTGCGGTGTCCCAGTCGGCGCGGAGCTGGTGGACCGTCACGTCCAGTTCGCGGGCCGCGCGTTCGGCGGCGGCGTCGGACAGCGCGCCGACCGCCCTGCCGGAGCCGTTGTCACCGCCGGTCCCGTTATCGGTGACGTTGTCACTGCCGGGCCCTTTACCGGAGGCATGGGCACCGCCGGGCCCTTTACCGGAGGCATGGGCACCGCCGGTCCCCTTCCCGGAGGCGGTCGCACCGCCGGTCCCCTTCCCGGAGGCGTTCGCACCGCCAGTCCCTTTCGCGGAGGCGTTCGCACCGCCAGTCGCTTTGCCGGAGGCGTTCTTACCCCCGGTACCTGCACCGGAGCCGTTCTCGGAACCGGTACCTGCACCGGAGCCGTTCTCGTCACCGGCACCTGCACCGGAGGCGCCCGCGACGCCGCGCAGCGGTCCTGTGCCGGGGCGCAGGGCGCGGTCGGCCCAGCGGGCGACGCGCACCGCGCCCGCCAGGCCCGCGCGTGCCATCCGGGCCAGTTCGGCGGGCGCGGGCGTGCCCTCCGGGGGCGGGGGCGCGGGCCGGCGCGAGCGGCGCTGGGTCACCGCGCCGGGGGCGCCGAGGGGGCTGCGGCTTCGGCCGCGCTCCGCCTCCGGTCGCCTTTCGGCCTTCGAGGACGGTGTGCGGACGAGGTGGAGCCGGGAGTCGCGCGGGATACGGGACGTCACGAGAGCAGTCTTCCTGTTGACGGTCCGAAAACCCAAACGGAATCCCGGCGGCGCTTGCGCGCGGGGCCGGGGCGGGGGCCGCGCACCCCCCGGCATCGGGGCATGGAAGGGCTCACACCCGCTACATCAGGGGGGTGAGGAAGCGGCGCAGGGCCTCTTCGTACCCCGCGGGGTCGGCGTTCCACATGGCGCCGTGGGGCGCATCCGGAACGGTGTGCAGGGTCACGAGGTCGGGTCGCTTCCCAGCCAGTTGACGGGACAGCGCCCAGGGGGCCACGGCATCGCCGGGGCCGTGCAGGATGAGGGTCGGCACCCGCAGGGCGCGGGGGTCGGCGGCTTCGGCGAGGCGGCCCCCGCGCAGACCGGTGCGGCCCTGCGCGGCGCGCACGGCCAGCGGCAGCAGGGGCCCCGGTGTGCGCCGGGCGGTGGCGAGGGCGCGCAGGGTGGTCTCCCAGTCGAGCACCGGCGAGTCCAGGACGAGTCCGCTGACGCGGTCGCGGAGCCCGGAGCGGGCGGCGGCGTGCAGGGCCATCGAGGCGCCGGTGGACCAGCCGTGCAGGACGACGTCGCGGGCGCCGTGGCGCACGGCGTAGCGGATGGCGGCGTCGAGGTCGCGCCACTCGGTCTCGCCGAGGTGGCCGAGGCCGTCCGGTGAGCGGGGCGCGCCCAGGTCGCCGCGGTAGCCGAGGGAGAGCACCGGGAGCTGCTGGTGGTGCAGGAAGTCCATGACGACCATCGGGTGCTCGCGCGTGGTGCCGAGGCCGTGCACGGCGATCACCCAGGTGTCGCGGGTGCCGGGCACGAACCAGGCGGGCAGCGGTCCGAGTTCGCCCGGGATGTCGACGTCGGCGTGATCGATGCCGAGCGCGGAGTGCGGGTCGCCGATGTGCACCTGGGGCGTGAGCCAGACCCGGGCGCCGGGTTCCAGGGTGCCGTGGGTGACGCGTTCGAGGCGGCGTACGACCGTGTCGGCCTCGTGCGGGGCGGCGTCCAGGACCGGGCCGACCACGGCGTGGCAGCCGTTGCCGCCCAGGCCGTAGCGGCCGGGGCGCAGGGAGGCAAGGGCCCGGGTGAGGGAGATCTGCCCCGCGGCCGTGGCGTGCACGGTGAGCCGTGGTTCGGTCGGCAGGGGCCGGCCCGCGGGTGCCTTCAGGGCGGCGTCACTGGCGTAGCGGCCGGCCGCTACGGCCAGGGCGGTGGTTCCCAGGACGGCGGTGACGGTGGTGACGGCTGCGGCGGCCGTCGCTTTGGCTGGGCGCACGGACCCAGTGTCCGTGCCGTCGGGGGGCGCTGCCAGTGGGCGTACCGCGTGCGTGCGTTCCCGTACCCCGGCGAGTGCGTTCCCGTACCCCGGCGGGCCGGTCGGGTCAGCTCCGCTGCCCGTACCCCTTCAGCTTCTCCCCGGTCTCGCGGACCTGGGCCGCGGACAGGATGTGCGGCGTGTGCCCGGGGACCGAGGTGGCCGTGAGCCACAGGCGGCACATCCACTCCAGTTGGGCGGTGCGTTCGAAGGCCTGGGCGAGGGTGTCCCCGTGGACGACCGTTCCGTGGTTCTGCAAGAGGCAGGCATTGCGGTCACGCAGGGCGTGCAGCATGTTCTCGGCCAGTTCGTCCGTGCCGTACAGCGCGTAGGGGGCGACGCGGACGGTGCCGCCGAGGGCGGCGGTCATGTAGTGGACGGCGGGGAGCTCCGGTACGAGGGTGGAGACCGCGGTGGCGTGCACGGCGTGGGTGTGGACGACGGCGCGGGCGTCCGTGGCCCGGTAGATCGCCAGGTGCATGGGCAGTTCGCTGGTCGGGGTGAGGGTGCCGAAGAGCCGTGCGCCGTCCAGGCCGACGCCGAGGACGTCGGCGGGCGTCAGCTCGTCGTAGGGGACGCCGCTCGGTGTGACGAGGACCGTGCCGGCCACTCGTACGGAGACGTTTCCCGAGGTGCCGACGACGAGGCCGTCCGCCACGGTCCTGCGGGCGGTCGCGACGAGCTCGTCCCAGGCCCGTATGACCGCCGTGCTTCCCGGGCCCGCGTCGGTGTGCCGCTGCTCAGTCATGCGGTGATCCTGCCAGAGGGCGGCACGGGCGGGCAGAGCGCGGGCGGGCCGCGGGCAGACCGCGGGCGGACCGCGTGCGGGCCGCGGGCAGACCGCGTGCGAGCCGTGCTCCGGGGCCCACGTGACGAGTGTCTCCTCAGCGATCCGGCACCCGGTCCAGGGCGTCCGCGGGCACGTCACCGAACGGGTGCGCGACCCTCGTGGAAGGGGCCCCGGAGGGCGGAATTCCGGGCCTCGACGGGCCGACGGCGCGTCCGGGGCTCGTCCGGGGCGCGTACGCGGCGTCCGGGCCGGAGCGGGCCGAGAAGACGCCGCGCGGCCACCACCAACGATGGGTCACCGCACAGCCCAACTCAGTTCACTTTCCGTTCACTCAGTTTGCCTACGTTCCACGTGCCACTGACGTCCAACAGAAGCCTGGGTAAATGGAACACATCACGCTTCTCCTCGGGATCGTGATCGTCACCGCTCTCGTGTTCGATTTCACGAACGGTTTCCACGACACAGCCAACGCGATGGCGACGACCATCTCGACCGGCGCCCTCAAGCCCAAGACGGCGGTGGCCATGTCCGCCGTGCTGAACCTCGTCGGAGCGTTCCTCTCCGTCGAAGTCGCCAAGACGATCTCCGGCGGCATCATCAACGAAGACGGTCTGAAGACCGAGGTGATATTCGCGGCCCTGGTGGGCGCGATCCTCTGGAACCTCCTGACCTGGCTGCTGGGCCTGCCCTCCAGCTCCTCGCACGCCCTGTTCGGCGGCCTCATCGGCGCCGCCGTGATGTCCATGGGCTGGTCGTCGGTCAACGGCGGCACGGTCGTCACCAAGGTGCTGCTGCCCGCCGTCGCGGCCCCGCTCGTCGCCGGCATCGCCGCGACGCTCGCGACCCGCCTGACGTACCGCATCAGCAGCCGCACCGACGAGAAGTCCACCGCCAAGGGCTACCGCGCGGGCCAGATCGCCTCCGCGGGCCTCGTCTCGCTCGCCCACGGCACGAACGACGCGCAGAAGACCATGGGCATCATCACGCTGGCCCTGATCACCGGCGGTGTGCTCAACCCGGGCGCCAACCCGCCCATGTGGGTCATCGTCTCGGCCGGTGTCGCCATCGCGCTCGGCACCTACCTGGGCGGCTGGCGCATCATCCGCACCATGGGCAAGGGCCTCACCGAGCTGGCCCCGAAGCAGGGCTTCGCGGCGCAGACGTCCGCCGCGACGGCCATCCTGGCCTCCTCGCACATCGGTTTCTCGCTCTCCACCACCCAGGTCTGCTCCGGCGCCGTGATGGGCGCGGGCCTCGGCCGCAAGGGCGGGGTGGTCCGCTGGTCCACCGCGACGCGGATGTTCGTGGCGTGGGGTCTGACGCTCCCGGCCGCCGGTCTGGTCGGCGCGGGCGCCGAGCTGCTCACCAAGCAGGGCACGTGGGGCATCGCCGCCACGGCCGCGCTGCTCGTCGGCGGCTCCGCCGTCATCTGGGTCCTGTCGCGCCGCCAGCCGGTCGACCACACGAACGTCACAGCCGACGAGATCGGCACGCCCGCCGAGCCCGCGGGCGTCGTGACCACCGCCATCGCGGCCGTCTCGCCGCCCCCGGCGGGCACCCCCCTCGCGATCGAGGACACCGCGCCGTTCTCGGCCGACGTCCCGGTGTCGCACTCGTCCGCGTCCGCCACGGCCATGGCGGACCCCGCCCGGCCCGCCACGGTCTAAGGAAGAAGCAGCATGAAGATCGACTGGGCAGCCCTCGCCTCCGTCTTCGGAGTCAGCCTCCTGGTGACCGTCGCCCTCGTGGGCCTGTTCACCCTCGGCGTCGTAGCCCTCTCCAAGCAGGAACAGGCCCGCGAGGCCCGAACCTCGGGCACGGGCACCGCCGCGCTCCCGGCGCAGGTCGGGGCGTACGCGTGCTTCGCACTGTGCGCCGCGGCGGTGGCGTACGGGATCTATCTGATCGTCGTCTGACAACGGCACACCCTGCTCCCGCGCACCGGTTGCCGGACACTCGCTCCACCCGCCACGGGGGCGGCCATCACGGCCGCCCTCGTGGCTCTTCCGCGTTCCGAGTCGCATCGCGACTCGCTCAAGCTCGATACCCTCTCACCCCCGCGAGCCGCCCTCACGGAGGCCTGACACCGGCAAGCGTACGGAGGGTCTCCCGGCGTGCCTAGCCTCGAACCGGCCCCGGCCCGCAGGCCTCGTGTGGACCTCCGCACACTCTCCCACCGCAGGTCAACAGCGAGTTGACGGGCGTCGCGGGCCGTGGTGAACTGCCGAAGCCAATTTACGGCGGCAGGAGAGGAAGCCGGTGCGAGTCCGGCGCGGTCCCGCCACTGTCACCGGGTGACCGAACACGGTCCCCGGGAGCCAGGAACTCTCACCGCCGGTCTCGTCGAACCAGGGCGCGGACACCCTGAGTGAGGACATGTCGTCATGCGCGGCCGCCCGTTGCCGGTTCCCCCTCCCCTGCCCCGACGGGTGTCGTCGACCGTACCGCCGTACGCAGCGGCGGCCTGAGCCGTGCGGGCCGATCGCGACTTCGCGTACGGCGCCGCCGCGGGCCTCCTCGGTGACCTGTTGCTCGGCGACCCGCGCCGCGGCCACCCGGTCGCCGCGTTCGGGCGCGCGGCAGCGGCCGTCGAACGCCTGCTGTGGCGCGACCACCGCGGCTGGGGCGCGCTGCACACGGTGGTGTGCGCCGGGGGCGCGGCGGGCGCCGGTGCGCTCGCTTCCTTCGCTGTACGCCGCTCCCGTGCCGCATCCGTCGGGCTGACGGCCGCCGCGACCTGGGCCGTCGTCGGTGGGACCTCGCTCGGCCGGGAGGCCCGTGCCGTCGCGGGCGCCCTGGCCGCCGGGGACATCGACGTGGCGCGGGAGCGGCTGCCGCACCTGTGCGGGCGCGACCCCGAGGCCCTGGACGCGGACGGGATCGCCCGTGCCGTCGTGGAGTCCGTCGCCGAGAACACCTCGGACGCCGTGGTGGGGGCGCTGGTGTGGGGCGCCGCCGCGGGCGTGCCGGGGCTGCTCGGGTTCCGCGCGGTCAACACCCTCGACGCCATGGTCGGGCACAAGTCGCCCAGGTACCGCCGCTACGGCTGGGCCTCCGCCCGCCTCGACGACGTCCTCGGCTGGCCGGGCGCCCGGCTCACCGGTGTGCTCGCGGTGGTCGCGGGCGGCTCCCCCGGCGCTGCGGCACGCGCCTGGCGGGACGACGCCGCAGCCCACCCGAGCCCCAACGCCGGTGTCGTCGAGGCCTCCTTCGCGGGGGCGCTCGGCGTGCGGCTCGGGGGGACGCTCTCGTACGCGGGAAGGGTCGAGCACCGGCCGGTCCTGAACGGCGGCGGGCGTCCCGTCGCCGTGACGGACATCGAGCGGGCCGTGCGCCTGTCCCGGCGGGTCTCCCTGCTCGCCCTCGGCGTCGCCGCGGCCGCCGACCTCGCCCGGGGCGCCCGCACGGCCGCCCGGGGCACACGAGTGGCCCGGCGGCACCCGGCGCCGGGAACTGCCACAGCGCTGCCGGGCCGCGGAGGTCGTACATGAGTGGAGGGCTGCTCGTCGCGGGGACCACATCCGACGCGGGCAAGAGCGTCGTGACCGCGGGCATCTGCCGGTGGCTGACGCGCGAGGGGATCTCCGTCGCGCCGTTCAAGGCGCAGAACATGTCGCTCAACTCCTTCGTCACCCGCGAGGGCGCCGAGATCGGCCGGGCGCAGGCCATGCAGGCGCAGGCGGCGCGCGTCGAGCCGTCCGCGCTGATGAACCCCGTGCTGCTCAAGCCGGGCAGCGACCGTTCGAGCCAGGTCGTGCTCATGGGCAGGCCCGTCGGCGAGATGAGCGCGCGCGGCTATCACGGCGGGCGGCAACAGGCCCTGCTCGACACCGTCGTGGGATGCCTGGAGCAGCTTCGGGGCACCTATGACGCCGTGATCTGTGAGGGCGCGGGCAGTCCCGCCGAGATCAATCTGCGGCGCACCGACATCGTGAACATGGGCATCGCGCGCGCCGCGCGCTTCCCCGTGGTGGTGGTCGGCGACATCGACCGCGGTGGCGTCTTCGCGTCCTTCTTCGGCACCGTGGCGCTGCTGGCGCCCGCCGACCAGGAACTCGTCGCCGGTTTCCTCGTGAACAAGTTCCGCGGTGACGTGTCGCTGCTCGAACCCGGCCTCGCCATGCTGCGGGGCCTGACCGGGCGGCCCACGTTCGGGGTGCTGCCCTTCCGGCACGGGCTCGGCATCGACGAGGAGGACGGCCTGCGGGTGTCGCTGCGCGGGGCGGTGCGTGAGTCCGTCGTGGCGCCGCCGCACGGCGAGGACGTGCTGCGCGTCGCGGTGTGCGCCGTACCGCTGATGTCCAACTTCACCGACGTCGACGCGCTCGCCGCCGAACCGGGCGTCGTCGTGCGCTTCGTGGACCGCGCCGATGAGCTGATCGACGCCGACCTCGTCGTCGTGCCCGGGACCCGCGGCACCGTGGGCGCCCTGCGGTGGCTGCGCGAGCGCGGCCTCGCGGACGCGCTCGCGCGCAGGGCCGCCGAGGGCCGCCCAGTCCTCGGGATCTGCGGCGGCTTCCAGGTCCTCGGCGAACACATCGAGGACGACGTGGAATCGCGCGCCGGGTCCGTCGAGGGGCTCGGGCTGCTGCCCGTACGCGTCACCTTCCGACGCGAGAAGACCCTCGCGCGCCCCGTCGGTGAGGCGCTCGGCGCACCCGTCGAGGGGTACGAGATCCACCACGGCGTCGCCGACGTCCTCGGCGGTGAGCCCTTCCTCGACGGGTGCCGGGTCGGCGCGGTGTGGGGCACGCACTGGCACGGCTCGCTGGAGAGCGACGCGTTCCGGCGCCGCTTCCTCACCGAGGTCGCCCGCGCCGCGGGCCGCCGCTTCGTGCCCGCCCCCGACACCTGCTTCGAGGCGCTGCGCGAGCAGCAGCTCGACCTGCTCGGCGACCTCGTCGAGGAGCACGCCGACACCGCGGCGCTGCTGCGTCTGATCGAGTCGGGCGCGCCCCCGGGTCTGCCCTTCGTGCCGCCGGGAGCACCGTCGGTACCGGCGGCGCGGGGGACCCCGGCATGACGGCACCGCACCCCGCCCCACGGCCTTCGGCCCCGTCCGCGAACACCGGGCGCGCCGAGCGGTCACCGCAGCACACTCAGGAGGTCACCGCGTGAGCACCCCGTACCCCTTCACCGCCCTCGTCGGCCAGGACGACCTGCGCCTCGCCCTGCTGCTCAACGCCGTGTCCCCCGCCGTCGGCGGCGTCCTGGTGCGCGGCGAGAAGGGCACCGCGAAGTCCACCGCCGTACGCGCGCTCGCGGCGCTGCTGCCCGCGGTGGACGTCGTGCCAGGATGCCGGTTCTCGTGCGCGCCCGGCGCACCCGACCCGGGGTGCCCCGACGGGCCGCACGAGGCGGGTACCGGCACGGCGCGGCCCGCGCGCATGGTGGAGCTGCCCGTGGGCGCCTCCGAGGACCGCCTGGTGGGCGCCCTGGACATCGAGCGGGCGCTCGCCGACGGCGTGAAGGCCTTCGAGCCGGGGCTGCTCGCGGACGCGCACCGCGGGATCCTGTACGTGGACGAGGTGAACCTCCTCCACGACCACCTGGTCGACCTGCTGCTCGACGCGGCTGCCATGGGCGCAAGCTACGTGGAGCGCGAGGGCGTGTCCGTGCGGCACGCGGCGCGGTTCCTGCTCGTGGGCACGATGAACCCCGAGGAGGGCGAGCTGCGGCCGCAGTTGCTCGACCGGTTCGGGCTCACCGTCGAGGTCGCCGCCTCGCGCGAGCCCGACCAGCGCGTGGAGGTGGTGCGTCGGCGGCTCGCGTACGACGACGCCCCGGAGGCGTTCGCCGCGCGCTGGGCGGAGGACGAGGCCGAGGTGCGGGAGCGTGTCGTCGCCGCCAGGGCGCTGCTGCCGAAGGTGCGGCTCGGGGACGGCGCGCTGCGGCAGATCGCGGCGACGTGCGCGGCCTTCGAGGTGGACGGCATGCGTGCCGACATCGTGATGGCGCGGACGGCGACCGCCCTGGCCGCGTGGGCGGGGCGCGAGGACGTCCTCGCCGACGACGTGCGGCAGGCGGCGCTGCTCGCGCTGCCGCACCGGCGGCGCCGCAACCCCTTCGACGCGCCGGGGCTCGACGAGGACAAGCTCGACGAGACCCTCGAGGAGTTCGGCGACGACGACCCCGGCACGCCCCCCGAGGACGACCCGGACCCGGACAGCGGCCCCGACGGCGGCCCGGACGGCGGTGGCGGGCGGCCCCCGCGGGACCCCGGCCCCGAGGGCCCCGGGAACGACGGCACCACCGAGACCCCTGAGGCCCCTGACGCTTCGGAGGCCCCCGAGTCCCCCGAGGCCCAGGACGCCACCGACCCCGCCGACTCCCCCGACGACCGGCAGCCCCGGCCCCAGCGCCCCGCCGCCCCCGAGCAGCCGCCCGTACGCGCCTCGGAGCCCTTCCGTACGAAGGTCCTGAGCGTGCCCGGGCTCGGCGAGGGCGCGGCGGGCCGGCGGTCGCGGGCCCGTACCGAGCACGGCAGGACGACGGGGGCGCGGCGGCCCCGCGGCGCCCTCACGAAGCTGCACCTGGCGGCGACCGTGCAGGCCGCCGCGCCGCACCAGCGGGCACGCGGGCGGTCAGGGCGTGGGCTCGTGGTGCGCAGGGACGATCTGCGCCAGGCGACCCGGGAGGGGCGCGAGGGCAACCTCGTGCTCTTCGTCGTGGACGCGTCCGGGTCGATGGCGGCGCGGCAGCGGATGACCGCGGTGAAGGGCGCGGTGCTCTCGCTCCTTCTCGACGCCTACCAGCGGCGGGACAAGGTGGGTCTGGTGACGTTCCGCGGGAGCGCGGCGGAGGTGGCGCTGCCGCCGACGTCGTCGGTCGACGCCGCCGCGGTGCGCCTGGAGTCGCTGCCGACGGGCGGGCGCACACCGCTGGCGACCGGTCTGCTGCGGGCGCACGACGTGCTGCGGATCGAGCGGCTGCGGGACCCCTCGCGGCGTGCCCTCGTGGTCGTGGTGACGGACGGGCGGGCCACGGGCGGCGCCGAGCCGCTGGAGCGGGCGGGGCGTGCCGCCCGGCTCTTCGCGGCGGAGGGGCACGCCTCGGTCGTCGTGGACTGCGAGTCGGGTCCTGTGCGGCTCGGGCTCGCCGCGCGGTTGGCGCGGGAGCTGGGCGGGAGCGCGGTGACCCTGGACGAACTGCGGGCGGACACGATCGCCGGGCTCGTCGAGGATGTTCGGGGCGGCACCCGGGGTGCGGCCGGTGTACACGGCGGGCAGCGTGCCCGCGGTGCGAAGAGGAGGGTCGCCTGATGCCTCAGGGACAGCCGAGTGTGGTGCCGCAGGACGGCCTGACGACGCGGCAGCGGCGCAACCGCCCGCTGGTGTTCGTGCACACGGGGATCGGCAAGGGCAAGTCGACGGCCGCGTTCGGGCTCGCGCTGCGCGCCTGGAACCAGGGCTGGCCGATCGGGGTCTTCCAGTTCGTCAAGTCGGCGAAGTGGAAGGTCGGCGAGGAGAACGCGCTGCGGGTGCTCGGCGCCAGCGAGCAGGGCGGCACCGTCGACTGGCACAAGATGGGCGAGGGCTGGTCGTGGATCCAGCGCGTCCCCGCCGAGGGCGAACCGACCAACGAGGACAAGGCCCGTGAGGGCTGGGAGCAGGTCAAGCGGGACCTCGCGGCGGAGCGGTACCGGCTCTACGTCCTCGACGAGTTCGCCTACCTCCTGCACTGGGGCTGGATCGACGTCGAGGAGGTCGTCTCGGTGCTCCGCGACCGGCCGGGCACCCAGCATGTGGTGATCACCGGGCGCAACGCCCCGGAGCAGCTGGTGGAGTTCGCCGACCTCGTCACCGACATGTCCAAGGTCAAGCACCCGATGGACGCGGGCCAGAAGGGGCAGCGGGGCATCGAGTGGTAGCACGTCTCGTCGTCGCGGCGCCGTCGTCGGGAAGCGGGAAGACGACGGTCGCGACCGGTCTGATGGCCGCCTTCGCCGCGGCCGGGCTCGCCGTGTCCCCGCACAAGGTCGGCCCCGACTACATCGATCCCGGGTACCACGCCCTGGCCACCGGGCGTCCCGGGCGGAACCTGGACGCCTTCATGTGCGGCCCCGGCCTGGTCGCGCCGCTGTTCGCACACGGCGCGCGCGGGTGCGACGTCGCCGTCGTGGAGGGCGTGATGGGCCTGTACGACGGGGCCTCCGGGCAGGGCGAGCTCGCGTCCACGGCCCATGTGGCGAAGCTGCTCCGGGCCCCCGTGGTCCTCGTCGTCGACGCGTCGTCGCAGTCGCGGTCGGTGGCGGCGCTCGTGCACGGCTTCGCCTCCTGGGACCCCGGGGTCCGGATGGGCGGGGTGATCCTGAACAAGGTGGGGTCGCAGCGCCACGAGGAGCTGCTCCGGGACGCGCTCGGCTCCTCCGGGGTGCCGGTGCTCGGCGCGCTGCGCCGGGCCCCGCAGGTGCAGGCCCCCTCCCGGCACCTGGGCCTGGTGCCGGTGGCCGAGCGGGGCGCCGCGGCCCTGGAGTCCGTGGCGGCGTCGGCCGAACAGGTGCGGCGCGGCTGCGACATGGAGGCCCTGCTCGCCCTCGCCCGGAGCGCGCCGGAGCTGCCGGGGGCGGCCTGGGACCCCCACGAGGCCGTCGCCTCCGCCACGGGGACCGCTTCCGCCGGGCTCACCTCCGCGGGAGCCGCACCCCCCGCACCCGGTGCGGCACCCGTCGTGGCCCTCGCGGGCGGCGCCGCGTTCACCTTCTCGTACGCGGAACACGCCGAGCTGCTCACCGCGGCGGGCGCCGACGTCGTGCCCTTCGACCCGCTGCACGACGAGGAGCTGCCGCCCGGCACCCGCGGCCTCGTCATCGGCGGCGGGTTCCCCGAGATGTACGCGCCGGAGCTGTCCGCCAACGAGCCGCTGCGCAAGGCCGTGGCCGACCTCGCGGCGAGCGGGCGCCCGGTGGCCGCCGAGTGCGCGGGGCTGCTGTATCTGGCGCGGGATCTCGACGGCAAGCCGATGTGCGGGGTCCTGGACGCGCGGGCCCGGATGTCGGAGCGGCTGACCCTCGGCTACCGCGAGGCCGTCGCCGTGTCGGACAGCGTGCTCGCGCCGGCGGGCACCCGGATGCGCGGGCACGAGTTCCACCGCACGGTCGTGGAGCCGGGCGCGGGGGCGGTGCCCGCCTGGGGCATGCACACCCCGGAACGGCGCGTCGAGGGGTTCGTGGCGCGGGGGGTGCACGCCAGCTATCTGCACACCCACTGGGCCGCCGAGCCGGGGGTCGCCCACCGGTTCGTGACGCGGTGCGCGGCGTGAGCGCTGCGCCGCCCGCGGCCCCGGCCCGCTCACTCCGCGAGGCCCACCACCAGCCAGATGAACGCCGCGCCGGCCACCGTGCACAGCACCGTCGAGCGCGCGGGGTGGTCGTGGTGCGCCTCGGGCAGGATCTCGGCGGCCGCGAGATAGAGCAGGGCGCCGCCGAAGAAGCCGAGGTAGCCGCCGAGCAGCGGTTCGGGAAGGGTGAAGGCGAGCGTGGTCGCCGCGCCCACGACGGGGGCCACGGCGTCCGCGAGGAGCATCAGGACGGCCTTGCGGCGCGCGTTCCCGTACAGGCGGGTGAGCGTGTACGTGTTGAAGCCGTCCGCGAAGTCGTGGGCGATGACGGCGAGCGCCACCGCGGCGCCCATGCCGCCGCCGACCTGGAACGCGGCGCCGATGGCGACGCCGTCCATGACGCTGTGGCCGACCATCGCCGCGGCGGCCGTCAGGCCCACCTGCGGCACCCGGTCGTTCGCCGTCTCCGCCCCGCCGTGCGCCGCCCGCCGCAGGGCGAGCAGCCGCTCCACCACATGGGCGAAGAGAAAGCCCGCGACGACGAGCAGCAGCGCCGCGGGCACGCCGAAGACCGGCCCGCCGGCCGCGTCGAGGGCCTCGGGGAGCAGGTCGAGGCCGACCACGCCGAGCATCAGGCCGCCCGCGAGGCCGAGGACCAGATGGCGCCGGTCGGTGACCCGCCCCGCGGTCCAGCCGCCGACGAGGGTCATGAGGAACGCGCCGAGTGCCACGAACACCGCCATGCGCCCTTGCTAGCGGATTGATCCCGTCCGTGCACCGCGCACCCGCCCGCGGGCCCCGCGAGCCACTCGCCCGGCCCCGGCCGCACCGCTCCCCCGGCGCCCGATCTATTCTCGGCGGTTGTCCGCTGTTCCGCTGTCCGTCACGTTCGTTCCGCCGTCCGCCACGTTCAAGAGACACCAGGTACTCCCCATGGCCGAAGTCGCGCCCACCGGCAGGGCAGCATTCGGCGACGCCGGGTTCGACACGCTGGGGTTCCCCGTGGAGGGCGACATCGCCGGGGTGACGCGGGCCGTCCTCGGCGGTGAGCCCGTGGCCCTGGACGCGGAGCTGGCGTGGCCCCTGCCCGCCCTGCCGCCCAATGTCACTCCCCTCGCCGCGCCCGGCGAAGGACAGCGGCCCGGCCGGGCGACCGTGCGGATATCCGACCGCACCTGCACGCCGTCGCTGCGCGAGGTCACGCTCCGGCCGCCCTCCCTGGTCGTGGGCGTCGGGGCGGGCAGCGGCGCGCCCGTCGACGAGGTCCTGGAGCTGGTGCGGGAGTCGCTGCGGGCCGCGGGGCTCTCCGCGCTGTGCGTACGGGAGTTGGCCACCGTCGCGGGCAAGGGGGACGAGGCCGGGGTGGCCGGGGCGGCGGCGCGCCTCGGGGTGCCGCTGGTGACGTACCCCGCCGCCGAGTTGGCAGAGGTGGAGGTGCCCCACCCCTCACGGGCACCGCTCGCCGCCGTCGGGACGCCGTCGGTCGCCGAGGCCGCGGCGCTGCGCGGCGGCGGCGAACTCCTCGTGCCCAAGCGGAAGTCGGAGCGGCCCGACGGCGGGCCCGCGCGCGCCACGTGCGCCGTGGTGCGGCGGTCCGCGCGGGGGCGCCTCGCCGTGGTGGGCCTCGGCCCCGGCGACCGGGACCTGCTCACGCCGCGCGCCCTGGACGAACTGCGGCGGGCCGGGGTGCTCGTGGGCCTCGACGGGTACGTCGAGCGGATCAGGGACCTGCTGCGGCCGGGGACGCGCGTCGTCGCCTCGGGTCCCGGCGCCGAGGAGGAGCGGGTCCGCACGGCCGTGGCCGAGGCCCGGGCGGGGCGGGCCGTCGCCCTGGTCGAACCGGGAGACACCGGTGGGCACGCCGGGCACGCGCTGGCGTCGCCCGCGCTCGCCGACGCGGGGGACGGCATCGACGTCGTGGGCGTGCCCGGGGTGACGGCCGCGGCCGGGGCCGCGGCGCTGCTCGGCGCTCCCCTCGGCGACGACCACGTCTCGATCGCCTGGTCCGACGCGCGCACACCGTGGGAGCTCGTGGAGCGCCGGGTGCGGGCGGCGGCGGAGGTGGACCTGGTGGTGACGCTGCACGCCCCGTACGCCTGCGGCGCCGAGCGCCCCGGCGACGTCGGGCAGCGGCTGCCGAGGGCCCTGCGGCTCCTTGCCGAACACCGCGCGCCGACCACCCCCGTGGGCGTCGTACGCGATGCCGCGCACCCCGGCGGGAGGGTGCACCCCGACGAGAGGGTGCGCCTGACGACCCTGGCCGCGCTCGCACCGGACGACGTCGACCGCACGGCCGTGGTGATCGTCGGCAACTCCGCGACCCGGACGGTCGCGGGCCGCATGGTGACGCCGCCCGGCGGCCACCGACCGCCCGCTCCTGCCGATGAGCACCAGTGACGACCCCCTACGCGTACGAGCACGAGCACGAGGACGAGCATGAGAGCGGCGGCAGCCATGGGCACTTCCACTGACGCGGGGCCGGAGGCCGAGGCGGGGTACGAGGCCGAGGCGGAGGTCGATCTGCGGCATCACGGGGACGCCGAGGTGCGCGGCGGTGGCGGGCTCGTCGACCTCGCCGTCAATGTCCGTGCCGGTACGCCGCCCGCGTGGCTGAAGCAGTGTGTCGCGGATTCGCTCGACGGGCTCGCCGCCTATCCGGACGGGCGGGCCGCGCGGGCGGCGGTGGCGGCGCGGCACGGGGTGGTACCGGAGCGGGTGCTCCTGACGGCGGGGGCGGCGGAGGCCTTCGTGCTGCTCGCGCGGGCGCTGCGGGTGCGGCGGCCGGTGGTCGTGCATCCGCAGTTCACCGAGCCGGAGGCCGCGCTGCGCGACGCCGGGCACCGGGTGCGGCGGGTGGTGTTGCGGGCCGCTGACGGTTTCCGCCTCGATCCTGACGCCGTGCCCGCGGACGCCGACCTGGTCGTCGTCGGCAACCCGACGAACCCCACGTCGGTCCTGCACCCGGCGGCGGACCTGATCGGGATCGCTCGGCCCGGGCGGATCCTGGTGGTGGACGAGGCGTTCATGGACGCGGTCCCCGGTGAGCGGGAGGCCCTGGCGGGACGCGTGGACGTGCCGGGGCTCGTGGTGCTGCGGAGCCTGACGAAGACATGGGGCCTCGCGGGGCTGCGCATCGGCTATGTCCTGGCCGACCCGGACGTCGTCGCCGAACTCGCCCGCGCCCAGCCGCTGTGGCCGGTGTCCTCGCCCGCCCTCGCCGCGGCGCAGGCGTGCGTGGGGCCGCGTGCGCTCGCGGAGGCGGGGCATGTGGCGCACCGTGTCGCCGCCGAGCGGGCGCGTCTGGTGGCGGGGCTCGTCGAGGTGCCGGGCGTGTCGGTGGCGGGGCCCGCGGAGGGGCCGTTCGTGCTGGTGCGGGTGGACGGGGCGCGGGAGGTGCGGGCGCGGTTGCGGGAGCGGGGGTTCGCTGTGCGGCGCGGCGACACGTTTCCTGGCCTGGGGCCCGAGTGGGTGCGCGTCGCGGTTCGCGACCGCGCCACCACGGACGCCTTCCTCTCCGCCCTGCGGGCGGTCTTGCGCGTCACGTCCTGAGCCCCCACGTCTTCGCACCGCGCGCCGCGGGCTGTGCCCCACCCGTTCCCGCCCCTGGCGGCCCGCTGTCCGTCCTCCTGTGGGCAGCTGGGCCGCCCAGAGGGCGGAACGGGTGGGCACAGCCCAGGCCGACGGTGCCGTCATGGCTGGCGGAGGGGGCAACCCGGCCCCGGGCCGGGGGATACGGTGCCCCGACCCGGGTCGCTGGTCAGCGGCGGCGGCGGGTGTAGGCCAGCGTGCCACCTCCGGCGAGGAGGAGGGCGACGGCGCCTCCGGCCACGTACGGGGTGGCCGAACTGCCGCCGGTCTCGGCGAGGTTGTCGTCGGGGGCCTCCTTCTCGGCGACGACCGGCTCCGCCGCCTTGCCCTGCGGCACGGGCTCCTCCTCCTGCGGCCGCGGCAGCGGCTTGGCCCCGGGCCCGGGCACGGTGCAGTCGGCCCCGGCCAGCGTGACGGTCCCCTCCACCGCCGCGACCCCGAGTTTCAGCGGATCCACGGACACCTTGAGCCGCAGGGCGACCGCCGCCGCCGTACGGGACGTGGTCCGCGTCGAGGACAGGTCGAGCCGCACCTCACCGACGCCGGGCACGGCGACCTGCGTGGAGCCCGCGGCCCGCAGCGCGACCCGCTTGCCGAGCACGGTCACACCGCCGAGCAGCTCCGACTCGGCAACGGGCCGCTTGCCCGACACGCACACGGCCCTGGACGTCACCTGGTCCACGGCGACGAGGGGCAGCGCCGGCAGCGCGGGCAGGTGCACCTTGGCGCGCACGAGGTTGCTGTACCCCTCCGCCGTGCCGCTCCTCACCGTGGCCCGCGCGGTCGCCACGTCCGCGCGCAGCACGTGGAAGGGGCGGCCGCCCTCGACTCCGTCGAGCTTCGCGGTGAGCGTGGACTTCGTGGCGTTCGCGGGCGCGGACACGTCGTTGAGCGCGGTGTTCAGCGGAAGGTTCACCGTCTTGTCGAGCAGGGACACGTCGAGGCCGGTGCGGAGCACGACGGCGCTCGCGCGGCCACCGCGGTCGTCGTCGGTGGCGTGGGCGGTGCCCGCGGAGGCGAGCGCCGTACAGCTCGCGGTGGCGAGGGTGGCGGCGACGACGGCGACGGTGCGGCGGGCGGGCAGTCTGCGGAAGGCGTTGCTGGTCAAGGTGGTGGAACCTCACATGAGTCACGGAAGTGCCGGCCGCGCACGCCACACGGGGACATCGCGTGCGCGGGGCACCGCGGATGCCGGGGCGCGTCCTGCGGCGCCCCGACTCCGGGAATCTTTACGCACGGAGAGTGAACGGTCAGCAACCTGACGTGAGTTCACTCCAAGGAGAGGTTTCCGCCGATGCATTCGAATCCGGCGGCACGGGCGTTCCCTCGGGTCCCGTGACTCCCGTCCGTGCCGGGGGCGAGGGGGTGACAAGCGGGGTCGCCCTGTTGACAGTGGGGCGCGCCGAGGGGACGTACAACGAGTCCGGGCCCGTACGGGTAACTCCCCGTCAACGCACGGGAGGCACGGGCCATGAGCAACGGGCGGCGGGCAGGGCACTATGGCTGGGTGCGGCGTGCGGAGGGGGGCGGGCCGGGGCCCGTGGGGGTCCGGTACCTGCTGCTCGTGGTGCTCGGTACGGTCGGGGCGCTGGCCCTCGCCCGGTACTTCGCGCTGGGCACGGCGGCGACGGCCGCGACGCTGCTGCCCGCGATGGCGCCGCTGTACCTGGCCTGGGCCGCCTTCCGGCACCAGGCCGCCGGGGCGGGTCCCGTGGACCTGGACCTCGCCGCCGACCAGTTGGCGCACGCGGTGCGCAGGCAGTGGGCCGCCGAGGCCCGGCTCCGGCGGGTGAACGACCCCTACCCGCTGCCGGTCTCCTGGCGCGGCGCCGACGCCGAACTCGTGGAACCCTGGAGCCTGTTGACGTATCTGCCCCGTGCCTGGCCCGGCGGCCCGCCCGGGGACCCCGCCGCGTGGCCCGCGGACCCGGCGGGCCTCGCCGGGTCCGGCGCGCAGATCGGCGAGGTGTTCTCCGACCGGGTGCCCACCGGGCGCCTGGTCGTGCTGGGGGAGCCGGGCGCGGGCAAGACGGTGCTCCTGATCCGGCTCCTCGAGGACCTGTGCGAACGGCGCACGGCGGGCGGTCTCGTACCCGTGCTGTTCTCGCTGGCGTCCTGGGACCCGGCCCGCGAGGAGCTGACGGACTGGCTGGCCGAGCAGCTGCGGCGCAGCCATCCGGCGCTGCGCGCCCCGGCGGCGGGCACCGGGGGCGGGCTCGCGCGGGCGCTGCTCGACGAGCGGCGGATACTGCCGCTGCTCGACGGCTTCGACGAGCTGCCGCCCGCCCTGCACCCGCGGGCGCTGGCCGCGGTCAACGGGGCGCTGTCCGCGAAGCAGCCCGTGGTGCTCGCCTGCCGTACCGACGGCTACCGGGCCGCCCTCGCCCGCAGCGCGGGGGCCGTGCGCCTCAACGGCGCCGCGGGCATCCAGCTCCTGCCGCTCACCGCCGCGCAGGCTGCGGCGTATCTGCGCCGTGACGCGGGTGGCCCGCACGCGCCCGCCGCCGAGCGCTGGCGGCGCGTGGTGAGCCACCTGGGCACGGACACCCCCGTGGGACAGGCCCTGAGCACCCCGCTCGGCCTGTTCCTGGCCCGCACCATCCATAACCCGCGCACCTTTCCCCAGGACCCGGCCCACACCACCGCCCTTCCCCAGGACCCGGCCCGCACCACCCATGACCCGCACGCCCTACCCCAGGACCCGGCCCGCACCACCCATGACCCGCACGCCCTACCCCAGGACCCGGCCCACACCACCTCCCCCGGCGCCCGCGGCGAGCCCGTCCCCCACCCCGACACCCTGTGCGACCCCGTCGCCTTCCCCACCCGGGCGGCTCTCGACACGCATCTGTTCAACGCCTTCATCCCGGCCGCCTACGCCCCGTACGGCCCCCGCCCGCCGCGGTGGACGGCGGAGCGGGCGCGGCACGTGCTCGTGTTCCTCGCCCGGCATCTGGCCGCGCACCACGGCGGCGGCTCCGACCTCGCCTGGTGGGAGTTCCACCGGGCGATGGGCGTGGGGACGCTGCGGCTGTCCTCGGGCCTGGTCTCCGCACTCGCGTTCGGCCTCGGCGGCGGGCTCGCGGTGGGTCTGGTCCTCGGGACGGGGCCCGGGCTCGCGACGGGCGGTTCGGGCGGCCTCGTGTACGGAGGCACGGTGGCGCTGCTCCAGCGCCCCAGCACGCCGGGGACCCGGCCGCGGCTGCGCCGGTCGTCGGGTCGGCTCCGGTCCGGGCTCTCGGTGGGGCTCGCCTTCGGTCTCGCTGGCGGGCTCGCGGGGGGACTCGCCGCCGGGGTCGCCGGCGGGGTGGTGTGCGGGCTCGCCGTCGGGTTCGCGGGCGCCCTCGTGGGCGGGATCGGCGTCGAGAAGCCCGACCTCACCACCGCGATCGGTCCCGGCACTCTGCTCGCTCTCGACCGGCGTACGTTCCTCGTCATCGGGACCGCGGCCGCGCTGGTGGTGGGGCTCGTGTACGCGCTCGGGGTGCTGTTCGCCGGGGGGTTGCTCGGGGGGCTCGTCGTGGGCATCGGGGGCGGGCTGGCGGCCGGGCTCGCCACCGGGCCGCTGCCGACGGCCTGGGCGGACTTTCTGCTGGCCAAGGCCTATCTGGCGGTGCGGCACCGGTTGCCGTGGAACCTCATGGCGTTTCTACGGGACGCGCATGAGCAGCGCGGGGTGCTGCGGCAGGCGGGGGCGGTGTACCAGTTCCGGCACATCGACCTGCAACGCCATCTGGCCGCCGGGGCGCCGGGGGCCGTCGCGGGGGCGCCCCAGTCCCGCCCCTTCCCGTAACCAGGGGCGCTGCGCCCCCTGGACCCCAGCCCTTTGCCGGCGCTCCGCGCCTCGTCCTCAAACGCCGGACGGGCTGAGATCTCGCCGCCCGGCGAAAGTTCAAGCCCCTTGCGCGTCGCCCCCTCAGCCCACCACCCGCCCGTTCACCACCACCGCCTCCGGCGCCCCCAGCACCCGCACGTCGGCCCGCGGGTCCTGCCCGTACACGACGAGGTCCGCCGGAGCCCCCTCCACGAGCCCGGGCCGCCCGAGCCAGTCCCGGGCGGACCACACGGCGGCGGACAGGGCCTCGACGGCCGGGATGCCCGCCTTGGTGAGTTCGGCGACCTCGCCGGCGATCAGGCCGTGGGCGAGGGAGCCGCCCGCGTCGGTGCCCGCGTACACGGGAACGCCCGCGTCGTAGGCGGCTCGCACGGTGTCGTAGCGGCGGGCGTGCAGGCGGCGCATGTGGGCGGACCACTGGGGGAACTTCTTCTCGCCGCCGGCGGCGAGCTGCGGGAAGGTGGCGATGTTGACGAGCGTAGGGACGATCGCGACGCCGCGCTCGGCGAACAGCGGGACGGTGTCCTCGGTGAGGCCGGTGGCGTGCTCGACGCAGTCGATGCCCGCCTCGACGAGGTCGCGCAGCGAGTCCTCGGCGAAGCAGTGGGCGGTGACCCGGGCGCCGAGCCTGTGGGCCTCGGCGATGGCCGCCTCGACGGCGCCGCGCGGCCAGCACGCGGTGAGGTCGCCCGCGTCGCGGTCGATCCAGTCGCCGACGAGCTTGACCCAGCCGTCGCCGCGCCGGGCCTCGCGGGCGACGTACGCGACGAGGTCGTCCGGTTCGATCTCGTGGGCGTAGTTGCGGATGTAGCGGCGGGTGCGGGCGATGTGCCGCCCCGCGCGGATGATCTTCGGGAGGTCCTCGCGGTCGTCGATCCAGCGGGTGTCGGACGGCGAGCCCGCGTCCCGCAGGAGCAGCGCGCCCGCGTCGCGGTCGGTGAGCGCCTGCTTCTCGGCCTCCTCCGGCGGAACCGGGCCGTGCGCGTCCAGACCCACGTGGCAGTGCGCGTCGACCAGGCCCGGCAGCGCCCAGCCCCGGACCGTGCTGGTGTCCGCGGCGGCGGGGCGCCGGTAGGTCACCCGCCCGCCGACCACCCACAGTTCGTCCCGTACGTCATCGGGCCCGACGAGCACCCGCCCCTTCACGTGCAGCACCGCGCGATCGCTCATGGGCAGCAGCTTAGACAGGACCGTGGCGGGCGAGAGGGCTGACTTCGGCAGTCGGTACGCTCGACGGCGAGCGGCCGGGGCCCGTGCCCGCGGCCGCCGCGACCGACCCGCCGTACAGACCCCTCACCGAAGCGAGCAGCAGCGTGACCCACCCCTTCCTTGACCTGGCGCCGCTCGGCGCCGCGCACTTCGCCGCCATCGAGGACCGGGTGGCCCGGCTCCTGGACACCGGGCAGGACGTCGTGATCATGCAGGGCGAGGCGCTGCTGCCGCTCGAGGGCTGCATCCGCGGCGCCGCGCGGCCCGGCACCACCGCCCTGAACGTGATCACGGGGCCGTACGGGCAGACCTTCGGCGACTGGCTGCGGGACTGCGGCGCCACGGTCGTCGACCTCACCGTGCCGTTCCACACCGCGGTGACCGCCGCGCGGGTCGAGGAGGCCCTCGCCGGGAACCCGGAGATCGACTTCGTGTCGCTCGTGCACGCGGAGGCGGCCACCGGCAACACCAACCCCGTCGCGGAGATCGGGGAGGTCGTGCGGGCGCACGGCGCCCTGTTCATGCTCGACGCCGTGGCGTCGGTGGCCGCCGAGCCGCTGCTCCCGGACGCGTGGGGCGTGGACCTGTGCGTGATCGGCGCGCAGAAGGCGATGGGCGGTCCCGCGGGTGTCTCCGCGGTGTCGGTGAGCGAGCGGGCCTGGCAGCGGCTCGCCGCCAACCCGCAGGCCCCGCGCCGCTCGTACCTGTCGCTGCTCGACTGGAAGGAGCGGTGGATCGACGGCGGCCGCAAGGCGCTCCTGCACGCGCCCGCGCAGCTGGAGATGCTGGCGCTCGAGGCGTGCGTGGAGCGTATCGAGGCGGAGGGTCTGGACGCGCTCATGCGGCGGCACGCCACGGCCGCCGCGGCGACGCGCGCGGGCGCGGTGGCGCTCGGCGGCGGCCTCGAGCCGTATGTGCACGCGGCGTCGGACGCCGCTCCCGTCGCCACGACGCTGCGCGTCCCACAGGGGGTCGACGCCTCCGCCCTCGTCGCGCGGGCGCTCGCGGCCGACCCGGTCCTGCCGCTGGTCGCGGGCGGCGGTGCGCTGGCGAAGGAGATGATCCGCGTCAACCACTACGGTCCGAACGCCACGCGCGGCGTGGTGCACGGCTGCCTGGCGGCCCTCGGCGCCGCGATGGGCGAGACGACGGGCGGGACGGGGCGCGCGGTCGATCTGGAGGCGGCCCGGCGCGCGGTGACGGCTGCCTGGGCGTAGGGGGCACGCAGGGGCATGTAGGGGACACGAGGGAACACGAGGGGACGGGACGGTCGCGCGCCGCCGCCTTCCGCGGCGGTGGTGCGCGGCCACGCAAACCTCCACGACAATTCACCCGCGAATTCCATGCGCACGCTTTAATGAATTCCTAATACGAACAGCTTGCCGTATTCTTCTGCCCGCTTTCGTGAAGGCTAAACACTAAGGTTTTGTAAGAGTCAAAGGTCGCAATCCGGGCGCATCCAGTCGACCTTATGGCTCTGTGACGCACTCCACAGAGCGCCCGTAATGCCGGATATAAACTGGACAAATCCCTATGAAACACCAGCCGCTCATGCGGGCGTACGCGCATGCGTGATAACAGACAGGAGGCCGTGGCGTAACCCCTTTCCCCGATGCAATCCCAGAAATTGCTCGGTAAATTCAATCCGCATGACCGCTGCACAAGCCGATCTACCGACCGACCTGCAAGCGAAATTCCTCGGAATGCCCGAGGGGCTGCGACTCGACACCCCGGGTGTCGCCGACGGTGCCGCGATCTGGCGGATCGCCCGCGACTCCAAGGTCCTCGACCTCAACTCGTCGTACAGCTACCTGCTGTGGTGTCGCGACTTCGCGGCGACGTCCGTGGTGGCCAGGGAGGCCGACGGCGCGCCCGCAGGCTTCATCACCGGCTACATCCGCCCCGACAAGCCGCGCACCCTGGTGGTCTGGCAGGCGGCCGTCGACCACGCACACCGTGGCCGGGGCCTCGCCGGTGCGCTGCTCGACGGGCTCGCCGCGAAGGTCGCCGCGGACCGCGGCCTCGACGCCCTGGAGACCACCATCACTCCGGGCAACACCGCCTCCGAGCGGCTGTTCCTGTCGTTCGCCGAGCGGCACGGGGCGGGCGTCGAGCGGACCGTGCTGTTCGACGCGGCCCTGTTTCCCGGTGACGACGGCGGGCACGAGCCCGAAGTCCTCTACGACATCGCTCCGCTGTCCTTCTGACCTCGGCTCACGGGGCATGGCGCCCCGGCCGCCGCCACGGTTCAGTGCTGACACTCCGTCACCTGCCGGGGCGCGACTCCCGTCCACTCAAACCCCTCACGACATTCCATCTCCCAGGAGATTCGCTGTGACCATCACCCAGCCCGACCTGAGCGTCTTCGAGACCCTGGAGTCGGAGGTGCGCAGCTACTGCCGCGGTTGGCCCACCGTCTTCGACCGCGCGCAGGGCAGCCGCATGTTCGACGAGGACGGTCATGAGTACCTCGACTTCTTCGCGGGCGCCGGCTCGCTCAACTACGGCCACAACAACCCGGTGCTCAAACGCGCCCTGATCGACTACATCGAGCGGGACGGCGTCACCCACGGCCTCGACATGTCGACGACGGCCAAGCGTGCCTTCCTCGAGTCCTTCCAGAACCTGATTCTGCGCCCGCGCGACCTGCCGTACAAGGTCATGTTCCCGGGCCCGACGGGCACCAACGCGGTGGAGTCCGCGCTGAAGCTGGCCCGCAAGGTCAAGGGCCGCGAGTCCATCGTGTCGTTCACCAACGCCTTCCACGGCATGTCGCTCGGCTCGCTCGCGGTGACCGGCAACGCCTTCAAGCGCGCCGGCGCCGGCATCCCGCTGGTGCACGGCACACCGATGCCGTTCGACAACTACCTGGACGGGCGCACCCCCGACTTCATCTGGTTCGAGCGCCTCCTCGAGGACTCCGGGTCCGGCCTGAACCAGCCCGCCGCCGTGATCGTGGAGACGGTGCAGGGCGAGGGCGGCATCAACGTCGCGCGCGCCGAGTGGCTGCGGCAGCTCGCCGACGTCTGCAAGCGCTGGGACATGCTGCTCATCGTCGACGACATCCAGATGGGCTGCGGCCGCACGGGCCCCTTCTTCTCCTTCGAGGAGGCGGGCATCACGCCGGACATCGTCACCGTCTCCAAGTCCATCAGCGGCTACGGCATGCCCATGGCCCTCACGCTCTTCAAGCCCGAGCTCGACGTGTGGGAGCCCGGCGAGCACAACGGCACCTTCCGCGGCAACAACCCGGCGTTCGTGACGGCCGCCGCGACCCTGGAGACGTACTGGGCCGACGGCTCGGCCATGGAGAAGCAGACCCGGGCCCGCGGCGAGCAGGTCGAGCAGGCCCTCGTCGCCATCCGTGACGAGCACCCCGAGGCCACCGTCGAGTACCGCGGCCGCGGTCTGGTGTGGGGCATCGAGTTCCGCGACAAGGAGCGCGCCGGCGCCGTCGCCAAGCGGGCCTTCGAGCTCGGCCTGCTCATCGAGACCTCCGGTCCCGAGAGCGAGGTCGTCAAGCTGCTCCCGGCCCTGACCATCACGGCCGACGAGCTCGACGAGGGCCTGCGCACGCTCGCCCGCGCGGTCCGCGAGACCGCCTGAGCGCACTGCGCCGCGCCGAGACCCTCGTACCGTACAAACCCAGCACAGAACAGGAAGCACCCACTGTGATCGTCCGTTCGTTCAAGGACATTGAAGGCACCGACCGGCACGTCAAGGCCGCGTCGGGCACCTGGGAGAGCAAGCGCATCGTGCTCGCCAAGGAGCGCGTCGGCTTCTCGCTGCACGAGACCATCCTGTACGCGGGTACGGAGACCTCCATGTGGTACGCGAACCACATCGAGGCCGTGGTGTGCACCAAGGGCGAGGCGGAGCTCACCGACCACACCAACGGTGAGACCCACGTCATCACCCCCGGCACCATGTACCTGCTGAACGGGCACGAGAAGCACACCCTGCGGGTGAAGGAGGACTTCCACTGCCTGTGCGTCTTCAACCCGCCGGTGACCGGCCGTGAGGACCACGACGAGAACGGCGTCTACCCGCTGCTCACCGAGCCGGACGCCGAGTAGGACCGCACCCCCCACAGACATCCCGCACCAGGGCCGTACGAGAGGAGAGGCAGGCACCACCATGACCACCGCACCCGAACGCACCGCCGACCTGTACCCGACCCGAGGCACCGACGAGGTGCTCATCGAGCGCAGGGACCCCGTCGTGTGGTCCGAGCCGGGTACCCCGGGTCCGGCGTCGGCCGACGAACTCGCGGGGTTCGAGCGCGACGGATTCCTGGCGATCGAGCAGCTCATCACGCCGGACGAGGTGACCGAGTACCACGCGGAGCTGGAGCGCCTGATCAACGACCCGGCGATGCGCGCGGACGAGCGCTCCATCGTCGAGCCGCGTTCCCAGGAGATCAGGTCGATCTTCGAGGTGCACAAGATCAGTGAGGTCTTCGCGCGCCTCGCCGCCGACCCGCGCGTCGTCGGCCGCGCCCGGCAGATCCTCGGCTCGGACGTGTACGTCCACCAGTCCCGCATCAACGTGAAGCCCGGCTTCGGGGCCTCCGGCTTCTACTGGCACTCGGACTTCGAGACCTGGCACGCGGAGGACGGCCTCGCGAACATGCGGACCGTCTCGGTGTCGATCGCGCTCACCAAGAACCACGACACCAACGGCGGGCTCATGATCATGCCCGGCTCGCACAGGACGTTCCTCGGCTGCGCGGGCGAGACGCCGAAGGACAACTACAAGAAGTCGCTCCAGATGCAGGACGCGGGCACGCCCTCGGACGAGGCGCTCACCAAGCTGGCGTCCGAGCACGGCATCCGCTTGTTCACGGGTGAGGCCGGTTCGGCGACGTGGTTCGACTGCAACGCCATGCACGGCTCCGGGGACAACATCACGCCCTACCCCCGCTCGAACGTCTTCCTGGTGTTCAACAGCGTGGAGAACACGGCGGTCGAGCCGTTCGCGGCGCCGGTCAGGCGCCCCGACTTCATCGGCGCGCGGGACTTCACCCCCGTGGGGTGACGCCGCAGCGACGTGCGCGGGCCCGGGACCTGGTCAGGTCCCGGGCCCGCGCGCGTCTGCGGCTGCGGCTGTGTCTATGTCTGCGGCTGCGGCTGCGGCTACGGCTGTATGTGCGTACGGGGGTCAGAGCGCCGGGTAGTCCGTGTAGCCCTTGGCGTCGCCGCCGTAGTAGGTGGACTGGTCCGGGGTGTTGTACGGGCCGCGCGTGCGCAGCCGGGCCGGCAGGTCCGGGTTGGCGAGGAACAGCGCGCCGAAGGAGATGAGGTCGGCGGTGCCGTCCTCGATCAGGGCGAGTTCGTCGTGGCCGGTGGGGCCCTCGGTGGCCGGGTTGAGGACGAACGGCCCGTCGAAGTTCTTGCGCAGGGTGGTGACCAGGTCGCGGATCGGGCTCGCCTCCAGGATGTGCAGATAGGCGAGGCCGAGCGCGTCCAGCTCGCGCACCAGGGCCGGGTAGGTCAGCTCGGGCTCGGGCTCCTCGATGTCGTTGAAGGGGTTGCCGGGCGACAGGCGGATCGCGGTGCGCGCGGCCCCGATCTCGGCAACGACGGCCTTGGCGACCTCCACCGCGAACCGGATGCGGTTCTCCGGCGAGCCGCCCCACTCGTCGGTGCGCCGGTTGGAGCCGGGCGCGAGGAACTGGTGGATGAGGTAGCCGTTGGCGCCGTGCAGCTCCACCCCGTCGAAGCCCGCGTCGACGGCGTTGCGGGCGGCGGTGACGAAGTCGCCGATGGTGGCGCGCACCTCGTCGCCGGTCAGCTCCCGGGGCGTGACCAAGTCCTTGGGTCCCTCGTGCGTGTACACCTGGCCCCGCGCGGCGACCGGGGACGGGCCGACGTTCACCAGGCCGTCGGGCAGCAGCACGGGGTGGCCGACGCGGCCGGTGTGCATGAGCTGCGCGAAGATCCGGCCGCCTGCGGCGTGCACGGCGTCGGTGACCTCGCGCCAGCCCGCGATCTGCTCGGCGCTGTGCAGCCCCGGGGTGCCCGGGTAGCCCTAGCCCACCGGGGAGGGCTGCACGCCCTCGGTGATCAGGAGCCCGGCACCGGCGCGCTGGGCGTAGTACTCGGCGGTGAGGCCGGTGGGCACGCCGCCCGCGCCCGCCCGGCTGCGGGTCATCGGCGCGAGGGCGATGCGGTTGGGGAGTACGAGGCCGGACAGGTCGATCGGGTCGAACGCGGTGGTCATCACGGCTCCAGGACGTATGAGGAGGGGCCTGCTGAAAGTCGTACCGGGCAAAGATTGGTCGGCCAATCAATTCGACCGGGAGTCACTGTAGCGCATTTCTTGGCCGACCAAGTTAATCTCGTGGGAGTCGCAGGACCACACTGGTGGCGACGGCGGCGGACAGGCCGCGCCGACCGAACGGGCAGGAGTTCCGATGAAGGCCGAGACGAACACGGCGGGGGCCGCGCAGGACGACCCCGCCTGTAGTGCGCGGCTGCCCCTGGCCGCACGCAACGGCCCGGTCTCGATGCTGGTGAGCCGGGTCGCGAGGCTGCACCGGATCGCGGCGGGCAAGCTCCTGAAGGGCCTCGGCCTCTACCCCGGCCAGGAGTTCCTGATGATGCACCTGTGGGACACCGGCCCGGTGCGCCAGTCGGAGCTGATCAAGGCGGTCGACCTCGACCCGTCCACGGTCACCAAGATGCTCCAGCGCCTGGAGCAGGCGGGGCACGTGCGGCGGCGCCCCGACCCCGAGGACCGGCGCGCGGTGCTCGTCGAGTCCACCGAGACCAGCTGCGCCCTGCTCACCGAGGTCCAGCGCTCCTGGGGCGAGCTGGAGGAGCAGACCCTGGCGGGCCTCACCCCGGACGATCGCGCCCAGCTCGCCCGCCTCCTCACCCGCGTCGAGGCCAACCTCTGCACGGAGACGGCGGACTGCCCGGAGGAGGCGCGCCGGGCGGCGGCCCTGCGGTGAGGGCGCACGGCCGCTCGGTGCGGACGCGCGGGCGGGTGGCGGGGTGAACGGCCGCGTGGTGAGGACGCACGGTCGGGTGACGGGGGCGCACGGAGGCGTCCCGCACGGTCGGGTGACGGGGGCGCGCGGAGGCGTCCGGGTGGCGTGTCAGGCGGTGCGCAGCGCGTCCAGGGCGCGCCGGACGTCCGCCTCGGTGTTGTACAGGTGGAAGGCGGCCCGCAGATTGCCCTCCCGGTCCGACGCCTCGATGCCGGACGCGCTCAGTTCCCGCTGCCTGACGCCGAGGCCGGGCACGGACACGATGGGCGATCCCGGCGCGGGCACCGGCTCGTGGCCCAGCTCGGCGAGCCCGGCGCGGAAACGGTCCGCGAGCGCGAGGTCGTGGGCGCGGATCGCGGCCACCCCCAGCTCCTCGATCACGTCGAGGGAGTGCCGCGCCCCCGCGTACGCGAACAGGCTCGGGCTCTCGTCGAACCGGCGCGCGGAGCGGGCGAGTTCGGTGACGGGGCCGTAGCAGCTGTCCCAGGGGCGCTCCCCCGCGACCCAGCCCGCGAACAGCGGGGGCACACCGCCGAAGTCCTCCCCCTCCGCGGGTACGACGAAGAACGCGACGCCGCGCGGGCAGGTGAGCCACTTGAAGGCGACCGACGCCAGATAGTCCACGTCCGCGACGTGCGCGGCGAGGTCGAGCCAGCCGGTCCCCTGCGAGGCGTCCAGGTAGAGACGGGCGCCGTGCGTGCGGACCGCGGCGCGCAGCGCCGCCAGGTCGACGATCCGGCCGTCGGCCGACTGCACCGCGCTGACCGCGACCAGCGCCGTCCCCGGCCGCACGGAATCGGCGATCCGCTCCAGCGGTACGGCGCGCACCTTCAGGTCGCCGCGTATGTGGAAGGGGTTCACCGTCGAGCTGAAGTCGCCCTCCGCGGTGAGGACCTCGGCGCCCACGGGCAGGGAGGCGGCGACCAGGGCCGAGTACACGGCGACCGAGGCGCCCGCCGCGACCCGCTCCGGGGCCACGCCCACCAGCCGCGCGAAGGAGGCGCGGGCCGCCTCCACGTCCGCGAACATGTCCTCGGGGCGGCCCGCCGCCACGGACAGGGCCGCCCGGTGCATCGCGCTCACGGCACGGGCGGGCAGCAGTCCGGTGCTCGCGCTGTTCAGGTAGGTGGTTCGGGGGGCGAACTCGGAGCGTACGAGAGCGGTGAAGCCCTCGGGACGCGGGACGGACTTGTCGTGGCCCTGGCCGGTGTTCTCCATGGGCTCACTCTGCCCCGTCGACCGGGCGCGGTCCATTGCGCATGACTGCGGCGTACTGCTCAGCACTGCTTACGCATGACCTCCGAACAGGGCTTTCGTCCGTCCCCGCGGTGTCAGGAGCGCGGGATCTCGCAGCCGTCGGGGCCGCAGGCCGCACCGTCGGCGCTTCGCGGGCCGTCGGCGCTCTCCGGGCCGCCCGCACCGATGACCGTCAGCGGGGGCCGGGTGCCCCACGCCTGCTCCAGGGCCTGGGTGAAGACCTCGGCGGGCTGGGCGCCGGAGACGCCGTACTTGCGGTCGAGGACGAAGAACGGGACGCCGTTCGCCCCCAGTTCCGCGGCCTCGCGCTCGTCGGCGCGGACGGCGTCGGCGTACGCGGTGGGGTCGTCGAGGACCGCGCGGGCCGCCTCCGGGTCGAGGCCCGCGTCGGCGGCGAGGGCCACCAGGCGTTCGGTGTCGTCGAAGACCGAGCGCTCCTCGGCGAAGTTGGCGCGGTAGAGCAGGCCGATCAGCTCGTCCTGCCGCTGCCTGCCGCCCCGCTCCGCCGCGAAGTGCAGGAGGCGGTGCATGTCGAAGGTGTTGCCGTGGTCACGGCCCTCGGTGCGGTACGCCAGGCCCTCGGCCGCCGCGTTGTCGCCGAGGCGGCGCTCGGCGTCCTTGGCCTGTGCCTCGGTCATGCCGTACTTCCGCGCCAGCATCGGGATCACCGCGGCCGTGTCGCCCTTGGGGCGGTCGGGGTCCAGCTCGAAGGAGCGGTGGACCACCTCCACGCCGTCGCGGTGCGGGAAGGCCGCGAGGGCCTTCTCGAAGCGGGCCTTGCCCACATAGCACCAGGGGCAGGCGATGTCGCTCCAGATCTCGACGCGCATCTGCTTCTTCCTCGGATCGTACGAAACGGAGACGTCCTCCGCGTCGTGGTCCAACCCGTGCCGGGCGCCATCCATTCCCCCGGTACGGGCGCCATCCCTTCCCCAGCCTCGGGCGTCATCCATTCCCCCCGCCGATCTCCCCGGCCCGGGGTGCCGTCACGGGCCGGTCAGGCCGAAGTGGTGCGTGTTGGCGCGGATCCAGGTGCGCAGGTGGGCCAGGGGTTCGAGCGCCCCCCTGCCCAGGGGGGTGAGCGCGTACTCGACGCGTGGTGGAACCTCCGCGAAGACCGTGCGCCGCACGAGCCCGTACTCCTCGAGGCGCCGCAGCGTCTGCGTGAGCACCTTCGGGCTCACGCCCTCCAGCTTCGCGCGCAGTTCCCCGAAGCGCCGCGGCCCGTCGGCGAGCGCGGTGATCGCCAGGCCCGTCCACTTGTTGGCCAGCAGCTCGAACACCTCCCGCCCGGGGCACAGCAGGCCGTAGATATCGTGCTGAGCTGTCATGGTTTCCAGAATATAGTTGCCGCCCTTGCGGGTGACCGGCCCCCGGGACCTACGTTCTCGCCATGATCGAGAACGCACTCCCCCGCGGAACCTCCGGCACCGCGACGGTCGGCGCCGGCGTCGTGGGCCTCTCCGCCCGCTCCGGCTGGGCCGCGCACTCCCACCTCCCGGCCCTGACCCGCCTGCCCGGCTACGAGCTGCGCGCCCTTGCCGCCTCCACCCCGGAGTCGGCCGCGGCGGCCGCCGAGAAGTACGGCGTCGCCCGCGCCCACCACAGCGCCGCCGGTCTTGCCGCCGACCCGGCCGTCGACCTGGTCGTGGTCAGCGTCCGCGTACCCCTGCACCGCGAGGTGGTCCTCGCGGCCCTCGCGGCGGGCAAGCACGTCCTGTCGGAGTGGCCGCTCGGCAACGGCCTCGGCGAGGCCGAGGAGCTGGCGGCCGCCGCCGGACGCGCCGGGGTGCGGACCTTCGCGGGGCTCCAGGCGCGCTCCGCGCCCGCGGTGCGGCACGTGCGCGACCTGGTGGCAGGCGGCTATGTGGGCGAGGTCCTCTCCACCAGCCTGATCGCCTCCGGACGCCGCTGGGGGCCCACCTTCGAGCCCGGGGGCGCCCATCTCCTGGACCGCAGGAACGGCGGCACGATGCTGACCATTCCGTTCGGGCACACCGTGGACGCGCTGACGATGGTGCTCGGCGAGTTCGCGGAGGTCTCGGCGACCACGGCGACCCGGCGGCCGCTCGTACGGGAGGAAGGCAGCGGGCGCACCCTCCCCATGACCGTCGAGGACCAGCTCGCGGTGAGCGGCAGGCTCACGTCCGGAGCCGTCGCCTCCCTCCACTTCCGGGGCGGCCTCTCGCGGGGCACCGGCTTCCACTGGGAGATCAACGGCACCGACGGCGACCTCGTCGTCACCGGTGACCACGGTCATCTCCAGCAGGCCCGGCTGACCGTACGCGGCGGGCGCGGCGGGGCGGACGGGCTCACCGAGCTCCCGGTCCCCGAGCGCCTGTTCGACGTGCCCGAGCTGGACGACCTGCGCGACACCGCCGCGTACAACGTCGGCGTCCAGTACGCCCATGTGCTGCGCGACCTGCGCGAGGGCACGCGGGACGTCCCGGACTTCGCGCACGCCGCGTGGCGGCAGCGGCTGCTCGACGCGGTCGAGCGGGCCGCTGCGACCGGCGCGCGCGTGCCGCTGTGACGCGGGGCGCCCCGGCGCCTGCCGGTCACGAGCCGTCGCGCAGGCCCTTCGGCCAGCTCGGGCGGAACTCGATCCCGTCGAACGTCACCACGCACCCCTCGCCCTGCGGGGACTGCGCGAGGAAGCCGACGAGCGCGGCGGCGGCAGTCCGCTCGTCGCCGAGCTGGAAGATCCGCACGAACGTCCAGTGCTCGCCGTCCGTCGAGGCGTGGAAGGCGAACGCCATACCGGTGCGGCTGATCCGCAGCCAGACCATCGAGCCGTCCACGACGAAGGCGTTGGCGTCGTCGGAGCGGCCGCGCGTGACGACCGTGCAGATCGTGGGCCGGTCCGGGGAGCGCTCGAAGCACAGCTTGGCCCACTCCCGCTCACCCACGTGCAGATAGAGCACGCCCGCGTCGAAGGCGGCCGCGAACCCGACCGTGACGCGGGCGATCAGCTGGAAGTCGCCCTCCGGCGCGCCGAGCAGCCGGGGCGCGTCGGACGCCGGGTCCAGGGCCTCGCCGGTGGGCGGCACGAAGCGGTCCTGGCGAGGTCCCGCCCAGCCGGTGAGGACGCCCTCGGTGTCGTCGTACGACCAGTTCCCCTCGGGGCCGTAGGGCCGCAGGGGGAAGGGGAGTTCGGGCAGGGTCAGGCTTCCGGTCTGCTTGGCGTTCATGGCGTCAGTGTTCCAGGCGGCCGTCGTAGCGGCGGGGCAGTCCGAGGGGATTGGCGTCGTGCAGCTCCGGCGGAAGCAGCGCCTCGGGGGTGTTCTGGTAGACGACGGGGCGCAGCCAGCGTTCGATCGCGGTGCCGCCGACGGAGGTGGCGGTGCTGGTCGTCGCCGGGTAGGGGCCGCCGTGCTGCTGGGCGGGGGCCACCGCCACGCCGGTGGGCCAGCCGTCGACCAGGACGCGCCCCGCCAGCGGGGTCAGTTCGGCGAGCAGCCGCGCGCCCCTGCCGGGTCCGGCGGCACTGTCGGCCCCACTGGTTCCACTGGCCCCCCTGGCCCCATAGGACCCGTCAGCCCCACCGGACCCGTCAGCCCCACCGGTCCCGTCGGTCCCTGCCGCCTCGGCGGTCGACAGGTGCACGGTCGCGGTGAGGTTTCCGGGGAGGCGGGAGAGCACGGCCGTGATCTCGGCGTCGTCCCGGTACCGGGCGACGACGGTGACGGGCCCGAAGCACTCCTCGAGGAGCAGGTCGTGGGCGCCACCGGCGGCGAGCCTGGCGGCGGGGACGGTGAGGAATCCCGCCGTCACCGTGTGCTCGTCGCCCGCGCCCGGCTCCACGGGGGCGGACACGTCGGGCAGTCGGGTGCGCTCGGCGACCCCGGCGACGAAGTGGTCCCGCATGCGGTGGTCGAGCAGCACCCCGTCGCCGGTGGCGCCGACGGCCTCCGTCAGGGCCTTCAGGAGGCGGTCGCCGCCCGCGCCGGCGGGCGCGAGCACCAGGCCGGGCTTCACGCAGAACTGGCCGACGCCGAGCGTCATCGAGCCCGCGAGTCCGCTGCCGATCTCCTCGCCGCGCTCGGCGGCCGCGGCCTCGGTGACGACCACCGGGTTCAGGGAGCCGAGCTCGCCGTGGAAGGGAATCGGTACGGGGCGTGCGGCCGCCGCGTCGAAGAGGGCGCGGCCCCCGCGTACCGAACCGGTGAAGCCCGCAGCGGCGACCAGCGGGTGGCGCACGAGCTCCACGCCCGCGTCGAAGCCGTGCACCAGGCCGACCACGTCCTCCGTGATCCCGTGGCGCCCGGCCGCCACGCGCAGCACGGCGGCGACGCGCTCGGACGTCGCGGGGTGGTCGGGGTGCGCCTTGACCACGACGGGGCAGCCCGCGGCCAGGGCGCTCGCGGTGTCGCCGCCGGGCACGGAGAAGGCGAAGGGGAAGTTGGACGCGGCGTAGACGGCGACGACGCCGAGCGGGATCTTGTGACGGCGCAGGTCGGGAACGGGCGGTGTGGCCGTGTCGTCGGGGTGGTCGATGACGACGCCGAGGAACGCGCCCTCGTCGACGACGTCCGCGAAGGCCCGCAACTGGTAGCAGGTGCGGGCGAGTTCGCCGGTGAGCCGCGCGGTGCCGAGGGCGGTCTCCGCGTCCGCCACGGCGACGAGGTCGTCCTTGGCCGCGTCCAGGAGACCGGCGGCGCCGCGCAGGAACGCCGCGCGGGCGGTGCGGTCCGCGAGCGCGGCACGCGCGGAGTGCGCGGCACCGACCACCCGGTCCACGTCCTGGGCGGTGGCTTCCGCACCGACCTGCTCACGCTGCTTCCCGGTTCGGGGGTCGACACTCCAGACTGGTGCTGCTGCCACCGCGGGTCCCTCCACTGGTCCGACTTGCCCGACTGCTGGTCCGACTGCCCGTGTGCTCTGATCTGCTGCCGCCCCCGAGGGGCGTTCGATATACTGAACGCTGTCTCTGGTGCTGAATCTTCGGGGGCAGTGGCACTATTTCTCGTCGGACGTGAGGGGTCAAGGGCGATGTCTGCTGGGGAGACGGGCGGGGGCGCGCAGGTCAAGTCCGCGGTGCGTACGGTGGAGTTGCTGGAGTTCTTCGCGGGCCGGCCCGGCATGCACGCGCTCGCCGACGTCCAAGAGGCCGTCGGCTACCCGAAGTCCAGCCTGTACATGCTGCTCCGCACCCTCGTCGAGCTGGGCTGGATCGAGACGGACGCGACCGGGACGCGGTACGGCATCGGGGTGCGCGCGCTGCTCGTCGGCACGTCGTACATCGACGGCGACGAGGTCGTCGCGGCGGCCCGCCCCACCCTCGACCGCCTCTCGGACGACACCACGGAGACCATCCACCTCGCCCGCCTCGACGGGACGAACGTGGTGTACCTCGCCACCCGCCAGTCGCAGCACTATCTGCGCCCTTTCACCCGCGTGGGACGGCGGCTGCCCGCCCACTCCACGTCGCTCGGCAAGGCGCTGCTCGCCAGCCACACCGACGAGCAGGTCCGCAAGATGCTGCCGGAGACCCTGCCCTCGCTCACCGAGCACACCACCACCGACCGCGAGAAGCTCATCGAGGAGCTGCACGCGGTGCGCGAGCAGGGCTTCGCCGTGGACCGCGAGGAGAACACCCTCGGCCTGCGCTGCTTCGGCGTGGCCATCCCCTACCGCACGCCCGCGCGGGACGCCATCAGCTGCTCGGTCCCGGTGGCCCGGCTCACGCCCGCGCACGAGCAGATGGTCAAGGACGCGCTGTTCGACGCGCGGGACCGGCTGACGCTGGCCACCCGCCGGCTCTGACCCCTCTCCCTCCGAGTACCGGCCCCTTCCGGCCTTCAGGCTTATTCCGGCTCCTTCCGGCTCCGGGAGAGGCCGTGGCGTGCTGGGGTGCCTGGCCGTTCGCGACGTCGTTCGCGGGTTCTACGGGGGTGGCCGAGCAGCCCACGGCCGTGTGCTCCTGACCTACGCTGTGCAGATGATCATCGGACCGCTCGTGGCCGCCATCGGGGTGCGGTTCCTCGGGGTGTGCCCCCTCGGGGAGCGCACGGCCGGGGCGCGGCGGTGCCCGGCGTGAGACGGTCTGCGGCACCCGGCGTGAGACGGCACCCGGCACCCGCCGTGAGGCGGTTCGTGGGGGTTCTCGTCGGGCGGCGGGCGCGGCGGCGGTGGGTCCATCTGGTCCTCGGCGGCGCCGTCTGCATGCCGTATGTGTTCGTCGGGTCGATCCTGGCCGGGCCGCTGGTCGGCGACCGCGTCGTCCTTGGCTCCCTCGCCTCCCAGCTCCTGTCCTTCGCGTTCGGGCTCCCGCTCGCCGCCGTCACCGCGCTGTTCCCGCTGACCCGGCCCATGTCGGTGGCGGCGGTACGGGCGCTGTGCGACGTACCGGACGCCTCGCTCGCCGACGGGCCGCCGCGGTCGCGGGCCGCGCGCGCCCGCACCGCGGCCTGGTTCACGCTGCACCTCGGCTTCGGCGGCATCGTCAGCGGCATGACGCTGGCCCTGGTGCCGTTCGCCGCGTTCCTGCTCGCGCTGCCCTTGACCGTGAGCCTCACCGACTCCTGGATCGGCGTCCCCGAACACCTCCACAGCGTCTGGACGCCGCTGCTCGCGCCGGTCGTGGGCGCCGTGTCCCTTCTCGCGCTCGCGGGGTGCGCCGCGGGGGCCGGCCTGCTGCTCGCCCGGTGGGCGCCCGCGCTGCTCGGGCCCACGCCCGCCGACCGGCTCGCGGACGCCGAGCGGCGCGCCGCCGACCTCGCGGTCCGCAACCGCCTTGCCCGGGAGCTGCACGACTCGGTGGGCCACGCCCTGAGCGCCGTCACGTTGCAGGCGGGCGCGGCCCGCAAACTCCTCGACCGGGACCCGGAGTTCGTCCGCGAGGCCCTGGCCGCCATCGAGGACACCACCCGCCGCACCGTCGGCGAGCTCGACGCCGTCCTCGGCGTGCTCCGCGAGGGCGGTGAACGCGGGCGCGACGGCCACGCGGCCCCCGCGCCCACGCTCGAAGCCGACCTGGACGGGCTGCTCCGCCGCACCCGCGCGGGCGGCCTGCGCGTCGACGCCGCCGTCGACCTCGGCGGGCCGGGGGGCACGGCGGCGCTGCCCGCCATGGTCTCCCGCGAGGGCTACCGCATCGTGCAGGAGGCCCTGAGCAACGTACTCAGACACGCGGGCCCGGACTCCGAGGTGACGCTGCGCGTCCGCCTCGACGGCACCGGCCTGGAGATCGTCGCCGAGAACCCGCTCCCGGACGGGGCGCGACCGCCCGCCACCCGCCCCGGCGGCGGCCACGGCCTGCGCGGCATCGCCGACCGGGCCCGCCTCCTCGGCGGCACGGCGGAGGCGGGCGCCCACGACGGCTCCCCCGACGGGCGGCGCACGCACCACCCCCAGGGCACACACCACCCGTACGGCACGTGGAGGCTGCGCGTGCGGCTGCCCCTGCCCACCCACCCCTGAGAGGCAGGACACCCCATGACCGGCGCCGCATCCCCCGCCCCGCTGCGCATCGTGCTCGCCGACGACGAGCGCATGGTGCGCACCGCGCTGCGCGCCATCCTCGCCGCCGAACCCGACCTGGAGATCGTCGGCGAGGCGGCGACCGGCGCGGAGGCCGTGTCCGTCGTGCGTGAGTTGCGCCCCGACGTGGTGCTCATGGACGTCCGCATGCCGGAGATCGACGGCATCCGCGCCACCGAGCAGATCCTGCGGGGCATGGACGACCCGCCGCGCGTCGTCGTCGTCACCACCTTCGAGAACGACGCGTACGTGTACGAGGCGCTGCGGGCCGGCGCCTCGGGCTTCCTGCTTAAGCGGGCCGAGGCCGAGGCGCTCGTGCAGGCGGTGCGGCTCGTCGCGCGCAGTGACTCGCTCCTGTTCCCCGCCGCGGTGCGTGCGCTCGCCGCCGAGTACGCGCGCGCCGAGGCCGCGACGGCTCCCTGGGTGGCGCGGCTCACCGGACGTGAGAGCGAGGTGCTGCGGCAGATGGCGGCGGGGCTCACCAACGCGGAGATCGCCCGGCGGATGAAGGTCGGTCCCGCCACGGTGAAGACGCATGTCGCCGCGGTCCTCGCGAAGACGGGGGCGCGGGACCGCACGCAGGCCGTGATCGCCGCGTACGAGGCCGGGTTCATGAGGAGTTCCTGAGGAAGCGGACACTTCGGTGCAAGAGGGGAACGGAACGCCGGGGGGTGCTCGTCCTCCCGTGGGATGAACAAGACGATCAGACATGCCTCGGTTTCGTGCTGCTCCTTCAACGCCGACATGTTCGACGTGCCCGTGCGGGCCTCGACCAGCGGCTACCCCTCGGGCATGGACAAGGCGCAGACCGCGCTGACCGGCATCGGCCAGTTCGACGTGACGGCGACGCCGCTACAGATGGCCATGGTGTCCGCCGCCATCGCCAACGGCGGGGAGCTGGCCGCGCCGCACATGGTCTCCCGGGTCACCGACGCGGACGGGAACGTGCTGCGCGACGTCGACGGCTCGGGCTCCCGGCGGGTGGTGGGTGCCGCCACCGCCGAGGGGGCGGGGCTGCGCTAGCTCTGCGGGGCCCGGCGCTACCGCGCCGGGTTCCCCCTCCCGCCCGCCCGTTTCCAGTCCGCCATGGGCTTCTGGCGCCCCGTGTCACCCTCCCTCCGTCGGCGGCCGTCCCGCCGTCCCGCCACCGCTACCGCGGCGGAAAGACTCTCCCACCCGCCCGCCCGTTTCCAGCCCGTCGTGGGCTTCTGGCGCCCCGTGCCGCCCTCCGTCCGTCGGCGGCCGTCCCGCCGTTTCGCCACCGCTACCGCGGCGGAAAGACTCTCCCACCCGCCCGCCCGTTTCCAGCCCGTCGTGGGCTTCTGGCGTCCTGTGCCGCCCTCCGTCCTACGGCGGCCGTCCGCCGTCTCCTCACGGGCGCGGGCGCCATGACGGGTCGCGGCCGCTCAGCGCCACCAACCGCTCCAGTAGCGGTGCCTCTTCGCGGACCGGTACCGGGGGGCCGAAGAGCGTGCCCCTCTCGTTCGGGGGTTCCGTCGCCGTGGCGGAGACCAGTGCGTGGGAGACGGCCAGGCTCGCCGCGTCGGGGGCGTACTCCTGGCCCGTGGATCGGGCCAGGTCCCAGCCGTGGACGACCAGTTCGTTCAGGGCGACCACGCCCGCGATGTCGCCGGTGAGGTCGACGCCGCCCGCTCTCGTCGCGCCGGTCCACGCCGCCGGGTCCCGCCACACCTCGGCGAGTTCGTCCAGCGCGCGCGGGAGCTGCTCGCGCCAGTCGGGGCCGACGTCCGGCAGGGTGCTCGACGGGTCCGTGTCCGTCGTCGGCCCTAGGCGCTTGCGGCCCGCGTCGGCGAAGGCGGCGGTGAGAGCGACGATGTGGCCGAGCAGATGGCGTACGGCGTAGTCCGGGCAGGGGGTGGGGCCTTCGAGCAGGGCGTCGGGGAGGGCCCCGGCGAGGCGCGCCACCAGTCGGGTCTGCGGGCCGAAGTCCGGCAGGTCGTCCGGGTGCTCTGCGATGTCCGACATCTAGGTCTCCTCGGGGCGTGCGGGGCGCGGGGCGCGTTGGGCCCCTGCCCTGGACGACTCCTCCCGTGCCCCGAACTCATCGGTCGCAGCTGAGGCATCCGCCCGATCCGGGACGGGGGGCCTCAGCTCGAGGATCGGACGCATGCCGACGATCAAGCCGACGCCCACGAGCGTCGGACATTGCGCCCGCCCGGCGGTCGGGCCGCGCGGGCGGCGGGCGCACACCGCGCCGGGATTCCGCCGGTTGCGGCACTGCGGGGCGGACGCCGCCCGCAGGCGGGGTACGGATCGCAGCTTGCGTCAGCGCGGAACGCAGCTCGCGTCAGCCGATCCGCGACAGCGCCCGCCGGACCAGGGCGAGGTCGTCGTCCGATGCGAGGCCCGCGTGGTAGAGCCGGAGTTCGGTGGCCCCGGCGCCGGCCGCGGCGTGGGCGTCGGCGGCCAGCTTCGCGGGGCATCCGCCCATGCCCGTGACGACGGTCAGGTTGGCGGCCAGGACGGTGTGCTCCCGGGCGTGGGCGGTGAACGGCGCGAGCGCCCCGGGGCCGCCGGTGCAGGGTACGACCACGCCGTCGGCCACGGACAGGACGTGCTCGGGGTCCACGCCGGCGTTGGCGCCGCAGTGGTGGGCCACCGGGTCGGCGTGCAGCAGGACCGGAAAGCCGGCGGGGGCCGCGGCGCGCACGGCGGCGACCGCGGCCTCTTGGAGGGTGCGGGCGCAGGCCTCGCGCCAGGCCCGCGTGGCGGCGGCGGGCCCAGCGCCGACGAGCTTCTCCACGCCCCTCCAGCCGGGCTCGGTGGCCGCGCCCCGCCACACCGGTTCCAGGGCGAGGCGCACCGCGGCCGCGAGTTCGTCGGGGTCGTGGCCGCGGCGGGCGTACCCGGCGCCGCAGTCGGGACAGAAGCACAGCGACATCAGATACTGCCCGGCCTCGCCGAGGCCGACGCCCGCGATCTTGTCGTGGGCGTGCAGGTGCGCGAGGCCGTACCAGCCGCACGACTCCAGTTCCGTGCCGCCCGCGCCCGGCCGGACGGCGGCCTCCGCCGCGAGGTCGACGAGGTAGGCGCGGGTCGCGGGCTGCGCGATGCAGGGCGCCCAGGGGTAGCGGTCGCCGTAGGCGTTCACGACGGAGGTGGTGGGGTGTTCGGCGCCGAGGCGGGAGTCGTGGGCGAGCACGACCCAGGTGTGCACGTCGAGTCCGGCCGCGGTGAGGGCGGCCGCTGCCTGCCCGAAGGCGTCGCCCGGGGCCCAGTCACCGGCCGGGCGTGGGCGCAGCGCGCGGCCGCGCCAGCGGTCCCCCGGCGGGTACAGGACGGCGGCGTGCTCGGCGGTGACGACGCGGTGGCGGGGGTGGCGGGGGGTGAGGGCGCGGGTGGAGTGGTAGGCGGCGGCGAGCGTGACCTGCCGTACCCCCAGGTCCGCGACGCGGGCGGGCGCCGCGGGGTCACCGGTGACGTCCCACGGGTAGAGGAACGCGGACGCCTTCACTCGCCCGCCCGCAGCGGTGCCCGGCCGCCGTTTCGCGACAGCACCCGGCCGCCGCCCGGCAGCGGCCCCCGGCCGCCCTGCCCCAGCAGGGCCCGGCCGCGCTCGACGAGTTCGGCGAGCCGCTCGACGTGGTCGTCCGACGGCTCGTGCAGGGGCGGGCGCACCCCGCCCACGTCGAGTCCCGCGAGGCGCACGCCCGCCTTGACGAGGGAGACGGCGTAGCCGCGGCCCTCCTTGCGCAGTTCGGCGAAGGGCCGGTAGAAGCCGTCGATGAGGCGTTCCGCGGTCGCGTCGTCGCCGGAGTTCAGCGCCTTGTGGAAGGCGAGCGCGAGGTCGGGGGCGAAGCAGAAGACGGCCGATGAGTACAGGCTCACTCCGATCCCGCGGTAGGCGAGTGCGGTGAGCTCGGCGGTGGGCAGGCCGTTGAAGTAGAGGAAGTCGCCGGGGACCTCGGCGCGCACGGCGCTGACGATGCGCTGCATCAGGTCGAGGTCGCCGAGGCCGTCCTTGAAGCCGATGACGCCGTCCGCGCGCGCCAGCCCGACGACGGTCCCGGGGGTGAACACGGCGTTGTCGCGCTGGTAGACGATGACGTCGAGCGAGGTGGCCGCCGCCAGTTCCGTGTAGTGCCGCAGCAGGCCCTCCTGGCCCGCGACGACCAGGTACGGCGGCATCGCGAGCAGTCCGTCGGCGCCCGCGTCCTCGGCGAGCGCGGCGTACCGCACGGCGAGGGCGGTCCCGTACCCGGCCCCCGCGACGACCGGGACGCGGCCCGCGGTCTCCTCGACGGCGGCCCGGACCAGCGCCCGGAACTCCTCGGGCGTGAGCGCGTGGAACTCCCCGGTGCCGCAGCAGGCGAACACCGCGGCGGCGCCCGCCGCCACGCCCTCGCGCACATGCGTACGGAACGTCTCGATGTCCACGGAGCCGTCGGACCCGTACGGGGTGACGGGGAAGAACAGCGGCCCGCTGGGAACGCGGAGCCGAGAGGCGAGAGGGGCTGACGTCACGGGCTCTCCCTGGCGTGCACGCTTCTGATGTACGTCACGTTTCTGATTTACGTCCATATCCCTGAACGCGCCCACGCTAGAGCGCCGCACCTGGCCGGTCAAGCGCGCGCACGGGCGACCCGGGAGCGGATCCGCCGACTCCGCACCCCACTTGACCCCAGCGGGCGGCGCTCCCTAGCTTGTCCCTGCATGCTCGTCCATGAATGCGAATTCCATATATGAACGCGTACGAGGAGATCACCGCATGCCCGCTCCCCGCACTGTCCTGCTGACCGGCGCCGCCGGTGGCCTCGGCACCCTCATGCGGGGCCTGCTGCCCGCCTACGGCTACGACCTGAGACTGCTCGACCTGCGCCCCGTCGACGGCGAGCCCGGCGCCCTCACGGTGGACCTGGCCGACCGGGCCGCCCTGCGCGACGCGGTGCGCGGCGTCGACGCGGTCCTGCACCTCGCCGGGATCTCCCTGGAGTCCACCTTCGAGAAGATCCTGAAGGCGAACGTCGAAGGCCTGCACCACCTCTACGAAGCCGTGCGCGAGGAAGGCGTCCCCCGGGTCGTCTTCGCCTCCTCCAACCACGCGGTCGGCTACACGCCCCGGCCGGTGGGCGACGACCCGCTGATCCCCGTCGACACCCCGCGCCGCCCGGACACCTTCTACGGCCTCTCGAAGTCCTTCGGCGAGGACCTGGCGCAGCTCTACTGGGACAGGCACGGCGTGGAGACGGTGTCCGTGCGCATCGGCTCCTGCTTCCCCGAACCCGCCGACGTGCGCATGCTGTCGGTGTGGATGTCGCCGGGCGACGGGGCCCGCCTCTTCCACGCGGCGCTCACCGCGCCGGACGTCGGCCACACCGTCGTCTACGGCTCGTCGGCCAACACCCGGCTGTGGTGGGACCTGGGACCGGCCCGGGCGCTCGGCTACGCACCGCGGGACGACTCCGAGCGGTTCGCCGAGAAGCTGGTCGCGGAGCACGGCGAACTCGACCCCGCCAACCCCGAGCACGCGCACCTGGGCGGCCGCTTCTGCGTGAATCCGCCGGTTTGGCCGCATTAGCCTCGTCCTTGGAGTTGACGGTTCCGTACGCCTGACGGCGGGGGTGGGTCAGCCCGTGGTCCGACGTGGTGCGTCGCGGCGCTGACTAGCGTGAGGTGCCATGACACGAACCCGAACCGCCGTGCGCGGGCTCGCCGTTGCCGCCGCGATCGCCGTGGCGCTCGCCGTGCCGCTGCCGGCCACGGCCGTCGCGCAGACCGCCCCGGCCCCCGCCGCCGTGACCGACACGAGCACCACCGGGACGACGGCGTCCCGCACCGCCCTGCCCCGCCCCACCGGGCCCTTCGCGGTCGGACGCGACTCCCTGCACCTGGTCGACGAGAGCCGCAAGGACCCGTGGGTGCCCACGGCGAACGCGCGGGAACTGATGCTGTCGCTCTACTACCCGGCGCGCGCGGCGAGCGGGCGCACCGCCCCGTACACCTCCACCGAGGAGGCCCGGCTGCTCCTGGAGGCGTTCCAGGTCGACGCGTCCGCGGCCGCGGTGAGCGCGACCCGCGCCTACGCCCGGACCGGGGCACAACCCGTCGGCGGGCGCTTCCCCCTGGTGGTCCTGTCGCCCGGGTTCACCGCGCCCCGCTCCACGCTGACGCACCTCGCCGAGGACCTGGCGAGCCGGGGCTACGTCGTCGCGACGGTCGACCACGCCTACGAGTCGGCGGGCACCGCCTTCCCCGGCGGGCGGATACTGACGTGCGTCGCGTGCGAGCAGACCCAGGAGCCCGAGAGCGGGAAGGTCATCGCCGAGGTCCGGGCCAAGGACCTGTCGTTCGTTCTCGACCGGCTCGTGGGGCCCCGGGCGGCCTGGCGGCACTCCGGCCTGATCGACGCCCGGCGGATCGGCATGGGCGGGCACTCCATCGGCGGCGCCGCCACCGTCGCCGTCATGAACAGCGACCGGCGGGTGCGGGCGGGCATGAACATGGACGGCGGCATCCAGGTCATGCCCGAAGGCCTCGGCGGGCGCCCGTTCCTGCTCCTCGGCACCCAGCGCTCCGCCCAGCCCGAGGACCCCTACACCTGGGGCAGCGCCTGGCCCCGCTTCGAGGGCTGGAAGCGGTGGCTGACGGTCGCCGGGTCGGGGCACTTCACGTTCACCGACGTGCCCGTCCTCTTCGACCAGCTGGGCGTGGACGACCCCGGCGCGACGATCTCGGGGCAGCGCGCCGCGCAGATCACCCGCGCCTACATCGCCGCGTACTTCGACCGGCATCTGCGCGGCACCGCGCAGCCGCTGCTCGACGGGCCCACGCCCGCACACCCCGAGGTCGGGTTCCACCGGCCCTGACCCACGACCGCCGCGGGCGGCCGGGACCGAGGCGGGGGACCAAGACGGGAGGCCGAAGCGGAAGGCCGAGACGCGGGACCGAGGAGCGGGACCGAGGAGCGGGACCGAGGCGGAAGGGCGTCGAGCCGCCTCGGTCCCGACCGTCGCTTTCCGGCCGTTCGCCACCCCTCCCCAGCGCCAAGCGGGCAGCAAACGGGCACGGTGAGCCCGCCGACGGGCCCATGACCGGCCCGTCCCGCAGGCTGCCGTCTCGGCAAACGGGCGGATACGGGCACCATCGGGCTCAGGACGTGCCTGGCCACCCTCTTCCCGGAGCTGTAGAACTTCCTGCACAGGGCCCGAACGGGCAGCACGCGGAAGTGCGGTCCTTCGGAGGCACCGGGGGGACCGGGGAGAGGGGTGTCGTCCATGACGGCGGAGGAACGCCAGCGGCAGATCGTGCGCGCGGCCCGCCGCTCGGGTTCCGTCGACGTCACGGTGCTCGCGGCCGAACTGGGCGTCGCGAAGGAGACCGTACGCCGCGATCTGCGCGCCCTGGAGGACCACGGTCTGGTCCGCCGCACCCACGGCGGCGCCTATCCGGTGGAGAGCGCGGGCTTCGAGACGACGCTCGCCTTCCGCACCACGATGCACGTACCCGAGAAGCGCCGCATCGCGGCCGCGGCGGCCGAGCAGCTCGGCGACGCCGAGACCGTCTTCATCGACGAGGGCTTCACCCCGCAGCTCATCGCCGAGGCCCTGCCGAAGAACCGCCCCCTGACCGTGGTCACGGCATCACTCGCCACGGCGGGCGCGCTCGCCGGGGCCGACCACGTCAGCGTGCTGCTGCTCGGCGGCCGGGTGCGGCCCGGAACGCTCGCCACCGTCGACCACTGGACGACCCGCATGCTCGCGGGCTTCGTGATCGACCTCGCGTACATCGGCGCCAACGGCATCTCCCGCGAACACGGCCTCACCACCCCGGACCCGGCGGTCTGCGAGGTGAAGGCGCAGGCCATGCGCGCCTCGCGGCGCACCGTGTTCACGGGCGTGCACACCAAGTTCGGCGCTGCCAGCTTCTGCCGCTTCGCGGACGTCAGCGACCTGGAGTGCATCGTCACCAGCACCCAGCTGCCCGCCTCCGAGGCTCACCGCTACTCCTTGCAGGGGCCGCAGGTCATCCGGACCTGACCGCCCCGCCGCCCCCTACCTCCACCCACCCCCGGTCTCCACCGCCCACCGCCGCCCACGCCCCCGCGGGGCAGACGGTGCGGCACCCCCTGCCCGCAGCCGTGCGGGCACGGCCCCTGCCCCCCTCGTTCAGGAGCGATTCATGCGAACCCACAGCCGACGGAGATCACGGCGGCTGCTCGTCGTGACCGCCGCAGGGACGCTGCTCGCCCCGCTGCTCTCCGGCTGCTGGGCCGGGGCGGGCGGGACCGGTTCCGGCGGCGACTCGATCAACGTACTGATGGTGAACAACCCGCAGATGGTGGAGTTGCAGAAGCTCACCTCCGACCACTTCACCAAGAGGACCGGTATCGAGGTGAACTTCACCGTGCTGCCCGAGAACGACGTCCGCGACAAGATCAGCCAGGACTTCGCCAACCAGGCGGGCCAGTACGACGTGGCGACCCTGAGCAACTACGAGATCCCCATCTACGCCAAGAACGGCTGGCTGCACGAACTCGGCTCCTACACCCGCGAGGACCGCGCCTTCGACCAGGGCGACATCCTGCCGCCGATGCGCCAGTCCCTCACCGGCGAGGACGGCAAGCTCTACGGGCAGCCCTTCTACGGCGAGTCGTCCTTCCTGATGTACCGCAAGGACGTCTTCGCGAGGAAGGGCCTGACCATGCCCGCGAAGCCGACCTGGCGGCAGGTCGCGGACCTCGCCGCGAAGGTCGACGGCGCCGAGAAGGGCATGAAGGGCATCTGCCTGCGCGGACTGCCCGGCTGGGGCGAGGTGATGGCGCCGCTGACGACCGTCGTCAACACCTTCGGCGGCACCTGGTTCGACAAGGACTGGAAGGCCCGCCTCGACTCCCCCGAGTTCGCGCGGGCGACCCGCTTCTACGTGGACCTCGTGCGCGAGCACGGCGAGTCCGGTGCCGCCCAGTCCGGGTACGCGGAGTGCCTGAACAACCTCACCCAGGGCAAGACCGCCATGTGGTACGACGCCACGGCCGCCGCGGGATCCCTGGAGGCCGCCAAGTCACCGGTCAAGGGCAGGATCGGCTACGTACCCGCACCGGTGGACAGGACCGAGAGCTCCGGCTGGCTCTACACCTGGGCGTGGGGCCTGCAAAAGGCCTCGCACAACCCCGACAAGGCCTGGGAGTTCATCTCCTGGGCATCCGGCAAAAAGTACGAGCAACTGGTCGGCGAGAAGATCGGCTGGTCCAACGTGCCCGCGGGCAAGCGCGCGTCCACCTACGAGCACCCGCGCTACCGCGAGGAGGCGGGAGCGTTCCAGAGCGTCATGCGCGCCGCCATCGCCGACGCCCGCCCCCGCGACCCGGGCCTCCAGCCCCGGCCCGCACCGGGCATCCAGTTCGTCGGCATCCCCGAGTTCACCGACCTCGGCACCCGGGTCTCGCAGGAGATTAGCGCGGCCATCGCCGGACGCCAGTCCGTCGACGCGGCCCTGGAGAAGTCCCAGCAGCTCGCCGAGAAGATCTCCGAGGAGTACGAGGGACGATGACCGCCACGACCAGCACCCCGCACACCCGCGCACCCGCGCGGACGGCCCCGCCGCGCCCCTCGGGACGGCTGCGCGCCTGGGCCACGAGGGCCCCCTTGCTGCCCGCGCTGATCTTCATGGTCGCCGTGACCCAGCTGCCGTTCGTGGCCACGCTGGTGATCTCCTTCTTCGACTGGAACGCCCTCTACCCCGACGCCCGCTCCTTCACCGGACTCGCCAACTACCAGGAGGTCCTCACCGACGCCGACCTGCGCAAGTCCGTCTGGACGACGATCCTGCTCACCGCGACCGTCGTCCTCGCGAGCCTCGTCGTCGGCCTCGGCCTCGCGCTCCTGCTCGACCGGAGGTTCCGCGGCCGCGGCGTAGTGCGCACGCTGCTCATCGCGCCGTTCCTCCTGGTGCCGGTGGCCGCGGCACTGCTGTGGAAGCACGTGCTCTACAACCCCGAGTACGGCCTGTTCAACGGCATCCTGCACTGGGTCGGCGGCGACGGCGCGAGTCAGCCCGACTGGGTCTCCAACACCCCGCTGATCGCCATCGAACTGTCCCTGATCTGGCAGTGGACGCCCTTCATGATGCTGATCCTGCTCGCCGGGCTACAGAGCCGTGACACCGAGCTGATCGAGGCGGCCCGCATGGACGGCGCAAGCAACTGGCAGGTCTTCCGCCACCTCACGCTCCCGCACCTGCGCCGCTATCTGGAACTGGGCGCCCTGCTCGGTTCGATCTACATCGTGCAGAACTTCGACGCCGTCTTCACCATCACCTCGGGCGGCCTCGGCACCGCGAACCTGCCCTACACCGTCTACCAGAGCTTCTACCAGGCCCACGAGAACGGCCTGGCGTCCGCCGCCGGTGTCCTCGTCGTCATCGGCTCCCTCGTCATCGCGACCTTCGCGCTCCGCGTGGTGTCGTCCCTCTTCCGCGAGGAGGTGTCCCGCGCATGAGCGGCGTCCGCACGAGCGACGACGTACCCGTCAGCGGCACCCGGTCCGGCACCCGGCCCGGCCCCCGCTCCGGCGCCCGACCCGAGGTGCCGAGCGCACGGCCGCGCACACGGGCCGGGGGCGCGGGGCTCACGCTCGCCGCCTGGCTGGCCGGGGTCCTCTTCTTCCTGCCCATCGCCTGGATGGCGCTGACGTCCTTCCACTCCGAACAGGACGCCGCGACGAACCCGCCCTCGGTCGCCGCTTCGCTCACCCTGGACGGCTACCGGGAGTTCTTCGGCGCGAGCGGCGGCGCGAGCCCCTGGCCCTCGCTCATCAACTCCTTCGTCGCGTCGACGGCCTCGACGCTGCTCGTCCTCCTCCTGGCCCTCCCGGCGGCGTACGCCCTGTCGATCCGGCCGGTGAGGAAGTGGACGGACGTCCTCTTCTTCTTCCTCTCCACCAAGATGCTGCCGGTCGTCGCGGGCCTCCTGCCCCTCTACCTCTTCGCCAAGAACACCGGCTTCCTGGACAACATCTGGCTCCTTGTCATCCTCTACACGTCGATGAACCTGCCGATCGCCGTCTGGATGATGCAGTCGTTCCTGTCCGAGGTGCCGGTGGCGATCATCGAGGCCGCGCAGATCGACGGCGCGCGGCTGCCGACGGTCCTCACCCGCGTGGTCGCCCCCATCGCGCTCCCCGGCATCGCCGCGACGTCCCTGATCTGCTTCATCTTCAGCTGGAACGAGCTGCTCCTCGCCCGGGTCCTGACGGGCGTCGTCGCCCAGACGGCACCCGTCTTCCTGACCGGCTTCATCACCAGCCAGGGCCTGTTCCTGGCCAAGGTCTGCGCCGCGTCGCTCATCATCTCCCTGCCGGTGCTCGCCGCGGGGTTCGCCGCCCAGGACAAGCTGGTCCAGGGCCTGTCGTTGGGAGCCGTCAAGTGAAAGCCGCCATCATCGAGTCCGTCGGCAAGGCCGTGGTCGGCGAGGTGCCCGACCCCACGCCCGGACCGCGCGACGTCGTCGTGGAGGTCGCCGCGTGCGGCATCTGCGGCACCGACCTGCACATCCTGCGGGGCGAGTTCGCGCCGACGCTGCCGGTGGTGCCGGGACACGAGTTCGCCGGCCAGGTGGTGGGCGTGGGCACGGCCGTCACCGAGCTGTCGATCGGCGACCAGGTCGCCGTCGACCCCTCCCTGTACTGCTACGAGTGCCGCTACTGCCGCGACGGCCACAACAACATGTGCGAACGCTGGGCCGCGATCGGCGTGACCACGGCGGGCGGCGCCGCGCAGTACGCGGTGGCGCCGGTCGCCAACTGCGTACGCCTTCCCGAGCACATCCGCACCCAGGACGCCGCCCTCATCGAGCCGCTGTCCTGCGCGGTGCGCGGCTACGACGTCCTGCGCACCCGGCTCGGCGCCCACGTCCTGATCTACGGCTCCGGGACCATGGGCCTGATGATGCTGGAGCTCGCCAAGCGCACCGGCGCCGCGAGCGTCGACGTCGTCGATCTCAACGCCGAGCGGCTGGCCACCGCGCGGCGGCTCGGCGTCAGCGGGTCCGGTGCGAGCCCCGACGAGCTCGACCGGCCGCAGGGCTGGGACGTCGTCATCGACGCCACCGGCAGCGCCGCCGCCATCCAGGACGGGCTCGACCGGGTCGCCAAGGCCGGCACCTTCCTCCAGTTCGGCGTCGCCGACTACGCCACCCGCGTCACCATCGACCCCTACCGCATCTACAACCAGGAGATCACCATCACCGGTTCCATGGCCGTCCTGCACAGCTACGAACGCGCCGCGGAGCTGTTCGCCGCGGGGGTTCTCGATCCGGACGTCTTCATCAGCGACCGGCTGCCGCTGGCCCAGTATCCCGAGGCCCTGGACAGGTTCGCGGCGGGAGAGGGCCGCAAGATCGTGGTGGTGCCGTAGGGCTCCGCCCCCGGGTCCCGCTCCGTCGGCGCTCCGCGCCTCGTCCTCAATCGCCGGACGGGCTCATTCGAGCCCGTCCGGCGATTGAGGACGAGGCCGCAGGCCGATGACGGGGTCTGGGGCGGAGCCCCAGTTTCGGAGAAGGGGCGGGACTGGGGCGCCCCCGCGAGGGCACCCACCCCCCGCCCAGAAAAACCCCTGGGTAAGGGAACGGCAAAGTCCGCCCGCTCGTTACCCCGGCATGACAGCTATGACCCCCGGCTCGAACATCCCGCTGCCCGCACCCCGCGTGGCGGTGGACGTCTCCGCCCCCGTGCGCCTTGACGTATCGGGCCTGCTGCTCACCGCCGACGGCAAGGTGCGCTCCGACGACGACTTCATCTTCTACAACCAGCCCACGGGCCCCGGCGTGACACACCGCTCGGGCGGCGGCTCCGCCCCCGACGCGATCACGGTCGACACCGCCGCGGTGCCCCCGGGCATCGAGAAGATCGTCGTGACGGCGAGTCCGGACGCGGCGGGCCAGTCCTTCCAGGGCGTGGAGCCCACGGCCACGATCCGCAACGCGGACGACGGCTCGGTCCTCGCCACCTTCACCCCGCCGCGGCTCGGCACGGAGACCGCCCTGGTCATCGTCGAGATCTATCTGCGCAACGGCGCGTGGAAGGCCCGCGCCGTCGGCCAGGGGTACGCCAACGGCCTCGCGGGCATCGCGACGGACTTCGGCGTGACGGTCGAGGAGCCGACCCCGACGCCCACCCCCGCGGCACCGCCGCAGCCCGCGGCTCCCGCGGCCCCGATGGCGCCCCCGACCGGCGCGCCGGTGCAGATGCCGCCGCCGCCCGCCGCCCCGGCCGCCGCGCCCTCCGCCCCGGCCCCGGGCGCCGGGAAGATCAACCTCGACAAGGGCCGCGTCAGCCTCCAGAAGAACCAGACGGTGTCCCTGGTCAAGGGCGGCCGTCCGCTGCTCGCCCAGGTCAAGATGGGCCTCGGCTGGGAGCCCGCGTTCCGCGGCAAGGACATCGACCTGGACGCGTCGGTCATCGCGTACGGCCCGCAGCGCAATCACATCGACAGCTGCTACTTCGGCAAGCTGAAGATCCTCAAGGGCGCGGTCAAGCACTCGGGCGACAACCTGACGGGTGAGGGCGGCGGTGACGACGAGGTGATCGTCGTCGACCTCGGCGCGCTGCCGCAGGAGGTCACGGGCCTGGTCTTCACGGTGAACTCCTTCTCCGGCCAGAAGTTCACCGAGGTCGCGAAGGCCTACTGCCGGCTGATCGACGGCGCCACGGGCGAGGAGCTGGTCCGCTTCGACCTGACGAACGCCGAGGCGCAGACGGGCGTGATGATGGCGAAGCTGGTCCGCCAGTTCACCGGCGAGTGGGACATGACGGCGATGGGTGACTTCGTGAAGTCCCGCACGGTGCGGGGCATGGTGAAGCCCGCGGCGCAGGCGCTGTGACACACGGCCCCGGGCGGCGGTGGCGACGGCGGTCCGCCACCACCGCCGCCGGGGGCCGGTTCACCGCAGCCGGGGCCAGTCCGCCGACCGGCCGGACTCGAGCAGCTGCACCATGCGGAAGGCCGCGTCGGAGAGACCGCCGGACACATGGCGGTTCGCCGTGCCGGAGGCGCCGTGGCCCGTGCGGCAACCGGCCAGGTTCCAGGTGTGGACCGGGACGTGCGCCGGTACGTGCTCGGTGGGCCCGCCGCGGTGGTGGTGCGCGACCTGCTCGTCGGTGACGATCAGGACCCGGTCGTGGCTCCGGTAGTGCCTGCGCACGGCCTCCGTGGTGTCCGTGCCGCCGAGGTCGCCGCGCCCTCACCCGGCGTGCCGCACTCACCGCGGGCGGCGGCGCGGCCGCGGCCCTCGCGGGGTGGGCCATCAGCACGGCATCGGGACGTGCCGGGGACACCGCCGACGAGGGCACGCTGACGCTGCGGGCGGGCAGGGGCACGGCGGGGGCGACCCGGTGGACGCTCACTCTCGACGAAGCACTGGGCGACGGCAGCGGCAACGGCATCGGCAACGGCCTGAACGGGCTGCTGCTCAGCGGCGACACCGTATTCGTACACGGTCCGGCGCGCGGCACGACGCTCGGCGGCGCGGTCCGGGCCGTGCGGGCGTCCGACGGCACGAAGCGGTGGCACCGGAGCGCGGGGACGCGGGAGCCGCCCGCGCTGTGGGGCGTGACCGGCGGGCTCCTGGTCGCGCCCGACGTCCTGCCGGACGTCGTCGGTGTGCCGACGGGCGAGCCCTGGCCGGTGCGGGACGCGTGGCCGTCGGCGACCGCACGGTGGTACGCGGCCGCCGGCCGCCGCCTGGTGACGCTGCACACGACCGGCTCGTCGAACGCCCCCGAACTGCGCCTGCGCACGCTGCCCGACGGCACGTCCCCCCGTACCCGCGAGGACGTCCCCGCCTGACTGCCGCCCGCCGTCTCCGGCTCCTCGCTGCTGCTCGCGCCGGAGCCCGCGGCCCTCGACGACGGGGCGACCTGCCTCGACGCCCGTACGGGCGACCCGCAGTGGACGTACGAGCACCTGCGCGCCGCGGACCGCGCGGTGGCCGCCCCCGTGACGCTCCCGCGCGACGGCGCACGGGAGGCGCGGTTCGCGCTGCTCACCGAGGAGTCCGAGCTGCATCTGATCGACGTCGGTGACGGCGGCAGGACGGCCAGGACCCGTCTCGGCGTGGCGGCGGGACGGGGCACCACGGCACTCGGGTACGCCGCGGGCACCGGCCTGGTGCTCGGCGGCGGCCGGCTCGTCGGCTTCGACCCCGGGGACGGCGCGGAGCTGTTCTCGCACGCCTGCGCCGGGCTCGACGCGAGCTGGCCGCGGCGGGCGGGCGGCGTACCGGGTCCTGTGACCGCCGACGGCGTCCTGGTGCACTGGACGGACACCCGCACGCTCCAGGGCGTCGACCTGCGCGACGGCCGCGAGCCGCTGTGGCGGGTGTCGTTCGAGGCGACCGGCCGGCGCCCGCCCGCCGTCGGCGGCGGCCTCGTCTACGTCACGGCGGGCGACGAGGTCCGCGCCATCGGCCCCCGGGACGGGGAGCGCAGGGCCCGCTGGTCCCTGCCGGGGGCGGAGGGCACCGTCACCGCGCTCGCCGCCGACACCCGGGGCTGGTACGCGCTGCTCGGCGGCAGGTCCGTACGCGCCGTCAACGCGCCCGCCCGGTGACGGCGCGGGGCGCTCAGGGGCGCTGGCGCCGCCACGGTCCCGTGATCGCCAGCATGATGCCGGGCGTCTGGATGTTGGCGTACAGCGTCCGGCCGTCGGGCGAGAAGGTGACGCCCGTGAACTCGCTGTAGGACGGCTTCTCCGGGGTGCCCGCGTTCAGTTCGTTGCGCGCGATCGGGTACGTGCGTCCGCGCTCGGTCGCGCCGAACAGGTGCTGGACGCCGTCGCCGTCCTCGGCGACGACGAGGCCGCCGTAGGGCGAGACGGTGATGTTGTCGGGGCCGTCGAACGCGCCGTCCCTGTCCGGGTCCGGATTGACACCGAGGAGCACCTTCAGGGTCAGGGTGCGGCGGCCGGGGTGGTAGAACCACACCTGCCCGTCGTGCTGCTCGGGGCTCTCGGCACGGGCGTACGAGGACACGATGTAGGCGCCGCCGTCGCCCCACCACATGCCTTCGAGCTTGCGGGCGCGGGTGACGTCCCCGGGGCCGAACTGCTTGCGGACCGGCACGGTGCGCGCGTCGCGGTCCTCGACCTCCTCCCAGTCCACGCCGTACACGGTGCCGATCCTCGTGGCGCGCGCGAGGTCGTCGACGAAGCGGCCGCCGGAGTCGTAGCACTTGAGCGCCTTCAGGACACCGGCGTCGTCGGCGAGCGTGCGCAACCTGCCGCGGCCGTGCCGGAAGCCGTGCGGCGGTGTCCAGCGGTAGAGCAGGCCGTTGGGGTTCGAGGCGTCCTCGGTGAGGTAGAGGTGGCCGCGCTTGGGGTCGACGACGACGGCTTCGTGGGCGTAGCGGCCGAGGGCCTTGACCGGCTCGGGGTCGCGGTTGGCGCGCCGGTCGTAGGGGTCGACCTCGAAGACGTAGCCGTGGTCCTTGGTCATGCCGTTCTGCCCCGCGCGGTCCTCGGTCTCCTCGCAGGTGAGCCAGGTGCCCCACGGGGTGGCGCCGCCCGCGCAGTTGGTGGCGGTGCCCGCGACGCCGACCCACTCGGCGACCTCGCCGCCCCGGCGCACCTCGACGACCGTGCAGCCGCCCGCCGCCGCCGGGTCGTACACGAGCCCTTCGGTGAGCGGCACCGGGTGCTTGGCGCGGGTGCGGGGGCCGCCGATCTCGTGGTTGTTGACGAGCAGGGTGACGCCGCGGCGGCCCTCGAAGGCGGCGGTGCCGTCGTGGTGGGACGGCGTGAACTCGCCGGTCTCCAGCCTGGTCCTGCCGCTGTGCGTGATGACGCGGTACGAGAATCCGGCGGGCAGCGCGAGGAGGCCTTCCGGGTCGGGGAGCAGCGGGCCGTAGCCGGGCGAACCGTGGCCGTGGCCGTGACCCCGGCCGTCGGCCGCGTCGTGGCCTTCGGGCCCGACGACCTCGGGGTCCTCGGCGGCGAGCGCTCCCGGCGCGGTGGCGAGCGCGCCGACACTCCCGACCAGGGCGACGCCCGCCCCGGTGACCGCCGACCGTCTGCTGAAGTCCTTGCGGCTGAGCGACGACATGATTTCTCCTGAGGGGCGCGTACGACCGGGCCTGGGCCTGCTGTCGCGTCACGGTCCCGCTCACGTATAAACGGCAGTTGAACGAAGGCCGACTTCGGCGGTCGACTTCCGGACGCACAGATTCCGCCAGGAGGCTCTCATATGAGGACGCGTATGACGACGACCATGGATGTTGGGGCGGGCTCGCGTGCGGGTGCCGGTGCGGGCACGCGTGCGGGTGCGGGGGTGGAGGTGCATCCGGGGGTGGACGCGGGCGCCGGTCCGGAAGCGGACGCCGCTGCCGGTGCGGACACGGCCACGGGTACGGCCCCTGCCCCTGCCCCGGTCGCGCCGGAGGGCTTCCCCGCCACTGGTCGCCGGGTGCTGATCAGCGGGGCGTCGCGTGGGCTCGGCCGTGCCCTGGCCCGGGCCTTCGCGGACAACGGCGACCGGGTCGCGGTGCACTTCGGTTCGCGCGCGGACGACGCGCGGGCCACCCTCGACTCGCTCGCCGGTTCCGGGCACGCCCTGGTGGGCGGGGATCTGGCGGACCCGGCGGGCGCCCGGGACGTGGCGGAGCGCGCGGCGCGGGCGCTCGGTGGCATCGACGTCCTGGTCAACAACGCCGCCGTCAATCTGCCGCACCCGCCCGCGAGCACCTCGTACGAGGACTGGTCGGCGCTGTGGCAGCAGCACGTCGCGGTGAATCTGGTCGCGACCGCGAACCTCAGCCATCTGGCGGCCCACCGCATGATGGGCCAGGGCGGCGGCGGCCGGATCGTCAACATCGGTTCGCGCGGCGCCTTCCGGGGCGAGCCCGACTATCCTGCGTACGGTGCGACGAAGGCGGCCGTGCACGCGCTCGGGCAGTCGCTCGCCGTGGCGCTGGCGCCGCACGGGATCGCCGTGGCGTCGGTGGCGCCCGGATTCTTCGGCACCGAGCGGGTCGCGCACCGGCTCGTCGGTGCGGAGGGTGCGGCGATCCGCGCGCAGAGTCCGTTCGGGCGGGCGGGCACCGCCGAGGAGATCGCTGCCGCGGTGCTGTGGTTGGCGTCGCCGGCCGCGGAGTGGGCCTCCGGCGCGGTCCTCGACCTCAACGGGGCGTCACACCTACGCACCTGACCCCCCGGGTCCCCCCCATCAGGGACTCCCCCACCCACCCGCCCACCCATCGCGCTACGCGCTCGTCCTCAATCGCCGGACGGGCTCCAATCAGCTGCGGCGGGAGGGCGGGGGCGCAGGCCGGTGGGACGGCGCCCCGGTGAGACAGAGCCCGTCCGGCAATGGAGAGCGGGGACGCAGGCCGATGAAACGGCGGGCGGGCGCGTAGGGAAGAGCCCGTCCAGCGGTAGAGAGCAGGAGCCTAGGCCGGTCAGACAACGGCCGGGTGAGATGGAGCCCGTCCGGCGATTGAGGACGAGGCCGCAGGCCGATCAAAGGGCGGGCGGATGGGGAAGAGCCCGTCCAGCCGTAGAGACCGGGAACGCAGGCCAGCCAGACAACCGCCGGGCAAGAAAAAGCCCGTCCCGCGGTCAAGGACCAGGCCGCAGGCCGAAGAAACGGCGGGCGGGTGGGGAAGAGCCCGTCCAGCCGTAGAGACCGGGAGCGCAGGCCAGTCAGACAACCGCCGGGCAAGAAAAAGCCCGTCCGGCGATTGAGGACGAGGCCGCAGGCCGATCAAAGGGCGGGCGGGTGGGGAAGAGCCCGTCCGGTGGTGAGGACAAGGCCGCAGGCCGGTGGAAGGGCGGGTGGGTGGGGGACAAGGCCTTCGCGGTGGCGAGCGGAGGACGGGGCCGGTGTGCCGGGGGCGTGCTGCCCGCGCGGAACACCGGCCGAGCCCCGGCCAAGGGAGGAACTCAGGCCTGCTGCGAGCGGGCCTTGAAGGCAGCCTTGCGAGCCTCCTTCGCCACCTTCTTGTCGGGATGCAACCGCCCCATCGCCTCGAGCACATCCGCGGTAGCGGGATGCTCCACCCGCCAGGCGGCAGCGAAGAACCCACTGTGCTGAGCGGCAAGCCCCTCCACGAGCCCCTGCAACTCCTCGGAGTTCCCCTCCGCGGCAAGCTGCGCGGCAATCGTGTCGACGGTGAGCCAGAACACCATCCCCTCCGACGGCGCGGGCACCTCCGCGGCCCCGTGCTCCGCGAGCCACACCCGGGCGAGCCCCCCGAGCTCCGCGTCGTCGAGCACCTCGCGCAGCGCGGGCTCGGCCGTGCCCCCGACGAGGGAGAGCGCCTGCTGGCACCGCAGCCGCCGCAACGGCGCCCCCTCGTCGCCACCGCGCGCCGCGGCGAGCAGCTCCCGCGCGGCATCGAGCGGGGCCCGTCGACCGAGCCACAGCTCGATCTCGGCCTGCGCGGCGGCCTGCGGGAAGACGGCCGTGGCGTCGAGCAGCGTGTCGGCGCCCTTGTCGGCGAGGTCACCGACGGCGGGCGCGTCGATGCCCGCCTCCAGCATCCGCGCCCGGATCCCGAACAGGCCGAGGGGCGTCAGCCTGACCATCCCGTACCGCGTGACGTCCTCGTCCTCCTCGGCGGGCGGCAGCGGCTCCTCGCTGTCGATGTCGGCCATCAGGGCCTCGTCCACGGGCTGGTACTCGACGAGTCCGATCGGCTCCAGCATCCGGAACTGGTCGTCGAGGCGCATCATCGCGTCCGAGACCTGTTCCAGGATGTCGTCCGTGGGCTCGCCCATGTCATCCGGAATGATCATGGAGGCGGCGAGCGCGGGCAGCGGCACCGCGCCGCCGTCGGGGGCGTTGTCACCGACGGTCAGCAGGTACAGGTTGCCGAGGACGCCCTCCAGGAAGTCCGCCTCGCCCTGCGGGTCCCAGCCGAGCTCCTCGAAGTCGATCTCGCCGCCGCCCTCGATGGCGTCGACGAGGTCCTCCAGGTCGGGGACCGTCGCGTCGGCGAACACGGTCTCCAGGGCGGCGAGCCAGATGCCGAGGACGTCCTGGGGCCCGCCGGAGGTGAGCAGCCCGAGCTCCTCACCCGCGGTGACGGTGCCATCGGCCTCCTCCCCCTCGGCGTCGGCCTCGTCGGGGTCCCGCACCTCCACCAGGCCGGTGTCGACGGCGACCCGCCACGCCTCACTCGCGTACGCCGCCGCGTCACCGTCGTCCACGGAACCGGCATCGGAACCACCATCGGAACCGGAACCGGCGCCGGTGAGCCCGAGCTCGGCCGCGGCGGCCGGCAGCTGCTCGTCGACGAGCTCGCCGCCCGCGCCCACCCGGGTCCCGGGTCCCGCCCAGCGGGCGAGCCGCACGGCGCGGGCGAGCAGGGGTGCGGCGAGGGCGTCCCGCGCGAGCTCCGCTTCGGAGTGCAGCAGCACCGGCGGCAGGGTGGCGGGGCTTTGGGACATCGGCTGGTTCTCCTGACGGGCGTACGGGTCTGCTGCGTGAAGCCTAGACGGATTTGACCGTTTGCCGCCCGCCCGTCCGGCGTACCGGAACCGGTCGGGTTCCCGCCCCGCCGCCGGGCGGCCCCGCCCCACCGCACCCGGCGCGCCCGGCCCGGCGCCCGAGCCATCCGCCCGTCGCCCGGCGTACAGCCGCCGCACACCCGAAGAGCCTTGACAACTCCACCGTCCGCACAAGAGATTGACGCGCGTAGAGCGCCACTCCCCAAGCCGCGCCCCACCCCTCCTCACCTCGGAGTCCCCGATGCCTCACATACCGAGATCCGCCGCTGTCGGCGCCGTCGCCGCGACCGCCCTCGCCGCCGGACTGCTCGCCGCCACGGCCGGAGCCTCCACGGCTTCCCCCGCCTCGCCCGCCTCCCCCGATCAGGTCCGGGTGCACGACATCCAGGGCGGCACGCGACTCTCGCCGCTCGCGGGACAGCAGGTCGACGGCGTGCCCGGCATCGTCACGGGCGTGCGCGCCTACGGCTCGAAGGGCTTCTGGATCCAGGACGTGCGCGGGGACGGCGACCGCGCGACCAGTGAGGCCGTCTTCGTCTACACCGGCGCCACGCCGACCGTGCGCACCGGCGACGCCGTCCGGGTCTCCGGCACGGTCACCGAGTACGTGCCCGGCGGCGCCTCATCCGGCAACCAGTCCCTGACCCAGATCACCAAGCCGACGGTGACCGTGGAGTCCTCCGGCAACGCCCTGCCCGCGCCCGTGACCGTCAGCGCCAGGTCCGTGCCCGGCGCCTACGCCCCCGCGGGCGACCCGGCCGCGGACAACAGCGTCAACGCGCTGCCCCTCAAGCCGCGTTCGTACGCCCTGGACCTCTACGAGTCGCTGGAGGGCATGAACGTACGGATCGGCTCCTCGCGCGTCGTCGGCGCCACCGACCCGCACGCCGAGCTGTGGGTGACCGTGAAGCCGCAGGAGCGCCCGACCCGGCGCGGCGGCGCGCTGTACGGCTCGTACGCGGCGCAGAACACCGGCCGCCTCCAGGTGCAGCAGCTGGCCCCGCTCTCGGAGCGGCCGTTCCCGAAGGCGGACGTGGGTGACGTCCTGACCGGCGGCGCGGAGGGGCCCCTGGACTTCAACCAGTACGGCGGGTACACGCTGGTCGCCCGGGAGCTCGGTGCGGTGAAGGGCAAGGGCCTGGAGCGGGAGCGGACCCGGCCGCAGCGCGCGGGCGAGCTGGCCGTGGCCACGTACAACGTCGAGAACCTCGACCCGGGCGACCCGCAGGCGAAGTTCGACGCGCTCGCGTCCGCGGTGGTCACCAACCTGGCCGCGCCGGACATCGTCGCCCTGGAGGAGATCCAGGACGACAACGGCCCGAAGAACGACGGCACGGTCACCGCGGGGCAGACCCTGCGGAAGTTCACGGACGCGATCGTCGCGGCGGGCGGCCCGCGCTACTCCTGGCGGACCGTCGACCCGGAGAACAACAAGGACGGCGGCGAGCCGGGCGGCAACATCCGGCAGGTGTTCCTCTTCAACGCCGAGCGGGTGTCCTTCACCGACCGCGGCGCCGGTGACGCGACCACCGCGACGGGCGTCGTGCGGAACGGCAAGCGGGCCGCGCTCACGCACTCGCCCGGCCGGATCGCCCCCGCCGACGCGGCGTGGGCCAACAGCCGCAAGCCGCTCGCGGGCGAGTTCAGCTTCCGTGGCCGGACCGTCTTCGTGGTCGCGAACCACTTCGCCTCCAAGGGCGGCGACGAGTCGCTGACCTCGCACCACCAGCCCCCGGTGCGCTCCTCGGAGGCCCGGCGGGTGCAGCAGGCCGAAGCCGTGAACTCCTTCGTGCGGGAGATCCGGGGGGTGCAGAAGGACGCGGACGTGCTCGTGGTCGGTGACATCAACGACTTCGAGTTCTCCGCGACGACCAAGGCCCTGGAGGCGGGCGGCACGCTGCGCGCCGGCGTCAAGTCGCTGCCGCGCTCCGAGCGCTACTCGTACGTCTTCCAGGGCAACTCCCAGGTCCTCGACCAGATCCTGGTGAGCCCCGGCGTCGGCCGGTACCACTACGACAGCGTGCATGTGAACGCGGAGTTCGCGGAGCAGAACAGCGACCACGACCCCCAGGTGGTGCGGTTCCGGCCGTAGCGGTTGCGGGCGTAGGGGTCGCGGGCGGTCGCAGCCCCCGGGGCGCGGCGCTCAGGCGTAGAGGCGCGTCAGCCAGTCGTGCCAGGCGGCCTCGGTGCCCTTGGCGTCGGCGCCCGGCGCGAAGTCGTGGATGCTCAGCGCGACGGGCCTGCCGAAGTGGTTGCGGCCGAAGAAGCGGTAGAGCGCGTCCTCGGTGCGCAGGCCGATGAAGTACGTCGTACGGAAGTCGATCACGGCGTCCAGTTCGGTGGCCGCCGCGCCCAGGCGGACGCGGGCGCCCTCCGACGCGTCGTCGGGCAGGCCGAGTTCCTGCGCGAGCCTGACGAAGGCGGCCGCGTCCACGGCGGCCGCCGGGGCGTCGAGGGCGGTGAAGGTGACGGGGCGGCCCGCGAAGTACGTCAGGTACTGCCGCAGGCTGTGCAGATAGAAGTCGGTGTGCTTGCTCGCGGCTTCGTACTGGTCGTCCCAGTCCTGGGCGGCCCTGGCGGTCTGCGCCGCCTGCGCGGCCCTGGAGGCCCGGGTGACCTGGCGCCGGGCGGCGGCGCCCTGGAGGCCCCTGGCGCCCCGGACGCCCCGGGGGCCGGGGGCCTCCGGCGCGTCCGGGGGTCCGGGGGCGAAGGTGCCGCCGTGCGCATGGCGCACCCAGGAGCGGCGGCCGCCGTCGCGCGGCTCGATCCGGTGCTCCAGGTGGGCGGCGTTCCGCTCCGGCGGGAGCGCCCCGAGGCGGTCCGAGCGGATCGCGAGGCGGCGCGGCGGATCCCAGACGGTGACCACGGCGTCGCGCGCCGCGTCGCCGCCCACCCGCGGCTCGTACACCATGGGCCACAGCCAGCCGCCGGTGCCGGTGGTGAACGCCTCCCACACGTCCCGGGGCGGCGAGTCGACCTCGAACTCCCGGACTATCTCGAACTCCCTGCCGCTGCTGCCACTGTCGCTGTCGCTGCCGGTGCCGCTGTCCATCGTCATGACGACTCCTCGGGGCCGAGCGGGACGGCCGGGGCCGCCCGATCCTCGATCACACGCTCACGTCCTTATGACTCCACCTGCGGCGGCCCCGGTAAAGCCCTGCGGCACGACTACCCGGGTACGACTCCGTACGCCCGCCGGTAGCGCCGCACCCGGCCCGGCTCCAGCGTGCCCGGGAAGTCCCGTACCCGCCGCCACTCCTCGGAGAGCGTGCCGATGCCCTCGCCCGGGCTCTCGATCGCCCGCGCGTGGTGTGCCGCGGTCTCCCACTCCGCGTAGTTGACGATGTGCGTGCCGTCGGTGCTCAGATGGAAGTGCGCCGCGAGGAGGCCGGGAACGGCGGGGCCCGCGGCGATGGCGTCGGTGACCGTGCGCACCCAGGCCCGCTGCCGGTCGGCGTCCGGTCCTTCGAAGGACACGTCGACGGTCACGAACGCCTCGGGAACGGCTGCGGCGGGGCCGGGGCGCACACTGGTGTGCAAGCGGGTCCTGGTCAGCCCGAGCCGCTCGACGCCGGGCACGGCGGCGTCGATCTCGGCGTTCCGCTCGTCCCTGCCACGGGCGAAGAAGTCCTGGTAGGCCTTCTCGTCGTGCCACTGCGAATGGTGCATCAGGGTGGCGCCGTCCTCGCCCTCGTACACGTGGTAGGACAGCAGGCCCTCGTGCGGCCAGGGACGGCTCTCCCAGGCCTTGGCGATCGCGTCGACCGTCGCCCGCTGCCGCTCCGGGGTGCCGACGTGCCAGGTGCTGAAGAAGGCGAGGCCCGCGTCGGGGCGGGTCGGGTCGGGGTGCGTGGTGGCGCGCTGCGTCATGGGACTCTCCACTGGCGTAGGGGTGTTGCCTGCCGAACTCGCCCTACGCTCCAATGTGAACCTTGGTTCAGGTCAAGCCCGTCCAAGTCGGGCCCCGACATCGGACCCGCTCACGGCGGGCCCGTCCACGTCGGACCTGCTCCCGTCGGGCCCTCCCGTGTCGGACCCGCCGCCCCCGGACCCGCTCACGTCAGGCCCGTTCCGGCTCCGGCAGCGTCACCGCGACGAGGCCGGGGCGCTTCGCCCGGTGCGCTCCGCCCGGCCCCGGCCGCACCCGGACGACCCGGCGCCGCACCCACGGCCCCACCGCACCGGCCAGCCAGCGCACCTCCTGCGCCGCGCCGCCCAGCGCGGAGACCGGGGCAAGCGGTGGCAGCGGCCGGGCCCAGTCCGCGAATCCGGCGAGGCCGAGCACGTCGGCGACACCGGCGGCTATGCGGGCGTGGCCGACGGGGCTCGCGTGCGTGCGGTCACGACTCCACAGCCGCGGGTCGGCGGTGATGCGCTGCGGGAACAGGTCGAGGACCAGGACGCCGTGCCGGTCGGCGGCGGCGCGGACGCGGGCGTTGAGGTCGACGACGCGGGGCTGCGCCCGGCGGGCCAGGGGCGCGATGCGGGCGATGTCGGGGAAGGTCACGGTGACCACGCGGGCGCCGGTCCCGGCGAGTTCGGCGAACATCTCCTCCACGGCGCGTGCGGTGCGGGCCGCGTCGTAACCGGGCCTGACCAGGTCGCCCGCGCCCGCGACCACCGTCACGAGGTCCGGCTTGAGGGCGAGGGCAGGGGCCAGTTGCTCGTCCCTGACCTGCTCCGCGAGGCGCCCGCGCACGGCCAGGTTGGCGTACGCGAAGTCCGGATGTCCGACGGCGAGTATCTCGGCGAGCCGGTCGGCCCAACCGCGGTACCCGCGCCGTTCGTCGCCGTCGCCGAGGCCTTCCGTCTGGCTGTCTCCGACGGCGACGTAACGCTCGTACGGATGCGGGGTCATGGCCCGAGGGTCCTGCGCCCGCAGGGGCCCGTCAACGACGCCTGGCCGACGCGCGCCCCACTCCGGCCAGGCCCGCCCCACCCGTGCCCCCGCGCCCCACCACGCACGCCGATCCGCCCGGCTCGTGAGGGAGCGCACGACGGCCACGGCCGGCGCGCGCCCGCTCGCTACGCCCGTTCCCGCCCGTTCCCGCCCTGTCCCTGCCCGCCGATGCGCCCCAACTCGACCTGGAACCAGTCGAGGCGGGCCTGTAGCAGGGCCGCCTCGGCGGCCAGCTCGGGCAGCCCGACATCGGCGGTGGCCGCACCGAAGGGGCCGGGCGAGGAACCCGGCGCCGGACCCGGCACGGCACCGGCCCCGCCGGGAGCCGTCGCGGGCGCCGGAAGCACCCGCAGCCCCTCTCCCGCCACCGCCGCGAACCGCGGCAGGCTCACCGCCGTGCCACCACCGCCGCGCCCGCACGCGCCGCACACCGCTGCGAGCGCGCGCCAACCGGGTCTGCCCCAGCCCGCGTCCGCGAGGCCGGTGGCCGCCGCGCCACAGCCACACGGCTGCACGGTGACGACCCGCACCCGCTGGCGCGCGTAGCGAAAGCCCTTCTCGAAGCGGATGTAGGCGCCGAGCACGGCCACTTCGAGCAGGGCGGCCCCACGGTGCTCGGCGGTGCACAGGAGCCCTTCCGCCGCCGAGCGCTCGTGCACGCAGTGGAAGCCGCAGTCGCAGCGCCGGTGCGGTGCGCGGTGCCGCCGGCCGTAGGCGCAGTGGGCCTCGTCGAACGCGCCGTAGGGCAGGGAGCCGCCCAGCGAGACGCCGGTGAACCCGGCCCGGGTGCCGTCCTGGGAGAGGACCGGGTGGGCGATCTTGTATCCGGTGGGCGGCTCCGCGAGGCGTTCCTCGGGAAGCCGTAACCTCATCGGCCGACCGGCACCTCGACCTGGACGGGGGCCGACTCCACGGCCGCCGGGGCGGTTTCGGACACGGACTCCGCGGCCCCCGGCGGGAACTCGGGCCGCTCGGCCTGCCGCTCGAGCGGCCTCTCCTCGGCGATTCCGGTGGCGACTGCCTTGCCCAGCCTCATGGTGCCTCCTGTGAACGACCTGTGGACGTCCCGGCGTCTGCGCGTCCGGCTCCCGCCATGGTGACGCATTTCCGTGCGCGTGGGTACGGTCCCTCAAGGGTTCGCCATGGATTCGCCGAGGATTCGCCGCCACCTCCCCCGCCGCGCCGACGACCCGCGCCGCGTGGCTGCCGCCCGGCACCTCGTAGCACCGCTGCCCGGCATCTCGTAGCAGAATTAAGTGGAGCTCAACTCCCGGCGGGCCGAGACTTCCCCCATGACCGCTGCTCACCTGCCCCCCACGGTGTTTCCCACAGTGCCTTCCACGGCCCCCACAGCGCGTGACGTACCCGCCGCCCCGCTCGGCCGCGCCCTGTGCGCGATGGTCACGCCCTTCACCGCGTCCGGCGCCCTCGACCTCGACGGCGCCCAGCTGCTCGCCGACCGCCTCGTCACCCAGGGCTGCGAGGGCCTGGTCCTCTCCGGCACCACCGGTGAGTCACCGACGACGTCGGACGCGGAGAAGGCCGCGCTCGTGGAGGCCGTCAGGGAGGCGGTCGACGGCCGGGCCTCGGTCGTCGCGGGCGTCGGCAGCAGCGACACGGCGCACACCGCCGAACTCGCCCTGCGGGCCGAGAAGGCGGGCGCGGACGGCCTGCTCGTGGTCACGCCGTACTACAGCAGGCCGCCGCAGGAAGCGGTCGAGGCGCACTTCCGCGCGGTCGCCGACGTGTCGGGCCTGCCCGTGGTCCTGTACGACATCCCGGGCCGCACCGGCACCCGCATCGAGCCGGACACGATGCTGCGGCTCGCGGACCACCCGCGGATCGTGGCGGTCAAGGACTGCGCGTACGACCTGCTCGGCTCCGCGAAGGTGATGGCCAACTGCGACCTCGCGTACTACACCGGCTGCGACGAGTTCGTGCTTCCGCTGTACGCGCTCGGCGGCGCCGGTTACATCAGCACGGTGGCGAACGTGGCGCCGCGCAGCCTGCGGGCGATCGTGGACGCGTTCGACGCGGGCGACACGGCGGGGGCCGCGCGCGGGCAGCGGCAGCTCACCGAACTCATCGAGCTGATGATGGCGTCGGGCCTGCCCGGCGCCGTCACGGCGAAGGCACTCCTCGACGCGCTCGGCCTGCCCGCGGGCCCGGTCAGGGCGCCGCTGCTGCCCGCCGACCGCGAGGCGGTCGACGGGCTGCTCGCCGCCTACGAGGCGCTCGGCGGAGCGCTGCCCGCGGGGGCGGTCCAGCGGGTCGTGAGCATCGGCGACCGGACGCCCTTGTAGCCCTCGGGCCGCCCGCGCGGCCCGTGGTGTGCCGGTCGCGGTAGCCCTGGCCGCCGGGGCCCTCGTACCGCTGTACGTGGAGCAGCCTGCCGTCCTGGCTCCGGTGCGGGCCCTGCCGGGCGAGGCCGCCGAACCGGCCGCCCGTCTCGCCCTGCGGCCTCTGCCCCTGATGACGTGCGCGGACGTGCGCCGACTACGCCTCTCAGCCGTCGGAGTCCTCGGTGAGGTGGCGGTTCCGCTCGTCGGTGTGCCCGCCCGCGGCCCCCCGGTCCGTGCCGTCGCGCTCCGCCGCGTCCCTGCCGAGGCTCTGCCCGCTGCCCGCGAGCAGGACGGCCACGGCAGCGGCCCCGGCGGCCAGGGCCCGTAACCCGACGACCAGGGCACGTGACCCCGTCTTGTACATGTCGATCTCCCTCCGGTAGCGCGCAGCATACGCACGGAGGGCGCCCCTCCGGTACGGGAGTGGCGCCCTCGATGCAGAGGCGTGACCGGGCGGGCGCGGGGCGACCCGGGCGGGTCAGTTGTGGCTGTGCAGGACGTCGTTGAGGCCGCCCCAGACCGCGTTGTTCGGGCGGGCCTCGACGGCGCCGGTGACCGAGTTGCGGCGGAAGAGGATGTTCGAGGCGCCGGACAGGTCGCGGGCCTTCACGATCTCCCCGTCGGGCATCGTGACGCGCGTACCCGCGGTGACGTACAGGCCCGCCTCGACGACGCACTCGTCGCCGAGCGCGATGCCGACACCGGCCTCGGCGCCGATGAGGCAGCGCTCGCCGATGACGATGCGGACGTTGCCGCCGCCGGAGAGGGTGCCCATGGTGGAGGCGCCGCCGCCGATGTCGGAGCCGTCGCCGACGACGACGCCGGCGGAGATGCGGCCCTCGACCATGGAGGTGCCGAGGGTTCCGGCGTTGAAGTTCACGAAGCCCTCGTGCATCACGGTGGTGCCCTCGGCGAGGTGCGCGCCGAGCCGCACGCGGTCGGCGTCGCCGATGCGCACGCCCTTGGGGGCGACGTAGTCCGTCATGCGCGGGAACTTGTCGACGGAGGTCACCGCCAGGTGCAGGCTCTCGGCGCGGGCGTTCAGGCGCACCTTCTCCAGGTCGTCGACGGCGACCGGGCCGAGCGAGGTCCAGGCCACGTTGGCGAGGAGCCCGAACATGCCGTCGAGGTTCTGGCCGTGCGGCTGGACCAGGCGGTGGCTGAGCAGGTGCAGGCGCAGGTACACGTCGTGCGCGTCCAGCGGCTTGTCGTCCAGGGACGTGATGACCGTGCGGACGGCGACGACCTCCACGCCCCGGCGGGCGTCGGCACCGATCGCCTTCGCGGCACCCTCACCGAGCAGTTCCACGGCGCGCTCGGCGGAGAGCCGCTCGCTGCCCGCGGGGCCCGGCTCGGCGATGAGCTCGGGCGCGGGGAACCAGGTGTCGAGAACGGTGCCGTCGGCAGCGACGGTGGCGAGCCCGGCGGCAGCGGCGCCGGTAACGCGAGGAGCAGTCGTATCGGTCATGGGGGAAACCTAACCGGGGCGGGGGCACGGAGGCGAACCGGTGCGGGGGAACGCCTCAGGCACCGGCCGTCCCGACCTGCGCACGGGTCGCTTCCCGGTCGCACCGGGGGCCTCCCGCCCCGCCCAGCCGTCAGCCGCCCTCCGGCCGAGGAGAGGCGGCCCGCGCCGGGGTCAGGACCCGCGTGAGCATCTCCCGCGTGTACGCCTCGTCGTACTGCCCGCCCGTGAGCAGCACCTGGAGACAGATCCCGTCCATCATCGCGACCATGCCCCGCGCGGTGACGGGGTCCGTCCGCTCCCGCAGGACCTCGGCGACCCCCTCGCACCACTCGGCGGCCACCGGGCGCAGGGCGGGGCGGCGCAGGGCGGCCAGATACAGCTCGTACTCCAGCTCGACGCCCTCCCGCCCCCCTGCGGCCCACTCGCCGAGCAGCGCCGCGAGTTCGGCGGGCAGGTCGGCGTCGGGGTCCCGGAGCACGCCGCGCTCCCGCACGAGTCGCGCGAACCCTTCGTTGGACTGCCGCAGCGCGGCCACGAGGAGGTCGTCGAGGGTCTTGAAGTGGTACGTGGTCGACCCGAGGGGGACGTCGGCCTCGGCGGCGACGGACCGGTGGCTGAGGCCCGCGATGCCCTTCCCTGCCGCGACCCGCATCGCCGCGTCGATGATCCGCTGCCGTCTCCCGGGGTCGTAGCGCCGGCCCATCAGTGAGCACCGCCCAGGTTCAGGACCACGACGCCCGCGATCACGAGCACGATCCCGAGGACCTTGACCGGGTTCGCCGACTCCCCGAGGAACAGCATCCCGATGCCCGCGACCGCGGCGGTCCCCACCCCGGCCCAGATCGCGTAGGCGGTCCCCACCGACAGTGTCTTCAGGGTCTGCGCGAGCAGCGTGAAGGCCAGCAGATACCCCGCGACGGTCAGCAGCGAGGGCCAGAGCCTGCTGAAACCCTCGCTGTACTTCATGGCCGTCGTTCCGGCCACCTCCGCCGCGATGGCCGCGGCCAGCAGTCCGTATCCCATGCGTACAAGCGTACACAACGATGCGTACGCCAGTACATATGCAGGCGCATACGAAAGGGCCCGCACCGGTCGGTGCGGGCCCTTTCGAGGTGCTCGGCTGCGCCTGTCGCGGGCGGAGTCAGACGTTGAACCCCAGCGCCCGCAGCTGCTCGCGGCCGTCGTCGGTGATCTTGTCGGGGCCCCACGGCGGCATCCAGACCCAGTTGATCCGCAGTTCGTTGACGATGCCGTCCGTCGCGGACTTCGCCTGGTCCTCGATGACGTCGGTCAGCGGGCAGGCCGCGGACGTCAGCGTCATGTCGATGGTGGCGATGTTGGCGTCGTCGACGTGGACGCCGTAGATCAGGCCCAGGTTGACGACGTCGATGCCCAGCTCGGGGTCGACGACGTCGTAGAGCGCCTCCCGGACCTCCTCCTCGGAGGCGGGCTTGGTCGTGAGGGTCTCGTTCTCGCTCATGCCGTCTTCCTTTCGGCCTCGGCGGCCTCGACGTCGGCGCCCAGTGCCTGCGCCGTCGCGTCCTTCCACGCCATCCAGCTCAGCAGAGCACACTTGACGCGCGCGGGGTACTTGGAGACACCGGCGAACGCGACCGCGTCCTCCAGGACCTCCTCCATCGCGTCGTCCGGCTCCAGCCTGCCCTTGGACTGCATCAGCTCCAGGAACACGGCCTGGATCCGCTGCGCCTCGGCCAGCTCCTTGCCGACGAGCAGGTCGTTGAGCACGGAGGCGCTGGCCTGGCTGATGGAGCAGCCCTGGCCCTCGTAGCTCACGTCCTCGATGCGGGCGCCGTCGTACTTCACCCGCAGCGTGATCTCGTCGCCGCACGTCGGATTGACGTGGTGCACCTCGGCGTCGCCGGGGCGAAGACCGCGCCCGTGCGGGTGCTTGTAGTGGTCCAGGATCACGTCCTGGTACATCGAATCCAGCTTCACACCAGCCAGCCCCTCAGCCGAAGAAGTTCCGTACGTGCTCCAGGCCGTCGGCGAGGGCGTCGATCTCGCCGGGCGTGGAGTACAGATAGAACGACGCTCGCGTGGTCGCGGGAATTCCGTACCGCAGGCAGACGGGGCGGGCGCAGTGGTGGCCGACCCGGACCGCGATGCCCTGCTCGTCGAGGACCTGGCCCACGTCGTGCGGGTGGATGTCGCCGAGCGTGAAGGAGATCGCGGCGCCGCGCTCCTCGGCCGTCGCCGGGCCGATGATCCGGAGGTCGGGGACCTCCAGGAGGCGCTTGACCGCGTACTCGGTGATCACCTGCTCGTGCTGCGCGATCCTGTCCATGCCGATCGAGGTCAGGTAGTCCACCGCCGCGCCGAGGCCCACGGCCTGCGCCACCGGCGGGGTGCCCGCCTCGAACTTGTGCGGCGCCGGGGCGTACGTCGACGAGTGCATCGACACCGTCTCGATCATCTCGCCGCCGCCGAGGAACGGCGGCAGGTCCTCCAGGAGCTCCTGGCGGCCCCACAGCACGCCGATGCCCGTCGGGCCGCACATCTTGTGGCCCGTGAAGGCCACGAAGTCGGCCTGGAGGGCCTGTACGTCGAGCGGCATGTGCGGCGCGGCCTGGGAGGCGTCGATCAGGACCAGGGCCCCGACCTCCTGGGCGCGGCGCACGATGGCCTCGACCGGGTTGTGCGTGCCCAGGATGTTGGAGACGAGCACAAAGGAGACGATCTTCGTCTTCTCCGTGATGACCTCGTCGATGTTCGACAGGTCGAGCCGGCCGTCGTCGGTGAGGCCGAACCACTTCAGCTTCGCACCGGTGCGCTGCGAGAGCAGCTGCCACGGCACGATGTTGGAGTGGTGCTCCATCTCCGTGATGACGATCTCGGTCTCGTGGTCGACGCGGTAGGGCTCGTCGGCCCAGCCGAGCATGTTGGCCACGAGGTTGAGCGACTCGGAGGCGTTCTTGGTGAAGATCACCTCGTCGCGGCTCGGCGCGTTGATGAACTCCGCGACCTTGTCACGGGCGCCCTCGTACAGCGCCGTGGCCTCCTCGGCGAGGACGTGCACACCGCGGTGGACATTGGCGTTGTGCTGCTCGTAGTACTCAGTGAGCACGTCGATGACCTGGCGCGGCGTCTGCGACGTCGCCGCGTTGTCCAGGTACACCAGCTTCTTGCCGTCGTGGAGCGTGCGCTCCAGGATGGGGAAGTCCTTGCGGAGCGCCTCGGTGTCGAGGAGGCCGGGCAGCCCCTGTCGGGCCACAGTCACTCGGATGCGCCACCCTTCACATAGGCCTCGTAGCCCTCGTTCTCCAGCTTGTCGGCGAGCTCGGCGCCGCCGGACTCGGCGATCCGGCCGTTGGCGAAGACGTGCACGAAGTCGGGCTTGATGTAGCGCAGGATGCGCGTGTAGTGCGTGATCAGGAGCGTGCCGACCTCACCCGTCTCGCGGATGCGGTTGACGCCCTCGGAGACCACGCGCAGGGCGTCGACGTCCAGGCCGGAGTCGGTCTCGTCGAGGATCGCGATCTTCGGCTTGAGGAGCTCCATCTGGAGGATCTCGTGGCGCTTCTTCTCGCCGCCGGAGAAGCCCTCGTTCACGTTGCGCTCGGCGAAGGAGGGGTCCATCTGGAGCGCGGCCATCGACTCCTTGACCTCCTTCACCCAGGTGCGCAGCTTGGGGGCCTCGCCGCGGATCGCCGTCGCCGACGTGCGCAGGAAGTTGGAGACGGAGACGCCGGGGACCTCGACCGGGTACTGCATGGCGAGGAACATGCCGGCGCGGGCGCGCTCGTCGACCTCCATCTCGAGGACGTCCTCGCCGTCGAGGGTGACGGTGCCCTGGGTGATCGTGTACTTGGGGTGGCCCGCGATGGAGTAGGCGAGGGTCGACTTGCCGGAGCCGTTCGGGCCCATGATGGCGTGGGTCTCGCCCTGCTTCACGGTCAGGTCGACACCCTTGAGAATTTCCTTGGTGCCGTTCTCGACCTCGACGGTCACGTGCAGGTCGCGGATTTCAAGCGTTGCCATGGGTGCCTCAGGACTCCTGGGTGACGGAGGCGCGTACGTCAACGAGGACGCTGCCCCCTTCGATCTTTACGGGGTATACGGGGACGGGGCGCGTCGCGGGCAGGCCGGACGGCTTGCCGGTACGCAGGTCGAAGGCGGAGCCGTGCAGCCAGCACTCGATCTGGCAGTCCTCCACCTCGCCCTCGGAGAGGGAGACGTTCGCGTGCGAGCAGATGTCGTGGATCGCGAACACCTCGCCCTCGGTGTGGACGACCGAGACCGGCGTGCCGTCGAGTTCCACCCGCTTCGGGGTGTCCTCCTCCAGCTCGCTCAGGTCGCAGACGCGTTCGAATGCCATCAGACGGACGCCTCCAGCTCCTCGTCGATCTTCACGAGGAGGCGCTCTTCGATGTCGTCGACCCCGATCTGCTGGACCAGCTCGGCGAAGAAGCCGCGCACGACGAGACGGCGCGCCTCCTGCTGCGGGATGCCGCGCGCCATCAGGTAGAACAGCTGCTCGTCGTCGAACCGGCCGGTGGCGCTCGCGTGCCCCGCGCCGACGATCTCGCCGGTCTCGATCTCCAGGTTGGGCACGGAGTCGACGCGGGCGCCGTCCGTCAGGACGAGGTTGCGGTTCATCTCGTAGGTGTCGGTGCCCTCGGCCTTGGCCTCGATGAGGACGTCACCGATCCACACGGCGTGCGCCTGCTCGCCCTGCAACGCGCCCTTGTAGACGACGTTGGACTTGCAGTGCGGGACGTTGTGGTCGACCAGGAGGCGGTGCTCCTGGTGCTGGCCCGCGTCCGTGAAGTACAGGCCGAACAGCTCCGCCTCGCCGCCGGTGCCCGCGTACGCCACCCGGGGGTGCAGGCGCACGAGGTCGCCGCCGAAGGTGACCACGAAGGACTTGAAGGTGGCGTCCCGGCCGATCAGGGCGTTGTGCTGGCCGACGTGCACGGCCTTGTCGTCCCAGTCCTGCACGGAGACGACGGTCAGCTTGGCGCCGTCCCCGAGGACGTAGTCGACGTTGGCCGCGAGCGCGGCGTCGCCGGTGTGGTCGATCACCACGACGGCCTCGGCGAAGGCGCCGAGCTCGATGACCTGGTGGCCGTAGGCGACCCCGCCCTGGCCGTGCACGGCGATGCGGATCGGCTCGGTGAGCACCGTCTCCTTGGGGACGGTGACGACACCGGCCTCCTTGAACGCGGAGTAGGCCTGGGCTGCGACGCGGTCCACGGGGACGCCCGCCCTGCCGAGGCGCGCGTCGTCACGGCCGACGGTCTCGACGACGACGGCCTCGGGGGCCTCGATGTCGATCCTCACTCCGCCGCCGGTGGCGACCGCGGTGCCGTCGTGCAGCCCGCGCAGGCGCTCCAGCGGGGTGAACCGCCACTCCTCCTCGCGGCCGTGCGGCACCGGGAAGTCCGCCACGTCGAAGGACGGGGGCGCGCTCATGCGGGTGGCGACGGTCGACTCGGCGGCCACCGCGATCGAGCCGGAGGTCGTGGTGCCGCCCACCGAGGGGGGTCCCCCCTGCCCGAGCGAAGTCGAGAGCTTGGGGGCGTTCTGAGCCTGAGCCATGGCTTCGGTGTTGCTCGCTTTCTGCCTCATCGTGTTCACCTGCCGGCGACGGCAGGCTCGTGGGGCTCAGCGACTGAGCCCCGTGTCGTGGTCGGTCCGGCGGGGCGCCCTAGCCCACCGCGCCTTCCATTTGCAGTTCGATCAGCCGGTTGAGCTCCAGGGCGTACTCCATGGGCAGCTCCTTCGCGATGGGCTCCACGAAGCCGCGCACGATCATCGCCATCGCCTCGAACTCGGTGAGGCCGCGGCTCATCAGGTAGAAGAGCTGGTCCTCGGAGACCTTGGAGACGGTGGCCTCGTGGCCCATGGAGACGTCGTCCTCGCGAACGTCCACGTACGGATACGTGTCGGAGCGGGAGATGGTGTCGACGAGCAGCGCGTCACAGAGCACGTTGGACTTGGAGCCCGGGGCGCCCTCGCCGATCTCGACCAGGCCGCGGTAGGAGGTGCGGCCACCGCCACGCGCCACGGACTTCGACACGATGTTGGACGAGGTGTTCGGCGCCATGTGGACCATCTTGGAGCCGGCGTCCTGGTGCTGGCCCTCGCCCGCGAAGGCGATGGAGAGGGTCTCGCCCTTGGCGTGCTCGCCCATCAGGTAGACGGCGGGGTACTTCATCGTCACCTTGGAGCCGATGTTGCCGTCGATCCACTCCATGGTCGCGCCCTCATAGGCCACGGCGCGCTTGGTGACCAGGTTGTAGACGTTGTTCGACCAGTTCTGGATCGTCGTGTAGCGGCAGCGGGCGCCCTTCTTGACGATGATCTCGACGACCGCGGAGTGCAGGGAGTCCGACTTGTAGATCGGCGCCGTGCAGCCCTCGACGTAGTGGACGTAGGCGTCCTCGTCGACGATGATCAGCGTCCGCTCGAACTGGCCCATGTTCTCCGTGTTGATGCGGAAGTAGGCCTGGAGCGGGATCTCCACGTGCACGCCCTTCGGCACGTAGATGAAGGAGCCGCCGGACCACACGGCGGAGTTCAGCGAGGCGAACTTGTTGTCGCCGACCGGGATGACCGTGCCGAAGTACTCCTTGAAGAGCTCGGGGTGCTCCTTCAGGGCCGTGTCGGTGTCCAGGAAGATGACGCCCTGCTCCTCCAGGTCCTCACGGATCTGGTGGTAGACGACCTCGGACTCGTACTGCGCGGCGACACCGGCGACCAGGCGCTGCTTCTCCGCCTCGGGGATGCCGAGCTTGTCGTACGTGTTCTTGATGTCCTCGGGCAGGTCCTCCCAGGACTCCGCCTGCTTCTCCGTGGAGCGCACGAAGTACTTGATGTTGTCGAAGTCGATGCCGGAGAGGTCCGAGCCCCAGTTCGGCATGGGCTTCTTCTCGAAGAGGCGCAGGCCCTTGAGACGGAGCTTGGTCATCCACTCCGGCTCGTTCTTCTTCGCGGAGATGTCCCGGACGACGTCCTCGTTGATGCCGCGCTTGGCAGAGGCACCGGCCGTGTCGGAGTCGGCCCAGCCGTATTCGTACTTGCCCAGGCCCTCGAGTTCGGGGTGGGCAGTCTCCGTGGGGAGAGTCATGCGGGGTTCCTCCCGGCCGTGCTTGCAGAAGTGTTGGCAGTGGTGTCTGTGACCGCAGGGGGCTGCGGGGCCGCCTTCGGGATGAACGTCGTGCAGACGCCGTCCCCGTGGGCGATGGTGGCGAGCCGCTGGACGTGGGTCCCGAGGAGCTCGGAGAAGATCTCCGTCTCCGCCTCGCAGAGCTGTGGATACTGCTCGGCCACGTGCGCGACGGGGCAGTGGTGCTGGCAGAGCTGCTCGCCCACGGGCGCGCTGCGCGCCGTAGCAGCGTACCCGTCGGCGGTCAATGCCTTCGCCAGGGCGTCGGTGCGCTGCTCCGGGGGGGCGGCTTCGACGGCCTCGCGATAGGCCTCGGCCTGCTCGGTGATGCGGGCGCGGGCGAATTCCGCGACCGCGGCCTCGCCGTGGGTCAGGGCGATCCAGCGCAGGGCGTCGGCCGCGAGCTTGTCGTAGGACTGGTCGAAGGCGTCGCGGCCGCAGTCCGTCAGCGCGAAGACCTTGGCCGGGCGGCCCCGGGTGCGCGCGCCGTAGACCCGCTTCTCGCGTCCCTCGACCACGTTCTCCTGGACCAGGGTGTCCAGATGGCGGCGGACCGCGGCCTGGGTCAGGCCGAGCCGCCCGGCGAGGTCGGCGACGGTGGAGGGGCCGTGGTCCAGGATGGAGCGCGCGACGCGGTTGCGGGTGGACCGCTCACCGGTCGCGAGCTCTTCCTGCGGGGCCCTCGCCGGGGCCTCCCGAGCCTCGCCAACGTTTTTCACAACGCCATTGTTGCGTAATTCCTCAGAGCCTGACAACCCGCGTCCGGATCAGTGTTCGGTGCCGTGTGTCACTTAGGTATACCTAAACTGACCTGCGGAAACGATCATTGATCGATCAAAGGAGTGGCGTCGGGCGCTCCCGTCCACAAGACTCCCTGACCATGTCGACACCCCCTCTCACCGGCCCTTTGTGCACGCGCGACTCGCTGGCACAGGACCTGCGCGCCCTGGGCCTGCGCCCCGGTGACACCGTGCTCGTCCACACCTCGCTCAGTTCGCTCGGCTGGGTCAACGGTGGCCCGGAGGCGACCGTTCTCGCCCTGCTCGACTGTCTGGGTGACGGCGGGACGCTGGTGGTGCCCGCCCACTCCGGCGACAACTCCGAGCCCGCCGAGTGGCAGCACCCGCCGGTGCCCGCCGCGTGGTGGCCCGCCATCCGCGACACGATGCCCGCCTACGACCCGCGCACCGCCCGCACGCGCGGCATGGGCGTACTCCCCGAGACCGTGCGCACCTGGCCCGGTGCCGTCCGCAGCGCCCACCCCCAGACGTCCTTCGCGGCGCTCGGCCCCCGCGCCGCAGCCCTGATGGACGGCCACGCCCTGGACTGCCGGCTCGGTGAGCGCAGCCCGCTCGCCCGCCTCGAGGCCGCCGGGGCACGGGTGCTGCTCCTCGGCGCGGGCTTCGCATCCTGCACCGCCTTCCACCTGGCGGAGTACCGGCTCCCGGCGCCGCCGCTCGTGGAGAACTCGTTCGCCGTCATGACGGACGAGGGCCGCCGCTGGATGACGGTTGGCGACACCGACATCGACGAGACGTGCTTCGACGAACTCGGCGCCGACTACGAACGGGCGCGGCCCGTGCTGCGCGGCGCGGTCGGTGCGGCGACGGCCCGCCTGTTCCCGCTGGCCGACGCGGTGGCCTACGCGCAGACGTGGCTGCCGAAGCACCGGCCGGGGGCCCCGTGAGGGGTGCGGGGAACCGCGCGCTCGGCGTGCGGTACCGCGCGCTCGGCGCGCGACGAGCGGCAGACGCGCCCGCCGAGAGGGCGCAGACGCGTCTGCGGGTGCTTCGTCGCTGGTAGCGCGGTTCCCCGCGCCCCTGACGGGGCGCCCCCCGGCCGAGAGTCGCGCGGCGCTCTCTAGACTTCCCGGCATGGGAAATGAGTCCGTCGTCCAGGCCGAGGGTCTGGTCAAGCGGTACGGGACCAAGACCGCGGTGGACGGCCTCGACCTGGACGTCCGCGCGGCCGCCGTCACGGCCGTACTCGGCCCGAACGGCGCCGGCAAGACCACCACCGTGGAGATCTGCGAGGGCTACCGCAGGCCGGACGCGGGCGAGGTCCGCGTCCTCGGCCTCGACCCGGTCCGCGAGGCCGCCGCGCTGCGGCCCCGCATCGGCGTGATGCTCCAGTCCGGCGGCGTCTACTCCGGCGCCCGCGCCGACGAGATGCTGCGCCACGTCGCCAAGCTGCACGCCCACCCCCTCGACGTCGACGCCCTCATCCAGCGCCTGGGCCTCGGCTCCTGCGGCCGCACCACCTACCGGCGCCTCTCCGGCGGCCAGCAGCAGCGCCTCGCGCTCGCCATGGCCGTGGTCGGCAGGCCCGAACTCGTCTTCCTCGACGAGCCGACCGCGGGCCTCGACCCCCAGGCCCGCCGGGCCACCTGGAGCCTGGTCCGCGACCTGCGCGCCGACGGCGTCTCGGTGATCCTCACCACGCACCACATGGACGAGGCCGAGGAACTCGCCGACGACGTCGCGATCATCGACGCGGGCAGGGTCATCGCCCGGGGCAGCCCCGAGGAGCTGTGCCGCGGCGGCGCCGAGAACACGCTCCGCTTCACCGGCCGCCCGGGGCTCGACGTGGCCTCCCTGCTCAAGGCCCTGCCACCGGACTCCGCCGCCGCCGAACTCACCCCCGGCGCCTACCGCGTCAGCGGCACCGTCGACCCCCAGCTGCTCGCCACCGTCACCTCCTGGTGCGCCCAGCACGGCGTCATGCCGGACCGGATCTCGGTCGAACGCCACACCCTCGAAGACGTCTTCCTCGAACTCACGGGCAAGGAGCTGCGCGGATGAGCGCCGCCGGTACGTACACGCCCAGGCCGGGCGCCGCCCCGCTCCCCCGCATGATCGGCGCGCAGGCCGCACTCGAGACGAAGATGCTGCTGCGCAACGGCGAGCAGCTCCTGCTCACCGTCGTCATCCCGACGCTCCTGCTCGTCCTCTTCAGCGCGGTCGACATCGTCGACACGGGGAAGGGCGACGCGGTCGACTTCCTCGCGCCCGGCGTCCTCGCTCTCGCCGTCATGTCGACGGCCTTCACCGGGCAGGCCATCGCGACGGGCTTCGAGCGGCGGTACGGCGTGCTCAAGCGGCTCGGCGCCTCGCCGCTGCCGCGCTGGGGCCTGATGGCCGCCAAGACGCTGTCCGTCCTGGTCACCGAGGTGCTCCAGATCGCGCTGCTCACCGCGATCGCCTTCGCGCTCGGCTGGTCGCCGCACGGCAACCCGCTCGCCGTCCTGCTGCTCCTGGTCCTCGGCACCGCCGCCTTCTCCGGCCTCGGCCTGCTGATGGCGGGCACGCTCAGGGCGGAGGCGACCCTGGCCGCCGCGAACCTGGTCTTCCTGCTCCTGCTGGTGGGCGGCGGCGTCATCGTGCCGCTCGACAGGTTCCCCGGGGGCGTCGAGTCGGCGCTCGGACTGCTGCCCATCTCGGCGCTCTCCGACGGACTGCGGGACGTGCTCCAGGACGGCGCGTCGATGCCGTGGGGCGACCTGGGGATCCTCGCGGCGTGGGCGGTGCTCGGGCTGGGTGCGGCGGCCCGGTTCTTCCGCTGGGAGTAGCGGCTCCACCGCGGGGCCGGGGACGTCACGTAACCGGCGTCACAGATGGACCGGATACGTCCCCCTCGTGAAGCCGTGCACAAGCGGCCCCCTACGATGGGTCCGTGCCAAACGTGACCCGGGCCGAACTGGCTCAAGCAGCACGCAATCCGCTCGCCTTCATCGCGGAACGCTGGACCCCGACCGATCGGACCGTCCGGCGCGCGGTGCTCGCCTCGCTCGTGATGACGGTGGTCATCGTGGTCACCGGCGGCGCCGTCCGGCTCACCGGGTCCGGACTCGGCTGCCCGACCTGGCCCAAGTGCACCGACGACTCCCTCACCACGACCCACGAGATGGGCTTCCACGGGGTCATCGAGTTCGGCAACCGCCTGCTGACGTACGTGCTGTGCGCCGCCGTCGGCTGGGCCATCATCGCCGTACGCTCGCAGAAGCCGTGGCGGCGCAGCCTGACCCGGTACGGCTGGGCCCAGTTCTGGCTGGTCATGGGCAACGCGGTGCTCGGTGGCATCGTCGTGCTCGTCGGCCTCAACCCGTACACCGTCGCCGCGCACTTCCTGCTCTCCACCGCCCTGATCGCGGTCGCCACGTCGATGTGGCAGCGCACGCGGGAGGGCGACGGGGAGCCGCGCCCGCGGGTCGGCAAGGCCGTCGCGCAGCTGGTGTGGGTCATGGTCGGGGCCTCGGTGCTGCTCATCGCCGTGGGTACGGTGGTGACGGGCGCGGGTCCGCACGCCGGTGACTCCAGCGACGTACCGCGCATGGACGTCGGCGCGGTGGGCCTGGACTGGGAGGGTGTCTCCAAGCTGCACGCCGTCCTCGCGTGGATCGTGGTGACGCTGACCTTCGCCCTGTGGTTCGTCCTGAAGGCGGTGGACGCGCCCCCCGGGCCGCTCGCCCGCACCCGGGACCTGTTCGTGATCCTGCTCGCGCAGGGCGTCATCGGCTACGTCCAGTACTTCACGGACCTGCCCGAGGCGCTGGTGGCGGCGCACATGCTGGGGTCGTGCCTGGTGTGGATCGGGGTGCTGCGGGTGCTCCTGTCGCTGCGGGAGCGGCCCGCGGTGGCGCCGGGGGTTCCGGCGCAGGCGGATCCGGCGCTCTCCACGGTCTGAATCCGCTCCGGCCCGCGGCGATACCCCTTCTGGTCGTGGCGGTCCGAACCTGCCCGCCGGTCGCGGCGGTCTGGACCCGCCTGCCGCGACCGGCGGCCCTGCCTACTCCTCCGCCAGTCCGTACACCCGCTCCGCGTTCCCCGCAGCGATCAGCCCCGCCACGCGTTGCGCGTCCGTCAGCGACCACGCGCCGTCCGCGACCCAAGTGCCGAGCACCCGCCCGAGTGCCTCCCTGAACAGGTGTGCGCCCACCACGTGCAGCTCCGGCAGCCCGTGCGCGCCGCTGGAGAACAGCAGCTTGCCGAAGGGAGCGAGTTCCAGGATCTCCGCGAGGACGGCCGCGGCCCGGGCCCCGGTCCGTACGAGCGCGGAGCCGAGGTCGGCGTACACGTGCGGGAAGACACCCGCGAGGTGGGCCGCCGCCCGGTGGTGCGGATAGGTGCCGAGGAGCACCAGGTCGGTGCCGAGCCCGGCCGTGGCGCGGGCGAAGTCCTTGAAGGAGCCCTCCGGGTCGGCGGCGCCCGCGTGCAGTTGCAAGGGCAGGCCGGAGGCGACGGCGATCCACAGCAGGTGCCGCAGCAGCACCGGGTCCGCCAGCTCACCGCCCACCTGCCGTCCGGCCAGCCACCGCCCCGCCGCCCCGCGCACCTCGCCGGGACCCGGCGGTTCGGCGGTGAGGGCCGGGCATCCGCGCGCCCCCGCGACGGAGGCGAAGGCCACGGCACCGTTCGCGGCGCCGTGCACGGACTCGGCGAGGTTGGCGAGAAAGCAGTCGACCGTGCCGGAGGTGTCGGCGACCTGTTCGGCGAGGAGTTCCAGGCGGACGATCTCGTGGGCGTCCGCCGCCCCCGCCGACGCCAGCTCGCCCGGCCCCGTCAGGTCGCCGGGCAGACCGGTGTCGACCAGGTACGTCGTGATGCCGCTGCCGCGCAGCAGCAGCCGGCCCGCGTCCAGGACCCCGAGCTCGCGGCGGCGCGCGAGATAGCGGGCGGGCGGGCAGTGCGGTTCCAGGCCGAGCAGCGGCGGACACCAGCGGCGTACGGCGAAACCCGTCTGGGTGTCGAAGAAGGTGGTGCCGGGGGCGGGCGGGCCCTCACCCCGGCCGAGATGGGCCTCGAAGGTGCCGAGTCCCAGCTCCGTCCGCAGGACGCCGTGGCAGTGCTGGTCCACCAGGGACGGCGTTCCGATCATCCTGGCTCCCTCGCGTGGACCGTGTTCGGCTGTGTTCCGCTGGTTTCACGGTCCTAACGGTCGAGCCCGGCGTCAGGTGTTGCCCGCCGTGCCGCCGGGGCGCGCCGCACGCGTGTCTCAGTCGTTCGCCGGTCCGCCGACCTGGATGCCCGCCATGCGGGTCCACTCATACGGTCCGGTCTTCACCTTGGCCGCGAACTCGCCGTCGAAGTCCTCGTGGACGGTGATTTCGGACCGTTCCACGGCGCTCGTCGCGATGGCGTGGGTCGGCGCCACGAGGTCGCCCCAGTTGCCGTCCGCGCCGACGAGGACGATCCGCGCGCCCCGCTCACCGATGTAGGCGACCTGGCCGTCGGCGCCGCCGTGCTTCCGCGCGAACGCCGTGATCGCCTTGGCCAGCTTGGCGGCCGCGCGGTCGGCCCGAACAGCCTCCTTGTCGGGCTTGCCGCCTGCGGCGGCCTTGCCCTGGGGGGCGGGGGTTTCGTCTGTGGCGGTTTTGGTCGTGGCTGCCTCGGCCGTGGCGGCGGTGTCGGTGGCGGCCTTGGCCGTGGCGGCGGTGTCGGCGGGGGTCTTGGTCGTAGCGGCGGTGGCCGCAGCGGTCTTGCCCGTGGCGGCCTTATTCGTCGCGACGGTATCCGTGGCGGTCTTGCCCGCGGCGGCGGTGTCCTTGCCGGTCCTGTCCGTAGCACCCGTGTCCGTGGCGGTCTTGGCCGCAGCGGCGGCGTCCACAGTGGTCTTGGCCGCAGCGCCGGTGTCCGCAGCGGCCTTGCCCGCAGCACCGGTGTCCGCAGCGGCCTTGGCCGCAGCACCGGTGTCTGTGGCGGTCTCATCCCCAGCGGCGGCGCCCACAGCGGCTTTGTCCGCAGCGGCGGCGTCCACAGCGGCCTTGTCCGTAGCGGCCTTGTCCGCAGCGGCGATGCTCGCGGTGGCCTTGTCCGCAGCGCTGGTGTCCGTGGCGGTCCTATCGGTAGCGGCGGCGCCCGCAGCGGCGGTGCCCGCAGCGCCGGTGCTTGCGGTGGCCTTGTCCGCAGCGGCGACGTCCGCAGCAGCCTTGTCCGCAGCGCCGGTGCCCGCGGCGGCCTCAGCCGTAGCACCGCCGTCCGCGGCACCGGTGCCCGCAGCGGCGGCCTCCGCGGCGGCGCCGTCCGTAGCGCCGGTGCCCGCAGCGCCGGTGTCCTGGTCCGTGCTCTGGTCCCTGCCCTGCTCCGTGTCAGCCATGGCACAGGATGCTACCGACGGGTAGATCATTCGGCGACGTCCGGGTGGCGTGGTCTCGGCCACGGTGCGGCCGGAGTCGGCCCATGACCCGTACGTACGTTCCCCCGTGCGCCGCCCCCATGGTAGGACCGGGGACCATGTCCGGTCTGCTGATCGACGAGGTCTTCCGGTCCGCCGCGGGAGCGGCCCCGCACCGCCCGGCCGTGGTGTGCGGGGATCGCGCGCTCTCCTTCGCGGAGCTGGACGCGGCGGCCGACCGGGCCGCCGGGCGCCTGCGGGCGTGCGGTGTCCGGCGCGGGGATCGCGTGGTCTGCCTGACGGGCGACCTGTTCGCCGCGCTGCCGCTGTTCGCCGGGGCGGCGCGGGCCGGAGCGGCGTTCGTCCCGCTGGACCCGCTGGACCGGGGCGCGGCCTCCGTCCCTGTCGTGCGGACCGCGGCGCCACGCCTCGTCGTGACGGACGGGCCGTGGGCGGAGGCGGAGGCCGGGACGGGGGCACGGCTCGCCGCCGCGGCCGGCGCCAGGCACCTCGTACTCCCGAAGCAGGAGGAACTCCTCGTACCGGCACAAGAGGCCGCAACGGGTGGGAAGCCCCCGGGACGCCCGCCGCGAAGGCCCGCCGGACGGTCACCGTCCGAGTCCGACGCCCACCTCGTCCTCTTCACCGGCCGCACCGGCGCGCTCCCCGGCCCCACCCCCGTACGCACCGGCGCACCGCGCCCGCGAGGCGTCGTCCTCTCCCACCGCGTGAGCGCCCTGCGCACCCACCCGGGGAGCCGGCCCGAGCCCCCGGGCCCCCTGGTGTGCGGCTTCCCGCCGGGTCACCCGGCCGCCTGGACGGCCGTCCTGCGGCAGTGGCAGACCCGGGGCACCGTGGTCCTGCCCGCGGAGCCGGGCCCGGCGGCGGTCTGCGCGGCCGTGCGGGAGCACCGGGCCGCCCGCCTGACGGGCCCGCCCGACGTGTGGTGGGCCGTCCTGGACACCGCTCCCCACCAGCTGGCCCCCCTGCGCCTCGCCGTGGTGGAGGCGGCGGATCCGGCCGACACGCCACCGCGGCTCATCGAAGCCGTCCGCACCGCCACCCCCGCCGCGCTGGTACGTGCCGTCCTCGGCACCCCCGAGACGGGCGACATCGCCGCGCTCGACCACGCCGACGTCCGCGCCAGGCCGGGCAGCTGCGGCTCGCCCGCGCCGGGTGTCGGGGTGCGGGTCGTGGACGGCGAGCTGTGGGTGCGTGGCCCGTCCCTGTTCGACGGGTACTACGGGGACGCGGAGGCCACGGACGCGGTGCTCAGGAACGGCTGGTTCCGCACCGGCCGCACGGTCCGGAGGGACGGGGACGGCTACCTGTACCCCGGCGCGGAACCGGAACCGGAACCGGAATCGGAACCGCCGGAGGAACCGGAAGAGGGACCGGAAGCGGAAGCAGCACGACCGGACGCAAAGAACAGAGCGGCCCCGCCGTCCTGAGGACGACGGGGCCGCTCACCGCTCGCGCGGGGAACCGCCGGAGGCTAGCGCAGGAAGGGATCCACCGCGACCGCCACGAACAGCAGCGAGACATAGGTGATCGACCAGTGGAAGAGCCGCATCTCCTTCAGCTTGCCGCCGGTCGCCTCGGACTTGGCGCGGTTCTGGAGGCCGTGCGCCTCCCACAGCCACCAGCCGCCGGTGGTGAGGGCGACCGCGGTGTAGAACCAGCCGGTGTAGCCGAGGGGCTGCAACAGCAGCGAGACGGCGACCATGACCCAGCTGTAGAGGACGATCTGGCGCGCGACGACCTTGTTGGAGGCGATCACCGGAAGCATCGGCACGCCCACGCGCGCGTAGTCCTCCTTCACCCTCATGGACAGCGGCCAGTAGTGCGGCGGCGTCCAGAAGAACATCACGAGGAAGAGGACGACCGGCGCCCAGGACATCGAGTTGGTGACGGACGACCAGCCGATGAGGACCGGCAGGCAGCCCGCGATGCCGCCCCAGACGATGTTCTGGGAGGTACGGCGCTTGAGCAGCATCGTGTAGACGACGACGTAGAAGAGCAGCGCCCCGAGCGACAGCCAGGCGGAGAGCCAGTTGACGGTGAGGCCGAACAGGAGCGTGGAGACGACGGCGAGCGTGATGCCGAAGACCAGGCACTCCCGGGGGCTGACCATGCCCGTGACCAGCGGCCGCTGCGACGTACGTTCCATGAGGGCGTCGATGTCGCGGTCGATGTACATGTTGAGCGCGTTGGCTCCACCGGCCGAGAGATAGCCGCCCACGCAGGTGAGCAGGACCAGCGTGAGGTCCGGCACCCCCTGCTCGGCGAGGAACATCACCGGAACGGTGGTGATCAGGAGCAACTCGATGATCCGCGGCTTGGTCAGCGCCACGAACGCCTTGACTCGGGCCCCGAACGGCCGGTTGCTCGGGTTCTGGCTAGTCCCGATTACCCCCGCTGGACGGGATTCGACGGCCGTCACGCACACCCCTGACAGAGACTCCCAGCAAGCCCTGCGTCGGACGTTCGGACATGAAGATCCGGTAAAGGCTCGCGCGTACCACGCCACTGTAGACGTTGCCCATACCTTGCCCTTCGCGGGGGTGGGTTCGTGTTGAGGGGCAACACGGGTGGAGTGGGAAGCGTCGCGCGCATCCGGTGCGCGGCGTCGCCGGGGCGACCGGAACCGGCCACCAGATGAGCAGTACCGCATTCACATGGTGAACGAGGGATTCCTTTCAGGAGGCGGATTCGAATCCGCCCCTGCACTCTGGAATGACTCGAAAGAATGCACGTTCTTGCAGCGGTAGGCTCGTCAGCGGCCGGTGGATCCATACGCCGCCGGCATTCGACATGTGGAGAGGAGCCCTGACCCAGGGTGAGCACCAAGCCGACCACCACAGACCTCGAGTGGACCGAACTGGACCAGCGGGCTGTCGACACCGTCCGCGTCCTGGCCATGGATTCCGTACAGAAGGTCGGCAACGGCCATCCGGGTACGGCCATGAGCCTCGCGCCTGCCGCGTACACCCTTTTCCAGAAGGTGATGCGGCACGACCCGGCGGACGCCGACTGGACCGGCCGCGATCGTTTCGTCCTGTCCGCGGGACATTCGTCTCTGACGCTTTACATTCAGCTGTACCTGGCCGGGTTCGGCCTGGAGCTCGACGACCTGAAGGCCTTCCGCACCTGGGGTTCAAAGACCCCGGGCCACCCGGAGTACGGCCACACGGTGGGTGTCGAGACGACGACGGGCCCGCTCGGCCAGGGCGTCGCCAACGCCGTGGGCATGGCCATGGCCGCCCGCTACGAGCGCGGCCTCTTCGACCCGGCCACCGCGGCCGGCGAGTCGCCGTTCGACCACTACATCTACGCCATCGCCGGTGACGGCTGCCTCCAGGAGGGCATCTCCGCCGAGGCGTCCTCCATGGCCGGGCACCAGAAGCTCGGCAATCTGATCCTGCTGTGGGACGACAACCACATCTCGATCGAGGGCGACACGGAGACCGCGATCTCCGAGGACACCGAGAAGCGGTACGAGGCCTACGGCTGGCACGTGCAGCGCGTGGAGCCCAAGGAGGACGGCGACCTGGACCCGGCCGCGCTGTACGCGGCGATCCAGGAGGCCAAGGCCGTCACCGACCGGCCGTCCTTCATCGCGATGCGCTCCATCATCGCCTGGCCCGCCCCGAACGCGCAGAACACCGAGGCCGCGCACGGCTCGGCGCTCGGCGACGAGGAGGTGGCGGCCACCAAGCGCGTCCTCGGCTTCGACCCGGAGCAGTCCTTCGAGGTCGCCGACGAGGTGCTCGCGCATACCCGCGCGGCGCTCGACCGGGGCCGCGAGGCCAAGGCGACCTGGTCGAAGTCCTTCGCCGAGTGGCGCACGCAGCAGCCCGAGCGCGCCGCGGAGTTCGACCGCGTCGCCGCGGGCGAGCTGCCGGCCGGCTGGGAGGAGAAGCTCCCGGTCTTCGAGACGGGCAAGGGCGTCGCGACGCGAGCCGCGTCCGGCAAGGTCCTCCAGGCGCTCGGCGCGGTGATCCCCGAGCTGTGGGGCGGCTCCGCCGACCTCGCGGGCTCGAACAACACCACGATCGACAAGACGTCGTCGTTCCTGCCCGAGGGCAATCCGCTGCCGGGGGCCGACCCGTACGGCCGTACGATCCACTACGGCATCCGTGAGCACTCCATGGCCGCGGAGATGAACGGCATCGCGCTGCACGGCAACACGCGCATCTACGGCGGCACGTTCCTGGTCTTCTCGGACTACATGCGCAACGCGGTGCGGCTCTCGGCCCTGATGCACCTGCCGGTGACGTACGTGTGGACGCACGACTCCGTCGGCCTCGGCGAGGACGGCCCGACGCACCAGCCGGTCGAGCACCTGGCCTCGCTGCGCGCCATCCCCGGCCTGAACGTGGTCCGCCCCGCGGACGCGAACGAGACCGCTCTGGCGTGGCGCGAGATCCTCAGGCGCTACACGAAGGAGTTCGGCAAGGGCGCCCCGCACGGCCTCGCGCTGACCCGTCAGGGCGTGCCGACGTACGAGCCCAACGAGGACGCCGCCAAGGGCGGGTACGTCCTGTTCGAGGCGGAGGGCGGCACTCCCGAGGTCGTCCTGATCGGCACCGGCTCCGAGGTGCAGCTCGCCGTGGAGGCGCGCGAGCAGCTCCAGGCGGCGGGCGTGCCGACGCGGGTCGTCTCGATGCCGTCGGTCGAATGGTTCGACGAGCAGGACCAGGGGTACCGGGACTCGGTGCTGCCGCCGTCGGTCAAGGCGCGAGTGGCGGTCGAGGCGGGCATCGGCCTGACTTGGCACCGCTTCGTCGGGGACGCGGGCCGCATCGTCTCGCTGGAGCACTTCGGTGCGTCGGCGGACGCCAAGGTGCTCTTCCGCGAGTTCGGCTTCACCGCCGACGCGGTCGCCGCGGCCGCGCGGGAATCGATTGCCGCCGCTCAGCGCTGACGCCCATATACGACCAAGTAGGAGATGTAATTCCATGACAGACGCACTCAAGCGCCTCTCCGACGAAGGCGTCGCGATCTGGCTGGACGACCTGTCGCGCAAGCGGATCACGTCCGGCAACCTCGCCGAGCTGATCGACCAGCAGCACGTCGTGGGCGTCACGACCAACCCCTCGATCTTCCAGAAGGCGATCTCGGAGGGCGACGGCTACGACACGCAGCTCACCGACCTCGCCGCCCGCGGGGTCACGGTCGAGGAAGCCATCCGCATGATCACGACGGCGGACGTCCGTGACGCCGCCGACATCCTGCGCCCGGTGTTCGACGCGACCGAGGGCCAGGACGGCCGGGTCTCGATCGAGGTCGACCCGCGGCTCGCCCACAACACGCGCGCCACGGTCGCCGAGGCCAAGCAGCTCGCGTGGCTGGTGGACCGGCCGAACACGCTGATCAAGATCCCCGCGACCAAGGCGGGCCTGCCGGCCATCACCGAGGTCATCGGGCGCGGCATCAGCGTCAACGTCACGCTGATCTTCTCCCTCGAGCGCTACCGCGAGGTCATGGACGCCTACCTCGCCGGTCTGGAGAAGGCCAAGGCGGCGGGCCTGGACCTGTCGAAGATCCACTCGGTGGCGTCGTTCTTCGTGTCCCGCGTGGACACCGAGATCGACAAGCGCATCGACGCCCAGGGCACGGACGAGGCCAAGGCGGCGCGCGGCAAGGCCGCCCTCGCCAATGCCCGGCTCGCCTACGCGGCGTTCGAAGAGGTGTTCGGCTCTGCCGACAAATCGACCCAGGGCTCGGACCGCTGGGCCGCGCTCGACAAGGCGCACGCCAACAAGCAGCGCCCCCTGTGGGCGTCGACGGGCGTCAAGGACAAGGCGTACAAGGACACGCTGTACGTCGACGACCTGGTGGCCCCCGGCACGGTGAACACCATGCCCGAGGCCACCCTCGAGGCCGTCGCCGACCACGGCCAGGTCACCGGCAACACCATCGCCGGTGCCTACGACCAGGCGCGCGCGGACATCGCGGCCCTGGAGAAGCTCGGGGTCTCCTACGACGAGGTCGTGCAGCTCCTCGAGGACGAGGGCGTGCAGAAGTTCGAGGCGTCCTGGAACGACCTGCTCAAGTCGACCGAGGCGGAGCTGAAGCGCCTTTCCCCCTCGGAGGGCTGACACCTTGACCGCAGTTCATGGAGCCAATCCGCTTCGTGACGCCGCGGACCGACGGCTCCCGCGTATCGCGGGGCCGTCGGGCCTCGTCATCTTTGGCGTCACGGGCGATTTGTCCCGTAAAAAGCTGATGCCCGCTGTCTATGACCTCGCCAACCGGGGCCTGCTGCCGCCCGGCTTCTCGCTCATCGGGTTCGCCCGCCGCGAGTGGCAGGACGAGGACTTCGCACAGGAGGTGCACGACGCGGTCAAGCAGCACGCGCGCACGCCCTTCCGCGAGGAGGTCTGGCAGCAGCTCATCCAGGGGATGCGTTTCGTCCAGGGCAACTTCGACGACGACGACGCCTTCGAGCAGCTGAAGGACACCATCCAGGAACTCGACAAGGCACAGGGCACGGGTGGCAACTTCGCCTTCTACCTCTCGGTGCCGCCGAAGTTCTTCCCGCAGGTCGTCCAGCAGCTGAAGAAGCACGAGCTTGCGGACGCGCCGGAGGGCGCCTGGCGCCGCGCGGTGATCGAGAAGCCGTTCGGCCACGATCTGAAGTCCGCGAAGGAACTGAACGCGATCGTGCACGAGGTGTTCGCCCCGGACCAGGTGTTCCGGATCGACCACTACCTCGGCAAGGAGACCGTCCAGAACATCCTGGCGCTGCGCTTCGCCAACCAGATGTTCGAGCCGATCTGGAACCGGTCGTACGTCGACCACGTGCAGATCACGATGGCCGAGGACATCGGCATCGGCGGCCGCGCCGGCTACTACGACGGCATCGGCGCCGCGCGCGACGTCATCCAGAACCACCTGCTCCAGCTGATGGCCCTGACCGCCATGGAGGAGCCCGCCTCCTTCGAGGCCGACGCGCTCGTCGCGGAGAAGGCGAAGGTGCTGGGCGCGGTCCGGCTGCCCAAGGACCTGTCCAAGGACACCGTGCGCGGGCAGTACGCGGCGGGCTGGCAGGGCGGCGAGAAGGCCGTCGGCTACCTCCAGGAAGAGGGCATCGACCCCAAGTCGAAGACGGACACGTACGCCGCCATCAAGCTGGGCGTCGACAACCGCCGCTGGGCGGGCGTGCCCTTCTACCTGCGCACCGGCAAGCGCCTCGGCCGCCGTGTCACGGAGATCGCGGTCGTCTTCCAGCGCGCCCCGCACTCCCCCTTCGACCAGACGGCGACGGAGGAGCTCGGGCAGAACGCGATCGTCATCCGCGTCCAGCCGGACGAGGGCATCACGGTCCGGTTCGGCTCGAAGGTGCCGGGCACCTCGATGGAGATCCGGGACGTGTCGATGGACTTCGCGTACGGCGAGTCCTTCACCGAGTCCAGCCCGGAGGCGTACGAGCGCCTGATCCTGGACGTCCTGCTCGGCGATGCCAACCTGTTCCCGCGCACGGAGGAGGTCGAGCTGTCCTGGAACATCCTCGACCCGATCGAGCAGCACTGGGACGAGAACGGCACGCCCGCGCAGTACCCGGCCGGCACCTGGGGTCCGGTCGAGGCGGACGAAATGCTCGCACGAGACGGACGGAGCTGGCGTCGGCCATGAAGATCGACCTGACGGACACCACGGCCAGCAAGATCAACAAGGCCCTCGTGCAGGGCCGCCGCGCCATCGGCTCACCGGCCGTCGGCATGGTGCTCACCCTCGTCATCGTCACCGACGAGGAGAACGCGTACGACGCGCTGCGGGCGGCGAGCGAGGCATCTCGCGAGCACCCCTCGCGGACCCTGGTCGTCATCAAGCGGGTCTCGCGCTCCCCGCGCGACCGCACGACTTCGCGCCTGGACGCCGAGGTGCGGGTCGGCGCGGACGCGGGCACCGGCGAGACGGTGATCCTGCGCCTGTACGGCGAGGTGCTCAACCACGCCCAGTCGGTGGTCCTGCCGCTGCTGCTCCCGGACGCGCCGGTGGTGGCGTGGTGGCCGGTGAACGCCCCGCTCGACCCGGCCAAGGACCCGCTCGGTGCCCTGGCCCAGCGCCGCGTCACTGACACCTACGCGGCCGAGCAGCCCATCCACGAGCTGACCGCGCGCGCCGAGGCCTACTCCCCCGGTGACACGGACCTGTCCTGGACGCGCATCACGCCGTGGCGCTCGATGCTGGCCGCCGCCCTCGACCAGGTGGCCTGCGAGGTCACCGGTGCGCAGGTGGAGGGCGAGGAGTTCAACCCGAGCGTCGAACTGCTCGCGATGTGGCTCGCGGAGCGCCTGGACGTGCCGGTCAAGCGCGCCCTCTCCCCGGGCCCCGGCCTGACGGGCGTGCGGATGGACACCAACTGCGGCCCGATCGTCCTGGACCGCGCCGACGGCTCCCTCGCGACGCTGTCCATCCAGGGCCAGCCGAACCGCGCGGTCGCGCTCAAGCGCCGCGAGACGCCCGAGCTGATCGCGGAGGAGCTGCGGCGCCTCGACCCGGACGACACCTACGCGGCCGCGCTGCGGTTCGGCGTGGACCGGCTCGGTGAGACGGTGGTGCCGGAGCCGTCGGTGGACGCGCGGGACGAGGAGTCCCCGGGGTCCGGCTCGGGTTCCTCCGGGGGTTCCGCCGCCGGGGACGGCTCGTCCGGCAAGGACGACGCCTCCGGTGGGGACGACGCCCCGGACAAGGACGACGCCTCCGCCAAGGACGGTGGGAGCAAGTCGGGTACCGCCAAGAAGGCGGCGGCGAAGGCCCCGGCCAAGAAGGCGGCGCCCAAGTGAGCACCGCCCCGCAGCTCGTCGTGCACCGCGACAAGGAGCTGATGGCCCGTGCCGCAGCGGCCCGGCTGATCACGAGGATCGTCGACGCGCAGTCGGCCCGCGGCTCCGCCTCCGTGGTCCTCACCGGCGGCCGCAACGGCAACGGCCTGCTCGCGGCGCTCAGTTCGGCGCCCGCCCGCGACGCCGTGGACTGGTCGCGCCTCGACCTGTGGTGGGGCGACGAGCGGTTCCTGCCGGACGGCGACCCCGAGCGCAACCACACGCAGGCCCGCGAGGCCCTGCTCGACTCGGTGCCGCTCGACCCGGCGCGGGTGCATCCGATGCCCGCGTCCGACGGGCTCCACGAGGCGGACGCGGCAGCGGAGTCGTACGCCGCCGAACTCGCCGCGGCGGCGGGCCCCGAGGACCACGGTCCGGTCCCGACGTTCGACGTGCTCATGCTGGGCGTCGGGCCCGACACCCATGTGGCCTCGCTGTTCCCGGAGTCGCCCGCCGTGCGGGAGACCGAGCGCACGGTGGTCGGCGTCCACGGCGCGCCCAAGCCGCCGCCCACGCGCGTCTCGCTGACCCTGCCGGCGATCCGGTCGGCCCGCGAGGTGTGGCTGCTCGCGGCGGGCGAGGACAAGGCGAAGGCCGCGGCGATCGCGCTGTCCGGGGCGGGCGAGGTCCAGGCCCCGGCGGCGGGAGCGTACGGCAGGGCGCGCACGCTGTGGCTCCTGGACGCGGCGGCGGCGTCACAGCTGCCGCGGAGCCTGTACCCCCCGGCGTCCGCCTGACGGAGCGTCGGCCGGGCGGCACGCCCGCCCGACGGCGTGTCCGCCCACGGCACGCATGGTGCTCTACGCGGGGCCCCGGACCGGGAATCGGTCCGGGGCCCCGCGCGTGTGCGCCGTACGGCGGGGGCTCAGCGCCCGCGCAGCTGCCGGTACTTGGTGACAAGGGCCGTGGTCGACGGGTCGAGGCCCGGGACGTCCGCGCCCTCCGTCAGGGCGGGCTCGACGCGCTTGGCGAGCACCTTGCCGAGTTCGACGCCCCACTGGTCGAAGGAGTCGATGTTCCAGACGGCGCCCTGCACGAAGACCTTGTGCTCGTAGAGCGCGATGAGCTGCCCGAGGACCGAGGGGGTCAGCTCCTTCGCGAGGATCGTCGTCGTGGGGTGGTTGCCCTGGAACGTCTTGTGCGGAACGAGGTCGTCCGGAACGCCCTCCGCGCGGACCTCGTCCGGTGTCTTGCCGAAGGCCAGGGCCTGCGTCTGCGCGAAGAAGTTGGCCATCAGGAGGTCGTGCTGGGCGACCAGGCCCGGCCGCAGATCGGCGACCGGCTCGGCGAAGCCGATGAAGTCCGCGGGGATGAGCTTGGTGCCCTGGTGGATGAGCTGGTAGTACGCGTGCTGCCCGTTCGTGCCCGGGGTGCCCCACACCACGGGTCCCGTCTGCCACCCCACCGGGTTGCCGTCACGGTCCACGGACTTGCCGTTGGACTCCATGTCCAGCTGCTGGAGGTAGGCCGTGAACTTGGACAGGTAGTGCGAGTACGGCAGGACGGCGTGCGACTGGGCGTCGTGGAAGTTGCCGTACCAGATGCCGAGCAGACCGAGCAGCAGCGGTACGTTCGTCTCGGCGGACGCCATGCGGAAGTGGTCGTCGACGAGGCGGAAGCCGTCGAGCATCTCGCGGAAGCGGTCCGGGCCGATGGCGATCATCAGGGAGAGGCCGATCGCCGAGTCGTAGGAGTAGCGCCCGCCGACCCAGTCCCAGAACTCGAACATGTTGGCCGTGTCGATGCCGAAGTCGGAGACCTTCTCCGTGTTCGTCGACAGCGCCACGAAGTGCTTGGCGACCGCGCTCTCGTCGGCCCGCAACTCGGTGAGCAGCCAGTTCCGCGCGGACGTCGCGTTCGTGATCGTCTCGATCGTGGTGAACGTCTTGGAGGCGACGATGAACAGCGTCTCGGCGGCGTCCAGGTCCCGGATCGCCTCGTGCAGGTCGGCGCCGTCCACGTTCGACACGAAGCGGACGGTCAGCTCGCGGTCGGTGAAGGAGCGCAGCGCCTCGTACGCCATCGCGGGGCCGAGGTCGGAGCCGCCGATGCCGATGTTGACGACGTTCCTGATGCGCTTGCCGGTGTGGCCGGTCCACTCGCCGGAGCGGACCTGGTCGGCGAAGGACGACATCTTGTCGAGCACGGCGTGCACGGCGGGGACGACGTTCCCGCCGTCCTCGCCGTCGACCTCCACGACCGTGTCGCGCGCCGCGCGCAGGGCCGTGTGCAGGACCGCGCGGTCCTCGGTGGTGTTGATCTTCTCGCCGCGGAACATGGCGTCGCGCAGACCGAAGACGTCCGTGGCCGCGGCGAGGTCCCGAAGGAGCGCCAGGGTCTCGTCGGTCACCAGGTGCTTGGAGTAGTCGATGTGCAGGTCGCCGACCTGGAGGGTGTACTCGTCGGCGCGCGCCGGGTCGGCGTCGAACAGCTCCCGCAGCCGCACCTCCCCCAGCTGCTCCTTGTGCTTGGCCAGCGCCGTCCATTCGGGCGTCTGATTCAGCCTGGTACGGACTTCTGCATTCATCTCGGACTTCAGCTCTCTCTCGTGCCACCTGAGTACCGTGCGTGCGCCCCTGGGCCCTTCCAACCTAATTGATCAGCGCCCGCTACGAGTCGTCTGCCCGCTGTCTGCGGACTCGACCACGGGTGCTTCGGACTCGGCCAGGGGGGTGAGGGCGAGGACCGAGAGCGCGAACAGGGCGGCGGCGAGCAGCATCGGCGTCCGGGGGCCCCACAGGGCCGCGGCGGCCCCGCCCAGGACGGCGCCGAGGGGCGCTCCCGCGACCGCCAGGGTGCGGAACGCCGAGCTGACGCGGCCGAGCACGGCGGCGGGCGGTCGCTGCTGCATGAGGGTGTGGCTGCTGACGTTCCACACCATCCCCATGGCCCCGAACAGGGTCATGCTCACGACGAGCGCCTCGATGTCTCGGATCGTGCCCATCGCCACGAGCGCGGCGACCTGGGCCGTTCCGGCGACGAGCACGCTGCGGACGCGTCCGAACCTGCGGGCAAGCCGCCCCGCCAGCGCACCGCCCACCAGGCTTCCGGCGGCGTAGGCCGTCATCGCCGCCGCGTACCCGCCGCTGCCCGCGTGCAGCCAGTGGGTGACGAGGACGACGAGGGTGGCCAGGAGCGCGCCTATGCCGACATTGCCGAGGGCGGTCGCCACGCACAGGCCCCGCAGCACCCGGTCCCGCCACAGGGCCCGCAGTCCGTGCGCGATGTCGGACCGCAGGGTGGCCCCCGCCGGTCTGGGCGGACGCTCGGGCACGGGCACGCGCAGGGAGGCCACGAGCGCGGCCGCGACCAGATACGTCGCCGCGTCCGCCGCGTACGGCAGGCCCGGTCCCGCGGCCATCAGGAAGGGCACCGCGGGCGCGGCGACGAGGCCGCCGGCGAACTGCTGTCCGGTGAGCAGCCGGGCGTTCGCACTGCCGAGGGCATCGCGGTCCACGAGGGCGGGAAGGAGTGCCGTGGCGGCGTTGTCGAACAGGGTCTGGAGGGTGGTGAGCAGCAGGGCGAGGGCGATGAGCAGGCCGATCGTGGCGTGGCCGAGGGTGACGGCCACGGCGAAGGCGGCCACGAGCAGGCCCCGCACCACGTCCACCATCCACATGGCGCGCCGCTGGTCCACCCGGTCGGCGACGGCACCGCCGAGCAGTCCGAAGACGAGCCAGGGCAGATAGCCGCAGGCGGTGACCGAGGCGATGAGCAGCGGGTCGTCCGTGAGGGACGCGGCGAGCAGGGGCAGGGCGGCCTTGCGCAGCGCGTCGCCGAAGCTGGACAGGGCGGCGGCGCTCCACAGCCGCCCGAAGCCGCCGCGCCACGCGACGCTCCGCGTACCGATGTCCGGCGTCTCGACAGCACTCGCCACAACTCCCCCTTGGAGCCGACGGGTTCACGGCTCGGCCCGGCGGTCCACCGAGCCACGACCAACCGTGGACGCCACCACTGACACTCGGCCGGGCACGCCGTTGACCAGGCGCTCTGTGAGGTGCGGCAGCTCGCAGGAAGCCGGAGGGGATACAGCTTCGGCCGGGCACCTCAGGATGCCCGGCCGGTTCGTGTCCTAGATCTCGCCCCGCAGTTTGGCGAGCGCCTCCGCGAGGATGGCTTCGCCGTCCGCGTCGCTGCGCCGCTCGCGGACGTAGGCGAGATGCGTCTTGTACGGCTCGGTGCGCGGCGGGTCCGGGGGGTTGTCCCGGTCCTGGCCCGCCGGAAAGCCGCAGCGGGGGCAGTCCCAGGTGTCGGGGACCTGCGCGTCGCTGGCGAAGCTCGGCTGCGTCTCGTGCCCGTTGGAGCACCAGAAGGAGATGCGCAGCCGCGGCGCGGACTCACCGCGCTCGGCCTCGCCCATCGGCCCCGCCCCGACCCGGCTTCCCCGGATCGCGTTGCCACTTGCCACGGTCGTAACTCCCTGCGTGATGGTGCTGCCTGTGTCGAACGGCGGCTGCGCCGCGGGGTCGACTGCGGCTCCGCTGCGGGCGCCTCAGTCTACGTAAGGCCCAACGCGCGTCCAGTGTTGGGAGTTACACCCCACCCCGACACGCAAGCCCCATGATAAGCCGCGCACGGGGGCGCGTACTGAACATGGGGCTATCAGCGGGACAGCGAACCGAACCGCCGCCGCAGGGGCAAGCGGCTCACGCCTGCTGTCAGTTGTTGACCTTCATCAGGATGCCGAGCACCACAATGCTCGCGAACCACAGCAGACCGACCACGACCGTGATGCGGTCGAGGTTGCGCTCGGCGACCGAGGAGCCGCCGACCGACGACTGCATTCCGCCACCGAACATGTCGGAAAGGCCGCCGCCCTTGCCCTTGTGCATCAGCACCAGCAGCATCAGCAGCAGGCTGAAGACGATCAGGGCGATCGAGAACCCCATAACCACGGCTGGACCAACTTCCTCGGATCTGAATCGACGACGGGGCCCGAAGCCTTCTCGTGAGCGCGGAACACTCAGGACGCAGGCCTCGGACCCCGCAAGAGTACGACGTATCGCCGCTAGCGCATACTCACTGCTGACGTCACTGGTCGCCGAAGCGAACGATCTTGACGAACTCGTCGGCGTCGAGCGCCGCGCCGCCCACCAAGGCACCGTCGACGTCCGGCTGCGCCATGATGTCGGCGACGTTCTTCGCCTTCACCGAGCCGCCGTACTGGATGCGGACCTTGTCGGCCAGTTCCTGCGAGTACAGCTCGGCGAGGCGGCGGCGGATCGCGCCGCAGACCTCCTGCGCGTCCTCGGGGGTCGCGACCTCGCCGGTGCCGATGGCCCACACCGGCTCGTAGGCGATCACGATGGTCCCGGCCTCGTCGGCCGGTACGTCCTTGAGGCCGCCGTCGAGCTGGTTCAGCGTGTACTGGACCTGCTGGCCGGCCTTGCGGATGTCCAGGCCCTCGCCGATGCACAGGATCGGCGTGATGCCGTGCTTGAAGGCGGCCTTGACCTTGGCGTTGCAGATCTCGTCGGTCTCGTCGTGGTACTGGCGGCGCTCGGAGTGGCCGACGGCCACGTAGGAGCACTTCAGCTTGGCGAGCATCGGGCCCGAGATCTCACCGGTGTAGGCGCCGGAGTCCTGGGCCGAGATGTCCTGGGCGCCGTACTTGATCTTCAGCTTGTCGCCGTCGACCAGGGTCTGCACGGACCGCAGGTCGGTGAAGGGCGGCAGGACGGCGACCTCGACGGCCTCGTAGTCCTTGTCGGCCAGGGCGAACGCGAGCTTCTGGACGTGCGCGATGGCCTCGAGGTGGTTGAGGTTCATCTTCCAGTTGCCCGCCATCAGGGGCGTGCGGGTGGTCTGATTCGTCATGAGGGGTGTCAGTTCTCCAGTGCGGCGAGGCCGGGGAGCGTCTTGCCCTCGAGGTATTCGAGGGAGGCGCCGCCACCGGTCGAGATGTGGCCGAATGCGTTCTCGTCGAAGCCCAGGGTGCGCACGGCCGCGGCGGAGTCGCCACCGCCGACGACCGTGAAGGCCGACGAGTCCAGAAGCGCCTGGGCGACCGCCTTGGTGCCCTCGGCGTAGTCGGGGTGCTCGAAGACGCCCATGGGGCCGTTCCAGAAGACGGTGGCGGCGTCGGCGAGCTTCGAGGCGTAGAGCTTACGGGTCTCCGGGCCGATGTCGAGGCCCTCCTGGTCGGCCGGGATGGCGTCCGCGGCGACCGTGGTCGGGTGGGCCGGGGCCTTGGTCTTCAGGTCCGGGAACTCACCGGAGACCAGGACGTCGACGGGCAGGACGAACTCGACGCCACGCTCCTCGGCGCGCTTCAAGTAGCCCTGCACGGCCGGGACCTGGTCCTCCTGGAGCAGCGAGATGCCGACCTCGTGGCCCTTGGCCTTCAGGAAGGTGTACGCCATGCCGCCGCCGATCAGGATGCGGTCGGCCTTCTCCAGGAGGTGCTCGATGACGCCGAGCTTGTCGGAGACCTTGGCGCCGCCGAGGACGACCGCGTACGGCCGCTCGACGTCGTCGGTGAGCTTCTTCAGTACGCCGACCTCGGTGCTGATCAGGTAACCGGCGTAGTGCGGCAGACGGGCCGGCAGGTCGAACACCGAGGCGTGCTTGCGGTGCACGGCGCCGAAACCGTCGCCCACGTAGACATCGGCCAGTTCGGCGAGCTGATCGGCGAAGGCACCGCGCTCGGCGTCGTCCTTGGCGGTCTCGCCGGCGTTGAAGCGCAGGTTCTCGACGACGGCGACCTGGCCGTCGGAGAGTGCGGCGACGGCGGCCCTGGCCGAGTCCCCCACCGTGTCGTCGGCGAAGCGGACCTCGGCGCCGAGGAGTTCACCGATCCGTCGCGCGGCCGGGGCCAGCGAGAACGCCGGGTCCGGGGCGCCCTTGGGGCGGCCGAGGTGCGACGCGACGACCACGCGGGCGCCCGCGCCGGCGAGCGCCTTGACGGTGGGCAGCACGGCGCGAATGCGGCCGTCGTCGGTGATGGTCGTGCCGTCGAGCGGCACGTTGAGGTCGGCGCGGACGAAGACCCGCTTGCCTGCGACACCGTCGGCGAGAAGTTCGTCGATCGTCTTCATGTAATAGGACTCCGTGACTGGGACTTCTGGAGAGGGGCTCACGCACCACAGGGTCCGAACCGCGCCACCCTGCGCTGTCCGGACCCTGTGCTCACATCGAGATGCCTGGCTCTGCGACTGGACCGCTCAGAGCTGGTTGCCGACGAAGACCGTGAGGTCGACGAGGCGGTTGGAGTAGCCCCACTCGTTGTCGTACCAGCCGAGGATCTTCACCGACTTGCCTTCCTGGACCATGGTCAGGGAGGAGTCGAAGGTGCAGGAGGCCGGGTCGCTGACGATGTCGGACGACACGATCGGGTCCTCGGTGTAGAAGAGGATGCCCTTCAGGTCGCCGTCCTCGGCGGCCTTCTTGAACGCGGCGTTGACCTCGTCCTTGGTGACCTCGCGGGACACCTCGACGACCAGGTCGGTGGCCGAGCCCGTGGGGACCGGGACGCGCATCGCGATGCCGTCGAGCTTGCCCTTGAGCTGCGGCAGGACCAGGGCGGTGGCCTTCGCGGCACCCGTCGTGGTCGGGATGATGTTCTCGGCGGCGGCGCGGGCACGACGCAGGTCCGAGTGCGGGAAGTCCAGGATGCGCTGGTCGTTGGTGTACGCGTGCACCGTGGTCATCAGGCCCTTGACGATGCCGAAGTTCTCGTCGAGAACCTTGGCCATCGGCGCCACGCAGTTGGTGGTGCAGGAGGCGTTGGAGATGACGTGGTGGTTCGCCGCGTCGTACTTGTCCTGGTTGACGCCCATCACGATGGTGATGTCCTCGTCCTTGGCCGGAGCCGAGATGAGGACCTTCTTCGCGCCACCGGCGATGTGCTTCTCGGCGTCCGCCTTCTTGGTGAAGATGCCGGTGGACTCGATCACGATGTCGACGCCGAGCTCGCCCCACGGGATGTCGGCGGGGTTGCGCTCCGACAGCACCTTGATGGTGTGGCCGTCGACGGTGATGGTGTCCTCGGTGTGCGACACCTCGGCCTTGAGGCGGCCGAGGATGGTGTCGTACTTGAGCAGGTGCGCCGTCGTGGCGGTGTCACCCAGGTCGTTGACAGCCACGATCTCGATGTCCGCACCCTGCTCGAGCAGCGCGCGGAAGTAGTTGCGCCCGATGCGGCCGAAGCCGTTGATGCCTACGCGGATCGTCACGAACCGATCTCCTCGTTGGTACGCCGGTCTGAGACGCCGGCGAGATGTATGGGATGTCCCCGACCGCCTCCGACCCTACCTCTCTGAAGCCCCATAGGTGACATCGAGCGGGGCCGGAAACGACTCGATGGCCCGTACCCCTCGGTAGGGGTACGGGCCACCGGGTCCTTGGTCCTGACTACGCAGCGTCAGCTGCGCAGATGTGCCAGGGCAGCGCCCATAAGAGCGGCCCTCTCGGCCTTTCCGGGCAGGTGCTCGAACCCGAAGCCGAGCAGCACGCTGTCACGCGCTGTGACGGCCGCGTAGGGCTTGTAGAGCTCGCCGGTGCGCGCCCAGTCCCCTGTGATATTGGAGCTCCCCGCCGGGGGCGGGGCGGCGGCCCAGGAGCCGAGCGAGGACTCGAAGTCCTCGGTCCCGGTCGCGGTGCCGCCGACGACCATTTGGGCGTTGTCGGCGAAGAGGCCGCGCCCGCCGTCGGAGGAGTCGGTGACCGAGCTGAGCGACACCTCGACCTTCTTGCCCGCGTAGGCGCCGAGGTCGAAGGAGACCTGCTTCCAGCCGCCGGATGAGCCGGTGAAGCTGTTCCAGGCGCCGCTGGTGCCGCCGGCCGTGCAGCCCGTCGCGCCGCGTGTCAGGTAGTGCCCCAGGAACGGGTGGGCGTTCATGAAGAAGCCCGCGGCGCACTGGGTGGGCACGGTGGCGGAGGAGGCGCCGCCCCGGTCCGGCAGCGTGGTCCAGTCGTCGGCGCCCACGGTGTGCGCTTCGAGGAGCCCGTGGTCGAAGCCGGACTCCAGGCTCCAGTTGAGCGCGAGGCGCAGTTCCGGCCTGTCGGCGGCCGTGACACCGGTCAGGTCGAAGGTGTGGGTGAGCCGCTTGTAGTCCCGGTCGGCGTGGGTCGCGGAGGCCATGCCCTGGCCCGCGAACGGCGCGTACGGGTTGCTCAGGCCCGGGTAGGAGCCCGCCGCGGCGCTCTTGAACTGCGGGAACTCCTTGGCGGGCAGGTTGTCGGAGGTGACGGTGAAGCGCCCGGCCTTGTCGAGCGGGTTGCCGTCGGCGGCGCCGAGCGTGCCCCCGGTGCGGGCGAGCGCGCCGCTGCCGGTGAAGCGCTGCGCGCCGGGCGCGGGGAGCCGTTCGTGCGCGCCCAGGTAGTACTGCGCGAAGTCGTCGGTCAGGGCCTCGCCGAGGTCGACGTCGCCACCGGCCCGCTCGCCGGACTCGATGAGCTTGCCGCCCTCGTTGAGGTAGGCGCGCAGGGCGAGCTGGGTGGGCGCTCCGGGCACGGGGTCGCCGGTGCCGTGCACGACCGCGCGGAAGTGCGACAGGACGCCGAGGGGGTGCGGGGCGCCGCGTTCGGCGACGTCCCAGACGGCGGGCGCCCGGCCGTTGGCCTTGACCGCGTCGACGTACTTCTGGATCTGGGTGGCCTTCGCGCCCTCCTCGGCGACGACGAGCGTGTCCGCCCTGGGGCGTTCGGCGACGGTGTAAGTGAAGTGCTCGCTCTCGGTGCGGCCCTTCTTGGTGCGGCCGGTGAACCACACCTCGACCTTGTCGCCCGCGCGCGTGTCCTCGATCTCGGCGCGGTACTGGTCGAAGTACAGGTTGTCCTCGCCGCCGTAGGTCTCGCCGCCCTTCCAGCGCGCGAGGTCCTCGGTGCGCGTGCGGCCGCCGTCGACGCGGTAGCGGAGCTCCTTGTCGCGTACGGACCTGCGGGCGGTGACGGCGACCTCCTGGTCACCGCCGCGCGCGTAGGAGGTGGTGAAGGAGTCGGGGGTGAAGTCGGGCGCGTCGACGCCGGACACGGACACCGGGCGGTCGGGGTGCAGCGCGGTCTCGGCGACGGCGAGCGCGAAGGGCACGTTCTTCGCGAACTCCTGCTGTATCAGCTTCTCGTCGTCGGGGAAGGTGAAGATGGACGCGCAGTCCTCGGGCCTCCAGGCGTCGCCGGGGTCGACGTTCGACGCGGTCTGGCAGGTGGACATCTCGGGGGTGAACATCGCGATGCCGTTGACGTTGCCCGCGTGGCCGTCGGCCTCGCCGTTGGTGGTGTACAGCTCGGAAGAGACCTGCGGGTGGTAGCCGGGGACCGCGGGCTTCTCGGGGGTGCCTGCGAGTGCCTTGTAGAGCACGTCGTCGGGGGTGGGCGTGGCGACCTGCCAGCCCACTCCGTAGAGGATCAGTTCGGCCGCCGAGTGGTAGTTGATCCCGTACGTGAAGCCGATGCGCTTCTGGAAGCGGTCGATCGCCTTCGTCTCGGGTTCGGACATCGCTCCGGTGCCGCGGTAGGTCTCGGAGGACGGGTTGGGGGACGAACCCTCGTTGTCGTAGCCCCACTTGTAGGCGAAGTTGCGGTTGAGGTCGACGCCGTCGCCCGCGGCGATCCGGCCGTCGCCGTCGATGTCGCGGAGGTTCTTGCGCCACTGGCGGTCGCCGCCGGCGGCGTGCGTGAAGTCGTAGCCGTCCGGGTTGGCGGAGAGCACGAACCACAGCTCGGTGGAGTTCACGAGCCTGGTGACGCGCTTGTCCTTGCCGTAGTTGTCCAGGTAGTGGTGCAGCAGGCGGCGGGTCATCTCCGGGGTGATCCACTCGCGCGCGTGCTGGTTGGACATGTACAGCGTGGCGGGCTTGGAGCCGTCCTTGGACTTCTTGGCGCCCTTGGAGAGCTTCAGCGCGAGGATGTCCTTGCCCTGGACCGTCTTGCCGATGGAGACGACCTTGGTGATGCCGGGGTGGGCCTGCGCCGTCCTGACGATCTCCTCCTGGAGCCCTCCCTTGCCGCTGTAGGGCCGGTAGACGCCGTCGCCCGCGGCCTCGACCCGCTTCGCGGCGGCCGCGGAGACCTTGTGCTCCCGGAGTTCGACGCCCCGGCGCTCGATCTTCTCTGCCTGGGCCTTCGTCAGGTACAGCTCGACGCTGCCGGTGCCGTGCTCGGGTGCTTGTCCGGCCAGTTCGTGCGCGTCCTGGCCCGCCTCGACCAGGATCGGGATCTGCTTCTTGGTGACGTCGGCACGGTAGACCTGTACGGCTGTGCCGTCGTCGGCGGTCGCGGCCTTCGCCGGTCCGCTCGCTCCGGCGTGCGGTGCGGCGGCGAGTCCGCCGACGAGCAGTGCGCCGGCGGCGAGGATCGATCTCGCGCGCGCTCTTCGTCTCATGAGCCCCCCTTGCAGTTGTCCGGCACGGTTGTGCGCGAACGCCAGGCTTGTCACCCTTCATGATCATGTCAATACGTCGGGTGGGCGGTTCCCGTACGGGCGGGGTTGCGGGGTGCGGGGCGGCGGATACGGGGTGGGCCGCGGCGGCGGCCGACGGCAACGGGGAAGCCGCCGGGGCCCGTGGGGCGCCGGCGGCTCCGTGGGGTCCGCGGGGGCGTCGGAGCACCGGGTTCGTCAGAGTCGGACCACCAGGTTCGTCAGAGCACCCTGCTCGTCGGACCACCCTGCTCGTCGGACCACCAGGTTCGTCGGACCACCAGGTTCGTCGGACCACCAGGTTCGTCGGACCACCCTGCTCGTCAGACCACCATGTTGTCGGCGAGCTCGTCGCTCAGATTGGACTCCGTACCCGGAATGCCCAGGTCCTGCGCCCGCTTGTCGGCCATGGCGAGCAGGCGCCGGATGCGTCCGGCCACGGCGTCCTTGGTCAGCGGCGGGTCGGCGAGCGCGCCGAGCTCCTCGAGGGAGGCCTGCTTGTGCTCCATGCGCAGCCGGCCCGCGGCCGCCAGGTGCTCAGGCACCTCGTCGGCGAGGATCTCCAGGGCGCGCTGCACCCTGGCGCCCGCGGCGACGGCGGCACGGGCCGAGCGGCGCAGGTTGGCGTCGTCGAAGTTGGCCAGGCGGTTGGCGGTGGCCCGGACCTCGCGGCGCATCCGCCGCTCCTCCCAGGCGAGCACCGACTCGTGGGCGCCGAGCCGGGTGAGGAGGGCGCCGATCGCGTCCCCGTCACGGACGACGACCCGGTCCACGCCGCGCACCTCGCGGGCCTTCGCGGCGATCTGCAACCGCCGGGCCGCGCCGACCAGGGCGAGCGCCGCCTCGGGCCCCGGGCAGGTCACCTCCAGGGAGGAGGAGCGGCCGGGCTCGGTCAGGGAGCCGTGCGCGAGGAACGCGCCGCGCCAGGCGGCTTCCGCGTCGCAGGTGGCCCCCGAGACCACCTGCGGCGGCAGGCCGCGGATGGGACGGCCGCGGCCGTCCACCAGACCGGTCTGGCGGGCCAGCTGGTCACCGCCGGCAACCACCCGTACGACGTAGCGCGAGCCGCGGCGCAGGCCGCCCGGGGCCATCACGATCAGCTCCGAGCCGTGCCCGAAGATCTCCAGGATGTCCCGCTTGAGCCGCCGGGCCGCCATCGCCGTGTCCAGCTCCGCCTCGATCACGATGCGGCCGCTCACCAGGTGCAGGCCGCCCGCGAACCGCAGGATCGCCGAGACCTCTGCTTTTCTGCAGCAGGTCCGGGTGACGGGGAGCCGGGAGATCTCGTCCTTCACCGCTGCCGTCATCGCCATGGGCCGATCCTTCCATGCATCCGAAAAATACGGTCGTACGCGGCGGCCAGCAGCTCCGGGTCGTGCCGGGGGCTGCCGTCCTGCCGGGCCACCGGCGCCAGCTCCACCGTGGCGCCGAACCGCTTGGCGGCATCGGTGAGGGATCCACGGTCGGGCACGGCGGCCTCGTCGGCCAGCACCACGTCCAGGGCGAGTTTAGGGGCGTGTCGGGCCAAAACCTCCAAATGACGCTGCGGAGAGAACCCCTCGGTTTCTCCGGGCTGCGGCGCGAGGTTCAAGGAGAGCACCCGGCGGGCCTTGGTCCCCGTGAGCGCGTCGAGCAGCTCGGGCACGAGCAGGTGCGGGATCACGGAGGAGAACCAGGATCCGGGGCCGAGAACCACCCAGTCGGCGTCCAGGACGGCCTCGACGGCCTCGGGGACGGCGGGCGGGTCCTGCGGGACGACGTGCACGGACTGCACCTCGCCCGGCGTGAGCGCGACCGTGGCCTGGCCGCGGACGGTGTCCACGTCGTCGGGCCGGTCCGGGTCGTGGCCCCTGACCAGCGCCTGGAGCTCCAGCGGCACGGCGGACATGGGCAGCACCCGGCCCTGCGCGCCGAGCAGCCTGCCGACCAGGTCGAGGGCCTGGACGTGGTCGCCGAGCTGCTCCCACAGGGCGACGATCAGCAGATTGCCGACCGCGTGCTCGTGCAGGTCGCCGCGGGACTGGAAGCGGTGCTGGATGACGCGCGCCCAGGTCTGGCCCCAGTCGTCGTCGCCGCACAGCGCGGCGAGGGCCTTGCGCAGATCGCCGGGCGGCAGCACCCCGAGCTCGGCGCGCAGCCGCCCGCTGGAGCCGCCGTCGTCGGCGACCGTCACCACGGCGGTGAGGTCGCCGGTGATGCGACGCAGCGCGGCGAGCGAGGCGGACAGGCCCATGCCGCCGCCGAGGGCGACGACCTTGGGCTGGGCGCCCCGCTTGCGGCCCGTGCGGTTCAGGCGGAGCACCCGGCGGTTGGGCTTCATTCGCGCCCCATGTCCCGGTGGACGAGGACGGTCTCGATCCCGGCGGCGGTCAGCCGGGCGGCCAGCTTCTCGGACGTGGCGACGGAGCGGTGCTTGCCACCCGTACAGCCCACGGCGATGGTCACGTACCGCTTGCCCTCGCGGCGGTAGCCCGCGGCGATCAGCTGGAGCAGTTCGGTGTAGCGGTCGAGGAACTCCTTGGCGCCGGGCTGGTTGAAGACGTACGCCGACACCTCCTCGTTGAGTCCGGTGTACGGGCGCAGCTCGGGCACCCAGTGCGGGTTGGGCAGGAAGCGCATGTCCACGACCAGGTCCGCGTCGACCGGCAGGCCGTACTTGAAGCCGAAGGACATGACCGTGGCCCGCAGCTCCGGCTCCTCGTCGCCGGCGAACTGGGCGTCCATCTTGGCGCGCAGCTCGTGCACGTTCAGGCTGGAGGTGTCGATGACCAGGTCGGCGTCGCCGCGCAGCTCGCGCAGGAGTTCGCGCTCGGCCGCGATGCCGTCGACGATGCGGCCGTCGCCCTGGAGCGGGTGCGGGCGGCGCACCGACTCGAAGCGGCGCACCAGGGCGTCGTCCGATGACTCGAGGAACACGATGCGCCGGGTGACGTGCTTGGACTCCAGGTCCGCGAGGGACTGGCGCAGGTTGTCGAAGAAGCGGCGGCCGCGGACGTCGACGACGACCGCGATGCGCGCGACATTGCCCTGGGAGCGGGCGCCCAGCTCCACCATGGTGGGGATCAGCGCGGGCGGCAGGTTGTCCACGACGAACCAACCGAGGTCCTCCAGGCACTTGGCCGCCGTGGAGCGGCCCGCACCGGACATCCCGGAGATGATCACCAGCTCGGGGATGGCCGCCTCCGCCGCCTCGCCCGGTTCGATGGTGGTGCCCGTACTCACTTGCGCTCCGTCTTCGTCGTGCTCGCTCATGTCTCCATCCCCCGTCGTCCGTGTGCGGCGCCCACGCGCGTGGGCGCCCTAGCCGTTGCTCGGGGCCCGGGCCCGACCGGTCCCTTCCCCGTCGTGCGAGTCTCCCGCACCCGCGGGCGGCTCGCCGTCGTATGCGTCACCCGCGCGTGTGGGGGCCGCGGGTTCCCGCGGGTCCGCCGCCCCCGCGGGCTCGTCGCCGTGTCCGGAGTCACTCGCCGGGGCGGGCGGCGCGTCCTGCTCGTCCTCCATGATCTCGCCGGTGGCGGTGTTCACGGCGGGTGCCGCCGGTTCCGCCCGGGCGAAGGCGGCGAGGACGGCCTCCGCCGTCTTGCGGCCTATGCCGGGCACCTCGCAGATCTGGTCGATGGTGGCCGACCGGAGTCTCTTCACCGAACCGAAGTGTTTGATCAGTGTCTGCTTACGGGCGTCGCCGAGACCGGACACGTCGTCGAGCGGGCTCGAGCGGAAGCGCTTGGTCCGCTTCGTGCGCTGGTAGGCGATCGCGAAGCGGTGCGCCTCGTCCCGCACCCGCTGCAACAGATAGAGGCCCTCGCTGGTGCGCGGCAGGATCACCGGGTCGTCCTCGCCGGGCACCCAGACCTCTTCGAGGCGCTTGGCGAGGCCGCAGACGGCGATGTCGTCGATGCCGAGCTCGTCCAGGGCACGCTGGGCGGCCGCGACCTGCGGCTGCCCGCCGTCCACGACGACGAGCTGCGGCGGGTACGCGAACTTCTTGGGCCGCCCGTCCTCCTCGGTGAGGCTTTCCTGCACCTCCTCCGACGACCACTCCCCGGTCTTCTCCTTCTCCACCAGATAGCGCCGGAAGCGGCGCGTGATCACTTCGTGCATGGACCGGACGTCGTCCTGGCCCTCGAAGCCCTTGATCTGGAAGCGGCGGTACTCGCTCTTGCGGGCCAGGCCGTCCTCGAAGACGACCATGGACGCCACCACGTCGTCGCCCTGGAGGTGCGAGATGTCGTAGCACTCGACGCGCAGGGGCGCGCTGTCGAGGTCCAGGGCCGCCGCGATCTCCTCGAGGGCCCGGGAGCGGGTCGTCAGGTCGGAGGCGCGCCTGGTCTTGTGCAGGACGAGGGACTGCTGGGCGTTGCGCGCGACGGTCTCCATGAGGGCCTTCTTGTCGCCGCGCTGGGGGATGCGCAGCGACACGTTCGACCCGCGGCGCTGGGTGAGCCAGTCCTGGACGGGCTCCACGGGGTCGGGCAGGGCGGGGACGAGGACCTCCTTGGGGACGGCGTCACCCGTCTCCTCTCCGTAGAGCTGCTGGAGGGCGTGCTCGACCAGGTCGGCCGTGGAGACGGCCTCGACCTTGTCCGTGACCCAGCCGCGCTGGCCGCGTACGCGCCCGCCGCGTACGTGGAAGATCTGGACGGCGGCCTCCAGCTCGTCCTCGGCGACCGCGATCAGGTCGGCGTCGGTGGCGTCGGCGAGGACGACGGCGCTCTTCTCCATGGCCTTCCTGAGGGCCCCTATGTCGTCGCGGAGCCGGGCCGCGCGCTCGTACTCCATGTCCTCGGCGGCTTCCGTCATCCGGTGTTCGAGGCGCCGGATGTAGGTGCCCGTGCGGCCGGTCATGAACTCGCAGAAGTCCTCGGCCAGTTCGCGGTGCTCCTCGGGGGAGACGCGCTCGACGCAGGGCGCGGAGCACTTGCCGATGTAGCCGAGGAGGCAGGGGCGGCCGGTGCGGGCGGCGTTCTTGAAGACGCCGGCGGAGCACGTGCGGACGGGGAAGACGCGCAGGAGCAGGTCCACCGTGTCGCGGATCGCCCAGGCGTGGCCGTACGGGCCGAAGTAGCGCACGCCCTTCTTCTTCTGACCGCGCATCACCTGCACGCGCGGGAATTCCTCGTTCATCGTCACCGCGAGGTAGGGGTAGCTCTTGTCGTCGCGGTACTTCACGTTGAACCGCGGGTCGTACTCCTTGATCCAGGTGTACTCGAGCTGGAGCGCCGCGGTCTCCGTGGCGACGACGGTCCACTCCACGGACGCCGCGGTGGTGACCATCGTGGCCGTGCGCGGGTGCAGGTTCGCCAGGTCCTGGAAGTAGCTCGCGAGACGCTGGCGCAGGCTCTTGGCCTTCCCGACGTAGATCACCCGGCGGTGCTCGTCACGGAACTTGTAGACCCCCGGCGAGTCGGGGATCTGTCCCGGCTTGGGGCGGTAGCTGGATGGGTCGGCCATGTCGGACAGCCTACTGGCGAGCAGTGACAGTCAGTCGCGGCGGCCGAACGCCCGGGTTCCGGTCGCCCTCCGGGCCGGGGTGCGGGACCGCCTCCGGCTCGGGGTGCGAGGCCGCCTCCGGCTCGGGGTGCGAGGCCGCCTCCGGCTCGGGGTGCGAGGCCGCCTCCGGCTCGGGGTGCGAGGCCGCCTCCGGCTCGGGGGCGGCGTGGGGCCACCCCCGGGCCGGGGTGCCCCGCCCGCCCCGGCAGGGCGGACGGGTGGGGAACGTCACGGCCGGAGGCCGGTCACCTCAGCCCAGACGGCGCCCCCGCCGCCGGACCACGGCGGCTCCGGACAGACCGAGCGCGACCAGCGCGCCCGCTCCGGCCAGGGAGGAGGCGACGGTCACCGCCCCGCCGTCCCCGGCAGGGGACGCCGCGCTCCCGGCCGGGGCCGAGGCACCCCCGGCCTGGTCCCGCGCCCCCTCGGCGAAGCCCCCCGCCTTGCCGGACTTCGCGTACGCCGACCCGGGCAGCTTGTCGCCGTACTCCTTGCGCACCCGCTGCTGATAGGCGGCGGTGGTCGTGCCGCCGGCACCGACCGCCCGCCGGGCCTCCTTGTCGAGCGGCAGGACGCGGGTGCCCTTGGTGACGTACCAGGCGTTGATCTGCGGCTCGTGGAAGACGGTGCCTCCGGGGAGCTTGTCGGCGCCCACGCGCGCGTAGTGGGTCTCGTCGTCCCCGGTGGCGATGTTCACGATCTGCCAGGAGCCGCCCTGCCGTACGGACCACAGGGAGGCCTCCTGGCCGTCGGCCGAGACCGCCCTGCTGGCGAGGAACTCCATCCGGGCGACGGGTGCCTCCTTCTTGCCCGCCACGAAGTCCGGCGACAAGTAGTAGACGGGTACGGCCTTGTCGCCCGGCACCCGCGGGTCGGCCGCCGCCTTCGTGACGGCTCCCTCGCGGGCGAAGAAGCGGGAGAGCGTCTCCAGGGTCTTCGGGGCCCCGGCCGCTTCGTGGGCGGCGTCGCGAGAGGCGTCCGAGGGCGCGCCGGGCGCGGGCGGGACGGGCGCTGCGGGGCGGGCGGCCGGGCCCGGGGCGGCGGAGGCGTGCGGTGCCGCGAGGCCGAGGAGCAGCGCGGCGGCCGTCCCCGCGAGCGTGGCCTTCAGGACCTGACCGGTGCGGGCTTCGTGACGGGTCATCGCGCTCACGCCCCTATCCGGTACAGCGAGTGGGTCCAGGAGAAGGTGTTGTTGTTCACGTACCAGTCGTGGGAGGCCCAGTTGTAGCGGTCGCTCGAGGGCCAGGGGTCGCCCCAGTACACCCAGCTGTTGGCCGTGTCGTAGCCGTAGATGGTGTGCATGTGACCGCCGCCGTTGGACCACAGGATGCGGGTCTCGATGGGGCGGTCGGCGTCGATCTCCGCCTGCACGGTGGGGTAGCGGAGCCAGCCCGTGACGTACGAGCCCCGGTTGATGCCCGCCCAGGCCAGGGCGTTCTGCACATTGCCCAGGGTGGCCTGGTTGTTGGGGCACTCGGTGTTCTGGTTGCGGCCGAAGGCGGCGTTGCAGAACTGGTTCTGGCTGTAGTTCCTGCCCAGGTACGTGGCGATGGTGTTGCCCGCCGCGGCCCAGCACCAGTTGTTCTTCTGCTGTGCCTGCATGGTGATGTTCAGACGCTTGGCCGCGAGAGCCGACGTGCCGGCCGCTCCCGAGGCGGCCGGGGCGTCGGTCGACGACACGCTGTGGGGGGACGGCGTCCCGTTAGGCGCGGCAGCGGCGGTGGCCGCCGGTACGGCGAGGAAGGCCGCCGCGGCGACGGTGAGCGCGGAGATCCGTCTGCGACGGCTGGATCCGCTGTTTCTGTGGTGCATCGCGTTCCTCCCGAGCGAAGTGGGGTGAGAGGTGGAGGAGCGCGTCCGGACGCTGCGATTGAGCATCAGGTGTTGTCCGGTGCAGGTCAACACGCTTCAATGCGGAATGAATTGCAGCGTGAACGGCGGCGTACCCGTGTGAACACCGGTCGTACGCCCACCAGGCCGCCCGCCCCGACCGGGGCGTACACCCGCGCGGCAGCAGTGAACGTTCACAGAAAGGACCTGCGGTGCGGCACGCCTCCCCCCACGCCTCCCCCGTCGCCTCTCCCTCCGCCACCCCCCTCGCTCCTCCCTCGACCTCCCCTCCCATCACTCCCCTCGCCCCTCCCTCCACCTCCCCTTCCGCCACTCCCCTCGCTCCTCCCTCCGCCTCGTCTTCCGCCGCTCCCCCGGACGACCGCGCCGAGGACCTGGCCACCGCCCTGCGCACCGGCCCGTTCCACGTCGCCCTGCGGGCCGCCATCGCCGCCCGGCGGCTGCCCCTTCAGCGTGTGCGCCACCACCTGGCGCGGGCGGGCGTCCACGTCGGCGTGACCAGCCTGAGCTACTGGCAGCAGGGCGCGCGGCGCCCCCAGCGCCCCGAGTCGCTGCGCGCCGTACGCGCCCTGGAGGAGATACTGCGGCTCCCCGAGGAGTCCCTGATCAGGCTGCTCGCCAAGGCCGACGAGCGGCCGGACGCGGAGCGGCCCGCAGCCCGCTCCTACCGCTCCCTGATGGAGGCGTCCGACGTCCTTCAGTCGCTGCTCGCCGACCTGGAGGCACCGCGCGACGGCGGTCTGCACACCGTCGGCCATCACGAGCGCGTACGCATCGGCGCGCAGCGCGAACTCCTCGGGCGCGACTCCCAGCACGTCGTGCGCTCCCACAAGGACGGCATCGACCGCTACCTGGCCATCCACCACGGCGACCCCGGCTCCTCCCCCGAACACGTGCAGGTGCGCGCCCTGGAGAACTGCCGCACGGGCCGTGTCCGCTGGCACCACGACACCGGCGTCCTGGTCGCGGAGCTCCTGTTCGACGCGCGGCTGCGGGCAGGCGACACCCATCTGTTCTGCTACGGCTTCGAGGACGGCACGGCGGGCACGAGCACCGAGTACGTACGCAGTTTCAGCTTCGCCGGCGGCCAGTACGCCCTCCAGGTCAGGTTCGCCGAGAACGCGCTCCCCGTACGCTGCCACCGCTTCACCCAGCACTCGGCGGCCGCCCCGCGCCTGGGGCGCCAGGAGCTGACGCTGAGCGGCAGCCACCGGTCGGTGCACCTCGTGGAACCGCAGGTGCGGGCCGGGCTGATCGGGATGGTCTGGGACTGGCAGTGAGTGCGGGCTCCGGCCCGGTCAGGCGCCCGGACCCGCCACGATCTTGCCGCCCTCGACCTTCACCGGCAGCTCCTTCAGGGGTGACACCGCGGGCTCACGGAGCACCTCGCCGCTCCTGGCGTCGAACTCGCTGCCGTGGCACTGACAGGTCAGCTTGGCGCCCCGGAGCTTGCGGATGGGGCACCGGGCATGGGTGCAGATGGTGCTGAACGCCTTGTACTCGTCGTCGGCGATCCGGCTGACCACCACGTTCTCGGCGGTGTAGAGCTTGGAGGAGCCCACCGGGACCTCGTCGGCCGCGCCCAGGTCCACCGGTTCCCGCGGCGCCGACCGGTTGCCGTCGCCGCCGGTCGAGCAGGCGGCGAGCCCGAGCCCCGCGGCCGGGACGAGCGCGGCGGCGCGGAGCACGGTACGGCGGGCGGGGGGCGTGCCGGGCATGGACTCTCCACAGGTCAGGGGGTTCGGCGACGCATAGACCCTACCGGGGGGCGATCCGGTGACCGGGTGCGGCTCCGCGGCGCCCGAGTGCCGCCCGCATCACCCGCACCCCCCGCCGCAGGCCCTAGCCTGTGCGCAGAACGCAGCCGGGACGCCGTCGGGACACCGGGGCGCCGGGGTGCCGGAGCACGGGAGCGCGGAAGGGGACCATCAGTGATCGTCGTCGCAGGAGAGGCCCTGATCGACCTCGTTCCGCAGGCCCCTACGCCGCGGGACGGGAGGTATGTGGCGGGGGTGGGTGATGCTGGGGTCGGCGGGGGCGGGGGTTCGGGGGCGAACCCGGGTGCGGACCTGGGCGGGGGTGGGGGTGTGGGCCCGGCCTCGGGCGCGGGGGTGCACTCGGGCGCGGGGGCGAACCCGGCCGCAGGCGCGGGCGCGAACTCGGCCGCGGGCGCCGTAGGCCAGGCCCCCGCCCTGCCCGCGCTGGCGCCGCGCCTCGGCGGCGGTCCGTACAACACCGCGATCGCCCTCGGCCGCCTCGGCTCCCCCGCCGCCTTCTGCTCCCGGGTCTCGACCGACGCGTTCGGCGATGCGCTGCTCGCGGGGCTGCGGGCCGCCGGTGTCGACGTGCGGCACGTCCAGCGCGGGGACGAGCCGACGACGCTGGCCGTCGCCTCGATCGGCGCGGACGGTTCCGCCGGTTACTCCTTCTACGTCGACGGCACCGCGGACCGCCTCTTCTCCGCGCCCTCCCGGCTTCCGGACGGCGTGCGGGCGATGTCCTTCGGGACCTGCTCGCTCGCCCTGGAGCCGGGCGCGACCGCCTACGAGCAACTGATGCGGGACGCGGCGGAGCGCGGCGTCTGCACGGCGCTCGACCCCAACATCCGCTCCGGCCTCATCCCCGACGCCGACACCTACCGCGCCCGCTTCAAGAGCTGGCTGCCCTCGGTGACGCTCCTGAAGGTGTCGGAGGAGGACGCGCGCTGGCTGGGCGGCACGCCCCAGGAGTGGCTGGCGTCGGGACCCGCGGCCGTGGTGGTGACGCGGGGCGGCGACGGCCTCCGCGTCTACACGCGTGCCGGCGTCGAGGTGTCCGTGCCCGGTGTCGCGGTCGACGTCGTGGACACGATCGGCGCGGGCGACACGGTCAACGCCGCGCTGCTGCACGCCCTCGACGCACGCGACGCGCTGTCCGCGGACGCGGTGGCGGGCCTCGGCGCCGACGACTGGGAGACGGTGCTGCGGTTCGCGGCGCGCGCGGCGGCGATCACCTGCTCGCGCGCGGGCGCGGAGCCACCGTACGCGCGGGAGTTGCACGAGGCGTAGCAGTGCCGGGTGAGGTGCTGGGACCGGGCGCGGCGCTGGGGCCGGGCGCGGCGCTGAGCCGGTTCAGGCGCTAGGGCTGGGTGGCGCTGGGGCCGAGTGGCGCTAGGGCCGAGTGGCGCTGGGGCCGGGTGAGGCGCTAGGGCCAGGTGGGGCACCAGCGCCGGACGGGGGCACAGGAGCCGGGCCCGGGTCAGTCGCCCACCGCGCGCAGGCCGCCCGGCCGGCGGCCGTTCAGACGGTCGAGCGCCGCCGTGGTGGCGTCGTCCGCGGGCAGCTGGACCAGGAGCCGCTGTCCGTCGACGTCCGGCAGGGCGAGCGACTCGTACGCCAGGCGCAGCGCACCCACCTGCGGGTGAGTCAGGCTCTGTACGCCGCTGCGGCGCGGCACCCCGGGGACACCCTCGACGCGCTCGGCGAACGGCTTCCCCGCGAGCACCGTCAACTCGTCGACGAAATTCCGCACATGGGGGTCGATCATCGGCGACTCGCTGCGCAGGTGCGCGATCTGGTCGTCCGCGACGAGGTCCCACTCGGTGAACGCGGTGCGCGCCCGTGCGTCGGTGAAGACGAAGCGCAGCAGGTTGGGCCTGTCGTCGTCGAGCAGGCCTAGGGGCCGGACGATCCGTTCGTAGCCGGTCGTGTACGCGAGGACGTCGCTGAGCCGGTTGAGCAGCACCGCCGGAGTGGGTTCGAGGCGGTCGACGAGGGCGCGCACGGTGGGCCGCACGGACAGGCCGGGCGGTGGCGCCGCCGAGCAGCAGGGGTCGTCCGCCGCGCTGCTCACCCTGTCGAGGCGGCGCAGATGCAGGCGCTCCTCGACGTTCAGCCGCAGTACGTCGGCGAGCGAACCGAGCACGGACGGCGAGGGGTTGCGGTCACGCCCCTGTTCGAGGCGGGTCAGATACTCCACGCTGATGCCCGCGAGGGTGGCGACCTCGGAGCGCCGCAGCCCGGGGGTGCGGCGGCGCGGGCCGCTCGGCAGCCCCGCTTCGGTGGGGGTGACGGCCTCGCGGCGGGCGCGCAGAAAGGCTCCCAGCTCGTTGTCGCTCACCGTTCGAACGTACCAGGACGCTTTCCCGCATGACCGCCCTCAGCGTGTCCCTGCCACTACCAGTCTCGGCCCGGCCTCCCTCCGGTGCCCGCGCCGCCGCAGAGTGGACGGCATGACCTTCGAGACCGAAACTTCCGCCGCTGCCCCTGCCGTTGCTCCCCCGGCCTCCGCGGCCGTCCCCGCCCTGCCGTTGCCCGCGGGCCGCTGGGTACACGACCCGCTGCACTCGGCCGTCAACTTCACCATCCGCCACCTCGGCATCTCCAAGGTGCGGGGCCGCTTCACGGAGTTCGAGGCGGAGCTGGTGGTGGGCGAGACCCTTGCGGACACCGCGGTGAACGCCACCATCGCCCTGGCGTCGATCGACACCGGCAACACCGACCGCGACGCCCACGTGCGCGCCTCCGACCTGCTCGATGTGGAGCGCCGCCCGACGATGGCGTTCCGTTCGCGCCGGATCACGGGCGCCGGTGCGGAGTGGGCGATGACGGGCGACCTGACCATCGGCGACGTCACCCGTCCGGTGACGCTCGCCGTGGAGTTCGGTGGCCTCGGCGCGTTCGGCGACGTCCGGCACGCCGGCTTCGAGGCGACGGGTGAGATCCGCCGCAGCGAGTACGGCCTCACGTTCGCCCCCGGCATGCTCGGGGAGGTCGTGAAGATCCAGCTCGACCTGCAATTCTCGGAGCCGGGCGCCGGGGAGGCGTAGGGACCGGGTTCGGGGTGCGCCCCGGTACGTCGCCGTGAGCGGCCCGGCCCGGACGCCTACGTGTCATCCCTGCCGAAGGCGCCGTGCCGTCCCGCTCCCGCGGCGAACCGTGCGGCGCCGTCGGCCGCTTCGGCGAGCGAGTGCAGGCCGTGCCGCAGCTCGCCCGCGAGGGCCTGCCGTTCGGGAAGGCCGTGCTGTTCGCGGACGGAGAGCCGGTCGTGCCGCAGGCAGGTCTGCGGGAACGCGGCGATCTCCGCGGCGAGCCCCTCGGCCGCCGCACGCCCGGCTCCCTTCGGTACGACGCGGTTGACGAGCCCCATGCCGAGTGCCTCCGCCGCGTCCACCGGGCGACCGGTGAGGACGAGGTCGAGGGCGCGGCCCTCGCCGACGATCCGGGGCAGCCGTACCGTTCCGCCGTCGATGAGAGGAACACCCCAGCGGCGGCAGAACACCCCGAACACGGCGTCCTCCTCCGCCACCCGCAGGTCGCACCAGAGCGCCAGCTCCAGGCCGCCCGCCACGGCATGGCCGGAGACCGCGGCGATCACCGGCTTGGACAGGTTCAGACGCGTCGGCCCCATCGGCCCGTTGTCGGGACCGCCGACGCCTTGGGTGCTGCGGACGCCATGGGTGCCGCTCGCGTCCTCGGTGCCACTCACCCCGCCGGTGCCACCCGCCCTGTCGGTGCCGCTCACCTCGCCAGTGCCACCCGCCATGTCGGTGCCACTCGCCCTGTCGGTGCCGCTCACCCCGCCAGTGCCACCCGCCCTGTCGGTGCCACCCGCGTCCTCGGTGCCGCCCGCGGCGTCTATCTCGGTGACGTCGTTGGCGTCGGGCGTGCCCAGGGCCTTGAGGTCGGCGCCCGCGCAGAAAGTGCCGCCCTCACCCCGCAGGACGGCGACCGACGCCTCGGAGTCGGCCTCGAAGGCCCGGAAGGCGTCGGCGAGCACACGGGCGGTGGGGCCGTCGACCGCGTTGCGGACGTGCGGGCGGGAGAGGACGACCGTGGTGACGGGGCCACTGCTGCGCGCGTCGACTCCTCGGTCATGGTCCGCACTCTCCTCGCAGCTCGGTCCGGGGGCCGGGTGCGGGGCCCGCACGGCCCAGCCGATCACGTCGGCGCACGCGCAACAAGACGTCGGCGGCGGGGGGCCCCCCGGGGGGCCCCCCCCCCCCGCCCCCCCCCCCGCCCCCCCCCGGCCCCCCCCGGGGGGGGGGCCCCCCCCCCCCCCCCCCCCCCCCCGCCGCCCCCCCCAACCCCGCGGGGGGGGGGGGGCCCCGGGGGGGCCCCCCCCCCCGACATGCGCCCGGACCGGAACCGAAACGGGAACCGGGGCGGTGGGGACCTCCCGCCACCGCCCCGGAACCGGACCGGGCGGGCCGGGCACTCAGGCCGTGCGAGACCGCGTGCCGACCTTCTTCGCTGCACCCTTCTTGGCCACCGTCTTCTTGGCCACCGTCTTCTTAGCGCCCGCCTGCGTGGCGGCCGTCTTCTTGACGGCTGCCTGCTTGGTGGACGTCTTCGCCGTGGCTGTCTTCGCCGTGGACGTCTTGGCCGTGGCCGTCTTCTTGGTGGACGCCGTCGCGGCCACCGTCTTCCTGGCGGGGGCCTTCTTCGCGCCCCTGCGCGCCTGCGGCACCGCGGCGTCGCTGATCCGGTCCGCGGCGATGATGTCCCGCAGGAACTTGCCGGTGTGGCTGGCGGGCACGCCCGCGACCTGCTCGGGGGTGCCCTCGGCGATGACGAGGCCACCGCCGCTGCCGCCCTCCGGGCCCATGTCGACGACCCAGTCGGCGGTCTTGATCACGTCGAGGTTGTGCTCGATGACGATGACCGTGTTGCCCTTGTCGACGAGCCCCGAGAGGACCGTGATGAGCTTGCTGATGTCTTCGAAGTGCAGACCGGTGGTCGGCTCGTCGAGGACGTAGACCGTGCGGCCCGTGGAGCGCTTCTGGAGCTCGCTGGCCAGCTTGACGCGCTGGGCCTCGCCGCCGGAGAGCGTGGGCGCGGACTGGCCGAGCCTGACGTACCCGAGGCCCACGTCGTGGAGGGTGCGCAGGTGGCGGGCGATGGCGGGCACCGCCTCGAAGAAGTCGAGCGCCTCCTCGATGGGCATGTCGAGGACCTCGGCGATGGACTTGCCCTTGTAGTGCACGTCCAGGGTCTCGCGGTTGTACCGCGCGCCGTGGCAGACCTCGCACGGGACGTACACGTCCGGGAGGAAGTTCATCTCGATCTTGATGGTGCCGTCGCCGGAGCAGTTCTCGCAGCGGCCGCCCTTGACGTTGAAGGAGAAGCGCCCGGGGAGATAGCCCCGGACCTTGGCCTCCGTGGTCTCGGCGAACAGCTTGCGGACGTGGTCGAAGACTCCGGTGTACGTCGCCGGGTTCGACCGCGGGGTGCGGCCGATGGGCGACTGGTCGACGTGCACCACCTTGTCGACGAGGTCGTCGCCCTCCACGCGCGTGTGCCGCCCGGGGACGGACCTGGCGCCGTTCAGCTCCCGGGCCAGGTGGGTGTAGAGGATGTCGTTGACCAGCGTCGACTTGCCGGAACCCGAGACGCCCGTGACGGCCGTGAGGACGCCGAGCGGGAAGGAGACGTCGATGTCCTGGAGGTTGTTCTCCCGGGCGCCGTGGACCGTGAGCCGGCGCGTGGGGTCGGCGGGGCGGCGGACGTCGGGGACGGGGATGGCCCGCTTGCCCGACAGATACTGCCCGGTGACCGACTTGTCGTTGTCGAGCAACTCCTTCAGGGAGCCGCTGTGCACGACCTTGCCGCCGTGCTCGCCCGCGCCGGGGCCGATGTCGACGACCCAGTCGGCGACCTTGATGGTGTCCTCGTCGTGCTCGACGACGATCAGGGTGTTGCCCATGTCGCGCAGCCGGACCAGCGTCTCGATGAGGCGGTGGTTGTCGCGCTGGTGCAGGCCGATGGACGGCTCGTCCAGGACGTAGAGCACGCCGACGAGGCCGGAGCCGATCTGCGTGGCCAGTCGGATGCGCTGGGCCTCACCGCCGGAGAGGGTGCCCGCGGCGCGGTTCAGCGACAGATAGTCGAGACCGACGTCGACCAGGAAGCGCAGCCGTTCGTTGACCTCCTTCAGGACGCGCTCGGCGATCTTCTTGTCGCGGGCGGTCAGGCGCAGCCGGGCGAGGAACTCCGCGCAGTCGCTGATGGACATCGCGGCGACCTCGGCGATGGACTTCTCCATCACCGTGACGGCGAGGACGATCGGCTTGAGGCGCGTGCCCTCACAGGTGGGGCAGGGCACCTCGCGCATATAGCCCTCGAAGCGCTCGCGGCTTGAGTCGCTCTCGGCCTCGCTGTGCCGCCGCTTGACGAAGGGGACGGCGCCTTCGAAGGCGGTGGTGTAGACCCGCTCCCTGCCGTAGCGGTTGCGGTAGCGGACCTCGATCTGGGTCTTGTGGCCGTTCAGGAGGGCCTTCTTGGCGCGCTGCGGCAGGCCGGCCCACGGCATGTCCGTGGCGAAGCCGAGCGCGTCGGCGAGGGCGCCGACCAGGCGGGCGAAGTAGTCCTTCGTGTGGCCGTGCGACCAGGGGTGGATGGCGCCCTCGTCGAGCGACTTGTCCTCGTCGGGGACGATCAGCTCGGGGTCGACCTCCATGCGCGTACCGATGCCGGTGCAGTCGGGGCAGGCGCCGAAGGGCGAGTTGAAGGAGAAGGAGCGGGGCTCCAGCTCTTCGAAGGACAGGTCGTCGTAGGGGCAGTAGAGGTGCTCCGAGTACATCCGCTCGCGCTCGGGGTCGTCCTCGGGGAGGTCCACGAAGTCCAGGACGACCATGCCGCCGGAGAGGCCGAGCGCGGTCTCCACGGAGTCGGTCAGGCGGCGCTTGGCGCTGTCCTTGACGGTGAGGCGGTCGACGACCACCTCGATGGTGTGCTTCTCCTGCTTCTTCAGCGTGGGCGGCTCGGAGAGCTGGATGGTCTCGCCGTCCACCCGGGCGCGGCTGTAGCCCTTCGTCTGGAGGTCGGAGAAGAGGTCGACGAACTCGCCCTTGCGCTCGCGCACCAGCGGCGAGAGGACCTGGAAGCGGCTGCCCTCGGGCAGCTCGAGGACCTTGTCGACGATGGCCTGCGGCGACTGGCGGGAGATCGGGCGGCCGCACTCGGGGCAGTGCGGCTTGCCGATGCGCGCGAAGAGCAGGCGGAGGTAGTCATAGACCTCGGTGATGGTGCCGACCGTGGAGCGCGGGTTGCGCGAGGTCGACTTCTGGTCGATGGAGACCGCCGGGGAGAGGCCTTCGATGAAGTCCACGTCCGGCTTGTCCATCTGGCCGAGGAACTGGCGGGCGTACGAGGACAGGGACTCGACGTACCGGCGCTGACCCTCGGCGAAGATCGTGTCGAACGCGAGCGAGGACTTGCCGGACCCGGACAGACCGGTGAAGACGATGAGGGAGTCACGCGGGAGGTCGAGCGAGACGTTCTTGAGGTTGTGCTCGCGCGCTCCACGGACGATGAGACGGTCGGCCACGCCGGTCCGCACCTTTCTTGAGAGAAGTGACAGGGGCGGGGCCCCCGTCCTTCACAGACTAGAGCGACCCACTGACAACGCCGGGCTTGATCTTCGAATGGATGGAGTCGGGGAGCGGGGGAAGCCCGACCATCAAGAGTGCCCGATGCCATCATCGAGCGTATAGCACGGGCATTCGATTTGCGGGGCTCATCCAGCGCCTTCACCCGAACGTGTGGCGAAGCTATCGTCGGGCCCATGATTGATCATGTGCGCGACCTGGCGTCTGTACGTGACGCGACCGAACGACTGCTCGCCGCAGCCACCGCCCTGGACGATGTCTCGGCGGCCGAGCCCTCCCTGCTTCCCGGCTGGACGCGGGGCCATGTCCTCGCCCACGTGGCGCGGAACGCCGACGCCCTCGTGAACGTGCTGGCCGGACGGCCCATGTACCCGAGCGGTGCGGCCCGCGACGCCGACATCGAGCGGGACGCACCACGGCCGATCGCGGCCCACCTCGTCGACCTGCGGGAGTCCGCCGCGCGCCTGGAGGCGCAGGCCGCGCTCCCCGCCGACTGGTCCCGCACCGTCACGATGCGCAACGGCATCACGGACTCGGCGGCACGGGTGCCGTTCCGGCGCTGGGTCGAGGTGGAGCTGCACCACGTCGACCTCGGGGTCGGGTACGCGCTCGAAGACCTGCCGGCCGAGTTCCTCGAGCGCGAGACCGACTTCCTCACCGACCGCTTCTCGGGGAACCCCGACGTGCCCGCGACCCGCGTCACCGACGGCACGCGCGCGTGGCGCACGGGCCGCGCCGCGGAGAAGCCCGAGGTGACCGTCACCGGCCCGGCCCCGGCCCTGGTCGGCTGGCTCGCCGGGCGTCGCCGCGGCGACGCCCTCGCGGCCGACCTGACCTCCGAAGGCGGCCCTCTTCCCGCCCTCCCCCCGCTATAGGCTGGCGACCATGACGTACAGCGGAGCGGTGCGGGTCGGCGGAGCCGCGGACGTGCACGAGTTGCAGGACCTGATGATCTCCAAGGTCGCGGTCGGGCCGATGGACAACAACGCCTACGTGCTGCGCTGCCGGGCCACCGGCGAGCAGCTCCTCGTCGACGCGGCGAACGACGCCCGGACGCTCCTGACGCTGATCGGTGACGACGGCATCGGGTCCGTCGTCACCACGCACCAGCACGGGGACCACTGGCAGGCCCTGGAGGAGGTGGTCGCGGCCACGGGCGCGCGCACGTACGCGGGCCGCGAGGACGCCGAGGGCATCCCGGTGCCCACGGACGTCCTGGTCGACGACGGCGACACCATCGCCTTCGGCCGGGTCACGCTCACGGCCAGACACCTGGTGGGCCACACCCCGGGCTCGATCGCCCTCGTGTACGACGACCCCCACGGGCACCCGCACGTCTTCACCGGCGACTGCCTGTTCCCCGGGGGCGTCGGCAACACCTGGAAGGACCCGGAGAGATTCGCGAACCTCATGGACGACGTCGAGGCGAAGATCTTCGGCACGCTGCCCGACGAGACGTGGGTCTACCCGGGCCACGGCGGCGACACGACCCTCGGCGCCGAGCGGCCGCACCTCGCGGAGTGGCGTTCGCGCGGCTGGTGAATCCTGCCGGCGGGGCGGGCCCAGGGCCTTTCGGACAGGCGGCCCTAGGCCCGCGCCGCCACCAGCGCCGCCACCCGCTCGACGCCGAACACGTACCCCTGCACCCCGCATCCCGCGATGACGCCGTCGGCGCGCTGGGAGACGTACGAGTGGTGCCGGAACGCCTCGCGCTGGTGGATGTTGGAGATGTGGACCTCCACCACGGGCAGCCCGTCGCAGGTGTTGAGGGCGTCGAGGATCGCGACCGAGGTGTGCGAGTACGCGGCCGGGTTGATGACGATGCCCGCGTGCTGCTCGCGTGCCTCGTGGATCCAGTCCACCAGCTCCCCCTCGTAGTTGGACTGGCGCAGGTCGACCGTACCGCCGTGCGCGGCGGCCGCCTTGGCGCACATCGCCTCGACGTCGGCGAGCGTGTCGGTGCCGTAGATCTCCGGCTGGCGCTTGCCGAGGAGGTTCAGGTTGGGCCCGTTGAGGATCATGACCGGGGCGGTGGCGAGGGTGTGGGGCACAGGGTCCTCCATGCGTCGGGCTGCTGCTCACAGATGGTCTATCACGGTGCCCGAGCGCCGCTCCCGGCCTCGGGCTGCTGCCCTGTTCACGCCAGGACCCTACGAACTGCGGCCCACCCCGCGCTTCCGCGACATCGCCCCCCTGGGACGACCCGGCTGCCCTCGCCGCCGAGTACGACGGGCGCGTGCTGTTCCTGAAGACCACCGAGGAACTCCGCGTACGCCCCCGCCGTTACGGCCGTCGATTCCAGCCGTCTTTGACGTGGACCTCAGCCACACGGACCCCCCAGTACGTGCTCCCGTACGGAGGGCTGACACGCGTCGACGGAACCGAGCGGCGCGTCCGCGTCACCTGCGGACACCCACGGCTCGTGCGCGCCCCAAGAGCCTCCGCACGCCCCCGTAACCGCCTGTCACACCGGGTAGGTGACGCAGCGTGCACACTAGTAACTCTCCGTCAACAGACCAGACCGCAGACGCCCCCTCGCTGCCACGGCTCGCCGCCGCGTCGCTGGCCGGAACGGCCATCGAGTTCTACGACTTCTTCATCTACGGCACCGCGGCGGCACTCGTCCTCGGGCCGCTGTTCTTTCCGACCTTCTCCCCGCTGGCGGGAACGCTCGCCGCGTTCGCGACCTTCGGTGTGGGCTTCGTGGCCCGGCCGCTCGGCTCCGTGCTCTTCGGACATCTCGGTGACCGGCGCGGCCGGCGTCCCGTCCTGATGATCTCGCTGCTCATGACGGGTCTGGCCACCGTGGCCGTCGGCTGCGTACCGACGTTCGAGTCGATCGGCGCCGCCGCTCCCGTGCTGCTCCTGGTGCTGCGCTTCGTCCAGGGCGTGGGGCTCGGCGGCGAGTGGGGCGGCGCGGTCCTGCTCACCGCCGAGCACGCGCCGCCCGAGCGGCGCGCACTGTGGTCTAGCTTCCCGCAGGTCGGCCCGGCGATCGGGTTCCTGCTGGCCAACGGCGTCATGCTGACGCTCTCCGCGACACTGACGGACGCCCAGTTCGCGTCCTGGGGATGGCGGGTCCCGTTCTGGGGGGCGGGGCTCCTCGCCCTGGTCGGACTCGTGCTGCGCGCCTCGCTCGTGGAGAGCCCGGACTTCCTCCAGGTGCGCGAGCACGCGCGCGTGCCCTTCGTCGAGGTGGCGCGCGAGCACTGGCGCCTGGTGCTGCTCACGGCGGGCGCGCTCGCGGTCGGGTACGCGGTGTTCTACGCGGTCACGACGTGGTCGCTCGCGTACGGCGTGGAGCGGCTCGGCGTGAGCCGTACGGTCATGCTGGCCTGCATCATGGCGGCCGTCGTCGTCCAGGGCGCCCTGACGCCGGTGGCGGCCCTGCTCGGCGACCGGTACGGGCGGCGGCCGATGTGTCTGGTGGGGTGCGCGGCCACCGCCCTGTGGATGTTCCCGATGGTCGCCCTCCTGGCCACGGGAGAGCCGCTCCTGATGTTCACCGGTTTCCTGGTGGCGATGCTCGCGTTCGTCACGATGTTCGCCGTGGTCTCCGCGTATCTGCCCGAGCTGTACGCGCCCCGCGTGCGCTGCACGGGCGCGGCGGTCGGCTACAACCTCGCCGGGGTCTTCGGCGGCGCGCTCACGCCCATGGTGGCGACCGCGGCGGCCCGGGGCGAGGGCACTCCGTGGGGTGTGGCCGCGTATCTGGTGGCGATGGCGGTGCTGAGCCTCGGGTGCTTCGCGCTGCTTCCGGAGACGCGGCCCGTGCGGAAGGGGGTGGCGGTGCCGGTCGCGGGGTGACCGTACGCCACCGCCCGGGAGCCCGTGGGGGCGTGCGCGCGGTGCGGCGTGACGCCCGGCCGGACCGCACGCGCCCCTCGGCCAGGCACCAGTCCCGGCCAGGCACCAGTCCCGGCCAGGCATCGGTTCCGGCCCGGCACCAGTCCCGGTCCGGCATCGGTCCGGCCGGGCATTCAGGCCCGGCCTCGCACCAGCCCCGGCCGGGCGCGGCCTCTCATGGATTGACCGCGAGCTCCAGGTACGCCGCGAACAGCACCAGGTGCACACCGCCCTGCAAGGGCGTGGCGCGTCCGGGGACGACCGTGAGCGTGCCGACGAGGACCGTGAGGACGAGCAGCACCATGTGGGTCGAGCTGAGCCCGAGCACGAGCGGCCCCGACAGCCATACGGAGGCGATGGCGACGGCCGGGATGGTCAGGCCGATGCTGGCCATCGCCGAGCCGAGGGCCAGGTTGAGGCTGGTCTGGACGCGGTCCCTGCGGGCCGCGCGCACGGCCGCGATGGTCTCGGGAAGGAGCACGAGCAGGGCGATGATCACGCCGACCACGGCATGCGGCAGGCCTGCGGACTCGACGCCCGACTCGATGGTCGGCGACACGCCCTTGGCGAGCCCGACGACGCCGACCAGGGCGAGCCCGAGCAGGCCGAGGCTGATGAGGGCGGTGCGCGCGGAGGGCACTTCGGCGTGGTCGTCGGCGTCGACGACCTTGCCCTGCTTGGTGACCGGCAGGAAGTAGTCGCGGTGCCGTACGGTCTGGGTCGCGACGAACAGGCCGTACAGGACGAGTGAGGCGAGGGCCGCGAAGGTCAGCTGCGAGGTGGAGAACTCCGGGCCCGGTTTGGACGTCGTGAAGGTCGGCAGGACCAGGCTGAGCGTGGCCAGCGTGGCGACGGTCGCGAGCGCGGCGCCGGTGCCCTCGGAGTTGAAGACGGCCACGCGGTGGCGCAGGGCGCCGGTCAGCAGGCAGAGGCCCAGTATGCCGTTGCAGGTGATCATGACGGCCGCGAAGACGGTGTCGCGGGCCAGGGTCGCGCTCTTGTCGCCGCCGTCGGCCATCAGGGTGACGATGAGGGCGACCTCGATGATCGTGACCGCCACGGCGAGGACCAGGGATCCGAAGGGTTCACCGACGCGGTGCGCGATGACCTCGGCGTGATGGACCGCGGAGAGCACGGCCCCGGCAAGGACCGCCGTCACCAGGGCGACGACCACCCCCGGCAGATCGCGCCCCCAGGTGAGGACGAGGAGGACGACTCCGAGCACGGGCACGGCGGTCGTCCACCGCGCGGCGAGTGCCCGGAACTTAGGGATCATGTGATTGATGCTGCCCCGCTCACGGGAGGGCCGCGACTTCATGTGTGCCTTTCTACGCGAGAGCGGTGGGCGGGGGGCGGCCCCCCCCGCCCCCCCCCCGGGGGGGGGGTGACCCCCCCCCCCCCCCCCCGCGGTGCGTATTGGTGTAGTGCGTTGCCCACGGGCCCGCCCCCGCGGCCGCCCCCGCCCCCCGCATG